>NZ_JAYJLM010000002.1:0-730515 GCF_051948915.1 Stutzerimonas sp. Brlt_14
AGCGCGGAAAAGCGGCAGGATCACCGATTTTTTGATGCCGACAAATTACCGCAGCTGCTCTCTTTGGCGGTGATTGCCCTGCGTAGCAACCTCTGTGCATGAATCACGCGGGCAAAACGCGTAAAATTGCGCGCTTCGTCGCGATCAGATCACGAGTGCATACAGTGGAAATATTCAAAGAATTCACATTCGAGTCGGCGCACCGTTTGCCGCACGTACCGCAAGGACACAAATGCGGGCGGCTGCATGGCCACTCCTTCCGTGTTGCCTTGTATATAAGTGGGCCAGTGGATCCACATACTGGTTGGATTCGGGATTTCGGTGAGCTGAAATCCATCTTCAAACCGCTCTACGAGCGTTTGGATCACAACTATCTGAACGACATTCCCGGTCTGGAAAACCCCACCAGCGAGAACCTGGCGAAATGGATCTGGAACGAGCTGAAGCCGCTGCTTCCAGAGCTTTCCCGCGTCCGCATTCACGAGACCTGCACAAGCGGTTGTGAATACCGTGGTGAGTGATCATCGCGTTGGGTTTTATCTGCTCAGTAAAAGCTGGTACCGCTAACGCCGAGCTAGCGATAGGGAACGGCTACTGACAACTCAGAATGCGCTCATTCGTCCTGAATGTGCCGTTCCGATTTTGACAGTTCTGCGCAGTTGCTGCAGAGTGCGGCGCTTTTCTACGCGACTTGGTCGTTTATACGGAGATTTGAAATGAACGCAGTTGTTGCGGCGGTCGGCATCATGCTGGTCTTGAGCCTTTGCCGCGTGCACGTGGTCGTTGCACTTATTGCCGGGGCCATGGCCGGTGGGTTGATTGGCGGGTTGGGTATCGAAGGCAGCCTCGCCGCTTTCAACAAGGGCCTGGGTGGTGGAGCGACAGTGGCGTTGTCATATGCCCTGCTTGGTGCGTTCGCCGTAGCCATCGGCAAGAGCGGTCTGGCCCACGCGCTTGCCGACAAGGCTCTGGCTTTGGTCGGAAAGCAAGGCGGCCAGGGCACCGGCGCGGTGAAGTGGATGATGGTCGCACTTCTGCTGGCGGTAGCTATCTCGTCCCAGAACATCCTGCCGATTCATATTGCGTTTATTCCGTTGCTGGTTCCGCCGTTACTTTTCGTACTGTCGAAGATGAAGATCGACCGGCGCCTGATTGCCTGCGTGCTCGCGTTCGGGCTGATCACTCCTTACATGTTTCTTCCGGTTGGGTTCGGCAACATCTTCCTCAATGAGATTCTGCTGGCCAACGTTGCCAAAAGCGGTGTGGATGTAACCGGCATCAAGGTCACCCAGGCGATGCTGATCCCAGCTTTGGGCATGTTGTCGGGGCTGGCGATCGCCTTCTATAGCTACCGCAAGCCGCGTGAATATGACCTTGCTCGCATCGAGCAGGTGGAGCCCAGTTCGGTACGTTACAGCCCACTGACCTTGGTGGTGGCAGGCATTGCCGTTGCTGCGGCGTTCATTATTCAGCTGTGGCTGGACTCGATGATTCTCGGCGCACTTGCAGGGTTCGTGATCTTCTCGGTCTCCGGTGTGGTGCGTTGGCGAGAAGCGGATGACCTGTTTACCGACGGCATGAAAATGATGGCCATGATCGGCTTCATCATGATTGCCGCCGCTGGTTTCGCTGAAGTGATGCGTGAAACCGGTGAGGTGAAACTGCTGGTAGACGCATCCACCGCGTGGATCGGCAACAGCAAGGCCATCGGCGCCCTGTTGATGCTTCTGGTCGGTTTGCTCGTCACGATTGGCATCGGCTCTTCTTTTTCGACCGTGCCAATCATCGCCGCCATTTTCGTGCCGCTTGGCGTCGAGCTGGGCTTCAGCCCCTTGGCGATCGTGAGTCTCGTTGGCACAGCCGGCGCGCTCGGCGATGGTGGTTCCCCTGCATCCGATTCCACGCTTGGGCCAACGGCCGGTCTGAATGCCGACGGTCAGCATAACCATATCTGGGATACCGTCGTACCGACCTTTCTGCACTACAACCTGCCGCTGCTCGCATTCGGCTGGCTGGCAGCGATGACCCTCTGAACCGAAGAGAAGGGCCGTTCGGACAACAACGGCCCCTGTTGCGAATCCGTCGTCTGGCCCGCACTCGCGCTCTCGCTCGTTGACTAAACAGAACGATACGCAGCGACAGGGTCAACAATGGTCAACTCGACGCTCGAGCAGAAAGTCTTCCTCGCGCTGCTGGTAGTGGTTTCCCTGGCGTTCGGCTGGATTCTGTTGCCGTTCTATGGAGCAGTTTTCTGGGCGGTCATTCTCGCCATCATCTTTGCACCCTTGCAGCGCTACCTTTACCGGCGGTTCAGTCAACGCCGCAATCTGACGGCGTTGTTTACCTTGCTGGTCTGCCTGCTGGTTGCCGTGCTACCTGTCATTCTGATTACGGGCATGCTGGTTCAGGAAGGCGCGACCCTCTACAAGCAGATAGAGAGCGGCGAGCTGGACATTGGTCGCCTCGTATCGGGTCTGCGGGAGCTGTTACCTCAATCGGTCCAGCTGCAGCTTCAGCGCTTCGGCTTCGGGGATCTGGACTCCATGCGGGAGCGCCTTGCATCGGGTGCGCTCGAGGGCAGTCAGTTTCTCGCCACCAAGGCGTTCAGCTTCGGTCAGGGGACGTTTCAGTTCCTGATCAGCTTCTTCGTGATGTTGTATCTGCTGTTCTTTTTCATCCGGGACGGTCGAGAGCTGGTGGCACGGATCAGAAAGGCCATTCCGCTCAGCGATGCCCAGAAAAGGCGCCTTTTCAACAAGTTCACCCGTGTGGTACGTGCGACGGTGAAGGGCAACATTGTGGTCGCCGTCACTCAGGGAGCTCTGGGCGGAATCATCTTCGCCGTACTCGGCATATCCGGCGCGCTGCTTTGGGGTGTGTTGATGGCGTTTCTGTCGTTGCTCCCCGCGGTGGGGGCCGGACTGATCTGGACGCCCGTCGCCATCTACTTTCTGATGACCGGGGCGATCTGGCAGGGCGTGATTCTCACACTCTATGGCGTGCTGGTGATCGGACTGGTGGACAACATTCTCAGGCCCATCCTAGTGGGCAAAGACACCAAGATGCCCGATTACGTCGTGCTGATCTCGACGCTGGGCGGTCTGGCGCTTTTCGGTTTGAACGGGTTCGTGATCGGCCCGCTGGTGGCGGCTTTGTTCATATCCACATGGGGGCTGTTCACTTCGCCTGAAGAGCCCCCTCCGGGCCAATGATTGCCGACGCGGGGGAGGGCCTGGCGCTCGCCAGGCCCCTTGGCGTTTACATCAGGCGCTTACCATCTTCACGAGTGATGATGACGGTGGCCGAGCGGGGACGCCGACCGGCGCCGTCTGGCCAAGTGCTCGTGTAGTTCGTCGAGGTCGAACCCTCACCCGGATGCTGGATGTTCACGAACAGCGTGCGGAAGTCAGGCGTTGCCGTGATTCCTGTCACCTCGGCACCCAGCGGGCCGACCAGGAAACGCTTGGTTTCACCTGTTCTCGGGTCGGAAACCAGCATCTGGTTGTTGCCAAACGGACCGGAGCTCAACTGGCTACCGCTCATGTCGGTCTGGATCCACAGGCGTCCTTCATCGTCGAACCACAATCCATCGGGGCTGGCCAGGATATTCGTGGCGTCCAGCGCACGGCCTTTCGGGCTCCGGCTGTTTTCCTCGGGGCCGGCGAGCAGGTAGATATCCCAGGTGAATCGGGTGCCGGCAAAATCCCGGCTCGCTTCGCGCCAGCGAATGATATGGCCGAACGCATTCGGTGAACGCGGGTTGGCCGCATCGGACTGCTGGCGACCGCTATTGTTGGTGAGCGTGAAATACACCTCACCCGTGTCGGGATGTACCGCACCCCATTCCGGGCGATCCATTTTCGTTGCACCAACGATATCGGCGGCCAGGCGGGTATTGATCAGCACCTCTCCCTGATCGGCGAACCGAACGCCAGCGGCCTTGCAGGCGCGCTGAAACGCTGGGTTGGCATGATCCAGCGCGAGCCAGTCGCCACTGCCATCCGGGTTGAAACGCGCCACGTAGAGGACGCCATCGTCCAGCAGGCGCCCCTCGCTACGCTGAGGCCGATATTTGTCGCGGCTGACGTACTTGTAGATGTACTCGTTCTGCGAGTCGTCGCCTGAATAGCAGACGACAGGGCGGCCTGGCTTGACCGGCGCGAACACCAAGCCTTCATGGGCGAAACGGCCGAGCGCTGTGTGCTTGATTGGAGTCGAATGGGGATCGAACGGATCGATTTCCACCACCCAGCCAAAG
This sequence comes from Stutzerimonas sp. Brlt_14, assembly GCF_051948915.1. Taxonomy (NCBI): domain Bacteria; kingdom Pseudomonadati; phylum Pseudomonadota; class Gammaproteobacteria; order Pseudomonadales; family Pseudomonadaceae; genus Stutzerimonas; species Stutzerimonas sp. Brlt_14. The sequence goes on from NZ_JAYJLM010000002.1 coordinate 4,259, forward strand.
GTGTTTGGCTCGTTGCGGTAATCGCCTTGGGCAGTAGCCGCGATGCGGGTCGCATTGAATCGCTCGAATTCATCGCCTGCCACGGTTTCCCATCCATAGCGTCCGGCTCCCCGGACGCCGTAGCGGCTGAGCTCACGCGGAAGCTCGGCGTCGCCAGTAGCGAAATAGCCGGCCCAGTTTTCCTCGCAAGTGAGGTAGGTTCCCCACGGCGTGAATCCGTTGGCGCAGTTGTTGAGGGTGCCGCGGGCCGAGGTGCCGCTTGGGCTGTAGCGGGTACGCATCAACGCGTGGCCGCGCGCCGGGCCTTCGATTCGCATCGGTGTCGCGCCGGTGATGCGGCGGTTTCGCGCCGTCGGCAGCACGGACCACTCGCCGCGTGGACCTCGGCGGATTTCAACTACCGAGACACCGTGTGCGTTGATCTCCTTGCGGACTTCGTCGACGTTGACGCGCTTGCCATCCACTACGGTCGGACCGTTACGGTGGAGCAGGGGTGCATCGATGTACTCGTGATTGAGAACCAGCAAGCCGTGGTCGCTCTGCCGTCCGCCCAGCTTCGCGTTCATGGGGAAGAAGTGCATTCCGTCGTGGTGCATGCCGACCTGTTGGGCCTGATCTTCAGCCGTGTTGCTGGCATCTTCCAGCCAGGCCGGATAGCGCCCGGTAATCGGCGTGCCCCAAGGGATGAAGGTGGTGGCGGTATAGCCTGACGGCACGGTTATGGTGTCGGCACGGGTAACGGCCACCGGCACGAACGGCAGGCGGGTACGACGTTTGAACGGAACATCTTTGATCCCGCGGGACATTGGCTCCGCCGCTTGCGCGAGGCCGGGAAGGGATGCGCCAAGAAAGGCCAGGGCACCCATGGCTGCGCCACCCGCGAGTACTTTACGTCGGCCAAGGGAAATCACATCCTGGATATGCGGATTCGTCGAATGGTTACTGGGCAACTCGTCCCCGTTGCCGAACAGAATGTCGTTGTTCTCAGTAATCACGGCGCAGCTCCATAACGATTGTTGTCGGAGCCATGACGCTAAGGTTCGTATGCGACAAGAGAATGACAGTGGAGCGCTGGCCGACGAAGCGTAACCGTGCACCACTCAATCCGTCGCAAAAAAAAGCCCCGGCTCACGCCAGGGCTTTTTTCACACCGCAGCCGGGGCGGCTGCGAACCTGTTCTTAGTGGAACTGGTTCATGGTGTTGTCTTTGCCGCTTGCCTTCAGAGCAGCTTCGCCAGCGAAGTACTCCTTGTGGTTGTCGCCGATGTCAGAGCCAGCCATGTTCTGGTGCTTGACGCAGGCGATACCCTGACGCAGTTCCTCGCGCTGAACGCCCTTAACGTAGGCCAGCATGCCCTGGTCGGCAAAGTAGCCCTTGGCCAGGTTGTCGGTCGACAGAGCAGCAGTGTGGTAGGTCGGCAGGGTGATCAGGTGGTGGAAGATGCCGGCGTGAGCCGAACCGTCGCGCTGGAAGGTACGGATCTTCTCGTCTGCAACCTGGGCCAGCTCGGTTTCGTCGTACTCGACGCTCATCAGCTTGGCGCGGTCGTAGGCGGACACGTCCTTGCCTTCGGCAACGAAAGCGTCGAACACCTGCTGACGGAAGTTCAGCGTCCAGTTGAAGGACGGGCTGTTGTTGTAGACCAGCTTGGCGTTCGGGATGACTTCGCGGATGCGGTCAACCATGGCCTTGATCTGGCCAACGTGCGGCTTCTCGGTTTCGATCCACAGCAGGTCGGCGCCGTTCTGCAGCGAGGTGATGCAGTCCAGAACGCAGCGGTCTTCGCCGGTGCCAGCGCGGAACTGGAACAGGTTGGACGGCAGACGCTTCGGACGCAGCAGCTTGCCTTCGCGCTTGATTACGACGTCGCCATTGCCCAGCTCGGCTTCGGAGATTTCTTCGCAATCCAGGAAAGAGTTGTACAGGTCGCCCAGGTCGCCCGGCTCTTTGGTCACGGCGATCTGCTTGGTCAGGCCGGCACCCAGGGAGTCGGTACGAGCAACGATCACGCCGTTGTCGATGCCCAGCTCGAGGAAGGCGTAACGAACGGCAGCGATCTTGGCGAGGAAGTCGGCGTGCGGAACGGTTACTTTACCGTCCTGGTGGCCGCACTGCTTCTCGTCGGAAACCTGGTTCTCGATCTGGATGCAGCAAGCGCCTGCTTCGATCATGCGCTTGGCCAGCAGGTAGGTAGCTTCCGGGTTACCGAAGCCAGCGTCGATGTCGGCGATGATCGGTACGATGTGAGTTTCGTAGTTGTCGATCTGGCTCTGGATCTCGGCAGCCTTGGCGGAATCGCCGGCCTCACGAGCAGCGTCCAGAGCGGTGAACAGCAGGTCCAGCTCACGGCTGTCAGCCTGACGCAGGAAGGTGTACAGCTCTTCGATCAGGTCGGAAACGGCAGTCTTCTCGTGCATCGACTGGTCCGGCAGCGGGCCGAACTCGGAGCGCAGAGCAGCAACCATCCAGCCGGACAGGTAGAGGTAACGCTTGTTGGTGGTCTTCAGGTGCTTCTTGATGGAGATCAGCTTCTGCTGACCGATGAAGCCGTGCCAGCAGCCGAGGGATTGCGTGTAGACGGACGAGTCGGCGTCGTACTCGGCCATGTCCTTGCGCATGATGTCGGCGGTGTACTGAGCGATTTCCAGACCGGTCTTGAAGCGGTTCTGGGCGCGCATGCGAGCGACGGACTCAGGGTTGATGGCGGCCCAGCTGCTGCCGTATTGCTCTTTCAGGGCGGCAACTGCCTTGATGTCGTCTTGATATGCGGACATGTTCAATCCTTCAAAAATAAGTGTGGTTGAGCACCGACTTTTTCCCACCGAACCTACGTGCTATCGCTGATCAGTGCGGGCAACACGCGGCAGAGCGTCGAAATATCGACCGGGACGAGGATTGAACCAAGGAGAAGGGGGATACGACCGCCGGGCTGGCTGGTTCCGGTTGCTGCGCCCACAGCCGGCGTGGCTGCCGTGTGCGCTACAACAACGAGAAGCTGGTCAGACTGGCTGATGCGTCAATCGCTACCCCGTCCCTCGGGACGACTCGTTCCAGTCGCAACCTCGTCAGTCCGCCTTGTGGGCAGTACAGTCACGGAACGGCTCGGCTGGTTGGCTGGAGCACGCCCCGGAGACCCTTGCCAGGGCCCCTGGTTAGCGGGAGCGGGCCAATAATGCGCCGCTGTTTTTTCATCGTCAATGGTTTTGTAGTGTTTTTTTTAGGCCACTACATTCTTCTGCGCGTCAGCAGTGGTTCAGTCGAGAACATCCACTTTCAGGCGCATCGAAAGGTTCTGGCTGCCCTGGGTGGAATAGCGACGCAGCGTGCCGCGCTGATCAGAACTTGCGCTTTCATCGATACCGCCCACGGTGATCCATTCGCCGACGCGCCCACTGATGCGGGTATCGGCATTCTGCACTTCGACGACGCCACTGCGGCCCTGAGCGAGTCGGTCGCGGCTGCTGCTGATACTGATCTGCACGCGATCGCCATGCACCGTGGCGGTGGCGTAGAAACCACGCAGAACATCACGATACTGGGTTTGCTGATAGATCTGGCCATAGCCATCGGTGCCCTGAGTCGTCAACGGAACACTCTGGCCAACCTGAATGAGCGCCGGATAGCCCTCGCTGGCCTGAATCTGCTGAATGCCACCGTCCCGGCTGTTGGTACTGCGACGAATGATGCGAACCTGGTCCCTGCCTCCGATCTCGCCGCGGCCCGTTTCGAACTCCACGTCGCCGGCGCGTACCGAGCCGTCTACCCGATATCCTCCCGTCGCGCTGCTAGCCGAGTCTTGGGTATCGACGCTGATCAACAGGCGTTTGGGGGCCACATCCAGTTGGTCCACCACCTGGCGCAGCTCTCGAATCAGTGCGTCCGGTGCGTTGACGATCAGCTGGTTGCCATATGCCGTGACTCGGCCCTGGCCGCCCAGTACCGACTCGGCTACCGGGAGCACTTCCTCGCCCATGCGGTTGTTGAGCTGGATGACTTCGGTTGCCGCCTGTAGCGGTAGGCAGATGCTGAGCGCGACGGCCAGCAGCGTGATACGAGGACTCATAACAGGAAGCTCCGCAAGTTTGCGTCCGATTGCCCATGATCCCATGCCTTGTCGAACTCTGCCTGGCGTATGCGCACGCGAGCAGGGTCACGATACAGGGCGTAGCCAGCATACTGGTCGGCCTTGGGGCGCTCCAGCAGCCCGCAGTCGTCGGCGAGGAGGTAGGTGCCGTTCGGCTCGGGGTAATCCGAATGCAGCTTGCGAATATGGACATTGCTGGTCAACCGGCGCGCGAGTTGAAGAAGGCGATGCCCTTCCTTCACGGCGCGAGTTGGGTCGGCGACCAGGATACGCAGCTGGTTGCGAGGGTGTGCGAGCAGAAGGCGAGTGCAGGCCTGCTGAATGCTGCTGTGATGATAGAGCCAGGGCTCCAGGTCAGTGCTGTAGATGCACAGGGCGCGGGTCGCCTGCTGCAGCATGGCCAAGGCGTGCTGGCGTACTTCAGTCGGCTTGTCGAATCGTTGCAGCTCGACATCCCGTCCAAGGCGGAAGGGAGCCGCGACCCAGGCTTCGGGCTCGGGCAGATCAGGAGGCGGATTGTGTACGGCGAAGCGCCCCGGGGAGTGAAAGTCGATAGCCGGCAGTTCGGCCTGTTCGGTTCGCTCCTTGGGGGCATCGTCGTTCATTTCGTCTCACTGGCTCCGGCGGAGCATCTCAACATGAGGGATGCCGGCTTCAAGAAATTCGTCGCTGACAACCTTGAAGCCAAGCCGCTCGTAAAACGCGGTGGCATGGACCTGAGCGGTCAGAGTCTGTTCGGTCAGGCCGCGGCGCTCGGCTTCGGCAATGACCGCTCGCATCAGCGCATCGCCGACGTTCATGCCGCGCCAGTCGCGCAACACCGCCACGCGGCCAATCTGCCCGTCGGCCAGGAGCCGAGCGGTGCCGATCGGATAGCCGCCCTCGAGTGCAAGGAAGTGCACCGCTTCGGCATCGTCGGCGTCCCACTCCTGCTCGGGCGGTACGGCCTGCTCGGCAATGAATACGGCCTCGCGGATGCGCCGCAGTTCGGCGTTGTCCTGCTGCCAGTCGGCGATCCGTACCTGAACGCTATTCATCAGCAAACTCCAGACTTCCTTGTTTTACCAGTTCGCACAGCAGCGCCCGGCCATCCTCGTCGCTCAGCCATCGACCGACGTTTTCGACATGCAGCGCGTCGGCCGAGCAGATCAGTTTCAACAGTTCGTTCAGCTTAGAGGGAAGCAGGCGGCTCTGGCCACTGGCGAACAGTAGCAGGCCGATATCCACCTCGCTCCAGGCCAGCCGGGCCGCGGGGTTGCGAACCAGTATCGCGCCGTCCTCCAGCGCCGACAGCAACTCGTCCTCGCTCAGTTCCGGGCCCTCGACACGCTCCGGATAACGCGGCTCGGTCATGAATTGGCCGAACCAGGTAAGCAGGAGGCGTTCGTCGCTCATGTGCTCGGCAAGCAATGCCTTCAAACGGTCCAGTGCATCGCTCTGGATCTGGAAGGGGTCATCGCTGGGTTGTAGATCGGCATCACTGTAGCGTTCTTCGTCTGGCAGGAATTGCGCGAGGAAGTCGGTGAAATGGGTCAGGACTTCCGCGGCGCTGGGTGCGCGAAAACCGACCGAGTACGTCATGCAGGCATCCTCGGCGGTGCCAAAGTGAGCGAGGCGAGGCGGCAGGTAGAGCATGTCGCCCGGCTCCAGCACCCATTCTTCGGTGCCCTGGAAGTCGGCGAGAATGCGCAGGTCGCCGTGGGCCAGCATCGGGCTTTCGCTGTCGCACATCTGCCCGATGCGCCAGCGGCGCTGTCCATGGGCCTGCAGCAGGAACACATCGTAATTGTCGAAGTGCGGTCCGACGCCGCCACCCGGAGCGGCATAGCTGATCATCACATCGTCGATGCGCCAGTTGGGCAGAAAGCGGAAATGCTCGATCAGCTCGGCGACGTCCGGCACGAGCTGGTCGACCGCCTGCACCAACAAGGTCCAGTCACGCTCCGGCAGCTGCTGATAGGTGTCCTCGGTGAATGGGCCTCGGCGCAGCTCCCAGGGGCTTTCGCCGTGTTCGATGACCAGACGGGACTCGACGTCCTCTTCGAGGGAGAGGCCGGCCAGTTCGTCCGGCGAGATCGGGCTCTGGAAACCCGGGATGGCCTGGCGGATCAGCAGCGGCTTCTTCTGCCAGTAATCGCGCAGGAATTCCCGAGCACTGATGCCGCCCAGAATTTGAAGTGGAATATCAGAAGTCATGCGTAACACCTTGCTCTATATGGCAGAGCTGAAAATAAAAACGCCCGGCACAGCCGGGCGTGCAGGCATGGGATCGATCAGATGCGCTTGGCCTGGGCAGCGGCGTTGCCGATGTAGCTTGCCGGCGTCAGCTTGCGCAGCTCCGCCTTGGCGTCGGCCGGGATGTCGAGGCCGTCGATGAAGGCCTGCAGTGCGTCAGGCGTAATGCCTTTGCCGCGGGTCAGATCCTTCAGCTTCTCGTAGGCATTCTCCACGGCATAACGCCGCATGACGGTCTGTACCGGCTCGGCAAGCACTTCCCAGCAGGCATCGAGATCTTCGGCGATGCGGGCAGCGTTGAGCTCCAGTTTGCCGATACCTTTGAGGCTCGCCTCGTAGGCGATGACGCTGTGGGCGAAGCCAACGCCCAGGTTGCGCAGGACGGTGGAGTCGGTCAGATCGCGCTGCCAGCGGGAAATCGGCAGCTTGCTGGCCAGGTGCTGGAACAGCGCGTTGGCAATGCCGAGGTTTCCTTCGGAGTTCTCGAAGTCGATCGGGTTGACCTTGTGCGGCATGGTCGAGGAGCCGATTTCGCCTGCGACGGTTTTCTGCTTGAAGTAACCGAGGGAGATGTAGCCCCAGACGTCGCGATCGAAGTCGATGAGGATGGTGTTGAAGCGCGCGATGGCGTCGAACAGCTCGGCGATGTAGTCGTGCGGCTCGATCTGCGTGGTGTAGGGGTTCCACGACAGGCCCAGATCACCCTCGATGAATTCGCGGGCATTGGCTTCCCAGTCGACGTCTGGGTAGGCGGACAGATGGGCGTTGTAGTTGCCCACGGCCCCGTTGATCTTGCCCAGCAGCGGCACGGCAGCTACCTGAGCGATCTGGCGCTCCAGGCGATAGACCACGTTGGCCAGTTCCTTGCCAAGCGTAGTCGGGGAGGCCGGCTGACCGTGGGTGCGCGACAGCATCGGCACGTCGGCGAACTGGACGGCCAGGCTGCGGATGGCGTCGGCGAGCTGGCGCATCAGCGGCAGCAGAACGGTGTCGCGGCCTTCGCGCAACATCAGAGCGTGGGACAGGTTGTTGATGTCTTCGCTGGTGCAGGCGAAGTGGATGAATTCGTTGACCTTGGCCAATTCAGGCAGCTGCTTGGCCTGCTCCTTGAGCAGGTACTCCACGGCTTTGACGTCGTGGTTGGTGGTGCGCTCGAACTCCTTGACACGCTCGGCGTGCTCCAGCTGGAAGTTCTCCGCCAGCTGATTCAACAGCGTATTGGCTTCGGCGGAGAAGGGCGCGACTTCCGGAATGCCCGGGTGGGCTGCCAGGCGCTGTAGCCAGCGGACCTCGACCTGAACACGGCAACGAATCAGGCCGAATTCGCTGAAGATCGGGCGCAGGGAGCTGGTTTTGCCGGCGTAGCGGCCATCGACGGGGGAAACCGCCGTGAGCGAGGAAAGCTGCATAGAGGGCATTCTCGGACAGTCGGGCAACGAAAAGGGCGCAGATTATACACGAATGTACCGGCACATCCCGGTCCATTCTCCCCGGTTATCGGTCTTCGCTCTGTGTCGAGCGCAGTCGAGGATAGAGTGCATCGAGCAGCTTGCGCCGGCTGAAGATCAGCTGCCAGCGGTGCCCGCCAAGCTGGCGCCAGAGGCGGGCAGAGCGAATGCCGGAGAGCAGCAGGGCGCGAATCTTGGCGGCGTTGTCGCTCTGCTGCAGGTGGCGCATGTCGCCCTGAACCTGGATGCGCTGGCGGAAGGTGCTTAGGGTGTCCTGATAGAGCCCGCCGAACGAGGCGACCACGTTTTCATGGGTGAGGCCGAAGTGCTCGACCTGCTGCTGGATCTGATCCAGCCGGCTGCCGATGACTTGCAGCATGTCGCCACGTTTGTCCAGCTGTCGCTCCAGGCCGATCATCGCCAGCGCATAGCGCAACGGTTCGCGCTGCAGGCTGCTGCTGTCGCGCTCCAGCGCGCCGACCAAGGCACGGTAGCCGTCTCGCAGATTGAGGTCGTCGCCGCCGTAGATTTCCAGTGTAGTCTGCGGGTTGCGCGCCAGTAGGCTACCGAGCATGCAGCCGAGCGCGGCGTTCGGCACCTGGCCGGTTCGGGCGATGCGGTCGACCAGCGTGGCGGCTTCGAACACCGCGCCGAGGGCTATCAGTTGTTCATCCAGCTTGCTCATGCTCGGCCCTCGAACCAGGGTTCGGCCTGTTCGATGACGCCGCCGCCGAGGCAGACCTCGCCATCATAGAACACCACTGATTGGCCAGGCGTGACGGCGCGTTGCGGCGCTTCGAACACGGCGCGATAGCCATCGGGCGTCCGTTCCAGCGTGCAAGCCTGGTCGCTCTGGCGATAACGAACCTTGGCGGTCAGCTTGAGCGGGGCGCTGAGGTCCACGGGGTTTACCCAGTAGATCTCGGAAGCCAGCAGCGCGCGGGAGAACAGCCACGGGTGGTCATTGCCCTGGCCAACGATCAGCACGTTGCGCTGCAGGTCCTTGCTCAGCACATACCAGGGCTCGTCGGAGGCATCCTTGAGACCGCCGATACCCAGCCCCTGGCGTTGGCCGATGGTGTGATACATCAGGCCGTGGTGCTGGCCAATTACCTCGCCGTCGACCGTTTCGATGTTTCCCGGTTGGGCGGGCAGGTACTGCTTGAGGAAATCACTGAAACGCCGTTCGCCAATGAAACAGATGCCGGTGGAGTCCTTCTTCTTCGCCGTAGCCAGGCCGTGCTTCTCTGCAATCGCGCGGACCTCGGGCTTCTCCAGCTCGCCGACGGGAAACAGCGTCTTGGCCAGTTGCTCGCCTCCGACGGCATGCAGGAAGTAGCTTTGGTCCTTGTTGGGGTCGAGGCCCTTGAGCAGTTCGCTGCGGCCATCGCGGTCACGTCGCTGCACGTAATGGCCAGTGGCGATGAGGTCAGCACCGAGCATCAGGGCGTAATCGAGGAACGCCTTGAACTTGATTTCCCGGTTGCAGAGGATGTCCGGGTTCGGCGTGCGCCCGGCCTTGTATTCGGCGAGGAAGTGCTCGAACACGTTGTCCCAGTACTCGGCAGCAAAGTTGGCGGTGTGCAGCTTGATGCCGATGCGGTCGCACACGGCTTGGGCGTCGGCCAGGTCTTCCTTGGCGGTGCAGTACTCCGTGCCGTCGTCCTCTTCCCAGTTCTTCATGAACAGGCCTTCGACCTGATAGCCCTGTTCGAGCAGCAGGAGGGCGGAAACAGACGAGTCCACGCCGCCGGACATGCCGACGATCACGCGTGTTTTTTCCGGAGCGGAGAGGGTCGCAACAGACATAGAAGTACGCCAGGGCTTTGCAAAGGGGCGAATTCTATCAGCTGGCGCCGGCGTGACGAAGTTGTGATCAGTTGCGAATGACGTCAAGCGGATGCAGCGGCCCGGCCAGGTAGTCATCGATGCAGCGCGGAACCAGCTCGCTGCGCCAGCGCTCGGGCTGCTGGGCCAGCTCCTCGCGGCTCAACCAGCGGGCTGCGACGATGCCATCGTCGAGTGATCGTTGCGCATCGTGACGCACGGCCCTGGCGGCAAAGCACACGCGCTGATAGGTGATGCCGTTGCTCGGGGCGGTATACAGGTAGATGCCGACCAGGCCGGTGAGCTCGACCTCCCAGCCCGTTTCCTCCAGCGTCTCCCGGATGGCGGCCTCGCGCAGGTTCTCGTTGGCCTCCAGGTGGCCGGCGGGTTGGTTGAGCACCAGTCGGCCTGCCTTGAGTTCCTCCACCAGGAGGAAGCGGCCCTGGTCTTCGATTACGGTAGCGACGGTGATGTGGGGGTGCCAATCCATAGGGGCTGCCTTGCGCAAATGAGGCGATCATAACAGCAGCTGGGCTGCTGAAAGCACGAACCCCGGCGCAAGGCCGGGGTTCGTATTGACGCTCAGGTGCAGACTCAGGCGTTCAGCGCGGCCAGGGCAGCGTTGAAGGTGGCGCTGGGGCGCATCACCTTGCTGGTCAGCTCCGGGTTGGAGCGGTAGTAGCCGCCGATGTCGACCGGCTTGCCCTGCACGGCTGCCAGTTCAGCGACGATGGCCGCTTCCTGCTCGGTCAGGGTCTTGGCCAGCGGAGTGAAGTGAGCCTTCAGCTCGGCATCTTCGTCCTGCGCGGCCAGAGCCTGCGCCCAGTACAGTGCCAGGTAGAAGTGGCTGCCGCGGTTGTCGATCTGGCCAACCTTGCGCGCCGGGGACTTGTTGTTGTCCAGCAACTTGCCAGTGGCCTGGTCCAAGGTCTTGCCTAGGATCTTCGCCTTGCCGTTGCCAGTCTTGATGCCAGTCTCCTCCAGCGAAACCGCCAGGGCGAGGAACTCACCCAGCGAATCCCAGCGCAGATAGTTTTCTTCGACCAGCTGCTGCACGTGCTTCGGCGCGGAACCACCGGCGCCAGTCTCGTACATGCCGCCGCCGGCCATCAGCGGAACGATGGACAGCATCTTGGCCGAGGTGCCCAGCTCCATGATCGGGAACAGGTCGGTCAGGTAATCGCGCAGCACGTTGCCGGTGACGGAAATGGTGTCCTTGCCGCGGATCATGCGCTCCATGCTCAGGCGAATGGCTTCGTTGTAGCCCATGATGCGAATGTCCAGGCCGCTCAGGTCGTGCTCCTGCAGATAGGTTTCGACCTTCTTCTGCAGCTGCATGTCGTGGGCACGCTCCGGGTCCAGCCAGAACACGGCTGGGGTGTTGGACTGGCGGGCGCGGGTAACGGCCAGCTTGACCCAGTCGCGGATCGGCGCGTCCTTGGTCTGGCAGGCACGCCAGATATCGCCTTTCTCGACTTCGTGCTGCATCAGTACGGTGCCATCGGCCAGTACGACGCGCATGGTGCCGTCGGCGTGCATTTCGAAGGTCTTGTCGTGTGAGCCGTATTCCTCAGCCTTCTGCGCCATCAGACCGACGTTTGGCACGCTGCCCATGGTGACCGGGTCGAAGGCGCCGTTGGTTTTGCAGAAGTTGATCATTTCCTGGTAGATGCGGGCGTAGGTGCTCTCCGGCATCACCGCCTTGGTGTCCTTCTGCTTGCCATCCTTGCCCCACATCTGGCCGGAGTTGCGAATCATCGCCGGCATCGAGGCGTCGACGATCACGTCGCTCGGGATGTGCAGGTTGGTGATGCCCTTGACCGAGTCGACCATCGCCATTTCCGGGCGGTGGCTATAGACCTCGTGGATGTCATGCAGGATTTCTTCCTGCTGCGAGGCGGGCAGGGACTTGATCTTGTCGTAGACGCTGCTGATGCCGTTGTTCGGGTTGACGCCCAGCTCCTTGAACAGATCGCCGTACTTGTCGAAGACGTCCTTGTAGTAAACGCTCACGGCATGGCCGAAGACGATCGGGTGGGAGATCTTCATCATGGTCGCCTTGACGTGCAGGGACCACATGACGCCGGTTTCCTTGCAGTCCTGCAGCGTGTCTTCGAAGAACGCGCGCAGCTTCTTGCAGCTCATGAACATGCCATCGAGCACTTCGCCTTCCTGCAGGGCGAGCTGCTTCTTGACCTCGACCTTGCCATCCTTGCCAACGAACTCGATACGCACGTCACCGGCTTTTTCCATGGTGATCGACTGTTCGCTGGAGAAGAAGTCGCCGCCGCGCATGTAATCGGCGTGGGACTGGGATGCCTTGCTCCACTTACCCATGGAGTGCGGATGCTTGCGGGCATAGGCTTTCACGGCGGCCGGCGCGCGGCGGTCGGAGTTGCCTTCGCGCAGGACCGGGTTCACGGCGCTACCGAGCACCTTGCTGTAACGCGCGCGCGCGTCTTTCTCGGCATCGGTCTGCGGGTCTTCGGGGTAGTTGGGGATGTTGTAGCCCAGGGCCTGCAGCTCGGCGATCGCTGCCTTGAGCTGTGGAACGGAGGCGCTGATGTTGGGGAGCTTGATGATGTTGGCGTCGGGCTGGTTGGTCAGCTCGGCAAGCTTGGCCAGATCATCTTCGACTTTCTTGTCGGCATCCAGCTGATCGGCGAAGCTCGCAAGGATGCGCCCTGCAAGAGAGATGTCGCGTGTTTCGACGGAGATGTCAGCGGAGGCTGCGAAGGCTTCTACAATGGGAAGAAGCGAATAGGTTGCCAGGGCTGGAGCTTCGTCGGTGAAGGTATAGATGATCTTCGAAGGGGTGGACATTTAGCGTTAACTCTCTTCTTGCTGGGCGTGCACAGAATCCCGAATGCGCCGGGTAGGCGCCCTGACTCTCCATCTAGTAGTCGAGCCAGAAGGGGATTCGCCGCGGTGATGATGGATGCACCAATAGAGTGTCGAGCGTTTGAACCGCCGAGCCGCGGTGGCAGCGTCAGGGTTCAAGAGGCGGGTCTGGTACAGGCTCGTCCCTTATGACTTGTGAGTCATCGCGGCAGTATACCATCGAGCCCCCCTCTGGCAGAACGGCATTGCGCATACGACGAACGAACATGTAGTTTCAGGCGATTCGAGTGGGTTACCCTCAAACGACGATCGATGTCTAACCACGAAGACGGAGTCCAGCATGGGATACCAAAAGATCCAGGTGCCAGCCAGCGGTGACAAAATCACCGTCAATGCCGATAACACCCTGAACGTTCCCGACAATCCGATCATTCCTTATATAGAGGGGGACGGCATCGGCGTTGACATCAGCCCGGTGATGATCAAGGTCGTGGACGCAGCCGTGCAGAAGGCCTACGGCGGCAAGCGCAAGATCGCCTGGATGGAAATCTATGCTGGCGAGAAAGCCACTCAGGTCTATGACCAGGACACCTGGCTGCCGAAGGAAACACTGGAAGCGGTTCGCGATTATGTGGTGTCCATCAAAGGACCGCTGACCACGCCGGTTGGAGGCGGTATCCGTTCGCTGAACGTTGCGCTGCGTCAGGAACTGGACCTCTATGTCTGCCAGCGCCCGGTTCGCTGGTTCACTGGCGTTCCGAGCCCCGTGAAGAACCCAGGCGATGTGGACATGGTGATCTTCCGCGAGAACTCCGAAGATATTTACGCCGGTGTCGAGTGGAAAGCCGGCTCCCCTGAGGCGGAGAAGGTCATCAAGTTCCTCACCGAGGAAATGGGCGTCAAAAAGATCCGCTTCACCGAGAACTGTGGCATCGGCATTAAGCCCGTCTCGCTGGAAGGTACCAAGCGTCTGGTTCGCAAGGCGCTACAGTATGCCGTGGACAATGATCGTGACTCGGTCACCTTCGTCCACAAGGGCAACATCATGAAATTCACCGAGGGTGCTTTCAAGGAGTGGGGCTACGAAGTCGCTCGCGACGAGTTCGGCGCAGAGTTGCTCGATGGTGGACCCTGGATGCAGTTCAAGAACCCCAATACCGGCAAGAACATCGTGGTCAAGGACGCCATCGCCGACGCCATGCTGCAGCAGATTCTGCTGCGTCCGGCCGAATACGATGTCATCGCCACGCTCAACCTGAATGGCGACTACCTATCCGACGCCTTGGCGGCTGAGGTTGGAGGTATCGGTATCGCTCCGGGTGCCAACCTGTCCGACACGGTGGCGATGTTCGAGGCGACCCATGGCACGGCGCCCAAGTATGCCGGTCAGGACAAGGTCAACCCGGGTTCGCTGATCCTTTCGGCCGAAATGATGCTGCGCCACATGGGATGGGTCGAAGCGGCCGATCTGATCATCAAGGGCACCGAAGGCGCCATTGCTGCCAAGACGGTCACCTACGACTTCGAGCGACTGATGGAAGGCGCGCAGCTGATGTCATGCTCGCAGTTCGGCGACGCCATGATCAGCCACATGTAAGCAAGTGGGTAAAAAGGCCGATCGATTGATCGGCCTTTTTTGTTCGCTCCCGCAGGACGTCAGGCGTCGACCGTGGAAGCACCCTGGGCAGCGGCAGGAGTCGTCGCTTCGGACACGGCTTGCTGAGGCCGGATGTCGGTTGCGTGGAGGCCTTTCGGACCCTGCAGGATATTGAACATGACCGCTTGCCCAGCTTTCAGAGTTCTGTAGCCTTCCATCTGGATGGCCGAGTAGTGGGCGAACAGGTCCTCATCGCCGCCGTCTGCTACGATGAAGCCGTAGCCTTTGGCGTTGTTGAACCACTTGACCTTACCGCTTAGCATGCTGTTATCCCTCTGCAAAGGAGTCCATTACTGGAGTAACATCCATTTCATTCCGCGCTTATGCAGCCCGAGGCCTCATGTTGCGCAACCCGTTTGCCCTTGTAGGCACTTACTGTTTGTATCACCGTTTTGCCGATAGTCAAGGCGACTCGTCAGCTGGCTGCGAAGCTGTCCATATTTATCTGGCCCCCGCGCCACGACCTAGAACCGTTATGCGCATGCATGCATTTGCTCAGATTCGACTAACATTCAATCAGGATCGGCCTCTGGAGGACGGAGACGATGCGTCTGGCCTGGCTGTTGAAGAGGCCAAGCCGCAGCTGAAGGCACCACCGATGTATAAAGTTGTCATGTTCAATGACGACTACACGCCGATGGATTTCGTCGTCGAGGTACTGGAAGGCATTTTCAATCACAGCAGGGAGCAGGCCACCAAGATCATGCTGGCCGTCCATACCGAGGGGCAGGCCGTCTGTGGTGTGTATACCCGCGACGTCGCCGAAACCAAAGCAATGCAAGTGAATCAATATGCAAGGGAATGCCAGCACCCGCTGCTTTGTGAGATCGAGAAGGACGGTTAACTCCGACTGCTGGGGAAGAGGTGAAAGCTATGTTGAACCGTGAGCTCGAAGTCACTCTGAATCTGGCTTTCAAAGAGGCACGTACCAAACGTCATGAGTTCATGACGGTTGAACACCTCCTGTTGGCCCTACTGGACAATGAAGCGGCTGCTACCGTACTGCGGGCCTGCGGGGCGAGCCTGGACAAGCTCCGGCACGACCTGCAGGAATTCATTGATTCCACCACACCACTTATCCCACAGCACGATGAAGAGCGCGAAACCCAGCCAACCCTGGGGTTCCAGCGAGTTCTGCAACGTGCCGTATTCCATGTGCAGAGCTCTGGCAAGCGTGAAGTCACCGGTGCCAATGTCTTGGTCGCCATCTTCAGCGAGCAGGAAAGCCAGGCGGTTTTCCTGCTCAAGCAACAGAACGTTGCGCGTATCGATGTCGTCAATTACATCGCTCATGGCATTTCCAAGGTCCCCGGAAATTCCGGCAGTCCAGAGAACGATGCCGACATGCAGGACGAGGACGGCAGCGAGGCGGGTGCTTCCAGCAATCCTCTGGACGCCTATGCCAGCAACCTGAACGAGCTGGCCCGGCAGGGGCGGATCGATCCGCTGGTCGGCCGCGAGCACGAGGTCGAGCGGGTCGCACAGATCCTGGCGCGGCGTCGCAAGAACAACCCTCTGCTGGTCGGTGAGGCGGGCGTCGGCAAGACGGCTATCGCCGAAGGGCTGGCGAAGCGGATCGTCGATAATCAGGTACCCGATCTGCTGAGCGATAGCGTCGTGTATTCGCTGGATCTTGGTGCGCTGCTGGCCGGTACCAAGTACCGCGGCGACTTCGAGAAACGTTTCAAGGCGCTGCTCGGCGAGCTGCGCAAGCGGCCCCACGCCATCCTGTTCATCGACGAGATCCATACCATCATCGGGGCTGGCGCGGCATCCGGCGGCGTCATGGACGCGTCCAACCTGCTGAAGCCGCTGTTGTCGTCCGGCGAGATCCGCTGCATCGGCTCCACCACGTTTCAGGAGTTCCGCGGCATCTTCGAGAAAGACCGCGCATTGGCGCGGCGTTTCCAGAAGGTCGACGTCACCGAGCCTTCGGTGGAGGACACCATCGGCATCCTGCGCGGGCTCAAGGGGCGTTTCGAGCAGCATCACAACATCGAGTACAGCGACGAGGCATTGCGCGCCGCGGCGGAGTTGGCCTCGCGCTACATCAATGATCGCCATATGCCGGACAAGGCCATCGACGTGATCGACGAGGCCGGCGCCTATCAGCGTCTGCAGCCCGAAGGGCAGCGGGTCAAGTGCATCGATGTCGAGCAGGTCGAGGACATCGTGGCGAAGATTGCGCGGATTCCCCCGAAGCACGTCAGCAGCTCCGACAAGGAATTGCTGCGTAACCTCGAGCGCGATCTGAAGCTCACGGTGTTCGGCCAGGACGATGCGATCGATTCGCTGGCCACCGCCATCAAGCTGTCCCGTGCAGGGCTAAAGGCACCGGACAAACCGGTGGGCTCCTTCCTCTTCGCCGGCCCGACAGGGGTAGGCAAGACCGAAGCCGCACGCCAGTTGGCCCGGGCGCTGGGGGTCGAGCTGATCCGCTTCGACATGTCCGAGTACATGGAGCGGCACACGGTGTCGCGTCTGATCGGTGCACCTCCCGGATATGTCGGATTCGACCAGGGCGGTCTGTTGACCGAGGCCATCACCAAGCAGCCGCATTGCGTGCTGCTGCTGGATGAAATCGAGAAGGCTCACCCTGAGGTCTTCAACCTCCTGCTGCAGGTGATGGATCACGGCACGCTCACCGACAACAACGGGCGCAAGGCCGACTTCCGCAATGTGATCATCATCATGACCACCAATGCGGGGGCAGAAACCGCAGCGCGGGCTTCTATCGGCTTCACCCTGCAGGATCATGCGTCCGATGCCATGGAAGTCATCAAGAAGAGCTTCACGCCGGAGTTCCGCAACCGCCTGGATACCATCATCCAGTTCGGCCGCCTGAGCCATGACGTCATCAAGAGCATCGTCGACAAGTTCCTGATCGAGCTGCAGGCGCAGCTGGAGGACAAGCACGTGACGCTGGAAGTGTCGGATGCTGCCCGTGGTTGGCTGGCAGAGCACGGCTATGACGCCCAGATGGGTGCACGGCCGATGGCCAGGCTGATTCAGGACAAGATCAAGCGGCCTCTGGCTGAGGAGATCCTGTTCGGAGAGCTGGCCGAGCACGGCGGTGTGGTGCATATCGATATTCGTGACGGCGAGCCGTTCTTCGAATTCGAAACCGCTGCCGAACTGGCCTGACGGCCGTTCAACGAACGCCCGGCTTTTGCCGGGCGTTTTCGTTTGTGCGGTGTGCTGACGGTACGCGATGATAGGCGCAAACAAAAAAGCCCGGTAAGACCGGGCGTTTTTTCTCGCGGCTCGCTTAGCGGGCGCGGTAGGTGATGCGACCCTTGCTCAGATCGTAGGGGGTCAGCTCCACGCGAACCTTGTCACCGGTAAGAATCCGGATGTAGTTCTTGCGCATCTTTCCGGAGATGTGCGCAGTAACGACGTGCCCGTTTTCCAACTCCACGCGAAACATGGTGTTGGGCAGGGTGTCGACGACAGTACCTTCCATTTCGAAGCTGTCTTCTTTCGACATTCAGTAAAGTCCTCGGTATCCAGATAATTGGCCCGCGTAGATGCACGGGCAAAAGCGGCAAGCATTGTGCCCGAAATGGGTCGATGAGCCAAGGACTTCAGCTGAGCGTCACCCAGCGCTGGTTGACCAGAAGTTCGATGGGCCGATATTCGGTCTTGTAGTTCATCTTTCGGCAGTTCTTGATCCAATAGCCGAGATAGACGGCCTTCAGGCCAAGGCGTGCTGCTTCTCCCATCTGCCAGAGAATCGCATAGCGCCCCAGGCTGCGCCGTTCCTCGTCCGGATCATAGAAGGTGTACACGGCGGACAGTCCGTTGGGTAGCACGTCCGTGACGGCGACAGCCAGCAGCCTGCCATCCAGGCGGAACTCGTAGAAGCGGGAGAATGGTAGGTCGCGTACCAGGAAGGTGTTGAACTGCTCGCGGCTGGGTGGATACATGTCGCCATCGGCGTGGCGTTTCTCGATGTAGTTGGCATAGAGCGCATACAGCTCTTCGCTGAACGCCGGGCGGACGCCGCGGACTTGCAGGTCGGCGTTGCGCTTGAGGATACGCTTCTGTTGGCGACTGAGTTCCGGTGCATTCACCGGGATGCGGGCCGGAATGCAGGCCGAGCAGCGCTGGCAGTGGGGGCGATACAGATGGTCCCCGCTGCGACGAAAGCCCATCTCCGAAAGCTCCGCATACACCTGCACGTCCATTGGTTGGCTTGGATCGAGGAACAAGGTGGTGGCCTGTTCGTCGGGCAGGTAGCTGCAAGCGTGGGGCTGGGTGGCGTAGAACTTGAGGCGAGCCAGTGAAGTCATGGTCAACTCTCAGAAATCATGAACCCAGTGTAGGCCAGCTTACCGCGGTCGACTAGGCGCGCCAGTCGGCTGCGCTGGGGCGATCCAGATGCACTGCGAGTGCCTCGGCGAACGCCGCGCGTGGGATGCTGCGAGCGCCGAAGCTCTCCAGGTGGCGGGTCGGCATCTGGCAGTCGATCAATGCGAAGCCCCATTCGCGCAGCCGTTCCACCAGAGTGACGAATCCGACCTTGGACGCATCGGTGGCGCGGCTGAACATCGACTCGCCGAAAAATAGCTCACCCATTGCGAGGCCGTAGAGTCCGCCGACGAGTTGCCCTTGCTGCCAGACTTCCACCGAGTGAGCGACGCCCATCTCGTGCAGCCTGACATAAGCGTCTTGCATCGGTGTCGTGATCCAGGTGCCGTCGGCGTAGCTCCGCGGGCTGGCGCATCCCTGGATGACCTCGGCAAAGGCCTTGTCGAAGGTCACCCGATAGTCGCCGTGGCGCATGCGCTTGCGCAGACTGCGCGATACATGCAGCTCGTCAGGAAAGAGCACCGTGCGCGGATCGGGCGACCACCACAACAGGGGTTGGCCTTCCTGGTACCAGGGGAAACAGCCGTGGCGGTAGGCAGCCAGGAGTCGCTCGGGCCGCAAGTCGCCGCCAGCGGCAAGCAGGCCGTTGGGTTCGCTCAGAGCCGTTTCGAGGGGAGGAAAGCTGAGGTCGTCGCGCTTTAGCCAGGTCAGCATGTCGGCACGCAGGGTAGGGGAGGGCGGGCCGAAGCCCGCCTGGGATCAATTGTCCAGGTACTTCTCGGCATCCAGTGCCGCCATGCAGCCGGCGCCTGCCGAGGTGATGGCCTGGCGATAGACGTGGTCGGCCACATCGCCTGCGGCGAACACTCCGGGAATGCTGGTGCAGGTGGCATCGCCTTCACCGCCGCCGCGGATCTTCAGGTAGCCATCCTTCATTTCCAGCTGGCCCTGGAACAGCTCGGTGTTCGGCTTGTGGCCGATGGCGATGAATACGCCCGCGAGGTCCAGCGTGTTCTCTTCACCAGTGAGGGTGCTCTTGAGGCGAACGCCGGTCACGCCGCTGGCGTCGCCGAGCACTTCCTCGAGGGTGTGGTTCCAGTGCAGGCGAATGTTGCCGTTGGTCGCCTTGTCCATGATCTTGTCCTGCAGGATTTTCTCCGAGCGGAGCTTGTCGCGGCGGTGGATCAGGTGGACTTCCTTGGCGATGTTGGACAGGTACAGCGCCTCCTCGACCGCGGTATTGCCGCCACCGATCACCGCGACCACCTGGTTGCGGTAGAAGAAGCCGTCACAGGTGGCGCAGGCGGATACGCCGCGACCGGCGAACGCTTCTTCGGAGGGCAGGCCGAGATACTGCGCCGAAGCGCCTGTTGCGATGATCAGCGCATCGCAGGTGTAGACGCCGCTGTCACCGCGCAAGGTGAACGGGCGCTGCTGCAACTCGGCTGTATGAATGTGATCGAAGACGATCTCGGTGTCGAAGCGCTCGGCGTGTTTCTGCATGCGCACCATCAGATCCGGGCCGGTCAGGCCTTCAACGTCGCCAGGCCAGTTGTCGACCTCGGTGGTGGTGGTCAGCTGGCCGCCGGGCTGGATGCCGGTGATCATCAGTGGCTTCAGGTTGGCGCGGGCAGCGTATACCGCAGCGGTATAACCGGCCGGGCCCGAGCCGAGGATGATCAGACGCGAATGCTTGACTTCACTCATAAAAAGCCCTCATAAGCCTTTGTTGCAAATAGAGAAGCGTGCTCCAGTCGAGCCGCGCCGGGAAATCGGGCGTTTATGCTACACCGAAGCATCGGCAAAAGCCCAAGCCGCCGCGGAACCCGCATGCCATCGAATCGACAAACCCGTACAATGCCGGGGTTCTGGCTGACTACGGTTCATCGCGCCGCAGGCGCAGGAAAGAAAGCGTTTTGAAGAATTCCTCATCTACCGCGCCGGCAACTGTCTGGCGACAACAATTGCACTATCGCCTCAAGGAAGGCGCGTTGATAGCGCTCGGTGCGCTCTGCGTCTACCTGTGGATGGCACTGCTGACCTACGATCCGGGCGATCCGGGGTGGACCCACACGAGCAACGTCGATCAGGTGCGCAACGCCGCGGGGCGCGCGGGCGCCTGGTTCGCCGACGTGCTGTTCATGGCGCTGGGCTACTTCGCATACCTTTTCCCGCTGCTGCTGGGCGTCAAGACCTGGCAGGTGTTCCGCACCCGTCACCAGCCCTGGGTGTGGAATGGCTGGCTGTTTTCCTGGCGGCTGATCGGCTTGGTGTTTCTCGTGCTGTCCGGTTCGGCACTCGCCTATATCCATTTTCAGGGCGGCGAAGCCTTGCCGGCATCCTCAGGCGGTGCGCTGGGCGAAAGCCTTGGCCAATTGGCGGTGCAGACGCTCAACGTGCAGGGCAGCACGCTCGCCTTGCTGGCGTTCTTCCTGTTCGGGCTGACGGTCTTTACCGACCTTTCCTGGTTCAAGGTGATGGACATCACCGGCAAAATCACGCTCGACCTGCTGGAGCTGATCCAGAGCTTCTTCAGCCGCTGGTGGAGTGCCCGCGCCGAACGCAAGCAGCTGGTCGCACAGCTGCGCGAGGCGGACGACGTGGTGAGCGAGGTGGCCGCGCCGATGGTGCGCGACCGGCGCGAGCAGGCGAAGGTCAAGGAGCGCATCATCGAGCGCGACGAGGCACTGGCCAAGCACATGAGCGAGCTGGAGAAGCGCCCGGCCCCGGTGATCACACCGCCCGCACCGCCCAAACCGGCCGAGCCGAGCAAGCGCGTACTCAAGGAGAAGCAGGCGCCGCTGTTCGTTGACACCGCGGTCGAAGGCACTCTGCCGCCGATTTCCATCCTCGATGTAGCCGAGAAGCAGCAGAAGCAGTATTCGCCGGAGTCTCTCGAGGCCATGTCGCGGCTGCTGGAGATCAAGCTCAAGGAGTTCGGCGTCGAGGTGGTGGTCGAGTCGGTTCATCCAGGCCCGGTGATTACCCGTTTCGAGATCCAGCCTGCGGCCGGCGTCAAGGTCAGCCGCATCTCCAATCTGGCCAAGGACCTGGCGCGTTCGATGGCCATGGTCAGCGTGCGCGTGGTCGAGGTCATTCCTGGCAAGACCACCGTGGGCATCGAGATTCCCAACGAGGATCGGCAGATCGTCCGTTTCTCCGAGGTGCTGTCGTCAGCGCCTTATGACGACGCCAAGTCGCCGGTCACCCTGGCGCTCGGTCACGATATCGGCGGCAAACCGGTCATCGCCGACCTGGCGAAGATGCCGCACCTGCTGGTGGCCGGTACCACCGGTTCCGGTAAGTCGGTGGGGGTCAATGCGATGATCCTGTCGATTCTGTTCAAGTCGACGCCGGAAGAGGCGCGACTGATCATGATCGACCCGAAGATGCTCGAGCTGTCGATCTACGAGGGCATTCCGCACCTGCTTTGCCCAGTGGTCACCGACATGAAGGAGGCTGCCAACGCGCTGCGCTGGAGCGTGGCCGAGATGGAGCGGCGCTACAAGCTGATGGCCGCCATGGGCGTGCGCAACCTGGCGGGCTTCAACCGCAAGATCAAGGAAGCGGAAGAGGCCGGAACGCCGCTGCACGACCCGCTGTACAAGCGCGAGTCGATGGATGACGAGCCGCCTTATCTGAAGAGCCTGCCGACCATCGTGGTGGTGGTCGACGAGTTCGCCGACATGATGATGATCGTCGGCAAGAAGGTCGAAGAGCTGATCGCCCGCATCGCGCAGAAAGCGCGGGCCGCGGGGATCCATCTGATTCTCGCCACCCAGCGTCCGTCGGTGGACGTGATCACCGGTCTGATCAAGGCCAACATCCCGACGCGCATGGCCTTCCAGGTGTCGAGCAAGATCGACTCGCGCACCATCCTCGACCAGGGCGGCGCCGAGCAGCTGCTCGGTCACGGTGACATGCTCTACCTGCCGCCGGGCACCGGCCTGCCGATCCGCGTGCATGGTGCGTTCGTCTCCGATGACGAGGTGCATCGTGTGGTCGAAGCCTGGAAGGCCCGCGGAGCGCCCGACTACATCGAGGACATCCTGGCCGGCGTGGAAGAGGCTGGTAGCGGCTTCGAAGGCGGTAGTGGCGAAGGTGGAGGCGAGGGCAGCGAGGAAGACCCGCTGTACGACGAGGCCGTTCGCTTTGTCACCGAAAGCCGCCGCGCGTCGATCTCCGCCGTGCAGCGCAAGCTGAAGATCGGCTACAACCGCGCCGCACGCATGATCGAGGCCATGGAAATGGCCGGCGTGGTGACATCCATGAATACCAACGGCTCGCGCGAGGTCATCGCGCCGCCACCCATGCGTGATTGAATCGCTTCGAGGGCTACATGCAATTGATCCGTTTGCTGTGTGCATCTGTCCTGATGGTCGCTCTGGCACCGGCCCATGCCGACCAGGCGGCTTCTACCAAACGCCTGACCGGCCTGCTCAACCAGGCCGAAACCCTGACTGGCCGCTTCTCGCAGCTCTCGCTCGACGGCAGTGGCACCCAGCTGCAGGAGACCTCCGGAGAGCTGGCGCTCAAGCGTCCCGGCCAGTTCCGCTGGCACACCGATGCGCCGATGGAGCAGCTGTTGGTGTCCAATGGCAAGAAGGTGTGGCTGTATGACCCGGATCTCGAGCAGGTCACCATCCAGGAGCTCGATCAGCGCCTGACACACACACCGGCTTTGCTGCTGTCCGGCGACGTCTCCACCATCAGCGAGAACTTCGAGGTCTCGCACAAGGAGGCGGGGGACGTGGTGGACTTCACCCTCAAGCCCAAGGCAAAGGACACCCTGTTCGACAACCTGCGGCTGTCCTTCCGCGGTGGCGTGATCAATGACATGCAGCTGATCGACAGTGTCGGTCAGCGCACCAATATCCTCTTCATGGGGGTGAAGATGAATCAGCCGCTCAAGGCCGACCTGTTCACCTTCGAGATTCCCGAAGGGGCCGACGTCATCGCCGAGTGATCGGCGTTCGGCATCCGTTTTTCACGGCGGGCCCGCCTGGCGGGCCGCTGCAATCGAGGTAATCCTGCCGGCAATGGACCTGTTCAGCCGCGAACCCGTCGCCCAGCCACTTGCCGCGCGTCTGCGCGCAGCCAGCCTCGACGAATACGTCGGGCAGGAACATCTGCTTGCCCGCGGCAAGCCGTTGCGCGAGGCGCTGGAGCAGGGCGCGCTGCATTCCATGGTGTTCTGGGGGCCACCCGGTGTAGGCAAGACCACTCTGGCGCGGCTCTTGGCCAAGGTTTCCGATGCCCATTTCGAGACGGTTTCCGCCGTGCTCGCCGGGGTCAAGGAGATTCGCCAGGCGGTGGAGATCGCCAAGCAGCAGGCGGCGCAGTACGGCCGGCGGACCATCCTGTTCGTCGACGAAGTGCACCGCTTCAACAAGTCCCAGCAGGATGCCTTCCTGCCCTATGTGGAAGACGGCACGCTGATTTTTATCGGCGCCACGACCGAAAACCCCTCTTTCGAACTCAACAACGCCTTGCTCTCGCGGGCCCGCGTCTATGTGCTGAAAAGCCTGGACGAAGCGGCCTTGCGCAAGCTGGTGACGCGCGCGCTGACCGAGCCCAAGGGCCTTGGCGAGCTCCATCTCACGCTGCCGGAAGAGAGCTTCCAGATGCTGCTGGCGGCGGCGGATGGCGATGGGCGGCGGCTGCTGAATCTTCTGGAGAACGCCTCCGACCTGGCCGAGCAGAGTGGCGTCATCAGCACCGACCTGCTGCAGGATCTGCTGGGCGACAGTCGCCGTCGTTTCGACAAGGGTGGCGAGGCCTTCTACGACCAGATATCGGCGCTGCACAAATCGGTGCGCGGCTCGAATCCGGATGCTGCGCTGTACTGGTTTGCGCGCATGCTCGATGGCGGCTGCGACCCGCTGTACATCGCCCGCCGAGTGGTGCGCATGGCCAGCGAAGAAATCGGCAATGCCGACCCCCGCGCGCTGCCGCTGTGCCTGAACGCGTGGGACGTGCAGGAGCGCCTGGGCAGCCCGGAAGGGGAGCTGGCCGTGGCGCAGGCGATCGTCTATCTCGCTTGCGCGCCGAAGAGCAATGCGGTCTATACCGCGTTCAAGGCGGCCATGCGCGACGCGGCGGAAAACGGCTCGCAGGAAGTGCCGCTGCATCTGCGCAATGCGCCGACCAGGCTGATGAAGGAGCTGGGCTACGGCAACGAGTACCGCTATGCCCATGACGAGCCGGACGCCTATGCCGCCGGTGAGGATTACTTTCCCGAGACCATGGAGCCGCGTCGCTACTACCACCCTGTGCCTCGCGGCCTGGAAAGCAAGATCCGCGACAAGCTGGAGCACCTCGCCCGACTCGATCGCGAAAGCCCGATCCAAAGGAGAAAGGAATGATCCGCATGGCTTTCGCCGTCGCCTGCGGCGGCGTGATCGGAACCCTGCTGCGCTTTGCGCTCGCGACCTGGGTCAGCGCCCAATGGCCGCGGCATTTCTATCTGGCCACCCTGGCGGTGAACCTGCTGGGCTGCCTGCTGATCGGCTATCTCTACGCCACCTTTCTCGCCCGGCCGGATATTTCGCCGGAGCTGCGTGGTGCACTGATCATCGGCTTTCTTGGCGCACTCACGACGTTCTCCAGTTTTTCGCTGGATGCACTGCGCCTGCTGGAAAGCGGCCAGCTGGCGACTGCCTTCGCCTACGTCGGCGGCAGCGTGCTCGGTGGTCTGCTCGCGGCCTGGGCGGGTCTGGCGCTCGCCAGGTTATGAACCGACGGCCGTTCACAGTAAACTTCGCTCCCTCTTCGCCCTTCATCCAAGCTTTCACAGACGAGACCCACCATGCTTGATTCGAAACTGGTACGCACTCAGCTACAGGACGTGGCGGCCCGCCTGGCCACCCGTGGCTACCAGCTGGACGTGGCGCGCATCGAAGCGCTGGAGGCCCAGCGCAAGACCGTGCAGACCCGCACCGAACAACTCCAGGCCGAGCGCAATGCGCGTTCCAAGTCCATCGGCCAGGCCAAGCAGCGCGGTGAGGACATCGCCCCGTTGCTCGCCGATGTGGATCGCATGGGCAGCGAACTCGAATCCGGCAAGCAGGAGCTGGACCGCATCCAGAGTGAGCTGGACCAGCTGATGCTGAGCATCCCCAACCTGCCGCACGAGTCCGTGCCGGTCGGTGCGGACGAGGAAGAGAACGTCGAGGTTCGCCGCTGGGGCACGCCGAAGGCCTTCGACTTCCCGGTGCAGGATCATGTCGCCCTGGGCGAGCAGCACGGTTGGCTGGATTTCGAAACCGCCGCCAAGCTGTCCGGCGCCCGCTTCGCCCTGATGCGTGGGCCGATCGCCCGCCTGCATCGGGCCCTGGCGCAGTTCATGATCGATCTGCACACCCGTGAGCATGGCTACGAAGAGGCCTATACCCCCTACCTGGTGCAGGCGCCTGCGCTGCAGGGCACTGGTCAGCTGCCGAAGTTCGAGGACGATCTGTTCAAGATCAGCCGCGAAGGTGAGGCAGACTTCTACCTGATCCCGACCGCAGAAGTGTCGCTGACCAACATCGTGGCCGGCGAGATTCTCGATGCCAAGCAACTGCCGCTGAAGTTCGTCGCCCACACGCCGTGTTTCCGCAGCGAGGCCGGCGCCTCCGGGCGCGATACCCGCGGCATGATCCGTCAGCACCAGTTCGACAAGGTCGAGATGGTGCAGATCGTCGAGCCGTCGAAGTCTTTCGAGGCGCTGGAAGAGCTGACCGGCAACGCCGAGAAGGTGCTGCAGTTGCTGGAGCTGCCTTACCGTGTGTTGTCACTGTGCACCGGTGATATGGGCTTCGGCGCGACCAAGACCTACGACCTGGAAGTCTGGGTGCCGAGCCAGGACAAGTACCGCGAGATTTCTTCCTGCTCCAACTGCGGTGACTTCCAGGCGCGGCGCATGCAGGCGCGCTATCGCAATCCGGAAACCGGAAAGCCGGAGCTGGTCCATACGCTCAACGGCTCGGGCCTGGCGGTCGGCCGTACGCTGGTCGCCGTGCTGGAGAACTACCAGCAGGCCGACGGGCGCATTCTGGTGCCCGAGGTGCTGAAGCCGTACATGGGCGGCATCGAAGTTATCGGCTGAGGCTTCGGCGCGCTGCGTCAACGCGGTCCTGGCATCAGGCCGGATCCTTGATCTTCGACAAGGGGCATCGCGGCCGTAATGGCTGTGATGCCCATACCTCAAACGACCTCCCAGGATTCGCCCATGGAATACCTCCCGCTGTTCCACAACCTCAAGGGCCGCACGGTGCTGATCGTCGGCGGCGGCGAGATCGCACTGCGCAAGGCGCGACTGCTGAGCGACGCGGGGGCACGCTTGCGGGTGGTGGCGCCGAGCATCGAGGCGCAGTTGGTCGAGCTGGTGCACGCGGGCGCTGGGGAATGCCTGGATCGCGGTTACGACCGGCAGGATCTGCAGGGTTGTGTGCTGGCCATCGCGGCGACCGATGATGAACCGCTGAACGCTACGGTGTCGCAGCATGCCAATGCGCTTGGCGTTCCGGTGAACGTGGTCGACTCGCCGCAGCTGTGCAGCGTGATCTTCCCGGCCATCGTCGATCGCTCGCCGCTGGTGGTCGCCGTTTCCAGTGGTGGCGACGCACCGGTGCTGGCGCGGCTGATCCGTGCGCGCATCGAGACCTGGATCCCGGCAGCCTACGGTCAGCTGGCCGGGCTGGCAAAACAGTTTCGTGCCCAGGTCAAGGCCAGGTTCGCCAACGTGCAGCAACGGCGGGTGTTCTGGGAGGAGGTGTTTCAGGGGCCTATCGCCGAGCAGGCGCTGGCCGGGCGGACCGCGGAGGCCGAACGGCTGTTGGCCGAGAAGCTTGCCGGCGCGGCGCCTAAGGCGCTGGGCGAGGTTTATCTGGTCGGTGCCGGTCCCGGTGATCCGGACCTGTTGACGTTCCGTGCCCTGCGTCTGATGCAGCAGGCCGATGTAGTGCTTTACGACCGACTGGTCGCCCCGGCGATCATCGACCTGTGCCGGCGCGATGCCGATCGCATCTACGTCGGCAAGCAGCGTGCGGATCATGCCGTGCCGCAGAAGCAGATCAACCAGCAGCTGGTGACACTGGCCAAGCAGGGCAAGCGCGTGCTCAGGCTGAAGGGCGGCGACCCGTTCATCTTCGGCCGCGGTGGCGAGGAAATCGAAGAGCTGGCCGCACATGGCGTGCCGTTCCAGGTAGTGCCGGGTATCACCGCTGCCAGTGGCTGCGCGGCCTATGCCGGTATTCCGCTGACCCATCGTGACCATGCCCAGTCGGTACGTTTCGTCACCGGGCATCTCAAGGATGGCAGCTGCGATCTGCCCTGGTCCGAGCTGGCCGCGCCGGCGCAGACGCTGGTGTTCTACATGGGGCTGGTGGGGCTGCCGGTGATCTGCCAGCAGCTGATCGCTCATGGACGGTCGGCGGAAACACCCGCCGCGCTGGTGCAGCAGGGCACCACCAGCAACCAGCGTGTCTTCACAGCTACGCTGGGGACACTGGCCGAGCGCATCGCACAGGAAGACGTGCAGGCACCGACGCTGCTGATCGTCGGCGAAGTGGTGCAGCTGCGCGAGAAGCTCGCCTGGTTCGAAGGGGCGCAGGCGGCGGGTCGATAGGGCTGGCTGCTGCCTGCGCCGTGTTCAGCGGCGCAGGTAGGCGGTGAAGTCGATGTCGCCGGCGGAAAGGATCGCCTGGACCCGGTTGTGCACGTTGAGCTTGCGCAGGATCGCCGATACGTGGGCTTTTACCGTGGTCTCGGCGATGTCCAGGTTGTAGGCGATCTGCTTGTTCAACTCGCCCTTGGTCATGCGCTCGAGTACCAGCAATTGCTTGCGCGTCAGCGCCTGCAGCAGCTCCGGCGGGATGGAGGGCTCGCTGTGGTGCGAGTGGCGGCTCGGGCTCTTCTGGCTGCGAATGATGTCCGACGGCAGGTAGACATTGCCATTGAGGATCTGCTCGATGGCTTCGGTCATCTGTGCACGTGGTGAAGACTTGGTGATGAAGCCGACCGCGCCATAGGTGATCGCCTGCAGCACGATCTGCTTGTCCTGCTCGGCCGAGACGATCACCACCGGAATGGTCGGCGCCTCGTTGCGCAGGTTGATCAGGCCGTTCAGCCCGTGCATGCCGGGCATGTTCAGGTCCAGCAGCACCAGATCGAGATCATCGTGCTCCAGCGTCAAGGCAAGCGCGCTGTCGAGATCGGCAGTCTCGAGGATTTCGCTGTCGGGAAAGCCATCGCGGATGACGTTATGGATGGCTTCACGGAACAGCGGGTGGTCGTCCGCAATCAGGATCTTGTACAAGGCCGGTCACCTCTTTGTTGTGATTATGGTGGGGCGTGCTCGCGCGCGGTAGGTCAGTCGTCGCCAGGCAGCGGCTCCGGTGTCGCCGGGTGCAGCGGCAGTCCCGCCTGCTCCCAGCCGTCCACCCCGTCGCGATACCAGTACAGGCGTTTATAGCCCAAGGCATGGGCGCGCCTGGTTGCGTTCCAGCCCAGCCAGCAATCGGAGCGGCAGTAGAACACCAGCGGTCGCTCGGCATCGCCCTGGCTGAGTCGTTTCAGGTTGTCACTGAAGTAGCTTGCCCATTCGGGCTGCAGATTTCCATCGCCGGTGTTGGCCAGCCAGATGCTGCCCGGCAGGTTGGCGTGGGGCTCGCTGTCGACGAAGCGACCAGCCAACCACTGACTGCGATAGACGTCCACCAGCACCACGTCAGGCTCCTTTGCCAGCAATGCCTGGAGTGCCGCGGTATCCAGCGTCTGCGCGCCCTCGGCGGTTGCCGGCGTCGGGCTGCGGTATTGCGTCTGGCGGTAACCCTCGGCAGAGAACAGGGCGAGCTGCTCTTCGGCCACGGCAGTCACGGACATGCCGAAACCAGGCAGCGCGGCGATCAGCAAGGGCAGCAGCGACCTGAACATAGTCCGTATTCCTTAGGGTTTGGGTGGGTCGATTACAGAACAATGGCCACGTCTTTGAAATCCTACGATGGAGGGGAGAACCGGTACCAAAGTAGTAGTCGTCTCATGCCGACCGGCGCAACGCGGCGTGCTGCGGGTTGAAGCTGAGCACTGCGAGCAGGCTGAAGATGACGGTCAGCCCGAGGCACACCAGCAACGCAGTAGGCGCCAGGCGCAGGTACAGGGCGTTGCGCACCAGTTCCACGGCATGGGTGAACGGGTTGAT
Organism: Stutzerimonas sp. Brlt_14; assembly: GCF_051948915.1. Lineage (NCBI taxonomy): Bacteria > Pseudomonadati > Pseudomonadota > Gammaproteobacteria > Pseudomonadales > Pseudomonadaceae > Stutzerimonas > Stutzerimonas sp. Brlt_14. The sequence continues at coordinate 33,845 of NZ_JAYJLM010000002.1, forward strand.
GGCGCAGATCCAGTACAGCCATTCGCTGGCTTCGCGCATCTTCCACAGCGGATACAGCGCCGAGGACAGGAAGAACATGGGGAAGATCACGAAATTCATGACCCCGGCGAAGTTCTCCAGCTGGCGGATGCCGTTTGACAGCAGCAACCCCAGGGCACTCAGCATCAGCGCCACCAGCAGCAGGGCGGGCAGGGCGACCAGCAGACCCAGCGGCGGCGGTTGCACGCCGTAGAACCAGGCAATGGCGAGGAAGGCATAGACCTGCAGCAGTGAGATCAGCGCCGTGGCCAGCAGCTTGCTGGTGAGCAGGAAGCTGCGCGGTAGCGGGCTCGTCAGCAAGACACGCATGCTGCCCATCTCGCGGTCGTAGACCATCGACAGCGAGCCCTGCATGCCGTTGAACAGCAGGATCATGCAGGCCAGCCCCGGCACGATGTAGGTCTCGTAGGTGATGTAGGTGTCGTACGGTTCGATGATGGCGATGCCCAGTGCCGCGCGAAAGCCGGCGGCGAACACCACCAGCCAGAGTAGCGGGCGCACCAGCGCGCTGAGAAAGCGCGAGCGCTGCTGGACGAAACGCAGCCACTCGCGCAGGACGATGCCACGCAGGCATTCCCAATAGGCCGTCATGAGTGTTTCGCTCCAGAGGCGAGCCCCGTGCTTTCGCCAGGGGGCTCGGGTGTTTTCGGCGGCATGGCTGCGGACCGATGTGCTGCTCCATCGAGCCCTGCGCCTTGCGCGTCGCTCCCGGTCAGCCGTGCAAAGCTCGCTGCCAGATCCTCGCCATCGAGGGCGAGGCTCGCCACGCTGCCCTGAGCGACCAGACGGCCGCGATTGAGCACCAGCAGATCGTCATCGGCCTGGACCTCATCGAGCAGGTGAGTGGTCCAGAGCACGCTCATGCCCTCGTCACGGCAGAGCGCTCGCACATGCTGGTTGAGTGCCTGGCGGCTCGCAGGGTCGAGGCCTGCACTGGCCTCGTCGAGCAACAGCAACTCGGGGCGATGCAGCAACGCGCGGGCGATCTCGACGCGTCGGCGGTGACCGCCGTTGAGTTCACGCACCTTGCTGCGGCGCCATTCGCCGAGCTGTTGGCGCTGCAGCTCGAGTTCGATGCGTTCATTCGCCAAGGCCCGCGGCATGCCGTGCAGGGCGGCGTGGTAGCGCAGGTTCTGCTCGACAGTCAGGTCCAGGTCCAGCGTGCTCTGCTGGAACACCACGCCGAGGCGGGCGAGCGCCTGGCGCGGCGCCTCGCGCAGGCCGAAACCGGCGATGCGGATCTGCCCCCGTTGCAGGTCGTACAGGCGCGTGAGCAGGGCGATCAATGTCGACTTGCCCGCGCCGTTCGGCCCCAGCAGTGCGGTGAATCTCCCTTTGGCGGCGGCGAAACTGACACCGTCCAGCGCACGTCGCGCGCCATAGGCGAAGGCCACGTCGCTGACCTCCAGCGCGCTCATGGCGTGACCACCACACCCCAGGGGTAGCGACCGACCTTGATCGACTTGGTGACCTTCAGCTTGGCCACATCGATCACCGAGACGTCACCGCTGACGCCGTTGGTGGTCAGCAGGAGGCTCTCGTCGGGGTTGAACGCCATGTGCCAGACGCGTCGACCGACCAGCAGATAGTCCAGCACCTCGTAGGTCTTCGCATCGACGACTGCGATGTGGTTGGCCGGGCCCAGTGCGATGAAGGCGTATTTGCCGTCGGAAGTGAGCTTGATACCCACCGGTTGAACCTTGTCCGGGTGCACGCCCTTGATCTTGAAGGTCAGGGTCTTGAGGATTTCGCGCTTGTCCACGTCCACCACGCTGACCGTTCCGCCGATCTCGGCCGAGGCCCAGAGCAGCTTGCTGTCCTTGGTGAACTCGACGTGGCGAGGGCGCTGGTCTACTAGCGTGTTGTCCACCAGCTGGTTGGTACTGGTGTCGATCCAGTGCAGCATGTTGGTGGTTTCGCTGGTGTTGACTGCCCATTTGCCGTCCGGGCTGACCGCCATGCCCTCCGGCTCGACGCCGACATCGATCTGCGCGAGCACCTCTTCCTTGTCGACATCGACCACGGTGACCAGCGCATCGTCCTCGTTGGAGATGTACAGCCACTTGTTGTTGGGGTGCAGGGCGAACTGCTCGGGGTCCGCGCCGGACGGCAGCTGCTTGATGATCTGGCGGGTGGCCAGATCCATCACCTGCACGGTGTCCGAATCGCTGGCACAGATGTAGAGCAGCTTGTTGTCATGGGAGAGGGTGAGGCCGCGCGGGCGCATTCCGACCTGCAGCGTCTCGACGGTCTCCATCTTGTCGAGATCGATGACGCTGATGCTGTCGTCCTTCTCGTTGGAGACATAGGCGGTAGCCGCGGCCGCGGAGCCGCTGGCGAAGACCAGGGCCAGAGTGATCGCAGAGGCAAGGGCAGTTCTGGGCATGTTTGGGCTCTCTTGTCGTTATTCTGTTGTGCGGGTGGCATCCAGCCGCATGAGGTACTCGGCGGCTTCCTGCTGACCACCGGCCGCGGCACGTTCCAGCCAGGTGCGTGCGGCATCGGGATCGGCTTCGACGCCGCGGCCTTCGGCCAGGGCCACGCCCCAGTGATAGCGCGCCAGGCTGACGTAGGCGGCGTCGTCCGGCTGTTCCGCGCCCTGCTTCAGGAAAGCTGCGGCCTTGGCCTGGTCAGCGGGCACGCCGGAGCCCGATTCGTACATCTGGGCAAGCCAGATCATCGAGTACACATCGCTCCAACGCTCAATGCAGTCCTCGAAGATCTTCCTGGCCGAAGCGTGGTCACCGGTCTTTTCGGCAGCGTAGCCGTAGAGGCATTTGATGCGCTTATCACTGTCGATGTAGGACTCGTAGCTCAGATCGCTGGTCTCGGCGCTTGCCAGGCGGGTGCCTAAAGCCAGCATGAGAAGTGCACGGCGCATGTTTAAAGCTCCTGCTGGTCAAGGCGGCAACGGCTTTCCGGTGCATCGAGGCCCAGGGTGTCCAGCTCGCTGGTGGGATGCAGAAAGCCGTCCTGCGGCGAGTTGGAAACCAGTGCGCGTGGGTGCACCAGCGGGATCGGCTGGCGCAGCTGGCCGTCCCAGGCGCGATAGCTCAGCTTGCGGCCCTTGAAGCCGTCGAGCGGTAGTTCGCCACTGAGCGACAGCTGGCGGATCGCCGCGGCGTCGGTGCTGCGCAGGCGCGTGACGGCCGCGGCGAGGCTGCGCACACCCATCCAGGCGGCGAAGTCGCGATCGTTCATCCAGCGGTTGGCATGAGCCTCGAAACGCTTCTGCAGCTGCGCGGCGCCATAGGTCTCCACGGTCTTGTGCCAGCCTGTGGCGGTCAGACCCTGAGTGCCGGCAACCGGGCGCGGCAACCAGGTCTGGTAGGGCACGTACTCGCCGAAGTCGCCGCGCTCGTCGGCCACCAGCACCACGTCATACTCGGCGGCCTGGGTGAACAGCGGCATCTCCGCCTGGGCGCTGCGGCGCTGGTCGTTGTCGAAGCTCCAGGGCTTTTCCACCAGGATGCGGTGGCCGAAACGCTTGGCCGCGCGCCTCAGCGCCTCGGCGTAGGCCTGGTCGTCTTCGGTAGGGCCGACGATCAGCATCCAGCGGTTCCAGCGCCGCGCGGCGAGAAACTGGCCAAGGGCGTCGGCGAGCATGCTTCGACTGGGCAGCGTATGCAGCACGTTGACCTGACAGTTCTGGCTGCGCAGCGCATCGTCCGCGCTACCGGCATTGATCAGCAGGCTGTCCGGCATCGCTTCGGCGAGCTGGCGCAGCGTCGCGGCCGGCACGTTGACCACGAACAGGCGCAGCCCGTCGCCATGCTGCCGGGCTGCCTGCTGCAGCAGGTCGTCGGAGGTTTCGCTGGTCACGGCGTCCAGCACGTAGCTGTGCTTGAGGAAGCGCCCGGTGCTGTTGCTGTCGGTGATGGCGAGTTCGGCCCCACGCAGGCCGGCGTCCTCCGGTTCGGGGATCACGTTGGAGAGCAGCGGACCGGGATCGGGGCGGTAGCCGAGATAGCCGATACGCACCTCAAGCTCGGCCCCGGCAGCCGCCAGAGCGAAGGGCGCACAGCAGGCGAGGGCGGCCAGCAAACCGGCTCGTCGTAATACGTGGCGCATGGGCAGCTCCTGTGACGTTGCAGGCAGCATAGGAACCATGGCGGAGCGGGGGAATATGCAGAAAGTACCGGCGGGGCGGTACCAAGGTAGTAGAGAAGCGGCGCAAGGGCGCCGCCTCTCCTTGGTCGACTAGCGTACCGAGCGAACCTTGAAGCGTCCGACCTGCTCGATCATCTGCCGCGCCTGCTGCGTCAGTTCCTGAGCCGCCTGGGTCGATTGATCCGAGTTCGAACTGTTGTGGTGCACCACTTCATCGATCTGGCCGATGGCCTGGCTGACCTGTTCGATGCCGGACGCCTGCTGGCTCGAAGCCTGCGCAATCTCTTCCACGAGTTGCGATACCTGCGCTGCCCCGCGAACGATGGCCTCCAGCGCTTGCGCGGTGTCGTCGGTCAACTCCATACCCTTGACCGTCCGCGCGTTGGATTCCTGAATCAGGCGGGTCGAGCGTTGCGCGGCCTCGGCACTGCGTGCCGCGAGCTGTCGCACCTCGTCCGCGACCACGGCGAATCCGCGACCATGCTCGCCGGCGCGAGCCGCCTCGATGGCCGCGTTCAGGGCAAGCAGGTTGGTCTGTGTCGCGATCTCTTCGATCGCTCTGATGATGTTGGTGATATCCAGGCCGGATTGATTGATCTCCTGCATGGCGGCCTTCAACGTCGCCATCAGCTCGTTGCCGCCTCGCGCCGAGTGTTCGGATTTGCGCGAGAGACTGTTGGCTTCGTTCGCGTACTCGGAGGTCTGACGGATCTGTACCGCCATCTGGTTGATGGTGGCGCTGATTTCGGTGACGGCCGAGGCCGACTCGGTCGCGCCGGTGGATAGCTCGTGGCTCAGACGGGTGACCTGGCCGGCCTTGTCGTTGATGAGCCCGGAACTGAGCTGCACCTGGGAGACCAGCTCGTTCAGGTTGTCCACCATTCGTCGAAGGGCAAGGCCCAGCTGGTCGCGTTCGGATGCCAGACGGACCTCCACCGCCAGGTCGCCCTGAGAGATGCGTTCGGCGACATGCACCTGCTCCTGCAGACTGTCTGCCATGCGATCGAGGCTGGCCGAGAGCTGGCCTACTTCATCAGCCGAGCGATGCCCCAGGCGCTGCGAGAAGTCGCCCTTCTGAATCGCACCAGCCAGTTGTGCGGCCCTGCGGATGGGCAGGGCAATCGCGCGTGCCGAGAGCCATAGCGCAATCACTGCGAGTAGCGATATGACGACCCCGGCGCCGACCTGCTGCAGCATGCTTCGTTGGCTCTGCGCGTCCATCTCGGCCTTGAGTTCGGTCGCCTTAGCCAGGACGATCTGCTTGTCGATCTTGAGCATCATCGACCAGGGTTTGCCGGTGCGGCCCAGGTGAATCGGCGCCAGGACGATCATCATTCCGTTGTCATCCAGCCGCGCAAGCCGTTCGCCTTTCTGGATCGAATCCAGAGCGGGCCGCCACGCGTCCGGCAGTACCTGCTGGAAATGCTGGCCGATCAGGTTGGGATACCGGCTCTCCGCCACGATCAAGCCCTGATCGCTGACGATCGCCACTTCACCCTGGCCCTCGAACAGCTTTGCGGAGACTTCCTGGCTGATACGCTGGACGAAGTCGAGGTCATAGTCGGTACCGGCCACACCGAGGAAGCGACCGTCCGCGATGATTGGTACCGAGAGCGTCGCCAACCAGACCTGCCTGCCCTGTACGACATATGGCAGAGGGCCGAGCACGCTCTCCTTGAGGGTTTCCCGCGGGCCGATGTACCAGCCGCCTTTGAGCACGCCGTTGGGGTGCTTGTCCTGGGTGTCGTATTCCACCAATGGCTGGACGGCGATTTTGCCGTCTGCGCTTCGCGTCCAGTAAGGCGTGAAGCGTCCGGTCTGGGCGTTGTTGCCGTTCTGCCCGTCGGTGAATAGGTAGTCCTGGCCGTCGATCGCGTCCGGTTCCCAGCACGAATAGGTTCCGTTGAAGTCCGGCTGACTCTTCAGCACGTTCAGCAAGACCGCGTTGACCTCGTCGCGGCCGACCTGCAATCCGCCGTTCTCCTTCGACTTGGCGACCGCGAAGGTGGTTGCCATGCTGCGCGCCGTTTCCAGCGCCTCGGTGAACTCGGTGCGGATCTCTTCGGCGTATTGGCCGGCGAGGTGTTGCAGGTTCTGCAACGCGTCTTCCTGTGCCTGCTGGCTGACACGGGTCGACACCAGATGCTGGGTGGAACTGGCCAGATAAACGCTGTAGCCGATCAAGATTCCCGCGGATATCAGCAGGCATAAGCCGCCGATAACCGCTATTCGCTGCTGGATGGATTTGAGAGGCATCACGGTACGACTCCTGATAACGCATGAGAAGACAGCTGCGGCAAGCCCTCGAGCGCGTGATCGCGTCTCGGCGGTTGCGCGAAATGGGTGATGTCCAATTGGCATCATTGATATCGAGATATTGCGGCCGGACCTCAGGGAAGTTGATCCGTACCTTGGTACCGATACTTTGGTAGCGGTATGGCTGTGGAGGGGCATGCGGCGGTCTTCCGGCCCGCGAGACCTGTGGCTGCCTTTGCGCTGAATCGAGTGGCCGGCTGGCCCAGATTTCAATGCTGGCCGGGCTCGACGTGGCGACCTCTGCTGGCCGCGAGGCGCTACCAAGGTAGGAGGTGGTGGCGAGCGCGGCGCCTTAGGATGGGCACCGACAACAATAAAGAGGCCAGTGCCATGCCCACCTACAAAGCTCTGCTGCTCAACGTTCTGTTCATCGGCAGCCTGATCGGCTTCGATTGCAGCCACGCCGCCGGCGATCTCACACGCCGCACCCAGGCTCTGCCGGACCTGCGTTTCGGTTCAGAGGAAAGCGACTACGCCGTCTCGCAGAAGGAATACCAGCTGGAGACCGGTGTCGCTTACCAGCTCAAGGTCAGCTCCGACGGCCAGAAGGAATGCGCGTTCCAGGCTCCGGAGTTCGCCAAGTCGATCTTCTTGCGCAAGGTCGAGGCCGGCGGTGTGGAGATCAAGGCCATCACCCTGGTCGAGCTGGAGTTCGAGGATGCCGGCGAGGCCGAGATTTTCTTCCTGCCGGTCAAGCCGGGCAGCTACCCGTTCTACTGCAAGGGGCTCGAGGGCAAGGGCATGGAAGGCCGCTTCGTGGTCAAGTGAGGCGACACGCGAAGGTGGCTGAATTCCGGAGGTAGCCGATATGTCCGCGCTCTGGCGACTGAACCTGCTGGTGGCACTGTTCTTCGCCCTCGTGGCGATGGTCTGCCTGGCTGTGCTGCTGCGCCAGGCGAGCCACGACGTGCAGCGCGAACTGGATGCCGCGGCGGCCGTGGTTGCCTACCTCGGCGAGATGGCCGAGCGCGATCCCGCCACCTTGCGCCCCGAACTTACCGATAGCCTGCGGCACGTGCGGGTGCGCTGGCTGTCGCCCGGGCAGCCAGCGACCGACAGCGGCGATACGCTGCTCACCGACTGGCTCGGCACGTGGCTGTACCCGGCAGAGCTGGCCGCTCCCAGTGAGCTGCAGCTTCCCGGGGGCGAGCGCCTGCAGATCAGCGTCGATCCGAGCGACGAGGTCGAGGAAGTCAGGGATTCGCTGTTGCAGCTGCTGGCTCTTTTCGGAGTGGCCCTGCTGCTTTGCCTGTTGGCGATCCGTTGGGCGGTGCGCCCCGGCATGCGCGTGTTGGCAGAGCTGTTCGGCGCGTTGGTGCGCATCGCCGCCGGGCGGCTCGATACCCGACTGCCGCCCCATCGCTTCGCCGAGGCGCGCGAACTCGCCGAGCGCTTCAATCACATGGCTGCCGCGCTGGAAGACACGCGAGCGGATAACGACCGGCTGACACAGGCGCTGCTCGCGCTGCAAGAACGCGAGCGCACCCGTCTGGCGCAGGCCCTGCATGACGACCTGGGACAGTACCTGGCAGGCATCCGCGCCCGGGCCTGCCTGTTGCGGGTCCAGGCGGAGCAGCCGGATGCCGTGCGTGAAACCGCGGCCCATCTCGAACAGCACAGCCTGGATCTGCAGAACGGTTTCCGCACCCTGGTGCGCGACCTCTACCCGGTGATGCTCGATCACCTCGAACTGGCCGATGCCATCGGCCAGCTTGCCGAGCAGTGGCAGAGCACCCAGGGGATCGAATGCGAACTGCAGTTGCAGGGTGCGCTGCCACCGCTGTCGATGGAGGCCAAGTTGCACCTGTACCGCATGGTGCAGGAGGCACTGACCAACGTGGCGCGCCATGCGCGAGCGACCCGCGTGCGACTGCAGCTACGGGCCGATCGCAACGGGGTGCGGCTGTTGCTGCGCGACGATGGCCATGGCTTGCCGCCTGAGCGGCTCGGGGTCGGTCTGCGTTCGATGGTGGAACACGCCCGCTGTCTCGGCGCGCGGTTGCGCATGCGCCATCGCCCGGGGCACGGCTGGGCGCTTTATCTGAATCTGCCTGTGGAAGGAGCGACGTGATGAAAATACTGCTGGTGGATGACCATGCGGTGGTGCGTCAGGGCTATGCCAGCCTGCTCAAGGCCCTGTTGCCCGAGGTGAGTGTCAGCGAAGCCGAAAGCGGCGAGCAGGCGCTGCAGCAGGTGCAGGAAAGCATTCCGAATCTGGTCGTGCTCGATCTCGGCCTGCCGGGCATCAGTGGCCTGGAGACCTGCCGGCGCCTGCGCCAGCGATTGCCGCTGTTGCCGGTGCTGGTGTTCAGCATGCACGACGAGCTGGCGCTGGTGCGTCAGGCGCTGGACGCCGGCGCTTCGGGTTACCTGACCAAGCGTTGCGCGCCGGACGTGCTGGTCGAGGCGGTACGCAAGGTGCTCGCCGGGCAGACCTTCATCGAGCAGCCGCTGGCGACCGATCTGGCTTGTCAGCGGCCGTCGCGCTCCCCCGTCAAAGGACGGCTGGCAGATATGACGCCGCGTGAAATGGAGATCTTCATCATGCTCGCCCGGGGCATCGGCAATCGCGAGATCGCCGAACGGCTGTGCATCAGCAGCAAGACCGTCTCGAATCACCTGGCGCTGCTCAAGAGCAAGCTCGAAGTCAGCTCCCAGGCTGAGCTGGTGCACCTGGCGATTGACCAGGGCCTGTTGCGCGTCGGCGACCACATGCTCTGCGAGGCCTGACGGCAGCCCGGTACGGTCGCATTCATTTTTGCCGCGGTTCTTGCCGCGGCGACCTTCCTCTGGCAGCGCTTCGCTGCCGCTTCCCCGTCTTTCCACGGCCCGTACGGACGGGCGGCGCCTGCGCGCGCTGGAAGTCGTCGGCCGTTCTAGTCCACAGGACGTAATACCAAGCGCCTGGCAACCGGGAAGATTTCCCGCCAGGGCCGGGAAATCTTCCCTGTCGGCGCAGCGGGGCACCTTTCGATAATCGCGCCTGGCCGCTTGCCATCATGCAGCGGCCCGGGCGGCTTGTCCGCCGCGCACCGCCAACAAGAACAAGGAACAACCATGTCGTATCTCTGCCGCAGCGCAATCCCCCGGCGCACGTTGCTGTCCCTTGCCATCGCCATCGCCATCGCCAGCGTCCTGCCTGGCCTGGCGCATGCCGACGAAGCGTTCGATCTTGGTCGCGATGACGTGGTTGCCACGACTCCGTTGCCGGGCATCGATCTGCCCAGGGACCAGGTGCCGGCCAATATCCGGACACTGGATGACGAACAGCTGCGCAAGCTGGGCGGCCAGTCGCTCGCCGAGAAGCTGCAACGTGGCCTGCCCAGCGTCAACGTCAACGAAATCCAGGGCAATCCTTACCAGGCCGATCTCAACTACCGCGGCTTCACCGCCTCGCCGCTGCTCGGCACGCCGCAGGGGTTGTCCGTGTTTCTCGATGGTGTGCGGGTCAACGAAGCCTTTGGTGATGTGGTGCACTGGGACCTGATTCCCAGCACCGCCATCGCCGACATGCTGTTGGTCCCGGGCTCCAATCCGCTGTACGGCCTGAATACCCTGGGTGGTGCGCTGGCGCTGCAGACCAAGCGTGGCGATACGCATCCCGGTGGCTCGGCGGAACTCTATGGGGGTTCGTTCGGGCGCAAGGGCGGCGCATTGGAGCATGGCGGCAAGCATGAAGAGCTGTCCTGGTACCTGGCCGCGGAGGGCATGGAAGAGGACGGCTGGCGCGATCATTCGCCATCGGACATGCGTCAGCTGTTCGGCAAGTTCGCCTGGACCACCGACACCACCGATGTGGCGCTGACCCTGGCTCATGCCGACAACGATATGATCGGCAACGGCCTGATCCCTGAGAGCATGCACCACCGGAGCCGCCAAGCCATCTTCACCCATCCGGACCAGACCGAAAATCGCAGCCACCTGATGGCGCTCTCGGCCAGCCACTGGCTGAGCGACAGCGATCGATTCTCCGGCACCGTCTATTTGCGTCGTACCCGCACCGCAACGCTCAACGGCGACGGCAACGACGAATACGAGGATGAATATGAGCAATGGGAGGACGACGGCTTTGTGGGCGAGGCGCCAGAGAGCGGTGTGCTGAACCGCACTCGCACCGCTCAGCGTGCGTTCGGCCTGGCCTTGCAATGGACGCATTACGTCGGCGCTCACCAGTTCGCCGTGGGCCTTACCCACGACAACACGCGCGCCAGCTTCCATCAAAGCGAGCAGGGCGGTGAGCTGACCGATTCGCGCGGCATCAGCGCCACAGAAGAGGAGGAGCAGGCCAACAGCTTGCTGGGTCGCACCCGCACTTCCAGCCTCTACGCCACCGACACCTGGTCACTGACGGATGACCTGCAGCTCACCGGCTCGCTGCGCTACAACCGTACCCGGGTGGTCAATGCCGATCGCATGGGGGACGCGCTCGATGGTGACTTCACCTATCGCAAGCTGAACCCGGCGCTCGGCTTCGCCTGGCAACTGCAGCCGGCTGTGACCCTGTATGGCGGCTTCACCCAGGGCAACCGCGCGCCGACCCCCATCGAACTTGGCTGCGCCGATCCGGAGAACCCCTGCAGCCTGCCCAACGCCATGGCCGCCGATCCCTTCCTGAAGCAGGTGGTGACACGCACCCTCGAAGTCGGTGTGCGCGGCGAGCTGGCTGGCGGAACGCGCTGGAACGCCACGGCCTTCCGCAGCATGAACCATGACGACCTGCTGTTCGTTGGCACCGGTGGCAGCATGGGGTACTTCACCAACTTCGGGCGCACCCGCCGACAGGGCATCGAGCTGGGCCTGGCCGGCCAGCAGGGGCCGATCGACTGGCGGCTGGATTACACCTATCTGCACGCCACCTTCCGCTCTGCGGCGTGCCTGCTTGCCGAGAACAACAGCACCGCGGGCGAGGGTGGCTGTCCGGACGACGAAATCCGCGTATCCAGCGGCGATTATCTGCCGGGTCTGCCGAAGCACCACCTCAAGCTGGGCCTGGACTGGAACATCGATGAAAGGCTGCGCCTCGGCACCAGCGTGCTGGCGTACTCGTCGCAGTACGTACGTGGCAACGAGAACAACCGGCATCGGGCCAACGACGAGTTCGAGGGACGTGGCAGGCTTCCCGGCTATGCCGTGGTCAATCTCACTGCCGATTACCGGCTCGCACGTGACTGGACGCTGTTCGGCCGGGTCGACAACCTCTTCGACAAGCGCTACGCCACCGGCGGAGCGCTGGCAGAGAACCCGTTCGTGGGGGCCGGCAATGCCTTCGAAAGTGACCCGGACGAATGGCGGCACGAACAGTTCATCGCCCCTGGCGCTCCGCGTGCCGGTTGGCTGGGTGTGCGTTACCGCTGGGATGCGCTCTGAGCGATCCGGACGCGCAGTCGCCTGCGGAGCGCCGCGCTGGGCAGGCCCACGAAGCGCTCATGGGCGATTGCCACGGCGGGCGTGCGCGCTTCGGAGGGCTTCAGGCGCAGCAGCCGTTATCGGGTAGCGAAGGTGCGACGGGCGCTTCGACGGGGTGGCCGAGCAAGCGTTGCGCCGCGAGCAGTCCCGCCTGCACGATCAGCGCGGCCGGGACCGCCTCATAACGTGTTTCGTTCAACTCAAGGGTCCGGCAGTTGGCCTCGCCGCACGCCGACCAGCATTTGCTCTGCCCGTGAGCTGCGCCCAGCCACCGCTCCAGCGGTACACCGGCGATCCAGATGCGATTCGATTCCAGCGGCGTCCGCGAGAAATCAGCCGGGGTGAGGGCGCCGGTCTGGACCCGCACCCTGACGCCGAACCGGCGCAACGCCTGCTGCAACCGACGGCTCGCCTGGCGTACCGCCTGCTCGGTGGCGCCACAGCGATCGCAGGTCTGGCCGCTGTCATTGACCAGGCGTTGCCAGCGAATCACCAGCGGGTCCAGCGTGGCGTCGGCGGTTGCGTTCTGTGCGCGCTGCGCGGCCATCAGCAGCTCCTGCTGGTGTTCTGCCGGCAAGGCGAGGAATACCTGCAGCGCGGCGTAGGCATCATTGGCCGCATAGGCTTGCTGCGCTTCGGTCAGTAGCGGATTGGCCCAGTTCGAGGTGGCCAGGCGGCGGGACTTGTCGATCTGCCTGCCCAGCACCGCAGCGACAGCGCCACGCAGGCCGACCTGGCCCTTCTTGCCCTGATAACGCAGCAGCGAACCGAGATCGAGCAGGCTGTGAGCATGAATGCCCAGCCGTTGGTGCAGCCGTGAGCGGTCGGATTTCAGCCCGAACCCGATCTTCACCACCTGTGTCGCCTGCAGCACGGTGCGGGCCGCCTCGATGCAGCCGGGCAGTCCGACTCGCAGCAGGTAGGCTTTCGCCGGCGTGGCGAACTGGATGAGGTGCGGTCCGCTGGAAACTTCGCCGACCCTGAAGGTCGGCTTGGATTCGGTGTCGAAACCGATGCAGGGGCAGGCGAGAAGCTCCTGCGCAGCCGCGGAGAAGGCCTCGGCGCTCGCAGGCATGACGATGGCCTGATTCGGCAATCCCTGGAAGGCCGGCAGCCGCTCGACGTCCGACTGCACCGCGATGTGGATGATGGGCCTCTGGCTCAAGCGCTGATCCTCCGCCGGGTACATGCATTGCCCGATTGCGCTCGGGCCTGCCGGCAAGTGTAGGCGCTGGGCCGAGCGCAGCCCGCCATCAGTTCTTCAGCTGACTGGCGAACTGGCCGACCGCACTGACCACTCGCTGAGCGCCGTCCTGGATCTCGACGATGACCGCGCCGGCCTGGTTGGCGAATTCCAGGCCCTGTTCGGCCTGGTCTCGGCTGCTGGACATGCTGTGCACGGCAGCCTGGGCGAGGTCCTGGTTCTTCTGCACCACCCCGACGATTTCCTCGGCTGCCTTGCTGGTGCGCGCGGCCAGCTGACGCACCTCGTCGGCTACTACGGCGAAGCCGCGGCCCTGATCGCCGGCGCGAGCAGCTTCGATGGCGGCGTTGAGCGCCAGCAGGTTGGTCTGATCGGCGATCCCGCTGATGGTCTTGAGAATGGCACTGATCAGCTGCGACTGCTTGTCCAGCGCCTCGATGCCATCGGAAGCCTCTTGCATCTGCTGGGCAATGCGATGCATCACATCGACGGTCTGCTGGACCACCTGGGCGCCGCGCTGGGCACTGAGATCGGTGTGGTGCGAGGTGTCATAGGCGATGGTCGCGGCCTCGGCGACGGCCAGCTCGCGGTTGACCTGATCGGTGATCACGGTGGCGAACTTGATGACCTTGTAGAGCTTGCCGTAAGCATCGTGCACCGGGTTGTAGGAAGCCTCCAGCCAGACCGTCCGGCCATGGGCATCGATGCGCTTGAAGCGGTCCGCAATGTACTCGCCGCGGTTCAGGCTGGCCCAGAAATCCCGATAGGCAGCGGATTCGGCCTCTTCGCGTTCGCAGAACATGCGGTGGTGCTTGCCCTTGATCTGCTCGAGGCGATAGCCCATGCCGTCGAGGAAGCGCTGGTTGGCCGTGATGACATGCCCGCCCAGGTCGAATTCGATGACGGCGGTGGAGCGCAGCAGTGCATTGATCACGCTCTCGTGCTCGCGTGACGTCTCGATGGTGCGGGTCAGGTTGGTGGCGCACAGGGTGAAGTGGTGCAGCGTGCCATCGGAGCCCTTGATCGGTTGCCAGATGGAGCGCAGCCAGGCTTCCTGGCCATCGGCACGCACCAGGCGGTACGCCCCGCTGACATGCTCGGCACGCTGCATGGCGGTCTTGAGCCGTGAATAGTTCGGTTCGCTACGAAACTGCTGGCTGAAGAAGCCATCGAGCGGACGACCGATAAGGTCCTCGCGGCGATAGCCCATTTCGCTGATGAACAGCTCGTTGGCGTGCTGGATGCGTCCTTGCGGGTCCAATTCGAGGACCATCATTTCCCTGTACAACGAGTTCTTGATCTGCTGGTTGATTGCCGCGTCCTCGCGCAACTCAGCCAGTTCCCGTTTTAGGTTTTTGTTGAACATCTGTTTGGCATCCAGTGGAGGGCAAGACCGCCCAGTCACTGCATCGGCGCCGTTCGAGTTTTCCTGAGGCGCAGTGGCCACCCTTCGTTCTATCCCTCCGATTGAGCCCCTCAATCGAACGGGCATGGCGGTGCATCACTTTTCCCAGTCATGCGGGCAGTCCTTGCATCCTTCCATATTGGTGCCCTGAAAGGTCGCGTAATGGCGGCGAGCACCGGTCAGTACGGCATCTGCCAGGTTGGCATCGTTGAGCTTGGCTTCCTGCAGATTGGCGTCGGTGAGGTCCGCCCCCATGAGGTCGGCCTTGCTCAGCCAGGTCATCTCCAGGTCGGCAGCGCGCAGGGTGCTGCCATGCAGCTTCGCGCCGCTCATGCGCGCGAACTCCAGGTAGGCACCGGTGAGGTCGGCCCCCTTGAACTGCGTGGCCTGGGCGAACAAGCCCCAGCCCTGGATGGCGATCAGCCTGGCATCAGTGAAATTGGCCAGGCGCAGGTTGGCCTGTTGCAGGCTGGCGCGATTAAGCGTGGCGCCGGTGAGGTCGGCCTTTTCCAGATTGGCCAGGTCGAGGTTGGCGTGGCGCAGGTTGGCGCCGGAGAGGTTGGCGCCAGCGAGGTTGATCCGGCGCAGGTCCTGATTGCTGAGGTCGGCGCCGCGCAGGTCGGCGTTGGCGCATTGGCTGTCGGGCTGTAGCACGCAGCCGTTGACGGTCAAGGGGCCGTCATCCGCAGCGAAGACCGCGGCGCTGCTGAACAGGGCCAGTGGCAGAAGCAAACGGCAAGGGGCGTTCATGGGCGTCACCTGAGGCAGGAAATGAAAAGCGGTCGCGTGGCGTTTCTGGCCTGTCGACGAGAGCGCCAACCCGGAGCCGGCGAGGCCAGGCATGCCGCGCGAACCGCTGTATCTTGAGGGCTAGAGGACGTGCCCGCGTGGGCGGGCACGGCTCCACTCATCGTTTGGCGGTCTTCTTCTCCCAGTCCGGCAGCTTGAATACCCAGAACGAGCCACCCTGGGCGACCGGCTTGGTCAGCACGGCCATGTCGCCACCCCACAGGGGCACGGCGCCGCCATAGCCGACCGTTACGCCGATGTACTGCTCGCCGTCCTGTTCCCAGGTGATGGGCGGGGAAATCACGCCGCTGCCGGTCTGGAACTTCCACAGCTCGTCACCGGTTTTGGCGTTGAAGGCCTTGATGTAGCCGTCGCTGGTGCCGGTGAAGACCAGGTTGCCCTTGGTCGCCAGCACGCCGGCCCAAAGCGGCAGCTTTTCCTTGTGTTCCCATTCCACCTTGCTGGTGACGGGATTCATGGCGCGCAGGATGCCGACGTGGTCGTCGTACATGCGCTTGATGCGGAAACCCTGGCCCAGGTAGGCGGAGCCCTTCTTGTAGCTGACTTCCTCGGTCCAGTAGTCCTCCTTCCAGTGGTTGGCCGGCACGTAGAACAGGCCGGTGTCCTGGCTGTAGGCCATGGGGTTCCAGTTCTTGCCACCGAGGAAGGGCGGCGAGACTTCCACCGACTTGCCGTGCTTCTCGCCCGGCTCCGGTTTGGGCGGGCGCTGGCCTTCGTTCTCGACCGGTCGACCGGTTTTCAGATCGATATGGCTGGCCCAGGTGATGCCATCCACGAAGGGGAAGGCGTTCTGCAGCTTGCCGTCCTTGCGGTCCACCACATAGAAGAAGCCGTTGCGGTCGGCGTGGGCGGTGGCCTTGATGGTCTTGCCGGCCTTGTCCTTGTAGTCGAACAGCACCAGCTCGTTGTTGCCGGAGAAGTCCCAGGCATCGTTCGGGGTGTGCTGGTAGAACCACTTCACTTCGCCGGTGCTCGGATCGACGCCGACCTGCCCTGAGGTGTAGAGGCTGTCGTAGTCGTTCGGATTGCCACCGTCGCTGGTGCGCTCCCAGCCGTTCCAGGGTGCCGGGTTGCCCGCACCGACGATGATGGTGTTGGTCTCCGGATCGAAGCTGGCGCTCTGCCATGGGGCGCCGCCGCCCTGGCTCCAGGCTTCCTTCTTGCCGGTGGGGTGATTGGGATCGTCCGGCCAGGACGGCGCCTTGATGTCGCCGGTGGGGGTGCTGTCCTTGCCATTGAGGCGGCCCATGTGGCCTTCGACGAACGGGCGCATCCAGATTTCCTCACCGGTATCCGGGTCGCGGGCGAACAGCTTGCCGACGATACCGAACTCGTCACCGGAGCTGCCGTGGATCAGCAGGACCTTGCCGGTCTTGCCATCCTTTACCAGGGTCGGTGCGCCGGTCATCGTGTAACCGGCGCCATGGTCGCCGAACTTCTTGTTCCAGACGACCTTGCCGGTGTCCTTGTTCAGTGCCACGACCCGGGCATCGAGGGTGCCGAAGTAGATCTTGTCGCCATAGATGGCGGCGCCGCGGTTGACCACGTCGCAGCACGGGCGGATGTCGTCGGGCAGGCGATGGGCATAGCTCCACAGGCGCTTTCCGGTCTTCGCATCGAGGGCGAACACCCGCGAATAGGAGCCGGTAACGTAGATCACGCCGTCGTGAACGATGGCCTGGGATTCCTGGCCGCGCTGCTTCTCGTCGCCGAAGGAGAACGACCAGGCCGGGGTCAGCTTGAACACATTGCTCTCGTTGACCTGCGTCAGAGGGCTCCAGCGCTGTGCATTGGTGCCCATGCCGTACTGCAGCACGTTGCTGGTGGTGACATGGTCATTGGCGATGTCTTCCCAGCTGACCGGTTTGGCGTGCACGGCGCCCGCCATGGCAAGGCTGCCGGCCAGAGCCAGGCATTGCACGGCAAGTGCGAGCGGGCGGGGTGCGCCGGGGTGCGATCTTGTTTTCATGGTTGCGATTCCCTTGGTCGATTCGAACGAGGCCGCCACATCCGGCTGGCCAGGCGATTCGATTATTGGAAGCGCGGCGCGCGCGCCGACACGGAAAAGCTCCCGCCAACACCGGGATTCCTTCCCGGCCGCCGATGATTTGGCCTTGCTACCGGTGGGGTGCCGAAGGTGGTAGCAAAACCCAGTACCAAGGGAGGAGATGCAGGCATCCAAAGCAGGATTCTGCCGATCCGTCCGCGCGGCCAACATGACCACCATGCGCTCCGATTGGGGCTGCCTTGCACAGGTTCTCGAATAGAGGGTGGTAGTCATGAACAACAAGATCATTTTGCGCGCACTGCTGGCAGCGGGTGTCCTCGGGGTTTCCGGACTGGTATTCGCCCATGGCGACGTGACGCCACAGGCTGTCAACACCAAAGGCCTGCCGGCGCTGGGTGAGGAGTGGCTGGACGAGAACCCCTATCGCGCGCCGAGCGAGCACCACGACCTCGCCGTGCAGATCGGCTCCTCCGCTTACAACCAGAACTGCGCCCGTTGCCATGGCCTGGAAGCCATTTCCGGCGGTATCGCTCCGGACCTGCGCGAGCTGGAAGCCAGCTACGACGGCGACGAGTGGTACAAGGAGCGCGTGATCAACGGCGCCGTGCGTGACGGTGCGGTGTACATGCCGCGCATGGCCGACACCCTCAGTCAGGAAGCGCTGTGGGCGATCCGTACCTATATCGAAAGCGAAGCGGCCAAGCAGTGATGGCCGGCGTGCGGCTGTTCCTCGCGCTGTGGCTGACGCTGTGCTGCGCGCTGGCGCAGGCGGACGTGGTCAGGGTGCGCGCCTTCGATGACATCATCGAGTCGGGCGTGCTCAAGGTGGCGATGTACGAGAACTTCCCCCCGTACAGCTACCAGCAGGACGGCCAGCCGCGCGGCGTCGACTTCGAGCTCGCGCAGAAGCTTGCCGAAGGCCTGGGCCTCAAGCTCGAAGTGCTGTGGGTGACGCCGGACGAAACGCTGGACGATGACCTGCGCAACTTCATCTGGAAGGGGCACTACCTGCGCCGCGACGTGCTGGCCGACGTGATGCTGCGCGTGCCGTATGACCGCGAGTTCTCCTACAAGCGCAACGAGCTGGGTGAACTGATCAACGAGCTGGTGGTGATGTTCGGGCCTTACCAGCGCGAGCGCTGGCAGACGGCCTATGACGACCGGCGCATCGAGGACGTGCCCAGCGTGGCGGTATTCCAGTACCACCCGATCGGTGTGGAGGTGGACAGCGTCCCCTCGTTCTACCTGTCCTCAGTCTTCGAGGGTCGGCTGGCGAAAAACCTCCATCACTATCCCAGCGTGCAGCAGGCCTTCGCCGCGCTCAAGGAGGGCGAGGTCGACGCCACCATGGCGATGCGTGGCGAGATCGAATGGCTGATGGCCCAGGCGGGCGACAGCCACCTGAAGCTTGCGGAGAACGCCTACCCGAACATGGGCAAGCAGGTCTGGGATCTGGGCATGGCCGTACACGAGTCCAACCGCCAGCTGGCCTATGCACTGGAGGAAGTGCTGGAACCGCTGATCCTCGAAGGCGGTATGGAAAAGCTGTACGCCAAGCACGGGCTGCATTACGAGCTGCCCGGCTTGTACCAGGATGTGGAAAACGACGTGGCCGGGCGCTGACGGCGGCGTCATGCCGCTCCGGGCCGAGCGCTGCGCGATACCGATCCCGTTGCGGATCGCCGTTTCGAGGAGTCGACATGAGCGTCCGGATCTTGCTGTTGTTGATCGCCCTTCAGGGGCAGGCCGTGCTGGCGGCTGATGCCGACCCGCTGCAGTCGGTGATGTGGGAGTACCACCACAAGGGCTTGCTCAACGGCGAGCCCTACGTGTTCGACGAACGCGTGCAGGTGCAGGTGCCGCCGTTCGCCGAGGACTCGCGGCAGGTGCCGATCCACGTCGATGCGCGTGCCCTGGGCGATGAGGTGGTGCGCATAGAAGCCTGGGCCGACCTCAATCCCATCCCGCGGATCTTCACCTTCGTCCCCGGCGACCAGGTGTTGCCGCTGGTGGCGATCCGCATCCGTGTCGAGCAGGCCACCCCGGTACGTGCCGCCGTGCTGACCCGAGATGGGGTCTGGCATGTCGGCTCGGCGAGGGTCGATGCCGCCGGTGGGGGGTGCACCGCGCCCAGCGTGGTGCGCGCGCAGCCCGGCTGGGAGGACCGGCTCGGCGAGGTGATCGGCGGGCGCTTCGTGCGCGGTGACTTCAGCCGTCTGCGCCTGCAGGTCTCCCATCCCATGGATAACGGGCTGGTCGGTGGCATTCCGGAGTTCTTCCTCAACCAGGCCGAGCTGCGCGCTGCCGACGGGCAGGTCCTGGCAGCGCTCGAGCTGTATCCCGCCGTCGCCGAGAACCCGAGCCTCAGCCTGGAGGTGAAAGGCGAGCAGGACACCCGCCTGTGGCTGCGCGACAACAACGGCAACGAGTTCCAAGCCGCGCTCTGAGCCCATCTCCGCTTCGGCCTGCGATAACCCAAGCCAAGGAGGCGTCATGCGCCTGTTCATTCTGATTTTCGCGTTCTGTCTGACGTCATCCGTGCACGCCGAGCTTCGCTACGACCTGCAGCCGCAGCCGCTCGCCGAGGGCGTCTGGCTGCTGGAAGGCTCGACGGCCAACTTCGACAAGGCCAATGGCGGCAACATCGTCAACACCGGTTTCATCGTCACCGACTCTGGCGTGGTGGTGATCGACAGCGGGCCGTCCAGACGCTACGGCGAGGCGATGCGCGAAGCCATTGCCCGGGTGACCGATCGGCCAATCATCAAGGTACTGCTGACCCACCATCATCCGGACCATGTGCTGGGCAACCAGGCATTCGCCGACGTGCCGATCGCCGCGCTGGCCGGTACCACCGAACTGCTGCGCGAGCAGGGCAACGCTATGGCGGAAAACATGTACCGCCTGGTCGGCGACTGGATGCGCGGCACCGAAGTGGTGCTGCCGACCGAGAGCGTCACGACCGGTACGCTGCAAGTCGGTGGGCGCACGCTGCGCCTGTTGGCGCTGCGCGGGCATACCGGTGCGGACCTGGCCATCCTCGACGAGCGCACGGGTGTGCTGTTCGCCGGCGACATCCTGTTCTACCAGCGTGCGTTGACGACGCCGAACAGCCCGGGGCTGGATGTCTGGCTGGCTGATCTGGATACCCTCCAGGCCTTGCCCTGGAAGCGCCTGGTGGCCGGGCACGGCCCGGTGGCGGACGATGCCGAGCCATTCGTTCAGATGCGCGACTATCTCGGCTGGCTCGATGGCCTGCTGCGTGATTCCGCCGCCAGCGGGGCGGATATGAACGAGGTGATCCAGAGTCCGATACCGGAGCGTTTCGCCGGCATCAGCCTGACGCGCTACGAACTGATCCGCAGCGTCAGCCACCTCTATCCGCGCTACGAGGCCGACGCGCTGGAACGCGTCGACCAGTGAGGGGTTTCACTGCAGCTGTAGCTGATCGCCGCGTTCCTGTTGCCAGTCATCCAGGCTTGGCGCAGCTTCTTCGCCATCCATGCGGTGGATGATGGTGAAGTAATCCTGCTTGAAACGATCCTGCATGATTTCGCTGCGGTTGCGGACCCGCACGGCGTAGATGCTCTGCACGTTCTGATGGTCGAAGTCGCGCCAGTACTGCTCGTCCTTGAGCAGGCGATAGCGATGGCCTTCCAGGGCCGCGATCACCTCTTCGCTGTCCAGGCTGCCGGCACGCTGTGCCGCGTCCGCCCACTGCCGGACGATCCCATAGGCCGAGGCGGCGGTGCTGCCAGGGTAGGCCTGGTGCTGGGCGATGAAACGGTCGACGAAGGTCTGCCCTTCGACACTGTCCACCAGCTTGGGCACGCGCCAGGTCCAGGCCTCGGTGCCGATCACGTTCTCCATGACCAGCGGTCCGGCCTGCTCGACGATGCTCTGGGTCAGGTTGGGCACGATGATCTGCATGCGCTTGCCCAGTTCCAGCGTCTGTGCCAGGCGCATGGTCTGTACCAGATCCTGACCGAGCAGCACGATCACCAGTACGTCGGCATCGCTGGCGGCAGCCTTCTGCAGTGCTGCCAGGTAGTCACCACGGCGTGCGCCACGCTCGGCGATTTTCGAATAGCCGTGACGGGCACGGTCGCGGCTCTTGGTCGCCTCGCGCAGGGCCTGTTCCATGCTGCGGCCCCAGGCGTCGTCGAGGCTGATGTAGTAGTAACGCCGGTTGGGCATGTGCCAGCTGAGGTATTCACCCAGCACCCGCGCGCTCATCCAGGCGCTGTTGGACTCACGGAACAGATGGCGATGGCCGTCGCGGCCGGTGATCTCGTTGGCGTAGCCGAGGGTCGGGAAGTACAGCAGTCCCAGCTGGCGTGCCCGCTGCCCGGCGGCGAGGGCTTCCTCGCTGTTGGCGCCACCGAACACCATGACGGTGCCCTGGCTGGCAAAACGATCGATATTCGCCTCGGCCTTTTCCGCGCGTGCAGCCGAATTGAGGCTGACCAGCTGTAGCGGACGACCGAGCACACCGCCGCGCCCATTGATCTCGTCCACGGCGAGCAGGGCGCCGCGACTCAGTTCAAGGCCTTCGGACTTGTAGTTGCCGGTGCTGGGGTAATTGAGCCCCAGGCGGACCGGCTGGGCGGCATTGGCACTGGCGAGAGGCAGGAGGAGGAGGGTGAAGAGCAGGATCGGGTGAAACATGGCTCGTATCCTTCTGAGCGAGGGGACGACCGTTTTAGGGGCTGGGCCGGCCGTGCGGAATAGTCTTTTCCGGCCGTTTGGTTGCGACTTCGGTGCCGTCGATGGCCCCTACCAGCCCCGGGAGGGCACGGTTTTCCTGGCCTGCAGCGGCGTATTGCTACCAAGGGAGGAGGAAAATCGGTACTGCGGGCAATTGTTGGCGAGGCGGGGCAAACCAAGAATCAGCAACAGACCGGGAAAATTTCCCGGCATAACAATGAACCCGCAGAGGTAGCCGCAATGAAGCACACCGGTCTTCGCAAGCCCTTCGCCGTGACGGCGCTATGCGCCGCGGTGGCGATGTCCAGCCTGCACGCCTGGGCCGTAACCGACCAGGAAATCCTCAACGACGCCAAGTCCACCGATCAGATCGTCACCAACGGCCTGGGCTTGCAGGGCCAGCGCTACAGCACCCTGGACGCGTTGAACACCAACAACATCAATCAGTTGCGACCGGTTTGGGGCTTCTCTCTGGGCGGTGAAAAGCAGCGCGGCCAGGAAGCACAGCCGCTGATCAAGGACGGCGTGATGTACATCACCGGCTCCTATTCGCGGGTGTATGCGCTCGATGCCCGCACCGGCAAGGAGCTGTGGCAGTACGATGCGCGTCTGCCGGACGGCATCATGCCGTGCTGTGACGTGATCAACCGCGGCGTGGCGCTGTACGACGATCTGGTGATCTTCGGCACCCTGGACGCCAAGCTGGTCGCACTGAACAAGGACACCGGCAAGGTGGTGTGGAAGAAGACCGTCGCCGACTACAAGGCCGGTTACTCGCTGACTGCCGCTCCGCTGGTGGTCAACGGCAAGCTCATCACCGGCGTTTCCGGTGGTGAATTCGGCGTGGTGGGCAAGATCGAGGCCTACAACGCGAAGAATGGCGAACTGCTGTGGACCCGTCCGACCGTGGAAGGTCACATGGGCTACGTGTGGAAGGATGGCAAGAAGGTCGAGGCCGGCATCTCCGGCGGCGAAGCGGGCAAGACCTGGCCCGGCGACCTGTGGAAGACCGGCGGCGCGGCGCCCTGGCTCGGCGGTTACTACGATCCGGACACCGACTCGCTGCTGTTCGGCACCGGCAACCCGGCGCCGTGGAACTCGCACCTGCGTCCCGGCGACAACCTGTATTCCTCCTCGCGCCTGGCGCTGGACCCGAACGACGGCTCGATCAAGTGGCACTTCCAGTCCACGCCGCATGACGGCTGGGACTTCGACGGTGTGAATGAGCTGATCTCCTTCGACTACCAGGAAGGCGGCAAGACCATCAAGGCTGCCGGTACTGCCGACCGCAACGGCTTCTTCTACGTGCTCGACCGCACCAACGGCAAGTTCATCCGCGGCTTCCCGTTCGTCGACAAGATCACCTGGGCCAAGGGCCTGGACAAGAACGGTCGGCCGATCTACGACGACGCAAACCGCCCGGGCAATCCGAACGAGGCCGACAAGGGCAAATCCGTGTTCGTCGCGCCGTCGTTCCTCGGTGGCAAGAACTGGATGCCCATGGCCTACAGCCAGGACACCGGGCTGTTCTACGTGCCGTCCAACGAGTGGGGCATGGACATCTGGAACGAGGGCGTCGCCTACAAGAAGGGCGCGGCCTACCTGGGTGCCGGCTTCACCATCAAGCCGCTCAACGAGGACTTCATCGGCGTGCTGCGCGCCATCGATCCGAAGACCGGCAAGGAAGTCTGGCGCTACAACAACTACGCGCCACTGTGGGGCGGCGTGCTGGCCACCAAGGGCAACCTGGTGTTCACCGGCAACCCGGAAGGCTACCTGATGGCGTTCGACGCCAAGACCGGCAAGAAAGTCTACGAGTTCAACACCGGTTCGGGGATCGTCGGTTCTCCGGTTACTTGGGAGATGGATGGCGAGCAGTACGTTTCCGTCCTGTCCGGCTGGGGTGGTGCGGTCCCTCTGTGGGGCGGTGAAGTCGCCAAGCGCATCAAGGAGTTCAACCAGGGCGGCATGGTCTGGACCTTCAAGCTGCCGAAGGATCTGGTCGCCAAGCGCTGATTGACGATCTGTAGGACGAGTCCGGCGAACGCCGGGCTCCGTGTGCGAAACCCCGGTCATCACGGCCGGGGTTTCGTGTTTCTGCGCCTGCGGAATTTCTTTCAGCCCTGGCGATAGATGCTGGGGGTGACGCCCACCTCACGACGAAACACCTGGGAGAAATGGCTGGGGCTCGAGTAGCCCACCTCCAGCCCGATGTCGATGATGCTGCGCGGTGTTTCAAGCAGCAGCTGCCGCGCCCGCGCCATGCGCAGCCCGATGAAGTACTGCGACGGTGAAAGGCCGGTGGCCCGCTTGAACATCCGGCTGAAGTGGTACTCGCTCAGTTCGACGACCTGCGCCAGCGCCGCCAGGCTGAACTCCTCGGCCAGCCGTTCGTTCATCACCCCGATGACCTTGCGCAGCTTGTAGGCGGGCAGGGCATTGCTGCGGCGGATGCTGCCGTGCGGGTCGCGATAGTGGCGCAGCAGATGCACTGCCAGTGCCTGGGCCAGGCCACGGACGTACAGCGGGCTGGCTTGGGGCCGGTCGAGCAGTTCGCGACGCAGCTGATCCATCAACCAACGCACCGTCTCGTCCCGTGCACCGGAAACGTCCAGCAAGGCAACGCCGGTGCTCTGCGGCCCCAGCATTTCACGCGCCGCCTGGTCGATGAGCGGCAGGCCGAGATACAGGTGCATCACCTCGAAGCGCTCGCCCTCCAGCGCTTGCCAGCGCATCTCATAGGGCTCGTCCGTGTCGGTCAGGAAGAAGTCGCCCGCACGGACGTTCACCGTGCTCCACTGGCCGCCCGGTGTGCGCTCCTCGACCTGCGCAGCACCGGCCAGCACCAGGACCAGCAACGGCTCCACCACCGCCGGCACGCCGATCGGTACTTCGACCGAACGGTGGCTGAACAGCTGCAGCACGACGTCCTGCGTCGGCATTGGCAGCTCGGTCAGCTGCGTTTCGGCGGGCAGGTAACGGCCCATGGCCTGGGCCGGGGCACGGCCGGAAGCAGGCAAGGGCGGGGCGTCGGTTGGCCGAGGCACGTGAAACTCCAGGACAAGACCGCAAGCGGCTGGGGCGTTAGCGTAGCGCAGCGGCCGCCCGGTGCCGCGGATCGAACACGGAGCGAACCGCAGGGCGGACTTCAGCCCACCATTGTGCGGTCCTGCGGTCCGCAGATGTCGGGATCCGGCTTTTGCGCGCAAGAGTCCGACAGCCAGAGCAAGCCAGCGAAAGTTCGGGGCGCAACGATGAGCAAGACTGAACCTGTCGATAACCAGGGCGCCCATGGCGTCATATATACCGGAGGAATCAGCATGAGCGATTCGAAGCATAGCGTCATCGCGGAAGTTGCAGGCAAGGTCGCGCTGGTCACTGGCGCTGCCAGTGGTATCGGCAAGGCGATCGCCTTGCTGCTGCACGAGCGAGGTGCCAAGGTCATTGCCGAAGACATCGACCCGGCGGTCGAGGAACTCGCTCGACCGGGGCTGGTGCCGCTTCAGGCCGACATCACCGAAGACGGGGCCGCGGAGCGGGCGGTGGGCCTGGCGGTCGAGCGCTTCGGCCGACTCGACATCCTGGTCAACAATGCCGGCATCATCATCAACAAGCTGGTGGTGGACATGACCCGCGAGGACTGGGAGCGCATCCAGGCGGTCAATGCCACTGCGGCTTTCCTGCATTGCCGCGAAGCGGTCAAGGCAATGATGCCCAACCGCTCGGGGGCGATCGTCAATATCGCCTCCTATGCGTCGTACTTCGCCTTTCCGACCATCGCCGCCTATACGGCGTCGAAGGGTGCGCTGGCGCAGCTGACCCGCACGCTGGCACTGGAGGCGATCGAGCATGGCATTCGGGTAAACGCCATCGGCGTCGGCGATGTGGTGACCAACATCCTCAACGATGTGGTCGAGGACGGGCCGGGCTTTCTCGCCCAGCATGGCGAAGCCGCGCCCATCGGCCGCGCGGCGCAGCCGGAGGAGATCGCCGAGGTCGTTGCGTTCCTGGCCTCGGAGCGAGCCAGTTTCATGGTCGGCTCAGTGGTCATGGCCGATGGCGGCATGACGGTCACGGCCGGCTGATGCCGCCCTAGAAACACGAACCCCGCCAGTAGGCGGGGTTCGGTGCTTTACGTAGGCGGGCGCAGGATCAGTCTTCCAGCGAGCCCATGGCGGTGGTGTTGAAGCCGCCATCCACGTAGAGGATCTCGCCGCTGATGCCCGAGGCCAGGTCCGAGCAGAGGAAGGCACCGGCGTTGCCGACTTCCTCGATGGTGACGTTGCGGCGCAGCGGGGTCTGCTTCTCGTTGGCGGCGAGCATCTTGCGGAAGCTGGCGATGCCGGAGGCTGCCAAGGTGCGGATCGGGCCGGCGGAGATGCAGTTGACGCGGGTGCCTTCCGGGCCGAGGCTGCCAGCCAGGTAGCGTACACCGGCTTCCAGGCTGGCCTTGGCCATGCCCATCACATTGTAGTTCGGCATGGTGCGCTCGGCGCCGAGGTAGGAGAGCGTGAGCAGGCTGCCGTTGCGGCCCTTCATCATCTCGCGACCGGCCTTGGCCAGGGCGACGAAGCTGTAGGCGCTGATGTCGTGGGCGATCTTGAAGCCTTCGCGGGTGGTGACTTCGGTGAAGTCGCCGTTCAGCTGGTCGCCCGGGGCGAAGCCGACGGAGTGAACGATGCAGTCCAGGCCGTCCCACTTCTTGCCCAGCTCCTCGAACACGCGGGCGATGTCTTCGTCATTGGCGACGTCGCAGGGGAAGCACAGCTCCGGGCTCGAGCCCCAGCCGGCGGCGAATTCCTCGACGCGGCCCTTGAGCTTGTCGTTCTGGTAGGTGAAAGCCAGTTCAGCACCTTCGCGATGCATGGCGGCGGCGATGCCCGAGGCAATCGACAGTTTGCTGGCAACGCCGACGATCAGTACGCGCTTACCGGTGAGAAAACCCATGTGCTTGTCCCTCTTCTGGTTGTTCGGCAGCGCCGGGCGCCATGAAGGCGGATTCCAGCAGCTGCTGTGTATACGGATGTTGCGGCGCCGCGAATATCTCGGCAGCCGCCCCCTGTTCCACCACCTGGCCCTGCTTGACCACCATCATCTGGTGGCTCAGCGCCCTGACCACCGCCAGGTCATGGCTGATGAACAGGTAGGTCAGGTTGTACTTGGCCTGCAACGAGCGCAGGAGCTCCACCACCTGACGCTGTACCGTGCGATCGAGCGCCGAGGTCGGCTCGTCGAGCAGTATCAGCGCCGGCTTCAACACCAGAGCCCGGGCAATGGCAATGCGTTGCCGTTGCCCGCCGGAAAACTCGTGGGGGTAGCGATGCCGGGTTTCCGGATCGAGACCAACCTCCACGAGCGCGTCAATGATTGCCTGTTCCTGCTCCTGCGCATTACCCATGTGGTGAATGCGCAGCCCTTCGCCGATGATCTGCCCGACCGACATCCGCGGGCTCAGGCTGCCGTAGGGGTCCTGGAAGACCACCTGCATCTGCCGGCGCAACGGCCGCACGGCGCGCTGCGACATGCCCTGCAGTTGCTGACCCTGGAAGCGGATCTCGCCGCGACTGGCCAACAGACGAAGGATAGCCAACCCCAGGGTCGACTTGCCCGAGCCGCTTTCGCCGACGATCCCCAGCGTCTGCCCCCGGGGCAGGCTGAAGTTCACGCCGTCGACGGCCTTGATGTGATCGACGGTACGCCGCAGCAGGCCCTTCTTGATCGGGAACCAGACGCGCAGATCCTCGACCTCTAGCAGCGGTGCCGCCTGCTCGACCTCCACCGGCCCACCGCTGGGCTCGGCCGCGAGCAGTTCCTGGGTGTACGGATGCTTGGGCGAACGGAACAGTTCTTCACACAACGCCTGTTCGACGACACGACCGCGCTGCATGACACATACGCGATGGGCGACCCGCCGAACCAGGTTGAGATCGTGGCTGATCAGCAGCAACGCCATGCCCAGCCGCGCCTGCAGTTCCTTGAGCAGTTCGAGGATCTTCAGCTGCACGGTAACGTCCAGCGCCGTGGTCGGTTCATCGGCGATCAGCAGCTCCGGCTCGTTGGCCAGGGCCATGGCGATCATCACGCGCTGGCGCTGGCCGCCGGACAGTTCGTGCGGGTAGGCGCGGATGCGCTTGCGCGGCTCCGGTATGCCCACCAGCTCGAGCAATTCCAGCGTGCGGGCACTGGCGGCCTTGCCGCGCAGGCCCTTGTGGATTTCCAGTACCTCGTTGATCTGCTTGCCCACCGTGTGCAGCGGGTTGAGCGAGGTCATGGGCTCCTGGAAGACCATGGCGATACGGTTGCCACGGATCTTGCGCATGGCTTTTTCGTCCGCCTTGATCAGGTCCTGCCCGTGGAAATGAATCTCTCCCTGGGGGTGGCGGGCCAGCGGGTAGGGCAGCAGGCGCAGGATGGAATGTGCGGTGACCGACTTGCCCGAGCCGCTTTCGCCCACCAGCGCCAGGGTTTCGCCCTTGCGGATGTCGAAGGACACACCCTCTACCACGCGCTGGACCTGATCGCCGGTGACGAACTCGACGGCCAGGTCGCGGACCTCGACCAGGTTCTCGCCAATCGAAACTTCGGACATCTTATTTCCTTGGGTCGAAGGCATCGCGCGCCGCCTCCCCGATGAACACCAGCAGGGTCAGCATTATCGCCAGCACCATGAAGGCGCTGATGCCGAGCCAGGGCGCCTGCAGGTTGGCCTTGCCCTGGGCGACCAGCTCGCCCAGCGACGGCGAGCCTGCCGGCAGGCCGAAACCGAGGAAGTCCAGTGCGGTGAGGGTGCCGATGGCGCCGGTGAGAATGAATGGCATGAAGGTCATGGTGGAGACCATGGCGTTGGGCAGGATGTGGCGGAACATGATCGCGCCGTTCTGCATGCCCAGCGCGCGAGCGGCACGCACGTACTCCAGGTTGCGTCCGCGCAGGAATTCGGCACGCACTACATCCACCAGGCTCATCCAGGAGAACAGCAGCATGATGCCCAGCAGCCACCAGAAGTTGGGCTGCACGAAGCTGGCCAGAATGATCAGCAGGTAGAGCACCGGCAGGCCCGACCAGATCTCCAGCAGGCGCTGCCCGACCAGGTCCACCCAACCGCCATAGAAGCCCTGCAGCGCCCCGGCGATCACGCCGATCACGGAGCTGATCAGGGTCAGCGTGATTGCGAACAGCACCGAGATGCGAAAGCCGTAGATGACCCGTGCCAGCACGTCGCGGCCCTGGTCGTCGGTGCCCAGCCAGTTTTCCAGCGAAGGCGGGGCCGGCGCCGGCACCTGCAGCTCGTAATTGATGCTCGAATAATTGAAGGGGATGACCGGCCAGATCATCCATCCATCCTTCTCGGCGATCAGCTCCTGGATGTATGGGCTCTTGTAATTGGCCTGCAGCGGGAACTCGCCACCGAACGCCGTTTCCGGGTAGCGCTTGAACACCGGGAAAAACCATTCGCCGTCGTAGCGCACCACGATCGGCTTGTCGTTGGCGATGATCTCCGCGCCGAGGCTGAGCACGAACAGCGCGAGGAAAATCCACAGCGACCACCAGCCACGCTTGTGTGCCTTGAACAGTGCCAGCCTGCGCTGATTGAGGGGGGACAACTGCATTTCAGGCCTCCCTGCTTTCGAAGTCGATGCGTGGGTCGACCAGCGTATAGGTCAGGTCGCCGATCAGTTTCACCACCAGGCCGAGCAGGGTGAAGAGGAAGAGGGTGCCGAACACCACCGGATAGTCGCGGTTGATCGCCGCCTCGAAACTGAGCAGGCCGAGCCCGTCGAGGGAGAAGATCACCTCGATCAGCAGCGAACCGGTGAAGAGCATGCCGATGAAGGCGGCCGGGAAGCCGGCGATGATGATCAGCATGGCGTTGCGGAACACGTGACCGTAGAGCACGCGATTCTTGCTCAAGCCCTTCGCCCGTGCCGTGATCACGTACTGCTTGTTGATCTCGTCGAGGAAGCTGTTCTTGGTCAGCAGCGTCAGGGTGGCGAAGTTACCGATCACCAGGGCGGTGACGGGCAGGGCCAGGTGCCAGAAATAGTCGATGATCTTGCCGCCCAGCGTCAGGTCGTCGAAGTTGGCCGAGGTCAGGCCGCGCAGGGGGAACCAGTTCCAGTAGCTGCCGCCGGCGAACAGCACGATCAGCAGAATGGCGAACAGAAACGCCGGAATGGCGTAACCGACGATGATCGCCGAGCTGGTCCAGACGTCGAACTTGCTGCCGTGGCGCGTGGCCTTGGCGATCCCCAGCGGAATCGAGGCCAGGTACATGATCAGCGTGCTCCACAGCCCCAGCGAGATGGAGACGGGCATCTTCTCGATGATCAGGTCGGTGACCTTGGCGTCGCGGAAGAAGCTCTCGCCGAAGTCCAGCCGCAGGTAGTTGCTGAGCATGATCCAGAAGCGCTCGGCCGGCGGTTTGTCGAAGCCGTAGAGTCGCTCGATCTCGGCGATCAGCTCGGGGTCCAGGCCCTGCGCGCCGCGATAGCTGGTGCCGCCCACCGCGACTTCCGAGCCGCCACCGGCGATACGGCTGGTGGCGCCTTCGAAGCCTTCCAGTTTGGCTATTGCCTGTTCGACCGGGCCGCCTGGCGCTGCCTGGATAATGATGAAGTTGATCAGCAGGATGCCGAACAGCGTCGGAATGATCAGCAGCAGTCGGCGAATGATATAGGCCAGCATGCTTAGCGCTCCGCCTCGGCGTCGGTAGCAGAGTCGTCAGCGGCATCGTCGGCTGCCGGTTCCGCCGAAGGTGCCGGGGCGCCGGCCTGCTCGGCCTTCTTCGCTTCCGCCGGGTCGGCCACTGGCGCCTGGGCGTCGGGCTTGCGCCACCAGGTCATCAGACCGATGTCCTGCTGCGGCGTGACCTGCGGATGCGCCAGGTGGTTCCAGTAGGCCACGCGCCAGGTCTTGATGTGCCAGTTCGGGACCACGTAGTGGCCCCATAGCAGCACCCGGTCGAGCGCCCTGGTGTGGGCGACCAGTTCCTTGCGCGAGTCGGCGCCGATCAGCCCTTCGACCAGCACGTCGATGGCCGGGTCCTTCAGGCCGATGAAGTTGCGGCTGCCGGGATTGTCCGCGCTCGCCGAGTGCCAATACTCACGCTGTTCGTTGCCAGGGGAGTTGGACTGGCTGAATGTGCCCACGATCATGTCGTAGTCGCGTGAACGGAGGCGGTTGATGTACTGCGAGACGTCGACCCGACGGATCTCCAGTTCGATACCCAGGTCGGCCAGGTTGCGCTTGTAGGGCAGCAGCACGCGTTCGAAATCGGCCTGAAGCAGCAGGAGCTCCAGTTTCACCGGCTTGCCCTGAGCGTCCAGCATCTGGTCGTTCTCGACTTTCCAGCCTGCCTCGGTCAACAGCCGGTAGGCCTGGCGCTGTTGTTCGCGGATCACACCGTTGCCCTGGGTTTTCGGCAGTTCGAAAGCCTTGTCGAATACCTCGTCGGGCACCTTGCCACGCAAGGGCTCAAGAATCTTGAGTTCGCCCTCGCTCGGCAGGCCGGAGGCGGCCAGCTCGGAATTCTCGAAATAGCTGCGGGTACGGGTGTAGGCGCCGTTGAACAGCTGGCGATTGGTCCATTCGTAGTCGAACAGCAGCCCCAGGGCTTCGCGAATACGGCGGTCGTTGAGTGTCGGGCGGCGAATGTTGAAGACGAAACCCTGCATACCCGCAGGGTTATGATTATGGATCTCGTCACGAATGATGCGACCGTCCCTGACAGCAGGTATGTCGTAGGCTGTGGCCCAATTCTTGGCTATGCGCTCTTCCCAATAATCAAAGTGCCCGGCCTTGAAGGCCTGCAGCGCTACGGTGTTGTCCCGGTAGTAGTCGAAGTTGACGTGATCGAAGTTGTAGAACCCGCGATTTACCGGCAGGTCCTTGCCCCAGTAATCCTCGACCCGGGCATAGCGGATCGAGCGCCCGGCCTGGACCTTCTCGACGCGGTACGGGCCGCTGCCCAGCGGGATTTCCAGGCTGCCCGAGGTGAATTCCCGCCCCTCCCACCAGTGCTTCGGCAGCACCGGCAGCTGGCCGAGGATCATCGGCAGCTCGCGGTTGCCGGCGTGCTTGAAGTCGAAGCGAACCCGTCGCGGGCTCTCGGCCACCACCTTCTCCACATCGGCGTAATAGCCGCGGTAGTGCGGGGCGCCCTTGCTCATCAGCGTCTCGAAGGTGAACACCACGTCATCGGCGGTTACCGGCTCGCCATCGTGGAAGCGAGCCTGCGGGCGCAGGTGGAAGCGCACCCAGCTGTTGTTCGGGCCTTTCTCTATCTTTTCCGCCAGCAGGCCGTAGACAGTGAACGGTTCGTCCAGGCTGTTGGTGGTCAGTGTGTCGTAGATCAGGCCGATGTCATCGGCGGCGACGCCCTTGTTGATGAAGGGGTTGAGCGAGTCGAAGCTGCCGAAACCGGCCTGGCGCAGCGTGCCGCCCTTGGGAGCCTCGGGATTGACGTACTCGAAGTGCTGGAAATTGGCCGGGTACTTGGGCTTCTCGTCATACAGCGTCAGGGCATGGCGGGGGGCGGCCTCGGCCAGGGTTGCCATGCAGAGCAGACTCAGCAGGCCGGCGCGAAACAGCGAATGGCGCACGCGATTGTTCATTTGCTCTTCTCCAGGCTCTTCAGCCACCAGGCGCGCAGACCCAGCGTGTAGGGCGGCGTGGTGACGTGGGCGAACCGATTTCGGTACGCCAGGCGATGGTTACTGATGAACCAGTTCGGAATGGTGTAGTGGTTCCACAGCAGCACCCGGTCGATGGCGCGGGCGGCTGCGACCTGCTCGTCGCGGGTCTGCGCGGCGAGCAGCTTGCCGATCAGGTCGTCGACGATGGGGTTGGCGACGCCGGCATAGTTGCGTCCACCCTTGACGTCCACCTGACTGGAATGGAAGTACAGGTGCTGCTCAATCCCGGGGCTCAGGCTCTGCACCAGCGTCATCAGGATCATGTCGTAATCGTAGTGGTCCAGTCGCTGCTTGTACTGCGCGCCGTCAACGGTGCGCAGGTTGGCCTGGATGCCGATGCGCGCGAGATTCTCCACATAAGGCTGGAGAATGCGCTCCAGCCGCGGATTGACCAGCAGTATCTCGAACCGCAGCGGTTGCCCGGCGCTGTTCAACAGGCCGGCATCTGAGGGTTTCCAGCCCGCTTCGGCGAGCAGGCCCAGGGCACGGCGCAGGGTATCCCGCGGGATGCCGCGGCCATCGGTTTGCGGCAGTTGGAACGGCTCGCTGAACAGCTTGGCCGGAAGCTGCTTGCGATGGGGTGAAAGCAGCAGCCACTCACCGCCTTCGGGCTTGCCGGTGGCGCTGAACTCGCTGTTGGGGTAGTAGCTTTCGCTGCGGCGATAGGCGCCATAGAACAGTGCGCGGTTGGTCCACTCGAAATCGAACATCAGGCCGAGGGCCTCGCGCACGCGCTGGTCGGCGAACGTCGCGCGGCGCCCGTTCATGAACAGCGCCTGGGTTTGGGTCGGAATCTGATGCGGAATCTCCGCGCGGATGATGTCGCCCCGCAGCATGGCCGGGAATTGATAGCCGTTGGCCCAGTTCTTGGCCTGGTGCTCGATGTAGAAGTCGAATTCACCGACCTTGAACGCTTCGAACGCCACCACGTTGTCGCGGTAGAACTCGACCTCGACGCGGTTGAAGTTGTACTTGCCCTGGTTGACTGGCAGCTTCGCCCCCCACCAGTCGCGCACGCGTTCGAACACCACCTGGCGCCCGGGTTGCACCTGCGTGATGCGGTAGGGACCGCTGCCCAGCGGCGGCTCGAAGGTGGTGGCCTTGAAGTCGCGATTCTTCCAGTAGTGCTGCGGCAGCACCGGGAGTTCGCCGAGGCGCATGATGAGCAGCGGATTGTTCGGCTGCTCGAAGACGAAGCGGATGCGGTGGCGGTTGAGGATGTCGACGCGCTTCACGCCCTGCAGGTTGGTGCGGTACTGCGGGTGGCCGTCCTTGATCAGGAGGCGGTAGGAGAAGGCGACGTCGTATGCCGTGATGGGCTTGCCGTCATGGAAGCGGGCTTCCTTGCGCAGGTTGAATACCACCCAGCTGTTGTTGTCGCTGTACTCCACCGATTCGGCAATCAGTCCATAACTGGACGCGGGTTCGTCGCCGGATGGGTCGTACAGTCCGGTGCCGACCATCAGCGGTTCGTTCAGCTCGCTGATGCCGTACTGCAGGAAACCGGGCGAGGCGCTCGGGCTGGTGCCTTTGAAGGTGTAGGGGTTGAGCGTGTCGAAGGTGCCTGACGCCATCAGCTTGATCCGGCCGCCCTTGGGCGCGCGCGGGTTCACCCAGTCGAAATGGGTAAAGGAGGCTGGGTACTTAAGAGTGCCGAACTGCGCATAACCATGGCTTTCGCTGATGGTGGCGAGGGCGGGAAAGCTCAAGGCCAGACAGGTCAGTAACAGTAGCAGGGCTCGCATCAGACGGGGGATCCGATCCTTGGCGCTTACGGGCTTCTCGGGCCGGTACAGTAACAGCTTGTATGCGCTGGAAAAAGGCCGGTCACCTCGGGCAAACTGCCGTCCATTTCCCGTAATGGCATTGTGGAGAGGTGACCTCTTGGATGTACGTGCCCAGGGTGTGCAGGCGTGGATCGAGCGCCTCAATCAATCGGAGCTGCCCGCGCTGGCGTCCGTGGTGAAGGATCTGCAACGCCTGGCCGCGCACGAGCATGCATCGGTCCAGCAGCTTGCCGATGTGCTGCTGCGCGATGCTTCGCTGACCTCCAAGGTGCTGCGGGTCGGCAACAGCAGCTATTACAACCCCTCCCGGGAAACCATCAAGACCATATCCCGAGCCATCGTGATGATCGGCTTCGAGAACGTCCGTCTGATCAGTCTGTCGGTAACGCTGATCGACAGCCTGCTCGCGCGTGCGCCGCGCGAGCAGCTGCTGGAGCTGCTTGCGCGCTCGTTCCATGCCGCGGTGCAGGCACGCAACATCGCCGGCTACGTGCTGTCGCGGCATGAGGAAGAGGTCTTCATCGCGGCGCTGCTCTATAACGTCGGTGAACTGGCGTTCTGGGGCTGCGGCGGCGAGCAGGTCGAGGAGCTCGCGCAGCTGCTGACGCAACCCGGTATCAAGGCTGACGAGGCGGTGCAGCAGGTGCTGGGCACCAGCTTCCGCCAGCTCAGCCTCGGGTTGGTCAGGAGCTGGAATCTCGGAGAGCTGACCAGCCTCGCGCACAGCCAGGCAGCGGGGAGCGATCCCGCCGCCCGCGCGGTCGCGCTGGGCGTGCAGATCAGCGAAGCCGCGCTGGGTGGATGGGAGTGCGAGCGAATGACCGCCTTGACCAAGGCGGTCGCCGACTTTACCGGCGTGCACGAAAACGACGCGTTGCAGCAGATCCTCGCCAGCGCCGATGAGACGGTGCGAGTGGCTGCCACCTTTGGCGCCAGTCGTCTGGGCAAATTGATCCCGAGCACCGACCCCGAGCAGATTCGCCTGCAGCAGGCCCAGCGCCAGGCAGCCTTGCTGCAGCCGGACCTGCTGCTGATGCAGCAGTCATTGCAGGACCTGGGGTTGATGGTGAACGGCAGCGGCGACGCCAGCTTGATCCTGGACACCCTGCTGCAGGGCCTGCATCGCGGCGTTGGGCTGGAGCGCGTGATGGTGGCGGTGCTGGCCGACCAGCAGAGCCGTTTCAAGGTTCGCTGTGCGATCGGCGAGGGAACCGCGGACTGGCTCCAGGGCTTCGTTCTGCCGGCCGATCAGCCCGAGCAGCCACACGTGTTCAGCTACGCGTTGCGCCATCGGCAGTCGCTGTGGATGGGGGTTCCGGCAAGCTACAACCTGGCGGACCTGGTGACCCAGCCGCTACGACAGCGGCTGGGCAGCGGAATGTTCTTCATTGCGCCGTTGATGGCCGGCACGCGTGAGATCGGTGTGCTTTATGGTGATTGCAGGCTGTCCGGTCGGGCGCTCAAGCACGAGCAGTTCGTTGCGTTCCAGCGCTTCACCCAGCTGACCGGACGCTGCCTGGAGTCACTGGGCAAGCGCCCTGGCGGCTGAATCCTTCAGTTGGGGAGATACAGCGTCAGCAGTTGGCCAGGGCGCAGCACGTCGGCGCCCTTGTTCCAGGTCTTGAGGTTGGTCAACTGAACGTTGAAACGTTTGGCGATCTGGTACAGCGAATCGCCTTTCTGCACCTTGTAATAGGTAGGGGCATTGCCTTTCTTTTGCGCAACGCTTGCTGCCGGGCCCTGCAGGAACAGCGCCTGGCCGACCTTGAGCTGGCTGCCGGACAGCTTGTTCCAGCGCTGCAGGTCCCGAACCGATACGCGCTGGGCCTTGGCGATGTCCCAGAGGTTGTCGCCGGGCTTCACCCTATAGCTACGCGGAGTCGCGGCCGGCTGACGTGCAACAGCATGCAACAGCTCGCGCGACGCCTGGGCATCGCCACTGGTGGGAATGCTGAGTACCTGACCGACGCGCAGCGAGTCGCTCTTGAGTCGATTGACGTCGCGAATGATATTGACGGTGAGGTGGTGACGGTTGGCGATCGTCCCCAGCGTATCGCCGGCGCGAACCTGATACTGCTGCCAGTCGACCAGCTCCTGGGGCTTCATCAGGGCGAGGTTGGCTGCCAGCATCTCGGCTTTCTCCATGGGTACGAGCAGCTGCTGCGGGCCGTCCAGGGTGATCCGCCGGGTGAACGCCGGGTTCAGCTGGTAGAGCTCGTCCTCGTCGAGGTCTGCGAGTTTGGCGACGCGTGCCAGGTCCATGCGCTGCTTGAGCGCGATGACTTCGAAATAGGGTTCGTTGGCGATCGGGCTGAGATTGATGCCATAGGCTTCCGGTGCCTGGATCAGTTGCGACAGCGCCAGCAGCTTGGGCACATAGTCGCGGGTTTCCTGCGGCAGCGGCAGGTTCCAGTAATCGGTGGGCAGGCCCAGCTTCTGGTTACGCTCGATGGCGCGGCTGACGGTGCCTTCGCCTGCGTTGTAGGCCGCCAGTGCCAGCAGCCAGTCACCGTTGAACAGCCCATGCAGATAGCTCAGATAGCGCAAGGCCGCATTGGTCGAGGCGGTGATGTCGCGGCGGCCGTCGTACCAGCTGGTCTGGCGCAGGTTGAAGTGCCGGCCGGTGGATGGAATGAACTGCCAGAGCCCGACCGCGTGCGCCGGCGAGTAGGCGAAGGGGTCATAGGAGCTTTCGATGATCGGAAGCAACGCGAGCTCCAGCGGCATGTCGCGCTCTTCGAGCCGCTCGACGATGTAATGGATGTAGGGGCTGCCGCGCTCGCTGGCGATCTCTATGGATCGGGGGCGGCTGGAGAAGAAGAGACGCTGCTGTTCGATGCGGGGGTTGCTGTCCAGATGCTCCTGCAGCTTGTAGCCGTCGCGGATTCGCTCCCAGATATCCTGGTGCTCGACCTCGGTGGCGGTGTCGCTCAGCCAGATCGGCTCCTGTGCCGCAGGCACCACTGCGCGCCTTGTCTGTTCGAGAGCATCGTCACGCACGGCGTTGCTCTGACAGCCGGCTAGGGCTACGCAAATGGCGAGGGCCAACGCACGACCAGAGGCTGCCAAGGCGTCCGTTTCGTGGCGTTTCTTGGGAGCTGGCGGCATTGGCTGGAATCTTCCCCGGAAACAAAATTCGGGGGATTCTAGGAATGCACCCAGGTGGGGTCAAGTTTGCAGGCCCCGTTTCGGGAACCTGTCGACCTTGTCAGAAACGATCCTTCCAGGCACGCAAAGCCGCGAAAACCGCGACGTTGGTCGCCAGCGGACTGCCGCAATGCTGGCTCGCCGCCTGCCGTACCGCTTCGACCTCGCTGCGCAGAAACGGGTTGGTCTTGCGCTCGATGTCCAGTCGGCTGGGCAGGCTGAATCGACCCGCCTCGCGCAGCTGGGTTACTTCGCCGATGCGCGCGGCGATGTCCGCGTTGTGTGGCTCAACCGCCTGGGCGAAACGCAGATTGCTCAGCGTGTACTCATGCGTGCAATAGACCAGTGTGTGGTCGGGGGCGCTGGCCAGGCGTGTGAGCGACTCGAACATCTGCTCGGGGGTGCCTTCGAAAAGGCGTCCACAACCGGCTGCGAACAGCGTGTCGCCACTGAGCAGCCATGGCTGATCTGGGTCAGCGTGAAAGTAGGCGATGTGTCCGAGGGTGTGCCCCGGGACGGCGATGATCTGCAGGCGCTTGCCGAGGACCTCGATCCGTTGGCCGTCGCTCAGCGCCTCGTCACGCGCGGGGATCTTCTCGGCGGCAGGCCCGTAGACGCGGGCGCCGGTCTGTGCCTTGAGCCGCTCGACGCCACCGACATGGTCGTGATGGTGGTGCGTCACCAGAATGTCGCTCAGCTGCCAGCCGGGATGTGCCGACAGCCAGTCCAGCACGGGCGCTGCGTCACCGGGATCGACCGCTACGCAGCGCCGGGCAGCGTCGTCCTGGAGCAGCCAGATATAGTTGTCGGTGAAGGCGGGCAGGGCTTCGATCTTGAACATGGGTGGGTCGCCAAGCGGATCACAAAGGCGCATCCTAGGGGCTGTTCCCGCCAGGCTGCAACCCGCGCCGGAAACGGGAGCGGGCTCTGGCAGTCCCATGGAAGCGTTGAACCTGATCGAACCCAGCGCCCGGCGAATCCTCGGGCGAACGGAGCCGAGCGATGAACGAGCGACCGTCCAACCACGCCAGCGACCATTGGCTGTCCATGATCAGCCAGGCGTCCGACTGGTTCGCCGGCCCCTTGGGCCAGCAGCTGCTTGCGCAGGAGAAGCAGATCCTGACCGATGAGCTGGCCCGATGCTTCGGCAGCTATCTGGTGCACAACGGGCCGTTTGCCGGGGAACCGGTGCAGCCGCAGAACATCAAGCGGAGCGTTCGCCTTGGTGCGCCTCTGCCGGGCGTGGAAATCCACTGCGAGGAACAGGCCTGGCCGCTCGGCGAGCATGCCGCCGACGTGGTCGTCCTGCAGCACGCGCTGGATTTCAGCCTCTCGCCACACGGCCTGCTGCGCGAAGCGGCACGCGGTGTGCGCCCCGGCGGGCATCTGTTGATCGTCGGCATCAATCCCTGGAGCGCCTGGGGGCTGCGCCATCTGGTGTCGCGGGAAGGCTTTCGTCAGGCCCGTTGCATCCGTCCGTCGCGGGTCGGCGACTGGCTGAACCTGCTGGGATTCGCGCTGGAGAAACGCCGCTTCGGATGCTATTGTCCGCCGCTTTCTTCGAGCGACTGGCAGGCGCGATTGTCGCGTCTGGAGTCCATTGGGCAGCAGCTGCAGGCGCCGACCGGAGGCTTCTACCTGTTGGTGGCGCGCAAGCTGATGATCGGTCTGCGGCCGTTGCGTCAGGAGCGTCGCGAGCGGATGGGCAAGCTGCTGCCGATGCCGGTAGCCAAGATCAGCCGCCGCGATGCCGAGCACCACCGGTTGCCGTGAAGGCCGTCGCCGTCAAAAAACGAGTAAGCAATCCACATGAGCGACGATTGGGTCGAGATTTATACCGATGGCGCCTGCAAGGGCAATCCTGGTCCCGGTGGCTGGGGAGCGCTGCTTATATATAAGGGCGTAAAGCGCGAGCTCTGGGGCGGCGAGCCGGACACCACCAACAATCGCATGGAGCTCATGGCCGCCATTCGCGCGCTCGCCGAGCTGAAGCGTCCATGCAAGGTGCGGCTGGTGACGGATTCGCAATACGTCATGCAGGGTATCAACGACTGGATGCCGAACTGGAAGAAGCGCGGCTGGAAGACGGCGAGCAAGCAGCCGGTGAAGAATGCCGACCTCTGGCAGCAGCTCGACGAGCAGGTCAATCGTCACGAAGTGAGCTGGCAGTGGGTCCGCGGACATACCGGGCACCCAGGCAACGAGCAGGCCGACCTGCTGGCCAACCGTGGCGTGGTTCAGGCCAAACGACAACCCATTGTGTAAGTGAGCGAAACGACATGCGCAGCGTAGTACTCGATACCGAAACCACGGGTATGCCAGTCACCGATGGCCACCGGATCATCGAGATCGGTTGTGTCGAGGTCATCGGTCGCCGCCTGACCGGGCGTCACTACCATGTCTATCTGCAGCCCGATCGTGAGGTTGATGAAGGGGCGATCGCGGTTCACGGCATCACCAATGAATTCCTCGTCGACAAGCCGCGCTTTCGTGATATTGCCGACGAGTTTTTCGAGTTCATCAAGGACGCGCAGCTGGTCATCCACAATGCGGCGTTCGACCTTGGCTTCATCAACAACGAGTTCGCCCTGCTGGGCCAGCAGGATCGTGCCGAAATCACCGACCACTGCACGGTGCTCGATACGCTGCTGATGGCGCGTGAGCGACA
Organism: Stutzerimonas sp. Brlt_14; assembly: GCF_051948915.1. Classification (NCBI taxonomy): domain Bacteria; kingdom Pseudomonadati; phylum Pseudomonadota; class Gammaproteobacteria; order Pseudomonadales; family Pseudomonadaceae; genus Stutzerimonas; species Stutzerimonas sp. Brlt_14. The sequence continues at coordinate 74,146 of NZ_JAYJLM010000002.1, forward strand.
CCCGGGGCAGCGCAACAGCCTCGACGCCCTTTGCAAGCGCTACGGTGTGGACAACTCCGGGCGCGACCTGCACGGCGCATTGCTCGACGCCGAGATTCTCGCCGATGTCTGGCTGACCATGACCGGTGGGCAGACGAATCTGTCCCTGGCCGGCGATGGCGAAAGCTCCGATGGCGGGCGACCGCAGCCCAGCCCGATCCGCCGCCTGCCGGCTGATCGGCCGCGCACCGCCGTGCTGCGCGCCAGCGATGAGGAACTGGCTGCGCACATGGCGCGCATGGCGGCAATCGAGAAGGCCGCCGGTGCCGCGCCGCTGTGGATGCAGCTGGAAGGCTGATCGTCTTCACGCGGCATCCGTCCGGTTCCTAATGCGCTGTTCCTTTGCTGCGGACACTTCTACCCTGTAGGAAGACCGTCCGCAGAGAGCGCGCATGTATAAAGACCTGAAATTCCCGATCCTCATCGTCCATCGCGACATCAAGGCCGACACCGTTGCCGGCGAACGCGTGCGAGGCATCGCCTCGGAGCTGGAGCGTGACGGTTTCAATATCCTGCCCACAGCGAGCTCCAGCGAGGGGCGCATCGTGGCGTCGACCCACCACGGGCTGGCCTGCATCCTGGTGGCCGCCGAAGGCGCCGGAGACAATCAGCGGCTGCTGCATGATGTCGTCGAACTGATTCGTGTCGCCCGACGCCGCGCGCCGCGTCTGCCGATCTTCGCACTGGGCGAGCAGGTGACGATCGAAAATGCGCCCGCCGAGGCCATGGCCGATCTCAACGAGCTGCGCGGGCTGCTTTACCTCTACGAGGACACCGTGCCGTTTCTGGCCCGGCAGGTCGCTCGGGCGGCGCGCAACTACCTCGAGGATCTGCTGCCGCCGTTCTTCCGAGCCCTGGTGCAGCACACCGGCGAGTCCAATTACTCCTGGCACACGCCGGGCCACGGCGGGGGAGTCGCCTATCGCAAGAGTCCGGTCGGCCAGGCGTTCCATCAGTTTTTCGGCGAAAACACGCTGCGCTCGGATCTCTCCGTGTCGGTGCCGGAGCTCGGTTCGCTGCTTGATCACACCGGGCCGCTGGCCGCCGCGGAGGCCCGTGCCGCGCGCAATTTCGGCGCGGATCATACCTTCTTCGTGATCAACGGCACCTCGACGGCAAACAAGATCGTCTGGCATTCGATGGTGGCGCGTGGCGACCTGGTACTGGTCGATCGCAACTGTCACAAGTCGATCCTCCACGCGATCATCATGACCGGTGCGATACCGCTGTACATGAGCCCCGCACGCAACGAACTGGGCATCATCGGACCCATTCCGCTGGAGGAGTTCACCCGCGAGTCGATCCAGGCGAAGATCGCCGCCAACCCGCTGGCGCGTGGGCGCCCGCCGAAGGTCAAGCTGGCGGTGGTCACGAATTCCACCTACGACGGCCTGTGCTACAACGCCAACCTGATCAAGCGCACCCTGGCCGACAACGTCGAGGTGCTGCATTTCGACGAGGCCTGGTACGCCTACGCGGCCTTTCATGAGTTCTACGATGGCCGTTACGGCATGGATACCCGTGAACAGGGGCCGCTGGTATTCACCACCCATTCCACGCACAAGCTGCTGGCCGCCTTCAGCCAGGCCTCGATGATCCACGTACTCGACAGCCAGACCCGGCAGCTGGACCGTGACCGCTTCAACGAAGCCTTCATGATGCACATCTCCACCTCGCCGCAGTACGGCATCCTGGCGTCGCTCGATGTGGCCTCGGCAATGATGGAAGGGCCGGCGGGTCGCTCGCTGATCCAGGAGACCTTCGATGAGGCCCTGAGCTTCCGGCGGGCACTGGCCAACCTGCGTCAGCACATCGATCCGGACGACTGGTGGTTCAGTATCTGGCAGCCGCCGCGGGTTGATGGCGCCGATGAGCTGGTGACGCGGGACTGGCTGCTCGAGCCCACCGCCGACTGGCATGGTTTCGGCGATGTTGCCGACGACTATGTGCTGCTCGATCCGATCAAGGTCACGCTGGTGACGCCGGGCCTCACCGCGTCCGGCGCGCTGGGCGAAAGTGGCATCCCGGCGGCGGTGGTCAGCAAGTTCCTCTGGGAACGTGGCCTGGTGGTGGAGAAGACCGGCCTGTACTCGATGCTCGTGCTGTTCTCCATGGGCATCACCAAGGGCAAGTGGAGCACGCTACTGACCGAGTTGCTGGAATTCAAACGCCATTACGACGCCAACATCCCGCTGATCGAAGCGCTGCCGTCGGTTGCCCGCAGCGGCGCTGCCACCTATGCCGGCATGGGGCTGCGCGACCTGTGCGATGCACTGCATGCCTGTTATTGCGAAAACGCAACGGCGCGGGCGATGCGGCGGATGTACACGGCGCTGCCGGAGCCGGCCATGACCCCGGCGCAGGCCTATGATGCGCTGGTTCGCGGCGAGGTCGAGGCAGTTCCGATCGATGAGCTGGAAGGGCGCGTAGCAGCGGTGATGCTGGTGCCGTATCCGCCGGGCATCCCGCTGATCATGCCGGGCGAGCGTTTCACCGGCGAGACTCGCTCGATTCTCGATTACCTTCGTTTCGCCCGGGACTTCGCCGAGCGCTTCCCGGGCTTCGATGCGGACGTCCATGGCTTGCAACACGAGGTCACCACCAACGGCAGCGCATACACCGTCGATTGCATCCGCCAGGGGTGATGGTCGTGGCTTCGAGGCTCTACATCGGCACGAACGGGCCGTCCGGCGGCGTGGTCTGTATCACATCGTCTGCATCGGCATACACTCGGGCTGGTACCAGTTGTTATAGTTGCCCACCGTCGTCCCGGGCTGCTCCCGTCACGACGTTCCCATGCGCTTGCTGTCGAGGATGATAGCGTGACCGAATACAAAGCCTTCCGCGTAGAGTTGGCAGACAAGATTGCCCGAGTCGTGATCAACCGACCCGAGAAGATCAATGCGATGGATGCCGCGTTCTGGACGGAAATCATCGATATCTTCAATTGGGTCGATGCCACGGATGACGTGCGTGTAGTGGTCCTCAGCGGGGCCGGGGAGCATTTCTCATCAGGCATCGACCTTCAGTTGCTGGCCTCGGTGGGTAGCCAGTTGGGCAGCGATGTCGGGCGCAATGCCGAGCAGCTGCGGCGCAAGATCCTGTCGTTGCAGGCTTCGTTCAACGCGGTCGACAACTGCCGCAAGCCTGTCCTCGCTGCGATCCAGGGCTATTGCCTGGGGGGCGCCATCGATCTCATCTCGGCGTGCGACATGCGCTACAGCACGGTGGATGCGAAATTCTCGATCAAGGAGATCGACATGGGCATGGCCGCCGATGTCGGTACACTGCAGCGCCTGCCACGTATCATCGGCGACGGCATGATGCGCGAGCTGGCCTTCACCGGCCGCACCATCCGCGGTGATGAGGCGCGCAGCATCGGCCTGGTCAATCGCACCTACGCCGATCAGCAGGCGCTGATGGAGGGTGTGCTGGAGCTGGCCCGCGACATCGCCAGCAAGTCACCGATCGCCATCCGTGGCACCAAGGAAATGATCCGCTACATGCGCGACCACCGCGTCGACGATGGTCTCGAATACATCGCCACCTGGAATGCGGCCATGCTGCAGTCGGCCGATATCAAGGTTGCCATCGCCGCTCACATGAGCAAACAGAAGCCGGACTTTGCCGACTGATGCGCCATCACACGTTTGCGCGGGAGGCGCACTAGGCATGGTTACTGGAGCTACATCACTCGGTCTGGTCCGGGATGAGCTGTTCGCCACTATGGAAGAGGCCGAGCAGAGCCTTGAGCATTTCATCATCGATCGCAACAACGGCGGTCTTCTGCAGCAGGCCGTCGAGAACCTCAAACAGGTCCGCGGCACGCTCAATCTGATCGAACTGACCGGTGCCGAACTGCTCGCCCAGGAAATCCTCCAGCTGGCCACCGACATTCCCGTCGGTGCGGGCGAGGATCGCGACGGGCAGCTGGCCGCACTGAGCAACGCGCTCTATGTGCTGCGCCGCTACCTTGAAAGCGTCGATGCCAGCCGCCAGGAAATCCCCGAGCTGCTGCTGCCGGCGATCAATGCACTGCGCCAGGCCTGCGCGCAGCCGCCGCTGCCGGAAAGCTTCTTCTTCAGTGTTCGTCTCGATCATGCCCGGCCTGCGCTCGACACGCCGGTTCGCCAGGGCGTTGCTCCGGCAGCTGAAGCGCGCCGGCTGCGGCAGATGTACCAGGTGGGCTTGCTCGGCTTCATCCGGGAAGAAAACCTGCCGGCCAGCCTGAAACTGATGGGGCGGGCGCTGACGCGACTCGATCATCTGTTCATCGACTCGCCGGCCGGCCGCCTGTGCTGGATCGGCAGTGCGGCCATCGAGTCGCAGCTCGATGGCCAGCTGTTGCCACGTAGATCGCGCAAGCAACTGTTCTCGCGGCTCGACAGGGAGCTCAAGCAGGTGCTCGGCAACCCGACATACGAAGCGCCGCGTAGCCTGCTCAAGGAATTGCTGTACGTCGTCGCACTGGCGGACAGCAAAGGTCCGATTGCCAGCCAGGTCAGGCAGGTGTTCTCGCTGAGCCCGCTGCCCTTTACCGATCACCTGCTGGAAGATGAATCCCAGCGCCTGGCCGGTCCCGGCCAGGCCGTCATGCGTTCGCTGTCCTCGGCGATTCGCGAAGAACTGGCCAGCCTGAAGGACCTGCTCGACCTGATCGAGCGCGGTACCGCCCAGGCCGAAGCCTATTCGAACCTGCATAACCTGCTCGGCAAGATGGCCAAGACCCTGGGGATGGTAGGGCTGTCCTCGGCTGCGAGCACGCTGCAGGCGCAGTTGGGCGATGTGTCCGGCTGGAGCCTGGAACAGGCTCCCGAGTCCCAGGCCATCCTGCGCCTGGCCGATGCGGTGCTCTATGTCGAGAGCATGGTCGCCAGCCTGGAACGTGGCGATCGGCGCGATAGCAAACCTCAGGTCGCCCGTCCGGGCATGGAGGCCGAAGCCTTCGCCAACCACCAGCTGACCGAAGCCTGCATCGTGGTGATCGACGAGGCGACCGCCGGGCTTGCGCTGGCCAAGCGCGCCATCACCGCCTATCTCGAGTCCAACGGCGAGAAGCTGCATCTGGCCAACGTGCCGTTCAGCCTGCAGGCTGTTCGCGGCGGCTTGCGCTTCCTCGAGCAGGAGCGTGCTGCCGAGCTGATCGGAGCCTGTGCCGATTTCATCCAGAAGCACATGCTCGAGTCGAATCAGATGCCCCCCGAGCAGCTGCTCGAGACGCTTGCCGACGCCCTGACCAGCCTCGAGTACTACCTCGAGGGCGGCGCGATCCTGCGGCGCGACGATTCGCGGGTCAGCGTGCTCGATCTCGCCAGCGAGAGCGTGCGCGCGCTGGGCATGCCGGTCGCCGCCTGATGAACCTGCGCTGGCAAGCGGCGCTGCTCGACCCCTCGCTGGCGGGGGGCTGGGCAGTGGTGCATTGCCGGCAACAGTTTCTGGTCGACGACAGCGGTGTTCTGTTTCCGCGGGACTGGCTCAAGCGTCTGGAGCTGCCGCTGCTCAGCGAGCAGGGGCTGGGGCATTTCGATGGCGAGCCGGTCTTTCTCTTCGAACTGGATGTCCCCGCCGATGTGCCTGGTGCGCGCTGGCAGGGGCTGCGTCAGTTCATGCAGCAGGTTGACCCGGACCTGTTTCGCCTGCTCGGCTACGCCACGCAGATCGGCACCTGGGTCAGCCAGCACCGCTTCTGCGGTAGCTGCGGTTCGCCGATGCAGGCGCGAGCCGGTGAGCGCGCCATGTACTGTCCAGCCTGTGGTGTTCAGCACTATCCGCGGCTTTCGCCCAGCATGATCGTCCTGGTCACCCGCGGTGACGAGTTGCTGCTGGCGCGTTCACCGCGCTTTGCACCCGGCGTCTACAGCACGCTGGCCGGCTACGTGGAGCCGGGTGAGTCGGTGGAGCAATGCGTGGCGCGCGAAGTGCGTGAGGAGGTCGGGGTGGATATCCATCCGCCGCAATACATCGCCAGCCAGGGCTGGCCGTTTCCCCACTCCCTCATGCTCGGGTTCCACGCCGAATATGCCGGCGGCGAGATCGTCCCGCAGCCCGAGGAGATCGAGGATGCACGCTGGTTTCACATCGCCAGCCTGCCGGCGTTGCCCGCGCGCCAGTCAATCGCTCGCTATCTGATCGAGCTGTACTTGGCGCGTCGGCTAGGCCGCCCCGAACCAGTGCTGCCAGGCTAGGCGAAGGCTCATCGCCAGTACCACGAGGATGAACACCGGCCGGATGAAGCGGGAGCCGCCGCCGATGGCCGTGCGTGCGCCGAAGTAGGCGCCTGTCATCAGCGCCAGCCCCATGCCGATCCCCAGTACCCAGGCGACATGCCCACCCACGATGAACACCGCCAGCGCCACGGCGTTGCTGACGAAGTTCATCGTTCGCGCCACCCCGCTGGCCCGCAACAGGTCGAGGGGATAGAGCAGCATGCTGCTGACGGTCCAGAAAGCGCCTGTCCCGGGCCCAGCCACGCCATCGTAGAAGCCGAGCGACAGGCTCTGCGGCCACTGCCGTCGACGACCGATCTCAGCTGCTTCACCGGCAGCCTTCGCCGGCACTTTGCTGAACAGCAGGTAGATGCCGCAGGCGGACACCACCAGCGGCAGCAGCTGATTGAGCCAGCTTGCCGGCATGAATTGCGCCAGCAGTGCGCCCACGGCCGCACCGATGGCCGTACCGATCAGCGCACGCCTCCATACGACTGGTTCGAACAGGCGTCGCCGGTAGAAGGTGTAGCTGGCAGTCGCCGAGCCGAAGGTGGCGGACAGCTTGTTCGTGCCCAGCACGAGATGGGGCGGTAGGCCGGCGGTTAGCAGGGCCGGTATGGTCAACAGCCCGCCGCCACCGGCAATGGCATCGATAAAGCCGGCAGTAAAGGCGACGGCAAGCAGGATCGCCAGCGTGGACGGGTCCAGCGCCAGCTCGAGGGCGAAGGGCATGCGAATCTCGGTGGGTTGAGGGACTGCGGAGGATAATGCCGCCACCGACCGGGTGAAAGGGCTGCGCCCATATGATCGACGTCGCCCTCCGCTTGAACAAGAACGCCGGCTCGTGATCGGCATCCCAGCTCGGTGCTGGCTGCGCTGACGGCCCCTGCAGATAATGTCGCACCCAATGAAAAGGACGCTTGGTTATGCAATATCTCGGGCTTGCGATCGTCGTCGCTCTGCTGGCGTTGATCGTGCTGCTGGTCGCGCTGCGCTTGCTGCTGGGGGGGCACTGGTTCATGGGCTGGTTGCGCGGCACCTGTGGTTTTGTCGTGCTGGCGCTGGCCGGTCTGATCGCCTTGATCGGCTATGACATCAGCACCTACACAGCGCTTCCCCCTGAGCAGAAGCCCCTGGTCACGCTGACGTTCCAGGCGCAGGGCGCACAGCGTTACGAGGTGACGCTGCAGCAGGGGAAGGAAACCCGAACGGTGATGCTGGAAGGTGATCTCTGGCAACTCGACCTGAACCTGTTGCGCTGGAAGAGCCTCGCCGAGCTGATCGGGCTGGAGTCGGGCTATCGCCTGGAGCGGCTCTCCGGGCGTTACCTTGCCGTCGAACAGCAGAACCTGGCCCGGCATGGCCGCGTCGTGTTGAGCGAAAGGCCCTTGGGCATGGATATCTGGCAGTCGCTGCAGCTGGGGCAGCGCGACATGTACCTGGTCGAGGCGCAGGTATTGCGTGTCGATTACATGCCGATTGCCGATGGCGCCAGCTATGCGGTGGAGCTTGCACCGACCGGCCTGCTGGCCAGGCCGTTGAACGCAGCGGCGACCGAAGCGTTGAAGAACTGGTAAGCGTGCAGATAACAAAAGGGAGCCATTGCGGCTCCCTTTTTCATCTGGCTGGTCGGGTCAGGCCAGATAGCCGCCATCGACATTGAGCGACACGCCGGTGGTGTAGCTCGATGCCTCGCTGGCCAGGTAGAGCACAGCGCCGGCCATCTCGCTCGGCTGGGCAACGCGGCTCAGCGGAATGTGCTGCAGGGCCATCTGCAGAATCGAGTCGTTCTTGACCAGTGCCGAAGCGAACTTGGTGTCGGTCAGGCCGGGCAGCAAGGCGTTGCAGCGAATGCCGAACTGCGCGCACTCCTTCGCGAACGCCTTGGTCATGTTGATCACGGCACCCTTGGTGATCGAGTAGATCCCCTGGAAGTTGCCTGGCGAAACACCATTGATCGACGCGACGTTGATGATGCTGCCGCCGCCGTGCTCGCGCATCAGCTTGCCGGCCTCGATGGACATGTAGAAATAGCCGCGAATGTTCACGTCGACGGTTTTCTGGAAGGCCGATACGTCAGTGTCCAGCACATGGCAGAACTGCGGGTTGGTGGCGGCGTTGTTGACCAGGATGTCGAGGCGGCCGAACTGCTCGCGGATCTGCGCGAACACCGCCTGAATCTGCTCCAGCTCGCCAATGTGGCAGGCCACCGGGGTGGCCTTTCCGCCAGCCGCGACGATGGCGTCGGCTACCGCCTGGCAACCTTCGATCTTGCGGCTGGACACGATTACGTGGGCGCCTTGCTGGGCGAGCAGTTTTGCGATCGCCTCGCCGATACCGCGGCTGGCGCCGGAAACGAAGGCGATCTTGCCGTCTAGGTCGAACAGGGTGGTCTTGGACATGGTCGTTCCTCTTTCTTGTTCGTTTCTGTGGCAGGCCACAGACGGATTGGGTGGGGTCAGAGCTTCGATTGCCCGATCACTTGCAGCGCCTTTTGCTCCAGCAGCTTGTTCATGTGAATGAACTGGGCAAAGCGCTTGTCCTGAGTCTGGCCGTGATGGAAGCGGTAGTAGATCTGTTGAACGATTCCAGCCAGGCGGAACAGGCCGTAGGTGTAGTAGAAATCGATGCAGGGGATTTCGATGCCGGCGCGCTGAGCGTAGTAATCGACGAAGCCCTGACGGGTATGCATGCCGGGCAGGTGACTCGGCTGTCGGCGCATCGCCTGCATCGGCTGGGGATCGTTGGCTTCGATCCAGTAGGCCAGGGTGTTGCCCAGATCCATCAGCGGATCACCGATGGTGGTCATTTCCCAGTCCAGCACACCGATGATTTCCATCGGATTGTCCGGATTGAGAATGACGTTGTCGAAGCGGTAATCGTTGTGAATGATCCCGGGTTTTGGGTGGTCGGCCGGCATCTTGTCCTTCAGCCAGGCCTTGACCGCGTCCCAAGCCGGCGCATCGGGGGTCATGGCGCGCTCGTAACGCTCGCTCCAGCCTTCGATCTGACGTTTCACATAGCCTTCCGGTTTGCCCAGATCGCCGAGCCCGCAGGCCTGGTAGTCGACGTTGTGCAGTTCGACGAACTTGTCGATGAAGCTCTCGCACAGAGCGCGGGTCTGGGCCTCGTCGAAATTCAGCTCCGGAGGCAGTTCCGAACGCAGAATGATGCCGTTGACGCGCTCCATTACGTAGAACTCGGCGCCGATCACCGATTCATCGGTGCAGTAGACATATGCCTTGGGGCAGTAGGGGAACCCGGCGTTGAGCTGATTGAGAATGCGGAACTCGCGGCCCATGTCATGGGCAGACTTGGCCTTGTGGCCGAATGGCGGGCGACGCAGCACTAGGTCCAGGCCGGGGTATTGCAGCAGGTAGGTCAGGTTCGACGCGCCGCCGGGGAACTGGGAAATCTGCGGTGTTCCGTCCAGTCCCGGGATATGTGCCTTGAGGTACTGGTCGATGACATCGGCGGGCAATTCCTCACCCGTGCGGACAGGGGTGCTTTGATCTGTAAGCGCCATTGTTATCCCTTCTGCTTATGTTTGGTGCCCAAGATGATTCAACAATCTAATGCTCGCGGTGCCTGATACCAAGTGCGGCTGGCCGTTATTGGCCGGCGTGTTGCCTGTCAATCAAGCTGCCTGATCCGCCATTCACGGCTACGTTGGACATAAAAAAACCGAAGTCGGGACTTCGGTTTTTGGTGTCTCTCGACCGCCGAAAGAGGCTCAGGCCGGGAAGAGCTCGCTGAGCTTCAGGGCCAGCATCATGTCGCCCTCGGCGCGCAGCTTGCCGCCCATGAAGGCCTGCATGCCGTCGGTCTCGCCGCTGACGATGCCCTGCATGGTTTCGCTGTCCATGATCAGGGTGACATTGGCGTCGCTGGAGTCGCCCTGCTGCAGGTCACAGGTGCCGTCCTTGACGACCAGGTAGTAGTTCTCGGCATCGGTGATGTTGAACTGGAACACCAGATCCAGGCCGGCGGCGGCGCTGGGGTTGAACTTCGACTGCATGCCTTTGAAGGTTTCGGCGACGTTGCTCATGAGGGTTTCCTTTTTGCTCGTTATGGTTACACGCAGCTTTGGGCCGCGTGGGGCTGGGCTCATCTATGGGTGATGAGCTCCGGATTCTTCAGAAGTTGCAGATGCGCATGACTGTTGAATGACGCGAGCGCGACGTCGCGATCACGAAACTTCAGCTGGCTGAGCGACGTATTGACGATCTGCCAGTTCATCTCGAAGGCCTTGATCGGCGGTACGCCAATGATCAGTTGCAGCAGCGCGGTAATGGTTCCGCCGGACGTGAAGATGGCAATGCGGTCGCGCTTGCCGGCTTGTTCGAGCACCCGTTCCAGCCCGCCGCGCACGCGATCGAGGAAATGCTGCCAGCTTTCCAGTTCGTCTTTCTCGTGCTCGCCGGAGATCCAGCGATGGACCACATAGGTGAAAAGTCTCTGGAAGTCGGCACGGTGATCGGCGGCATTGCGCAGGATATGCATGGCGTTGGGCTCGACCTTCAGCAGGTCGGGCAGGTGGGCGCGGATCACCGCGTCGGCATGGAATTCGTTGAAGGCCGCATCGATTTCAAGATCGGGTTGCGGACCGAGCCGCGCCAGGGTCGCTCTGGCGGTGTCCTGCTGGCGATCGAGTTCGCCACTGAGGCAGCGGTCGAAGCTCACGCCGAGTTGCGCCAGGTAATCGCCCAGCGCTTCGGACTGGCGATAACCCAGGGGGGAGAGCACGTCATAGTTTTCTGCGCCGAAAGACGCCTGACCATGTCTGATCAGGTAGATACTGCCCATGCTGCTGCTCCGGCCGGCACTGTTTTTTCGCGAGGGTAGGGACATCGTTCCGGAGTGTCAACGATAATTCGAACGTTTGTTTGAATTGCGCCGACTGGCTCAGCCAAGGGGCCATCGGTATGCTGGCGGCTCGGCGTCAAGAGCTGCGGCGGGCGCCTGAAACTCATCGAGGGGGATACGTGGAATTTCTTGTCGACTACGCCAGCTTCCTGGCCAAGACCGTCACGCTGGTGGTGGCTATAGTGATCGTGCTCATCGCACTCGCGTCCATGCGGCGCGGACGCAGCAAACAGGGCGGTGGACATCTGGAGGTGCACAAGCTCAACGAATTCTACAAGTCCATGCGCGAGCGCCTGGAGCAGGCAGTGCTGGAAAAGGACGAGTTCAAGGCGTTGCGCAAGCGGGAGGCGAAGGCGGCCAAGCAGACGAAGAAATCGGAGACGTCCGCACGTGTGTTCGTGCTCGATTTCGACGGCGACATCCGTGCGTCGGCGGTGGAAAACCTGCGCCATGAGATCACCGCGTTGCTGACCATGGCGACGCCTCAGGACGAAGTGGTGCTGCGCCTGGAAAGCGGTGGCGGCATGGTTCACGGTTACGGTCTGGCCGCCTCGCAGCTGGTGCGCATCCGCGATGCCGGCGTGCCGCTGACGGTTTGCGTCGACAAGGTCGCGGCCAGCGGTGGTTACATGATGGCCTGCATCGGCAACCGTATCCTCACGGCGCCGTTCGCGATCCTCGGCTCCATCGGCGTGGTTGCGCAGCTGCCCAACGTTCATCGCTTGCTGAAGAAGCATGACGTGGACTTCGAGGTGCTCACCGCCGGTGAATACAAGCGCACGCTCACGGTGTTCGGCGAGAACACCGAAAAGGGCCGGGAGAAGTTCCAGGAAGACCTGGAAACGACCCATGAGCTGTTCAAGAACTTCGTGGCGCGCTACCGCCAGAACCTGTCGATCGACGATGTTGCGACGGGCGAGGTGTGGCTGGGGATCGCCGCACTCGGCAAGCATCTGGCGGATGAGCTCAAGACCAGCGATCAGTATCTCGCCGAGCGCGCGCAGGAGGCCGAACTCTTCCAGCTGCATTACATCCAGAAGAAGAGCTTGCCGGAACGTTTCGGCATGGCGGCCAGCACGATCATGGAGCACGGCTTGCTGAAAGGCTGGAGCCGGCTGAACGAACAACGTTTTTGGCAATGACAAGGGGAACCGCGATGAGCAGCTTCAAGGCACTACAAGTCAGCGAGACCGAAGGTGGCCGTTTCGAGTCGAAGGTCGTCGAGCGAACCACCGAAGACCTGCCCGCCGGTGAGGTGCTCATCCGGGTGCGTTATTCCTCGCTGAATTTCAAGGATGCGCTGTCGGCCAGTGGCAATCGTGGCGTGACCCGGGCCTATCCACATACTCCGGGGATTGATGCCGCCGGTGTCGTGGCCTTGTCCAGCGTGGCCGAGTTCGCCGAAGGCGATGAAGTGATCGTCACCGGCTATGACCTGGGCATGAATACCGCCGGCGGCTTCGGTCAATACATTCGGGTTCCGGCCGCCTGGGTCATCAAGCGTCCGCAGGGACTGTCACTACGTGACGCGATGATACTCGGCACAGCCGGCCTGACTGCCGCACTCTGTGTCGACAAGCTGGAACAGGCTGGTCTCGAGCCGGGAGACGCGCCGGTGCTGGTGACCGGTGCGACCGGCGGTGTCGGCAGCATTGCGGTGGCGTTGCTGGCCAGCCTCGGCTACAAGGTCGCGGCCGTGACCGGCAAGGCCGACCAGGCCGATTTCCTGACCCGCCTGGGGGCCACGCAGATCGTCGAACGTGCTGCATTGCAGGCCGGCGTGGACAAGGCCTTGCTGAAGGAGCAGTGGGGCGGGGCGGTGGATACCGTGGGCGGGGACATTCTGTTCAACGTGGTCAAGTCGCTGCAGCGCGGCGCCAGTGCGGCCTGCTGCGGTCTCACTGCCGGCACGCATTTCCAGGCCAGTGTACTGCCGTTCATCCTTCGCGGCGTGAACCTGCTGGGCGTGGACTCGGTGGAGATTCCGCTGGTGGTCAAGGCATCCATGTGGGACAAGCTGTCGTTGCAATGGAAGCTGGCCAACCTCGATGAGCTGGCCCATGAGATCGGTCTGGAGCAACTGCCGGAGGCCATCGAGCGCATCCTGGCGGGCGGTCAGGTCGGGCGCGTGCTGGTGCGTCTGGATTGAGGGCTGACGAAGCCTCGCCTGGTCAATCGGTACGATAGTGGCAATGAATTTCCTCAGGCGCTGTGTTTGGTCGAATCTATCGCCACTCCTGACCGCAACCGAGGAAATCGCTTATGAAAAAGCTGGCCGAAAAGATCAAACAGATCGCTTCCGGAAAAAAGACCGCTGCAGTGCCCGTGCCGGTCGAGCATCCGAACTTCTGGATGTACCAGTGACGCCAATGAAAAGCCCGCCAATTGGCGGGCTCTTCACTTACTGGCGTTGCCGTCAGACCTGACGGCGACGGAACAGCGGGCGCTCGTCGTCGGCCGCGGCCTGATAAGTCACCGAGAAGTCCTTGAGACCTTCCAGTGCATCGACGGGATCGCGATCGGCGCGGATGGCGAAGGCGTCGAAGCCACAGCGGCGCATGTAGAACAGCTGGTCGCGCAGCACATCGCCGATGGCGCGGATCTCGCCCTTGTAACCGTAGCGCTCACGCAGCAGGCGCGCGCTGGAGTAGTGACGACCATCGGTAAAGCTCGGGAAGTTCAGCGCGATGACCTGGAAGTACTCCAGGTCGTCAGCGATATCTTCCACCTGCTCATGGGCATCGAGCCACACACCCAGGCCACCGTCACGGGCTTTGAGCGCATGTGCATGATCGAGCCACAGGTGCAGCGGCACGATCAGATCGTCGCTGTTGCACAGGTCGTCCAGGGTCTGCTCCTTGGGGAGCAGGTGCCAGGTTTCGTCGACCAGCTGGTCGTTCTTAATGATTCGCTGCATAGACGCGCTCCTTGAAGGGATCAATGCCGATGCGGCGGAAAGTATCGATGAACTGCTCATCTTCGGTACGCTGCTCCACGTAGACGGTGATGATCTTCTCGATCACGTCGGGCATCGCATCCTGGGCGAAGGATGGGCCGAGGATCTGGCCGAGGCTGGCGTCGCGGCCAGAGCTGCCGCCCAGCGAGACCTGGTAGAACTCGGCGCCTTTTTTGTCCACGCCGAGGATGCCGATGTGGCCGATATGGTGATGGCCACAGGCGTTCATGCAACCGGAGATGTTCAGGTCGATGTTGCCCAGGTCGAACAGGTAATCGAGGTTGTCGAAGCGACGCTGGATGGCCTCGGCGATCGGGATCGACTTGGCGTTGGCCAGCGAGCAGAAATCGCCGCCCGGGCAGCAGATGATGTCGGTCAGCAAGCCGATGTTCGGCGTGGCCAGACCCAGCTCGCGCAGTTCGTGCCACAGCTCGAACAGCCTGGTCTGCTCCACGTCCGCCAGGATCATGTTCTGCTCGTGGGAGTTGCGCACTTCGCCAAAGCTGTAGCGATCGGCCAGATCGGCGATGGCGTCGAGCTGCTTGTCAGTGACGTCGCCAGGGGCCACGCCGGTACTCTTGAGCGACAGCGTCACGGCGGCGTAGCCGGGCTTCTTGTGCGCCACGACGTTGCGCTGGCGCCAGCGGCCGAAACCGGGATGTTCGGCGTCCAGCTGGGCGAGGGCGGCGTCCTGATCCTGCAGAGCCTTGTACTGCGGATCGACGAAGAACTTGCTGACGCGCTGCACTTCGGCTTCGGTCAGGGTGGTGGGGCCGTCTTTCAAGTGCGCCCACTCGGCGTTGACGCGCTCGGCGAACACTTCAGGCGTCAGCGCCTTGACCAGGATCTTGATGCGCGCCTTGAACTTGTTGTCGCGGCGGCCGTAACGGTTGTAAACCCGCAGGATGGCATCGAGGTAGCTCAGCAGGTGCTGCCACGGCAGGAATTCGTTGATGAAGCTGCCGACGATCGGCGTCCGGCCGAGGCCGCCACCGACCGAAACGCGGAAGCCCAGCTCGCCTGCATCGTTCTTCACCGCTTCCAGGCCGATATCGTGCACTTCGATCGCAGCGCGATCGCTCACTGCGCCGTTGACGGCGATCTTGAACTTGCGCGGCAGGAAGGCGAACTCGGGGTGGAAGGTGGACCACTGGCGGATGATTTCGCACCAGGGCCGCGGGTCGATCAGCTCATCACGAGCCACGCCGGCGAACTGGTCGGTGGTGGTGTTGCGGATGCAGTTGCCGCTGGTCTGGATGGCGTGCATCTGCACCGTGGCCAGCTCGGCGAGAATCTCGGGTACGTCTTCCAGCTCAGGCCAGTTGAACTGCACGTTGGTACGGGTACTGATATGGGCATAGCCCTTGTCGTAGCGACGAGCGATCTCTGCCAGCTTGCGCACCTGCGTCGAGGAAAGCAGGCCATATGGCACGGCAATGCGCAGCATGGGGGCGTAGCGCTGGATGTACAGGCCATTCTGCAGGCGCAGCGGGCGGAATTCCTCATCAGCGAGTTCACCGGCCAGGAAGCGGCGGGTCTGGTCGCGGAACTGCCGGACCCGATCCTCGATGATGTGTTGGTCGTACTGGTCGTAAACGTACATAAATGTCCTGTTCTCAGGCTGCTACAGCTTTCGCGCGCACGGCCGCGCACCCATTTAGGGAGGGCGGCACGATACCAGCTACTTGTTATGCGCAAAAGTGATGTTTGGGAATATGTTTAGAACTAAACCAAGCGAAATGGACTTACGGCCAACACGCCTTGAGCAACCTCGTTCCCTGGTCTTAACTGCGAGAAGAACAGGCTGCGACCGTAGCTGCTAGAGGAGAAGTCCCGTGAGAAATGACCAGCGCGACAGTGTTGTGGATGCCGCGGCGATATTTGCCTTGATCATGCTCGCCGTGGGAACGGCGATTTTCTGGGTCAGCCACCAATAGCGGCTACAGGCCCGCCAGATAAAGCACGAGCTTGACCACACCCAGGACGATCAGCACGAACAGTACGGTGAACCCCACGCCGAGAATGATGAAGTGGCTGGGTTTGCCGTGGCTGAAGTCTCTTGCCCGGTTCTTGCCGCTTTGCACACCCAAGGCGGCGGCCAGCACACTGCCGAGCATTTGCCGCAATGTCAGGTTCTTTTCCTGCTCGTCGTTCATGGCTGCCTCGAATCAGGGTTTTCCGAAGTCTAGTCGAGTGATCCGAGGTCGGCGGAGCGTTGAACCGGGCAGCCCGCATCAAGGGGGGAGGAGGGCCGGCCATGCTGGCAGCCGGCCCTTTCGCTGGTCATTCGGCCTTGACCGAGATGGTCTTCGCTCCTTCACCAGTGCCGGGGTGCTTGGGCAGCGAAACACGTAGCACACCCTTGCCGAACTTGGCTTCGATCTGCTCGCGATCCACCCCGTCCGGCAGTGCGAAACTGCGCTGGAAACTGCCGAAGGAGCGCTCGGACAGGTGATAGCCGTCCTTCTCCTCCTTGTGCTCCTGGCGCTTTTCTCCCTTGATCACCAGGCTGTTGCCGACCAGCTTCACCTCGACATCCTTTTCATCGAGGCCAGGCAACTCGGCGGTGATCTCGAAGGAATTTTCCTTCTCGACCACATCTACCGCCGGCATCCGGCTGGGGCCGCCCTGCCAGAGAGGCGCCGTCTCCAGGCCGTGGCGACTGAAGGGCAGATGCCAGGGGCGATCGAACTCATCGAAAAGTCGGTCGACCTGTCGCCGCAGGGTGTCGAAGGGGCGCCATGGGTCTTGCGGTGCCGCCGGCACCTTCTTTTCATCCGTACTGACTGCAGGTTTGTTCGAAGCGTCGTTCATTTCACAAACTCCTGTAGAAGCTCGGGAAGATCAGAGCGCATTTAGTGTTCTACCGGCGGGCAGATTGAAGTTTGATTCCGATCAACCCCGATCCACTCTCCGCGCGTCATTCAGCGTAGCGTCTTCCTGGCCAGCTACAAGACGCAGGCGGTCAGAGGCTCTCCTTGAACCAGTCCCAGAGTCCGAGGGAAAAATCGGGGAACAGATTGATCCCCAGCGCGGATTTGAGCAGGTAGAGGATTACCAGCCCGACCAGGGCGGAAAACAGCAGGAAGAGGGTCGCCAGCGCAGCCTTGGCGATCAGCGACAGGTTCTGCTGCGGGCGGGTCAGGTTGCGCTTGTTGCGCCCCGCGACGATCGCGAAATAGTAATGATTGCGCCACAGCCGCACCGTGCCGCGCAGGTCGACCCGGTGCCTGACCCAGGAGCGTGCGCCGAACACACCGCGCAATGCCGCCAGCTGCTCCTCATTGAACGAATCACGCAGGTGCTCGGGCAGCCGCTGCTTGAGTCCACGAACGAAGGGGTCCTGGTCCAGCGGAGTGTCGGCGTAGGGCTTGGGATAGGGCGAGCGCGGCTCGTCCGCTTCGGGTGAGGTCATGGCTGTGTAATCGCTCCGGTAATGCGCGTCAGAGCGCGGCGAGAAGGCTATGCAGACGGTCGAAGTCCGGTCGCTGCTCGATGTTGTCGTTCAGGCAATGTCGTTGCAGATCCAGCAGGACATGCTGACGTGGATCGGTGTCCGGGCAGCGTTGCAGCAATTCTTCCAGCAGGCAACCGAAAGCGCGGGCTTCGATGCGCTTGAGGCGCTGTCCGGCTGCGCTGTCGGGCTCGAAGAAGGAGGCCGCGCCGAAATCGCTGAGCAGGCAGGCGCCACTTGGATCAACCAGCAGGTTGTGGGCATAGAGGTCGCCATGCAGGATGCCGCGGCGGTGCAGGTGAGCAACGGCGGACGCGACGCCGCTGGCGATGCGCAGGACCTGTTCGAGGCTGAAACGCTGCTCGGCACCGTAGCTGTCGCGCGTGCAGCTGGCCAGCGAGGGTGGCCCGGCCAGGGGTTGGAAGCCAGGGTCGACGAGATCCATCAGCAGACCGGGCGTCAGCTCTGCGTGGTCGGCAAGTGGGCCGGCGACGTCGATCAGGTTGGCGTGACGGCCAGCCGCCACGCACGCGGCCATTTCGCTATGCGGCAGGCCGTCGCTGGTGACGTGTCCCTTGAACAGCTTCGCCGCCATGGGTCGCGGCGCCTGGCCGGACACCTGCCATTGCGCTCGGTGAATGACGCCGGAGGCTCCTTGGCCGAGCTGTTCATGCAGGATGACTTGCGCCCGAGCAATTGCCGGCAGCGAGTGGCGTGCAAGGCTCGCGGCCTCGTTGGCGTCGCTGAAGGGGTTGCCGGCGAAGGCCAGCCAGCTCAGGCGCGGCAGTGTCAGCAGCCAGTCTGGCAGCAGCTGCAGGCGGTTGGCGGCGATGCGCAACAACTCTAGGTGGGTGCATTCGGACAGGGACGGCGGCAGGCTGGTCAGCCGGTTGCCGGCGAGCATCAGCTTCTGCAGCCTTCGGCAGTTGCCGATCTCGTCGGGCAGGCTTTCCAGCTGGTTATCGGTAAGGATCAGCCAGCGCAGAGCCGGCGGCAAGGAATCGGCAGGCAGATGACGAATACGATTGGCCTTGAAGCCGACCATTTCCAGCTGCGGGCAATCGCCGAGACACTCCGGCACCTCGGTGAACGGGTTGTCCGAGCAGAACAGGATCCGCAGCTTGCGCAGCCGGGATAGGTCGGCTGGCAGGCTGTCGAGCTGGTTGCCCGAGAGGTTCAGCACTTCCAGCGTATCGGCGAGGCCGAAGATCGCGTCGGGAAAGGCGTCAAGGCCGGCGGAAAGATCAAGGCGGCTGATGCCGGCCAGTTCGCCACGTTCGAGTTGTTCCAGGGTATGCATGCGGTGTTGCGCTTTCCTTGCTGAGATGAACACCGAAACGGCGTCTGCTACAGCGCTCCGACAGCCGTTGGCGAGGTGGGTTCAGGCCCGATCAGCGCGGCCGCCTGCGTCCGAGCACGTGCTCGGCGCGGGCGCGCAGCTGGCCGCAGCCGCCATCGATATCCTGGCCGGCCGAATTGCGCACCTTGGTCAGCACGCCGCGGCTGTGCAGATAGCGCACGATCTGCACGATGCGCTCACCCTCAGGCCGCTGGTACGCGTCGTCTTCCAGGCTGTTGTAGGGGATCAGGTTCATCACCGCATACTTGCCCTTGAGCAGGCGCAGGATACCGTCCATCTCCTCCTGGTTGTCGTTGATGCCCTTGAGCAGCGTCCACTGATACTGGATCGGGAAGCCTGTCGCGCGGGCGTAGGTCTCGCCAAGCTCGACCAGTTCCTCCGGGGCGATCTGCGGTGCGCGCGGCAGCAGCGCCTGGCGCAAGGCACCGTCGGTACTGTGCAGCGATAGCGCCAGGGCCGGCTTGACCCGTTGCTGTGGCAGGCGCTCGAACACGCGCAAGTCTCCGACGGTGGAAAACACCAGGTTCTTGTGACCGATGCCGCCCTCCGTACCGAGCAGGTCGATCGCCTCGAGTACGTTGTCTAGGTTGTGCGCCGGCTCGCCCATGCCCATGAACACCACCTTCTTCACCGGGCGGAAGCGGCGGGCGAGGGCGACCTGAGCAACGATTTCGGCACTGCCCAGCTGGCGCAGCAGGCCGCTCTTGCCGGTCATGCAGAACACGCAGCCCACCGCGCAGCCGACCTGGCTGGACACGCACAGCCCGTCGCGCGGCAGCAGCACGCTTTCCACCATCTGCCCATCGCCAAGCTCCACCAGCAGTCTTGCCGAACCATCGGCGGCCGGGTGCTCGGAGCGCAGGCGGGCCAGTGCATCGATTTCCAGGCTCAGCGCCGGCAGACCTTCGCGCACGCTCAGCGGCAGGAAGTCCTCGGCCTGCTGCTGGCGCCGCCCGACATCGAGCGGCAGGCCCTTGAGCCAGGCGCGGGTCATCCGTCCGATATGACGGGGCTTGGCGCCGATGTCGGCGAGGCGTTGCTGGAAGTCGGGGATGCGCATAGGGCGCGCATTCTAGCCGGGCTCACGCCGCGAAGCGACGGCAGAACGGCACGATACCGAGCAGCAGGACGGCGAGCAGTGCGAAGGCCATGCCCAGCGAGCTGAAATGGGCGACCATGCCCATCATCGCCGGGCCGGCGAGCACGCCGGCAAAGCCAATGGTAGTGGCGACGGTGACGGCCAGCTGTACCGGCATGCCGTCCTGCCGGCTCAACGAGGAAATCAGCACGGGCGAAACGTTGGCGCACCCCAGGCCGCACAGCCCATAGCCGACCAATGCCAGCGCCCAGTGCTCGGCGGTCAGGCTCAGACCGATGCCGAATGCCGCCAGCATGCCGCCGAAGGCGATGACCCGCGCCGTGCCTAGGCTGTTCACCAGCGGAGCGCCAGCGAAACGGGCGATGGTGACCATCAGCGCGAAGGCCGCATAGCCGAGCCCGCCTCTGGCGACTTCCAGGCCTTTCTCGCCGGTCAGATAGAGCGCGCTCCAGTCCAGCACGGCGCCTTCGGCGAGGTAGACGACGAAGCACATCAGGCCGACCAGCATCACCAGCCCGGTCGGGCGGACGAAGGCGAGGCCACCACCGGGCGCGCGATTCGGCAGATAGCCGCGCGCAAGGGCCAGGTTCGCCGCCACGATCACGCCGATCATCATGAAGCTACCGACCTCCGGTGCCAGACCCAGGCTCAGCAGGCCGGTCAGCACCAGCGCACCACTGATGGCGCCGAGGCTGTACATGCCGTGAAAATTGGACATCAGCCGGCGGCCGACAGCGGTTTCCACCAGCACCGCCTGAATGTTCATGATGACGTCGATGACGCCCAGGCTGCCGCCGAAACAGAACAGCGCCAGGCCCAGCCACCCGATCGAATCGGTCAGCGCCATGCCGGCCAGCGCCAGGGCCAGCAGCGCGACACTGCACAGCTGCACCGGGCGAATGCCCCAGCGGGCCACCAGGACGCCGGAAATGGGCATCCAGGTCAGCGAGCCGATCCCAATGCACAGCAGCAACAGACCGAACACCGCATCGGTCATCTCGATGCGTTCACGGACGTAAGGCACCAGCGGCGCCCAGACGGAAAGGCCGAAGCCGGCCATGAAGAAACCGCAACGGGTCGCGTTGCGCACGATGGGGGCATCAATCTGAACGGTGTTACGAACCGCGAACATGGGCGGCGGACCTCGATAAGCAGGAAATGGATGTGCAGGAAAAGGCGCGACTGGGCGCCATCACCACACGGCCAGCAATCCGGTATCGAAGAGAAACAGCAGCCGACTTCCTGCGGGCAGGCTGACAGAGCAGGGACGTGACGTGCTGTACATGGCAGGAAGCAGACTTTCGGGTAGGTCGGCAGAGCATACACAACCCGGTCCGTAGGACAACCCGCTCGCGGCGAGCGCGGCCAACCTCGGCGCATCAGGCCCAGGGCGATACCGATACGAGCGCCGATGTCGCCCGTCCACATGTCGATGGCCACGCCAAGCAGGATGTCCTGGGTCAGCCACTTGGGCTGCATGCCTTGTGCGGACCGGGATCGTCGGCAGGCCGGTTCCAGCGGTATGCATGCTATCGTTCTGCGCTTTGCCGCAAACCGTGTCGGAGCAGTTGATGAAGTTCATACACCAGCGCGAGCACCTTGAAGAAGGTGACATCGTCGTTATCCAGTGTTCGCAGACCTGCAATATTCGTCTGATGAACGACGCGAACTTTCGCAGCTTCAAGAATGGCGGCCGGCACACTTACCACGGCGGTGCGTTCGACCGTTTTCCAGCGAAGATCGTCGCGCCAAGCTCGGGTTTCTGGAACATCACCCTGGACACCGTTACTCGGCGCCCGATCAGCGTGACGCGCAAACCGAACCTCACCTATTCCATCAAGGTCATTCGACGGTCGGCGTCGCGTTCATAGACGCCGCGCCAGCCCGAAACCATCCCGCCGGAGCGAAGATTTGAGTCGTCGCTATCAAGAGCCCAGCCATGCGCCCACCATCAGCCGAGACGATCCGCGCGCAGGCGCGACGACGCGGGGCCATGAGCGCAAGCGTGTCACTCAGGCCCATCTCGGCATGCTGCTCTGGGCGCTGTTCGTCGGGCTTTCCTTTCCCGCGGTCGGGCTGCTCAGTGACGGGCTGCCCCCGTTGCTGCTGACGGCGATGCGCTTCGGCATCGCCGCGCTGGTACTCGCGCCGCTGGCGTGGCGCCAGAGCGACGGGCGCCCGGGCTGGCGAACCCTGTTGCTCTATGCGGCCATGGGGCTCTGCCTGGCGGGCTTCTTCGGCACCATGTTCTGGGCGGCGCATAGGGTCAGTGCACTGTCCATGGCGACCCTGTTCGTCAGCGTGCCGCTGCTGGCGTACTGCCTCGGCCGGGGGCTGGGCGTCGAACAGCGCGCGGGCAGGCTGCTCGCCATCCTCGCGCTCGGGGCGAGCGGGGCGCTGGGGCTGGCCTGGGCCGAAAACGGCGGCGACTTCTCCGGGATGCAGCTGGGCTTCGGCGAGCTGGGTTTCTTCTTCGGCTGCGTCGCCTCGGCGCTCTATCCGGTGCTCAGCAAATGGGGGCTGGCCAACGGATCGTTGCCGACCCAGGCGGGCCTGCGCACCTTCTGGAGCCTGGTGGCGGGCGCTGTGCTGATCGGCCTGATGGGGGCGATATGGGAGCGCCCGGCGGCACTGCTGCACATGAATCTGCTGGACCTGCTGCTGGTGACCTACCTCGGCGTGTTCTCCAGCGCGATGACCTTCTTCCTGCAGCAGCGCGCCACCAGCGCACTGACCCCCGGGGCGGTAACGGCCTACAGCTACCTGGTGCCCTTCGTCTCGATGCTGTTGCTGTTCTTCGATCAGCCCGCGCGCATGGGTTGGCACTGGCTGCCGGGCAGCCTGCTGGTCATCCTCGCCATCGGCCTGCTGCTGCGCCAGGACGGGCAGCCAAGCCGCTGAGGCGGTCAGCCATCCAGCAGCGCTCGTGTCCAGGCAATTGCCTGACGTTCGCGCTCGGCCCAGTCACCTGCGATTTCAACGAACGGCTGCCGATGCTGCCGAAGCCAGTCACGGCATTGCTCGTAGAAGCGCTGCCTGTCGTCTAGATCCGGCTGGCAGCGCTGGCCGTCCGCATGCCACTCAGCGCCTGTGGGCGAGAGCAACAGGTGCTGGTGGTATTCGCGCGCCTGCAGTTCGGCTTCCAGCCAATCGGGGCAGTCGCCGAACAGCGTGCGGCTCCAGAACATGTTGCTCAGCAGATGGGTGTCGAGGATCAGCAGATGCGGTGCGGCGGCCCGTGCGGCGTCTTCTCGGGCCAGTTGGCCGCGGGCAATGGCCGGGACGTCGGCCAGCGTCGTGTCGCGTTGCGTCCGCTCGATGTAGTGACGCACGTACTCGTCGACCACGAGGCCGCCAAAGCGGCGTCGCAAGCGATCGGCCAGCCAGCTCTTGCCGGTGGATTCCGGTCCGGTGAGCACGACGACTTTCATCGGGCGGCCACCAGGGTCGCACGCCATTCACGCAGCCCCATCACCGCCAGCGCGGTGAACAGCGCGTAGAGCCCGGCCGTCAACCAGTAGCCCTGGAAGCTGAAGAAGCCGACAAACAAGGCATCGACCACGATCCACAGTGGCCAGCACTGCAGGCGCTTGAGTGCCATCCACAGCTGCGCGAGCAGGCTGAAGGCGGTCAGGCTGGCATCGATCCAGGGAAACGCCGCCTCGGTGAAGCGAGCCATTGCGCTGCCGAGCAGCAGGCTGCCTAGCACCGCCATGCCGATGCCGACCAGCACTTCCGGCCCGCTGGCCAGGCTCACGCGCCGGCCGTTTCCGTCGGTGCCGCGGGTCCAGGCCCACCAGCCATACAGCTGCATCGCCGCGAAGACGCCGTGCAACAGCACCTGGGAGTACAGCTTGGCATCGAAGAAAAACCATGCATACAGCGACACCATGCCCAGCCCGATGGGCCAGCACCAGCTGTTCTGCCGCACGGTCAGCCAGACGGCGACAACGCCCAGCAATGAGGCGATCAGTTCGAGAAGCGACATGGCGGTGACCGGTGGCGAAGAACGAGGGGCGCGATCATAACGGAGCCGGGCCTCGTCCGGATCGCGGCCGGCGAGATTGAACGACCCCGACATCGACCTGTCTTGGACAATGCAAAGGCGCAGCGGGAGGCTGGCCTGATGTCGAACGAGGCCGCGAGGCGATGGAATCGATCCTGAATGACCCAGGCAATGGCTGGTAGTCGCGGCGGCTGGCGA
Organism: Stutzerimonas sp. Brlt_14; assembly: GCF_051948915.1. Lineage (NCBI taxonomy): Bacteria > Pseudomonadati > Pseudomonadota > Gammaproteobacteria > Pseudomonadales > Pseudomonadaceae > Stutzerimonas > Stutzerimonas sp. Brlt_14. The sequence goes on from NZ_JAYJLM010000002.1 coordinate 98,330, forward strand.
ACAACGGATGGCTTATGAGTGATGCCGGAGCGCGGCACGGCAAGAATCGCAACATTCAATTTCTTCGTGGCCTGGCAATCGTGCTGGTGCTGCTGGCCCACGGCTCGGTCATGCTGATAGGTGCCGAGGCTGTCTGGTGGGATGGGGTGCTGCAGCGCTTCCTGCCGGGTGTCGGAGTCGACCTGTTCTTCCTGATATCCGGCTTCCTGATGGGTGCAACCTTCCTGCGCAAGCACAGGCAATTCGACGCGGCGGCGGTGTACGGGTTCTACAAGAAACGCATTCGCCGCGTGCTGCTGCCGACCTGGTTCTGGTCTGCGGTGGTATTGCTGTTCGCCGTGCTCGAGCCGCCACGCGGCGTACCCAGCTATTCGCTGGACACCCTGCTGGGCGTGACGGCGAGCGCGGCGTTCTTTCTCGCCAATGTGTTCAACGCGCTGCACGAGACGGATTTCGGCTACTTCTGGTCGATCGCCCTGGAAGTACAGTTCTACCTGCTTTTCCCGCTGCTGCTCCTGCTGGGCAGGGCGTTCTGGCCGGCGGTGATCGGCATCGTGCTGTGGTTCAGTTTTGCCAATCCGTTTGCGCCCGAGTGGCTGTTCCGAGCCAACGGGCTGTTTCTCGGCCTGTTGCTGTGGAAGCTGTCGTCCCTGGAATCGTTTCGGCTGGTCGAACGGGACATCGAGGCGATGTCGCCTGTGAGCAAGGTGCTGGTGATGGGCCTGTCGGTGCTGGCGGCCAGCGTGCTGGCCATCGCGCTGGAGCCGTTCGCGTCGTTCCGCTGGGCGGCGACGACGCTGGTGCTGGCCGTTCCTTTCATGCTCGCGGCCTGTTCCGGCGAAGCCATCTTCGGCAGCCTCTCGCGCCCGCTGGAAGCCATAGGCCAGGTTTCCTTCTCGCTGTACCTCTGCCATATCCCGGTCTGGCTGCTGTGCATGCACTGGCTGGACGATCAGCCGGTGCTACCGCGCGTTGCGCTCTGCGTGACGGTCTCGCTGATCGTCGCCGGGCTCAGCTACCGGTATATCGAGCGCCCGCTGACCGAAGGGGCGGTATTGCGTGAACCGGCGATTGACGAGGCGGGCACCCGCGCAGCCGTCCGCAGCCGTTGACGGATGGGGGCGCCTAGCTGGGGGCGCCTTTCTGGCGTGCCTGGATGGAGGGCGCCCGATGGGGGCGCCTCAACGGGGTGCGGCTGAGGTGCAGTGGACTACTCGTCCTCGTCCTCGCCGCCAATGGCGCTGAGGCATTGCAGGCGATGCGGGCCTTCCAGCAGCCAGCTTTCATCTTCGGCGTCGCGCTGCGCCTCCATGATCTGGTTGTAGCTGAACTGCCACTGGCGGCGGGTCCGGCCGTCCACCAGGTCGATGGTCAGCAAGGTGGCCTCGCTGGCGAACGGCTGGTTGGCTTCTGCGGCTGCGTCGGCCTGATCCAGCATGGCTTCGTCGAGCGCGAACTGCCACGCGTGCAGGCCGTCGATGATCAGCATGTCGGCATTTTCGAGTTCGTCGATCAGCCAGGGTATTTCCGATGACATGGTGCACTTGCTCCGTGGATCGAACGCAGGCGTCGGGAGACGCCCGCGTCGAGATCAGTTGTCGTAGCCCAGGTTCGGCATCAGCCAGCGCTCACTGATGGCCAATTCCTGGCCCTTGCGCTGGCTGTAGCTTTCCACCTGATCCTTGTCGATCTTGCCGACAGCGAAATACTGCGCCTCGGGATGGGCGAAGTACCAGCCGCTGACCGCCGCGGTGGGCAGCATGGCGTAGTGCTCGGTGAGCGTGACCTGGCTGATGCCGTCGGCATCCAGCAGCTGGAACAGCGTGCCCTTTTCGGTGTGGTCCGGGCAGGCCGGGTAACCGGGGGCAGGGCGGATGCCCTTGTACTGCTCGCGGATCAGCTCCTCGTTGCTCAGCTGTTCATCCTTGGCGTAGCCCCAGTACTGCTTGCGCACCTGTTCGTGCAGCCATTCGGCGCAGGCCTCGGCGAGGCGGTCGGCCAATGCCTTGACCATGATCGAGTTGTAGTCGTCGCCCTTGTCCTGATAGGCCTTGGCCAGCTCCTCGGCGCCGATGCCGGCGGTACAGATAAAGCCGCCTACATAGTCGGTGATGCCGCTGTCCTTTGGTGCGACGAAATCGGCCAGCGACAGGTTCGGCTTGGCGTCCGGCTTGATGGTCTGCTGGCGCAGGTGATGCAGGGTGGCCAGCTTCTCGCCGTTGTCACCGTACACTTCCAGGTCATCGTCCTGGACCTGGTTGGCTGGCCAGAAGCCGAACACCGCACGTGCGCGGATCAGCTTCTCGTCAACCAGCTTTTTCAGCATGGCCTGGGCATCGTTGAACAGCGAGGTGGCCGCTTCGCCAACCACCTCGTCTTCGAGGATGCGCGGATACTTGCCGGCCAGGTCCCAGGCAATGAAGAAAGGCGTCCAGTCGATGTAGTCGACCAGGGTGCGCAGATCGATGTCTTCCAGCACCTGGCGGCCGGTGAAGCTCGGTTTGACCGGGACGTAGCCGCTCCAGTCGAACGGCGGCTTGTTGGCGATGGCATCGAGGTAGCTCAGGCGTTCGGTGCGCGCACTGCGGTTGGCGGTGCGCTCGCGGATCATCGCGTACTCTTCGCGGGTCTTGTCGACGAACGCCGGCTTGAGTTCCTTGGACAGCAGAGTGGTGGCCACGCCGACTGCACGCGATGCATCGGTGACATAGACCACTGCATCGTTGCTGTACTGCGGGTCGATCTTCACCGCGGTGTGCGCCTTGGAGGTGGTGGCGCCGCCGATCATCAGCGGCAGGCTGAAGCCCTGGCGCTGCATTTCCTTGGCCACATGAACCATTTCGTCCAAGGAGGGGGTGATCAGCCCGGAGAGGCCGATGATGTCGCACTTCTCGGCGATGGCGGTCTGCAGGATCTTTTCCGCCGGCACCATCACGCCCATGTCCACCACGTCGTAGCCGTTGCAGCCCAGTACCACGCCGACGATGTTCTTGCCGATGTCATGCACGTCGCCCTTGACGGTCGCCATGAGGATCTTGCCCTTGGCTTCCGGCTTGTCGCCCTTTTCCGCCTCGATGAAGGGGATGAGGTGTGCCACGGCCTGCTTCATCACGCGGGCGGACTTGACCACCTGGGGCAGGAACATCTTGCCCGCGCCGAACAGATCGCCCACCACGTTCATGCCGCTCATCAGCGGGCCTTCGATCACCTCGATGGGGCGTGCGCACTGCTGGCGGCACTCCTCGGTGTCCTCCACGATGAAGGCGGTGATGCCCTTGACCAGCGCGTGCTCGAGGCGCTTGTCCACCGGCAGATTGCGCCATTCCTCGGTCTCGGCTTCCTTGACCGAGCCATCGCCCTTGTACTTGTCGGCGATCTCCAGCAGCGCCTCGGTGCCGCCGGCGCTGCGGTTGAGCACCACGTCCTCGACCGCGTCGCGCAGCTCCTTCGGGATCTCGTCGTAGATCTCCAATTGGCCGGCGTTGACGATGCCCATGGTCAGGCCCGCCTTGATCGCATGGAACAGGAACACCGAGTGGATCGCTTCGCGCACCGGGTTGTTGCCGCGGAACGAGAACGACACGTTGGACACGCCGCCCGAGGTCAGGGCATAGGGCAGGTTGTCGCGAATGAAGGCGCAGGCTTCGATGAAGTCGACGGCGTAGTTGTTGTGCTCTTCGATGCCGGTGGCGATGGCGAAGATGTTCGGGTCGAAGATGATGTCTTCCGGCGGGAAGCCCACCTCGTTGACCAGGATGTCGTAGCTGCGCTGGCAGATTTCGCGCTTGCGTGCAGCGGTATCGGCCTGGCCGGCTTCGTCGAAGGCCATCACCACCACCGCGGCGCCGTAGCGCTTGCACAGGTGGGCGTGGTGCTTGAACTGCTCGACACCTTCCTTCATGGAGATGGAGTTGACGATGCCCTTGCCCTGGATGCACTTGAGGCCCGCCTCGATCACTTCCCACTTGGAGGAGTCGATCATGATCGGCACGCGGGAGATGTCCGGCTCGCCGGCGATCAGGTTGAGGAAGGTGACCATGGCCGCCTTCGAATCCAGCATGCCCTCGTCCATGTTGATGTCGATCACCTGGGCGCCGGCTTCCACCTGCTGCAGGGCCACTTCCAGCGCCTCGGTGTAGTTCTCCTCGCGGATCAGACGGGCAAACTTGGCCGAACCGGTGATGTTGGTGCGCTCGCCGACGTTCACGAACAGCGAGCTGCGGTCGATGGTGAAGGGCTCCAGGCCCGACAGGCGGCAGGCCTTGGGAATGTCCGGGATCACGCGCGGCGGGTACTTGGCCACCGCCTCGGCAATCGCCTGGATATGCGCCGGCGTGGTGCCGCAGCAGCCGCCGATGATGTTGAGGAAACCGCTGGCGGCGAATTCCTCGACCACCGCGGCCATTTCTGCCGGCGTTTCGTCGTACTCGCCGAAGGCATTGGGCAGGCCGGCGTTGGGGTGGGCGGACACGTGGGTGTCGGCCTTGTTGGCCAGCTCTTCCAGATAAGGGCGCAGGTCCTTGGCGCCCAGGGCGCAGTTCAGGCCTACGGAGATCGGCTTGGCATGGCGCACCGAGTTCCAGAACGCCTCGGTGGTCTGGCCTGACAGCGTGCGGCCGGAGGCGTCGGTGATGGTGCCGGAGATCATGATCGGCAGCTCGACGCCATCTTCCTCGAATACCTGCTGCACGGCGAAGATCGCCGCCTTGGCGTTCAGCGTGTCGAAGATCGTTTCGATCAGAATCAGGTCGGCGCCGCCCTCGATCAGGCCACGGGTGGCTTCGGTGTAGTTCTCCACCAGCAGGTCGAAGGTGACGTTGCGGTAGCCGGGGTTGTTGACGTCCGGCGAGATGGAGCAGGTGCGGCTGGTCGGGCCGAGCACGCCGGCGACGAAGCGCGGACGGTCCGGCGTTTCGGCAGTCTTGGCGTCCGCCACTTCCCGGGCCAGGCGCGCGCCTTCGACGTTCAGCTCGTAAACCAGCTCTTCCATGCCGTAGTCGGCCTGGGAAACGCGAGTGGCGTTGAAGGTGTTGGTTTCGAGAATGTCAGCGCCGGCATCGAGATAGGCTTTCTCGATGGCCTGGATGACGTCGGGGCGGGAGAGCAGCAACAGGTCGTTATTGCCCTTCACGTCGCTCGGCCAATCGGCGAATCGCTCGCCCCGGTAGTCGGACTCCTCCAGCTTGTAGCTCTGGATCATGGTTCCCATACCACCGTCGAGAATCAGGATGCGCTGGCTGAGCGCGTGCTGGAGGGCCTGAAGTCGGGCGTTGCGAGCGGACATGGGAACTACCTGAAAAGCGGGAACGAAAAGAGCGCGAATGATAGCAAAGCTGCATGCTTTTTTAGCTGTCGCGCATTTGCATGAAGATTATTCAGGTTGGGCAGGCAAGCGGCGTTTGTCGTGCACGCATTAGAATGCAGGGTCACTTTCAGGCGTTCGTTTCATGTCCCACCGTTTCTGGCTCGGCTGTCTGTTCCTGCTCATCGGCAGCGCTGCACAGGCCGAAGTCCTCTCCTATCAGCGCGATATCCAACCGATCTTCACCGCCAAGTGCGTGGCCTGCCATGCCTGCTATGACTCGCCGTGCCAGCTCAATCTGGGCAGCGGCGAGGGTGCCGAGCGTGGTGCGAACAAATTGCCGGTGTACAACGGCGTACGCTCCAAGGCCCAGGCCCCGACTCGCCTGTTTCTCGACGCCGAAGGCGAGCAGGCCTGGCGACGCAAGGGCTTCCATTCGGTGCTCGACGCCCAGGGTGGTCAGGCGGCGCTGATGGCGCGCATGCTGGATCTGGGTCGCAGCCAGCCGCTGACGCCCAATGCCAAGCTGCCTGCGGAGCTGAATATCGGCATCGACCGGGAGAACAACTGCCCGTTGCCCGACGAGTTCGATGGCTATGCTCGCAAGACCCGGCACGGCGGCATGCCTTTCGCCGTGACCGGCCTGAGCGATAAGGAATACGCCACCGTGCAACGCTGGCTGGAGCAGGGCGGCGCGGTCGAGCCTCGACAGCTGCAGCCCTCGGCCCGGGAAGCGACGCAGATCGAACAGTGGGAACGCCTGCTCAATACGCCAGGCCCGCGCGGCAGCCTGGTCGCGCGCTGGCTCTATGAGCACCTCTTTATTGCCCATCTGTATTTCGAGGGAGGCGAACCCGGTCACTTCTATCAGTTGGTGCGTTCGCGTACGCCCAGCGGCGAGCCGGTCGATGCGATCGCCACGCGACGGCCGAATGACGATCCGGGTACCCGTTTCAGCTACCGCCTGCGGCCCATCAGCGACGTGATCGTGCACAAGACGCATATCACCTATCCCTTGAGTGCGACGAAGCTGGCGCGGGTCAGAGCGCTGTTCTTCGCAGGCGACTGGACCGTCGAATCGCTACCCGGTTATGGCGCGAATCACCGGGCCAATCCGTTCAAGACCTTCCAGGCGATTCCTGCCGAGGCGCGATACCAGTTCATGCTGGATAACGCTGAGTACTTCGTGCGCACCTTCATTCGCGGCCCGGTCTGCCGAGGCCAGATCGCCACTGATGTCATCCGCGACAACTTCTGGGTGTTCTTCCAGGACCCGCAGCACGATCTCTATGTCACCGATCGGCGCTTTCGTGAGCAGGCCACACCGCTGCTGGCCATGCCGGGGCAGTTCGACGAAATGGGCGACCTGCTGGCGTTCTGGAAGACCTATCGCGTGAAGCGCAACCAGTACGAGCAGCTGCGCACCAAGGCTTACGCCAACGCACCGGCCGATTGGCCGCAGATCTGGGCGGGTAACGACAACGCCTTGCTCAGCGTGTTCCGCCAGCATGACAGCGCCTCGGTGCGCAAAGGGCTGATTGGCGAAATTCCGCAGACGCTCTGGTGGATGGACTATCCGCTGCTGGAGCGCACCTATTACCAGCTGGTGGTCAACTTCGACGTGTTCGGCAATGTGTCCCACCAGGGCCAGACGCGGCTGTATTTCGACCTGATCCGCAACGGCGCCGAGCTCAACTTCCTGCGGCTGCTGCCACCTGCATCGCGTCAGGCCATCCTGGATGATTGGTACGAGAAAAGCGGTCAGCTCAAGCTGCTGCTGGCCTACACATCGGTCGACCGCGCGACACCCACACAGCTTGCGCTGGAAAGTGGCGATCCCAAGCGCGCGTTCGCCCGGCAGCTGCTGGCGCGGCACGCGGGTATCAACGCCGCTCCCGACCCGATCAACCGCTGCCAGGGCACGCACTGCTATCGCGACGACCAGCCGGCCGAGCTGCAGCGTGTCGAACAGGCGCTCAGCCGACTGACCAACCGGATGGCGGCCGGTATGCCTGCCATCCTGCATCTGCCCGAGGCGACCCTGGTGCGGGTCGAGTACGCCGGGGACCGCCGGGAAATCTACAGCCTGCTGCGCAACCGGGCTCACAGCAATGTGGCGTTCATGTTTGGCGAGTCGCTGCGCTGGCAGCCGCGCCTGGACACCCTGACAGTCTATCCGGGCATCCTCAGCAGCTACCCGAACTTCATCTTCAACCTGCCGGCGGCGGACGTCCCGACCTTCGTTGCGGCGATGGAGCAGGTGAAGGCGGGCGCCGATCTCGAGCGGCTGGTCGAGCGCTGGGGCATCCGCCGCAGCCATCCGCAGTTCTGGCACTACTTCAACGATCTGTCGCGCTATCTCGAGGAGACCGAGCCGGTAGAGGCCGGCGTTCTGGACATGAACCGTTATGAAAACCTCTAGCAGGCGTTCCAGGGCGATCCACGGAGCGTGGAACTTGAAATCCGATAGTCCGACTAAAATACTAGGACTTAACCGTGGCAGTGGTTTGACGTACACTGCCACGCATGTCTGCGAGGAGTTCCCATGAGCGCGATCACCATTACCGAAGCTGCACACGATTATCTGGCCGACCTGCTCGCGAAGCAGAACACCACCGGCATCGGAATTCGCATCTTCATCACCCAGCCCGGCACGCCCTACGCGGAAACCTGTATCGCCTACTGCAAGCCCGGTGAAGAAAAGCCGGACGACATCGCCCTGGCACTCAAGAGCTTCACTGCCTGGATCGACGGTACCAGCGAGCCATTTCTGGAAGATGCGCTGGTCGACTACGCCACCGACCGCATGGGTGGCCAGCTGACGATCAAGGCGCCGAACGCCAAGGTGCCGATGGTCAATGAAGACAGCCCGATGAACGAGCGCATCAACTACTACCTGCAGACCGAGATCAATCCGGGGCTGGCCAGCCACGGCGGCCAGGTGACGCTGATCGATGTGGTCGAGGAAGGCATCGCCGTGCTGCAGTTCGGCGGCGGTTGTCAGGGCTGCGGCCAGGCGGACGTGACCCTGAAAGAGGGTATCGAGAAAACCCTGCTGGCCCGGATTCCCGAGCTCAAGGGCGTGCGCGACGTGACCGATCACACCAACCGCGAGAACGCCTATTACTGATGGCGGCGGCCCGGCGGCGGCTTCCGCCGGGCCGTTCGGCAGGTTTCCAGGCAAAATGCCACTATTTTGCCTTCATGGCGCACACAGCGTCCTTGTCCTGCGATAAGCTCTTGCGCCTAGGTTGTCCGGGCAACGAGAGCTCGTACCATGTCTGCCATTTCCCTGTTGATCTGCGATGACTCAGCCCTCGCGCGCAAGCAGCTGCTGCAAGCGCTGCCGGCCGGCTGGCCGGTAACCGTCTGTCAGGCGGCGACTGGCTTAGAAGCGCTGGAGCGGATCCGCCAGGGTGGCGTCGACGTGATGCTGCTCGACCTCACGATGCCGGAGCTGGACGGCTATCAGGTGCTTGCGCAGCTGCGCGAAGAACAGCTCCAGTGCAAGACCATCGTCATCTCCGCGGATATCCAGGATGAGGCCGTGCGCCGCGTGCTGGCACTCGGCGCGCTGGCCTTCATCAAGAAACCCGCCGATCCGGTGCATCTCCATCAGACGCTGGCGAGCCTCGGCCTGCTGGACGATGTGTCGTCATTCATCGGTCGCGTCGAGGGCGGCCGGATCAGCTTCCGCGACACCTTCCGCGAAGTGGTCAACGTCGCCATGGGTCGCGCCGCTGCGCTGCTGGCGCGGGTGCTGGGCGTATTCATCCAGTTGCCGATACCCAACGTGAACATTCTTGAGGTCGGCGAGCTGCACATGGCGCTGGCCGATGCGGCCCGTGGCGACAAGCTTACGGCGGTATGCCAGGGCTACATCGGGGGTGGCATCGCCGGTGAGGCACTGCTGCTGTTCCATGACTCGGAAGTCGCCGACATGGCACGCCTCATGCGCCGGCAGGACTACCTGGAGATGGAGATGCTGCTGGATCTGTCGAGCCTGCTGATCAGCGCCTGTCTGAGTGGCATCGCCGAGCAGATCGAGGTGGTGTTCTCCCAGGGGCACCCGCAGGTGCTGGGGCAGCATGCGTCCATCGACGAGCTGATCCGGCTCAACAGCGCACGCTGGAAGAAAACCCTGGCGGTGGAGATCAGCTACAGCCTGGAAGGGCATGACATCCACTTTGACCTGCTGTTGTTGTTCACCGAAGATTCGGTCGAGCTGCTGACCCGCAAGCTCGCCCACCTGATGGAATGAGCATGAGCAATTCCGCCGAGTTGAACGAACTTCACTGGCTGCTGGCCATCGTCCAGAGCATCGACGTGGGTGTCGTGGTACTGGACCGCGACTATCGCGTCGAGGTCTGGAACACCTTCATGGAGAATCGCTCCGGTCTGCACCCCGAAAAGGCCCGCGGCCAGACGTTCTTCAACCTTTTTCCCGAAGTGGATGAGGACTGGTTCCGGCGCAAGGTGGAAAGCGTCATGACCCTCGGCACGCCGTCGTTCACCATCTGGGAACAACGGCCGTACCTGTTGCGCTTCAAGAACTACCAGCCGATCACCGGACTGGAAGACTTCATGTACCAGAACACCACGCTCCTGCCGCTCAAGGGCATCAATGGCAGCATCGACCAGGTGTGCCTGATCATCTATGACGTCACCGATGTCGCGGTCAACCGCCGCCAGCTGCAGGCGGCAAACGCCGAACTGCAGCGTCTGTCGAGCACCGATCGCCTGACAGGTCTGTACAACCGCGGGCACTGGGAAGAAATGCTGCGCCTGGACTACGCCCGTCATCGCCGCTACGACAGCCAGGCCGCGCTGGTCATGTTCGATATCGACCATTTCAAGTCGATCAACGATACCTACGGGCATCAGGTGGGCGACGCGGTGATTCAGCAGGTCGCGGAGCTGATCCGCGAGAACCTGCGCGATTCCGATGTGGCGGGTCGTTATGGCGGTGAAGAGTTCGTCGTGCTATTGCCGGACACCGACAAGCAGGGTGCGCTGACCTTCGCAGAACGACTGCGGCATGCGGTGGAGAGCCATGAGGTGCAGCATGAGCAGCATCGCATTCGCTTCACCATCAGCCTCGGCGTGGCCGACCTCAGCGTGCCCAGCAGCAGCCATGCACAGCTGATCGAGTGGGCGGACTCCGCGCTCTATGCCTCCAAGGCGGCAGGGCGCAATCGCGTCACCCTGCATCAGCACTGACCGCGTCGAAGCTGACGCTCAATCGGCCGCTTTGCGCAGAAAGGCAAGCAGGGCGACTTCCTCGGCGCTCAGCCATTTGCGCTTGCGCGCTGCCCGTAGCTTGACCAGCTCCCCATCGCTGAAGGCTTGCAGAATCGCCGGATGGATATAGCACTGGCGACAGACCGCCGGGGTATTGCCCAGCTGGCTCGCGACCTGCTTGACGGTTTCCACCAGGTTCTGTCGCGCGACGCTTGCCGAGGATGCGTCGAGCTTGCGCAACCGTTCCAGCGCCAACGCGCTGCCGGCCCAGGTCCGATAGTCCTTGGCGGTGAAATCGCGGCCGGTCATTTCCCGTAAATAGAGATTCACGTCGTTGGAGCTGACCGCACGGCGTTGGCCATCCTCATCCAGATACTGGAACAACTGCTGGCCCGGGAGCTCCATGCAGCGGCGCATGAGCCTGGCCAGGCGCCGGTCGCGCAGCGTTACCTCATGCTCCACACCACTCTTACCGCGGAAATGGAAGCGGACCGCGGTGCTGCTAACGTTCACGTGGCGCGTGCGCAGTGTAGTCAGGCCGTAGGACCGGTTGTCCCTGGCGTAGCGGGAATTGCCGATGCGAATCAGGGTCGATTCGAGCAACGTGACCACCAGCGCCATGACCTTGTCGCGCGGCATGCCGGGCAGGGCCAGGTGCTTTTCCAGATCGCGGCGCAGCTTGGGCAGGGCTTCGCCGAACTCCAGCATGCGCTCGTACTTGTCGCTGTCGCGGATTTCTCGCCAGCGCGGATGGTAACGATACTGCTTGCGTCCGCGGGCATCGCGTCCCGTGGCCTGGAGATGCCCTTGCGGGTCGGGGCAGATCCAGACGTCCCGATAGGCCGGGGGGATCGCCAGTTTGTTGATCCGGCGAATCTCTTCTTCATCACGGATGCGCTCGCCGCTCGGAGCGAAATAGGCGAACTTTCCACGCAGCTGTCGGCGGCGGATGCCTGGCTGCGCATCGTCCACATAATGCAGGTCGGGTGGCAGGGTAGGGCAAAGCAGCGTGCCGGTGTCGGCGGTTTCGTCCAGCGGGACAGGGCGGGTGCCCTCGGCCAGGGGTGGCGGTTCCGTCGCAGTGTCGTGGCGCATGGATGGCGGGTCCCCGCTAGGCCTCGCCAGGGAGCTGGCGAGGCGATGGAATGGGCTCAGTTGTCCTTTTCTGTACTGTTGCGCATCAACAGGCGAATTGCCGCGACAAGTTCGTCGACGGCCTCGCGATAGAGTTCGGGCTTCGCTTCGGTCTCCGCCTGGTCGGCGTGCTTGCGCGCGGTTTCGAGGTGATCGTTGATCGATGAGTAGTCGCCAAGCATGGTCTGCTCCTGCTGTTGATCGGGAAGGTAGCCGGCGTCGCGCATGGACGCGAACCGCCTCTATCAACTGACCGGCAGGAGCACTGGCGGTTCGTACCGTGCATCAGCGCGAGCGGCGGGTGGAAAGCGCCTTCGACCAGGTCGGATTGGAGCACCGCGGGCATCGCAGCGTTTGCTGGCTTTCCAGCGCCTGCGGAAAGCCGCAGCGGTTGCAGGCATACATGCCCGATGCCGGGATCTGCCGGAAGACCGGCCGGTACTCGGGCGGCAAAACCGAGAGCCCTGGGCGTACCGCTTCCGGCTCGTGAAAGAACAGGCTCACGTTGCCGTCGTTTTCGAGTATGCCGAGTCTGACCTGGCCGAGATGCTCCACGCCCTGCTGGCGCAGCTCCATGAAGAACTCGTCCGCCGAGATGTTCATGCTGTCGAGGCTGCGCAGTTCGTAGATGCCGTCGCGAATGATGGTGACGGGTTTGCCTTCCAGCCACACGCCGAACCGCGGGCTGCGGCTCATCAGAAACACGGTCAGGCGGTACAGCGCCAACAGCGTGGCAAATACGGCCGCAACCGGCAGCAGCGGGACATCGTCGTAAAAGGAGACGTCTCCCGCCGCCGAGCCGAGTGTCAGGATGATCACCAGCTCGAACACCGACAGCTGCCGAATGCCTCGGCGTCCGCTCACCTTAAGGAAGACGAATACCGCGATAAAGGCAAGCAGCGCCCGTAGCGCCACTTCCGCAACGAACATCAGCGGAAACTCATGCAGAAGCATGCGCTGCAGATCAAAGGGGGTCATCTGGGATCGTCCTTCCGAGAAGCCGGCGCATGGCCGGCAGGCATTGCATTCGACCTTTCTGAAACGTCAGCGTCGACGAATGCAGGCCGCAGTCACTCCGCCGGTGCTACCTCGAATTCCAGATCGATGCCATCGCCACTGCCATCTCCGACCACAGAACCGACGGCGGGCTTGCGTGTGACCTTGCGCCCTTCGTAGGCCTCGCTCAGATGGCGCTGAGCGATCTCGCTGATGTGATCGATCAGCCCGGGCATCTGGACGTCGCGCGGGACAATGAAGTGCAGCTTGACCGCTTGGGCACCGGAGCCCTGAGGCAGGTCAGCGAGCCCGCAGCTCTGCCACTGATCGTTCACGTACGCTTCTGCACCTTTCATGGTTTTCTCCTGTTTCGCTCGTTGGTGTTGAGACCGCCAAACGGGCGAATGGGTCAGTCGCGAACGGTGCGTGCCGCCAAGCGCTGGGCATGAAAAAAGGCCTGGAGCGTTGGCTGCAGGCCTTGATTCGTGCCGCCCATCGTTATTCAGGCATGTGCCAGGGCGAGAAATGAGCACCGTCGCGGCTCAGCTGCGCGCGGGTCTTTTCCAGGGTTTCGCCCAGTTTCACCGGGTCGGTGAATACGCTGCTGGACATCTTGCAGCGGCCGAGCAGTCGGGCTTCGTCGCGATCGACGACGGTGATGCTGACTTCACCGTTACCTTCGGGCAGCGTCCAGGCGACGCACTGGAAAGGCTTGAACGCACGGTCGGTGATCAAAAGGGCTTCGTTGATACGCAGCGGGGTGTGCATGGGGCATGTCTCTCTGTGTGATACCCAAAATACCTGCAGCCAAGCTCGTTGGCGTTGGCCTTACATTGCAGTTGATGTACCCAGAGGACTGGCGAGTCACATGCGAGTTCGAAAAAATTTGAAGGCCTTTGCAATTAGCCAAAGGTATAAGGCTGGCGGTTCTCCGGCAGTCGTTCGGTAAGCGGACTTAAGTCGCTGGAAATACGGGAAAAACCGTTTTCTGCAGAACGAATGCGGTTGTTTTCGCCAGGTCACGGAAAAATCCGGCTGCGACAACCTGTCGCGAATGGCGCGGTCGTTCAGCTCGTGTGTTTCGGCCTCACCATGGTGCCGAGAGGAGGGGGGGTGCCAGAGGATGGTGCCGTGCGGCTCGCCCACGCTGGGCGAGCCGCAGAGGCGGTCAGACGCGGAACTGGCTCAGCAGGCGATTCAGCTGACCGGCGAGTTCGCCGAGTCGCTTGCCGGCTTCGCTGGATTGCTCGGCGGCCAAGGTGCTTTCCTGCGCGAGTCCGGCGGCCTGGGTCACGTTCTGGTTGATGTCTTCCACCACGTGGGACTGCTGCAGCGTTGCGCTGGCAATGGAGGCGTTCAGGCCGGAAAGGTTGCGCAGCGCCTGGGCGATCTCACCGAGACTTTCGCCGGCCTGACTGGCTTGCTCGACGGTGAGCTGGGAGGCGCGATTGCTTTCCATGATGACGTTCACCGCGGCGCCGGAGTTCTTCTGCAGGCGTTCGATCATGCTGTGAATCTCGGCAGTCGACTGCTGGGTGCGCTGCGCCAGCAGGCGGACCTCGTCGGCCACCACGGCGAAGCCACGGCCTTGTTCGCCGGCACGGGCAGCCTCGATCGCGGCGTTGAGTGCGAGCAGGTTGGTCTGCTCGGCGATAGAGCCGATCACCTCGAGCACCGAACCGATCTTGGTGGTTTCGTCGGCCAGCGACTGGATCACATCCACCGCCTGGCCGATGGTTGCCGACAGCGCGTCGATTTGCTGCAGGCTAGTTTCGATGTTGCGTTGTCCCTGGCCAGCCTGGTTTTCCGCGCTGCCCACTTCGGTGGAAGCGTGTTCGGCATTCTTCGCCACTTCCTGCACAGCGTACGTGACTTCGTTGACCGCGGTGGCGACCTGTTCCATCTGCAGCATCTGCTGCTGGCTTTGCTCATGGGCCTGGCTGGACAGTTCGCTCAGCGCGCGTGACGACTGGTCCAGCGCGCCGGAAGTCTCGAACAGCTGGCCGACGACGGTGCGCAGCTTCTGGGTGAAGCGATTGAAGTCGCGCCCCAGGGTGGTCAGCTCATCGTTGCCGGAGACGTCCAGCGTGCGGGTCAGGTCGGCTTCGCCGCTGGCAATATTGGCCATGGCCGCCATGGTATGGCGCAGCGGTCGGACGATGCTGCGAATCAGGATGGCGACCAGAACCGCCATGATTGCCGAAATCAGCAGGCCGATCAGCGAGAAGCGCGTCAGGTAGTTCCAGAACTCCTGCTCGACGTCGTCCACATAGATGCCGGAACCGATGATCCATCCCCAGGGTTTGAACAGCTGCACGTAGGAAATCTTCGGAACCGGATTCTCTTCACCGGGCTTGGCCCACATGTAGTCCACCAGTCCAGCGCCGTCACGCCGGGCAATGGCGACCATCTCGTTGAACAGCTCCTTGCCTTCCGGGTCCTTGATCTTCGACAGATCCTGACCGTCGAGCTTCGGCTGCATCGGATGCATGATCATCTTCGGGCCGAGATCGTTGATCCAGAAGTAGTCCTGACCGTCGTAGCGGAGCAGGCGAATCTGCTCGATGGCGGCCTGCTGAGCGTCGGCCGTGGTCATGGCTCCGCTGGTTTCGAGCTTGTGGTAGTGCTCGAACACACCGGCGGCTGCTTCCACGACATTGCGGGTCGCTTCCTGCTTGCCGCGGTACAGGTCGGAGCGGACTTGCTGAATCATCAGCATGCCGAGAATGAACAGCATGACCACGGCGACCACGGGGATCAGCCAGAGGCGCTTGCTGATGGGGACATTGCGCAGCAGATTCATGAATAGGCTCCTGAGGTTTCTTTCTTATCGTTGTATCTGACGGGTCGGTGCTAGCGCATCGCTCCGACCTCTCATAGCGGTCGTGCCGCGGCACTCTGAGTAGCTTTTCGGCCGCGCGTGGCTAAAAATGAGCCCCCTTTGTCGTCCGTCGAGGAATTTAATTCTCCCGGACGAGTCAGAACAGCCGGCCAGATGGCTTTCTGACATATACCTTGGTTGCATTGAGTCGCGATGGACTGCATCGCTGTAGGGGAATAGATGGATCTTTGGGTTGCGATTCAGGCGCTGATCTTGGGTGTCGTCGAGGGGATTACCGAATTTCTTCCGGTTTCCAGCACCGGTCACCAGATCATCGTGGCGGATCTGATCGGCTTTGGCGGCGAACGCGCACTGGCCTTCAATATCATCATTCAGCTGGGCGCGATCCTCGCGGTGATCTGGGAGTATCGGCGCAAGATCATCGACGTGGTGGTCGGCCTGCCCAAGGAGCGTCAGGCACAGAAGTTCACCGTCAACCTGCTGATTGCCTTCATGCCGGCCGTGGTGCTCGGCGTGGCCTTTGCCGATCTGATTCACGAATACCTGTTCAACCCGATCACCGTGGCCGCCGCGCTGGTCATCGGAGGCATCGTCATGCTCTGGGCCGAGCGTCGTGATCACGCGATTCGCGCCGAGACAGTCGATGACATGACCTGGACGCTGGCCTTGAAGGTCGGTTTCGCTCAGTGTCTGGCGCTGGTGCCGGGCACCTCGCGGTCGGGCTCGACCATCATCGGCGGGCTGCTGTTCGGCCTGTCGCGCAAGGCCGCCACCGAGTTCTCGTTCTTTCTGGCAATGCCCACCATGGTCGGTGCTGCGGTCTACTCCGGCTACAAGTACCGCGATCTGTTCCAGCCGGGTGACTTTGCCGTGTTCGCCATCGGCTTCGTCACTTCGTTCATCTTCGCCATGCTGGCCGTGCGGGCACTGCTGAAATTCATCGGCAACCACAGCTATGCCGCGTTTGCCTGGTACCGGATCGGTTTCGGGTTGCTGATCCTGGCGACCTGGCAGCTGGGCATGATCGACTGGAGCACGGCCGTCGGCTAGAGCGTCAAAGAAATGAAAAGCCCCGCTAGTGCGGGGCTTTTTATTGGGGGCCGATTCGACGGTCAGACCTGTACGCCCTGGCTGCGCAGGTAGTCGTCGTAGCTGCCGCTGAAATCGGTGACGCCGTTCTCCGACAGTTCGATGATGCGTGTGGCCAGGGAGCTGACGAATTCGCGGTCATGGCTGACGAAGATCAGCGTGCCCGGATAGTTCTCCAGCGCCAGGTTCAGCGCCTCGATGGATTCCATGTCCAGGTGGTTGGTCGGTTCGTCCATCACCAGCACGTTGGGCTTCTTCAGGATCAGCTTGCCGAACAGCATGCGGCCCTGTTCACCACCGGAAATGACCTTGACCGATTTGTTGATCTCGTCGTTGGAGAACAGCATGCGGCCAAGGGTGCCGCGTACCAGCTGTTCGCCGCCCTGGGTCCACTGGCCCATCCAGTCGAAGAGGGTGACGTCGTCCTCGAAGTCCTCGGCGTGGTCCTGGGCGAAATAGCCCACGTCGGCACTTTCGGTCCATTTCACTTCACCGGACATGGGTGGCAATTCACCGACCAGAGTGCGCAGCAGGGTGGTCTTGCCGATGCCGTTCGGACCGATGATGGCCACGCGCTCGCCGGCTTCGACCTGCAGATTCAGGTTCCGGAACAGCGGCGTGCCGTCATAGCCCTGGCTGACGCGCTCCAGCGTGACCGCCTGGCGATGCAGCTTCTTGTACTGCTCGAAACGGATGAACGGGCTGACGCGACTGGACGGCTTCACTTCATCGAGCTGGATCTTGTCGATCAGCTTGGCGCGGCTGGTGGCCTGCTTGGCCTTGGAGGCGTTGGCCGAGAAGCGGCTGACGAAGGTCTGCAGTTCGGCGATCTGCGCCTTCTTCTTGGCGTTGTCCGACAGCAGGCGTTCACGAGCCTGGGTCGCGGCGGTCATGTATTCGTCGTAGTTGCCCGGGAACAGCCGCAGCTCGCCATAATCCAGGTCGGCCATGTGGGTGCAGACGCTGTTGAGGAAGTGGCGGTCGTGGGAAATGATGATCATGGTGCTGTTGCGCGCCGTGAGAATCGATTCCAGCCAGCGGATGGTGTTGATGTCCAGGTGGTTGGTCGGTTCGTCCAGTAGCAGCACTTCCGGGTCGGAGAACAGCGCCTGGGCCAGCAGTACGCGCAGCTTCCAGCCGGGCGCCACGGCACTCATCGGGCCGAAATGCTGATCGAGCGGGATGCCGAGGCCGAGCAGCAGCTCGCCGGCGCGCGATTCCGCGGTGTAGCCGTCGAACTCGGCGAATTGCACCTCCAGCTCGGCGACAGCCATGCCGTCTTCTTCGCTCATTTCCGGCAGCGAGTAGATGCGGTCGCGCTCGGCCTTCACCTTCCACAGCTCGGTGTGGCCCATGATCACCGTGTCGATCACGCTGAAATCTTCATAGGCGAACTGATCCTGGCGCAGCTTGCCCAGGCGCACGTTGGGCTCGAGCATCACCTGGCCGGCCGATGGCTCCAGTTCGCCACCGAGGATCTTCATGAAGGTCGACTTGCCGCAGCCGTTGGCGCCGATGAGACCGTAGCGGTTGCCGCCGCCGAATTTGACGGAGACGTTTTCGAACAGCGGCTTGGCACCGAACTGCATGGTGATGTTGGCGGTGGAGATCAAGGACTTACCTATCAATGTATGTGGCGGCGTGCATCGCCGATCCTGCAGCAATACTCGGCGCTCCAGCTCGCAGCGAAGGAGCTGGTGATCCTGCAGTGTTGAGGAGTACGGCAGCGACGGAGGCCGGCTGTCAGAACGAATGCGGGGATTGCGGCCGAGCGAAAGGCGCGCATTGTCGCATAGCTATGCCATCGGAGTAAGCAGGGCCGCACGCAGCGATCGATGGACTGGCCTTTCGTGGCGAAGCAGATGCGAATCGTTCCATTGACAGCGCCAAGCCAAACGGACAGCATTGTTACGATATAACGTCGTTACCTTTGAGCATTAGGCATGAGTGAGAAAGTCGCGGTATTGAAGTGGGTGGGTGCCGGAGCGGCATTGATGCTGGCGGGTGCGCCGCTGGCGGGCGCGCAGGAGGCGGCGGTGCTGGATTCGGTCGTCATCACTGCCGATCAGGAACGTGCCGACGGACCGGTGCAGGGTTATCGCGCCAAGCGCACGCGCAGTGCCACCAGGACCGATACGCCCATCGAGGAAATACCGCAGTCGATCAGCGTCGTCCCGGCCTCGGTGCTGGACGATCTGGACATCCCGCGAGTGGAAAGGGCGTTGGACTTCGCCGGGGGCGTTGCACGGCAGAACGACTTTGGCGGCCTGACGATGTACGAGTACAGCGTCCGAGGGTTGACCACCAGCGAGTTCTACAAGGATGGCTTCAGCGTCAACCGGGGCTACATGAACCCGCCGGACGCGGCGAGCATCGAACGTGTCGAGGTTCTCAAGGGACCATCCGCCAGCCTGTACGGCCGTGGCGATCCGGGCGGCACCATCAACATCGTCAGCAAGCGGCCGCAGCTGGATAGCTTCGCCCGTCTCGACCTGAGCGCCGGGCGTTGGGATCGCTACCGCAGCGCGTTGGACGTGAACACGCCGCTGGATGAAGACGGCAACATGCTGTACCGCATGAACATCGCCGTCGAAGACAACAAGAGTTTCCGCGACCATCGCGAATCCGAACGGCAGTTCGTGGCGCCGTCCTTCAGCTGGGAGCTGAGCCCCGATACGCGGTTGCTGGTGCAGGCTGAGGTGGTGCGCAATCGGCAGACCTTCGATCGCGGCGTGGTCGCACCCGGCGGCAACCTGGGCCGGGTGTCCCGCTCGGCCTTCTATGGCGAACCCTCCGATGGTCCGATCAGCAACGACAACGAAACGCTGCAGGCCGAACTCGAACACGACCTCAACGAGGTCTGGACACTGCGCCTGGCCAGTCACTACAAGCAGGGGCGCATGGACGGTTATGCCACCGAAGCAGCGGCGGTCGCAGCAGACGGCCGAACGCTGTCGCGCAACTTGCGCTATCGCGACTATGACTGGCAGGACGCGATCACCCAACTGGAACTGCACGGCCGGGTGGACACCGGTTCGATCGAACATCAGCTGCTGATCGGCACCGAGTACGAACGCTATGCCTTGAGCGAATTCATGCTGCGTTCCGACAACCTGCGCAGTATCGACCTCTACAACCCCGTCTATGGCTCACCGCGACCGGCGTTCAATCCGGCCCGCACGGTCGATCGCAACGAGTTGGTGCACAACCGCGCACTGAATCTGCAGGACCAGATGCGTCTGACCGACAAGCTGTTCGGCGTGGTGGGGGCCCGTTACGACCATTACGAACAGCGCCTGGACAACGAGGTGAGCGGCCGGCGAGCCGAGCAGACGCACGAAAAGATCACGCCTCGGGTCGGCGTGCTCTACCAGCTGTTGCCGGAGGTCGGCTTGTTCGCCAACGCTTCGCAGTCGTTCAAACCGAACAACGGAGCCGCTGCCAGTGGCGCGACCTTCGATCCGGAAGAGGGCATGGGCTACGAGGTGGGCGTCAAACTCGACCTGTTCGATGGCCGTCTGGGCCTGACCGCCGCGGCATTTCACCTGACCAAGCAGAATGTGCTGACCAGCGATCCGGCCAACGATGGCTTCCAGATCGCTGCGGGCGAAGTTCGCAGCCGTGGTGTGGATCTGCAGCTCGCCGGCCAGCTCACCGACGCCATTCGAGTGATCGGCGCCTACGCCTACGTGGATGCGGAAGTGACCCGCGACAACACCCTGGCACGCGGCAGTCGCCTGCTCAACGTGCCGCGCCACAGCGGCAGCCTGCTGACCACCTACGAGTTCCAGGATGGCGATCTGCGCGGTCTTTCCCTGGGCGGTGCGCTGAACTATGTGGGCGATCGGGCAGGGCAGGCCCACAGCGACTTCGAACTGCCGTCCTACACCACGGTCGATCTGCTCGCGCGCTACCAGGCCACGCAGAACCTGACGCTGGGAGTGAACCTGAACAACGCCTTCGACCGTACCTACTACGAGCGCTCATACAGCAACGTTTGGGTGATGCCGGGTGACCCGCGCAACCTCAGCCTGAGCCTGTCCCTGGCGCTCTGACGGCGGGCGGCTGCGTCACAGCCAGCCTTTTTCCCGGTAGTAACGTTCCGCGCCCTCGTGCAGGGGCGCGGTCAGGCCGACGCGGATCATGTCCTCGGCTTGAAGCTCGGCGAAGGCCGGATGCAGGCGCTTGAATCGTTCGAGGTTGTCGAACACCGACTTGACCAGCTGGTAGACGACTTCGGGGTCGGTCTTGCTGGTGGTGGCCAGAACCGCCTTGCCGCCGATCGAGGGGACCGCGTCATCGACACCCGGATAGAGCCCGCCGGGGATCGGCGCCGCGCTGTAGTAGTCGGCCTTGGCGAGCAGGGCGTCGATCGCCTCGCCCTGGACCGGGATGATCCGCGCCTTCACGTTCGTAAGTGCCTCCTGGATCGCACCACTGGGATGGCCCACCACATAGGTGATGGCATCCAGGTTGTTGTCGCCCAGTGCCGAGGCCATCTCCGCGGGTTTGAGTTCGGCGGCCAGGGCGAAGCTGGCATTGCTCCAGCCTTTGGCCTTCATGACTTCCTCGAAGGTATCGCGGCTACCGGAGCCGGGCACGCCGATGTTCACGCGTTTGCCTTCCAGGCCATCCAGATCACGGATGCCGCTGTCCTCGCGCACCACCACGGTGAGAATTTCCGATTGCAGCGAGAACACCGCGCGTAGCTCGTCGACGGTACCGTCGCGGTCGAACGGAGCCAGGCCTTGCAAGGCCTTGTGCTGATGGTCGGACTGGATGAAACCGAAATCATACTCACCTTTCTGCAACGCCACGATGTTGGTCACGCTCCCAGCGGTGGAGGGTGCGTTGCACTTGATGGCCGGCTTCACCTCGGCGCGATTGAGGAAGCGGCACACCGACTGGCCGGCGGTGTAGTACACGCCGGTCTGGCCGCCGGTGCCGATGGTGACGAAACGCTCCTGGGCGAGCGCGCCTGGGCTCGCCATCGCCAGCGCGCCTGCCAGGGTGATGCCGAACAGGCCGATACGGATCTGGTGGTTCATCGTGGTTCCCTCTTGTTGGTTTAGTCGGAACGGTACGGCTGTGAGATCAGCAGGTTAGGCTCAGCCCCTGCAGCGAAACCGCTGGCGGCGATCCGCCGATTTCGCTCGCCAGCAGGTCGGCGCTGCCGCAGGCGAGCGTGAAGCCCAGGCTGCCGTGGCCGACGTTGAGCCAGAGATTATCGATGCCGCTGCGGCCGATCAGCGGCGTGCCCTCCGGTGTGGCTGGGCGCAGACCGGCCCATTGGCGGGCGTGCCGGTAGTCCCCCGCGTCGGGGAAGGTCGCGCCAGCCAGGCGCTGCAGCGTCGCGATGCGTTTGTGGTCGAGTGCGCTGTCCCAGCCGCCGATATCCACCATTGCCGCGACGCGCAGCTGATCGTCCAGGCGGGCATAGACGACCTTGTTGTCGTAATCGGTGACGTTGGTCTGCGGCACCTGGCTCCGTTCGCCCAGCGGCAGGGTCAGGCTGTAGCCCTTGAGCGGATAGATCGGCAGATCGATGCCCAGGGGCCGCAGCAGCCCGACACTGGATGTTCCGGCGGCGATCACCACATGATCGACAGTGATCTCCTCCCGGCCGATACGCACGGCACGCACGCGGCGACCGTCGCTGGGCAGCGCCTCCACCGCCTGCCCGGTGTGCAGGCGGAACGCTGGCGAGGACCGCAGCCGCTGCAGCAGCTGGTGGCAGAACCGTTGGCAATCGGCGACCTCGTCACCTGGCGAGTAGATGCCGCCCTGCAATGCGGCGCTCAGTGGCGCCAGTGCAGGTTCGATCTCCACACATTGAGCCGCATCCAGCAGCCGTTGACCGGACCGCTCATCCAGCGCCACAGCGCCTTTGGCGACGCTTGCCCGATCACGGTAGATCACCAGTTTGCCGTTGGCGCGCCAGGCGAAACCGTCCAATCGGTCCTCCTCGCGCCAGCTGCGCAGAACCTGTTGGCTGTGCAGGGCCAGGCGCAGCAGATGAGCGGCGTTGCGGCGGTTGACCGAGCGCCGGCAGGCCGCCAGGAAGCGCAGGCACCAGCGCCATTGCCGCAGGCTCGCCCGCGGACTGAAGCGCAGGGGCGCCGTCTGCCCGCGCAGCATCCAGCCCAGTGCCTGCAGCGGCACGCCGGCATCGGCCAGGGGCGAGACGTAGCGATAGCTCAGCTGGCCGCCGTTCGCGAAGCTGGTTTCCAGACCCACGTCGTCACGCCGTTCGATCAGCTCGACCGAGTGCCCTTGGCGCACCAGAGAATAAGCGGTGGCCAGCCCGATGACGCCGCCGCCGACGACTGCAACACGCATGCACTGCTCCTCGTATTCGATCAGCGCAGCCTAGGCGCCAGCCAGCGAGGCGGCCAATGAAAGGATGGAGGCCAGCCATAACCTGCGGTTATGCTCGGGGCTGGAGGAGGGCCGCACATGCGTCTGCGTCATATCGAACTGTTCCAGGCGATTCTGCAAACCGGCAGCCTCACTGCCGCGGCCGAGCTGCTGCATATCTCCCAGCCGGCGGCGAGCAAGATTCTCAAGCATGCCGAGCAGCAGCTCGGCTTCGCCCTGTTCGATCGGGTGCGCGGCAAACTGCAGCCCACCGCCGAGGCGCGACTGCTGCAGCAGCAGACCGAGCGCCTCGCCATCGACCTGCAGAACCTGCGCCGCCTGGCGGACAATCTCGGGCGAGGCGACGCCCGAGCCCTGCGTCTGATTTGTACCCCCGCACTGGCCCAGGCGCTGCTGCCGATGGCCTTGCAGCGCTGGCGCGAGCGTTTTCCGCGCACCGCCTGCCAGCTCGCCACTCAGCACACCGCGGAGATCGTCGAGACCTTGCTGCTACGCGAGGCGGACCTCGGCCTGACGCTGCAGGCAGTGGAACACCCCGGCCTGTGCAGCCGCATGCTCACCGAAGGACGCATGCGGGTGATTGCGCCGCCCGGGTGCTGGGCGCAAGAAGACCTGCACACGCCAGTCCGGCTGCAGGCGCTGGCGGGCCGGGCGCTGATCGGCCTGGATACCCGCGATGCCCTTGGCAGCCTGCTGCGGGGGCATCTCGAAGAGCTCGACCCACCGCCGCGCGTGGTCACCTGGGTGCAGACCTATCAGCTGGCGCGCCAGCTGGTATCGGCGGGGCAGGGCGTGGCCCTGGTCGATCCATTCACCGCGCTGGCGACCGATGGCGGCGAGGTGCAGACGCGTTTGCTAGAGCCCGCCATCAGCGTGCCGCTCTATGCCCTCACCCGGGTGCACGAGCAGCCGCTGCCGGCGCAGGCAATGCTGCTCGATGCACTCGGCGAGCAGGCCGCGCGATTGCTGCAGGCCGAGCATGCCTGAGCGAGGGCCGTTACCATGAGCGCTTTGCGCCGATGACCATGCACGACGATTCACCGCTGCAACGTTACCAGCAGGCCCTTGCGCAGGGTGGCTTCGTACCGGATCCCGCGCAGCAGCACGCCGCGCAACTGCTCGAGGCCTGCCACCAGGCGTTGCGTTGCGCTGACGGCGCGCCGTCCGGGGTCTACCTGTGGGGCCCGGTCGGCCGTGGCAAGACCTGGCTGATGGACATCTTCCACGCTTGCGTTCCCGTGCCTGCGCGCCGCCAGCACTTTCACCACTTCATGCGCTGGGTACATGTTCGGCTGTACCAGCTCAATGGCACGGCTGATCCGTTGCAGGCGCTGGCGAAAGCGCTTTCGGAGGAAATTCGCGTGCTGTGCTTCGACGAGTTGTTCGTCGGTGACATCGGCGACGCGATCATCCTCGGTCGGCTGTTCCAGGTGCTCTTCGAGCACGGCGTGGTCGTCGTCGCCACCTCCAACCAGCCACCGGAGCAGCTGTACGCCGATGGCTTCAATCGCGAACGTTTTCTGCCGGCCATCGATGCCATCGTTCGGCACATGCAGGTGCTGAGCGTGGACGGGGACACCGACCACCGCTTGCATCCGGGTGCTGCGCAGCGGCGCTACTGGGTCGCCGCGCCCGGAGCTACCTCGGCGCTGGCGGCCGTGTTCGCCAACCTGGCCGGAGGCCCTGGCAGCGGCGAGCCGCTATCCCTGGGCCGTCGCCCCCTGGCGGTAGTGCGCCATGACCAAGCGGTGCTCTGGTGTCGCTTCGCCGACCTTTGCGAACAGCCGTTCTCGGCGCTGGACTTCATCGAGCTGTGCGATCGCTTCGCCGCCATACTGATCAGTGATGTACCGCGTCTGGGTGGCGCGCCGCGGGAAGGACGCATCGCCCGTGGCACCGAGGATGCGGCGACGCGAGTGGTCGCCGGAGACCGCCAGCTGCCGACGCTAGCCGCCCGGGACGATGCGGTGCGGCGCTTCATCGCCCTGGTCGACGAGTGCTACGACCGGCGGATTCCGCTGTATATCGAAGCCGAGGTGGCTCTGGACGAGTTGTATACCGAGGGGTATCTGGCGTTCCCGTTCCGCCGCACGCTGAGCCGGCTGCGGGAGATGCAGCTGCAGCGCTTCGGCCACGGGCATCTGAGTCAGTCGCGGTAGAACACCTGTACCAAGTGATAGCCGAACTGGCTCTTTACCGGGCCATGCACCTCACGCAGCGGCTTCTTGAAGATCACCTGATCGATGCTGCGCACCATCTGCCCAGGGCGCACTTCGCCGAGGTCGCCGCCTTTCTTCCCGGACGGGCAGGTCGAATACTTGCGGGCCAGCACGTCGAACGCCTCGCCGTTGGCCAGGCGCTTCTTCAGTTGCGCGGCTTCGGCTTCGGTCTTGACCAGAATGTGGCGGGCCATGGCTTTGGGCATGTCGCTGTCCTCATGCATTGAGGGGCGCGATTGTAGTCGCCTTGCCGCGCTTGTCGATCGTCCAGCCGTTGCGCTGTCGGCACGGGGTCTGGTCAGGCGCGACGAGCGGTAGTTTTATCTGTATGTTTGATAGCGCTAACATCCGGCCAAACAAGCACAACAACGACGGATTTCTTCATGCCTTCAAAGCAGCCTTCCCGGGCTACCGCGTTGCCGGTCCTGGTTGTCATGGGCGTCAGCGGTTCGGGCAAGACCGATACCAGCCACGCCGTCGCCGACGCGCTCGGCCTGCCGCACATCGAGGCGGATAACTTTCACCCTGCGGAAAACGTCGCGCGTATGCGTGCCGGTACACCGTTGTCCGATACCGACCGCGTGCAATGGCTGTACGCCCTGATCGGCGAGATGCAGCGCACGCTCGATAGCGGCAGTGGCTTCGTCCTGGCCTGCTC
Organism: Stutzerimonas sp. Brlt_14; assembly: GCF_051948915.1. Taxonomy (NCBI): domain Bacteria; kingdom Pseudomonadati; phylum Pseudomonadota; class Gammaproteobacteria; order Pseudomonadales; family Pseudomonadaceae; genus Stutzerimonas; species Stutzerimonas sp. Brlt_14. The sequence goes on from NZ_JAYJLM010000002.1 coordinate 124,189, forward strand.
GGCGCTCAAGCGCAGCTATCGTGAGCTCTTGCGCAGTGCTGTCCCGGGATTGCGCTTCGCCCATCTGGCCATCGATTACGACACCGCGGTGCAGCGCGTCGGTGCGCGACCGGGGCACTTCATGCCGATCTCCCTGGTCGACAGCCAGTTCGCCACCCTCGAATCGCCCGAGGGTGAGCCAGGCGTGTTGACCGTCGATGCCAGTCAGTCTCGCGACGTGGTGTTGCTGCAAATCGTCGAATGGATGCGCGGCGCCGAGCTGGATGAACTGATCGAGTCCCGCGTCGATCTTTCCGCGCGTCCGTTTGATAGCGCTACCACGGCGCCACCGCTGACCAATGCGCCGATCTACAGCGGCGCGTTGGCGCAGCGTTTCGACCTCCTGACCGACTGGCTGATGGCCGCGCTGATGGCCTTCATGGTCATCGTGGTGTTTTCCAGCGTGGTGCTGCGTTACGCCTTCGGCACCGGCTGGACGGGTGCCGAGGAACTGTCACGGCTGGCATTCGTCTGGCTGGTTTTCGTCGGCGTGGCTTCGAGCATGCGCCGCGGCGAGCTGATGAGCTTCGCCATGCTGCGTGACCGTTTCCCTCATCTGCTGCGCCGGGTGGTCGACTCGCTGAGCTGGCTGCTGGTGGCGGGCGCGAGTTGTCTGGCGGCCTGGGGCGGATGGAACCAGATGCAGTTCGGCTGGACCATCAACAGCCCGGTGGTCGGTTACCCGCTGGGCCTGGCAATGCTGCCGGTAGCGGCGAGCATGCTGGCCATGGCTGTACTGGCGCTGGTGCAGCTGGTGAATGTCTGGCGGCGCGACGAGCCAGCGGCAGCAGCCACCGCGAACATCACGGCGGACTGAGCGATGCCGCATTCAGAACAATACGGGCACTGCCCAACCGAGGACCTTTCATGACCGTCGTCGTCTTCCTCTCTTCGTTGCTGGGCTTCATGACGCTTGGCATGCCCATCGCCTTCGCACTGCTGCTCACCGGCTCGGTGCTGATGTGGTACCTGGATTTCTGGGACGTGCAGCTGCTCGCGCAGAATCTGCAGGCTGGCGCTGACAGCTTCCCGCTGCTGGCGGTGCCGTTCTTCATCCTGGCCGGCGAGCTGATGAATGCTGGCGGCATCTCACGGCGCATCATCGCCATGGCGCAGGCCTATTTCGGCCACAAGCGTGGCGGCCTGGGTTACGTGGCGATTGCCGCTTCGGTGCTGCTGGCCAGCATGTCCGGCTCGGCGTTGGCCGATACCGCCGCGCTGGCGACGCTGCTACTGCCGATGATGCGCGAGCGCGGCTACCCGCTGAGTTCGTCGTCGGGCCTGGTGGCGGCTGGCGGGATCATCGCCCCGATCATTCCGCCGTCGATGCCGTTCGTGATCTACGGCGTGGTGACCGGCACGTCGATCAGCCAGCTGTTTCTCGCCGGCATGGTGCCGGGGCTGATCATGGGCATGGGCCTGATCGTCGCCTGGACGCTGATCGCCCGGCGGATCGACGAACCGAAGCAGGAAAAGGCCAGCGGTGCCGTGCGCCGCCGCGTGCTGGTCGATGGGGCGGCGGCGCTGATGCTGCCGGTGATCATTGTCGGCGGCCTGCGCGGCGGGCTGTTCACCCCGACCGAAGCCGCCGTGGTCGCCGCGGTCTACGCGCTGGCGGTGTCGACCCTGCTGTATCGCGAACTGACCTGGGCCGGGCTGGTCGAGGTGCTCACGCGTGCCAGCCGCACCACGGCGTCGGTGATGTTTCTCTGCGCCGCGGCGACGGTATCGGCGTACATGATCACCCTGGCCCAGCTGCCCGACGAGATCGCGGCGATGCTCGGTCCGCTGGCGCAGGATCCCAAGTTGCTGATGGTCGCCATCATGCTGCTGATGATCGCTGTCGGCATGGTGCTGGACCTGACCCCGACCATTCTGATCCTCGGTCCGGTGCTGGCGCCGATCGCGATCAAGGCCGGCATCGATCCGGTGTATTTCGGCGTGATGTTCGTGCTGATCGGTTCCATCGGGCTGATCACCCCGCCGGTAGGCACCGTGCTCAACGTGGTCGGCGGCATCGGCCGGCTGCGCATGGAAACCCTGGTGCGCGGCGTGATGCCGTTCTTCCTGGTCTACCTGGTGATCGTCGGGCTGCTCATAGCCGTGCCCTCGATCATTACCGTACCCCTGGCCTGGCTGCGGTAACGCCGGTCGTGCAACCCCAACGACACACCCAACAGCCCAACAACAAGAAAGGTACCGCTCCATGAAACGACTCATCATCAGCACCCTGACCGCCGCATTGCTCGGCAGCACACTCGGCCTCGGCCAGGTCCACGCCGCGGACGACATCCGCCCGCGCATGATCCGCTTCGGCTACGGCCTCAACGAAGACAGCAACCAGGGCAGGGCAGTGAAACTGCTCGCCGAAGAGGTGGCCAAGGCTTCGGACGGCAAGCTGAAAGTGCGTACCTTTGGTTCGGCCAGCCTCGGCTCGGACGACCAGATGCAGAACGCGCTGATCGGCGGCGCACAGGAAATGATGGTTGGCTCGACCGCGACGCTGGTTGGCATCACCAAGGAAATGGCGGTGTGGGACACGCCGTTTCTCTTCACCGATCCTGGGCAGGCCGATCAGGTACTGGACGGGCCGGTGGGTCGGCAGATCATGGACAAGCTCGAGGAAAAGGGGCTGGTCGGGTTGGTCTACTGGGAGAATGGCTTTCGCAACGTGACCAACAGCGCGCGGCCGATCGAGAAGTTCGAGGACTTCAATGGCATCAAACTGCGCGTGATGCCCAATCCGGTGTTCATCGACACCTTCAAGCGCATGGGCGCCAATGCGGTGCCGCTGCCGTTCTCCGAGCTGTTCACTGCGCTGGAAACCAAGGCGGTGGACGGCCAGGAAAACCCCTACAACACCATCCTGTCCTCCAAGTTCTATGAAGTGCAGAAGTTCCTCAGCGTGACCAATCACGTCTACAGCCCCTGGATCGTCACGGCGTCCAAGCGCTGGTGGGACGGGCTCTCGGAAACCGAGCAGGGCATCATCATGGCGGCGGCCCAGAAGGCGCGTGATGCCGAGCGCGAGGACACCCGTCGCGAGGCGAGCCAGGCCCTGGCGGCGCTGAAGGAGCACGACATGCAGATCAACGAGGTCAGCCCGGAGGAGATCCAGCGCATGCGCGAACAGGCGCAGCCGGCGATCCAGACGGTGATCGACGCCGTCGGCCAGGAGCTGTTCGACCAGGTCCAGGCCGAAGTCGAAAAGGCCGCGCGCTAGGAGCCGATCGGCACCTGCCCGCTGCTAGAATCCGCCGCTTTCGACCCATGGATTGCGCATGACCACACGCCGTCGCCGCTCCGCCGAGCGGGTAACCCTGTCCGATGTCGCACGCAACGCCGGCTGCTCGCTGATGTCGGCATCCCGCGCGCTGTCACAACCGGAGCTGGTTTCCGATGCATTGCGTGAGCGTGTCGAGCAGGCGGTCAAGGCGCTTGGTTATGTGCCGCACCCCGCGGCGCGCAGCCTGGCCAGTTCGCGCTCCAATCTGGTGGCGGTGATCATCCCCTCGCTGTCCAACGCCGTGTTCGTCGATACCGTCGAGGCCATCCAGCGCGTGCTGATGCCGGCGGGCTACGAAATGATGATTGGCGTCAGCCACTATCGGCCCGAGGAGGATGAACGCCTGCTGCGCGCGTACCTGGCCCATCAGCCGGCCGGACTGCTGCTCACCGGTTTCGAGCGCAGCGAGGCGGCGCGGGCAGTGCTGGCCAGCTACACGGCGCCACGGGTCACGCTGATGGAGCTGAGCGATCAGGCGGACAGCTATTGCGTCGGCTTCTCGCAATTGCAGGCCGGCGCGGCGATGACCCGCACGCTGCTCGAGCGCGGCTATCGTCACGTTGCGTTCGCCGCGGCGCAGCTGGACCCGCGCACCCTGCAGCGCGCCGAGGGCTATCGCCAGGCAATGCGCGAGGCCGGGCGTTATGAGCCGACCCTGGAGCTGCTGACGCCGCAGCTGTCATCCATCGGTCTGGGTGCCGAGCTGCTGGATCGGCTGCTGGCGCAGCATCCGCAGATCGACGCGGTGTTCTTCAACAACGACGACCTGGCCCTCGGTGCGCTGTTTCGTGCCCATCAGCTGGGGCTCGAAGTGCCGGGGCGGCTGGCGATCGCCGGCTTCAACGACCTGCCGGCGGCGGCCTGGATGCATCCGGCGCTGAGTACCGTACGCACCCGGCGTGGCGAGATCGGCGAACTCGCGGCGCAGATGCTGCTGAGCCTGATGCGAGGTCAGCAGCCGGCCGAGCGCTGTATCGACGTGGGCTTCGAAGTGGTGATGCGCGACAGCGCCTGAGGCGGGCTTTCACCCGCCAGGAAATCAGAGATCCTGCTGCGCGGTGACCTGCTGGGCGATCTCGATCATCTGCTCGCGCATCCAGCGGTTGGCCGGGTCCTGATCGGTGCTTTCATGCCAGTAGATGTGGGTTTCCAGCGGCATGATGTCCACCGGCAGGTCGACCTGGTGCAGGTTGTGCCGCCGGGCGAAACGCTCGGGAACGGTCACCGCCATGTCGGTCTGGTCGATCACCTGGGTCGCCATCAGGTAGTGCTGCGAGCGCAGGGCGATCTTGCGCTGCAGGCCCATCTTGCCCAATGCCAGGTCCACCAGACCGAGCCCGCTGCGGCGGCTGGAAATGTGGATGTGCGACAGCGACAGGTATTGCTCCAGGGTGAGCTTGTCCTTGGCCAGCGGGTGGCCGCGGCGCATGGCGCAGATGTAACGGTCTTCCAGCAGCTTGACGTGACGCACCTGCGGGTCGGTGTTGAGTGGAGCATCCATGGCGAAGTCCAGGCGGCCGGCGGCCAGCTCCTTGGTCGTCTCGCGGCGCTTGGCCAGCATGCTCTCGATCTTCACGTTCGGTGCCAGGCGGCGCAGGCGCTGGAACAGCGGCGGCAGCATCACCGCCTCGGTGAGGTCGGTCATGCTGATGCGGAACGTCTTGTTTGCCTGCGCCGGGCTGAAGGTGCGGCTTTCCTGCACCGATACCCGCAACAGCTGCAGCGCATTGCGCACCGGGCCGATGATGTTCTGCGCCATCGGCGTCGGCACCATGCCCTGGGCGGTGCGCACGAACAGCGGATCGTTGAACGTCTCGCGCAAGCGGGCAAGGGCGTTGGAAACAGCGGGCTGGGTGATGCCGACGATCTGCCCGGCACGGGTCAGGTTGGCCTCGGTGTAGATGGCATCGAAGACGATGAAAAGATTCAGATCGACCTTGTTCAGGTTCATTGTTGTGCTCTCCGGCGTGTATCGGAATTCGCCGATCATATATCGGTGATGAATGTTTATACACGAGGAAAATAGCTTCGATAAATCGCTGGGCCTCCTCTAGCATTCAAAACTACAAAACATTACCTGCCAGAAGGTTGTCGCCCATGAATTTCGCCTACTCCCCGAAGGTTCAAGAGCTGAGAGAGCGCGTGCAAGCGTTCATGGATGCTCATGTCTATCCCGCCGAAAAGGTGTTCTACCAGCAGGTCGCCGAGGGTGACCGCTGGCAGCCGACCGCTATCGTCGAGGAACTCAAGGCCAAGGCCAAGGCGGAGGGGCTGTGGAACCTGTTCCTGCCGGAATCGGAACTGGGCGCCGGCCTGACCAATACCGAATACGCACCGCTGGCGGAAATCATGGGCAGCTCGGGCCTCGGCCCGGAAGCGTTCAACTGCTCGGCGCCGGATACCGGCAACATGGAAGTGCTGGTGCGCTACGGCAGCGAGGCGCAGAAGCGCGAGTGGCTGGAACCGTTGCTGCGCGGCGAAATCCGTTCGGCCTTCGGCATGACCGAGCCCGGCGTGGCTTCGTCCGACGCCACCAATATGGAAGCCCGCGCGGTGCGCGAGGGTGACGAATGGGTCATCAATGGTCGCAAGTGGTGGACCTCCGGCGCCTGCGACCCGCGCTGCAAGATCATGATCTTCATGGGCCTGACCAACCCGGATGCACCGCGCCACGCCCAGCACTCGATGATTCTGGTGCCGATGGATACTCCCGGCGTGAAGGTGCTGCGCCCGCTGCCGGTGTTCGGCTACGACGACGCCCCGCACGGCCACGCGGAAGTGCTGCTGGAAAACGTGCGGGTGCCGTACGAGAACGTCATCCTCGGTGAAGGCCGCGGCTTCGAGATCGCCCAGGGGCGTCTCGGCCCGGGCCGCATCCACCATTGCATGCGCTCGATCGGTGTCGCGGAACGCGCACTGAAGCTGATGTGCGAACGTGCCGTCAGCCGTACCGCCTTCGGCAAGCCGCTGGCCCGGCTGGGCGCGAACTTCGACCACATCGCCGAGTGCCGCATCGAGATCAACATGGCGCGCCTGCTGACGCTGAACGCGGCGTACATGATGGACACCGTGGGCAACAAGATCGCCGCCAGCGAGATCGCGCAGATCAAAGTGGTCGCACCCAACGTCGCGCTGAAGGTCATCGACCGCGCCATCCAGATCCACGGTGGCGCCGGGGTTTCCGAGGACTTCCCGCTGGCGCACTGGTGGGCGATGCAGCGCACGCTGCGCCTGGCCGATGGCCCGGACGAGGTGCATCGGGTGGCCATTGCCCGTCACGAGCTGGGCAAGTACGTGCCGCGCGAGGCGCTGCGCAGCCGCTGAGGCGTCGTCCCTGGGAAAAGACCAAAGGCAAAGCCACACACTGTGGCTTTGCCTTTTTTTATGAGCTATTCCCCTGTCGACCGAGCGCTGCGCCTCAGGAGGCGACCGGCGTCAGGTCCGGTGGTGTCTGCTGACCGTAGATGCTGGCTACCAGTTGCCGATAACGCCGATAGGCCTGCTCATAGGCCAGGACCGCGGCGGTGTCAGGCGCGACCGCCGTGGTCTCGTCAAGGCTGACACAGCGCTGGCACAGCTCGGCGAGGCTCGCCGCGGGATCACGCTGCCTGGCATAGCACCACGCTGCCTGGATCGCGCTACCCAGTGCCGCGGCTTCGCTATAGCGGGTACAGACCACCGGCGTGGCCATCATGTCGGCGACGATCTGCCGCCACAGCGGATTCTTCGCGCCGCCGCCGATCAGCTGGATCCGCTCGCTGCGAATGCCGCTTTCGCGTAGCAGGTCCAGCCCGTAGCGCAGGCCGAAGGTCACGCCTTCGAGCACGGCGCGGCAGAGGTTGGCTCGGCTCAGGTTGTCGGCGGTCAGACCGTGCAGGCTGGCGCTGGCCTGGGGCAGGGCGGGGACGCGCTCGCCGTTTAGAAAGGGCAGCATGGTGACACCCTCGCAGCCGATCGGCGCTTGCGCCACTAGCGCGTTGAACGCCTCCAGGTCCAGCTCCAGCAGGCCGCGCATTGCCGCGTTGGCATTGGTCAGGTTCATGGTGCAGATCAGCGGCAGCCAGCCCCCGCTGGACGAGCAGAAGGTAGCCACCGCCGGCTGCGAGCTGATACGGGGTTCGCCGGAAAAGGCGTAGAGCGTGCCGGAGGTGCCCAGGCTCATGGTGATGGCGCCGGGGCGGATATTGCCGGTACCGATGGCCCCCATCATGTTGTCGCCACCGCCGCTCGCCACCATGGCCTGCGGATTGAGCCCCAGCCGGGCAGCCAGTTCGGGCCGGATGCGGCCGAGCGGCTGGTGGGACTCGATCAGCTCGGGCAGCGCGGCTTCCAGACGACCCTCGGCATCGATATGGCGCAGGATCTCGGGTGCCCATTGCCGCGCGCGCACGTCGAAATAGCCGGTGCCGGAGGCATCGCCGTATTCGCTCGCGCACCGTCCGGTCAGCCAGTAGTTGAGGTAGTCGTGGGGCAGCAGGATATGGGCGATGCGCGCGAACAGCGCGGGGTGCTGCTCCTTCATCCACAGCAGCTTGGAAACCGTGTAGCCCGGCGCGATGACGATACCGAGGCGCTGCAGCGAACCCTGTTCACCGCCCAGCCAGTCGAGCAGGCGCTGATTCTCCGCAGCCGACTCCGTGTCGCACCACAGCTTGGCCGGGCGCAAGACGCGGCCCGCGGCATCGAGCGTGACCAGTCCATGCTGCTGCCCGGAGACACCAATGCCCAGCACGGCGCCGCCGTCGACCCCGGCCTCGGCCAGAGCTGCCGCGGTAGCGCTGGCGAAAGCGGCGGTCCACTGCCCGGTGTCCTGCTCGCGCCGGCCGTTGGGCCCGCTGATCAGATCGTGGCCGGCCGAGCCCTGGCCGAGCACGCGTCCGCTGCTGGCGTCGAGCAACAGCGCCTTGGTGCCCTGGGTACCGCAATCGATCCCGAGAAACATGCCGGGTCCCTCACTGCGTCAGCAACAGATCAAGGGTGCCGCTCACCCCCAGCGTGCGCAGCCGCAGCAGGTTGCGCTCGAAGGCATCGCGGAAGGCGAGCGAACGCGGAATCTGCGTGCCGAAGAATTCCTCGCGCCCCAGCAGGCGTTCGGTGAGATCGTCGTCCTCCGCGACGAGCGACTGGCAGAAATCCGCGCGCGGATCGGGGATGCGGTACCGCTCGCCGTTTTCATCGACGCCCCGCAGATACAGCGCCCAGGCGGCGACCACCAGGGCGGCCCGGTCCAGGGCGGCCTTATCGGCAATCAGGCGGTTGATGGTCGGCACGGTGAACTTGGGAAACTTCGACGAGCCGTCGGAGCACACCCGCTCCAGCTGGTCGGCAATGGCGCAGTTGGAGAAGCGCTCGATCAGGGTCTGCTTGTAGCGGGCGAGATCGATGCCTGGCACGGGAGCCAGTTGCGGAGTGACGTCCTCGTCCATGTAGCGGCGGATGTACTCGGCGAACAGCGGATCGGCCATGGTTTCGTGGACGAAGCGATAACCGCGCAGGAAGCCGAGGTAGGTCAGCGCGAGGTGGCTGCCGTTGAGCAGCTTGATCTTCATCTCCTCGTAGGGCGAAACGTCGTCGGTGAACTGCACGCCGACCTTTTCCCAGGCCGGCCGACCGGCGACAAAGCGGTCTTCCAGTACCCATTGCACGAAGGGTTCGCAGACCACCGGCCAGGCGTCATCGAGGCCGTGCTGACGCTTGAGGTCTTGGCGATGCGCCGTGCTGGTCATGGGCGTGATGCGGTCGACCATGGCGTTGGGAAAGCTGACGTTGCGCTCGATCCAGCGGGCCAGGTCGGGGTCGACCAGGCCGGCGAACGCCAGCGTGGCCTTGCGGGTCACGTCGCCGTTGTGGGGGAGGTTGTCGCAGGACATCACCGTGAAGGGGCCGACACCGTCGCCGCGGCGCTTGGCCAGCGCCGCGCAGAGCAGACCGAACACGCTGACCGGACGGCGCGGGTGCTGCAAGTCGTGTTGAATCTGGGGCAGTTGCGCATTGAACTGGCCGGTGCTGTCGTCCAGGCAATAGCCGCCCTCGGTGATGGTCAGCGAGACGATGCGAATCGCCGGATGGGCCAGGCGAGCAACCACCGCCTCGGAACCATCCTCGTCCACCAGCAGCATGTCGCGAATGCTGCCGATCACCCGGACCTCGGTGTCAGGCCGGTCGTCGAGCTCGACCAGGGTGTAGAGATAGTCCTGCGCGGCCAGCGCGTCGCGCATCGAGCGTTCCTCGGCGCGTGTGCCGATGCCGCAGATGCCCCATTCCAGCCCCTCGCCGGTGTTCATCAGCGCATCGGTGTAGGCCGCCTGGTGGGCGCGGTGAAAGCCGCCCACGCCGATGTGGGCGATGCCGGTGGAGACCTCGGCCAGGCAGTAGTCGGGTCGCGCGATAGGGGCCGGCAGCTGTGGCAGATTCGCTTCTTTCAACTTCATCTCGGGCCTCGCTGGGCTTGAATGTGGAAAAGCCGGGGGCGGGATCGCTGCCTTTACGGGCGCAGCGAGCTGCCGTTGGAAGAGCTGGGCGCGACGTCGGGCGTCAGGCCACCTGCTGGAGCGGCTGGCCGACCGCCTGACCGCTGCTGTCGAAGAGATGGCAATGGGCGGCCTCCAGCGTCAGCGACAGCGACTCGCCGTAGCGCGGGGTGAAGTCGCCACGAATGCGCATGGTCAGCTGCTCGCCGTTGCCGGTGACGACGTGGCAATAGGTGTCGCTGCCCAGCCGTTCACTGACGTCGGCCTTCACGGTCAACTGGCAGTTGCCTTCGCTGCCACGGTTGAGGTGCTCCGGGCGGATGCCGAGGGTGACCGGATCGCCCGCCTTCAGCGTGGCGCCGCTCACCGGCAGGAACAGGCGACAACCGGCGTCGAGCTCGACTTCGCAGCCGCTGGCTTCGACACGGCTTGCGCGGCCGTTGAGAAAGCCCATCTTCGGCGTGCCGAGAAAGCCCGCGACGAAGAGGTTGGCCGGATGGTGATAGAGCTCCATGGGCGAGCCGACCTGCTCGATGCGCCCGCCGTTGAGCACCACCACCTTGTCGGCCAGGGTCATGGCCTCGACCTGATCATGGGTCACGTAGATCATCGTGGCCTGCAGTTCCTGGTGCAGGCGCGAAAGCTCCAGGCGCATCTGTACACGCAGCGCGGCATCAAGGTTGGACAGCGGCTCATCGAAGAGAAACACCTTGGGGTTGCGCACGATGGCGCGGCCGATGGCGACGCGCTGGCGCTGGCCGCCGGAGAGCTGGCGTGGCTTGCGTTCGAGCAGCGGTTCCAGCTCCAGGGTGCGCGCGGCCGCTTCGATCTTGCGGGCAACCTCCTGTTTGTCGGCACCGGCCAGGTCCAGGGCGAAGGACATGTTCTTGCGCACCGTCATGTGCGGGTAGAGCGCATAGGTCTGGAACACCATGGCCAGGTCGCGCTTGGCCGGGCTGACATCGGTGATGTCGCGCCCGTCCAGTTCGATCCGCCCGCTGCTGACCTCCTCGAGCCCCGCGATCAGGCGCAGCAGGGTGGACTTGCCACAGCCGGAGGGGCCGACGAAGACGACGAATTCACGGTCGCGGATGTCCAGGTCGATGCCCTTGATGATCTCGTTGCCGTCGAAGCCTTTCTTCAGGTTGTGGATCTTCAGGTCTGCCATGTTCGAATCCTCAGTTGTTCTTGGTTGTCAGGCGGCGCTCATTTCACGGCGCCGAACGACAGGCCGCGCACCAGCTGCTTCTGGCTGATCCAGCCGAAGATCAGGATGGGGGCGCAGGCGAGGGTGGAGACGGCCGAGAGCTTGGCCCAGAACAGGCCTTCGGGGCTGGAGTAGGAGGCGATCAGCGCGGTCAGCGGCGCGGCGTTGGACGAGGTCAGGTTCAGCGACCAGAAGGCTTCGTTCCAGCACAGGATCAGCGACAGCAACATGGTCGAGGCGAGCCCGCCCTTGCTGATCGGCAGGAGCACGCGAAGCATCTCCTGCAGCAGCGTGGCACCGTCCATGCGGGCCGCTTCGAGGATGTCGCGGGGGATGTCCTTGAAGTAGGTGTAGATCATCCACACGAGGATCGGCAGGTTGATCAGCGTGTAGATGATGATCAGCACCGCGCGGCTGTCGAGCAGGCCGAACTGCTTGGCCAAGAGGTAGATCGGCACCAGCACGCCCACCGGCGGCAGCATCTTGGTCGAGAGCATCCAGAGCAGCGTGCCCTTGGTGCGCTTGGTCTCGTAGAAGGCCATCGAATACGCGGCGGGAATGGCGATCAGCATGCCCAGCGCGGTCGCGCCGAAGGAAATGGTCACCGAGTTCCAGGCGTACTTGAAGTAGCCGCTGCGGTCCTGGATGTGCAGGTAGTTTTCCAGCGTCGGCGTGAAGATGAACTGCGGCGGCGTGGCGAAGGCGTCGATCTCGGTCTTCAGGCTGGTCAGCAGCATCCAGAAGATCGGGAAGAACAGCAGCAGCGCCACGGCCCAGGCGAACAGCCCGACCACCAGGGTGTTGAGGCGGCGACTTTGTTTGAGCGTCAGCATCGGTCTGTCCTCAATATTTCTCGGTGAGATTCTTGCCGAGCATCCGCACCAGAATGATCGCCGCGATGTTGGCGATCACCACCGCGATCAGGCCGCCGGCCGAGGCCATGCCGACATCGAACTGCAGCAGCGCCTGGTTGTAGATCAGGTACGCGAGGTTGGTGGATGCGTAGCCGGGACCACCGCTGGTGGTGGTGAAGATCTCAGCGAATACCGAAAGCAGGAAGATGGTCTCGATCATCACCACCACGGCAATGGGCCGGGCCAGGTGGGGTAAGGTCAGGTGCCAGAAGATCGCGATGGGGCCGGCACCATCGAGGCGGGCGGCTTCCTTCTGTTCCTGATCGAGGGACTGCATGGCTGTCATCAGGATCAGCATCGCGAAGGGCAGCCACTGCCAGGCCACGATGATCACGATGGACGCCAGCGGATGCTGTGCGAGCCAGTCCACCGGCTGTGCGCCGAAGAACTTCCACACCGCCGCGAGAATGCCCGAGACCGGGTGATAGATGAGGTTCTTCCAGACCAGGGCGCTCACGGTCGGCATGATGAAGAACGGCGATATCAGCAGCACGCGGACGATCCCGCGCCCCGCGAAGTCCGCCGCCTCCAGCAATGCGGAGATGAGCACGCCGAGTACCACGCTGATCAGCAGCACGCTGCCGACCAGGATCAGGGTGTTGGTCATGCCCGGGATGAAGCCGGCATCGGTCAGGAAGTAGTGGAAGTTTTCCAGCCCGACGAATTCCTTTTCGCCCGGATAGAGCAGGTTGTAGCGCACGAGCGAGAAGTACAGGGTCATCGCCAGTGGTATCAGCATCCACAGCAGCAACAGCGCGACCGAAGGGCTGACCAGGAACCAGCTCGGGGCCAACCGCGGCCGGCGGCGCTCGGCAGGTTGTGGTGATGCGTTGCTCGCAGGGGCCTTGGGCAAGGCAGTCGTGGTGGTCGCCATGATGATGCTCCGGCTGAAGAGGGGCCGATGAGGGCTCGCGGAGCCCTCGCGGGTTTACGCCTTCACGGGACGTGCGCCTGGTCTACTTGGGATAACCGGCGCGTTTCATTTCGCGGGTGGTCGACTGCTGCACCGCGGTAAGCATCTGCTCGACCGGCATTTGCCCGGTCAGCGCGGCGGAGAACATCTTGCCGACCTGGGTACCGATGGCCTGGAACTCAGGGATGGTGACCAGCTGGATACCGACGTAGGGCACCGGCTTGGCCGATGGTGAGGCGGGATCGGCCTGCTTGAGTGACTCCAGGGTGATCTCCGCGAACGGCGCGGCCGCCATGTATTGCTCGTTGTAGGTGGACTCGCGCGTGCCCGGCGGCACGTTGGCGACGCCATCGGTCTCGGCGACGAGCTTGGCGTAGTCCTTGGAAGTCGCCCAGGCGGTGAAGGTCTTGGCGGCGTCCTTCTGCTGGGAGCTGGTCGGGATCGCCAGTGCCCAGGAGTACAGCCAGGCCGAGCCCTTGTCGGTGGTCTCCTGCGGTGCGAAGGTGAAACCGACCTTGTCGGCGACCTTGCTCTGCGATTCATCGGTCACGAAGGAGCCGGCAACGGTAGCATCGACCCACATGGCGCATTTGCCGCTGTTGAACAGCGCCAGGTTTTCGTTGAAGCCATTGCTGGAGGCACCGGGCGGGCCGTATTGGCTGAGCAGGTCGACATAGAACCTGGCCGCCTTGGTCCATTCGGGGCCGTCGAATTCGGGTTGCCACTTCTCGTCGAACCAGCGCGCGCCGAAGGCGTTGGCGACGGTGGTGACCAGCGCCATGTTCTCGCCCCAGCCGGCCTTGCCGCGCAGGCAGATGCCGTACTGGTCCTCGCCAGGCTTGTGCAGCTTCTCGGCGAACTCGGCCATCTGGGTCCAGGTGGGGTGTTCGGGCATCTGCAGGCCGGCCTGTTCGAACAGGTCGGTGCGGTAGTAGGTCATCGAGCTTTCGGCATAGAAGGGCAGCGCGTAGAGGGTGCCATCGACCGAAAGGCCTTCGCGAACCGAGGGGAATACGTCGTCCAGGTCGTAGTCGTCAGGGAGGTCGGTCATCGGAGCGAGCCAACCCTTGTCGCCCCACAGCGAGGCCTCGTACATGCCGATGGTCAGCACGTCGAACTGCCCACCGTTCGTGGCGATGTCGGTGGTCAGGCGCTGACGCAGGACGTTTTCCTCCAGCACCACCCAGTTGAGCTTGATGTCGGGGTGCTGTCGTTCGAAGGTCTTGGAGAGGCGCTGCATGCGGATCATGTCCGCGTTGTTGACGGTGGCGACGGTGAGGGTTTCGGCGGCCTGGGCCATGCCGAGCGAGGCGATGCAGGCGGTGCCGAGCAGCAAGTGGAATGCTTTCATTCGTGGACTCCCCTCCAGGCCGGAACCTGAAGCAGCTATTGTTTTTGTTGTTGCCCGCGTACTGCGCTACGAGCGTCTCGTGGGCATTACAGCGCCCGAAGTGGCAGCGCGACAAAGCCGTGACTGCACTTCTACCGATACGTTTTTGCACTCCTTGGACTGAGGTCGACCGCCCACGGTGCCGCCACCCAGACGCCTCCAAGAGGCTCAAGAACAAGGCTTTTCCATGACCTTAGAGACGTGTGCGGAGCAACGGGCGGGGAAGATGGCGTCGAATTCGGCTGGCCGGAAGCGTATCAGCCGGCCAGGTTCTGTTCGGTCAGCCGTTGTTCGACCAGGCGGCGATAGCAGGACGGCGTCATGCCCTTGAGCTGCTGAAAGCGGCGATTGAAATTGGACAGGTTGTTGAAGCCCGACTCGAAGCAGACGTCGGTAACCGGCTTGTCCTGATCGAGCAACAGCTCGCAGGACTTGCTGATGCGCAGGCTGTTGACGAACTCGACATAGCAGCGGCCGGTGGCGCGCTTGAAGAAGCGCGAGAAGTAGGTGGGTTTCATCCCGAGATGGCTGGCGACTTCTTCCAGCGGCAGTTCACGCATGTAGTGCTCGAAGATGTAGTTGACCGCCATGTTGGTGCGGTCGGCATGGTGTTCGTCGCTCAGCTGTGCCGAGGTGGCGCCGGAGAGCAGCTGGTAGTCGTCGCACCGCGCCAGCAGCTCGAGCATGATCAGGAAGTAGCCGAGGCGGGTGGCGCCGCGGCTGTCGGCGATCCGCTGCATCAGCTCGCCGGCCTGGTCGATTGTGCTGGGGCAACGAAATTCGATGCCGTAACGCGAGCGTTCGAGCATCGGCGTGAAACTGCGCAGCTCGGAGAACACGCTGTGGCCGGCCTCCAGCATTTCGTCGGTGAAGTTGACCAGCATGTCGCGCTTGGCCACGACTTCGCCTTCCTCGACCTGGCTGATCCAGTTGTGCGGCAGATGCGGACCGGTGAGAAACAGGCTGTTCGGCCCGAAATTGCCCACGTAGTCGCCGACGAAAACCTTGCCCGAGCTGGCGACGATCAGATGCAGCTCGTACTCCTTGTGGTTGTGCCAGCGCACCAGAGGGCAGGGGAAACCGTGCTCGCGGTAGATCAGTGAGTTGCCGTGGTGATCGTCCATGAGTTCGTAGGACGGGTCGGAGATCTTCAACGCTCTCATGCAGGGTCCGTTGTCGAGAAAGACATCGAAGCGTTATAGCCGCTCTGGCGACGATGGCAAAATCGCTCAGGCAATTTCGTATCGGTAAGGCAGCTCCGGACCACGTCTGGAACAGGTGATGGCTGCCGCCTTGCTGGCGAATTCGAGCATGGCCTGCAGCTGTGCCGGCGACATCTGTGCGAGCCCCGCTGGCGAGTCCAGCCGTTGTTCGGTCAGGTAGGCCAGCAGGGCGGCCTGGAACGTGTCGCCAGCACCTACGCTGTCGCACACCGTCACTGGTTGCGCAGCGATAGCGAGCTGGCCGTGCTGCCGGCTGAACAGCTGAGCGCCATCGCCACCCCGGGTGATCACCACCAGCTCGGCGCGGTTGCCCAGCCAGCGTTCGGCAATGCCATGTGGTTCGACGCCCGGGTAAAGCAGGCGCAGATCCTCGTCACTGACCTTGATCAGATGGGCCTGCCCGGCGAAGGCCTCGACCCGCTCGCGCCAGCGGGCAAGATCAGGCTCGACGTTGAGCCGCACGTTCGGGTCGAGGGAAATCAGGCGTTGTGCCTGTTCACGGCGCAGCAGTTCCAGCAGCGTCTCGGCGATGGGCGAGGCCACCAGCGAGTAGGAACCGAAGTGGATGCCGCGGACGCTGTCGGGCAGCGGCCGCAACTGCTCGGGCTGCAGCAGACGGTCGGCACAGCCGTCACCGCGAAAGCTGTAGACCGGCGCGCCATCGTTGCCCAGCGCAACCATCGCCAGCGTGGTCGGTGCATCGAAGATCACCAGCTGGCCGGTATCGACGCCTTCCTTCTGCAGCAGACCGAGCAGGCGCTGGCCAAAGTGATCGTTGGACAATCCGCCGAGCAGCGCCGCCTTGACACCCAGTCGCGCCAGGCCGATCGCCACGTTATACGGCGAACCACCGGCCACCGCTTCCAGATTCAGGCGATTGCCGCTGGCGCCTGGGCCCGTGAACACATCGAAAAGCGCTTCACCACAGACGAGGTACATGAAGGATTCCTGCTGCTGGAAATCCGCCGAGCTTAAACGCGGCGCCGGCACCGAGACAGTACGCCGGTGGCCGGCCGCCGATACGATCTTGCACTGCTAGTACACCCAGACTTCCACCCGGCGGTTCTTCACCCGGCCGCTTCCCGCATCGTTGGAGGCAACTGGAAGTTCGGAACCCATCCCATTGATTTCCTTGAGAAACACTCCTCGTTTGTTGAGTTCGCGGCGCACCGTCATGGCGCGCAGCTTGGACAGCAATGCCGCGCGTGCCGGATCGCCCGTCGCATCGCCGAAGCCCACCAAGGCCGCGCTGTCGGTGAGTTTGCCGTTATCGCGCAGGTACTCGACGACCCGCTCGAGGTCACGCTGCGCCTTGTTATCCAGCTGGGCGCTGCCTTCCTCGAAGCGGAAGTTGACCGTCAGGCGCTGGGCTTCGCTCGCAAGCTGTTGATAAAAGGCGGGCATGTCGGCAAGTGCGGTTTGCCGAATCGCCTCGACATGCTGGGCGACGTAGCCGGATCGCTCGACGATGGTCTGGCCGGCCTTGCTATGGATGAACTCGATGTAGGCCTCGGTCCAGGGCGACTGTTTGCGCGGATGGGCATAGAGGAACAGCCGGCGCGACAACGGGTAGTCTTCGGTCGCGACCAGGGCGCGGGAGGGCAGCATCGGTTGCGAGTCGCCATCGGCGATGGCCAGCGCCTTGGCCTTGCCCAGCGAGGCCAGGCCGGTGAAGCCGATGGCGCCTGCATCCAGGGTGACCGCGCGGGACAGCTCGTCGTTGGATTCATAGCGACGCGCGTCGCTCCAGAGCGACTTGCCCTGACGCGCCAATACCAGCTCGTTGAAGGTGTCGTAGGTACCGGAACGGTCATCGCGCGCGTGCAGCCGCACCGGCAGGTCCTGTCCGCCGAGCTCGCGCCAGTTGCGGATTTCGCCGGCGAACAGCCGGGCCAGTTGCGCGGTGGTCAATGAATCGACGGGGTTGCCCGGATGCACGACGATGGCCAGGCCATCGATGGCAATCACCTGTTCCGCCTTGGCGCTGCGCATGTCCCCCAGCTCGGCCAGCTCGGCGCGCTCGCTGGTTTTGATCGGCCTGGACGCTGCTGCGAGATTACCCTGACCATTCTTAAGCCCAGCGAAGCCGGTACCGGTGCCATGCGCGGCCACCGTGGCGATGACCGCTTTGCCCTGAGGCGTGCGAGCGCTGACCCGCTGCTCGTTCTCGACCTCGGTCGGCCGAATGCTGATGTCCTGAAAGCCCTCGGCCTCGAACAGCCCGGCGATGAGCATGGGGGCCAGCTTGGCGCCAACGGTGTTGGAGCCGTGGATGCGCAGTACCGCGGACCCGTCTGCCGGGATCGGCAGTGCGGCGAGGGCGCCGGTCGAGCTGCTGGCTGCCACCGCCAGCAGCAGAGGAGAGAAAAGCCGAATCCAGAACCGTCCAGCAGCGAAACATGGCGCCATCGTGCGACCTCCTTGTTGAAGGCCGCGAGATTAAGACGATCCGGTTACCGAAAGATGACAGACGGCGCGCCCGGCGTGGTATCGATGGCGTTCAACGCAGCTCGATCCAGACCGGACAGTGGTCGGACGGCTTCTCCATCGCGCGGATATCGTAGTCCACGCCGCAATCGGTCACCCGTTCATGTAGCGCATGGGTGGTGAGGATGTAGTCGATGCGCAGGCCGCGACGCGGCTCGTCCTCGAAGCCACGGCTGCGATAATCGAACCAGCTGAAGCGATCGACCACCTCCGGATTGAGGGTGCGGAAGCTGTCCTGCAGGCCCCAGCCTTTGATCCGCTCCAGCCACTCGCGCTCCTCCGGCAGGAAGCTGCACTTGCCGGTGCGCAGCCAGCGCTTGGCATTCACCTCGCCGATGCCGATGTCGCAATCCTGCGGCGAGATATTGAAGTCACCCATCAGCGCCAGCGATTCGTCCGGACTGAAACGCTGTTCGAGCAGGGCCTGCAGATCGGCATAGAACTTGGTCTTGGCGGGGAACTTCACCGGATGGGCGCGGCTTTCGCCCTGGGGGAAGTAGCCGTTCATGACGGTGACCGGTTGGCCGTTTGCATCGGCGAAACGGCCCCAGATGAAACGCTTCTGCGACTCCTCGCCGTCGCTGGGAAAGCCCTTGTGAACTTCCAGCGGCGCCTGGCGCGAGAGCAGGGCGACCCCGTAGTGACCTTTCTGTCCGTGATAGTGGACGTGATAGCCGAGGGCCTCGATCTCCGCCTGCGGGAACTGCTCGTCGGCCACCTTGGTTTCCTGCAGGCCGATGACGTCCGGCTGATGCTTCTCGATGATCGCAGAAAGCTGGTGAGGTCTGGCTCGTAAGCCGTTGATGTTGAACGAAACAATTTTCATGAGAGTTCCATGGAAGAGGACGCTGTCGGCGCCGCGTATCAACGGCGCGCACTGTAACTGATGGACTTGAAGGGCTGATTCTAGAGACACCACGTGACGGGTACAAAGGCACCGTCATGGCGATTGTCGCGCCGCGCACCGCTGGTCATCCGTCGACATGGCGGGCCGCGCGAAGCGCTGCTAAGTTGCAATCATCCATCATGAAAAGCCGAGAGTCGTCATGCCGATGTCCGCCGAGGTTCGCACGCTCGACAGTGGTTACGACCGCGAAACCCGTTCGCTGCTGTATCACGCTTACCGCCACGAACCGACCTTTGCCTATCTCTTCGAGGCCGACCGCCCGGGCTATCAGCAGCGGGTCCGCGCCACGGTGCGTGAACTGGTGAACCAGCATTTCCTGCAACAGCAACCGGCGCTGGGGCTGTTGCTGAACGACCGGCTGATCGCCGTTGCGCTGATCGCGCCGCCGCAGCGTCGGCTGGACATCACCGAGAGCTGGGCCTGGCGGGCACGGATGCTGCTGACTGCCGGTTTTCGCTGCACGCGGCGCTACCTGGATTACCACGCCGCGGTGCTCGCC
Organism: Stutzerimonas sp. Brlt_14; assembly: GCF_051948915.1. Classification (NCBI taxonomy): domain Bacteria; kingdom Pseudomonadati; phylum Pseudomonadota; class Gammaproteobacteria; order Pseudomonadales; family Pseudomonadaceae; genus Stutzerimonas; species Stutzerimonas sp. Brlt_14. The sequence goes on from NZ_JAYJLM010000002.1 coordinate 143,524, forward strand.
TGCCTGCCCAGCGGTGCCGTGCACCTGCTGCCGTTGCTTGGCGTGCACCCGCAGTTCCAGGGCCAGCATTATGGCGAGCAGTTGCTGGAAGCAGTGCATGAGTGGTGCGCCGAGGACGAAACCTCCCAGGGCCTGGTCATCGACACCGGCAACCCGCGCTACCTGAACTTCTATCAACGGCAAGGCTACGAAGAAATCGGCCAGGTGGCAGTAGGGCCGGTCGTCGAACACGTCTTCTTCCATCCGGCGCCCCGGCGGATGGAAGCGGCACGCTAGGTGTGGGCGAATTTTATCCGGCCGGGTCAGTCTGATTGGACTGAAGTCTCGCGATGTCAGCCGATGCCCGTCCCCCCGCAAGATCGCCTTACACACCCTCTGGCCCGCGTGCTCGGGCATGCCAGACAGCCCGTGCTAGCATTGCGCGCCATGCGTAAAACGAACCGAGTCGGCCTGCTGGTAGCCGCAATCGCGATCCTGATGTTGAGCGGCGTTCAGGCCGGCGCGGCCGAGCTGGACGTACGGGTCGAGCCGGAAAACCGCGCGTTGCGGGAGAATATCGAAAACTACATCGGCGACCTGGGCGATCGGGATGCGCGCGAGCTGCTGCGCTACAGCCGGGTGGCGCAGCGTCAGGCTGAGAAAGCGCTGCAGGCGCTTGGCTATTACCGCAGCCGCATCCGCACCGATGTGCGCGAGGGCGAGGAACCGACCCTGGTGCTGCGAGTGCGGACCGGCGAACCGGTGCGCTTGCGCAACATCACCGTGCGCCTGGAAGGGCCGGCGGCCGAGTTTTCGGGCTTTCGCGTCGCCCAGCGCAGCCTGCGTCAGGGTGACGTACTCAATCATGGTCGCTACGAGGACGTGAAGCAGCAGTTCCTCAACCAGGCCTCGCGCTACGGCTATTTCGACGGGCGCTTCACCCGCCAGCGCCTGGCGGTCGACCCCCGGGAGAACACCGCCGATGTCGAGCTGGTATTCGACAGCGGGCCGCGCTATCGCCTCGGCGACGTGCGCTTCGAGGGCGATGCGCCATTCGATGACGACCTGCTCTCGCGCATGGTGCCGTTCAAGGCCGATACGCCCTATGACTCCGAGCTGATCGCCGAACTCAGCCAAGCGCTGCAGTCCAGCGGCTATTTCGAGGGCGTGCGGGTCGATGCCAACCCCGCCAGCGCTAGTGAGCAGCGCATTCCCGTCGCCGTTGCCCTGACCACCCGCAAGCCGCGCACCTTCGGCCTCGGCCTTGGCTATTCCACCGACGTCGGGCCGCGCATCCGCCTGAACTGGACGCGCCACTGGGTCAACCCGCAAGGGCACAGCTATGGCGCGGAAACCGAACTCTCCGCACCGCGGCAGAACGTCGGGCTCTGGTACGACATTCCGCTCGATCCGCCGCTGACCGACAAGCTGCGCTTCGTCGGTGGTTATCAGTACGAGGAAATTGCCGGCACTGACACGCTGAACCGTCTGCTCAAGGTCGGCCCGGAATGGCACAGCCGCCTGCCCAGTGGCTGGTTACGGGTGCTCTCGCTGAAATGGCAGCACGAGGAATACCGCCTCGGCGACGATTCAGGGCTGAGCACGCTGCTGATGCCCGGCGTCGCCTACAGCTACCTGCGCAGCGACAACCGCATCGATCCCAGCCAGGGCTACCGCCTGCAGTTCGAAGTGGCGGCGGCCAAGGACGGCGTGTTTTCCGATGCCGACCTGATCCACGCCAATGTGCTGCTGCGCGGGCTGACCACCCTGGGGCAGCGCCATCGTTTCCTCGGTCGGGTGCAACTGGGCGGCAACTGGACGGATGAATACGTCAACGTGCCGCCATCGCTGCGCTATTTCGCCGGTGGCGACCAGAGCGTGCGCGGCTACGACTATCAGAGCCTGTCGCCAACCAACTCCGACGGCGACAAGATCGGCGGTCGCTATCAGTTCGCTGTCAGCGCCGAGTATCAGTATTCCATCGCCGAGAAATGGCGGATCGCGACCTTCGTCGATCAGGGCAACGCATTCAATTCGCTGGAGATCCCGACGCTGAAGAGCGCAGTCGGTGTCGGCGTGCGCTGGGTCTCGCCGGTCGGGCCGATTCGCGTCGACCTGGCCCACCCGCTGGATAGCGAGGGCGGCGTGCGGCTGCACTTCTCAATGGGGCCGGAACTGTGAGGCGGCTGTTGTGGGGCGTTGGCTTGACGCTGCTGGCCTTGCTGCTGCTGGTTATGATCGGCCTCGGCACGCTGCTGGGCACCACGAGCGGTAGTCGTTGGCTGTTGGCGCAAGTGCCTGGGCTCAACGTGGAAGCGTTCGAAGGCCGGCTCGGGCAGCGCTGGCAAGCCGAGCGCCTGGTCTGGACGCAGGGCGAGGATCGCGTCGAGGTGCAACAACCGCGTCTGGCCTGGTCACCGGCGTGCCTGCTCAAACGCACTCTGTGCATCGAAGAGCTGGTTACCGGGGATATCGAACTCAGTTTCGCCCCATCCGAGCCTGACCCGAACGCCGAGCCGTTCAGCCTGCCGGAGCTGAAGCTGCCGTTGGCGCTGCAGGTCGAGCGTATCGAGATCGGTCGGCTGACGCTCAACGAAAGCGAACAGCTGCGTCGTCTGCACGTGCAGGCCGACTGGCGCGCGGACGGGTTGGACATCCACCGTCTGGAGCTGCGCCGGGACGACCTCGACCTGGTGCTCGACGGCCGTCTGCAGCCCAGTGGTGCATGGCCGCTGCAGCTGCAAGGGCAGGCCGCACTGCGCTCGCCGGACGAGCAGCCGTGGGCCCTGCAGATTGCCATCGAGGGTGATCTGCGGGAGCAGGTGCGGCTCGAGGTCGAAAGTCAGGGTTACCTCGACGGCATGCTAAGCGGTCATGTCCGTGCGCTGGACGAGCAGCTGCCGGCGACCATCAGGCTCACCGCCGACGGCTTCAAGGCAGTGCCCGATCTGCCCGAAACCCTGCGTGTGCATGAGCTGGAGCTCACTGCCAGCGGCAACATGGGAGACGGCTACCGCCTGCTCGGTACTGGTCGCCTGCCGGGCGAGGGTGGCGCCGTGCGCCTGGCGCTCGAAGGCGTGGTCAATCCGAGCGGCGCGCAGATCTCCGTGCTCGAACTGGATGCCGGCCAACAGCGCCGGGTGCGCCTGAGCGGCGACGTCGCCTGGCAGGACGGCCTGGCCGCCAACGCCGAACTGGCGTGGCGCGACTTTCCCTGGCGCCGGCTCTACCCCGAGCTCGAGGAGCCGCCTGTGACGCTGCGCGAACTCAACGCGCAGGTCCAGTACGACAACGGTAACTACCTCGGCAACTTCGACTCGTCTATCACCGGACCGGCCGGGGATTTCACGCTGGCGAGTCCGGTCAGCGGCAATCTCGAAGCCGTGCATCTACCGCAGCTGGCGCTGCGGGCCGGGCAGGGCAGCGCCAGCGGTTCGCTGAGCGTCGGTTTCGCGGACGGCATCGACTGGAGGGCCGACCTGGCGCTGAGCGATCTCGATCCCGCCTACTGGCTGGCGGAGCTGCCGGGCAGGCTCGGTGGCACGTTGCGCTCCAGCGGCGCGCTGCGCGACGAACTTCTGCAGGCCGAGGCCCAGCTGGACATCGCTGGCCGGCTGCGTGGGCAGGCCACCAGCCTGCAATTACAGGCCGACGGACAGGGCGAAAGCTGGAACCTGCCCAGCATCGATCTGCGCATGGGAGACAACCGTGTGCATGGCAGCGGCCGCTGGGCGCAGACGCTGGACGGGCAACTGCAGCTGGAACTGAGCCGGTTGGCGCAGCTCTGGCCTGATCTGCACGGCCAGCTCGCCGGCGAGATCAGGCTCGGCGGAACCGCTGATGCACCGAGTGGCACCGTCGCACTCGACGGTCGCAACCTTGGCTATCAGGACAACCGGGCGCGGCGGCTGAGCGTCCAGGGCGAGTTGTCCGAAGGCGAGCGTGGCCGCCTGACCTTGAGTGCGGAGCGCATCCGCGCCGGCGAAACCGACCTGGGAACCCTGCAGCTGAACGGCCAGGGCACCGCCGCGCAGCACCAGGCCGAGCTGGAACTGCAGGGGCCACTGCTCGACCTGTTGCTGGCCTTCGACGGTGGTCTGCGCGGCGATGACTGGATCGGCCGGCTCACCCGCGGCGAGCTCAGCGCGCAGCAACAGAACTGGGCGCTACAACGCCCGGCGTCGTTGCAGCGCCTGGCCGATGGCCGCCTCGATCTCGGCGCGCACTGCTGGCTTTCCGGTCCCGCCAGCCTTTGCGCCGAAGATCAGCGGCTGATGCCTGATCCGCGGATCCGCTATCGGCTGCGCGACTTCGCCCTGCAATCCCTGGCCGACTACCTGCCCGAGGATTTCGCCTGGCAGGGTGAGCTGAACGCGGACATCGAACTGGATCTGCCAGCGGCAGGGCCCAACGGGCAGGTGCAAGTCGACGCCGGCCCCGGCGTGTTGCGCATCCGCGATGCGGATCAGTGGCACGACTTTCCCTACCAGACCCTGGCGCTCAATAGCCGCCTGCGGCCTGAACGGGTCGACAGCGAGCTGCGCTTTGCCGGTGGCGAATTGGGCGACCTGGACGTACAGCTGCGTATCGACCCGCGTCCCGAAGCCAAGCCGATCGACGGCGAGTTCCGCCTCAGCGGTCTCGATATCGCAGTGGCACGACCCTTCGTGCCTATGGTGGAGCGCCTGCGCGGCGAGTTGAATGGCAGTGGCCAGCTCGCCGGCAGCCTGCAGCAACCCACCCTGAACGGCCAATTGCTGTTGACCGGCGGCGAAATCGCCGGCAGCGAACTGCCTACCACCTTCGAGGACCTGCGGGTACGCCTGCTGATCGAGGGCGAGCGCCTGAACATCGATGGCGGCTGGCGTGCCGGCGAGCAGGGGCGCGGCAGCCTCAGCGGTACGCTGGATTGGCAGGACGAGCTGGACCTGGACCTGGCCATCAAGGGCGACCGCCTGCCGGTGGTGGTCGAGCCCTACGCGGATCTCGAGGTCGAGCCGGATCTGCGCATCGTGCTGAGTGGCCAGCAGCTGGCGGTCAGCGGTCGGGTCGAGGTGCCACGGGGCGCGATCACCGTGCGTGAACTGCCTCCGGCGACGGTGAAGGTCTCAGAGGACACCGTGATCGTCGGCCGGGAAGCCGAGGAGGAGGCCACGCCACTGGCGGTGAAGATGGATATCGATGTGGAGGTCGGCCAGGACCGCCTGCGCTTCTCCGGCTTCGGCCTGACCGCCGACCTTGCCGGTTACCTGCATATCGGCGACAACCTGGATGCCCGTGGCGAGCTGCAGCTGAAGAACGGCCGCTATCGCGCCTATGGCCAGCGGCTGACCATCCGCCGGGCCGAGCTGCTGTTCACCGGCCTGATCAGCCAGCCGTTCCTCAATATCGAGGCGATCCGCCGGATCGAGGCGGAGAACGTCGTTGCCGGCCTGCGCATCACCGGCAGCGCCGAGCAACCGCGTATCGATGTGTTCTCCGAACCGGCCATGAGTCAGGAACAGGCGTTGGCCTATCTCGTCCTGGGTCGGCCATTGGGCGCCGATTCCGGCGATAACAATCTGCTGGCCCAGGCCGCGCTCGGGCTCGGCCTGGCTGGCAGTTCATCGATCACCGGCGGACTCGCGCAGCGGCTCGGCATCCAGGACTTCCAGCTCGACACAGAGGGAACGGGCGCCGGCACCAGTGTGGTCGCCACTGGACGGCTTACCGAACGTCTGGCGTTGCGCTATGGCGTGGGCGTGTTCGAACCGACCAACACCATTGCCCTGCGTTATCAGCTGACCCGACGTATCTTTCTCGAAGCGGCCAGCGGCCTGGCCAGTTCGCTCGACGTGTTCTATCGCCGCGATTTCTGACCGCGGCACGGCGCTGGTGCGTGGCGTCCGACGCCGTGCGCCGGTCAGGCCGCTCCCTTGCCGCGACCGCCGCACCAGTGCGAGTCAGCGACCACTGGCGCGTGCACCAGACTGGGCTACGCTGAGTTCGCTTTCCGTGCCATTTGCTATTCGGCGGACGCGGGCTTGCAGGGTTTGACCGTTCGGTCTGATTCCGGCGTCGATTCGATCATCGAATCTGGCGCGATTGCCCCGCGCCCAACGAGCGAATGCAGTGGTAGCATCCACGCTTCCGGCCGTCGCGGTCACCGCCGCGCAACGCTCTAGCACGAGTCTTGCAAAGTGCTGTCGACCTCAGCGCTTACAAGCTCCAGAGGCGGATCGGAATCGTCGTTACCTGGTCGCTGAAAAACCACCGCCACAAGCGTCATGTTTTTCAACGGCTCCACGGTAGCGCGACCCCAACGCGAGGGAACTCGCCTATAAGAAATAAGGTGCTCGAATGGAATTTCTGAACAACCTCGTCAACACCATTAACGGCCTCGTCTGGGGCCCGCCCATGTTGGTCCTGATCCTTGGCACCGGCCTGGTGCTGATGATCATGCTCAAGTTCATGCCGCTGACCCGCATTGGTACCGGCTTCGCCCTGATGTGGCGCGGTCGTGCCAAGGGCGACGAATCCACCGGTGAGATCAGCCCGTTCCAGGCGTTGATGACGTCGCTGGCCGCAACGGTAGGTACCGGCAACATCGCCGGCGTCGCCACGGCGATCTTCCTCGGCGGCCCGGGCGCGCTGTTCTGGATGTGGTGCACCGCGCTGGTCGGTATGGCCACCAAGTACTGCGAGGTCGTGCTGGCGGTTCACTACCGCGAGAAGGACGACCGTGGCGAGCACGTCGGCGGCCCGATGTATGCCATCAAGAACGGGCTGGGCAAGAAGTGGGTCTGGCTTGGCACTGCGTTCGCCATCTTCGGCGGGCTGGCCGGCTTCGGCATTGGCAACATGGTGCAGGTCAACAGCATGGCCCACGCGCTGGAAACCACCTTCTCGGTGCCGCTGTGGGCGACCGGCCTGATCACCATGGTCGTGGTCGGCCTGGTGATTCTCGGCGGTATCCGCCGCATCGGCGTTGTGGCCGCGTCGCTGGTTCCCTTCATGTGCCTGGCCTACCTGATTGCTGCCGCGGTGGTGCTGGTGGTGAACGCCTCCGCGATCCCGGCCGCGTTCGACCTGATCTTCACCCATGCCTTCACGCCGATCGCCGCCACTGGCGGTTTCGCCGGTGCCGCGGTGATTGCCGCAATTCGCTTCGGTGTCGCGCGCGGGATCTTCTCCAACGAGGCCGGTCTCGGTACCGCCGGTATCGCCCAGGCCGCCGGCACGACCACCAGCTCGGTGCGCTCGGGCATGATCGGTATGCTGGGCACGTTCATCGACACCATCATTGTCTGCTCGATGACCGGCCTGGCGATCATCTGTACCGGCGTCTGGACCAGCGGCGCCAGCGGCGCGGCTTTGTCCGCGGCGGCTTTCGAGTCGGCGATGCCGGGCATCGGTGGGGTGATCCTGACCATCGCGCTGGTGGTCTTCGCCTTCACCACCATCCTTGGCTGGAGCTACTTCGGCGAAAAGTGCTGGGAATTCCTGGTGGGTACCAAGGCCATCTGGCCGTTCCGGGTGATCTGGGTGCTGGCGGTGCCCTTCGGTGCGATCGCTCAGCTGGACTTCGCCTGGCTGCTGGCCGATACGCTCAACGGCCTGATGGCGATCCCCAACCTGGTCTCGTTGCTGCTGCTGAGCCCGGTCGTGGTGAAGCTGACCAAGGAGTATTTCGCGCGCAGCTGATGTCCGATAACGGTCGGTAATCGCCCTAGCTGGCGGTTCACCGATCGGCGGTCCGAGGCTACACTCGGGCCCTCTTTCAGGCCGTGGGGCTGATGGCCCCGCGGCCTTTTCGTGTCACCCATCGAGGAGCGAAGCAATGACAGAAGTCACCCTGAAAGGCACCCCCGTCCAGGTAGCCGGCGAGTTTCCGCAGGCCGGCCAGCAGGCCAAGCCGTTTCGCCTGGTAGGCGCCGACCTCGCCGACGTCGAGCTGGCAGCCTTTGCCGGCAAGCGCAAGATCCTCAACATCTTCCCAAGCGTCGATACGCCGACCTGCGCCACCTCGGTACGCAAGTTCAACGCCCAGGCCAGCGCCCTGGCAAACACAGTGGTGCTCTGCATTTCCGCCGACCTGCCGTTCGCGCAGAAGCGTTTCTGTGGTGCCGAAGGGCTGGAGAACGTGGTCAACCTGTCCACCATGCGCGGTGCCGAATTCCTTCGCGACTACGGCGTGGCCCTGGCCAGCGGCCCTCTGGCAGGCGTCGCCGCACGCGCGGTGATCGTGCTGGATGAGCAGGACCGCGTACTGCACAGCGAACTGGTCAGCGAGATCGGCAGCGAGCCGAACTACGAGGCGGCCATCGCCTCGCTTGGCTGAAGTGCACCGCTAGCAGCTCGGCGGCGAGCCCTGATGGGGCTCGCCGTTTTTTTTTTTGGCGACGGAAAGCCAGCAGTTCAAGCGAAACCGTCTGTCGTCGTCAATTAGCGCAAACCGAGGTGGCCAACTATTTTCCGTCATGCCCGTGCCCAGGATTTCAAGGGTGAGCGCAGCGCCACAAACATGGCAATTAGGCAGCTTTTTTAAAAAATCTTTTCGCACGGCTGCTGTCATAGAGCTGATGCCCATTGAATGGATTCAGTTATGCCTACCTCAGAAATCAAAAGAATCGGTGTATCCGGAACCGGAATGATCGCCCACGGCTTCGTCCGGTTGATCAAACAGCACTATCAGGACATGCAGATTTCCCGTGTCCTCACGCGCCGACCACTTTCGACGATGACCGACTTCCCGCTGGCGGACGTCCTTACCAATTCGCTGGACGAGCTGATCGACAATTCCGATCTGATCGTCGAGTGCAGTGGTGATGTGTTCCACGGAACGGCCGTCATCGAGCGCGCCTTCGAAGCCGGCTTGAAGGTCGTGACCGTCAACGCCGAATTGCAGGTCACCACGGGTTCGTACCTGGCGGGCAAGGGCTTTCTCACGGAAGCCGAGGGCGATCAGCCCGGTTCGCTGGCGGCCTTGCGTGAGGATGCGCTGCAGATGGGCTTCCAGCCGCTGGTCTACGGCAACATGAAGGGCTATCTGAACCATGACCCTTCCCCCGAGGACATGGCCTACTGGGCCAACCGGCAAGGCATCAGCGTCGATCAGACGACCTCCTTCACCGACGGCACCAAGGTGCAGATCGAGCAGGTGATCATCGGCAACGGGCTGGGTGCGACCATCACCCGTCAGGGCATGGAAGGCCTCGCCTCGACCAATTTGGACGACAGCGCCAGCCTGCTCGGCATGATGGCCGAACGGGTGGGGCAGCCCATCGTCGATTACGTGATCCCCTCCGGCTATCCGGCTGGCGGCGTGTTCCTGGTAGGCAGGCACGACGAGGATCAGGCCCGGGCCATCGAATATTTCAAGCTCGGACGCGGCCCGTTCTACACGCTGGTGCGGCCGTTCCATCTGTGCTCGCTGGAAGTGGGCAAGACCGTACGCCGCGTGCTCAGCGGCGGCGGCGTGCTGCTCAACAACTCGACCGAGCCGACCCTCGGGGTTGCCGCCATCGCCAAGCGCGCCATGAAGCCGGGCGAGCTGATTGAGCGTGGCATCGGCGGCTTTCAGTTCCGCGGTGAGGCGATCAAGCTGGCCCAGCATCCGGATCACGTGCCGATCGGCCTGCTGCGCAAGACGGCGCTCAAGCGTGCCGTCGAGCCTGGCCAGATCATTACCTTCGACGATATCGACATCCTGCCGAGCCGCGCCCTGGATATCGTCATGGAGCAGCGCAAACCGCGGCTGGTGGAAGTCGAGTCGAAGTCGGAAGGTTGGACGGCCCCCTGCATCAACACGATGGGGATGCTTGCCCTGGGTGGTTGAGCACGACGCGCACAGCAAAAGGCCGCTGCATCTGCAGCGGCCTTTTCGTTTGTGCGATTGATTGCGGGAAGATGCGGCAATCGCTTACCGCCGTTGCGCCCCTCAGGCCTTGCGCATGGACCAGTAGCCAGGTTTGAACAGATCCCGCTCACCCAGCAGCATCACACCAGCGGCGAAGCCTATCAGCACCAGGCCGATATACAGGCACAGCTGGATGAACCCCTCTGGCTGCGGTACGAAATGCAGCGCCACCGCCAGCACGGTTGCCGTCGCCAGCCAGCGAACCAGCACCGGTACGCCGGCACCGCGCGGCGAGGCGCGATAGACGAACAGGCCCATGAACAGTGCCTGCAGCGCGGCACCGCTGGAGAACGCCAGCGCCAGCCCTGCGGCGCCGTAATGCCGATAGAGTAGTGCATCGAGCGCGATGGTCATGGTCGAGCTGATCAATGTGATGACCAGGAACAGGCGAGCCTGATGCTGCGCGAGCAGCGCGCGCCCCCAGAGCAGCGCGAGACCCATCGCCGGCAGGCCGAGCGCGTAGATGACCATCAGCGAGGCGGTGGCCTGGGTCTGCGCAGCGCCGAATTCGCCGCGTTCTAGTAGGACCGCCACCACGGCCTCCGGGAAGGAGCAGAGCACCACGGTCGCCGGCACCAGGAACAGCAAAGTCGCCAGCAGCCCCTTGCGGATCACCGCGGCGTGGGCGTTGTGGTCCTCGTCGTTCCAGCTGGAGGAGAACTGCGGGAACAGCACCGACAGCACCGACATGGCATACAGGGTCAGCGGGATCGTGACGATACGGAACGCGAACGACAGCATGGTGATGCTGCCTTCATCGAGGAACGAGGCGAACATCCGCTCGGCCAGTATGCAGGCCTGCTGCGCACCGGCCGCCAGCAGAATGGGCGCGAAAGCCAGGCCGAACTGGCTGCCATGGCCTTTCTCGAGCGGCATCGCCTCACCGCGCAGGTAATGGATGCGCCGATGCTGCAGGACGATCAGCACCACCTGCGGCAGCAGCATGCCGAGAAAAATGACCATGCCGCTGGGCTCGAACAGCAGAATGCCGATGATCGCGCCGGCATTGAGCAGCAGGGTGCGGGTCATCGGCATGATGAACACGTTGTCCATGTTCAGTAGCGCACCCTGGCAGTACAGCGCGGCCTGGACGCCGATCAGCAGCGCGCCGACGCAGAAAACCAGCTGGCCGTTGGCGACCTGCTCGGGCGTCCAGCCCGGCGCCAGGGCGTTGAGCACCCAGTAGCTGGTCAGCAGGATCAGCGCGCAGGCTGCGCCACCGAGCAGCATGATGCGCCAGTAGAGCCAGCGCGCGACGGATTCGAACAGAGACTGCGACTGGCTGCGTAGCTTCTGCAGGTAGGGAATCATGGTGTCGCGCAATGCCAGGCCCAGGAAGTTCTCGAAGAACAGCGGCAGGATGAGCGCAACGAAGATGAGATCCGCTTCCCAGCTGAGGCCGAAAGAGCGGGCAATGAACAGGTCGCGAAGAAAACCCAGAAGAAAACTGGCGACAGTCAACGCCAGAATGACCAGCGATACATTCATTCCTTGATCCTATGCGGTCATTGATGCAATGACCGGTTAACGACACGACAATGTCCGATTTCGACGTGCTGCACGGCGCGAGGCCCGCTTACAGCGTTTTTCTCGCCGCGGAGCCGCGAGAAGAACGTTAAATAGACTTAAGACCTGCCGCATGGTTCCGGTCTGCCGCGCCGACCCGTTCGCATACATGTCGATACGTAAAAATGCCGTAAAGGCACTTTGCGAGCGGTTCGCGACTGCTTATGGTTCACGCTCCTTTTCAAGCGAACTCCGTTCATGTCCGAGACGCATCCCACTACCGCGCGCTCCAGCCTCCGCTGGGCGCTCCTGATCCTCGTCGTCATTGCCATCGCAGCGCTGCTCTGGTGGCTGTGGCCTGCTCCCAACAAGGAAGCGCCGCAGCGCCCGGGCGGGCGTCCCGGCTTCGGTGCGTTCGGCGGGGCGGTTCCCGTGCGCGTCGCCAAGGTGGAGCAGGGCGAGTTCGAGGTGTTCAACAAGGCACTCGGCAGCGTCACGCCACTCAACACGGTGAACCTGCGCAGCCGCGTGGCGGGTGAGCTGGTGGAGCTGCGCTTCGAAGAGGGGCAGCGCGTCAAGAAGGGCGATCTGCTCGCCGTGATCGATCCGCGCCCTTACAAGGTGGCGTTGCAGCAGGCGGAAGGCACCCTGCAGCAGAATCGCGCGCAGCTGAAGAACGCCCAGGTGGATTTCGAACGCTATCGGGGCCTGTATGCCGACGACAGCATCGCCAAGCAGACACTGGATACCCAGGAAGCGCTGGTCAGCCAGTACCAGGGCACCCTGGCGGCCAATCAGGCGGCGGTCAATGAGGCACGACTGAACCTGGAGTTCACCCAGATTCGCGCGCCCATCGATGGCCGCGTCGGTCTGCGTCAGCTCGACGTTGGCAACCTGGTCGCTGCCAACGACACCACGCCGCTGGTGGTGATCACCCAAACACAACCGATGTCGATCAGCTTCACTCTGCCGGAAGGCGATCTGCTGCCGGTGCTGACCCGCTACCGCCAGGGCGAGAAGCTCGTGGTGCAGATCTGGGACCGTGGTGAAAAGGTCATGTTCGGCGAGGGCGTGCTGGAGAGCATCGACAACCAGATCGACGCTACCACCGGCACCCTGCGGCTGAAGGCGCGTTTCGACAACGAGCAGGAACTGCTCATCCCCAACCAGTTCGTCAATGTTCGGCTGCGGGTCGAAACCCTGCGCGATGCCGTGCTGATTCCGACCGCGGCGCTGCAGTTCGGCTCGCGCGGCACCTTCGCCTACGTCGTTGGCGAGGACAGCAAGGTTCAGCTGCGTCTGCTCAAGGCCGGGCCGAGCAACGGCGAGACGACGGTGGTGCTCGAGGGGCTCGAGGTGGGTGAGCGGGTAGTGATGGAGGGGACCGACCGACTGCGTGACGGTGCCGAGGTGGAAGTGGTCGGCAGTCGCCGCATGGCCGAAGAGGCCGCCGAGAACCCGGTGCTCGGTGGCGGCGAGGCCGCGGAGCGCGAGGCGCAATGAGCATCTCCCGTCTGTTCATCCTGCGCCCGGTCGCGACCACGCTGAGCATGGTCGCGATCCTGCTGGCCGGCTTGATCGCCTACAAGCTGCTGCCAGTGGCTGCGCTGCCGCAGGTGGATTACCCGACCATCCGCGTGATGACGCTATATCCGGGTGCCAGCCCGGAGGTGATGACCAGCGCCGTGACCGCGCCGCTGGAGCGCCAGTTCGGCCAGATGCCGGGGCTGGCACAGATGTCGTCGACCAGTTCCGGCGGCGCCTCGGTGATCACCCTGCGCTTTTCGCTGGATGTCGCACTGGATGTGGCCGAGCAGGAGGTGCAGGCGGCGATCAACGGGGCGAACAACCTGTTGCCCAACGACCTGCCGGCACCGCCGGTGTACAACAAGGTCAATCCGGCCGACACGCCGGTACTGACGCTGGCGGTGACTTCCGAGTCGCTGCCGTTGCCCAAGCTGCACGATCTGGTCGATACGCGCATGGCGCAGAAGCTGGCGCAGATCAGCGGAGTGGGGATGGTCAGCATCGCCGGCGGTCAGCGCCCGGCGGTACGTATCCGCACCAACCCCGAGGCGCTGGCGGCCTATGGGCTGTCGCTGGCAGACGTGCGTTCGCTGATCACCAGCTCCAACGTCAACCAGCCCAAGGGCAACTTCGACGGGCCGACCCGGGTGTCGATGCTCGATGCCAACGACCAGTTGAAGACGCCGGAGGAATACGCCGAGCTGATCCTGACCTACCAGGACGGTGCGGCCCTGCGCCTGAAGGACGTCGCCGATATCGTCGACGGTGCCGAGAACGAGCGCCTGGCCGCCTGGGCCAATGACAGCCAGGCGGTGTTGCTGAACATCCAGCGCCAGCCGGGCGCCAACGTCATCGAGGTGGTCGAGCGCATCCAGGCGCTGTTGCCGGAAGTGAAGGCCAGCATGCCGGCCGGGCTGGACGTGGTGGTGCTCACCGACCGCACCCAGACCATCCGCGCCGCAGTGCGGGACGTGCAGCATGAGCTGATGCTCGCCACCTTCCTGGTGGTGATGGTGACCTTTGTCTTCCTCAAGAAGCTGTCGGCCACGGTGATCCCGTCGATCGCGGTGCCGCTGTCGCTGGTCGGCACCTTCGCCGTGATGTACCTGTGCGGCTTCTCGTTGAACAACCTGACGCTAATGGCGCTGACCATCGCCACCGGCTTCGTGGTGGACGATGCCATCGTCATGCTGGAGAACATCGCGCGGCATCTGGAAGAGGGCGAGACACCGCTCAATGCCGCGCTCAAGGGTGCCAGGCAGATCGGCTTCACGCTGATTTCGCTGACCTTCTCGCTGATCGCCGTGCTGATCCCGCTGCTGTTCATGCAGGACGTGGTGGGCCGGTTGTTCCGCGAGTTCGCCATTACCCTGGCGGTGGCCATCCTCATCTCGCTGGTGGTCTCGCTGACGCTGACGCCAATGATGTGCGCCAAGCTGCTCAAGCCGCACAGTGTCGCCGAGGCCAAGCCCGACTGGGTCGAGCGGTTGATCGGCGGCTACTCGCGCTGGCTGACCTGGGTGCTGCGCCACCAGACCCTGACCCTGCTGGTGGCGGTGGCCACGCTGGGGCTGACGGTGGTGCTCTACCTCGCCGTACCCAAGGGGTTCTTCCCGGTGCAGGACACCGGCGTCATCCAGGGCATCAGCGAGGCGCCGCAATCGATCTCCTTCCGCGCCATGAGCGAGCGCCAGCAGGCACTGGCCCGGGTGATCCTCGCCGACCCGGCGGTGGACAGTCTGTCGTCCTATATCGGCGTGGACGGCGACAACGTCACGCTCAACAGCGGGCGTCTGCTGATCAACCTCAAGCCCCACGGCGAGCGCGACCTGACCGCCAGTCAGGTGATCGATCGCCTGCGGCCGGAGCTGGCCAAGGTGCCGGGTATCGAGCTATATCTGCAGCCGGTACAGGACCTGTCCATCGAGGATCGCGTCAGCCGCACGCAGTTCCAGTTCAGCCTGGAAACGCCGGATAGCGAGTTGCTGCAGGAGTGGACGCCGCGCCTGGTCGAGGCCCTGCGCGAAAGGCCGGAACTGACCGACGTGGCCAGCGACCTGCAGAGCAATGGCCTGCAGATCTACCTGGACATCGATCGCGACGCGGCGGCGCGCCTGGGTATCCAGGTCGCGGACATCACCGATGCGCTGTACGACGCCTTCGGCCAGCGGCAGATTTCCACCATCTTCACCCAGGCCAGCCAGTACCGCGTGGTGCTGGAAGCGGAGGCGGGCAACCGCCTGGGTCCGCAGGCGCTGGAACAGTTGTTCGTGCAAAGCGAAGGTGGCACGCCAGTGCGGCTGTCCAGCCTGGCGACGCTGGAGCAGCGCAACGCCCCGCTGCTGATCAACCATATCGGCCAGTTCCCGGCGGTGACGCTCTCGTTCAACCTGGCCAGTGGCGTGTCGCTGGGCAAGGCGGTGCAGGTGATCGAGGCGGTGGAGCAGGAGATCGGCCTGCCTGCCGGCATCCAGACGCGCTTCCAGGGCGCCGCGGAAGCGTTCCGCGCCTCACTGTCGAGCACGCTGCTGCTGATTCTCGCCGCGGTAGTGACCATGTACATCGTGCTCGGCGTGCTCTACGAGAGCTACATCCACCCGATCACCATCCTCTCCACGCTGCCCTCGGCAGCGGTAGGCGCCTTGCTCGCCTTGCTGCTGACCGGCAACGACCTGGGGCTGATCGCGATCATCGGCATCATCCTGTTGATCGGCATCGTCAAGAAGAACGCGATCATGATGATCGACTTCGCCCTGGAGGCCGAACGGCAGCAAGGCATGAGCCCGCAGGATGCGATCTACCGCGCGGCACTGCTGCGCTTCCGGCCGATCCTGATGACCACCCTGGCGGCGCTGTTCGGTGCGATTCCGCTGATGCTGGCATCCGGATCCGGTGCTGAACTGCGCCAGCCGCTCGGCCTGGTGCTGGTGGGCGGCCTGCTGCTCAGCCAGCTGCTGACACTGTTCACCACACCGGTGATCTACCTCTTCTTCGACCGCCTCGGCCAGCGCTTCGGGCGCCGTCGCGAGCCGCTGGCGGAGGCGCAAGCGTGAGCCGGACTGCAATCGCGCGGGGGCAGGCATGAACCTTTCCGCCCCGTTCATCGCCCGCCCGGTGGCGACCATGCTGCTCAGCCTGGCGATCCTGCTGCTGGGTGGAGTCAGCTTCGGCCTGCTACCGGTGTCGCCGCTGCCGAACATGGATTTTCCGGTGATCACCGTGCAGGCCAGCCTGCCCGGCGCCAGCCCGGAAATCATGGCCTCCAGCGTGGCCACGCCACTGGAGCGCTCGCTGGGCAGCATCGCCGGTGTCAGCCAGATGACCAGTCGCAGCAGCCAGGGCTCGACCCGGATCATCATCCAGTTCGATCTGGATCGCGATATCAACGGCGCTGCCCGCGACGTGCAGGCGGCCATCAACGCCTCGCGCAACCTGTTGCCCAGCGGCATGCGCAGCATGCCCACCTACCGCAAGATCAATCCGTCCCAGGCACCGATAATGGTGCTTTCGCTGACATCGGAGGTGCTGGGCAAGGCCGAGCTGTACGACATCGGCTCCACCATCCTGGCGCAGAAGCTGTCGCAGGTGTCCGGCGTCGGCGAAATCCAGGTCGGCGGCAGCTCGCTGCCCGCGGTACGGGTCGAACTGCAGCCGCAGCAGCTGGAGCAGTACGGTGTGTCACTGGACGAGGTGCGCCAGACCATCGCCAACGGCAATGTGCGCCGGCCCAAGGGCATGGTGGAGGACGCCGATCAGCACTGGCAGGTGCGCGCCAACGACCAGCTGCACCAGGCGGCCGACTACATGCCGCTGATCATCCGCTACCAGGATGGCGCCGCGCTGCGTCTCGGCGACGTGGCACGGGTGCGGGATTCGGTGGAAGACCGCTACAACAGCGGCTTCTTCAACAACGAACAGGCGGTGTTGCTGATCGTCAACCGCCAGGCTGGTGCCAACATCATCGAGACCATCGAAGGCATCCGCCGCGAGCTGCCGGCCCTGCAGGCGATCATGCCGGGCAGCGTCGACCTGAACATTGCCATGGACCGCTCGCCGGTGATTCGCGCGACGCTGCACGAGGCCGAGCGCACGCTGCTGATTGCGGTGGGCCTGGTCATCGTGCTGGTGTTCCTGTTCCTCGGCCGCCTGCGCACCGCACTGATCCCGGCGCTGGCGGTGCCGGTGTCGCTGGTGGGCACCTTCGCCGTCATGTACCTGTTCGGTTTTTCGCTCAACGTGCTGTCGCTGATGGCATTGATCCTGGCCGCCGGGCTGGTGGTGGATGACGCCATTGTGGTGCTGGAAAACATCGCACGGCATATCGACGACGGCATGCCGCCGCTGAAGGCGGCCTACGTCGGCACCCGCGAGGTGGGTTTCACGCTGTTGTCGATGAACCTGTCGCTGGTGGTGGTGTTCGTTTCCATCCTTTACATGGGCGGCATCGTCGAGCGGCTGTTCCGCGAGTTCTCCATCACCCTGGCCGCGGCGATCCTGGTGTCGCTGCTGGTTTCGCTGACCCTGACGCCGATGCTCTGCGCCCGTTGGCTCAAACCGCACGAACCGGAGAAGGAAGGGCGTCTGCAGCGCTGGAGCCACGACGCCCATCAGTGGCTGCTGCGCTACTACGATCGCTCGCTGAGCTGGGCGCTGCGTCATCGACGCATCACCTTGCTGAGCCTGCTGGCGACCATCGCGCTGAACGTGGTGCTCTACGTGCAGGTGCCCAAGACCTTTCTGCCGCAGCAGGACACCGGACAGATCACCGGTTTCATCCGCGGTGACGACGGCATGTCGTTCCAGGTCATGCAGCCGAAGATGGAAATCTTCCGCAAGGCAGTCCTCGCCGACCCGGCGGTGGAAAGCGTGGCCGGCTTCATCGGCGGGCAGGGCGGCATCAACAATGCCTTCATGATCGTGCGGCTGAAACCGCTTGGCGAGCGCAAGATTTCGGCGCAGAAGGTCATCGAGCGCATCCGCAAGAACCAGCCGAAAGTGCCCGGTGGACGCATGTTCCTCATGGCCGACCAGGACCTGCAGTTTGGCGGTGGTCGGCAGAGCAGCTCGGCCTACGCCTATACGCTGTTGGCGAGCGATCTCAACGACCTGCGTACCTGGGTACCGCGGGTAACCCGGGCGCTATCCGAACTGCCGGAGCTTACCAGCATCGACGCCAACGACGGCGAGGGCGCGCAGCAGATCAGCCTGAAGATCGACCGTGACGCGGCCAAGCGCCTGGGCATCGACATGAGCACCGTGACCACGCTGCTCAACAATGCTTTCAGCCAGCGGCAGATCTCGACCATCTACGAATCGCTCAACCAGTATCAGGTGGTGATGGAGATCGACCCGAGCTACGCGCAGTACCCCGAGGTGCTGGAGCAGATCCACGTCGTCACCGGCGATGGCCGGCGGGTGCCGCTGGCGGCCTTCGCCCATTACGAGCGCAGCCTGGAGGAAGATCGGGTCAGCCACGATGGGCAGTTCGCCGCCGAGAACATCGACTTCGACCTGGCCCCCGGCATCAGCCTCGACCAGGCGACGCTGGCCATCGAACGCGCGGTAGCGGCCATCGGACTGCCGAGCGAGGTGCAGGGGCGGCTCGGTGGCACCGGCAGCGCGTTCCAGACGACCCAGGAAGGCCAGCCGCTGATGATTCTCGGCGCCTTGCTGCTGGTCTACATCGTGCTGGGCATCCTCTACGAGAGCTACATCCATCCGCTGACCATCCTCTCCACCTTGCCCTCGGCCGGGGTAGGCGCCTTGCTGGCGATCATCCTCACCGGCGACCAGTTCAGCCTGATCTCGCTGCTCGGGCTGTTCCTGCTGATCGGGGTGGTGAAGAAGAACGCGATCCTGATGATCGACCTGGCGTTGCAGTTCGAGCGCCAGGACAAGCTGTCGCCCGCCGATTCGATCCATCGCGCCTGTCTGCTGCGGTTCCGACCGATCCTGATGACCACCATGGCGGCGATCCTCGGTGCGTTGCCGCTGCTGCTCGGCGGTGCGGAAGGGGCCGAGATGCGCCAGCCGCTGGGTCTGACCATCATCGGCGGTCTGCTGCTGAGCCAGATCCTCACGCTCTACACCACGCCGGTGGTCTATCTGTACCTGGATCGTCTGCGCCACCGTTTCAACAGCTGGCGCGGTGTACGCACCGATGCCGCCCTGGAAAACTCGCTATGAACTCGTCGTCGTTGCACCCCTCATTGCTGAACCATGTCCTGCGCCCCCTGGCGGTAGCCATGCTCACGCTGTCGTTGGCAGCCTGCACGCTCGGCCCCGACTACCAGCGACCGGATCTGCCCGTGGCCAGCGAATTCAAGCAGGCCGAAGGCTGGAAACCCGCCACGCCGGCCGATGCGCTGCAACGGGGCGAGTGGTGGCGGCTGTACGGCGATGCCGAACTGGATGCGCTGGTGGCGCGGCTGAATGTCTCGAACCAGAACCTCGCCGCGGCCGAGGCGCAGTTTCGTCAGGCGCGGGCGCTGGTTCGTGGGGCGCGCTCGCAGCTGTTTCCGATCTTCTCCGGCAACGCAGGCGTCACGCGCTCGGCGCAGGGTGGCAGCCGCTCGGATACCACCAGCGGAAGTTTTGCCAGTGGTGTCGGCGAAACCTACGAAGCGGGCCTGAGCGCATCCTGGGAGGCCGACATCTGGGGCCGGCTGCGGCGCAACCTCGAAGCCAATCGGGCGAACATGCAGGCCAGCGCGGCGGACCTTGCGGCGGCTCGCCTGAGCCTGCAGGCCGAGCTGGTGCAGACCTACCTGCAGCTGCGGGTGATCGACGAACACCAGCGGCTGCTCGACCAGACCGTTGAAGCCTATGCGCGCTCGCTGCGGCTGACCGAGAACCAGTACCGCGCCGGCATCGTGCCCCGGTCCGATGTCAGCCAGGCGCAGACGCAGCTCAAGAGTACCCAGGCGCAAGCCATCGACCTCAAGTGGCAGCGGGCGCAGATGGAGCATGCCATCGCGGTGCTGGTGGGCGTCGCGCCGTCGGAGCTGGAGATCGCCGTACGCGAGTACATCCCGGCGCTGCCCGATATACCGCTGGCGGTGCCGTCCCAGTTGCTGGAGCGGCGCCCCGACATTGCCTCGGCCGAGCGCCAGGTGATGGCCGCCAATGCCAACATCGGCGTGGCGGAAGCCGCCTGGTATCCGGACCTGACACTGTCGGCCAGCGGTGGCTATCGCAACAGCAGCTTCAGCGACCTGTTCAGCGTGCCGAACCGTTTCTGGTCGCTGGGGCCGCAACTGGCGCTGACCCTGCTCGACTTCGGTAGCCGTCGTGCGGAATTGGAGCGGGCCGAGGCCAGCTACGACCAGACGGTCGCCAACTACCGCCAGACCGTGCTCGACAGCTTCCGCGAAGTGGAGAACTACCTGGTGCAGCTGCGCGTGCTGGAACAGGAGGCGGCGGTGCAGCGCGAAGCGCTGGAGGCCGCACAGGAGTCCCTGCGGCTGATCGAAAACCAGTACCGCGCAGGTACCGTCGACTTCCTCAGCGTGGCCACCGTGCAGACCACCGCGTTGAACAACCAGCGCACCAACCTGACCCTGCTGGGGGATCGCCTGACCGCCAGCGTCCTGCTGATCGCTGCACTGGGCGGCGGCTGGGACGCGCAGCAGCTGGAACAGGATCCACTGCTATCCACGGGCACTGGCAAACTCTGAGCAGGCCACACAAAAAAGCCCCGCCAGCTGGCGGGGCTTTTTCATCTGGATGTTCGTCAGTCGCGCTGCTTGCGGTTGACGGTCTCGGCGGCCTTGATGATGTCCGCGCCGATCATCGGTTCGAACTCCTTCCAGACGGGGCGCATCGCTTCGCGCCAGCGCTCGCGCTCTTCCGGCGTCAGGGTGACGATCTCGGAAGTACCCGCCTTGCGAATCCGCTCGCGATCGGCCTGGTTCAGCTCCTCCGCCTCGCGGTTCACCATGAAGCTGACCTCGTCGAGAATCGCCTCCAGCTCGAAGCGGATCTTGTGCGGCATGCTCATCCAGAAGCGTGTGTTGCTCACCACCATGTAGTCCAGCACGCCATGGTCGGTTTCGATGATGTAGGGCTGCACAGTGTGCATTTTCTTGCTGTAGATATTCGACCAGGGGTTCTCCGCGCCCTGTACGGTGCCGGTGCGCAGCGCGTCGTAGACGTCGGCGAAGGCGATCTTCTGGGTGGTGGCACCCACCGCGCCGAACTGCGCTTCGAGTACCGCGGACGGCTGGATGCGGAAGCTCAGCCCCGACGCATCACCCGGCAGGCGCAGCATGCGGGTAGCCGAAAGCTGCTTCATGCCGTTGTGCCAGTACGCCAGGCCGGTGATGTTCTTGTCTTCCATCGAGCGCAGCAGCTGCTTGCCCTTGGTGCGCTTCTGAAAGCGGTTGACGGCATCGATGTCGTCGAACAGGAACGGCAGGTCGAAAACCTGCAGCTGCTTGGTGTACTGCTCGAACTTCGCCAGCGACGGGGCGAGCAGCTGCACTTCGTTGTTGCGCAACGCTTCCAGTTCGGTGGCATCACCGAACAGCGTCGAATTGGGGTATACCTCCACGCTGACCTGGCCGGGCAGGCGTTCCTCCGCGAGGCGTTTGAACATCAACGCACCCTTGCCCTTGGGGGTATCCTCGGCCACTACGTGAGAGAACTTGATGACGATGGGCTCTGCCTGGGCGAAGGCGCTGGCGGCAGCCAGCACGAGCCCGGCAAGGGTAATGATCGGCTTCATGAAAGACTCTTTATTCTGGTTGGTTGGCAGTGCATCCATGCGGACCGACCGCGGGGACGCTTCTCGGCTTTCAGCCGCTCCTTATGCCAAAGATGAGTGACGACTTAAAGCGCTTTGCCGAGCCAAGCCGACGGGAGCGGCACTACGTCACATTTTGCCGGTGGCCCAGCGACCGTGGTCTAGCAGCCACGGGTACACCGGTTGGCCCGTCCGGCCTGAAGCGCCGAGGCAGAGGAGGCCG
This sequence comes from Stutzerimonas sp. Brlt_14, assembly GCF_051948915.1. Classification (NCBI taxonomy): domain Bacteria; kingdom Pseudomonadati; phylum Pseudomonadota; class Gammaproteobacteria; order Pseudomonadales; family Pseudomonadaceae; genus Stutzerimonas; species Stutzerimonas sp. Brlt_14. The sequence continues at coordinate 165,400 of NZ_JAYJLM010000002.1, forward strand.
GCGCAGCCGCTGCAGTGACAGGAGGATTCGATATCGCCTGCGTGCATCGCCGTCGGTTCGCTGCGACTGATCCGTCCAGCGCTGACTCAATCCAGATCCAGTAACAGTCCGGGTTGCAGGCGCTTTGGCAGCTTGCGTACCACCAGCTGGTGCGCGCGGGTCAGCAGGTGGCGCAGCTCGTCGTCACCGATGGGGATCTGGCGACTGCTCATGCTGATCCAGTGCGCCCGTGCCAGGTAAGGAGCAGGGCGGATGCCGGGACGGTCCACGAAACCCAGGAAGAGGTCGCTGTGGACCTTGAATGCCAGGTTCTCGCCAAGGAAATCGAGAACGGCGAACATCTTGTTGCCCGCCACGGAAAACACCCGATTGCTGCCCCACTTGAGATCTTCACGGGTGCCGGGCAGAGCCAGGCAGAAGGCGGCGATCTGGTCAGTGGTCATCATCGCGCTGCTCCTGTTGGTTGCGACGGCTGCAGCCGCGTTTGCGCATGCCGGATGAACGCCTCCACCGCCTGTGGGCTCAGGGCAGGCTTTTCGATCGCATCGCCCCGATAGGCCTGGCTGGCTTTCTCCAGCACGGCACGGTGCTCATCCGGCAGACGCTCGAGCAGCCAGATCGCTGCGACGTCCTTCGGGGCGATGGCGTCGGTGGTCAGGGTGAGCCAGATGCGCGCCACGGCCAACACCACGTTGCATTCGTCTCCCTGCCAGTCGGCGGGCTCGCGCCATTGCGCCAGCGTGTCGCGCAAGGCTTGGCGCATGTCCTCCTCGGGCACCGGGTCGAACAATTCGGCCGCGCCAGGGCCGATCAGACAGACGCCGTTCTTGCGCGCCTGGTGCAGAAGAATGGCCAGATCGTGGTCCTCCTGGGGAGGCTCGATGCGGCCGGCTTCGATATCGGCGCGCAGCCATTCGCCGAATTGCAGTTCGCGCATTGCCGGATAACGCCAGGGCCGTACCGAGTGGTGTACCACCCAGGTGACTTCCAGCGGGCGCATTCGCTCGTTGGCCGGCCAGGCGGAAATCATCAGCAGCTCGCGCATCAGCGAGTGGCGCGTGGCTGTCGGCAGGGGGGCGGCGACGGTAACGAGCAGGTCGAGATCGCTGCCGGGTTTCAGGCCACCGACAACGGCCGAGCCGAACAGATGCACGGCCAGCAGGTTCCCGCCCAGGTGACGCTGCAGCAGCGCCAGTGCCTGCTGGAGCTGGCTGGACACGGATGGGTTCATGAGCGCTCCTAGGGGCATCTGGGTCAGTCCGGATTGTTGTCCGCCTCCGACAATACAAACGGGACGAAGCTGGCGCCAGCCGGTGCATTCATCGGCAGCCAGGCACGGCGTGCTTCGCTCAAGAGCGAGGCGGACGAAAGAGTGGTGCTGCCGAGCGGCAAAAAAATGCCCCGCGGCGTTGCAGCACCCGGGGCAGAAGTGATCGACCAGGAGGCGATCCAACGAGAGAGCCGATATCAGGCGCTCGGCCTCCAGCCGCCACCGAGCGCCTTGTAGATGGCAACTACGCCGCGATACAGCTCGACTTCGGCCTGGGCCTGGGCGTCTTCGGCCAGCAACCGTTCGCGCTCGGCATCGAGCAGTACGAGAAAGTCCGCCGTGCCTTCGCGGTAGCGAATTTCCGCCTGCTGTGCCGCGGCGCGGCTGGCGGTGGACTGGCGCAGCAGCGACAACAGGCGGTCCTGAGCGCGGGCGTAGTCGCTGAAGGCGTTTTCCGATTCCTCCAACGCCAGCAACACCTGCTGCTCATAACCGGCGAGCGCGGCGTCGGCATCCGCCTCGGCACCGCGCAGACGGGCGCGCACGCTGCCCAGGTCGAACGCCGCCCAGCTGATGCTGGGCGCTACGCCCCAGGCCTGTGCGGCGCTGGAGCCGATCTGCGAGCCGCGTCCGGCGATGAAGCCGAGAAAGCCCGACAGACTCACCCGCGGAAACAGATCGGCTGTGGCCACGCCGACGTTTGCAGTCGCGGCGGCCAGTTGGCGTTCGGCCGCACGAATGTCCGGGCGTCGGCGCAACAGCTCACCGGGGTCGCCGATCGGCAGCGCCTTGGCAATCGCCGGCAGCTCGCGCGGCGAGAGGTCGACGCTGAGCTGATCGGCGCGCTGGCCGAGCAGGGTGGCGATGCGGTTGCGGGCGCGGGTCTGCTGCGCCTGCAGCTGTGGCAGGCTCGCCTCGGTGGCCGCCAGACGGGCGTCGGCGCGTAGCACATCGAGTTCGCTGCCGACACCGGCTTCGCGCAACTGCTCGGTCAGTTCATGGGAATTGCGCTGGTTGGCCAGGTTGTCGCGGGCGATCCGCTCGCGCAGCTGGGCACCGCGCAGCTGACCATAGGCATCCACCAGTTCGGCGATCAGGCTGACCTGTAGTTGATAGAGCTCGGCCTCGGCGGCTTCGGCCTGCGCTTCGCTGGCCTCCAGGCTGCGCTGGATACGGCCGAACAGGTCCAGCTCCCAGGCCATGTCCAGGCCCAGATCGTAACGCTCGGCGTTCACCCGCTCTTCGCTGAAACCGGGTTGTTGGGCCTTGCCGATATCGGCGCGCGCACCTGCGGTGACGGTGGGCAGACGATCATTGCCGACATCGTCGCGAATCGCCCGCGCCGCACGCAGACGGGCATAGGCGATACGCAGCTCGCGGTTTTCGGCCAGTGCTTCGCCGACCAGGGCATCCAGTGTCGGGTCCTCGAACTGCTGCCACCAAGCCGCCTCGAAGCGCGAGCGGTCGTGATCGCCGCGCTCGGCCTGAAGCAGCCGCGCCGGCTCCGGTTGTGGCGCGCGGTAATCCGGGCCGACGGCGCAACCGGTGATGGTCAGGGCGAGCAGGGAAAGGGCGAAGAACTTCATGCGCGGGCCTCCTTGTAAACCGCTTTGCGGGCTTCGCGTTTCTCGACGAAGGCACGAATCACCAGATAGAACACCGGGGTCAGCAGCAGACCGAAGAAGGTCACCCCAAGCATGCCGCTGAACACCGCAACACCCATGGCATGGCGCATCTCGGCGCCGGCCCCGCTGGAGAGCACCAGCGGCACCACGCCCATGATGAAGGCGAAGCTGGTCATCAGAATCGGCCGCAGGCGCAGGCGGCAGGCTTCGAGGATCGCGGCCAGCCGGTCCATGCCTTCCTCCTGCTTATCCTTGGCGAACTCGACGATGAGGATGGCGTTCTTGCACGCCAGGCCCACCAGCACGATCAGGCCGATCTGGGTGAAGACGTTGTTGTCGCTACCGGCGAGGATCACCCCGGTGATCGCCGAGAGCAGGGTCATCGGCACGATCAGGATCACCGCCAGCGGCAGGCTCCAGCTCTCGTATTGCGCGGCCAGCACCAGGAATGCCAGGAGCACACAGAGCGGGAAGACGAACACCGCGGTGTTGCCGGCGAGGATCTGCTGGTAGGTCAGCTCGGTCCATTCGTAGGTCATGCCGTTGGGCAGCTCGGCCTGGAGCAGACGCTCCATGGCGGCCTCGGCTTGCCCCGAGCTGTAGCCCGGTGCGGCGGCGCCGTTGATCTCGGCGGTGAGGAAGCCGTTGTAGTGCATCACCCGATCCGGGCCGGCGCTATCCGTGACGTTGACGAAGGTCGACAGCGGGACCATTTCGCCGCGGTCGTTGCGCACTTTCAGCTGACCGATCTGCTCCGGGGCCAGACGGAACTTCTGGTCCGCCTGGACGTTGACCTGATAGGTACGACCGAAGCGGTTGAAGTCGTTGGCGTACAGCGAGCCAAGGTAGACCTGCATGGTGTCGAATATCTCGTCGATAGCCACGCCGTGGGTCTTGGCCTTCTCGCGGTCGATGTCGGCATCCACCTGCGGCACGTTGACCTGGTAGCTGGTGAACAGGCCGGCCAGCTCCGGATAGTCGGCGCTCTTGGCGATGACGTTCTGCACCTGGGTGTACAGCTCCTCGTAGCCGAGGTTGCCGCGGTCCTGCACCTGCACGCGGAAACCGCCGATGGTGCCCAGGCCTTGTACGGGTGGCGGCGGGAAGATGGCGATGAAGGCATCCTGAATCTGCGCGAACTGGCCATTCAGGTCCGCCGCGATGGCGTTGGCCGAGAGTGACGGGTCCTTGCGCTCATCGAACGGCTTGAGCGGAGTGAAGACGATGCCGCTGTTCGGGCTGTTGGTGAAGCCGTTGATCGACAGGCCCGGGAAGGCCACGGTGTTCTCCACGCCGGGGTGCTTGCCGGCGATTTCCGACATGCGCTTGATCACGTCCTCGGTGCGGTCCAGGGTGGCGGCGTCCGGCAGCTGGGCGAAGGCGACCAGGTACTGCTTGTCCTGCGGCGGCACGAAACCGGTCGGCGTGCTGGCGAAGCCCATGTAGCCGAGGCCGACCAGTCCGACATAAACCACCAGCGCAATGCCGCTGCCGCGCAGGATGCGCCGCACCAGGCCGACGTAACCGTGGCTGGCGCGGTCGAACATGCGGTTGAACGGCGCGAACAGCCAGCCGCCGAACAGTCGGTCGAGCAGCCGCGAGAAACCATCCTTGGGCGCATCGTGGGCCTTGAGCAGGGTAGCGGCCAGGGCCGGCGACAGGGTCAGCGAGTTGAACGCCGAGATCACCGTCGAAATCGCGATGGTCAGCGCGAACTGCTGGTAGAACTGCCCGGTGAGGCCGGAAATGAACGCAGTCGGGATGAACACCGCGCAGAGCACCAGGGCGGTGGCGATGATCGGCCCGGTGACTTCCTTCATGGCCTGACGGGTCGCTTCCTCCGGCGACTTGCCGAGGCCGATGTTGCGCTCGACGTTTTCCACCACGACGATGGCGTCGTCCACCACGATGCCGATGGCCAGCACCAGGCCGAACAGCGACAGCGCGTTGAGCGAGAAACCGAGCAGGTGCATGACCGCGAAGGTGCCGATCAGCGACACCGGCACGGCGGCCAGCGGAATGATCGAGGCGCGCCAGGTCTGCAGGAACAGGATCACCACCAGCACCACCAGCACGATGGCCTCGAGCAGGGTGTGCACCACCGCCTCGATGGAGCCGCGCACGAAGATGGTCGGGTCGTAGACGATCTCGTAGTCCACGCCCTGGGGGAAGCTCTGCTTGAGCTCGGCCATGCGCTCGCGCACCAGGTCCGAGATGGCGATGGCGTTGGAGCCCGGGCGCTGGAAGATCGGGATGGCCACTGCCGGCTGGTTGTTCAGCAACGAGCGCAGGGCGTACTGGCTGGAGCCCAGTTCGATGCGGGCGATGTCCTTCAGGCGGGTGATCTCGCCGTCCTCGCCGGCACGCACGATGATGTTCTCGAACTCCTCCTCGTCCACCAGGCGCCCCTGGGTGTTGATCGACAGCTGGAAGTCGGTGGCGCCCGGCGCCGGTGGTGCGCCCAGGGCACCGGCGGCGACCTGACGGTTCTGCTCGCGGATGGCGTTGACCACGTCGGTGGCGGTGAGGTTGCGCTGGGCGACCTTGTTCGGGTCGAGCCAGACGCGCAGGGAATAGTTGCCGAGGCCGAACAGCTGCACGTCGCCCACACCGTCCAGTCGCGCCAGCTCGTCCTTGACGTTGAGCGCGGCGTAGTTGGACAGGTAGAGCATGTCGTAGCGGTTATCCGGCGAGGTCAGGTGCACCACCATGGTCAGGTCGGGGGAGGCCTTGTCCACGGTCACGCCCAGGCGCTGCACCTCGGTGGGCAGGGTCGGCATGGTGCGCGTCACGCGGTTCTGCACCTGCACCTGGGCGTTGTCCAGGTCGGTGCCGAGGGCGAAGGTGATGGTCAGCGTCAGCTTGCCGTCGGCGGTCGCCTGGGACGACATGTAAAGCATGCCCTCGACGCCGGTGATGGCCTGTTCCAGCGGCGAGGCAACGGTCTCGCCGATCACCTTGGGGTTGGCGCCGGGGAAGTTGGCCCGCACCACCACGGTGGGTGGAACGACTTCCGGGTATTCGCTGATCGGCAACTGGAACAGCGAGATGGCGCCGCCGATGAGGATCACCAGCGACAGCACGGCGGCGAAAATCGGCCGCTTGATGAAGAATTGCGAGAAATTCATGGCGCACTCCGGGGTAGGGCGCGCGTCTGGCGCCCTGGCGGATCGATCGGATTGGCGCGGCAGGCGCGCCGGAGTTCAGGGCAGTTGCGGGGGGTACTCAGCTGCTAGGGCGCTGGGCCAGGCTGCGCTCGACGACCTGTGGTTTCATCGCCTCGCTGATCGCGCGGTTCTGCTGGCGCAGGGTGGCCAGCGTCTCGGCGTCGGCCATGGGCACCGACTCCGGCTGCACCGGGCTGCCCGGGCGTACGCGCTGCAGGCCGTTGACCACGATGCTCTCGCCCTTGGCCAGACCGCTGCGAACGATGCGCAGCCCTTCGAGCTTGGGACCGACTTCGACCGGGCGGTAGGCGACGGTGCCGTCCTCGGTCAGCACCAGGACGAACTTCTTGCCCAGGTCGGTACCGACCGCGGCGTCCTTGATCAGCACGGCGTCGTAGGTGGCGCTGCCGACCAGCTTCAGGCGCGCATAAAGGCCGGGGGTGAAGCTGCCGTCACGGTTGTCGAACACAGCGCGACCACGGATGGTGCCGGTGCGCGGGTCGACCTGGTTGTCGACGAAGTCCATGTGTCCCAGGTGCGGATGGCCGTCATCGCTGGACAGGCCGAGATAGACAGGGGTCGCCTCGCCACGGTCGCCATTGCGTGCCAGCTCGCGATACTTGAGGTAGGTACGCTCATCGGCCTCGAAATAGGCATAGACCTTGTCGGTGGAGACCAGCGTGGTCAGCAGCGCCTCGCCAGCGTTGACCAGGTTGCCGGCGGTGATCAGCGCCCGGCCGACGCGGCCGTCGATGGGCGCGGTCACGCGGGTGAAGGAGAGATCCAGCTGCGCGCGGTCCAGTTGCGCCTGAATCGCCGCGGTTGCCGAGCGGGCTTCGCTGGCGGCACTGACGCGGGCGTCGGCGAGCTCGTCGGAAATCGCGTTCTTCTTGCGCAGGCGCTCGCCGCGTTCGGCTTCGGCGACGGTACGTTGCTGATTGGCGCGAGCCTGTTGCAGTTGCGCCTGCAGGCGCTTGACCTCGGCCTGGAACGGACGTGGGTCGATCTGGAACAAGAGGTCGTCTTTGCTCACCAGCGCACCTTCCTCGAAGGCCACCTTGTCGATGAAGCCGGATACGCGCGGACGAATCTCCACCGACTCCGGCGCTTCCAGACGGCCAGTGAGTTCGTCCCACTCGGTCACCTGCTGTTCGATGACTTCCGCGACGCTGACGACGGGCGGCGGCGTGCCCGGCTGGGTGGCCTCCGGTGCCTTGCCGCAAGCGGCGGTGATCAGCACCGTCAGGGCGATAAGAGGAAAACGCAAGGCGTTGAACGAACGTTCCATGCTTGACTCCGCAAGTCGGATTTGTTGATGGCGGGAGTCTGCGTGGTCAAACCGTTCAGCAAAAATCGAACGAGGCGAAGGTGAATATCATTGGCGGTTATGGTTAGGCATCGAGTATCAGGCCCACGTGATATCCGCAGGGTGGATAACGGCCGCCAGGTCTTTCCACCAATCGAGGGCTATCCCGGTTGGTAAAAGGAGCCGCCAGGGCAGGGCACTGGAATCACGAGGCAGTGTGCGTGGGTATGGATACGCGTGGAAAAGGCTGCGCCGTTTTCCACCCTACAGACTATCCGGATCGCCGACGAACATCTGGATACGCGAGCGCAGCCAGCGCTCGGCGGGGTCATTGTCCTGGGCGCCGCGCCAGGCCATGGACAGCTCGAAGTCCTGGCTGGTCTGGAAGGGCAGGGGCTCGGCGCGCACGCCGCCGTTCGCCGCCAGCGCGGCCGCGGCGTAATCCGGGACGGTGGCGATGATGTCGGTGCCGGCAAGCAGGCTGGCCAGGCCGTTGAACTGCGGCACCGCCAGCACCACCTTGCGCTTGCAGCCGTGCAGGGCCAGCTCCTCGTCGATATAGCCGTTGAGGTCGCCGGCAAAGGAAACCATGGCATGCGGACGGCTGCAGTAGTCCTCCATGCTCAGCCGGCCGGGAATGCTGTCGGCCCGCAGCAGCATCGGTTTGGGCCGGCGCAGTACCTTGCGCTTGGCATTGGCCGGCAGCTCCTCGGTGTAGCAGACACCCACCGAGATCTCCCCGGAGGCCAGCAGGCCGGGCATCAGCAGGTAGTTGGCGCGGCGCACCACCAGCACCACGTCCGGCGCTTCGGCGCGCAGGCGGCGCAGCAGCGGCGGCAGCAGGGCGAACTCGACCTCATCGGTCAGGCCGATGCGAAACACCTGGGTGCTGGTGGCCGGGTCGAAGGTGGAGGCGCGGCTGACGGCGGTGGAGATCGAGTCCAGCGCCGGCGACAACAGCTGAGCGATGTCCAGCGCGCGGGTAGTGGGTTCCATGCTGCGACCGGTGCGCACGAACAGCGGGTCGTCGAACAGCGCGCGCAGGCGGGCCAGCGCGGCGCTGATCGCCGGCTGGCCGAGAAAGAGCTTCTCGGCGGCGCGGGTCACGCTGCGCTCGTGCATCAGCGTTTCGAAGACGATCAGCAGATTGAGGTCAACACGGCGAAGGTCGTTGCGATTCATGCCTGGTTCACGTCGAGCCTGGTGGCCGGACCACGGTCCGGTTCGGTGGGTCGCTGCATTCTAGACAGCTTGCGCAGACGAGCGCATGCCCGATTCCGCTTTCGAAATGCACAAACCTGCGATGCGCCCCGCGGGGATACATACGCAAACCCATCATTGCCGTGCATGGCAACTATCGATGGGAATCCGCGTCGCTCGCTGGAGTTGTGACGATACTGACGATAGAGTCCGTTTGCACAGTAGTAAGCGAGGGGTCGCAATGTCCCGCATCATCCGTTTTCATCAGTTCGGCCCGGCCGACGTATTGCGTCAGGAAGAGCGCGCGGTGCCGGTTGCCGGCCCGGGCGAGGTCCTGATCGGCGTGCGCGCCGTCGGCGTGAGCTGGAACGACGTGCTCTGGCGGCAGGACCTGGCGCCGCGCCATGCGCGTCTGCCCGCCGGGCTCGGCAGCGAGGTGGCGGGCGAGGTGCTGGCGGTGGGCGAGGGCGTCCAGGGCTTCAGCGTCGGCGACCAGGTGGCGGGTTTTCCCGCCCACGATCTCAATCAGTACCCGCTGTATGCCGAACACGCGCTGCTGCCTCAGCAGGCCCTGGTGCATTACCCCGACATGCTCAGCGCCAGCGAGGCGGCGATCCACTATACGCCGATGCTGGTGAGCTATTTCGCCCTGGTCGAACTGGCTCAGCTGGAGCCCGGTCAGTACGTGCTGATCAACCAGGCCGCGCATTGCACCGGCCCGGCTGCCGTGCAGCTGGCCAAGGCGCTGGGCGGGCGGGTGATCGCCACCTGTGACACCAGCGAGGACCGTGACTACCTGCGTGAACTGGGTGCCGAGACGGTGATCGTCACCGAGGAAGAAGACCTGGTCGGTCGCTTGCAGAAGCTGACCGAAGGGCGCGGTGTCGAGGTGGTGCTGGATGCCTGTGGCGGCTCGCAGATGAAGCTGCTCGGTGATGTCATGGCGCCGCTGGGCAAGCTGATCCTCTATGGCATGAACGGCGGCAACGAGACCGCACTGCCGGTCTGCGCGGCGTTCAAGAAGAACTTCAAGTTTTTCCTGCATTGCCTGTGCGATTTCACCGGGCAGCCGGAACTCGGGATCGAGCAGAACCGCGAGGCCGTCGAACGCGCGCTGCAACACATCAACCAACTGACCGTCGACCGCCTGGTGCGTCCGCAGGTCGATCGGCAGTTTCCCTTCGAGCAGGCCATCGAGGCCCATCGTTACGTCGAAAGCGGCATCCCGCGTGGTCGTGTCGTCCTGACGCTTTCCTGATCCGCGAGGGCCCCGTGGCCGGGCCCTCTCATCGCCCCGCAGAAACTTTTCGCGCGCCGTTCCAGTCCTCCGAAGACAGGCTCACTACCTTGACGGAGGATTTTCCATGGCCGATGACAATCAGACCCTACCCCCACAGAAGCAGGCAGAACCCGGCAAGGAAGGGCTGATGAACCCGCGGCCGCAATATCGCGGGGAGGACTACAAGGCGGCCGGCAAGCTCGCCGGCAAGGTCGCCATCATCACCGGTGGCGACAGTGGTATCGGCCGCTCGGTGGCGGTGCTGTTCGCCCGCGAAGGCGCCGACGTGGCCATCCTCTACCTCGACCAACACCAGGATGCCGAGCAGACACGCAAGGACGTCGAGCAACACGGCCGGCGCTGCCTGACCTTCGCCGGTGACGTGGCCGACCGCGATGTCTGCCGCAAGGTCGTCGACGAGACGCTGGCGCAGTTCGGCAAGCTGGACATCCTGGTCAACAATGCTGCCGAGCAGCATCCCCGCGATCGTTTCGAGGACATTCCGCCGGAGCAGTGGGAGCAGACCTTCCGTACCAACGTGTTCGGCATGTTCCAGCTGACCCAGGTGGCGTTGCCGCACCTGCAGGAAGGCGCCTCGATCATCAACACCAGCTCGGTGACCGCCTACAAGGGCAATCCGATGCTGATCGACTATTCCTCCACCAAGGGCGCCATCGTCGCCTTCACCCGTGCCCTGGCCATGAGCCTGGCCGAGCGAGGCATCCGGGTGAACTCGGTGGCGCCGGGACCGATCTGGACGCCCCTGATTCCCTCCACCTTCGATGCCGACAAGGTCGCCGAATTCGGCTCCAACGTGCCGATGAAACGGCCCGGCCAGCCTGAAGAGGTGGCGCCGGCCTACGTCTATCTGGCCAGCAGCGATGCGTCCTATGTCAGTGGGCAGGTGATTCACGTCAACGGCGGCACCGTGGTCAACGGCTGACCGCAGGCCGGCACCTACGAAGGAGTACAGGATATGCCACGCACGATCTGGAAAGGCGCGGTCAGTTTCGGACTGGTACACATCCCGGTGGCGCTGGTGCCGGCCACTACACGGCAGGGCATCGATTTCGACTGGCTGGACAAGCGCAGCATGGATCGGGTCGGTTACAAGCGCATCAACAAGACCACTGGCGAGGACATCGACAGCGAGAACATTGTCAAGGGCGTCGAATACGAGAAGGGCCACTACGTGGTCATCAGCGACGACGAGATCAAGGCGGCGCATCCCAAGGCCACGCAGACCGTAGACATCGTCGCTTTCGTCGACGCCAAGGACATCTCCTTTCTCTACATCGACACGCCGTACTACCTGACCCCGGACCGGCGCGGGGAAAAGGTCTACGCGCTCCTGCGCGAGACGCTGATCCAGACCGGCAAGGTCGGCATCGCCAACGTGGTGCTGCGCAACAAGCAGCATCTGGCGGTGGTGATGCCGCTGGGCAAGGCGCTGGTGATGAACACCCTGCGCTGGGCCGACGAGGTGCGCGGCGTCGAGTACCTCGAACTGAAGGACGAAGCGCTCGATCCGGACCTGGCCGAGCGCGAACTGGACATGGCCAAGCGTCTGGTGGAAGACATGACCGAGAAGTGGAAGCCGGAGCAGTACAAGGACACCTTCCAGGACCAGATCATGGACCTGGTGGAGAAGAAGGCACGCGAAGGCAAGCTGGAAGCCGTGGGCGGGCCGGAAGAGGCGGTGGATCGCCGCTCGGCGGATGTCATCGACCTCACCGAGCTGCTCAAGCGCAGCCTGGCTGCCAAGCCGGGCAAGGCGCGCGCCGCCGAGGCGGACGAAGAGGACGATGCGCCGGAAAAGGCGCCAGCCAAATCCAAGCCTGCGAGCAAGGCCAAGACCAGCAAGTCGTCCAGCTCGTCACGCACACGCAAGGCACCGGCGGCGAGCAGCAAATCCAGCAAGAAGGCCAGCTGAGGCATGGCCGCGCGAAAGGACAGCGCTCGCCCATTGGTAGGCGGTGTGGGCATCAGCAGCCATCAGCGGGTGATCGACGAGGCCAGCGGCACCACCAAGCTGGCGCTGGCAGAGTATTACCTGGCGGTGGCGGACTGGCTGGTGCCACAGCTCGCCGGGCGACCGCTTTCCATCGTCCGCGCGCCGGAAGGTATTGGCGGCGAGAGCTTCTTCCAGCGTCATTGCGGCCGGTTGAAGATGCCGCACATGCGCGCGCTGCCGAAAAAACTCGATCCCGAGCACGCCCGGTTGATCCAGGCCGACAACATCACCGCCGTCATCGAGGCGGTGCAGATGGGCAGCGTCGAATTCCATACCTGGAACGCCCGCAGCGATCGCATCGAGCGACCGGACCGGGTGATCTTCGATCTGGATCCGGACCCGGCACTGCCCTGGGCGAGCATGGTCGAGGCTACCGAGCTGACCCTGGCGCTGCTGGACGAGCTGGGGTTGCGCGCCTTCCTCAAGACCAGCGGCGGGCGCGGGATGCATGTGGTGGTGCCGATCGAGCGGCGCCACGACTGGGATTGTGCGCGCAGCTTCGCGCGCTCGGTGACGGAGCGGCTGGCGCGGGGGTCGCCGCAGCTGATCGTCGACAAGATGGGCCCGCAGAATCGTGTGGGGCGCATCTTCGTCGACTACCTGCGCAACCAGAAGGGCGCCAGTACCGTCGCCGCCTACTCGGTGCGGGCGCGGCCCGGCCTTGGAGTGTCGCTGCCGGTGAGCCTGGAAGAGGTGCGCCACCTGGAGGGCGCCGATCAGTGGCGGCTGGGCAACGTCCGCGACTACCTGAATACGCGCAGCGACGATCCCTGGGCCGACTACGGCAACACCCGCCAGCGGCTGGGACGGGAGCTGCTCGAGCGGTTGCGCGAGGGCCGCTAAGCGGCCCTTTGTGCACCCTCGCAGTCACGCTTCCGACGGGACGCAGCGCATTCCGACCACCTTGCACCCCCGGCGGTAGAGCCGCCCGTCATCCCGTCTGAACCTCTGCCAGCCGTACCCAGTCGACCCTCTAGCAGTTGAGCCGAGCATTCATGACAGGAGATACCGATGACGGCACGAGTATCCCGGCGGCAGTTTCTCAAGTTCGGCGCAGCCGGATTGGGCGCTTCCAGCATGGCGATGATGGGGTTCGCCCCGCAGGAGGCGCTGGCCTCGGTGCGGCATTTCAAGCTCACCGGTGCGAAGGTCACCCGCAACATCTGCACCTATTGTTCGGTGGGCTGCGGCATGCTGCTGTACGCGCGCGGCGACGGCGCGATCAACAGCCATGACCATATCTTCCATGTCGAGGGCGACCCGGATCATCCGGTCAGCCGCGGTTCGCTCTGCCCACGGGGCGCCGGCGTGCTCGATTTCATCAAGAGCGATTCGCGGGTGCGCTACCCGCAGGTCCGCGAGCCAGGTACCGACGAGTGGAAGCGCATCAGCTGGGACGAGGCGCTCGACCGCATCGCCCGCCTGATGAAGGACGACCGCGACCGCAACTTCGAGACCCACGATGACCAGGGACAGCTGGTCAACCGTTGGATGACTACCTCCATGGTGGCGGCCTCGGCGTGCACCAACGAGACGGCCTACCTCACGCAGAAGATCTCCCGGGCGCTGGGTATTCTCAAACTCGACAACCAGGCGCGCGTCTGACACGGACCGACGGTGGCAGGTCTTGCCCCTTCATTCGGTCGCGGTGCCATGACCAACAGCTGGGTCGACATCCGCAATGCCAACATCATCCTGTCCATGGGCGGGAATTCGGCCGAGGCGCATCCGGTGGGCTTCCGCTGGGTCATGCAGGCCAAGGAGCGCAGCGACGCGATCCTGATCTCCATCGACCCTCGCTACAACCGCACCACTGCGGTGGCGGACTATCACGCCTGGATTCGCACCGGGACCGATATCGTCTTCCTCGGCGGGCTGATCAGCTACCTGATCGAGAACGATCGCTACGCCCACGAATACGTGCTGCACTACACCGATGCGGCGCACCTGGTGCGTGAAGGCTTCGAATTCAACGACGGGCTGTTCACCGGCTACGACGAGGAGCGCCACCAGTACGACAAGGCCACGTGGAACTTCGACCTGGACGAGCAGGGCTTCGTCCGTCGCGACGAAACGCTGCAGCACCCGCGCTGCGTGTTCCAGATGATGCGCAAGCATTACAGCCGTTACACGGTGGAGATGGTCGAGCGTGTCTGTGGCATGCCGCAGGCCAAGGTTCTGCAGCTTTGGGAACTGCTGGCGCAGAGCGCGGCGCCCGACAAGACCATGACCATCCTCTATGCCCTGGGCTGGACCCAGCATTCCATCGGCGCGCAGATGATCCGCACCGGCGCCATGGTCCAGCTGCTGCTGGGCAACATGGGCATGCCGGGAGGCGGGGTCAACGCGCTGCGCGGGCACTCCAACATCCAGGGGCTGACCGACATCGGCCTGCTCTCCAACCTGCTGACCGGCTACATGACGCTGCCGGCGGCTGGCGCCCAGCGCTATGAGGACTACATCCGGCAGAAGGTGCGCCAGCCGCTGTTGCCCAACCAGGTGTCGTACTGGAAGCACTACGAGCGGTTCTTCGTCAGCATGATGAAGGCGTTCTACGGTGATGCCGCCAGCGCCGAGAACGACTGGTGCTACGACTGGTTGCCGAAGCTCTCCGAGCCGCTGTACGACGTGCTCTATGCGGTCAACGACATGACCAAGGGCAAGATGACCGGCGCCTTCTGCCAGGGCTTCAACATCCTCGCGGCCTTCCCGAACAAGGCGAAGGTGCTGGATGGACTGTCGAAGCTCAAGTGGCTGGTGATCATGGATCCATTGGCCACCGAGACCGGCGAGTTCTGGAAGAACCATGGCGAGTTCAACGACGTCGACCCGAGCCAGATCCAGACCGCGGTGTTCCGCCTGCCGACCACCACCTTCGCCGAGGACGACGGTTCGATCACCAACAGCTCGCGCTGGCTGCAGTGGCACCACCAGGCGGCACCGCCGCCCGGTGAGGCGAAGACCGACACGGCGATTCTCGCCGGATTGTTCCACCGCCTGCAGAAGCTCTACCAGCAGGAGGGCGGCGCCTTCCCCGAGCCGATCCTCAACCTGACCTGGGACTACAGCGACCCGGCGCATCCCGCCGCGTCGGAGCTGGCCAAGGAATACAACGGCCGCGCGCTGGCGGACATCGAGGACCAGGGGCGGATCATCCGTCGCAAGGGCGAGCTGCTCAACGACTTCGGCGAGCTGCGCGCGGACGGTTCGACGTCCTGCGGCTGCTGGATCTACTCGGGCGCCTGGACCGAGCAGGGCAATATGATGGACCGGCGCGACAACTCGGACCCTTACGACATCGGCGTCACCCTCGGTTGGGCCTGGGCCTGGCCGCTGAACCGGCGGATTCTCTACAACCGCGCGTCGGCCCGACCTGACGGCACGCCGTGGGACCCGAACCGTGCGCTGGTCTGGTGGAACGGCGAACGCTGGGTCGGTGCCGACGTACCGGACTACCCCGTGGCCGCGCCGCCGGAAGATGACGTCAAGCCGTTCATCCTCACCGAGAGCGGCACCGGGCACTTCTTCGCCAGCGAGTGGCTGGGCGAGGGGCCGTTCCCCGAGCACTACGAGCCGCTGGAATCGCCGATCCCCAACAATCCGCTGCACCCGGACAATCCGCTGGCCTACCACAATCCGGTTGCCCGCATCTTCGCCGAAGATCGACATACCTTCGGCACCTACGAAGAGTTTCCGTATGCGGCGACCACCTACCGCCTCACCGAACACTTCCACTACTGGACGACCCACGTGCTGCTCAATGCCATCGTCCAGCCGGAAAAGTTCGTCGAGATCGGCGAGGTGCTGGCTGGCGAGCTGGGCATCGCCGCGGGGGAAAAGGTGCGGGTGCGCTCCAAGCGCGGGCATATCGATGCGGTGGCGGTGGTGACCAAGCGCCTGCGTCCGCTGCAGGTGGACGGGCGCACCGTGCATCAGGTCGGTATCCCGATCCACTGGGGCTTCACCGGCGTGGCGAGAAAGGCTCACCTGACCAACACGCTGACCCCCTTCGTGGGCGACGGCAACACCCAGACCCCGGAATTCAAGTCGTTCCTGGTGAACGTCGAGAAGCTATAGGAGACGCCTGATGCGAGGTGACCAGATCAACCTGCAGAACATCATCGCGCGTTCGGCGACCACCGAGCCTTCGCCGCAGATCCGCTCCGGCGGCGTGGAGAAGGTGACCAAGCTGATCGACGTGTCGGTGTGCATCGGCTGCAAGGCCTGCCAGGTGGCGTGCATGGAATGGAACGACCTGCGCGACGAGGTCGGCGAATGCGACGGCACCTACAATGCCCCGCAGGACCTGACCCCATCGTCGTTCGAGGTCATGCGCTTTTCCGAGTACGAGAACGAGGAAGGCGACCTGGAGTGGCTGATCCGCAAGGATAACTGCATGCACTGCGCCGAGCCGGGCTGCCTGAAGGCCTGCCCGTCGCCCGGAGCCATCGTGCAGTACGCCAACGGCATCGTCGACTTCAATTCCGAGCACTGCATCGGCTGCGGCTATTGCGTGGCCGGGTGCCCGTTCAACATCCCGCGCATCTCGAAGAAGGACAACAAGGCCTACAAGTGCACGCTCTGTTCCGATCGCGTCTATCACGGCCTGGAGCCGGCCTGCGTGAAGAGCTGCCCGACCGGCTCGATCCAGTTCGGCACCAAGGAGCAGATGCTCGACTACGGCGCGCATCGGGTCGAGAAGCTCAAGGAGCGTGGCTTCGAGAACGCCGGCATCTACGACCCGGCCGGCGTCGGCGGCACCCATGTGGTCTACGTGCTGCAGCATGCCGACAAGCCGGAGATCTACAGCGGCCTGCCGAAGGACCCGCATATCAGCCCGACGGTGGAGCTGTGGAAGGGCGTGACCAAGCCGATCATGTCCGCGGTACTGGGCGTCTCGGTGCTGGCCGGCTTCTTCCACTACATGACCAAGGGACCGAAGGAAGAACCGGAGGACGACCCCGAGGCGGAAAACGCCGCGGCGGACCGTGAACAGGATCTGCGTGACGAGGAGCGGCGGCCATGAGTCATTCCAACGTACGCAAGGGCATCCTGCGCTATGGCCCCTGGGCGCGGGCCAATCACTGGATCGTCGCGATCTGTTTCGTGCTGCTCACCCTGAGCGGACTGGCGCTGTTCTACCCGGCGTTCTTCGGCCTCACCGCGCTGTTCGGCGGGCCGGAGCCGACGCGCATCGTGCACCCGTACATCGGTGTGTTCATGACTCTGTTCTTCCTGATCCAGGCGGTGCGTTTCTTTCGCGCCAATCTGTTCCGCCGCTACGACGTGCAATGGGCGCGGCAGATCGGCGACATGTTGTCCAACCGGGACGAGCGCCTTCCGCCGGTGGGGCAGAACAACGCCGGGCAGAAGCTGGTGTACTGGGTGTTCCTGGCCACGGTACCAGTGCTGCTGGTAACCGGTGTGGTGCTCTGGCGGCCCTGGGTGGCCAGTGAAATGCCGATCTGGGCGCTGCGCTGGGCGGCATTGATCCACGCGCTGACGGCCTTCGTCGCCATCCTCACGCTGATCATCCACGTCTACTCGGCCATCTGGGTCAAGGGTTCGATCCGCGCGATGACCCAGGGCCGGGTCAGCCCGGCCTGGGCCCGGCATCACCACAAGCTCTGGTACGACGAGGTCATGGCCGGCGAGAAACGTGGCGACGAGACGGCCTTGCCCCATCGCGAGCCCGGCGATGCCGCGGCGTCCAGAACCCGAACATGACTGACCAACAGGGAATCGAGCATGAAAGGAAAACGCGGCCCCGCGAGCCACGAATTCGGCAGCGCACCCACCACCATCATGGAACCGCCGCAGGTAGTCCTGCCGGACGACCAGTTGTTCAGCCGCCGTGCGCTGCGCCTGCGCGAGCTGATGGTCATGGTGCCGGCGCTGGACGAGTTTCTCGACTTCATGGCGCGCCTGGCGCAGGCCCAGCATCAGGTCCTGAGTGGGCGCGAACCGTCCTGGCGTCCGGCGCCGGATGCCTTCGATCAGGCTTTGGAGCATCGCATGCCGCCGCTGGGCTTTCGTGCGTTGCGCCGCGATCTGGACTGGCAGGGCGATCTGCGCTCGATCCTCGATGCGCTGGCGCTGCACGTCGGTGAGCGGCAGAGACCGCTGCTGCAAGCCCTGCGTGACGCGAATGCCGATGCACTGCAGGCGATCGCCGACGATGTACTGGAACAGCGCGCCGGCAGCGCCGATACCCGCGGGCTGATGCCGCTGGTGGCAGCCGCGCTGCAGGTGGCCTGGGTGCGCCTGGCGGCGGCCTTGCCACGTCCGCCAGCGCAACCGCTGGCCGAGGCGCGGGCCTTGTGCCCGTGCTGTGGCTCGCCGCCCGTAGCGAGCGTGGTGCACAACGAACCGTATCGCAGCGGCGTGCGCTTCCTGCACTGCGCGCTGTGTGCAACGGAATGGCACCTGGAGCGGGTCAAGTGCAGCAACTGCGAGACGGGTGGGCAGCTGCTCTATCTGGGGCTGGACGATGAGCAGGGCGAGCCGTTCCTGCCGGTACAGGCGGAAGCCTGCGGCGCCTGCGAAAGCTACCTGAAGATCGTGCTGCGGCAACTGCAGGGCCGCGCCGACCCGGTCGCCGACGATCTTGCCAGCCTGCCGCTGGACCTGATGCTGGCCGACAAGGGCGTCTATGCCAGAAGCGGCTACAACCCCCTGCTGGTCTTTGGCGAGTAGCGCTCAGGCCGGCTGCGCGCTATCGGCATCCACCACTGTCTGGTTGCCATAGGGGGAGCCGGGTTTGTGCTCGTCCAGCTCGTCGGCGCAGGGTACCTGCGGCACGTCGCCCGGCTGGTCGTGCACGATCGGGTCGGGCTGTGGCACATCGGGGCGTGCATGCGTCATGGTCGTCCTCCTCCTTTTCTGGGGTTTGCGACAGTGCTGAACGTTCTTCATTGATGGGCGCCACAGGGCAGCGGTTCCGGCCAGACGTCGGCTCTCCAGCGCCCGGCGACAGCCGGCTGCAATCGCTCCTGCTGGCCGGTCGACCGGCCGCCGGACGGGCTGCCTGGCGGCCGGAAAACGCTGAACTTTCCCCTGCCCCTCGGCTCGGAAGATAGAGCCGACAAAAACCGCCATCCGCGGGTCGGCGCCCGAACCGCACGATGACGCATCCAGAGGCGGCTCGGGCAATCCGAACCCTTGCGCCTCAGGAGCCCGTTCGATGAGCGATGCACAGCCCAACGCGACGATTCACCCTCGACTCGAACAAGCCTTGCAGATGCCGCGCATCGCCATCGAATCCACCTTGCCGGTGGTGGATGACGGTCGCTTCGCCGCCAAGGCGATCATCGGCCAGCCGGTGATGGTGACCAGCCGGATCTTCGCCGATGGGCACGACCAGCTGGCCGCCGCCGTCTGTTGGCGCGAGAAAGGCGAGAGCAACTGGCGCCGCGCGCGATTGAAGCTGCTCGGCAACGACAACTGGCAAGGCCAGTTCACCCCGACCCAGGTGGCCGAACACGAGTTCGTCATCGAGGCCTGGTGGGACGTGTTCGAAAGCTATCGCTACGAGCTGTCGAAGAAGCACACCGCCGGCGTGCCGGTTCAGCTGGAGCTGGAAGAGGGCCGGCTGCTGCTGGAGAAGGCCGTAGCCCGCGCCCAGGGCGAGAACCGCGCGATCCTCGACGACCTGCTGCACCGGCTGGGTTCGGCGCATCTGGAAGACGAACGCGTGTCGCTGTTGCTGGCGGCGGAAACCGCTGCAGCCATGGCCGCGGCCGACCCGCGCGAGCACTGCAGTCGCAGCCCGGTCTATCCGCTGGACGTCGAACGACCGCTGGCCCAGTTCGCCAGCTGGTACGAGCTGTTCCCGCGCTCGGAGACCGATGACCCCAATCGACACGGCACCTTCCGCGACGTGCACAAGCGTCTGCCAGCGATCCGCGACATGGGCTTCGATGTGCTGTATTTCCCGCCGATCCACCCCATCGGGCGCCAGCATCGCAAGGGTCCGAACAACAGCCTGCAAGCCGGCCCGAACGACCCGGGCAGCCCCTATGCCATCGGCAGCGAAGAGGGTGGTCACGACGCCATCCACCCGCAGCTGGGCACGCTGAACGATTTCCGCGAACTGGTGGCCGCGGCCCGCGAGCACGGCCTAGAGATCGCTCTGGACTTCGCCATCCAGTGCTCCCAGGACCACCCCTGGCTCAAGGAGCATCCGGGCTGGTTCTCTTGGCGCCCGGACGGCACCATCAAGTACGCCGAGAACCCACCGAAGAAATACCAGGACATCGTCAACGTCGACTTCTACGCCGAGGACGCCATGCCCGACCTCTGGATCGCGCTACGTGACGTGGTCTGGCACTGGGTGGAGCAGGGCGTGAAGATCTTCCGCGTCGACAACCCACACACCAAGCCGTTGCCGTTCTGGGAGTGGCTGATCGCCGATATCCGCGAGCGCGACCGCGACGTGATGTTCCTCTCCGAGGCCTTCACCCGCCCGGGCATGATGGCGCGCCTCGGCAAGGTCGGCTTCAGCCAGAGCTATACCTATTTCACCTGGCGCAACACCAAAGCGGAGCTTTCCGAGTACTTCAGCGAGCTGAACGAGCCGCCGCTGCGCGACTGCTACCGGCCGAACTTCTTCGTCAATACACCGGACATCAACCCGTTCTTCCTGCAGGACTCCGGTCGCGCCGGTTTTCTGATCCGCGCGGCACTGGCAACCATGGGCTCAGGGCTGTGGGGCATGTACTCGGGCTTCGAACTGTGCGAGTCGGCGGCGATTCCGGGCAAGGAGGAGTACCTGGATTCGGAGAAGTATCAGATCCGGCCACGCAACTATCAGGCGCCGGGCAACATCGTGGCCGAGATCGCCCAGCTCAACCGCATCCGCCGGCAGAACCCGGCGCTGCAGACGCACCTGGGTTTCAAACCCTACCTGGCGTGGAACGACAACATCCTCTACTTCGGCAAGCGCTCGCCGGACCTGTCCAACTTCATCCTGGTGGCCATCAGCCTCGATCCGCACAACGCGCAGGAAGCGCATTTCGAACTGCCGTTGTGGGAGCTCGGCCTGCCGGACGACGCGCATACCCAGGGCGAAGACCTGATGAACGGGCATCGCTGGACCTGGTATGGCAAGACCCAGTGGATGCGTATCGAACCGTGGCATCTGCCATTCGGAATCTGGCGCCTGACTGCCCAGCGACCGGACCCCGACCTCAAGTAGTTTCTCGGATGTGGCTGGAATCGTTGCAAAATCAACATGTTGCGTTGATTTGTTGATATTGGTTCCAGCTGCAGTTTCGTCGTTGCCCGGGCTGCGAACGACCGCGGCCCTTCATTGCGACAGGAATGAACAACATGGCAAAACCGCGCAAACCGGCCGCATTCATCAAGGATCCGCTCTGGTACAAGGACGCGGTGGTGTACCAGGTGCACCTGAAATCCTTCTACGATTCCAACAATGACGGCGTTGGTGACTTCGTCGGGCTGATCGAGAAGCTGGATTACATCGCCGACCTGGGCGTGAACACCATCTGGCTGCTGCCGTTCTATCCCTCGCCGCGGCGCGACGATGGCTACGACATTGCCGATTACCGCGGCGTGCATCCCGAGTACGGCAACATGGCCGATGCACGGCGCTTCATTGCCGAAGCGCACAAGCGCGGGCTGCGGGTGATCACCGAGCTGGTCATCAACCACACCTCGGACCAGCATCCCTGGTTCCAGCGGGCGCGCAAGGCGAAGAAGGGCTCGGCGGCGCGCAATTTCTACGTCTGGTCCGACACCGACGACAAATACCAGGGCACGCGGATCATCTTTCTCGACACCGAGAAGTCCAATTGGACCTGGGATCCGGTGGCCAAACAGTACTTCTGGCACCGCTTCTATTCCCACCAGCCGGATCTGAATTTCGACAACCCGCAGGTGATGAAGGCGGTACTGGCCGTCATGCGCTTCTGGCTGGACATGGGCATCGACGGTCTGCGCCTGGACGCGATTCCCTACCTGGTCGAGCGTGACGGCACCAACAACGAAAACCTGCCCGAGACCCACGCGGTGCTCAAGGCCATCCGCGCCGAGATCGACGCCAACTACCCCGATCGCATGTTGCTGGCCGAGGCCAACCAGTGGCCGGAGGATACCCAGCTGTACTTCGGCGGCGAAGACGGCGGCCCTGGCGACGAATGCCACATGGCGTTCCACTTCCCGCTGATGCCGCGCATGTACATGGCCATCGCCCAGGAAGACCGCTTTCCGATCACCGACATCCTGCGGCAGACGCCGGACATCCCGGACAACTGTCAGTGGGCGATCTTCCTGCGCAACCACGATGAGCTGACCTTGGAGATGGTCACCGATCGCGAGCGTGACTATCTGTGGAACTACTACGCCTCGGACAAGCGGGCACGCATCAACCTCGGCATCCGTCGGCGTCTGGCGCCGCTGCTGGAGCGCGACCGTCGCCGCATCGAACTGCTCAACAGCCTGCTGCTCTCCATGCCGGGCACGCCGGTGATCTACTACGGTGACGAGATCGGCATGGGTGACAACATCTTCCTCGGCGATCGCGACGGTGTGCGCACGCCCATGCAGTGGTCGGTGGACCGCAACGGCGGTTTCTCCCGCGCCGACCCGCCGAACCTGGTGCTGCCGCCGGTGATGGACCCGCTCTACGGCTACTACACCATCAACGTGGAGGCGCAGCAGCGCGACCCCCATTCGCTGCTGAACTGGACACGGCGGATGCTCACCATCCGCAAGCAGTTCAAGGCCTTCGGCCGCGGCACGCTGAAGATGCTGGCGCCGAGCAACCGGCGCATCCTGGCCTATCTGCGTGAATTCACCGGGGCGGATGGCCAGACCGAGATCATCTTCTGCGTGGCCAATGTCTCGCGTTCGGCCCAGGCGGCGGAACTGGAAATGTCGCAGTACGCCGGCATGGTCCCGGTGGAGATGGTCGGCGGCAGCGCCTTTCCACCCATCGGCCAGCTGCCCTACCTGCTGACACTGCCGCCCTACGGGTTCTACTGGTTCCAGCTGGCGCCCACCAACCAGATGCCCAGCTGGCATCAGGAGCCGGTGGAGACCATGCCGGACTTCCAGACCCTGGTACTCAAGCGCCTCGACACCCTGACCGCCGCCAATCGACGCACGCTGGAAGCCGAGTCGCTGCCGGCCTATCTGCCGAAGCGGCGCTGGTTCGCGGCCAAGGATGTGGCAATCGACTCGATCCGCATCAGCTACTGCGTACCCTTCGGCGACCCGAACCGGCCGGTGCTGCTCAGTGAACTCTGCGTGGAATCGGCCGGGCGCAGCGACCTCTACCAGTTGCCGCTGGGTTTCCTCGACGAATCTGATTTCGGCACCGCGCTGCCCCAGCAGCTGGCATTGGCCCGAGTACGCCGCGGCCCACAGGTAGGGCTGATGACCGATGCCTTCGCCCTCGAGCAGTTCAGCGCCGCTGTGATCCAGGGACTGCGCGACGAGCTGGTGTTGCCGTGCAGCGACGGTGAAATCCGCTTTGTGCCGATGCCGCAACTGGACGATCTGCAGTTGCCGGAGCAGCCCGAGGTACGATTCATTTCGGCAGAGCAGTCCAACAGTTCGGCGATCATCGACAACAAGGTGATGATCAAGCTGCTCCGTCGCGTGGCAGCGGGGATTCACCCTGAACTGGAAATGGGCGGGTTCCTCACCGCGCGCGGTTTCGCCCACATTTCCGGCATGCTCGGGCAGGTCAGCCGGATCAACAAGCAGGGCGAGCCGGTGGCGCTGATGGTGATCCAGCACTTCCTCGACAGCCAGGGTGACGCCTGGGTCTGGACGCTGAACAACCTCGACCGCGCCGTACGCGACGAAATCGCCGGCGGTGTATCGATGCACGAGAACCAGTTCAGTGCCCTCGACGAGTTGCAGGCCTTCAACCGGCTGCTCGGGCAGCGTCTGGGCGAGATGCACATGGCCCTGGCAGCGGACACCGACGATGCCGCATTTGCCTACGAAATCACCAGCCCGGCGAACGTCGAGCAGTGGGCGCAGAGCATCAGCGCCCAGCTCGAGCAGGCACTGCAGCGGATCGACGAACACCGTTCCACTCTCGAGCGCAGGGATGCCGCCGCGGTGGGGCAGCTGCTCCAGCGCCGCGATCAGCTGCTCGCACAAGTGAAACGTCTGGCAGCTAGAACGGTGGGGGGCGTGCGCACCCGCGTGCATGGCGACCTGCACCTCGGGCAGGTTTTGGTGGTGCAGGGCGATGCGTATTTCATCGACTTCGAGGGCGAGCCGGCCCGTTCGCTAGACGAACGGCGAGCGAAACACAGCCCGTTCAAGGATGTCTCAGGCCTGCTGCGCTCGTTCGAATACGCCGCGGCCATGACCATTCGTGGTGCACAGGTCAGCGACAGCACGCCGGAGGCCGATCAGGCTCGCCAGCGCATTGCCGCGAGCTACCAGCGCAGCGCACAACAAGCCTTCCTCGATGCGTACCGCGAGGCCACCCGGGAGCTGCCACATGCCTGGCAGGAGCAGGATGGCGCGAATGCTGCACTGCTACTGTTCAGCCTGGAGAAATGCGCGTACGAGATCGTTTACGAAGCGGAGAACCGTCCGACCTGGTTGCCCGTCCCGCTACAGGGGCTGATGGCCCTGGCACAACAGCTTTTCGATGGAGATTCCAATGACTGATCGCCCGGCCCTGACCATGCCAGGGGAAACCCTGATGCCTAGTGACGCCGATGTCGATGCTCTGGTGCGAGCCGAGCATGGCAACCCGTTCTCCGTTCTCGGGCCGCACCCCGATGGCGAAGCAATGGTGGTGCGCGCCTACCTGCCCAACGCGTTGGGCGCGGAAGTGCTGGACCGCAACCAGCAATTGCTGACGGTGATGGAGCAGGGCCAGGTGCCCGGCTTCTTCGTCGCCCGTCTGACTCACCAGCAACCCTACCTGCTGCGCATTCGTTGGGCCGGCGGTGAGCAGATCACCGAAGACCCGTACAGCTTCGGTCCGCAGCTGGGCGAGCTGGACATGCATCTGTTCTCCGAGGGCAACCATCGGCAGATCGGCCGGGTGTTCGGCTCCCAGGTGATCGAGGTCGACGGTGTGCAGGGTGTGCGTTTCGCCGTATGGGCACCCAATGCGCGGCGGGTCTCGGTAGTCGGCAGCTTCAATGGCTGGGACGGACGCCGACACCCGATGCGGCTGCGCTTTCCGTCCGGCGTATGGGAGCTGTTCATTCCGCGCCTGCAGCCCGGCGATACCTACAAGTACGAGATTCTCGGCCCCAACGGCATCCTGCCGCTGAAGGCTGATCCCGTCGCACTCGCCACCGAGCATCCGCCGGGAACCGCATCGGTCATCGCCCGGCCACTGGACTATCAGTGGAAGGACCAGGCCTGGCTGCAACAGCGGTCCGCGCGCCAGTCACTCGAGGCGCCGATGAGCATCTACGAGCTGCATGCCGGGTCGTGGCGACGCGAGGGTGGCGACGACGGGCGAATGTACAACTGGCACGAGCTGGCCGAGCGGCTGATCCCTTACGTGGTGGACATGGGCTTCACCCATATCGAGCTGATGCCGATAATGGAGCACCCGTTCGGCGGCTCCTGGGGCTACCAGCTGCTTTCGCAGTTCGCTCCCAGCGCGCGCTACGGTAATGCCCACGACTTCGCCGAGTTCGTCGACGCCTGCCACAACGCGGGTATCGGCGTGATCCTCGACTGGGTGCCGGCGCATTTCCCCACCGACGCTCATGGCCTGGGCGAGTTCGATGGCACTGCGCTGTACGAGTACGCCCACCCGTTCGAGGGCTTCCACCAGGACTGGGATACCTACATCTACAACCTCGGTCGCACCGAGGTGCATGGCTTCATGCTGGCCTCGGCGTTGCATTGGCTGCGCGAGTTCCACGTCGATGCGCTGCGCGTGGACGCGGTGGCCTCGATGCTCTACCGGGATTATTCGCGCAAGGATGGCGAATGGATTCCCAACCGCCATGGCGGGCGCGAGAACCTGGAGGCGATCGATTTCCTTCGTCACCTGAACGATGTGGTGGCCACCGAGACCCCCGGCGCGCTGGTGATCGCCGAGGAGTCCACCGCCTTTCCCGGCGTCAGCAAGCCGACCAGCGAAGGTGGGCTGGGCTTTTCCTACAAGTGGAACATGGGCTGGATGCACGACACGCTCAAGTACATCCAGGAAGATCCGATCCACCGGCAGTACCATCACGACAAGCTGACCTTCGGCATGGTCTACGCCTATTCCGAGCATTTCGTGCTGCCGATCTCCCATGACGAGGTGGTGCACGGCAAAGGCTCGCTGATCGACAAGATGCCGGGCGACCGCTGGCAGAAGTTCGCCAACCTGCGCGCCTATCTGTCATTCATGTGGACCCACCCGGGCAAGAAGCTGCTATTCATGGGCAGCGAGTTCGGTCAGTGGCGCGAGTGGAACCACGACCGCGAGCTGGATTGGCATCTGCTGGAAGACGCTGATCACCGTGGCGTGCAGAACCTGGTGCGCGACCTTAACCGCCTGTATAGCCAGGAGCCGGCGCTGCACGAACTGGACAGCGACCCGCGCGGTTTCCAGTGGCTGATCGGCGATGATCGCGCCAACAGCGTATTCGCCTGGCTGCGCAAGAGCTCGACCGGCCATCCGCTGCTGGTGGTCGGCAACTTCACCCCGGTGGTGCGCAAGGGCTATCGCATCGGTGTGCCGGTGGATGCCAGGTGGCTGGAGGTTTTCAACAGCGACGCCGAGTGCTACGGCGGCTCCAATACCGGCAACGGCGGCGGCATCCTGGCCGAGCCGGTGGAGAGTCACGGCGAGAAGGTTTCGCTGTCGCTGACCCTGCCGCCGCTGGGCGTGCTGGTATTGCGACCGCAGGTCTGAAGGCTGCAGCGATGAAGAACGCCGCTCGGGGCAACCTGAGCGGCGTTTTTTTAGGTGAATTCAACAGCTTGTTAACGCGTGGCGGCGGACTGCACAGCGAGATGCGCGATCAAGACCGCGTCCCACAGATGCTGCGGTCCCTCAGCCCGTTTCCTGGGAAACCGGCTCCTGGTCACCGGCCTGGTTGCTGCTGCGCAGCTTCTTCGCCCGCGCTTCGAGCACCACGTAGACCAGCGTGGCGAACAGCAGCGGGATCAGGAAGTAGATCACCCGATATCCGATCAGGCCGCCGACGATGGCGCCCTTGCTCATCTCGTCGGCGAGCATGGCGACGAACACCGCCTCGATCACCCCGAGCCCGGCGGGAATGTGGGCGACCACGCCGGCGATGCTGCTGATCATCAGGATGCCCAGCACCTCGGGATAGTCCGCCTGCTGCGACAGCATGTAATAGACCACCAGCGCCATCAGCGACCAGTTGGCCGCCCCGAGGACCAGCTGGATCAGCGCCAGGCGCAGCGATGGCAGCTGAATCTCGTGGCCGCGGATGATCCAGGAACGCCGTCTGGAAAAGCCGCACAGGCCCAGGTACACCACGCACGCCACCAACAGGCCACCGCCTACCACGCGCAGGGCGGTGAAGCCGATCTCCCAGCTGGCCGGCGGCTCGATCCAGCCCATGGCGAAGATGAGCCCTGCCAGCCACATGTAGCCCAGCCAGTTGGTCAGGACGCTCATGGTGAACACCCGGGTGATCTGCGCGGGCTTCAGGCCAAGGCGCGAGTACAGGCGAAAGCGCAGGGCGATGCCGCCCACCCAGGCGCTCAGGTTGAGATTGAAGGCATAGCAGACGAAGGTCACCGGAAGGATCTGCCGGACCGGCAGGTCGTGGCGCGCATAGCGTTTACCCAGCACATCGAAAAAGCAGTACACGACGTAACTGCCGAATGCCGCCGCTCCCGCCATCCACAGGGTCTTCGCCTGGTAGTTGCGCAAGGTGTTGTAGACCTCCTGCCAGTCGAGGTTGCGCGCCAGGCCGATCAGCAGGCCGGCAACCAGCGCGAAGAAGACGTACGTCAGGATCTTCTTGATCAGCGGCCAACGACGGCGCCAGCCGCTCTTCGCCTCGCCCTGGGTGGTCTCGCTCATCGTTGTTCTCGCTGAATGGGGGCGGGCACGGTATCGAGTGGCGATGCGTCGGCGTCGATCAGCTCCAGGCGCGGCTTGTGCTCGGGGAACAGGTTCACCAGTCCAGGGAAGTGCCGCAGGAAATGGAAGATCAGAAACGCCAGCGGTGCGCGCCACCAGAAGCCGCGGATGATCCGTTCAAGGGGGATGCGCCGGCAGTCGGTCTGCAGCAGATGATCGAGCCGCTCGTGCAGATGTCGATTGAACACGTGGTCGCGGATGATCAGGTTGGCTTCCAGATTCAGCGACAGGCTCAGCGGGTCGAGGTTGCTCGAACCCACCGTGGACCATTCGTAGTCAGCCAGCGCCACCTTGCCGTGCAACGGTCGGCGGCAGTATTCGTGAATTTCCACGCCGTCGCGCATCAGGTAGTTGTAGAGCATGCGCGCGCCGAACTTGGCGATGGGCATGTCCGGCTCGCCCTGGAGGATCAGCCGCACCCGTACACCGCGTCGCGCGGCATTGCGGATTTCCCGCAGTACGCGGTATCCGGGAAAGAAATAAGCGTTTGCAATCAATAACCTGGAGCGGGCATCTCGAATCGCTTGCAGGTAGTGCTCTTCGATGTCGTTGCGGTGCTGATCGTTGTCGCGAACGACGAACAGTGCGCGTGCCTCGCCGCGGCTGATGCGGCCGTAGCCCGGCGTCTGCTGGCGCACGCGGCGTCGCCACCAGCGGTGCTGCGGCGGCTTGTTCGGGGCGATCTGGCTCAGGGCGAAGTGATGGATGTCGCGCACCACCGGGCCTTCCACCTGTAGGGCGTAGTCCTGCTTGGCAGCAGGGCCGAAGTCACCGAGGTGATCGGCGGAGAAGTTGATGCCGCCGATGAAGGCAACCTCGCCATCGACCACCACGATCTTGCGGTGCATACGGCGGAACACGTTGAGCCGGCGGCCGAGCAGACGCTTGCCGGGGTCGAACATGTGGATGCGTACGCCCACACGGGTCATGGCCGTGACGAACTCGCCATGCAGGTCGGCCGAGCCGTAGCCGTCGACCGTGACGTCGACGCTGGCGCCATTCTCTGCCGCAGCGATCAGAGCTTTCTGCAACTCGTTGCCGACCTTGTCCTGAAACAGGATGAAGGTTTCCAGCAACACCTCTTTCTTGGCCTGGGCGATGACCTCGAACACTCGAGGAAAGAACTCTTCGCCGTTTTCCAGTAACTGAAGGCGATTCCCGTCTCTCCAGTGGTAACTCATAGATGTATCTCCACCGCTAGGGGCAGATGATCGGACAAGTGCGTCCAGGGTTTGTTACCAAGTATTCGCGGCTTGTGACTGGTGGCATTGCGCACATAGATGCGGTCCAGGCGCAGCATCGGCCAGCGCGCGGGGAAGGTCTTGGCCACCTGGCCATGGGCGACGGCGAACACTTCGTGCAGGCCGGCGCAGCGGTCCAGGGTGTGCGTAGCCCGTAGCCGCCAGTCGTTGAAGTCACCGGCCACCACCACCGGGGCACCCTGGGGCAGCGAGTCGAGCAGGTTGCAGAGCAGCTCCAGCTGTTGCGCGCGATGCGGCTCACGCAACCCCAGGTGCACGCAGATGGCATGGAACTCCTCGTGCCCCGGCACTTGCAGCACGCTGTGCAGCAGGCCGCGACGCTCGGGGCCGGCGATGGAGATGTCGAGGTTCTCGTAGCGGATGATGGGAAATTTCGAGAGCAGGGCGTTGCCATGGTCGCCGTCGGGATAGACCGCATTGCGCCCGTAGGCGAAATCGGTCCAGATGCTGTCGGCGAGAAACTCGTACTGGGGCGTCTTCGGCCAGTTGTGAAAGCGCATCGCGTGCTTTTCGTGAGTGCCCAGCACCTCCTGCAGGAACACCACGTCCGCTGACACGCTGCGCACCGCTTCGCGCAGCTCGGGCAGGATGAAGCGGCGGTTGAGGGCGGTGAAGCCCTTGTGGGTGTTGACCGTGAGGATGCGGATCGAATTGACCGCCGTGGCCATGTGGGCATCGAGATCGGCGCTTTCGATGGGATGGTCTTTGTCCAGGGTCAAACCATTGCTCCTTCTAGTTGACCGGGCGTGGCCTGCAGCTGTTCGTCCAGGCCGAGCCGGCGCAGCAGTTGCCGCGCGTCGTAGGGCGCGCGGACCTTCACGTCGTTGTCGAAATAGCAGTACACGTCCCGCGAACGCCGGGCCCGCGGTTTCTTCTCGCTGATCAGCCGTGCGTCGTCGGGCTGGCTGCCCTCGCTCCAGCGTCTGATCCGCTGACACCAGTCATCCAGTGCGGCATCGGTGTAGCCGCTGGTGTAGAGCTCCTCGGCACCGTGCAGGCGGATGTAGACGAAGTCGCTGGTGAGATCTTCCTGGTGCGGCCATTTGCCTGCGGTATCGGCCACCACCAGGGCGACCCGGTACTTGCGCAGCAGGTCGACGAAGGCGGGATCGACGAAGCTCGTGTGGCGGATCTCCACCGCATGGCGCATGGGGCGCTTGCGGTCGATGGCCAGGTAGCTGCGACCTTCCATGCGTGGTTCGCAACCCTTGGCGATAGCCAGCGCCGCTTCGCTGTCGTGGGGCAGCTGGCGGAGGAAGGATTCGAACAGCTCGGGATCGAACTTGAACGAGGGTGGGAACTGCCAGAGGATCGGCCCCATCTTTTCCTTGAGCTGGAAGATGCCCGAGGCGAAGAAGTTGGCCAGCGGCTTTTCCACCTCGTTGAGCCGGCGGATGTGGGTGATGTAGCGCGGCCCCTTGATGCTGAAGACGAAGCCCTCGGGCGTGTCCTCGTACCAGTCCGCGTAGCGCTCCGGGGTCTGCAGTGAATAGAACGAACCGTTGATCTCGATGCTGCTCACCGCCCGCGAGGCGAAACGCAGCTCCTTTTTCTGCGTCAGCCCCTTGGGGTAGAAGTCGCCGCGCCAGGGCGCGTAACGCCAGCCGGAGATGCCGATGTGGATACCCGCCATGGCCTGCCCTCGGGTCAGCGTGGATTCTGCATGCTGGTCGGGTCGCTGGCGGGGAAGGTTTCGGCCACCGCCTCATCCAGCACCCGCTCTTCGCTGCCGCGCGCATCGCTGCGTTGTGGCTGCAGTTCAACCTTGATCCAGCCGTTCTGCCGTCGATCGAACGACTCGAAGGCCGCGATCACGTCGGTCATCGGCTTCACCTGGGTGAGGATCTTCGCCGGGTCGATACGCCGCGCCTGGACCATCTCGATCAGCCGCGGGATGTACTTGCGGTGGTGGCAGTTGCCCATGTTGATGGTGATGTTCTTGTTCATCGCCATGCCGATGGGGAAGGTCATCGCATCTGGTGGGTAGACGCCTATGATCGACAGCGTGCCGGCCTTGGCGATGCTCTGCACCGCCCATTCCAGCGCCTGGGAGGGAGCATCGCCGGGCTGCCAGAGCTGACCCTGAGCCGAGCTGGAGGTCGCCGCGGCGCCGCAGCAACCATGTTCGGCATCCACGCCCACGGCATCGATCACCCGGTCAACACCGATACCGCCGGTGAGCCGCTTGAGCGTCTCGACGGGGTCTTCGCGATCGAAGTTGATCGCCTCCGCGCCCTGGCGCTGCGCCATGCGCAGACGATCGTCATGGCGGTCGATGGCGAACACCCGGCCAGCGCCCAGCAGCTTGGCGCTGGCAATGGCGAACTGGCCCACCGGGCCGCACCCGAACACCGCCACGGTGTCGCCGCTGCCCACCTCGGCCATCTCGGCGCCGAAGTAGCCGGTGGGGAAGATGTCAGAGAGCAGAATCGCCTGATCGTCGCTGATCTCCGGTGGCAGTTTGACCAGCCCGATGTTGGCGAACGGGATACGGGCCTTCTCAGCCTGCAGACCATGGAATGGTCCGGTGGTCTGCGGACCGCCATAGAACGAGGTGCCGGCCTCCTTGCCGTTCGGGTTGGCGCCATCGCACTGGGCGAAGTAGCCGGCCCGGCAATAGGAACAGTTGCCACAGGCGATGGTGGAGGGGATGACGACCCGATCACCGATCTGCAGGTTGCGCACATCGGCGCCCAGGGCTTCGACGATGCCGACACCTTCGTGGCCGAGAATGGTGCCCGGCTGCATGCCGCTGACGGTGCCCCTCACGAAGTGCAGGTCGGTGCCGCAGATCGCCGATGCGGTGATGCGCACAATGGCATCGGTGGGCGCCAGGATGCGTGGTTCCGGCACGTCTTCGAAACGGATATCGCCAACGGCGTGGTAGACAACAGCTTTCATGGTCACTCCATTGGCCCGGCTCGCGGACCGGGACGGATGCTGGCGGAGCGGACGAGCAGGCTGCACGGCGGGAAAGAAGACCGGCGCGAATGTTCGGATCGAAGGCTCCGCGGGGTACTGGAATACTCGCGCGCACGACGGGATTCGCCGGGCACATCTGTTCCGACTTTTCCCGGCGTTGGCGGTTCATCTTTTTCTGGTGCGGCGA
Source organism: Stutzerimonas sp. Brlt_14 (assembly GCF_051948915.1). Taxonomy (NCBI): domain Bacteria; kingdom Pseudomonadati; phylum Pseudomonadota; class Gammaproteobacteria; order Pseudomonadales; family Pseudomonadaceae; genus Stutzerimonas; species Stutzerimonas sp. Brlt_14. The sequence continues at coordinate 197,704 of NZ_JAYJLM010000002.1, forward strand.
TTTCGATGCGACGTGGGCTCGCCGCTTTCTAGGGGGGTAAGGCTGCTGCGGACGACTAGGGTGACCGGCTGAAAGGCGGGAAGGGCGGTCAGGCGGGCGGCAGGCTCCAGGGCAGCTCGCCGGCAAAGGCGTCGACCAGGTAATCGATCATGACCCGGACCTTGGCCGGCGGCCGCCGGTCAGGCGGGTAGACCACATGAATGCCACCCAGCCCCATGCACGGCTGGTCCAGCTCCAGCGCCACCAGCTCGCCGCTGCGCAGGGCGGAGGCGACGATGAACTGCGGCTGATAGATCACCCCCTGGCCGCCCACGGCCGCCGCCACCAGCGCCTCGCCGTTGTTGGCGAGCAGGTCGCCGCTGACGGCGACGCGCAGCTCGGCGTGCTCGCCGAAGGCCCAGTGCTTGCCCCCCGCCAGCGCCGAAAGGCTGTAGCCCAGGCAGTTGTGCTGGCCGAGGTCAGCGACACTGCGCGGTACGCCCCGCTGGTCCAGATAGCTCGGCGCGGCGCACACCAGCAGCGGGCAATCTGCCAGACGCCTGGCCTGCAAGGGACTGTCCTCGAGTCGGCCGATGCGCACGGCCATGTCCCAGCCACCATCGAGCAGGTCGACCTGGCTGTCGGTCAGGCCCAGCTCCACCTTTACCGCCGGATGGCGGCGGCTGAATTCGGGGATCAGCGGGGCGATGAACTGCGTGCCGAAGGTCAAGGGCACGTTCATCCGTAGCAGCCCGGTGGCTTCCACCCGCTGGGAGGCGACGCTGGCTTCCGCCTCGTCGATCTCCGGGAGGATGCGCTGGCAAGCCTCCAGGTAGTTGCCGCCTGCCTCGGTCAGGCTCAGGCGGCGGGTGCTGCGATGGAACAGCTTGACGCCCAGGCGGCGTTCCAGCGCATCCACGTGCTTGCTGGCCATCGCCGGGGACATCTCCAGGTGCCGCGCTGCTGCCGACAGGCTTCCAGCGCTGGCAGCGCGAACGAACACACGCATGCCGGTGATGCGATCGAGCATGGTATTTCTCACTATCAGTAAAAGGTGTCGCCTTGTAATGCCAGGTTCTCGCACCTCTGAGTGTAAGCCATGATGCCCGCATATCCGTTCCGGGAGTTCATGCGATGACCTCATTCAGCACGTCGGGCGCCGGCCAGACAATACCGACCCTGTTCGTACCGCACGGTGCCGGCCCTTGTTTCTTCATGGACTGGAACCCGCCAACCGCCTGGAATGCCATGGCGGCCTTCCTAAAGGGCATCGCCGCGACCCTGCCGGCGAGGCCGACCGCCATTGTCCTGGTTTCCGGCCACTGGCTGCAGTCGACCTTCAGCGTGACCACGGCCGCACGCCCCACGCTGATTTACGACTATCACGGCTTTCCGCCGCACACCTATGAACTGCGCTATCCGGCACCGGGCGATCCGGCACTGGCCAGCCGAATCGCCGGCTTGCTCGACGGTGCGGCACTTGGCGGTCGTGAGGATGCCCAGCGTGGCTTCGACCACGGCATGTTCATCCCGCTGAAGCTGATGTTCCCGGACGCGGACATCCCGGTGGTGCAACTCTCGTTGCGCAGCGACCTCGACCCGCGGGCACACATCGAGGCCGGTCGCGCGCTGCAGGCGTTGCGCGGCGAGGGCGTACTGATCGTCGGCAGCGGCATGAGCTTTCACAACATGCGCGGCTATGGCGACCCGCGTTTCGCTCCGATTTCGGACGAATTCGATCATTGGCTCACCGCTGCGGTCGAACTGCCGCCCGGCGAGCGAGACCGGGCGCTGCAGCGCTGGGAAGACGCTCCGGCGGCGCGCCTGTGTCATCCGCCGAGGGCCGAGGAACACCTGATCCCGCTGCTGGTGGCTGCCGGCGCAGCGGGTGATTCGAACGGACGCAAGGTCTTCAGCGACCGCGTCATGCACACCACGCTGTCAGCCTACCGTTTTGGCTGACGCGCACATTTCATCGAGGGGAACACCATGTACCGATCACAAAGCCGAATCACGGCGAGCAATCCGTCGCGCCTGATCAAGCGCCTGTGCAATCACTGGCGGCACAAGTTTCCCGTGCAGCTGGACGAGCAGGGCGGCGACATCGAACTGCCGCTCGGCCGCTGCAGCCTGCGCGCCAACGAGGGCGTGCTGGACGCGCGGTTGGAGTCCACCGATCGGGCACAGCTGCAGCAATTGCAGAAAGTGGTCGCCGATCACCTAGCGCGCATGGCCGGCGACGAGCCGCTTGGCATCGCCTGGCAGACCGAAACCGGTGCCGAGCCAGCCGCACAGCCGGCCGAAAACCGCGCGCTGGATTCCAGAAGCCGCTATGGCACCGTTTCTCGGGTATTTCACTGGCTGATGGCGCTGCTGATCGTCTGGCAGTTCCTCAAGCTGGGTGACCGCATCGAAGAGGGGGAGCACTGGGTCGGGCAGACGCTGGTGCCCTGGCACGTTTCTCTGGGGGCCGTGCTGCTGGTTCTGGTGCTGCTGCGGATCTTCTGGTCGGCCAGCCAGCTGAGCCGACGGCCGCTGCACGACCCGGCCACGGCCTGGCTGGTCAAGGCTGGGCACCTGGCGCTGTATGCCTGCATGGTGGCGATGCCGATCACCGGCGTGCTCTATCTGGTCGGCAATGGCTACGGTCTGAAGGTGTTCGGCCAGCAGCTGGTGGAGAAGGGGCCTGAGATCGCCTGGGCGGCCTCGATCGGTGGTCTGCACTCGCCGCTGGCCTGGCTGACCGTACTGCTGGTGATCGGGCATATCGGCGCTGCGCTGTATCACCGGCTGGTGAAGCGCGACGACATCATGCAGCGCATGCTCTAGTTCATCACTGGCTGCTCAGCGCGAAGTTGGGCAGCGATTCCACCGGCTGGTTGAAGCGGAAGGGGATCGACACCATCGCCGCGCCGTAGGGCTTCTGTACCACGAAATGCAGGTGTGGGCCGGTACTGCGGCCCGTATTGCCGGACTTGCCGAGCAGCGTGCCGACTTCCACGCGCTGCCCCGGCTTGACCCGCACCGAGCCCCGGCTCAGGTGCAGATAGGCGCTGTGGGTGCCGTCGTCGTGCTCGATGCGCACATGGTTGCCGGCCGGGTCGGGCAGCCGCCCGCCCTGGCCGTCGCGAACCTTCACCACGGTCCCGGCGCGGGCCGCGACGATGGGCGTGCCCACCGGCATCGCGATATCCACCGCATAACGGCCGCTCGGCGAGTTGTGACTGAAGTCGCCGCCGGCGCCCTGGGAGATCCGGAACGGTCCTCCTTGCCACGGCAGGGCGTAGGCCGGGCCATCGACGACACCAGGCTGATCCGGCTCCGGCGAGAAGATCAGCGCATAGCTGAACGAGTGCTTGAACATGATCGGCCCGCCCGCCTGACGCTTGCTCAGCGTGGCGACGCGTACTCGGCTGTTGGCCGGCACCGTCTTGCGGATCACGCCGTTGCCGACGCCCGCCACGTTGACCATGCGCGTCAGGCGCAGCGTCACCTCCACCGGTACCTCCAGGGTATTGCTGACATCCATGGCCTTGCCGCTGCCGGCACGGTTGATGAGCAGCCGTACCGAGCCCGGTTTGTCGGTTGCTTTCGCTTGCTTGCTGGAGGCGAAGCTGGGAGCCAGCGGAGCCAGCCCGATCAGTAGCAGAAGGGGATAGATGAGCGGTCGCAGAGAGAGCATGACGTGTGATCCATCACGGAAAAGACAAGGCTGCCGGCGACGAGCAGAACGAATCCGTTGGTTGTTTAAGGGGGCCGCGCTGGATTTTGGGACTGGCGTCACGCGGCGAGGTTCACTGCCGCATGTCGTTTTTCCAGGTGGTTTTTGTCGTTGCGAGAAATGCGGACGGACGCCCCGGCCGGCCGAAGCGGGAGCCCACGCCGTAGCGGTGTGGGCAGCCGACAGCGTCAGAACGCGACGGGCCAGGCGACGTCGCCCCGAACCTGTCACGGTCCGGGGCGCTTCATCACTCGTCAGCCTTGATCAGTTCCAGCAGCAACAGCGAGCGGCCGGTGACGGCGTACTCGTCGTTGAAGTCGAAACGTTCCGGCCGCGCGGTGGGGTGGTTGGTGTCGATCAGGCGGTTCCAGTAGATGCCCTGGGGCACCTCGGGCAGCGTGAAATTCACCAGGTCGTGGTGCGAGTTGACGATGATCAGCAGCGTCGCATCCGAACCGGCGCGGCGGATGCCGGTCGGCTGGGCACGGCCGTCGAGGAGCATGCCCATGCAGCGGTTGTGTGCATCTTCCCACTGCTCGATGGTCATCTCTTCGGCATTCGGCGCCAGCCAGGTGACATCCTTGACCCCCAGTTCCTCGTTGTAGGCGCCGACCAGGAAGCGGCTGCGGCGCAGCATCGGGAAGCGCTGACGCAGGCGGATCAGCTTGCGGGCGAAGCCCAGCAGGCCGTAGCTGTCCTCGCTGATGTCCCAGTTCACCCAGCCGATCTCGCTGTCCTGGCAATAGGCGTTGTTGTTGCCGTGCTGGGTCCGGGCGAACTCGTCACCGGCGACGATCATCGGGGTGCCCTGGGAGAACAGCAGCGTGGCGAGGAAGTTGCGCATCTGCCGATAGCGCAGCTCGTTGATCTCCGGATCGTCGGTGTGGCCTTCCACGCCGTGGTTCCAGGACAGGTTGTTGTCGCTGCCGTCGCGGTTGTCCTCGTCGTTGTCCTCGTTGTGCTTGTGGTTGTACGACACCAGGTCCTTGAGGGTGAAGCCGTCGTGGGCGGTGACGAAGTTGACCGAGCTGAACGGCCGACGCCCGCGCTGGTTGTAGAGGTCGCCGGAGCCGGTCAGGCGGCTGGCGAAGTCGGCCAGCTGGCCGTCATCCCCTTTCCAGAACGACCGCACGGTGTCGCGGAACTGGTCGTTCCACTCGGCCCAGCCCGGTGGGAAGCCACCGACCTGATAGCCGCCGGGGCCGCAGTCCCAAGGTTCGGCGATCAGCTTGGTCTTGGCCAGCACCGGGTCCTGGCGACAGGCGACGAGGAAGCCGTGACGCTCGTCGAAGCCGTAGTGCTCGCGACCGAGAATGGTCGCCAGGTCGAAGCGGAAGCCGTCCACGTGCATCTCGGTGGCCCAGTAGCGCAGCGAATCGGTGACCATCTGCAGTACGCAGGGGTGGCTCATGTCCAGCGTATTGCCGGTGCCGGAATCGTTGATGTAGTAGCGCTTGTCGTCCGGCATCAGGCGATAGTAGGAGGCATTGTCGATGCCGCGCATGGACAGCGTCGGGCCCAGCTCGTTGCCTTCGGCCGTGTGGTTGTAGACCACGTCGAGGATCACCTCGAGGTCGGCATTGTGCAGGTGCGCGACCATTTCCTTGAATTCGGTGATCTTGCCGCTGGCCAGATACTTCGGATGCGGTGCGAAGAAGGCGATGCTGTTGTAGCCCCAGTAGTTGCTCATGCCCTTTTCCAGCAGATGCTGGTCCTGGACGAAGGCATGAATGGGCAGGAACTCGACGGAAGAGACGCCGAGCTTGCGGATGTAGTCGATGACTTCCGGCGTCTTGAAGCCGGCGAAGGTGCCGCGTACGTCATCGGCCACGGACGGGTGGCGCATGGTGTAACCGCGCACGTGGGTCTCGTAGATGATCGTCTTATCCCAGGGCACCTGCACCGGATGGTCGCGGCCCCAGGTGAAGGCCGGGTCGATGATCTTGCACTTGGGCACGAAGGGCGCGCTGTCGCGCTCGTCGAAGCTGAGATCGCCGTCGGGATGGCCGATGGTGTAGCCGAACAGCGCTTCCGACCATTTCAGCTCGCCCACCAGTTGTTTGGCGTAGGGGTCGATGAGCAGCTTGTTGGGGTTGAAGCGATGACCGTTCTCCGGGTCGTAGGGCCCGTGCACGCGATAGCCATAGATCTGACCGGGGTGGGCGTCGGGCAGGTAGCCGTGCCAGATCTCGTCGGTGTACTCGGGCAGTTCGATGCGCTCGATCTCGGTTTCACCGCTGGCATCGAACAGGCACAGCTCCACTTTGGTGGCGTGTGCGGAAAAGATGGCGAAATTCACGCCCAAGCCGTCCCAGGTCGCCCCGAGAGGGAAGGGCAGGCCCTCGCGAATCCTGGAAGGGGTCATGACCTGTGGCGCGTGGGGCTTTTTCTTACTCATTGAAAACTCCAAGGACGGATTCAGGAAGGCACAGCGAAGCGCCTGTCGGCGCGGACGGTCATTAGACCGAACCGACGCCGACAAGATTGCCTGCCGCCGGTCAGCTTTCCTTCTTTGCGCGCGGGGTACGGGTCTTCTTGATGGTTTCCGGTGTGCCGGCCTTGGCGTCGGTGTCCGCCTTGGCGGTATCAGCCTTGGCACTGGCACGGCTCGCGCGGGGCTTCGCAGCCGGCGCTTCCTTGACCTTCGGTGTGGCGTCGGTGGGCTTGGTGGCGGTTTTGCGCGCGCGGGTCGCCGGTTTGGCCACGGGGGCCCCTTTTTCGGCCTCGACCAGCTTGCGAGCCATCTCCCAGTGACGCTCTTCCTCACCGTGCGGGCAGCCTTCGGACTGCCAGATCTGGTAGGCGAACTCGCGGATACGTTTTTCTTCTGCACTCATTGTTGGGATTCTCCTGTTGCTCTCGTAGACGTATGCAGGACGGCCACCGACAAGCCGTCCAGAACGCGCGCAGCCTCGAGGCTGGCTTGTTGGGATGTGACTGTCGTTCCGTCGAAAAGTCGCTCGAACTCACTACCGTCCAGCGCCTCGGGCAATGCGATGCGGGTATCGCCCCAACGCTGCGCTGGAATCCGAGGTTGTCTGCTGTCGCTCAGCAGGCCGGCAGCCAGCCGCGGCACCACCACCACCAGCCATTGCCCGTCCAGTTCGCGAGCGAAGGCGAGCAGGCGCTCGGCCTGCTCGCCGCTCACCGAAAGCGGCAGATAACGGCCCTCGGTGAACAGCCGCGGAAAACGTCGACGAGCCTGCAGCGTGCGGCTGATCACCAGCTGTTTGATGCGACCGTCATGCCAGCTTTGCAGCAGCTGGTCAGGCGTTGCGGGCTGCTCGAGGCTGTTGCGGCGCGCGGCGAAGTCCACGGGGCGGCGATTGTCCGGGTCCACCAGGCTCAGGTCCCAGAACTCGGCGCCCTGGTAGAGATCCGGCACACCGGGGGTGGTCATGCGCAGCAAGGTCTGCACGAGGCTGTTCAATGCACCGGCGGGCGCCAGCTCAGCGGCTGCGGCGGCGATTTCGTCCCGTAATGGTGCGCCTTCGGCGGCCAGCAGCAGGTGCTCCACGTATTGCCGGCAGGCGCCTTCGTAGTCGCCGTTGGGATCGCTCCAGGTGGTGCGCAGCTTGGCTTCGCGCAAGGCCTTTTCCTGCCATTGCAGAATGCGCGCGCTGTACTGCTCCATGGCGGGTCGGTCGTCCGCCTGCAGGTCCAGCGGCCAGCTGCCGAGCAGGATCTGGAACAGCATCAGCTCGTCGGCGGGCGAGGGCGCGGGGCCATCGTCCAGCTGGCGGATCTGTCCTGCTGCCAGTTCGCGCCAGTGGCGGACCTTGCCGGCGAACCAGTCGGCGCGCTCGCTGAGCACCGCGATGCGCGCACGGGTGTCCTCGCCGCGCTTGTGATCGTGGGTGGCGGTGGTCAGCAGGTTGCGCGGGAAATGCTCGACGCGTTGCAGGCATTCATCGTGAAAGGCCTGCGCGGGTGCGCTGAAGTGCTGCGGGTCGAAGCCCACGTCGTTGCGCGAGAGCAGGATGCCGGAGCGGTAGCAGGCGGTGTCTTCGACGGCCTTGGCGGCCGCCGGCGAGGTCAGCTGCTGGAAGCGTGTGCAGGCGTAGCGGCGAATCTTGCGCAGGTGGCGCGGCAGCTGACGCAGACTCTCGCCGCCCAGCCAGCGCTGCAGATGCTCCAGCAGCGGCCAGTCCGCTTCGCCCAGGGTTGTCTTCGCGCCTTCCAGCGCCTGCTGGAAGAACGGCTCGTCCGCCTTGCGCCGGCCTGACGCGGCGATATAGGTGCGGTACACCGGGAAGTGAATGATCAGCTCCAGCAGCGCTCGACGGATCGCGCCGAGGGTGATGTCGCGAGTCATCACGTCGCCGCGAGCCACCTGTAGCAACGCCTGGGCGACGGTTTCGAAATCGCCGGCCAAGGGACCGGTCAGCACCAGCTGGCGGGCCTGGCGGGCCTCTTCCATGAAATCGGTGGTGCGCCCGCTGGTCTCGCTCCACAGCGAGCAGAGCACCGCTTCGCCAGCCGGGTCATGCTGCAGCAGCGACACCTGGTTCATGAACTCGTAGCCGGTGGTGCCGTCCACGCCCCAGTCGTCATGCAGTCGCTCGCCACCGGCGAGGATCTTTTCGACGTAGATCGGCACGTGATCCTGTACCGCTTCCGACGGACGGCCGGCATTGAGCCGGTCGACACGACGGCGCAGGCGCCGGCAGTAGCCGCGTGGGTCGGCCAGACCGTCGATGTGGTCGATGCGCAGGCCATCGACCAGGCCGTCGCCGATCAGCTCGAAGATCTTGGCGTGGGTTTCCTCGAACACCACCGGCCGCTCGACGCGCAGGCCGCCCAGCTCGTTGATGTCGAAGAAGCGTCGCCAGTTGATGTCGTCGCCGGCGGTGCGCCAGCTGGCCAGTCGATAATGCTGGCGTTCAAGGAGGCCGTGCAGGCGCTTGAAGCCGTCCTCGCTGGTCGAGTCGTAGCAGTTCAGCGCCTGCTCCAGCGCCTGTCGCGTTTCAGCGTCCTGCAGCTGTTCGGCCAGGTCGGCCCGCAGCAGGCGAGCGGTCTGGTAAGGCGCCGGCTCGGTCTTCAGTGCATCGAAATGCTGTGCCAGCGCCCGCAGCTGCGGATGCTCGGCGGCGCGCAGTACCTCGCCGTAGCTCGGCGGGGTGATCGGGAAGCGATGCTCGTAGTGCTCGGCGTACAGGGCGCCATTGTCGATATCCAGGCGCAGTTTAACGGTGCCCTGTTGCAGCGCCTCGCCATAGTCACTGCCCAGGAAGGGCACCAGCAGCTGCCCTTCGAGCAGGGGGTCCGGCGAATTCCATTCGATGTCGAAGAACTGCGCATAGGGGCTGCGGCGACCCCATTCGAGCACGTCCAGCCACCAGGCGTTACCGGAACCACCCACGGCCATGTGGTTGGAGACGATGTCCAGGATCAGTCCCATGCCCTTGCCGCGCAGGGCCTCAACGAGACGCTGCAGCGCCGGCTCGCCGCCCAGTTCCGGGTTGATGCGGGTCGGGTCGATCACGTCATAGCCGTGCATGGAGCCCGGGCGGGCTGTGAGCAGCGGTGAAGCGTAGATGTGGCTGATGCCGAGTTCGGCGAAGTAATCCACCAGTGCGGTGGCGTGATCCAGGGTGAAGTCGCGGTGAAACTGTAGTCGCAGGGTCGCGGTAAGGTCTTTCATCGATGCGCAGCTCCACGATGGTTGCGGCGTGCCTGCGCCAGGCATTCCAGGCGCCGGCGGCTGGCTTCGCCGTCGAGCAGCGTTGCACTGTCGCCGGGATAGCGGCGACGCCAGTTGGGATGGGTTTCGACGATGCCCGGCATGTTGGTCTGTTCCTCCAGGCCGAGGGCGTCCTCGACCGGAAACAACACCAGCGGCGCGCGGGTGTGGCCGAGAAAACAGGCCGCTGCATCGACGGCTTGTTCGGCGCTCAGCAGATGATGAGGATCTTTTCCGCCATCCTCGCAGAGCGCACGGTTGAGCCCGGCGCGCTCATGTTCGCGGGAACGCCATTGCTGATCGCGATCGGCTTCCTGCACCTGACCGACCTTGATGCGCCAGTCGATGTCATGGCCGTTCCACCAGCCCCTCAGGGTCGGGATGTCGTGGGTGGTACTGGTCGCCAGGGCCTGGTCGGAATACTGGTCGGCACGCTGGAAATGGCCGTCGTGCTGTTCGAACAGCAGTACCCGCATGCCGAGGATGCCCTTGGCGGCGAGCACGTCGCGAAACCCGTGGGGAATGGTGCCGAGATCCTCGCCGAGGATCACCGCCTGATGCCGCCAGGCCTCCAGGCAGAGCAGGCGCAGCATGTCGTCGAAGGGGAAGTTGAGGTACACGCCGCGCTTGGGGTCGGCGCCGGCCGGCACCACCCACAGGCGCTTGAGGCCCAGCACGTGGTCGATGCGCATGCCGCCGGCGTGGGCGAGATTGGCGCGCAGCATTTCGATATAGGCCCGGAAGCCATGCTGACGCAGGCCCCAGGGCGAGAACGCGGAGATGCCCCAGTTCTGTCCGTCGCGGTTCATCACATCCGGCGGTGCGCCGACGCTCAGCGAAGCGAGCAGTTCGCCCTGGCGGCTCCAGGCCTGGCTGCCACCGCCGTCGGCGCCGACGGCAAGGTCGGAGACCAGACCGATGCGCATGCCTGCGCTGCGTGCGGCAACCTGTGCGCGCTCGAGCCCGCGCGCCATCAGCCACTGGCCGAAGGCGTGATAGCTGACCTCGTCGGCATGTTCGCGGGCGAAGCGTTCCACTGCCGGGCTGGCCGGGTCGCGGTAGTCCTGCGGCCAGTTGGGCCAATGCTGCGGATGGCCTTCGGCGTCACGCAGATGCTGGTGCAGCGCCTCGAAACGACAATGGTTCTCCAGCGCTTCGCCGCCATTGGCGCGAAAACTGTCGAAATCGGCCTGTTGCGGGTTCTCGCCCTGGCTGAAGTCGTCGAACAGCTGGCGCAGCAGGCGCTGACGCGATTGCGCCACGGCAGGCCAGTCGATCAGGTCCAGTCGCTCGAGGCGCTCCAGCTCCTCGCCGAGTCCGCACGCCTCGATGGCCTGACGCACCGGCCACTCGCCGAGAATGGAGCCCGGCGCCGCGTGCAGCACGTTGTAAAACAGTCGGCTGGAGGGCGAGTAGGGACTGTACTGATTGATATGCGCACCGAACATGGCATGCACCGGGCTGATGCCTAGCGCGTCGGCTCCATGGGCACCGGCATTGCGCACCAGTGCTTCCAGCGCCTGGGTGTCGCCCAGCCCGCCGTCGCCCGGTCGGCGCAGGCTGTACAGCTGGGCCGTCAGCCCCCAGGCGTTCGGGCCGGCGAGCTGCGCAACCGTGGGGCACGAGGGCGGCGCGACCGCCACGGTCAGTTCGGTCTCGTCGATCCTCAGGCGGTGATAGCCGGGGGTGTCCGGCACATGCAGCCGTGCCTGGTCGTCCAGCGTGCCGTGCAGCACGTCGCCCTGTTCGGCCACCAGTTCGTAACGGCTGGACGGCGGGAAGTAGGCCGCCAGCTCCAGCACGGCGTTCTGGTCGCAGGTCAGCAGCGGCGGTACGCCGCCGTGGTTGTTCTGATGCGCGATGACTTTCAGGCTGGCTTCGATCTGCTGATCGGTATCTGCCTCGAGTCCGAGGCAACCGAGCACTTCACGCAGTACTTGCGGCTCCACCCGCTGCTGACGGTTGTCGGCGTCCACCCAGTCGATGGACAACCCGGCTGCGTCAGCCAGGCGGATCAGGGCTTCGTCACTCATGTGGCTTTCTCCAGATACAGCCTGGCCATACGAGGTGCCAACTGGTCATGCGCATGCGTGGCCTCGCGGCTGGCGAACAGCAGCTCGCCGCTGATCGATGCCGTCGGAAGGGGTGCGGCCTGGGTGCCAAGGTTGAGCTCCAGACGCAGCCGGCTGCCATCGCCGAGCTGCCAGCGGGAGAGCACCGCCGCTTGCGCCAGCACACGGGATTCGAGAAAGTGCGCACCCTGCAGGCGCGGCACGATCTCCCGGTGGCGGATGCTCAGCAACTCGCGATACAGCGCATACCATTCGGCATGCCCAGGTTCCTGGCGGGCGCTGAAATCCGGGCGCGAATTTTCGAAGGTGGAAACCGCGTTGGGGTCGGGAATGCGCTCGCGGGTGGCTTCGTCGGCGAACTCGGCAAACTCGGCGAACTCGTTGCGCCGCCCTTCGCGCACTGCATCGGCCAGTTCGCCGTGGTGGCTGGTGAAGAACAGGAATGGTTGGCGCGCCCCCCATTCCTCGCCCATGAACAACAGCGGCACCATGGGCGACAGCAGCAGCACGGCGGTAGCAGCACGCAATGCGTCGGCATCGGCCAGGCTGACCAGGCGCTCGCCGAAGGCGCGGTTGCCGGTCTGATCATGGTTCTGCAGGAACAGCACGAAGGAGGTCGGCGGCAGATGGCCGCTGGGCTCGCCACGTGCTTCACCGCGACGATTGTTCTGCCCCTGGTAGATGAAGCCTTCACCGAGGAAACGCGCCAGCTTGGTCGTGGCGTCCTGGTGATAGTCGGCGTAGTAGCCCTGACTCTCGTCGGTGAGCAGGGCATGCAGCACGTTGTGGCCGTCGTCGTTCCACTGCGCAGTGAAGCCGGCGGTCAGCAGGCTGGCGCGGTTGTCCTCGTTTTCCAGTACCAGGTGCACGTGGCGGCCAGGCTCGACGCTGGCGTGCACGCGCTCGGCCAGCTCGGTGAGGAAACTGCGGTCGGGAATCGCATGCACGGCGTCGAAGCGCAGCCCGTCGAAGCGGTAGTCCAACAGCCACATCAGGGTGTTGTCGATGAAGAAGTCGCGCACTTCGCGGCGGCGGAAATCGATGCCGTCGCCCCAGGGCGTCTGCTGGTCGTGGCGGAAGAAGTGCTTGGCATAGCGGCCCAGGTAGTTGCCGTCCGGCCCGAAGTGGTTGTAGACCACGTCGAGAAAGACCATCAGGCCCAGCCCGTGGGCGGTGTCGATCAGGTGCTTGAGTTCTTCCGGGCTTCCGTAGGCGGCTTCCGGCGCATAGGGCAGGACGCCGTCGTAGCCCCAGTTGCGATCGCCGGGGAATTCAGCGATCGGCATCAGCTCGATGGCGGTAACGCCAAGCTCCGCCAGGTCGGCGAGGTGTTTTTCCATGGCGGCGAAGCCGCCGTACAGCCCGACGTGCATCTCGTAGAGGACGGTTTCCTCCCAGGGACGGCCCAGCCAGTTCGGGTTGCGCCACAGATAGTTGCTGCTGGTGTCGACGACCAGGCTGGGCGCGTGCACGTCGCCGGCCTGGGCGCGGGAGGCGGGGTCCGGCACCTGTAACTCATCGTCGATGAGAAAGCGGTAGAGGGTGCCGGCTCCGTAAGGGGCATCGATGCTGTACCAGCCATCTTCGTTGGCGGTCATCGGCAGTGTTTGGGCGCCAACCACGATCAGACTGACGTTTTGCGCATCGGGCGCCCAGATCCTGAAGCGGGTGGTCCCGTCATCCAGCAGTTCCGGACCGTGATGCCCGATAAAGGCACGCTGCTTGTGCATTGAATAGCCTCTTCAGATTAAAAGACGAACCTCGCGGCGCTCCCCGAGCAGCTGCTGGTAGAGCGCGTCATAGGGTTCGATGGCATGGCGCCAGAAGAATCCGGCCGCCATGGCCCGGCAGCGCATGGCGCCGAGCAGTTCAGGGTGGTGATGCACCGCCAGGGCGCGCTGTACGGCCTGGCGATAGCTGGCCGCGTCGGGTGCGTCGAACAGGAAGCCGGTGATGCCGTCCTCGATGGAGTCCGCCAGCCCGCCGGTACGCCGGGCGATGGGCAGCGAGGCGTAGCGCTGGGCGTACATCTGGCTCAGGCCGCAGGGCTCGTAGCGTGACGGCATGAGCAGGAAGTCGCTGCCGGCGAACAGACGGCGCGCGTCGGTCTCGTTGAAGCCGATGTGCGCTCCGACCTGTCCGGGATACTGCTCGGCCAGCTGACGGACCTGCGCTTCGATCTGGCTCTCGCCCTGGCCGAGAATGGCCAGCTGACCGCCGCCTTCGACGATGGCATGGGCCACATCGAGGGTCAGGTCCACGCCTTTCTGATGCACCAGGCGCGAGACCACGGCGAACAGCGGAGCGTCGCGCATCTCCAGCCCGAACGCGTCCCGCACATAGGCGGCATTGGCCTGCTTGCCGGCCCAGTCACGGGCACTGAAGCCGCTGACGAGGTAAGGGTCGCTTTCCGGCTCCCAGCTTTCGTCGATGCCGTTGAGCAAGCCGCTGAGCAGGCCCTGGCGGGCCTTCATGCTGAGGAACCCTTCCATACCGCAGCCGAACTCCGGCGTGGTGATCTCCCTGGCGTAGGTCGAGCTCACGGTGGTGACGTGATTGGCATAGGCGATGCCGGCCTTAAGCAGCGACAGCTTGCCGTAGAACTCCATGCGCTCCGGGTCGCAGGCCTCGCCGGGAATGCCCAGCAGACGCCGCTGGGACATGTCGATATTGCCCTGATAGGCGAGGTTGTGGATGGTGAACACGCTGGGCGTCGACAGTCCGCGCCAGTGCATGTACGCCGGTGCCAGACCTGCCGGCCAGTCATGGGCATGGACCAGCTCTGGCGCCCAGCTGATGCAGGCGGTGCCGGCGGCGATCTCGGCAGCGGCCAGGCCGAGGCGGGCGAAGCGGACCGGGTTGTCCAGCCAGTCGTTGCCGTGTCCGTCGACGTAGGGTGAACCATCGCGCTCGTAGATTTCAGGGCTGATCAGCACATAGATGATCAGGCCATCCGGCATGTCGATGCGGCCGATGCGGCAGCCGGGTACCTCGGCGTATCCGCTCAGCGAGCCGACAATGCGGATAGGGTGGCCGCTGTTGATGACTTGCGAATAACCGGGAATCAGCACACGCACATCGTGGCGTGCGCCAAGTGCTCGGGGCAGGGCGGCGGACACGTCGGCGAGGCCGCCGGTCTTGACCAGGTCGGTCAGCTCGGAGGTCACGAACAGGATCTTGCGTTTGTCATCGTGGCTACTGCGAATCTGCAGAGCAGGGCGAGTAACCGGGGGCACAGCGGGTTGGGCCTTCGGTAGTCCGAGAGGCCGGGCGTTCACAGCGGCAATACTCATCACGATCTCCCCAGAGCCCCGGCGTTCCAGGTGCCGGTGCCAGCTACGAGCTTATTTCTCCCATGCAACGATCTGATGACCGCCACATACCATGAACACGACCAGGCAAAAACGATTGTTAGGAGCTGCCGCGAGGGCAGGTAGAGCTGCGCCGGCCCTACCAAAAACCAGACCCGATGTCGCGGTAGAAGTTCTTAAAAAACTAGAACAGACGACCGCGGTTGGAACTCGCGCCAGGCCAACCCGCTCCGAATTCAGAACACGAACCTGAAGGCCCATTTGTGGCGGAGCAAAAAACATGCAGGAGATCGAACGAGTCGTGGCATTCCTGCAGCGCGAGGAACTCAAGCTGACCACCGCGGAGTCCTGTACCTGCGGCTTGATGGCCTCGCTGCTGGGTGACATCCCGGGTTGCGGCCAGGTGCTCGACAGCGGGTTCGTCGTCTACTCGCCGAAAGCCAAGAACCGCCTGCTCAACGTGGATTTCGAGACCATCGAGAAATTCGGCCTGACCAGCGAAGAGGTGGCCCGCGAGATGGCCATCGGTGCGCTGAACGCCAGTGTCGCCACGCTGGCAGTGGCCAATACCGGCGTGGCCGACGACGATCAGGAGGATGAAGGCGGCACGCAGTGCTACGCCTATGCACTGATGCGGGGCGAGCGACAGGTGGTGGTGAGCGAAACGGTGCAGTTCGACGGCGACCGCGTCGAGATTCGCAAGCAGGCGGCGCGGCACGGCCTGACCCAGCTGGAGAACAAGTATGCGCAGCTGGTGCAGAAGCTCGAGCAGGGTGAAGGCGCCTGACGCCTACACCGGAGGCTGGCGTTCCGGCTCGACGTGCTGCGGTTGCGACATATCGACGCGCTGCTTGTGTCCGACGCTCAGGTCGGCCCGGACCTGCGGCAGCGAATGCGGATACTGCCGCTGGATGAAGCCCAGCAGATTCTCGCGGATGTGGCAGCGCAGGTCCCAGTTGCGCGACGAATCCGGGGAGCTGACCAGGGCGCGCAGCTGGATGGACTTCTCGCTGGCATCGGTCACCTGCAGCACGCAGACCCGACCGTCCCACAGTTCGGGAACGTCCTTGCAGAGCCGCCGCAGCTCCTCGCGCAGCGGCTCCAGAGGCAGGCTGTAGTCGGCCCAGAGAAACACTGTGCCGATCAGGCTAGAGCCACGACGGGTCCAGTTCTGGAAAGGCTTTTCGATGAAGTACTGCAGCGGCACGACCAGCCGGCGGTCGTCCCAGATCCGCACCACCACGTAAGTGCCGGTGATTTCCTCGATGCGGCCCCATTCGTTCTCGACGATCACCACGTCATCCAGGCGGATCGGCTGGGTCATGGCGATCTGCAGTCCGGCGATCAGGTTGGCCAGTACCGGCCTCGCGGCAAAGCCCACCGCAAGACCTGCAAGCCCCGCCGAAGCCAGCAGGCTGGCACCGAACTGGCGTGCGCCGGGGAAGGTCATCAGCATCGCCGCGGCACCGATCAGCAGAACGAAGAACGCCAGGGTCCGTAGCAATACCCGAGATTGCGTCTGGATCTGCCGGGCACGCAGGTTGTCGACCACATCCACCGGGTTGCGCAGTTGGATGAACTGCTGAAGGCCGCGCAGCAGGCGCATCACCAGCCAGGTCAGGGTGCCAATGATCAGAAGCGTGGTCACATGCCGCGCGCCGTCGATCAGCAGCAGGTCATCAGGCGCCGAGGTCCAGACGCCCTGCAGGCCCATCAGTGGCAGCAGCACGCGGATGGGCTTTTCCAGCTGTTCGGACAGCTCGCGGGTGAACAGGAAGGCCCGCGCCAGGCGCAGCATCAGAGCGGTCAGCAGACGGCCGAACAGGCTGAGGATCAGCACCACGAACAAGGCTGCAGCGAGCGTGCGCAGCGCTGGCTGGCTGATGTACTGATCCCATTGCAAGAGATAGGCGGGCAGTTCGATGGCGGAGGGCTCCGGTTAACCGTTCGTCAGGGCCAGTGACAGGCT
This sequence comes from Stutzerimonas sp. Brlt_14, assembly GCF_051948915.1. Classification (NCBI taxonomy): domain Bacteria; kingdom Pseudomonadati; phylum Pseudomonadota; class Gammaproteobacteria; order Pseudomonadales; family Pseudomonadaceae; genus Stutzerimonas; species Stutzerimonas sp. Brlt_14. The sequence continues at coordinate 214,439 of NZ_JAYJLM010000002.1, forward strand.
GTGTCTGGCAAAAGTTCAGGCCGTTGCGCCTGGGGGCGCGCCGGTCGGGTAGGGGGAACTCTTGCTGGCAGGGTCTTTCACAAAACCAAGCGGGCCACATTCGCCCCCCGACTTTTCCAGACCTGAGGAGTGATCCCATGCAAAGTGCACAGATCGGCAATGACGTCCGTACCGAACGCCTCATCGAGTGGCTGCGCGATGCGCATGCCATGGAAGCGCAGGCGGAGACCATGCTGAACAAGCAGGCAAGCCGTATCGAGCATTACCCCGAACTCAAGGCGCGGATCGAGCAGCACATCACCGAGACGCAGAACCAGGCCAAGCTGATCGAAGGCTGCCTGCAGCGCTACGACAAGTCCTATTCCGGCCTCAAGGACCTCGGCGGCAAGATGATGGCGATGGGGCAGGCCATGGGCGGCATGATGGTCAATGACGAGATCGTCAAAGGCGCGCAGATGGGCTACGTCTTCGAGAATCTCGAAATCGCCTCCTACAAGATCCTGATTGCCGCCGCCGAAGCGGTCGGCGACATGCAGACCAAGGAAGTCTGCGAGCGCATCCTGGTGGAAGAGGTCGCCATGGCCGACTGGCTGCGCGACCACCTGGCGGAGCTGACCCAGGCCTACCTGACCCGCGCGCTGGAACCCAACGTCGAAGCCAAGCGCTGAGACGGCTTGCCTGATTGCCCGGCCACCTCGGCCGGGCCTTCCCCATCCTCTTTCGCAGGGCCGTTGCGGGACCGCAAACGGCCGTGCCTGTCCGTCGGGAGCCGTCCATGAGACCACGACCGCTCGTCAAGACCCTGACCTTCGCTGTGCTGCACTTCGCCACGGCTTTCATCGTCGTTTATGCGTTGACCGGAAGCGCCGTCATCGGTGGCGCCGTCGCCTTGATCGAGCCGCTGTGCAACACCGTGGTGTTCTACCTGCACGAACGCGCCTGGCAGCGATTCGGCCGGCAGAAGGCGACCCACTCCCACAGCTACGGCCACGATGTGTTCCTCAAGTACATGGGCCGGGGGCAGGCCGCCGGGGGCCGGGCCGCGCGTACGCCGCGCTGAGCCGGGTCACTCCGTGCGCACGCTCCGATTCGTTTCGGCGGGCAGCGTGCTGCGGGTGGCGCACATTTCGATGCGCAGTTCCTGAGCCAGACGCACCAAATTGGCCGCGTCGCGGCATTGGTCGTAGGAGATGCCGAGAACAGTCAGTTCCTCATCTGGCGGTTCATGGTAGAGGCGCACGCTGAGCGAACTGTCGGAAGCATCGCGGCATTCACACTGAAACGGCCGTAGGTAGGTGTGCAGGATGGCTTCGATCTTGAACAGAGGAAGACGCGTATTCATAAATCCTCCCTAGCAAAGGAGGTGACTAAAGCGCAGTACAGCATCCGCTGCGCACCCCTGGCGTTCCGACGTCCTTCAACCGTAGCAGCACTGTTCGCCTTGTAAATGCGGCGATATGTCCATTGAGCGGATTAAGTCGCCCAGGCGCTCTAGCTAGCCTTTTCAGACCAGTGCCGCTTATCGGAACCCGTCGGGCGGACCGGTTGCCGCCCCCCTGAACTCATACCAGCGGGGGATGACCAAATTAAGTAACAGCCATGACTACCCAGCCTACGCGGAGATCCCACATGAAAAGACTGCTGCTCAGCGCAATGCTCAGTGCAATGGTTGCGGCGCCTGCGATGGCGCAGTTTCCCGCCGGCACTCCGCGTGACGATACCGGGTCACGTCCGAGCCCGATGGGCAACCCCACGCCGCAGGAAGAAGTGGAAACCCGCAAGGATCACAAGGGCCGTACCGTGACCGAAGACGGCCAGCTGGTGGCGCCACAGCCGGGCAGCGAGGAACCTTCAACCGATCCGGACCGGCATTCGGCGCCGGGCGGCCCCAACGACACTTCCACCGACGCCGGCAAGCTGGAATAGCCGCCGGCATAGCTCGCGGAGGTTGGCCATGGCGCTCGAAGATTACCAACGCATGCGTGACTTCGCCGCCACGCCGGAACCCGCCGGCAAGGCACGGCCGAAGTCCCGCAAGAGCCAGGCGCTGCAGTACTGCATCCAGAAGCACGACGCCACACGTCTGCATTACGACTTCCGCCTGGAACTGGACGGCACCCTGAAGAGCTGGGCGATTCCCAAGGGGCCAAGCCTGGACCCCGGCGTGCGCCGGCTGGCCGTTCACGTGGAAGACCACCCGCTGGAGTACGCCACCTTTGAAGGGAACATCCCCGAAGGGCATTACGGTGCCGGCGACGTGATCGTCTGGGACCGTGGCGTGTGGACACCCCAGGGCGACCCGCAGGAGGGCTATCGCAAGGGCAAGCTCAAGTTCAGCCTGGAAGGCGAGAAGCTTGCCGGCAGCTGGAACCTGGTGCGCACGCAGATGGACGGGAAGAAGGAGCAGTGGTTCCTCATCAAATCCCGTGACGAGGCGGCGCGCGAGGAGAGCGAGTACGACATCGTCACCGCCGAGCCCGACAGCGTGCTCAGTGACCGCACTCTGGTGCCGCGCAAGCGCGGCGCGAAGGCCCGCGTGGCCGAAACCCCGCCTGCGCCAGTCAAGGCACCCACCAAGAAGCGGAAACCGGCCAGGCGAAAGGCAAAGGTCGCGCTCGAGGGGGCCGTTCCGGCCGAGCTACCGGAGCATTTCAAACCGCAGCTGGCCACCCTGGTCGATACGGTACCGGGCGGGGACTGGCGGTACGAAATCAAGTTCGACGGCTACCGGATGCTCGCGCGCATCGACGCCGGCGAGGTCAGGCTGTTTACCCGCAACGGCCACGACTGGACGGCGAAGATGCCCCAGCAGGCCGCGGCGCTTGCGGGACTCGGGCTCGAGTCCGGGTGGCTGGATGGCGAGGTGGTGGTGCCGAACGAGGAGGGCACGCCGGACTTCCAGGCCTTGCAGAACGCTTTCGAGGCGGGGCGCAGCGGCAGCATTCTCTATTATCTGTTCGACATGCCTTACCTGAACGGCATGGACCTGCGCGAGGTAGCGCTGGAGCAGCGCCGCGCAGCGCTGCGCGAGGTACTGGAGCGCAGTGACAGCGAGCTGCTGCGCTTCTCCGAGGACTTCACCGAGCAGCCGGACAGCATTCTGGAAAGCGCCTGCCAGATGAAACTCGAAGGGCTGATCGGCAAGCGCGCTGGCAGCACCTACACCTCGCGACGCAGTAGCAGCTGGGTGAAGATCAAATGCAGCAACCGGCAGGAATTCATCATCGTCGGCTATACCCAGCCCAAGGGTACCCGCACCGGTTTCGGCGCGCTGCTGCTCGGCCTGCACGACGACAAGGGCGAGCTGCGTTACGCCGGCAAGGTCGGCACCGGCTTCAACCATGCAACGCTGCAGAGCCTGCACAAGAAGCTGAAGAAGCTGGAAACCGATAAAAGCCCGCTGGCCAAGGCACCGCCGGCAGCCGATGCACGTGGCGCGCAGTGGCTCAGGCCGGAACTGATGTGCGAAGTCGCCTATGCCGAAATGACCCGTCAGGGTGTGGTGCGCCACTCGGTGTTCCACGGCCTGCGAACCGACAAGCCGGCCGAGGCCATCACCCACGAGCGGGCCAAACCAGTCGCCAGGGCAAAGCCGAACGTCGCCGGCAAGGCCGATCCCCTCGGCAGCGGTCGGATCAAGATTTCCAACCCCGAACGGGTCATCGACCCCACCAGCTGCATCACCAAGATCGAACTGGCCCGCTTCTACGCGCAGATCGCCCCCTGGGCGCTGCCGCAATTGCAGAACCGACCGCTGGCCCTGGTCCGCGCGCCTGAAGGCATCACTGGCGAGCTGTTCTTCCAGAAGCACGCCGACAAGCTGGCCATCCCGCATATCACGCAGCTGGACCCGGCGCTCGATCCCAAGCACGGCGCGCTGCTGGTGATCGACAGCGCCGAGGCGCTGGTCGGCGCCGCGCAGATGGGCACTATCGAGCTGCACAGCTGGAACGCCGTGGCGCCCGATCTCGAGCACCCTGACCGCTTCGTGCTGGACCTCGACCCCGATCCGGCCCTGCCGTGGAAGCGCATGCTCGAGGCGACCCAGCTGACCCAGACGCTGCTGGACGAGATCGGCCTGGCATCGTTTCTCAAGACCAGCGGCGGCAAAGGGCTGCACATCGTCGTACCGCTCGACCCCGTGCATGACTGGAGCGAGGTGAAATCCTTCAGTCAGGCGATTGCCAGGCACCTGGCAAAACTCCTGCCGTCCCATTTCTCCGCGGTCAGCGGGCCGAAGAACCGGGTCGGGCGCATCTTCATCGACTACCTGCGCAACAGCCGTGGCGCCAGCACCGTCGCGCCGTACTCGGTACGCGCCCGCGAGGGTCTGCCGGTTTCCGTACCCATCCACCGCGACGAGCTGGCGGACCTCAAGGGCGCCAACCTGTGGACGGTGCGCAACCTGCTGGAACGCCTGCAGGAACTGGGTGACGACGACCCCTGGGCGGCCATCGGCAAGACCCGCCAGCGTCTGACCAAAAAGATTCGCGACCGCCTGAACGCCTGATGCGGCGACTGGGCCCGCATCGGCATCCCGCCAGTGCGCACGCAACTATCAGAGGAGGCAGCATGAGTGACATGACAGTCGGAGATTACCTGGTCGAGCGGCTTTACCAGTGGGGCGTGCGGCGCATCTATGGTTATCCCGGCGACGGCATCAACGGCGTGCTCGGTGCGCTGAACCGGGCGGGCGGCAAGATTCGCTTCATCCAGGCTCGGCACGAGGAGATGGCCGCCTTCATGGCCTCGGCCGATGCCAAGTTCGGCGGTGGGTTGGGTGTCTGCCTGTCCACGTCGGGGCCGGGCGCCTCGCACCTGCTGACCGGGCTGTACGACGCGCGTCTGGATCATGTGCCGGTGCTCGCGATCGCCGGGCAACAGGCCCGCACCGCGCTGGGCGCGCACTATCAGCAGGAGATCGACCTGCCGGCGATGTTCAAGGATGTCGCCGGCGCCTTCGTCCAGCAGGCCAGCGCGCCGGCACAGGTACGCCACCTGGTGGATCGGGCCATTCGCAGCGCAATCGGCGAGCGCAAGGTCGCCGCCATCATCCTGCCCAACGACCTGCAGGAGGCTCCCTACAGCGAGCCGCCGAGGACTCACGGTGCCGTGCTTTCCGGTACCGGCTACAGCCGGCCGAAGATCATTCCTTATGACGCGGACCTGCAGCGCGCCGCCGAGGTGCTCAATGCCGGCAGCAAGGTCGCCATTCTGGTTGGCGCCGGCGCGCTGCAGGCCACCGACGAGGTCATTGCCGTGGCCGAGATGCTGGGCGCCGGCGTGGCCAAGGCGCTGCTGGGCAAGGCGGCAGTGCCCGACGATCTGCCCTGGGTCACCGGTGCCATCGGCCTGCTGGGCACCGAGCCCAGCTACAAGCTGATGAATGAATGCGACACGCTGCTGATGATCGGCTCGGGCTTTCCCTATTCCGAGTTCCTGCCGGAGGAAGGTCAGGCCAGGGGTGTGCAGATCGATCTCAAGCCCGACATGCTGAGCATCCGTTACCCCATGGAGGTGAATCTGCACGGCGAGGCCGGCGAAACGTTGCGCGCGCTCGTGCCGCTGCTGGAGAAGAAGCGCGATCGCAGCTGGCAGCAACAGGTCGAAGCATGGCGCGCCGATTGGGACCGCACGCTGGAGGAGCGGGCAATGGCGGCGGCCGACCCGATCAACCCGCAGCGTGTGGCCTGGGAACTGTCGCCCCGCTTGCCCGAACGGGCCATCATCACCAGCGACTCCGGCTCCTGCGCCAACTGGTATGCCCGCGATATCCGAATGCGGCGTGGAATGATGGGGTCCCTGTCCGGCGGGCTGGCCTCCATGGGCGCCGCGGTGCCCTATGCCATCGCCGCGAAGTTCGCCCATCCGGACCGCCCGGTGGTGGCTTTGGTCGGCGACGGCGCCATGCAGATGAACAACATGGCCGAGCTGATCACGGTGGCCAAGTACTGGAGCCAGTGGCAGAACCACCAGTGGATCTGCTGCGTGTTCAACAACCAGGACCTCAACCAGGTGACCTGGGAGCAGCGCGTGATGGAGGGCGACCCGAAATTCGAGGCTTCGCAGAATCTGCCCGACGTGCCGTATCACCGCTTCGCCGAGCTGATCGGGCTGCAGGGCATCTTTTGCGACCGCGAGGACCAGGTGGCCGCCGCCTGGGAGCAGGCACTGGCCGCCGATCGCCCGGTGCTGCTGGAGTTTCGTACCGATCCCAACGTGCCGCCGCTGCCGCCTCACATCAAGCTGGAGCAGGTCAAGGCCTACGCCTCGGTGCTGCTGCATGGCGATCCGGACCAGGCCGGCATCATCAAGCAGACCGCCAAGCAGGTGCTCGGCTCGATCCTGCCAGGACACCGCAAGGACAAGCGCTGAAGCCACCTTCAGCAGGCGGCACAGGCCCGGCGCTAGGGCTGACCGTTGCCGCCGGAGGCGCCGAACACCTGGCCGGTTACGTAGCTGGCCTCGGTGGACGCCAACAGCACGTACAGCGGGGCGATTTCGGCCGGCTGGCCCGGGCGGCTCATGGCCGTATCGCCGCCGAAGCGCTGCAGGTTCTCCATGGTCTGCCCACCGCTGACCTGCAGGGGCGTCCAGAACGGTCCGGGCGCCACGGCATTCACCCGGATGCCTTTGTCGATCAGCTGCTTGGCCAGCCCCTTGCTGAAATTGGTGATTGCCGCCTTGGTCAGTGAGTAATCCAGCAGGTTGGCAGGTGGGTCGTAGGTGGTGACCGAGGAGGTATTGATGATCGAAGCGCCCGCCGGCATATGCGGCACGGCGGCCTTGGTGATCCAGAACATGGCATAGAGATTGGTCTTGAGCGTCCAATCGAACGCCTCGTTGGAAATGTCGAGGATCGATTGCTCGCTGCTCTGTCGCGCGGCGTTGTTGACCAGAATGTCCAGCCCGCCCAGTTCCTCCACCGCCTTCTGGACCATCGAACGACAGAAGGCCTCATTGCGGATGTCACCGGGCAGCGCCACTGCCTTGCGTCCGGCGTCGCGGATCAGCGCCACGACTGCCTGTGCATCCGGCTCCTCGTCCGGCAGGTAACCGATGGCGACATCGGCGCCTTCGCGGGCAAAGGCGATCGCTGCGGCACGCCCGATTCCCGAGTCTCCGCCGGTGATCAGCGCCTTGCGCCCGGCAAGCCGGTTGGAGCCGCGGTAGCTCTTTTCGCCATGATCCGGCGGTGGCTGCATGTCCCGTGCAAGGCCGGGCCAGGGCTGCGACTGCTTGTCGAAGGGCGGTTGCGGATGCAGAGCCTTGGGATCGCGCAGCGGTGCGGGCGCCGCCTGCGGCGTGGCGTCGGCATCAGCGGCCTGGGCAAAGCCCGGCAACACCATGCCGGCGGCGAAGGTTGCGGCCGCACCCTGGATGAGCTTGCGTCGGGAGCTGTCATGGTCGTCGGAATGCATGGGAAATCCTGCAGCGTGTTGCGGCGTTGGCCGTCCATCGGTCGAGGCTCGCGTTGAATTAGGCCGACGGCGTCCCTGGGCGGCATGCCACGTGCGTGACGCAGGGATCCGCCAGTGCGGTGCCCTGCAGAAAGGCTCAAAGCGAGCGGGCGGCCAGCGGTTCGATGGCGGGGCCGTGGATGACTTCGCCGTCCGCCTGGAAGATCGAGCCGTGGCAGGGGCAGTCCCAGGTCCGGTCGGCGTTGTTCCAGGTCACGCTGCAACCCATGTGGGTGCAGGCCGCGGACACGGCATGCAGGGTGCCGGCATCGTCGCGCCACACCGCGAGCTGTTCATCGCCGCGGGTGATTACGCCGCCTTCGCCCGGGCCGATGGCATCGAGGTCGTCGACCCTGGTCTGGCTATCGCTGCTCTGATTGAAGTCATCAGGGGAGGGACGGTTGGGGTCGTAGAGCTGCTTCCACGGGCAGCGGCCGGTGATGATCTGGCGGGCCATGCCCAGCCCGACGGCGGTGCCGTTGCTGATACCCCAGCCGTTGAAACCGCTGGCCACGAACAGGCCGGGGGATTGTTCCGGGTCCGGCTCGCCGGCATAGGCGACCCGGTCGGCGGTGTCGTAATCCTCGTTGCACCAGCGCCAGACGGCCTCACCCACTGGCAGGTGGCCGCGTGCCCAGTGTTCGAGTTCGACGAACCGCCTGGCGACGTCTGCGTCCTGGCCGGTCCTGAAGCGCGGACCGAGCACGATGAACAGCAGCCCCTGGTCATCACGGCCCATGCGGATGGAATGAGTCGGCTCGTCGACGCCGATGAACATGCCGTCCAGATGCGCGCCGTCCTGCGGACGAAAGGCCATGGCCACGTGGCAACGTGGCTGGGTCGGGCTGACGAGGTCGACCGGCGTTTCCACCGGCATGTGCGTAGCGAGGATGACCTGATCGGCTTCCGCACTTCCGCCATCGAAGCCAACCTGCCAGCGCCCCTGGCGCTCGAAGCTCGTCGCGCGGGTGTGCTGATGGATGCGCCCGCCGCGGGCGTGCAGCGAGTTGGCCAGGCCGATCAGATAGCGTGTCGGGTTGAACTGGGCCTGATCCGGAAATTCCAGTGCGCCGGCGGTGGCGAAGGGCAGGGGCGGCTGGTCGATGACCCGTGCCGCGAAGCCCAGGCGGCGCGCCGCTTCGGCTTCATCGTCGATGGCTCGGCGCCAGTCCGCCGAGCACGCATAGGCGTAGGCGGACTGACGCTCGTAGTCGCAATCGATGGCGTGCTCGGTGACCCAGTGACGAATACGCTCCACGGCTTCGCGGTTGGCGTCGGCGTAGCACTGCGCCAGTTCCTGGCCGAAGGTATCGATCAGGTAGCGATAGATCAGCGCATGCTGGGTGGTGACCTTTGCGGTGGAGCGCCCGGTTACCTGTCCGCCGACCTCGCGGGCTTCGAGCACCACGACGGACTTGCCGGCTTCGCATAGCGTCATGGCGGCGCTCAGCCCGACGATGCCGGCGCCGACCACCACCACGTCGCATTCGCTGTGGCCGGTCAGGCGCGGAAAGTCGCCACGCGGCGCGCTGGCGCTCCAGCAGCAATCAGGGGTTGCGGATAGGGCAGGCATTGGCGGGTCCTCCTCACGGGTGGCATAGGCTGTAGAGCGGACCTGCCCGACCGGGTTCCGACCATCGGGCGGTTGGCGATCGAGGCACCGCCGTCATCGGGCGTGCCCGGCAGAGCGCGACGGTTAGCCGACCGCTCAAGCGCGATGGGTTCGCCCGCAAATGTGCACCGCGGACGGAGCGCAACCTGGTGGAATCTGTACGGGATTGGGCGTAGCGCGCGTTGGGGACCGAACATGCACAGGATTAAGCCGCCATCCGTCCGAACGCCGTTTCGTCTGCACCGAACAGGCAATACTTGCTCCGCGGCGCCAGGCAAAACAGTCGGCGCGTTCAGGGAGTGGCAGCGGCAGGGACACGCCAGACGGGGTCAGCATGATGTCGGCCGACGACGACTTTCAAAGGAGTGTTCCCTATGTTCTCGCATAAACCGCTGATCGCTTGCTTTCTATTCGGCTCGCTGCCGGCACTGGCGCTGGCACAGACCGCCGCCACCCAGACCGGAAATGACAACGAAATCATTCTCGAGCAGAACGGCTGGAACTCGGCAAGCCAGGTGCAGCAAGGGGATCGCAATTATTCGCGGGTCAGGCAGGACGGCGGTGACAATCGGGTGCAGACGAACCAGCTCAATCTCGACAATTGGACTGAAGTGGTGCAGAACGGATCGTCCAACCAGGCAAGCGTCATTCAGATCGGAGATATCTACTCCGGACATTCGGCATCCATCGTTCAGCTCGGGACGGACAACCTCGCCGAGGTCAGTCAGATGGATGGCAATGGCGCACAGGCGAACATTCACCAAGAGGGAGCGGGCAATGTTCACCGGGTTACGCAGCTGTATTACATGAACGAGGCCGACAGCCGCTCCGTTGGCACGAACAACCTGACCGAGATCAGTCAGGAGTGGGCCGGCAGCGCCCGTACCGACCAGCTCGGCAACCACAACCGGATCACGATCGAGCAGGGTTTCCTGCCTTATGGCGGATTGGTCTCGGTGTATCAGGACGGCGGCTCGAATGAAGCGGCGGTCAACCAGCAAGGCGGGCGCTACTACGTCGGCCAGGTCGAGTTGAGACAGCTCGGTAGCGCTAACCGCGCGCGGGTAACGCAATGGGCCGGTTTCAGTAGCTTCACCTTCACCCAGGAGGGTAGCGGCAACGATCTGAACGCCCGGCAGGCGACCCGTGACGGGATCATTCGAGGCAATACGGTTGGCAACGACAACCGCGTCAATATCGACCAGATCTATGACAGCCCGGTGCTCGACATCGCCCAGAACGGTTCGGCCAACGAAATCGATGTGGTGCAGCATACCCCCTACAGCACCGTGTCAATCGCCCAGACTGGCGATGGCAACGTCGCGCTGCTGAATCAGACGACACAGTTCGAATTCCCGGTGCCCGCCACGGCCATCATCCAGAACGGCACCGGCAATAGCGCGTCGATCACACAGCGTTATTGAGGCGTCAGCGGGCGCAACCGATTGGCGGTCGCACTTCGTTTTCAGTGGTCCATGCAGTCCGGACCTTGACGCAGGTAGGTGGTTTCGTGGGTTTCGCCTTTGGAGTCCACGTAGGTCATCCTGGCCTGCACGATCTCGCAGCCGCCTGCGGGCACGTCCATCGAGACGACCTTGGCGATGTCGAGCTTGTCGCCGTACTGGTAGGGCTTGGGCTCATCGGCGGCATGCGCCAGCTGGGCGCTGAAAGCCAGGGCGGCGATCCAGATCAGTCTTTTCACGGGTAACCTCCAGAAACGCCTGCACGCCCGAGACGCTTCGACGGGCATTGGCAGGTCTTGCAAGCGACGCCCGCCGAGCAGCGGGCGTCAGGAATAAACGAGGCTGCCACGAGGGGAGCAGCCTGAAGGTGGCCGGACGGCTGGCCGACGGAGCGATTCGGCCAGCAACGCGGAACTGAGGGTTGCCCGTCCGCTGCCACCCGCCAATTCTAGGAAGCGCGCTGGGCCGGAAAAACCGCGCCGCCGGTGAAACACCTTTACCGAGCGCGCAACAATCGTTCAGGCCCAATGCGTCTCGTCCCGCAGCACCCGGTGATAGTCGTCGAAGGCGCGCGGCAGTGCCTGAGCGAGAAAGTCCAGCCAGGTCCTGATCTTCGCGTCGAGAAAGCGGCGGGAGGGGTAGAGCGCATGAATCTGCTTTTCCTGCAGGCGGTACTGCGGCAGCAGGCGCAACAGCGTCCCGCGCTGCAGCGCCGGCGCCGCCACGTAGTCGGGCAGCAGGCAGATACCCATGCCGGCTTCGGCGGCGCTGGCCATGGCTTCGGCGACATTCACCTTGAACGTCTCGCCGGGGCGGATCACCTCTTCGACGCCGTCGCCGACGAAGTGCCAGTCGTCGGCGAACACCGGATCGAGCAGCCGCAGGCAGCGGTGGTCATGCAGATCGGTTGGCCGTCGCGGCACGCCATGCCGCTGGAGATAGCTCGGTGCGGCGCAGACGACGTGAAACACCGGCCCGAGCCGCTGGGCGATCAATTCCGAGTCGGGCAGGTCACGAGACAGGGTGATGATCACGTCCAGCCCGGCTTCCAGCAGGTCCGGCTGGCGTTGGGACAGGCTCAGCTCGAGGCTGACCTCCGGATAGCGCTCGCAGTAGTGCCCGGCGAGGCCGGACAGGAGCTGGATGCCGAGGCCGGTGGTGGAGTGCACCCGCAGGCGACCGCGCGGCGTGAGGTGCGCTCCACAGGCTTCCTGCCGGGCGTCATCGAGCTGCGCCAGTATCTCGCGGGAACGCTCGAGAAAGCGTGCACCGACCTCGGTCAGCGCCAGACGCCGGGTGGTGCGCTGCAGCAGGCGGGCGTGCAGATGGTTCTCCAGCTCGCTGACCAGGCGCGACACCTGCGCCGTGGAGGTGTCGGTCTGCCTGGCCGCCGCGGTGAAGCTACCGGTGTCGACGACCCGGACGAAGGCGCGCATCGCATGCAGCATGTCCATCAACCGTCGTCCTCCTGGCTGGCGGCGGGCGGCTGGCTCGTGCGCCAGCCTCCACCTAGGGCAAGGAACAGGTCGACCTGATCCAGTGAAAGCTGCGCCTGCGAGGCGGCCAGCGCGGCCTGGGCGGTGGCCAGGGTGCGCTCGGCGTCCAGGCTGTCGAGATAACCCAGGCGACCCTCCTGGTATAGCCGGCGGGTGTGATCGGCGGCATTGCGCGCCGCGTCACGCGCCTCGTGCAAGGCCTGGTCGCGCTGCAGATCATGCGCATAGCGGCTGAGCAGGGTCTGGGTTTCCCTCAGTGCCTCCAGCACCACACCGTCGAAGCGGGCCAGGGCGGCGTCTGCTCCGGCCTCCATGGCACGCACCCGGGCGCGATCGACCTGGGTTGGAACGTGCCAGCTGATCGAAGGGCCGAATGCCCAGCGCTGCGTCACCGCATCGCCGAGGTGTTCGAGCATGCCGGTGTAGCCTGCCGTGCCGCCGAGACTGATCTGTGGGTACATCATCGCCGTGGCCACGCCGATCTGTGCCGTGGCCGCGGCCAGGCTTCGTTCGGCTGCGCGAATGTCGGGGCGTCGGCGGAGCAGGGCGGCGCCGTCACCAAGCGGAATCGGCTGACTCAGCTGTGGGGCGTGGTTGCAGGCCGCGGCGGCTTCAGGCAGCTCGCCCGGTGTGTGACCGAGCAGGGCGGCGAGCCGATACAGCGCCGCGGCCTTCTTCGCCTCGAAGGGAGGCAGCTCGGCGCGCAGGGTCTCGACCTGCGCTCGGGCGCGGGCAACATCCACTTCATTGCCGCGGCCGCCAGCGAGCAGGCGGTCGGCCACCTCAAGCTGGCGCTGCTGGATCGCCAGCGAGTGTTCGGCGATGGCCAGCTCTTCGCCGGCATGACAGGCCGTCATGTAGCTGCGCACGACCCCGGCTACCGCACTGATGCGTGCCGCCTCGAGCAGCGACGCACTGGCGTCGGCTGTTGCACCGGCGGCTTCGGCGCCGCGCCGCAGCTGGCCGAACAGGTCCAGCTGATAGCTCACGGCGAGGCCGGCATCGGCCAGGTTCATCACCGGCAGCCTCTCTTCCAGCGCCAGCGCCTCGCTGGACAGCTGGCCGCGCGCCAGCGAACCGTCGCCACCCACCACCACTTCCTGGGCGTGATGGGCCATCTGGAAGCCCTGATAGGCCTGACGCAGGTTGTGACGGGCCTGGCGTATGTCACGGTTGCCCGCCAGCGCCTCACGCACCAGTCTGTCGAGCAGGGGGTCGTCGTACAGCTGCCACCAGCCGTCCGGCAGCGGCGTCTGTTCGACTTCTCGATTGCCGAGCGTATCGAATGGCGCCTGCGCTGCAGCCTGGCGCACCACGGCCTGGTCCGGTACGCGGTAGTCCGGGCCGACCGCACTGCAAGCGGCGAGCAGCGTGGCGAGCAGGGGCAGGGCGGGGTACAGGTAGCGGCTCATGGTGTCGCGCTGCTCGCGTCGGCGGCCGGCCACGGCAGCACCGAGAGGGTAGCCGTGCGGCCGACCACGAGGCGGATGTCGCTCGGCTGGCCTTCGTCGAGCAGCACCCGCACCGGAATCCGCTGCGCCAGGCGCACCCAGTTGAAACTCGGGTCGATATTGGGCAGCAGCGAGTTGCCGCGGACCCGGTCACGATCCTCGATACCGGCGGCGATGCTCTGCACGTGGCCGCGCAGGTGCTGCGTTTCGCCCATGACGTGGATGTCTACCGGCTGGCCGATCTCGATGGCGTGCAGCTTGGTTTCCTCGAAGTAGCCTTCTACGCGCAGGGCGTTGGTGTCGACGATGGACAGCACCGGCGTGCCGGTTTTCACGTAGTCGCCGACCCGCATGGTCTGGTCGCCCAGATAGCCGTCCACGGGACTGAGTACGCTGGTGCGCTCCAGGTCCAGCTGCGCCACGCCAAGGGCCGCCTCGGCGGTTGCCAGTGCCGCTTCGGCCCGCTTGACCTGGGTGTCGCCGATTTCCACCGTCTCGGCGGCGATCAGATCCTTCAGCACGCGGTTGCGTCGGGCTTCGCGCTGCGCCTGCTCCAGCTGTGCGCGGCGCTCCAGCACGGTGGCCTTCGCTTCGTCGACGGCCAGCTGGAAGCGCGCCCGATCGATCACGAACAGCACCTGGCCACGCGTGACACGCTGGTTGTCGCGCACCCGCAGTTCGGTGACCAGCCCGGACACATCCGGCGCGACCTGGACGATATCGGCATGCACATGCCCATCACGGGTCCAGGGCGCTTCCATGTAGTAGTCCCACAGGTGCAGGCTGACGACGGTGGCGATGGCTACAGCCAGCAGGGTCAACAGTACCGAGCCGGCGGTGGGTATCCAGTTCTTCACGATTCAAATCCGCGCTACGAAATAGACCAGGGCGCCGAGCACGATGATGTACAGGGCGAGATTGAACAGCGGCGGGTGCCAGACCCAGCGGTAGAAGCCGACACGCTGCAACAGCGCGGCGAATAGGCTCTTCAGGCCATAGGCCGCCAGCATTGTCACCAGCAGGACTGGCACATAGACGCCGTAGAGATTGAGATGGCCCGTCATGCGAAGGCACCTGCGTTAGCTGGCCCGGCGGATGGTCGACACGGCACGCTGGCCGGCGCGTCCGGGAACAGGGCCAGCCGCAGGCCGTGGAGGGCTTGCGCCGCCTGCGGGGCCTCCTGCTGCAGACGCACAACGGTGCTTTCCAAGGCATGGCGCAGGGCGGCCGGGGGCGGCAGTTCACGCTGCGCCATGGCGCAATCGCGAAAATACGTCTGAATCATCGTCAGGACCGGCGTCAGCTGCCGGCGCAGGGGGCCGCTTGGTCGTAGCTCGCGCAATTCCAGCAAGCGAAAGCAGACCCGCAGCTCGCGGGTGACATCGTTCAGCGCCAGGCCCTGGTTTGCGAGTTGTGTCAGTCGAGGCAGCAGCTGAGCGATACGATCGACGAACGCCGATGCGCTGGCGACCGTATTGGCGCCGCGGCTCAGGTCCGCGAGCTGCGCCAGATTCTGCCAGCCGTGGCGTACCAGCCGACGCGCGGCCCAGAGCGTGCCGAACGGGCGGGTCAACCGCGCCCAGACCAGGGCGAACACCACGCCCAAGGCAGTGGACAGGGCAATATCGGCGAACAGTTGAAAATCCGCCTGGTAGGCACTCTGGATGGTGATGCTGGAGATCGTCTGGACCGCCACCAGGATCACCGTTCCGGCATGCTGCGGACGACCGGCGAGCGTACCGAGCAGCAGCAACGGCCCGGCGAGCAGCGTGGCCAGGCTGCCGAAGTCGTGCACGTTGGGCATCAGCGCGAACAGGTAGATGGCGGCGGCGCTGATTGAGACCAGTGTGGCGGCCAGAAACGACCTGATGAATGGCGCCGGGTTGTCCTGACTGGCGAAGAAGCAGCCCGCCACGGCAGCGATGAACACGCCGCTGTAGCCTTGCTGCCAGCCGGAAGCGAACCACAGCATGCTCAGGCAGAACACCGACAGCGCCACGGAAGCAGCGGTGAACCCCTGCAGGCCGTAATCATGATGGCGCCGGCCGCCGGCCAGCTGCTGGGCGTGATAGCGCAGCGCCGGGAGCCTGTCGGCACGCTCGTCGGCAAACTGCTGCCGCAGCGCCAGGCAGTCCTGCCAGAGGTCGAGCAGCGCGCGCAGTTGGCGCAAGGCGCTGTCGATGGCCAGCGCCTGTGTCGGTTGGGCCGCACTCAGCCACGTGCCTAGCTGCAGGCTGCGCTCACGCAACTGGTCGGCGTCGCTGGATGGCGCATCGCCCTGAATCCAGCGATCCACCGCCTGCAGGTATTCCTCCAGTTCCGGCAGCAGGCCGTGCGGCTCCCGCTGCAACCGGTGCAGCGAGTCCGCGGTGGAAATCAGCTGCGGCATCAGCATGGCCATGCGTGCACGGAATTCACGCGCCTGGACGGTCGAGCTATAGCTGCGACTGTCGTAGTCGAGGTGCATGAGCATGCCGTCCAGACCCATGACGTCTACCAGCAGCGCGTTCAGCGCCCGCTGGTCGGCTTCGCCCAGATGCCGCGCGTTGAGCATGCGGCTGGCCGCGGCTCGGCCGTCGCGCAGCAGCGCGTCCATCTTTGCACTCAGCGTCGGCGCGATACGGCTGGGAAACAGCACCGAATTGACGACACTGGCGCAAACGATGCCGAGCAGGATTTCCTCGGAGCGCGCGAGCGCGACATCGAAGATGGTCGCGGGATGATTGACCTCGGCCAGGCTGATCAGCGGCACCGTGTAGGCCGCCAGCAGAAAGATGTAGCTGCGCGGCGAGCGATCCAGCAGCGAGAGGTAGAGCAGGGCGCCGATCCACAGCGACATCGTCAGGCTCAGCATGATCGGCTGCTGGGCAAAGGCTGGCAGCAGCACGACCGACGCGGCGGCGCCGAGCAGCGTGCCCAGGGCTCGGTAGATCCCCTTCGAGCGTGTCGCGCCGGACAACGGGTGCGACACGACATATACGGAGGCCATCGCCCAGTACGGGTTGTCCAGTGGTATCGCCAGTGCGATGTACAGCGCCGTCAGGGCGGCAATCAGCGCCTTGGCCGAGAACAGCCATTCGCGCCAGGTTGGCATGGTCATAGGCGTATTGTTCGAGACGCGTGGGCCAAGGGCGGGAGAGGGCGGCCGGCACGCATTGATGTGACATTTAACGACATCCACATGTGACAAATTGAACAAGCAACAGGACAATCAGCGCACTTTCGTTGTTTCGACTTCTGGGCCGCCCATGAGCAGACGCATTCCCAATTACGCGCTGTACGGCCAGGCCGCGTTGCCGGCGTGGCAGGATTTGCTGCATCTGGAGTGGATCAGTGACCGCGGCGACATGCATCAGCGCGAAATCCGGCCCCATCAGCACGATGCGTTGCTGCAGGTCGTCTACGTGCGCAACGGCCAGGGCGAGGTATCGCTGGAGAACAGTCGCATGGCGTTCCATGCGCCGTGCCTGATCCTGCTGCCGCAACGCACCGTGCATGCGTTTCGCTATAGCGCGGAGACCGATGGTCCGGTTATCACGGCAGCGCAACGGCCGCTGGAGTCCATGGCACGTATTCTCTCCAGCGATCTGCTGGCAATGATGCAGCGTCCGGTGGTGATTCCCTTGCCTTGGATTGCGGATGGCACGGAACCCATCTGGCCACTGATTCAGCTGATTCAGAACGAAGCGCAAGGCCAGGAACGCGACAACGTGGCGGCCGGCCATGCCTTGCTGATCGCCTTGCTGGTACAGATCACACGGCTCAATCAGCCGACCCTGACCGCAAGGCCGGCCAACGGCAGACGCTCGGCATTGCTCGGTCAATTCCGCGAACTGATCGATCAGCACTTCAAACAGCATTGGCCGCTCGCGCTGTATGCCGAAGCGCTGGGCATCACGCCGGCCACGCTGGGCAGAGCCTGCCGCGAAGAACTCGGCGAATCACCGACAGCCGTCATCAACGAACGCATCGTGCGCGAAGCACAACGACAGCTTGCATATACCGCATTGGACATCCAGCAGATCGCCCATGACCTGGGCTACGCCGACGCTGCGTATTTCAGCCGATTCTTCAGAAAGCAGGCTGGCCTCAAACCCAGCGAATTTCGCGCAGCATTCCGTGGACGAGCGTGAATGCAATCGAAGCGAGCGTGATCGGCGCGTCAACTGCAGGGTCGACGAGCGATAAAAGTGGCTGGCCGAGCACCTGCAGGAATATCATGTGAGTTCGCATAATCTATATTATGTTAAATTGGATGTGAGTTGCGTCTGCCAGCTCCGTATCCTCGGCGCTTGCTTTCTCCACTTTCCTGATTGCCACCACCCTCACTTCGCTCTCGTTCTGTACTAACCGCGAGGCGGTCCCGCGTTTCATTCAGCGATGCGTCGAGCAGCCTGCCGTCGCGCAGCTAGACTCGCAGACAGCTGCCCCTTGTTTCGCGCCGACGGCGCCCAAGGGGCCTACCGTGCCGAAGGATCCTGAGGGACAGATGAGCGGTCAGCACGAGGTCATCGGCTTTCTTTCCCGCGCTGACAGCTACGGCTGCCCGGGCGGTACGGTCGAGCGTATCGAGACCCATGGCTCGCTGATCTTTCTGTGTGGCGAACGTGTCTACAAGCTCAAGCGCGAGATCGCCTATGCGTCGCTGGATTTCCTCACGCTGGAAAAGCGCGAGCGCGCCTGCCACGCCGAGCTGCGGCTGAACCGGCGCACGGCACCTGGCCTTTACCTCAGGGTGAGCGCGATCACCCGGGATCGCGCTGGCGTGCTGGCCTTCGACGCGGACGGCGAGGTGCTGGATTGGGTCGTGGTGATGCGGCGCTTTCCGCAGTCCGCATTGTTCGATCGCATGGCCCTGGCCGGCGAGCTGACGCCCTCGCTGATGCAGACCTTGGGCGTCGAGGTCGCTCGTTTTCATGCCGGTGCCGAGCGAACGCCGGCCTTTGGTGGCAGCGCTGGCATACGCCGATCCATCGAGACCAATCATCAGGAGCTGCGCCGCCAGTGCGCATTGCTCGATGGAAACGCGGTGCAGGCACTCTACCGGGACCAGTTGGCCCTGCTCGATCAGCTGTCGGCAGAGCTGGACCGACGGCGCCGCGATGGATGCGTGCGGCGCTGCCATGGCGATATGCGATTGGCGAACATCTGCCTGTTCGAAGGGCGGCCTACCCTGTTCGACGGCATCGAGTTCAGTGACGAGATTGCCTGTATCGATGTCCTGCATGACCTCGCCTTCGTGCTGATGGACCTGCAGCACCACCAGTTGGCTGATCTGGCGCCGACTGTTTTGCGAGCCTATCTGGATGAGAGTGGCGAGGCCGAGAAGTGTGCACCGTTGCCGCTGTTCCTATCGGTTCGCGCGGCGACTCGCAGCTTCACCCTGGCCGGCAGCGCCCAGCGCCAGGCCACAGGCGAAGCTGCCCAGGCCAAGGCTGAACAGGCACGTGCGTTGCTGCGACAGTCACGCCTCTATCTGCTCGATCACCAGGCACTGGGCCTGGGCTACCCGCAGCTCGTGTCCGCTCGTCCCCGTCCAAGCAGGAGTCATCCATGAACACCCGCCCTCCTCTGTTGTTCGCGCTGCATGGCACCCAGGAATATGCCGCTCGTGTCGCCCGGCACATGGCGCTCGAGCTGGCCGAGCTCGAAGAGCGCGCCTTCGAAGACGGCGAGCACAAGACCCGCGCCCTGACGTCTGTGGAAAGCCGCAACGTCGTCGTCTTCCATGCGTTGTACGGCGATGACGAGCGCAGCGTGAACGACAAGCTCTGCCGCCTGTTGTTCTTCTGCGGCGCCCTGAAGGACGCCGGTGCCCGCCACGTTCAGGTGGTCGCACCCTATCTCTGCTATGCACGCAAGGAGCGTCGTACCCAGTTCCAGGACCCGATCATCACCCGCTACGTGGCGGCGCTGTTCGAGGCCTGTCGGGTGGATCGCCTGACGACCTTCGAGGTACGCAACCTGGCTGCGTTCGACAACGCGTTCCGCATCCCCACGCGGCATATCGAGAGCGCCGAGCTGTTCGCTGCGCACTTCACGCAGCTGCCTGGTGACGTCGAGCTGGTAGCGGTCTCCCCCGATGCCGGCGGCGCCAAGCGCGCGGAATCCTTTCGCCGGGCGCTGGAGCGGCATATCGGGCGCGCGGTTGGCAGCGCCTACATGGAGAAGTACCGCAGCAACGACATCGTGACCGGAACGATGCTGGTCGGCGACATTCACGAGCGGATCGCGATCATCGTCGATGATCTGATCAGCACCGGCGGCACTCTGTTACGCGCCGGCGAGGCCTGCCGCAAGGCCGGCGCGCGGCAGGTCCACGCAGCGGCGGCCCACGGCCTGTTCACCGGCGGGCCGGAAATCCTGGAGAGCCCGGTATTCGACCAGTTGGTGATCACCGACACCGTTCCGCCGTTCCGTATTCCCTCTGAGCTGGTCAGCCGGCGCCTGACGGTGCTCGACTCAAGCGCTATGGTCGCCGCCGCGCTGAAGAGCGAGTACGGTTGATTGGTCGCTTGCCCGGTCTGCATGCATTTCTTGACTACAATCGCGCTGGCAGTGCACTCGGAGCCGTGGGTGTTGCGGTTCGTTTCGGCAAGTCGATTGGCGCCGTGCAATACCCTCTCGCGCGCGGCACCAGGAACAGCGGCTTCGTGAGGTTCATGACGTGCATCCTTGCGTGCAGCCCCCAGCCGATTTGTCCGGCATCGACGGCTTGTGTTTGATCGGAATCAACGTCCCGGAGGCCGTCATGCAACCGAACGTAGCGCCTGGCGCCAAGCGGCGTAAGATGGCGCCATTCTTCACACGATAATCGGAGTTTTCCATGCTGCTTCGCTTACTGGCCGCAGGCGCTTTCACCATGCTTTGCATGCCTGCCTTCGCGCAGGACCACCACGATCATCACGCTGCAGCACCCGCAGTCGCCGGGGAACTGGCTATCAGCCAGGCCTGGTCGCGCGCGATGCCGCCGAGCGCGCCCACCGGTGCGGTGTATTTCGTTCTGGAAAATCGTGGCGAGCATTCGCAGCGACTGATCGGTGCGCAGACGCCACGCGCGGAAAAGACCGAGCTGCATACCCATGTGCATCAGGGCGACATGATGAAGATGCAGCGGATCGATTCGGTGGAGGTGCCGGCGGCGGGCAAGGTGGAATTCAAACCGGGAGGCAATCACGTGATGCTTTTCGGCCTCAAGCAGCCACTGGTGGCCGGAGAAAGTTTTCCGGTAACCCTGCAGTTCGAAAGCGGTAGCGAGATCACCACCGAAGTGAGCATCGAGGTCGATGCCCCGGCATCCGGGAATACCGCAACCGGCCATCATCACTGAGCTGAGCGGCGTGCCGCGCAGGGCGGCACGCCTGTCTGCCCTCAGATGGCGGCGGGTGTGCGCATGGTGACGAACTCTTCGGCTGCCGTCGGGTGGATGCCCAGGGTTTCGTCGAAGACCTGCTTGGTCGCCCCGGCCTTCAGCGCCACGGCCAGCCCCTGCATGATTTCGCCGGCGTCCGGCCCGGCCATATGGCAGCCCAGCACGCGGTCGGTATGCGCATCCACTACCAGCTTCATCAGGCTTCGTTCGAGGCTGTCGGTCATGGTCAACTTCATGGGACGGAAGCGGCTTTCGAAGAGCGTGACCTTGTAGCCCTGCTCCCGCGCCTGCTCCTCGGTCAGCCCGACGGTTGCCATGTTAGGCAGGCTGAACACCGCTGTAGGGATGGTCGAGTAGTCGACCTTGCGATACTGCTCCGGTTTGAACAGGCGCCGCGCCACCGCCATACCTTCGGCCAGCGCAACGGGCGTCAGCTGGACGCGACCGATCACGTCTCCGATCGCCAGAATCGAAGGCACCGAGGTGCGGTACTCGTCATCCACCGCAATGAAGCCACGGGCATCCAGCGCCACGCCGGCCGCTTCGAGCCCCAGGCCGTCGATCATCGGCCGGCGGCCGGTTGCATAGAAGATGCAGTCCGCTTCCAGGGTGCGGCCGTCTTCCAGGGTGGCAAGCAGGCTGCCGTCGGCAAGCTTGTCGATATGGACGATGTCGGCGTTGAATTGCAGGTCCACGCCCTTCTTGATCATCTCGTCCTTCAGATGGTCGCGCAGCGAGCCATCGAAACCACGCAGGAACAGCTCGCCACGGTAGAGCAGCTTGGTGTCGGCGCCGCAACCATGGAAGATCGAGGCGAACTCCACCGCGATATAACCGCCGCCAACCACCAGGACCCGCCGCGGCAAGGCGTCCAGATAGAAGGCTTCGTTGGAGGTGATGGCGTGCTCGCGGCCCGGGATTTCCGGCACGTGCGGCCAGCCGCCGGTAGCGATCAGGATATGTTCGGCGCTGTAGCGCTTGCCTTCGACTTCGACGGTATGTGCATCGACCAGTTGCGCATGCGCCTGCAGCAGGGTCACGCCGCTGTCCACCAGGATGCTGCGATAGATGCCGTTCAGGCGCTGAATCTCGCGATCCTTGTTGGCGATCAGGGTCTTCCAGTCGAAGGTCGCGCCGTCGATGGTCCAGCCGTAGCCCTGCGCCTGGCCGATGTCCTCAGCGTAGTGCGCACCGTAGACCAGCAGCTTCTTCGGCACACAGCCGACGTTGACGCAGGTGCCGCCCAGGTAGCGGCTCTCGGCGACGGCCACTTTCGCGCCAAAGCCTGCAGCGAAGCGCGCCGCACGTACGCCACCGGAACCCGCACCGATGACGAATAGATCGAAGTCGTAAGCCATGTAGAGTTGTCTCCTTCTGTAGCGAACAGCATAACCCAGGCTTTGCGCCTGATTCACCGAAGGAGTGCCCCATGCGCCCCACCCTCACCCACCTGGCGCTGCATGTGCCAGACCTGGACGCCTGTATCGCCTTCTACACGCGGTTTTGCGGAATGCGGGTGTTCCACGAACGCCCGGGCAAAGGCTCACGCATCGTCTGGATGGCCGAGCCCGGCAAGGAGCGGGAATTCATCTTCGTGATCATGCCGGGCGGCATGGATCGCTCGCTGGCGGAGAACGACTACAGCCATTTCGGTTTCGCCATGGCCAGTCGGGAGGAAGTGGATGCGGTAGCCGAATTGGCGCGCGCGGATGGCTGCTTGATCTGGGAGCCGCGCGACGAGCCCTATCCGGTGGGCTACTACTGTGGGGTACGCGACCCGGCGGGCAACTATGTGGAGTTCAGCTATGGCCAGCCGCTCGGGCCGGGCGCCGAGGAATTGCCCGCGCCATAAAACGATCGAGCCACCCTGAGGTGGCCCGACTGGATCAGAACGCCTTACCGGTGAGGTAGAAGTTCTCGTAGCAGAAGTTGGTCGCCTCGATGTAACCCTCGGCGCTACCGCAGTCGAAACGCTGTCCCTTGAATTTGTAGGCCAGCACGCAACCGTCCTTTGCCTGCTTCATCAGCGCGTCGGTGATCTGGATTTCACCGCCCTTGCCCGGCTCGGTCTGCTCGATCAGCTCGAAGATGTCCGGGGTGAGGATATAACGGCCGATGATCGCCAGGTTCGACGGGGCGTCTTCCGGCTTGGGCTTTTCGACCATGTGGCTGACGCGGAAGATGTCGTCGCGAATCATCTCGCCGGCAATCACGCCGTACTTGCTGGTTTCTTCCGGCGGTACTTCCTGGATCGCCACGATCGAGCAGCGGAACTGGTTGTACAGCTTGACCATCTGCGCCAGCACCGGGTCGCCATCGAGGTTGATGCACAGGTCGTCTGCCAGCACCACGGCGAACGGCTCGTCACCGATCAGCGGACGGCCGCTGAGAATCGCGTGGCCCAGCCCCTTCATTTCCACCTGACGGGTGTAAGAAAAGCTGCACTCGTCGATCAGGCGACGAATACCGACGAGGTACTTTTCCTTGTCGGTGTTGCGAATCTGATGCTCGAGCTCATAGCTGATATCGAAGTGGTCTTCGAGCGAGCGCTTGCCACGCCCGGTGACCATGGCGATCTGCGTGAGCCCTGCCGCCAGCGCCTCCTCTACCCCGTACTGGATCAGCGGCTTGTTCACCACCGGCAGCATTTCCTTGGGCATGGCCTTGGTTGCGGGGAGAAAACGGGTGCCATATCCGGCAGCGGGAAAAAGGCATTTCTTGATCATGTGAGTCCTTGAAATGAAGGTTCCAATCGATGCACTGCTTGGAGGAACAGCAGCTGCCTTGCGGTGTTGCCCGGTCTTGCCGGCGTAGAGCCTACGACCATCGTTTTCATAAGGGGTTCGCAGCGAACGCAACGGAGGAATGCAGAAAAGATGCCCGTTCACTGACGTCCTTTCCAATCGCCTGCCAGACGGGTCGGCAACGCTAATATCGCTTTGCCATTCTGTAAAGCGGCGCTATGTCTCATGCCCATTCGCACCGGCGTGATGCATGACGCCGCTTCTGTTCTTTAGCAGTGCGCGGTTACAGCAAGATGCCAACCAGGACCGCCGCCGCTGCCCTCGAACTCATGACCTGAGTCAGTGAAAGCTGCATTTGCTCCGTCATTGGTCGAGCGACGTGGTTCACATTCCTCGGAAAGCAATACCATAGCGCGCGCCATAATGGCGCAAGGCTACCACCGGCTTCGAAGTTTCAAGAATCCACGCTACTAGCCGATACGAGCTTCAGATCGCCCAGCTCGTTGCTGCGTCGTCATGGGAAACCAATAAAACAAGAGTGCAGTGACAGCTACCTTCCGCGTGGCAGTAGTACTAAGGAAAACCATGAACAACTCCGCCCCTCGACAAATGTCCGTGCAGACGAAGATCAACCTGGCGCTGGTGCTGGTGCTGGTGGCGATCATGTCGGCCTCGCTGTTCATCGCTGCCAGCACGGAGAAGCGGCTGGTTCTGCAGGTGGTCGAGCAGCAGACCAAGGATGCCGCCGACTCGTACTTCGACAGCATCAACACCATGATGCTGACCGGTACCATGGCGCAGCGCGAGGTGCTGCGAAACAAGATCCTGGCACGCCCCGGCGTCATCGATGCGCGCATCATCCGAGGCGATGAAGTGACCAAGGTGTTCGGTCCCGGTTACGCGCATCAGGCGCCTGCCGACGCGCTCGATCGTCAGGCGTTGACGGGCGAGTCGATCATTCAGGTCGACAAGAAGGATGGCGGCCGGGTGCTGACCGTGATCAACCCGATCCTTGCCCATGCCGACTACCGCGGAACCAACTGCCTGACCTGCCACCAGGTCGCCGAGAACGCTGTCATGGGCGCCGTGCGCATCAGCTACGACCTCAAGGCGCTGGATCAGGAGGTCGACCGCAATATCCTCGTCAGCGGCGCGATCCAGTTGTTGTTGCTGATCGTCGGCGTGGTGGTGATGTGCATGACCGTCCGCCATGTGATCCTGCGTCGTATCAACGCCATGCGCCACACCATGGACAGCATGGCCGAAGACGAGGACCTCAGCCGCAGTGTCGCGGTCGGTGCAAAGGATGAAATCGGCGCCATGGGCGATGCCTTCAACCGCATGATCGGCAAGTTCCGCCATAGCCTGGAAGCGGTCGCCGGGGTCACGCACCAGCTCACCGATGTGTCCGAACGCGTCTCCCATGTCGCGGAAAAGACCCTGGCCGCGGTCAACGACCAGCGCAGCGAGACCGATCTGGTCGCCTCGGCGATGAACGAGATGAGTGCCACCGTGCAGGAAGTGGCGCGCAACGCCAGCCATACGGCAACTGCTTCCACCGGAGCGGACAATGAATCGAAGGCCGGCGTGAAGGTCGCCAGCGAAGCGCTGGATGGTATCGAAGTGCTGATCGCCGAAATCGAAAAGGCCGCCGAGGTGATCCAGCGGGTCGAGAGCGACAGCGCCAGCATCGACATGGTGCTCGGGGTGATCAACGGCATCGCCGAGCAGACCAACCTGCTGGCGCTGAACGCCGCGATCGAAGCAGCCCGCGCCGGCGAACAGGGCCGCGGCTTCGCGGTGGTGGCTGACGAGGTGCGTACCCTCGCCTCGCGCACGCAGAAGTCCACCGAAGAAATTCAGGCCATGATCGAGCAGCTGCAAAGCGGCGTGCGCAACGCGGTACAGGCGATGAAGGAGGCGCAGCTGCGTGCGCGTTCCGGCTCGCAGTGCGTCGAGAAAGCCGCACAGAGCCTGAGCGTGATTGCCAACGAAGTGGGCACCATCAACGAGATGAACACCCAGATCGCCACGGCTGCCGAACAGCAGAGTGCGGTGGCCGAGGAGATCAACCGCAACATCACCACCATCAGCCGCATTGCCGACACCACCTCGGCCGACGCGGCACAAACCTCGCAGATCAGCGATGAACTGGTGCGCCTGGCTACCGAACTGAACCGTCTGGTCGGCCAGTTCAAGCTCTGAGCACGCACGCGAGGCCAGCCGCGGTCTCGCGTCTCCTGCGCCCTGCATCCCGCCCAGCGGTGCGGCGCGGGGCACTATTCTTGATCTGAGACAGTCGGCGCATGAGGCCTGATCGTCCATAATTCGCGCCCATGACCTGCCTGAGCCGGAAACACCCGAGGGTGACACCGCGTTCCGCTTCCGACTCCGAATTCAACCCTTAGGTGAAACGAACAATGGACCAACTGCCGAGCTTCAACCGGGCCCTGGTCGAGAAATACGACCGTCCCGGTCCACGCTACACGTCCTACCCTACTGCCCCGCAGTTCCATCAGGCCTTCGCCGAGGACGACTACCGCGCCGCCGCTGCGCGCAGCAATCAGGCGCAGCCGCCCAAGCCGCTGTCGGTGTACATCCACATCCCGTTCTGCAAGAGCCTGTGCTACTACTGCGCCTGCAACAAGATCATCACCCACAAGACCGAGCGCGCCGTCGAGTACCTCGAGTACCTCAAGCGCGAGATCGCCATGCAGGGTGCGCTGTTCGACCGCTCGCGCAAGCTGACCCAGCTGCACCTGGGCGGTGGCACACCGACCTATTTCACCAGCGAACAGCTGGCCGACCTGATGGCGAGCCTGCATCAGGCGTTCAACATGGATGACAGCGACAGTCACGAGTTCTCCCTTGAGGTGGACCCGCGCACCGTCACCCCGGAGCAGATCCACGGCTTGCGCAAGCTCGGCTTCAACCGCCTGAGCTTCGGTGTGCAGGACTTCGACGAGCAGGTGCAGATCGCCGTCAACCGCATCCAGACCGAGGAGCAGACCCGCGAACTGGTCCAGGCCGCCCGTGATGCGCGCTTCAAGTCGGTCAGCGTCGACCTGATCTACGGCCTGCCCCTGCAGACCGTCGCCAGCTTCGATGCCACGCTGAGCAAGATCATCGACATCCGCCCGGACCGCATCGCCGCGTACAGCTACGCGCACCTGCCGGATCTGGTGCGCGCGCAGAAGCTGATTCGCCCCGAGGACATGCCGCCGCCCGAGCGCAAACTGGAACTGCTGGAGCTGACCATTCAGCGCCTGACCGCGGCTGGCTACGTCTACATCGGCATGGACCACTTCTCGCTACCCGAGGACGAGCTGACCCTGGCCCGCGCCAACGGCACTCTGCAGCGCAACTTCCAGGGCTACTCCACCCATGCCGACTGCGACCTGATCGGACTGGGCATTTCCTCCATCGGCAAGGTCGCCGACAGCTACAGCCAGAACGTCAAGGAGCTCTCGCAGTACTACGCGCGACTGAACGACGGCATGCTGCCGGTGCACCGTGGTTACAAGCTGAGCGACGACGATCGGCTGCGCCGCGATGTGATCGTCTCGTTGATGTGCCATGGGCGTATCGATTACCGGCAGATCGAACAAAAGCACGGCATCGACTTCCGCAGCTATTTTGCCGACTCGCTGGCCAAACTGGCCGAGCCGGTCGCCGATGGTCTGGTGGAGCTGCGCGACGATGCGCTGATTCTGCTGCCGCAGGGGCAGCTGATGATGCGCAACGTCGCCATGGCTTTCGATGCCTATCTCGGCGGCGAGCAGCGCGGGCGCTTCTCGCGCACCGTCTGATCCTTCCATCGCGTCCGGGGCGGCACCCACGCCGCCCCTTCCGCTGATCACCGGCCATTGCCAAATACCGCTCGAACTGTATAAATAGCCAGCTTTCGAGCGGGCCGCCCGCGCCCCAGTTTTACCGGATGTGCGATGCGTCAGGCCCTGGAAAACCCCTTCTACTATCTCGACAACTTTCAGCAGGTTCTGGCCTGGGTGGACCAGCATCATGGCGACCTGCTGGACGACGCCGAACGCGCCTTCATCGGGCGTTTCGCTCTGTTGCCGCAGGCGTCTCAGGCATTGCTGGTGCGCATGGTGATGCGCAAGGGCGCGCTGTTCCGCGCCAGCAAACTGCACTACGGGGAGATCGGCTGTCCACGTCGGGCGGCAGCGCCATTGATCGAGCAGGGCTGGATCGATGCCGAGCGTGAGCTGACGCTGGAACAGCTGTTCGGCCTGCTGACCAAGGGCGAACTGCTGCAGCTGTTCGGCGCCACGAACTCGGCCGGCCTGCGCAAGGCCGAGCTGTTCGAAAGGCTGCGTGCCGACCATGACCTGGCCAAGCCCTTCGGGCAATGGTGGGCGGGCTCCGAGGACGCGGTGTACAGCCTGTGCATCGACGAACTCTGCGAGCGGCTGCGCCTGCTGTTCTTCGGCAATATCCATCAGGACTGGTCGGAGTTCGTGCTGGCTGATCTGGGCGTTTATCGCTACGAGCAGGTGTCCTTTTCCCCCGCCTCACGAGCGTTCAGTTCGCGTGCCGAGCTGGACGCCTACCTGCATCTGCATCGCTGTCGCGAGCGCTTCGATGCCGGCGAGCCGCTGGCGGAGATACTGGCGGCTGTACCAGCCGCGCCGTTCGGCAATGCCTGGCTGGAAAGCCGCCGCGGCAAACTGCTGCTGCGCATCGGTCAGCAGTTCGAACGGCTCGGCCAGCTCGACGAGGCCTTGCGCGTGCACGCGTCCAACGGTTATCCCGGTGCGCGTGAGCGGGCAATTCGTGTATTGGAGCGCGGCGGCCAGCCAGCGGCGGCGCTGGATCTGTTGCTTCAGGCCCGGGCCGCGCCGGAAAGCGAACATGAAGTGCAGCAGTTGCAGCGCATCCTGCCGCGTCTGCAGCGCAGCCTGGGCATTCCGACCGAACGTGCACGCAGCCGCAAGCCGGAACAGCTCGATCTGGTCCTGCCGAGGCCTACCTGCAGCGTCGAGCAGGCGGTGCGCGAGCATCTGACGAGGCCGGATGCGCCGGTGTATTACGTGGAGAACGCCCTGGTCGGCTCGCTGTTCGGCCTACTCTGCTGGGACGCGATCTTCGCGCCGTTGCCGGGCGCGTTCTTTCACCCGTTCCACTGGGCGCCGGCCGACCTGAACCGCGCGGACTTCCACCAGCGCCGCGCCGATCTGTTCGCCGCCTGCCTGGCCTGCCTCGACAGCGACGACTACCGTGACTGCATCTGGCGCACCTTCCAGGCGAAGCTCGGCATCCATAACGCATTCGTCGCCTGGGGCCTGCTCGACGAACAACTGTTGGCGCAGGCGCTGGACTGCATTCCCGCCGCGCACCTGAAGCTGCTGTTCCAGCGCATCCTGGCGGACGTCACTGGCAATCGCACCGGCCTGCCGGATCTGATCCAGCTGTGGCCGGAAGCGCGCCGCTATCGCATGATCGAAGTGAAGGGTCCGGGCGATCGCCTGCAGGACAACCAGAAGCGCTGGATCGACTACGCCCATCAGCACGGCCTGCCCATTGCCGTCTGCCATGTCCAGTGGGCCGAGGCCATGGCGTGAGCTATCGGGTCGCGGTGCGCGCGCTCTGCGAATTCACCGCCAAGGTCGGCGATCTGGATTTGCGCTTCACGCCCTCGCCCACCGCGCTGGAAGGCATCGCCGGGCACGCCCAGGTCACCGCCAGGCGTGGCGATGGCTACGAGCGCGAGATCGCCCTGGAGGGGCAATACGGGCAACTGAGCGTGCGCGGCCGTGCCGATGGCTACGACCCGGCGCGCAATCGCCTGGAAGAGATCAAGACCTTTCGCGGCGACCTGGAACGCCAGCCCGCCAATCATCGCCAGTTGCACTGGGCGCAGGCGAAGATCTATGGCTGGCTGCTGTGTCAGACACGCGGGCTCGATGAACTCGAACTGGCACTGGTCTATTTCGACGTCACCAGCCACAAGGAAACGCTGTTCGTCGAGCGTCACACCGCAGCACAGCTGCGCGTGTTCTTCGAGACCCAGTGTCAGGCGTTCATCGACTGGGCCGCACAGGAAATGGCCCACCGCGCTGCGCGCGACCAGGCACTTTCCGCCCTGCGCTTTCCCCACGACGAATTTCGTACCGGCCAGCGGCAACTGGCCGAGGCGGTGTACAAGGCTGCCTGCACGAGCACCACGCTCATGGCGCAGGCGCCTACCGGCATCGGCAAGACGCTTGGCACCCTGTTCCCGCAGCTCAAGGCATTCCCGGGGCAGCGGCTGGACAAGCTGTTCTTTCTCGCCGCCAAGACGTCCGGTCGACGCCTGGCACTGGATGCGCTGCAGACGCTGCAACGCAACGCCAACCATGGACTGCGGGTACTGGAGCTGGTGGCGCGCGAAAAGACCTGCGAACACCCGGACAAGGCCTGTCATGGCGAATCCTGCCCCCTCGCCCGCGGCTTCTACGACCGCCTGCCCGCGGCGCGGGCCGCCGCGCTGGGGCAGCCCCTGCTCGACCAGGCTGCCCTGCGCGAAGTGGCGCTTGCCCATCAGGTCTGTCCCTATTACCTCAGTCAGGAGCTTGCACGCTGGGCGGACGTGGTGGTCGGTGACTACAACTATTACTTCGATAGCAGCGCCCTCCTCCACGGCCTGGCGCTGGCCAACGACTGGCGCATCTGCCTGCTGGTGGACGAGGCGCACAACCTGATTGACCGGGCACGTGGCATGTACAGCGCCGAGCTCGATCAGCGCGCCTTCGCCGGCCTCGCCAGCCAGGCGCCAGCACCCTTGAAGCGGCCGCTGGGGCGCGTGCAGCGCTGCTGGAACGAGCTGCATCGCGAGCAGCTGGCGGACTACCAGGTGCAACCGGAGTTGCCGCTCAAGCTGCTGGGCGCGCTGCAGCAGGCGGTCAGCGCCATCACCGACTATCTGGGCGAGCAACCCGCAGGGCTGGATGCGGAACTGCAACGAGCCTATTTCGACGCCATGCATTTCTGCCGTGTCGCCGAGCTGTTCGGTGAACACTCGCTGTTCGACATCAGCCTGTTGCCGGCGATTGCTCGCAGCAAGGCCCGTCGTTCGATCCTTTGCCTGCGCAATGTGGTTCCCGCCCCCTTTCTGGCTCCCCGCCTGGCACAGGCGCGTTCCAGTGTGCTGTTCTCCGCCACGCTGAGCCCGCGCAGGTTCCACGCCGACATGCTGGGCCTGCCCGCCGGCAGCGCCTGGATCGATGTCGAGTCGCCGTTCCAGAGCCGGCAACTGCGCGTCTGCCTGGCCGAGCATGTCTCGACCCGTTATCAGCACCGGCAGGCCTCGCTGGGCGCCGTGGTCGAACTGATTGCCCGTCAGTACCGTGAGCGGCCCGGCAACTACCTGGCCTTCTTCAGCAGCTTCGATTACCTGCAACAGGTCACCGTGCTGCTGCGCGAGCAATGCCCGGACGTACCCTTCTGGGAGCAGACCCGCGGCATGCAGGAAGCGGCGCGCAATGCCTTTCTCGATCGCTTTACCGAACACAGCGAAGGAATCGGTTTCGCCGTGCTTGGCGGCGCCTTCGCCGAAGGCATCGACCTGCCCGGCCAGCGCCTGATCGGCGCCTTCGTCGCGACCCTTGGCCTGCCGCAGGTCAACCCGGTGAACGAACAATTCAAGATACGGCTCGACGAGCTGTTCGGGCGCGGCCACGGTTATGACTACACCTATCTCTACCCAGGCTTGCAGAAAGTCGTGCAGGCCGCCGGCCGAGTGATCCGCACACAGCAGGACGAAGGCGTCGTGCATCTGATCGACGATCGTTTTGGCCGTCCGCAGGTGCGTCGCCTGTTGCCCGGGTGGTGGGCCTTGTCTGGCAGTTCTGCTGGCTGAACGTCGGTCGTTCGGGTTGCGTGGGCCTCGGAGGCTGGTTATAGTCCTGCGCCGCCGATTCCCCATCGGCACGCTGCGACGCAGCCTCCGCCCGGATGGCGAAATTGGTATACGCAAGGGACTTAAAATCCCTCATCCGAAAGGGTATGCGGGTTCGACCCCCGCTCCGGGCACCAAACTTCCGGTGGTTCCAGCAACTGGCGCTGGCGCAACCCATTTGAATATCCCTCTTATATACCCCCATCAGCCGCTCAAAGATCGGTTGCGCTCGATTGCGCGTGGTTCAAGCCCTTCACGTTTGCTGGCGATTAAGTTGAGAATATCGACAGCTCTACATTTCTGCAGGGTAACTTTGTGCTAATCTGTATCTACAGAAACAAACTGTCGGAACCATTGCCATGTCAGCCACCCTTCAAGTAGCCGCTTTTTCCAAGGATCAATGCACAACCGGATTGCGCGCTGCGGTGAATATTCTGGACAAATGGCAGGCCACGACTGAACAGGCCTGTCGGATTCTGCGTATTTCCCGCAGCACTCATGCGCGCGCCAAGTTGCGTAATGCCGACTGGTCGGTGAGCCTGGATCCGGATCAGATGCAGCGCATCAGTTTCATCCTCAATATCCACGCCGCTCTGCGACTGATTTTCGATAATCCGGAGAACACCTACGGTTTCCCTGGAATGCCCAATCACAACGAGTTTTTCAACGGCCGTTCACCGCTGGAGGTCATGGCGCAGGGCGACATGATTTCGCTGTACGAGACATTCCGGCGGATCGACAGTCTGCGGGGCGCGCAGTGGTAGTGCCGAAGCGGCTGCCGGTTCGGCCGTCGGCGAAGCTGCAGGCATATCGGTTGGTCAACTCGAAGTTTCCGCCCATCGAGCTGTTCGATGACGTGGCCGACGCCGATGAGTTCGACATGCTTTATCAGCTCCAGGCCCTGACGAACCCGCGCCTGCACAACGAGACCGGCCGACTCGAGCTGATTCCCCGCGGCGAGATCCCGTTCGGCATTCCCGGCTGCTCCTATGCCACCGCTCCGTTCACCCATGTGAATCCCTCAGGCTCGCGTTTCAGCGATGGCAGCTACGGCGTGCTGTACCTGGCCGACAGCATGGAAACGGCCCTGGCCGAAGTGCGCCATCACCAGGAGCTGTACTGGTCCGGCGTGGCGGGTCTGAACTTCGAGCGTTTCGTCTTTCGTGGATTGTCGTGCCAGTTTGACGAGGCAGGCCTGCTGGATGCCACGACCGTCGCGCTGACCGACCCGATCTACGATCCGAACGACTATTCCGCGGCGCGCCAGTTCGGTCGTCAGCTCCGGCAGGACGGCTTTGCAGGTCTGCGCTACCGCTCGGTGCGCAAGCCTGGCCAGCATTGCTGGGCGCTCATGACGCCGCGCAATGTGCTCTCCATTGTCCAGACCGCCCATTACGAGATGATCTGGAACGCCGGCATTACCAGTGTCAGCGCCATCGGCGAGGTTTCGCCGTAGGCCCACCCCGGCGCCGCTCGTCCGCACGTGCGGCACTGCCAACCAGCTGTAACAAACGCCGCGCATCCTTTGCTCAAGGACTCCCCCACGGCGCACGGACGCTCCCCCGAACAGACGATGTGAGGACGCGACGATGAGCAAGCGATCACTCGAAGAACTGGTAACCCGTTCGGATATCAGCGCACTGCAGCCGATGGCGCACTGGCGTCGTGGTCGTCGCAGCGGGCAGGAAAAAACGGGGCCGAACGCTGCGGCGCTGATCCAGCGTGCCGCAACCGATATCGGCATGTTGAAAGCTGCCATTGCGCATTAAGCGAAACGCTGACTTCTGAGCCACATGCAGCCCGAAGCGGGCTGCAATGCCCGTGGCAGAGCATTTTTTCAGCCTTGACTGCTGTCAATGGCAAAAATAGTAAGCAGCCTATCGTTCGCTCCGATGCCAACCAAGGGAGCAACACATGAGAAAGCTGCGTCCACATCATCTGACACCCTGCCTGCTTAGCGTCGGGCTGTTCTGCAGTCCGGCGATCCTCGCCGGCGAGAACTTCAGCGATCTGTTCACCGATGCCAAGCCGATTCTGGATCTGCGCTATCGCTACGAGCACATCGACCAGGACAACGCGCTGAAACATGCCAATGCGCAGACGCTGCGCACCCGCATCGGCTTCCAGACCGGTCAGTGGTATGGCCTGTCCGCGCTGGTCGAGGCCGACAACGTCAGCCGCCTGGGCGACGCGGCGTACAACAGCACACGCAACGGCCAGACCGACTATTCGACCGTTCCGGACCCCGACGGCAGCGAGATCAATCAGGCGCTGCTGCGGTACGACCATGCACTCGGCAATGCTGTGGTCGGGCGGCAGCGGATCAATCTGGACAATCAACGCTTCGTTGGTGGTGTCGCCTGGCGCCAGAACGAGCAGACCTACGACGGCGTGCTGGGCCAGCTACAGCCTGTCGATGAGCTGACGCTGACCTATGCCTACATAGGCAACGTCAACACGATCTTCGGCCCGGGCGACAACCGTTTCGACAATCGCGCCAACCCGGCCAATATCGAAGGCCACAGCCATCTGTTCAACGCCCGCTACGCGCACTCACCGGAGCTGACGGCCACCGCCTACAGCTATCTGCTGGGACTGGACAACATCGCTAGCGCACCCACCGCCGCGCTCGGCACCCTGTCCAGCAAGACCACCGGCCTGCGTCTGAATGGTGCCCTCCACGGCATCAGCTATGCGCTTGAATATGCACGCCAGCAGGACTACGCCGGCAATCCTCAGGAGCTGAGCAGTGAGTACTACCTGGCCGAACTGGGCTATGCCCTCAAGGGTGCGACTCTGAAAGCGGGCGTGGAAGTCCTGGGTGGCGACTCGGGGCCGGGCAATCGGGCCTTCCAGACGCCATTGGCTACCAAGCACGCCTTTCAGGGCTGGGCCGATGCCTTCCTGCTGACGCCTGCGGACGGTGTGCAGGATGTCTATCTCGGCGGCACTCTGCCTTTGTTCGGTGGAACGCTGCAGGCCTGGTACCACGATTTCCGCGCCGAACGCGGCAGCCAGCAATACGGCGAGGAGATCAACGTCGCCTACAGCCATGCCATCCCGCTGGTCAAAGGACTGGTGGCCACCGTCAAGTACGCCGGCTACGACGCCGATGATTACTCGGTGGATACCGAGAAGCTCTGGGCGCAGCTGCAGTACAGCTATTGATCATGTCAGGCGGGTGCTCGGCGCCCGCCCTGCCCTAGCCGTCGTGTCGCGGCAACCACAGAGAGATAAGCGCGGCGAGCACTACGAAAAGGGACGACACCCACAGGCAAGCCTGCAGGCCGTAGGCCTGGAACACCCAACCCGAGAGCAGCGTGCCCACCAGCCGCCCCAGGGCGTTGGACATGTAGTAGAAACCCACGTCCAGCGAGACACCGTCCTCCTTGGCGTAGCTGACGATCAGATAGCTGTGTAGCGATGAATTCACCGCAAACAGCACGCCAAACAGCATCAATCCTCCGATCAGCACCCACTGTGGCGACGCAGCCGTCGCCAGCCCGATCGCAATTGCCGCAGGCAATGCCGCCAGCGAAGCTGCCCATAGGCATGCCGCCCGACCATCCGGGACCTTGCCACTGCGTTTGCCGGTAATGGCCGGCGCCATCGACTGGACGATGCCGTAGCCGATGATCCAGCAGGCCAGAAAGCCGCCGACCATCCAGAAATTCCAGCCGAAAACCGCGCTCAGATACACCGGCAAGGCCACCACGAACCACACGTCTCGCGCGCCGAACAGGAACAGGCGCGCCGCGGACAACACATTGATCGCGCGACTCTTGGACAGGATGTCGCGAAACTTGGGCTTGGCCTTGGCCTTGCCGAGATCCTTTTTCAGCAGCACCAGACTGGCCAGCCAGACCAGCGCCAGCACGGCAGCCATCGAGAGAACCGCACCGGCGAACCCCAGCAGCGTAAGAAGCGCGCCGCCAAGGAAGAAACCTACGCCCTTGAGGGCATTCTTCGAGCCGGTGAGAATCGCGACCCACTTATAGAGCGTGCCCTGCTGGCTGTCGGGTACCAACAGCTTGATCGAGCTCTTGGCGGACATCTTGTTCAGGTCTTTGGCGATGCCGGAAAGCGCCTGCGCGCCCATTACCCAAGGCACGGTCAGCCATGAGGCCGGTACGGTGAGCATCAGCAGGGCCGCGACCTGCAGCGCCAAGCCGAGGTTCATCGTCCGGTTCAGACCAAGCCGCGCGCCGAGGTACCCGCCAATCAGGTTGGTGACGACGCCGAATATTTCGTAGAACAGGAACAGCGCGGCGATCTGCAATGGCGAGTAGCCCAGTGCATGGAAGTGCAGCACTACCAACATGCGCAATGCGCCGTCGGTGAGTGTGAAGGCCCAGTAGTTACCGGTCACCACCAGGTACTGGCGGATTTCCGGCGCGAGACGTTGGAGAGCGTGCATGGCGGCGGCTCGAAGATGTGTACGGATCACTGATACAGGCGCGAACCCTCAGGGCGGGCTGCAACCCTCCCTAAGGGGATGTAACCTGCCCTACCGGACGTCGACGAGCCCGACCTTGCGCGCCAGTTCAACGGTCCGGTTGGCGTAGCCCCACTCGTTGTCGTACCACGCGTAGATCTTCACCTGCGTGCCGTTGATCACCATGGTCGACAGCGCATCGATGATCGACGAGCGCGGGTCGGTGCGGTAATCGATGGAAACCAGCGGCCGCTCCTCATACCCGAGGATGCCTTTCAGCTCGCCCTCTGCGGCGGCCTTGAGCAGCCGGTTCACCTCGGCGGCATCGGTAGCGCGCTCCACTTCGAACACGCAGTCGGTGAGCGAGGCATTGGCCAGCGGCACGCGCACGGCATGGCCGTTCAGCTTGCCGCGCAGCTCGGGAAATATCTCGGCGATCGCCGTGGCCGAGCCGGTGGTGGTGGGAATCAGGCTCATGCCCGAGGCGCGGGCGCGGCGCAGATCCTTGTGCGGCTGGTCCAGAATGCTCTGCGTATTGGTCAGATCATGGATGGTGGTGATCGAACCGTGGCGGATGCCCAGCTGCTCATGGATCACCTTGACCACCGGTGCCAGGCAGTTGGTGGTGCAGGACGCCGCGGTGACGATGCGGTGCTGCGCCGGATCGTACAGGCCGTCATTGACGCCCATGACGACGTTCAGCGCGCCCGCCTCCTTCACCGGCGCGCTGACCACCACGCGCTTGACCCCCTGCTCCAGATACTGCTGCAGCACCGCAACGGTCTTCATCTTGCCGCTCGCCTCGATGACAAGATCGCAGCCCGACCAATCGGTGTCTGCGATCGCCTTGTTGGCGCTGACCTTCACCCGCTGGCCGTTGATGACCAGGCAGTCGCCGTCGGCGCTCGCCTCGTGCTGCCAGCGGCCATGCACAGAGTCGAAATTGAGCAGGTGCGCATGGGCGGCCGCATCGCCGGCCGGATCGTTGATCTGCACGAAATCCAGCTCCGGCCAATCCCAGGCCGCACGCAGGGCCAGGCGACCGATGCGGCCGAAACCGTTGATGCCTACTTTTATGCTCATGGATGACTCGCTCCTGAAATGATGGATCAGAGATTGCGCGGCGCGAACATGATGATCGCCATGCCCAGCAACGCCACGGCGCAGCCGAGCAGGTCCCACCCGGTGGGGCGAACCCCGTCGACCAGCCACAGCCAGACCAGTGCGACAGCGACGTAAACGCCACCGTAGGCGGCGTAGACCCGCCCGGCGGCGGTGGGGTGCAGTGACAGCAGCCAGGCGAACAGCGCCAGGGAAAGCGCCGCCGGAACCAGCAACCAGATACTCTTGCCTTGTTTCAGCCAGAGGTACGGCAGATAACAGCCGACGATCTCGGCTATCGCGGTAATGACGAACAAGCCGAGCGTATTCAGCATGAGAGGCCCGTCATGCGCCGAAGCGTTCGATCCAGCCGACATGCGCCGGATGCTGGATAGCCTTGGGTCGAAGCGCCTGGACGCGGGCGATGGCGGTCGCGCGCGGCACTTCGCGGTCGATCAGGATGCGTGCTGCGATCAGTCCGGTACGACCTGAACCACCCTTGCAGTGAATGGCGACGCGCTTGCCGGCATCCAGCAACTCATGGATCCGAGCTGCCGCCCCTTCCCAGGCTCGATCGAAGTCCGCCAGTGGCACCTGTTCGTCGGCCACGGGCAGGTGAAACCACTCGAGGTCGCGTTCGGCACAGAGTTGCGGCAGCTGGCTCGCGTCGTTACGGGCCAGCTCTTCGGCGGGCATCAAGGTGATCACTGCTTCGGCACCAGCCGCCTGCAGCGTGGCCAGCGCCTCGTCGAGGCTGCTGCCCTTGCTGCCGGGACACGGCGTGAAGATCAGCTGACCGGCACAGCCGGGTACATCGAGGATGTCGTAGGGATGGGACACGCGGGCGATTCCTGGAAGTCAGATTGAGCGTTGATTGACGCGACGGGACAGCGCTTCGGCCGACTCCTTGCGTTCCGAATAACGGTCAACCAGGTAATCGGCGCGACCGCGTACCAGCAGGGTGAACTTGATCAGCTCCTCCATCACATCCACCACGCGGTCGTAATAGGCCGAGGGCTTCATCCGCCCTGCCTCGTCGAACTCGAGATAGGCCTTGGCCACTGAGGACTGGTTGGGGATGGTGAGCATGCGCATCCAGCGACCCAGCACGCGCATCTGATTGAGCGCATTGAATGACTGCGAGCCGCCGCTGACCTGCATGATCGCCAGCGTCTTGCCCTGAGTCGGGCGCAGCGCGCCCATGGCCAGCGGCACCCAGTCGATCTGGGCCTTGAACACTGCGCTCATCGAGCCATGCCGTTCCGGCGAGCACCACACCTGCCCCTCCGACCACTGCATCAGATCGCGCAGTTCCTGGACCTTCGGATGGCTGTCAGGCGCATCGTCCGGCAGTGGCAGCCCTGCCGGATGAAAGATGCGCGTCTCGGCACCGAAACGCTCGAGCAGCCGCGCCGCTTCCTGAACCAGCAAGCGACTGTAGGAGCGCTCCCGGTTGGAGCCATAGAGCAGCAGGATGCGCGGCTTGTGCGCAGGCCCGTCTGGGAGGCCCAGCTTGGCGAGATCCGGCAGATCGAGCAGCGCTGGATCGATGTTGGGTAGGTGGTCGTGCATGGGGTAATCCTGAAAGTTGGGGCGAGTGAACGATGCGATTCAGCCACACACCGTCGCCCGCTCGGGACGATTGCGCATGCGCTCCAGACGCTGCACGTT
This sequence comes from Stutzerimonas sp. Brlt_14, assembly GCF_051948915.1. Classification (NCBI taxonomy): domain Bacteria; kingdom Pseudomonadati; phylum Pseudomonadota; class Gammaproteobacteria; order Pseudomonadales; family Pseudomonadaceae; genus Stutzerimonas; species Stutzerimonas sp. Brlt_14. The sequence continues at coordinate 253,141 of NZ_JAYJLM010000002.1, forward strand.
GTCGCTCAGCCAGTTCTTGTTGGCAGCCAGAATCGGTTGCAGCATGTCCGTGACCCAGTCAGGCAGATGCGGATGGAGACGGTAATAGACCCACTGTCCCTGACGGCGATCTTCCAGCATGCCGCAGCTGCGCAGCATCGCCAGGTGACGGGAAATTTTCGGCTGGCTTTCATCCAGCGCGCAGGTCAGCTCGCACACGCACAACTCGCCTTCGCGGGCGATGAGCAAGGCGATGCGCACGCGAGTCTCGTCCGCCAGGCATTTGAATACGGTGGTAGGTGTCAGGTGCTCGATCACGAAAATACCCTTCTGACGCTTGCCGATCGGTTGATGATCGCGAAACGTATGCGTTGGCGAATATATTGCTTAACGCATATGCGAGTAAAGCGCAGGTTACGCGGTCAGGTACTGAAGGCAGCCCCTGGGCGTGGCGAATTTGCCCGGCGTAATGCAATCCGCGTATATTCTCAAGTTCGTATATAAGGCGAAACGAATGTCTTGGATGAGAGTCTGCTGATGTCAGCCCCCCATGTGCTCGATGTGATCATCATCGGCGCCGGGCAGTCGGCCCTGGCGACCGCGTACTTCATGCGGCGTACGGCGCTTTCCTACCTGCTGCTGGACGATCAACCCGCCCCGGGTGGCGCCTGGCTCCACGCCTGGAATTCGTTGAGGCTGTTCTCACCGGCGGCCTGGAGTTCGATCGCCGGCTGGCCGATGCCCACCCCCGTCGAACCGGGCAATCCGTCGCGCGACGATGTGATCGACTACCTGCAACGCTACGAGACCCGCTACAGCTTTCCCATTCAGCGCCCGGTGCATGTCGATGCGATCAGGCGCGTAGACGATCTATGGCAGGTTCAGGCCAGCGATCGGCGCTGGCTGGCCCGGGCAGTAATCAGTGCGACCGGCACCTGGAGCAAGCCTTTCATTCCGGACTATCCGGGGCGCGAGGCGTTCCAGGGGCTGCAATTGCATTCAGCGTACTACCGGGACCCTGCGCCCTTCTCCGGCAAGCGCGTGATGGTGGTCGGCGGCGGCAATTCAGCCGCGCAGATCCTGGCGGAACTCTCGAAGGTCGGCGAAACCATATGGGTCACTCAGGACCCGCCGGCATTCCTTCCCGATGAGGTCGATGGTCGCGTGCTGTTCGAGCGTGCAACCGCGCGCTGGAAGGCTCAGCAGGAGGGCCGCAGCGTCGATGACCTGCCCGGCGGCTTCGGCGATATCGTCATGGTGCCCTCGGTGCTCGACGCGCGGGAACGTGGCGTGCTGGTAGCGCAACCGCCGTTTGTGCGCTTGCACGAAACTGCCGTCGAATGGGCGGACGGCCGTCAGACTCGCCTCGATGCGGTGGTCTGGTGCACCGGCTTTCGCCCGGCGCTCGATCATCTTCACCTGTGCGGGCTGGTGGAGGCCGACGGCAAGGTGCAGGTAGCAGGGACCCGAGCCGTGAAACAGCCCAATCTCTGGCTGGTCGGCTACGGCGAGTGGACCGGCACGGCATCTGCCACGCTGATCGGCGTCACGCGCAGCGCCCGAAGTACGGTCGACGAAGTGGTCGAAGCGCTGTCCGCACAATCCCGCTAGCGCGGCGACACAACCCACCACCTACAGAAAGAAAAGGTACGGTTCCAGATGTCCACTCAATGCGAAGTGACCAGCAAGCAGGCCGGGGCGCCACTGGGCTTCTTCGAGCGTTACCTCACCCTCTGGGTATTCCTCTGCATCATTGCCGGCACGCTGCTCGGGCTTGGCATGCCCGCTGCGGCACAGGCCGTGGGCGCCCTGGAAGTAGCCCACGTGAACATCCCGGTCGGCCTGCTGATCTGGGTGATGATCATCCCCATGCTGATGAAGATCGACTTCTCCGCCCTGCGGGAGGTCTACGCGCAGCGGGCGAGCATGGGCATCACGCTCTTCGTCAACTGGGCCATCAAGCCGTTCACCATGGCGCTGCTGGGCTGGCTGTTCATCAAACAGGTATTCGCGCCCTGGCTGCCGGCCGCCGAACTGGACAGTTACATGGCCGGCTTGATCCTACTGGGCGCGGCGCCCTGCACCGCAATGGTCTTCGTATGGAGCAACCTCTGTAACGGCAACGCCAACTTCACCCTGACCCAGGTCGCACTGAACGATGTGGTGATGGTGTTCGCCTTCGCCCCGATCGTCGCGCTGCTGCTCGGTGTGTCTTCGATTCCAGTGCCTTGGGACACGCTACTGCTCTCAGTGGTGATGTACATCGTCATCCCGCTGGCGATCGCCCAGATAATTCGCGCACGCCTGCTCAAGCGCGGCGAAGAGGCATTCCACGCCGCCCTTGCAAGAGTGCAACCATTCTCCATCGTTGCGCTGCTGGCCACCCTGGTGCTGTTGTTCTCCTTCCAGGGAGAGGCCATCGTCGCCCAGCCGCTGATCATCGCCATGCTGGCCGTGCCCATCCTGCTGCAGACGCTGCTGATCGCCGGGCTGGGCTATTGGCTCAATCGCCGCTTCCAGGTGCGCCACGATGTGGCCGGGCCGTCGGCCATGATCGGCGCCTCGAATTTCTTCGAGCTGGCGGTGGCCGTCGCCATCGTGCTCTACGGCTTCAACTCAGGTGCGGCACTGGCCACGGTGGTCGGCGTGCTGATCGAGGTGCCGGTGATGCTCTGGCTGGTGCGCAGCGTCAATCGCAGCCGCGACTGGTACAACCGCGCGCTGACGGCTAACCGAACATAGCCCTGCGCTTGACGCGGATCAGCCTCGCTTCACGCCAGCCAACTACCATGGTCGTGACTACCCAGCAGGACCATGGTCATGGACAGCTCCGCGCCCGAGCGATCGGCTCCTTCGGCTGACGCCTCCCCTTCGCTGTGGAAACACCTGGCGCGTTTCTGGCGCGACCGCCCTGGCGAGGCCAAGGTGCTGCTTGGCATGTCTGCCGCATTTCTGCTGATCTTCTTCCTGCCGCTGGGGCAGCCTCGCTTCGAGAATGCCGTACTCGAAGGCCTTCGCCTGACCCAGTGGTACGCCCGCGAGCACGTGATCCTCTGCCTGTTGCCGGCATTCGTCATCGCTGGTGCGATGGCTGTCTATATCAGCCAGGGCGCGGTGATGAAGCACCTCGGCCCGGCCTCGCCCAAGCCGATCGCCTTCGGCGTTGCCTCGGTTGCCGGCACGCTGCTGGCGGTGTGCTCCTGTACCGTACTGCCGCTATTCGGCGGCATCTACCGGCGCGGTGCCGGGCTCGGCGCCGCCATCGCCTTTCTCTACTCGGGGCCGGCGATCAACGTGATGGCCATCGTGGTGACCGCCAAGGTGCTCGGAGCCGAGCTAGGAATTGCCCGAGCCGTCGGCGCTATCGTTTTTGCCCTGGTAATTGGCGCCATCATGCATCTGCTCTACCGCCATGAGGAGGCGGCACGTGCAGCCAAAGGCGCGCGCGGTTTCACCGATGACGACAACGGCCACCCGATCGCTGAAATCGTGGCGCTGTTCGGCTTGATGATTGGCATCCTGGTCTTCGCCAACTGGGCAAGAGCTGACAGCGCCGCATGGATGGCTGTGTTCAGTTGGAAATGGCCGATTACCGCGGTACTCGCCATATTGCTCGCGACGCTGCTGGTACACCGCTGGCGATGGTCGGTGCGGCCGCTGCTGGTTACCGGGGCGTTGGTAGCGGCAAGTGCCTTGCTCAAACCTCAGTGGCCGGAACTCGCCATGGTCATCGGCATTGCCGGCCTGATGCTGCAGGCCAGTCGCGAGAATGCCGCAGGCCAGGAATGGGTGGGCCAGAGCTGGGACTTCACCAAACAGATCATGCCGCTGCTGCTGGGCGGCGTGATGGTCGCCGGCATGCTGCTCGGCCGTCCCGGTCATGAAGGGCTGATCCCCAGTCAATGGGTGGTCTGGGCAGTGGGTGACAACAGCTTCGCCTCTACCCTCCTCGCTTCACTGCTGGGCGCTTTCATGTACTTTTCCACGCTGACGGAAGTGCCTATCGTCGAAGGCCTTCTTGGCGCCGGCATGGGCAAGGGCCCGGCACTGGCGATATTGCTCGCCGGCCCTGCGTTGTCCCTGCCGAACATGCTGGTGATTCGCACGGTGCTGGGCACCCAGAAGACGCTGGTGTACTGCACGCTGGTTGTGGTCATGGCCACGCTCAGCGGCTATCTCTATGGCCAACTGATGTGAGGACGACGATGAAACTGACCGTCTACGGTTCCGGCTGCGCCAAGTGTCAGCAACTCATTGCCAATACCGAAGCGGCGGCACGTCGCCTCGGTCTGGAATATCAGCTCGAGAAAGTCACCGACGTCAACGCGATCATCGATGCCGGGATCATGCGCACGCCGGCGCTGGCGGTCGATGACGATATTCTCATCGAGGGCAAGGTGCCCAGCAGCGACGAACTCCAGCAGCTGCTGGGCTGAACCTAGAACCGGGCCTGGCTCATCGCATCATTTGATGCATTTAACGGCACGGAACCCTCCTGCACGGTTCGCGGCCTCATAATCTGAGCCGTCAGGAGAGATGTGAAGTGTCCGATTCGATGACTTACCTGGCCATCGCAGCCGCGGTGGCGCTCATCGCGCTGAACTTGCTGGCGATCATCAGCGTGTTCAAAAGCGAGCGAAGCGTGGGCGCAAAGGCGCTATGGGCGATCGGTATCGCCTTCTTCCCAGTGCTGGGCCTGCTGTTCTGGCTGCTGGTTGGCTTTCGCCGCGTCCGCTGATCAGGGTTTCTGACCCAGCAGGTACAGCGCTCGTCCCAATACCCGCACCGAATCGGCGTGCTTGCCGGCCTGATGCAACTGCTCACCTTCGGCACGCAGTTCGCGCACCTGCTGCAGGGTAGCCGCATCCTTCGGTGGGTTGGTTTTGAGCAATTCGTCGATCTTGGCCATGTCCATGGGGCAATGCATCGCCAGCAGCGGCGAGCTGAACAGAATTGCGAAGGCAAAGGCTGAGAGGCGTCGCATGGCTATTCTCCTGAGCGAGAGGCGCCCATGGAGTATAGATAGCAGCGGCGGAATCGCTTGCCGCCACTCACTGGCAGTACCGGTGGCCGCGAGCTCTGGGACGCAAAAGAAAAAGCCCCAAGCAACGAATTGCTTGGGGCTCTTCAATATGGAGGCCGATGTCGGAATCGAACCGGCGTACACGGATTTGCAATCCGCTGCATAACCACTCTGCCAACCGGCCTCAAAACGAAGGCGCCGCATGATTTCTGCGGCGCGATCTTACAAACTGGAGCGGGAAACGAGACTCGAACTCGCGACCCCGACCTTGGCAAGGTCGTGCTCTACCAACTGAGCTATTCCCGCATTGTCTTGGTGACGGGCGCCATTCTATACGATCGAAAGCTGCCGTCAACCCTTTGATTAAAAAAGTTTTTATTTCTTTTCCGTAGTGCTCAGGTGCGGCCAGGCAGCCATCAGGTAATTGATCATCGACCACAGCGTCAGCCCTGCCGCGACGATGAGCAATGCGTACCCCATGCCGACCCATATTGTCGGCTGCGGCGGATTGGCCAGCAGGATCACCAGCGCCACCATCTGCGCCGCGGTCTTCCATTTGCCGAGATTCGACACCGCGACCTGTGCGCGGGCACCGAGCTCGGCCATCCACTCGCGCAGTGCCGAGACGACGATCTCGCGGCCGATGATGATGGCGGCTGGCAGTGTCAGCCAGAGGTTGGAATGCTCTTCCACCAGCAGCACCAGGGCGACCGCCACCATCAGCTTGTCGGCGACAGGGTCGAGAAAGGCGCCGAACGGCGTGCTCTGCTCCAGTCGGCGCGCCAGATAGCCATCGAGCCAATCGGTAAGCGCCGCGATGGTGAACACGGCACTGGCGGCCAGGTAGCTCCAGTAGAACGGGAGATAGAAAAGCAGGATGAAGATGGGTATCAGCAGCACGCGCAGAACGGTGAGCAGGTTCGGGATATTCATCGGTACCACTGATCGGCGGAATTCGGGGGACAGTTTACTCACTGTGCAGAGCCGCATAAATCGACTCGGCCAGCTTTTTACTGATGCCGGGCGCCTTGGCGATCTCGTCGAGGCTGGCCCTGCACAGTTCCTGAAGACCGCCGAAATGCGTGAGCAGTTCGCGGCGGCGTTTGGGTCCGATGCCCGGAACGTCCTCCAGCGTCGAAGTGCGCCGGGCTTTTCCGCGGCGAGCGCGATGGCCGGTGATGGCGAAACGATGCGCTTCGTCGCGCACCTGCTGGATGAGGTGCAGCGCAGGCGAGTCGGCCGGCAGCGTGAACTCATGCGCGGCGTCGTTCAGATAGAGAGTCTCCAGGCCCGGCTTGCGGGTGACCCCCTTGGCCACGCCAAGCAGGATGAGTTCCGGCACGGCCAGTTCCTCCAGCAACTCGCGGGCCATATTGAGCTGACCCTTGCCACCGTCGACCAGCAGGATGTCCGGTAGCTTGCCCTCGCCCTCTGCCGCCTTGCGAAAACGCCGGGAAAGCGCCTGATGCATCGCTGCATAGTCGTCGCCAGCGGTCACGCCCTCGATGTTGTAGCGCCGATAATCGGATTTCAGCGGGCCTTCGGGGCCGAACACCACGCAGGAGGCGACGGTCGCTTCACCGCTGGAATGACTGATGTCGAAACACTCCAGCCGCATCGGCGGCTCATCGAGTTCCAGCGCTTCGGCCAGCGCCTCGAAGCGCGCCGACAGATGCTGACGATTGGCCAGCCGCGCGCCCAGGGCCTGCTCGGCGTTGGTCAGCGCCAGTTGCTGCCAGCGCGCCCGCGTCGCGCGTACGCGATGAGTGATGGTGAGCTCCACGCCGCGCAGCTCGGAAATGGCGTCGATCAGCGTGGCGAAATCCTCGTGCACGGCATTGACGATCAGCTCGCTCGGCAGGTCGCGTTCCGTAGCACCCAGGTAGTACTGCTCCAGAAAGGCCTGCAGCACCTCGCTGACACTTTCCTCGATGGCCACCTGCGGAAAGAAGTTCTTGCTGCCCAGCACGCGGCCGCCACGTACGGTGATCAGGTGCACGCAAGCGCCGCCTGGGCTGACCACTGCGGCGACGATATCCACGTTGCCCGAACCACCTTCCATACTCTGCTGGTCCTGCACTCGGCGCAGGATGCCGATCTGGTCGCGAATCTCGGCGGCGCGCTCGAAGTCCAGGTTCATCGCCGCCTTTTCCATGTTGCGCGACAGTTCCTCGGCCAGGGCGTTGCTGCGGCCCTCGAGGAACATCACCGAGTGACGCACATCTTCGGCGTACTCCTGCGGATCGACCAGCTTCACGCAAGGCGCCTTGCAGCGCTTGATCTGGTACTGCAGGCAGGGTCGGGTGCGGTTGCGGAAATAGCTGTCCTCGCATTGCCGCACGAAGAAGGCCTTCTGCAGCAGGCTCAGGCTTTCGCGAATAGCTCCGGCGCTCGGATAGGGGCCGAAATAGCGCCCGGGTTCCTTCTTGGCACCGCGATGGATGCTCAACCGGGGAAACTCGCCGGCCGAGAGGAAGACATAGGGATAGGACTTGTCGTCGCGCAGCAGGATGTTATACGGCGGCCGCCACTGCTTGATCAGCGTCTGCTCAAGCAGCAGCGCCTCGGTTTCGTTGGCGGTGATGGTGGTCTCGACCTGTGCGATCTTGGCCACCAGCGCAGCGGTCTTGGGTGCCTGCCCGGTCTTGCGGAAATAGCTGGCCAGGCGCTTTTTCAGGTTCTTCGCCTTGCCGACATAGAGCAGCTTGGCCTGCGCGTCGAACATGCGATAGACGCCCGGCCGGCCGCTGCAGGCGGCCAGGAACGCCGAGGAATCGAAGGCTTCTGTCATCAGTTGACGGTGTCGACCATCCCGTGGCGGACCGCCAGCAGGGCCAGCTCGACATCACTGGTGATCGACAGCTTTTCGAAGATGCGATAGCGGTAGGTGTTCACCGTTTTCGGCGACAGGCAGAGCTTGTCGGAGATGCTCTGCACCTTCTGACAATTGGCGATCATCAGCGCGATCTGGATTTCCCGTTCGGAAAGCAGATCGAACGGCGATTCGCTGAGCTGGGGCTGGAACGACTTGAGCGCCAGCTGTTGGGCAATCTGCGGGCTGATGTAGCGTTGGCCGCCGAACACCATGCGAATGGCCTGCACCATTTCTTCCAGGGCCGCGCCCTTGGTCAGATAACCCGCCGCCCCGGCCTGCAGCAGCCGCGTAGGGAACGGATCTTCTTCGCAGATGGTGACGGCAATGACCTTGAGGTCAGGGTAGCTGCGCAGCAGCTTTCGGGTCGCCTCCAGGCCACCGATGCCCGGCATCTTGACGTCCATCAGCACCACATCGGGCTTGAGTTCCCGAGCCTTGCGGATCGCGTCTTCACCGGAATCCGCCTGACCTATCACCTGAAGGCCGGAGATGTCCGCCAGCATGCGACTGATGCCCGTACGAACCAGATCGTGGTCATCGACCACCAGCACCCTAATCAAGCAGACACCTCATTGACCGTATTGAAAGCTGGCTTGGCTGCTCGCTTTTTCAGGAGCGAACTCTACCAAAAAAATCATCGACCGGACCGATCAAGACGCCGCTAACTGATCGAGATCAGTAGTCGGCCGCAGCAGCCGACGAACTGCATGCTGAACGCCGATGGACGGTCAAAGTCTCAACCCCTGAGGCTTTCGCTCAGGACTCCCATGCTCACATTCATCGCCGCTCTGGTGCTGACGCTGACCCACTTGGCGGCAGGCAGGCTGAGCAAGCTGCACAGCCTGCCCCGCAGCCGCTGGTTATCGATGGCCGGTGGCGTGGCAGTGGCCTACGTATTCGTTCACCTGTTACCTGAGCTGGCACAGGGCCAGCAGGTCATGGAGGATAGCGGTTTTCACCCGCTGCGCTACCTCGAACATCATGCCTACCTGCTGGCATTGATCGGCCTGGCCGGCTTCTACGGGCTGGAGCGGCTGATCAAGTCTCACCGTAGCGAGCGTTCCGACGACGAGCCAACTCATGCCGGCGTGTTCTGGCTGCATATCGCCGCCTTCGGCGGATACAACGCACTGATTGGCTACATCCTCGCCAACCGCGATCCGGCGCAGACACTGGAGCTGATCTGGTACAGCGTCGCCATGGCGTTGCATTTCATGGTCAACGATGTCGCCCTTCAGCACGACCATCAGCAGCTGTTCGCCCGCAGCGGCCGCTGGGTCCTGGCGGCCGCCACGCTGGTCGGCTGGGCGGTCGGCGCAACCACAGAGCTGTCCGAGTTGGGCGTATCGGCCGTGACCGCCTTTATTGCAGGGGCGATCATCCTCAATGTGCTCAAGGAAGAACTGCCTTCCGAGCGCAACAGCCGTTTCGGCGCGTTCCTCCTCGGGTCGCTGGGCTATTCGGGGCTGCTATTGCTGCTGTAGCCCGGCTGCGCGGCTCCCACCGGGCTTGCGCATCAGCCGATAGATGGCCGGAATCACGAACAGCGACAGCAACGGCGCGCTGAGCATGCCGCCGACCATCGGCGCGGCGATACGGCTCATCACCTCGCTGCCGGTACCGGCGCCGAGCAGGATCGGCAGCAGCCCGGCGACGATCACCGCCACGGTCATTGCCTTGGGCCGCACACGCTGCACCGCGCCCTCACGGATGGCCTCGCACAGCGCCGCCTCGTCGAGAAGCCCCTTTTGCTGCTGCTCGGTCCAGGCGTTCTTCAGATAGAGCAGCATGATCACGCCGAACTCCGCGGCGACGCCAGCCAGCGCGATGAAGCCAACGCCCGTGGCCACCGACAGGTTGTAGCCCATCAGGTAGAGGAACCAGACACCTCCGGTCAGCGCGAACGGCAGCGTGAGCATGATCAGCAGCGCCTCGTCCAGACGGCCGAACGTCAGGTAGAGCAGCACGAAGATGATGAGCAGCGTGGCCGGCACCACCAGCTTGAGCCGCTCGTTGGCGCGTTCGAGGAATTCGAATTGCCCCGAGTAGCTCAGGCTCATGCCCGGCAGCAGGCTGACCTCGGCGGCGACGGCCCGGCGCAGGTCGGCAACCACCGAGGCGATGTCGCGGCCACGCACATCCACGTACACCCAGCCGGCCAGCCGCGCGTTCTCGCTGCGCAGCATCGGCGGGCCGTCGCTGACGCGCACCCGTGCCACACTGCCGAGGGTAACCTGGCTGCCCAACGGGGTGAGGATCGGCAGTTGCTCGAGCGCCTGCGGGGTGTCGCGCCATTCACGCGGGTAACGCACGCTGAGCGGGTAGCGCGCCAGCCCTTCCACGGTTTCGCCGACGGTCTCGCCGCCGATGGCGCTGGCCACGATGGACTGCACGTCGGCAATGTTCAGCCCGTAGCGCGCCGCGTCGCGTCGGTCGATGTCGATATCGATGTAGCGCCCGCCGACAAGCCGTTCGGCCAGCGCCGAGCTTACCCCCGGCACCTGCTTGGCCACGGCTTCCACCTGCTGGCTGACACGGTCGACCTCCTCCAGGTTGGCACCGGCGATCTTCACGCCGATGGGACTCTTGATGCCGGTGGCGAGCATGTCGATGCGGTTGCGGATCGGCGGAATCCAGATGTTGGTCAGCCCCGGCACTTGCACGGCGCGGTCCAGCTCCTCGACCAGTTTCTCCGGGGTCATCCCGGCACGCCACTGCTCGCGCGGTTTGAAACGGATGGTGGTCTCGAACATCTCCAGCGGCGCCGGATCGGTGGCCGACTCGGCGCGCCCGGCCTTGCCGAACACCGTCTCGACCTCCGGCACCGTGCGGATCATCCGGTCGGTCTGCTGTAGCAGCTGCACGGCCGTCTGCGCGGACAGCCCCGGCAGCGCAGAAGGCATGTAGAGCAGGTCGCCCTCGTCCATCGGTGGCAGGAACTCGCCGCCCAACCGGGAGACAGGCCACAGCGTGGTGGCCAGCACCAGCAGCGCCACCACGATGGTCGACTTCGGGTGCGCCAGAACCGCTTCCAGCGCCGGACGATACAGCTGGATCAGCCCGCGGTTGAGCGGATTGCGCGTCTCGTCCGGCAGCCGGCCGCGGATCCAGTAGCCCATCAGCACGGGCACCAGGGTCACCGATAGCCCCGCGGCGGCGGCCATCGCGTAGGTCTTGGTGAAGGCCAGCGGGCCGAACAACCGGCCTTCCTGGGCCTCGAGGGTAAACACCGGGATGAACGACAGGGTGATGATCAGCAGGCAGAAGAACAGTGCCGGCCCGACCTCCTGCGCGGCGCGGGTCATCACCTGCCAGTGCTCGTCGCCCTCCAGCACCTGGCCGGGATTGGCATGCCGCCAGGCCTCGGCCTTCTTGTGGGCGTTCTCGATCATCACCACCGCGGCATCGACCATTGCGCCGATGGCGATGGCGATGCCGCCCAGCGACATGATGTTCGCGTTGATGCCCTGATAGCGCATGACCGCAAAGGCGATCAGCACGCCGATCGGCAGCGAGACGATGGCCACCAGCGACGAGCGCAGGTGCCAGAGGAACAGTCCGCAGACCAGCGCGACGACGATGAACTCCTCCAGCAGCTTGAAGCTGAGGTTCTTCACGGCTCGGTCGATCAGCTGGCTGCGGTCGTAGGTGGTGACGATTTCGACGCCCGCAGGCAGGCTCCCCTTCAGCTCGTCGAGCCTGGCGTGCACGGCGGCCAGCGTTTCCCGCGCGTTCTTGCCGCTGCGCAGGATCACCACGCCGCCGACGGTCTCGCCCTCCCCGTCCAGCTCAGCGATGCCTCGGCGCATCTCCGGGCCGAGCTGCACGTGCGCAACATCGCCCAGGCTCGTCGGCACGCCGGCAGCGCTGAGCTGCAGCGGGATGCTGCGAAAATCCTCGAGCGTTTGCAGATAGCCCGAGGCACGCACCATGTACTCGGTCTCGGCCAGCTCAAGCACGGCGCCGCCTGTCTCCTGATTGGCCATCTCGATCGCCTGGATCACCTGCGCCTGGGTCACACCCAGGCTGGCCATCTTCAGCGGGTCGAGCACCACCTGGTACTGCTTGACCATGCCACCGATGGTGGCCACCTCGGCAACGTTGGGCAGGGTGATCAGCTCGTACTTGAGGAACCAGTCCTGCAGGCTGCGCAGTTGCGCCAGGTCATGTGCGCCACTGCGGTCGATCAGCGCGTACTGGTAGATCCAGCCGACGCCAGTGGCGTCCGGGCCCAGCGATGGCTTGGCTGCGGCCGGCAGCCGACTTTGCACCTGGCTGAGGTATTCCAGTACCCGCGAGCGCGCCCAGTAGAGATCGGTACCGTCCTCGAACAGCACATAGACGAAGCTGTCACCGAAGAAGGAATAGCCGCGCACGGTCTTCGCTCCCGGTACCGAGAGCATGGTGGTGGTCAGCGGATAGGTCACCTGGTTCTCGACAATCTGCGGCGCCTGCCCCGGATACGCCGTGCGGATGATCACCTGCACGTCGGAAAGGTCCGGCAGGGCGTCGATCGGCGTGGTACGCACCGCCCAGATGCCCACCGCGCTCATCAACAGCGTGGTCAGCAACACCAGGAAGCGATTGAGCACGGACCAGCGAATCAGCGCGGCGATCATGGCTGCTGCTCCAATAGCTGCAGGCGCTCGATCAGAAGCCCCTGGTCGGTCTCGCGCACCGCGAAACGGATGTGGGCCTGCGGCTGTACCCCCTGCAGCAGCGCGACGTCGGCAACCGAGAAGCGCATGGTCATGCCGGGCATACCCAGGGTGTTGAACGGCCCGTGGGCGATCCTCAGCTGCTCGCCGTCCAAACTCAGCACTCTTCCCTCGGCCTCATGCAGCGCGGGCGCCGGCTGGACAGCACCGTGCACGTGGCCGTGCGCGGCAGCATCGACGACCGGCGCCGCAACGATACCGCGCAGGCTGGCTTCGGAATCGAGCAGGAACTGCCCTGAGGCGACCACCTGCTGGCCTTCCTCGAGGCCGCGCAGGATCGCCGTGTGGTTGCCGCTCTCGCGGCCCGTCTCGACCTCCACCGGGCGGTAGCGTCCGCCGGCTTCGGCGAGCATCACCAGCGCCCGGCGGCCGGTGCGGATCACCGCCTCGCTGGGCACCAGCAGCACCGCGGCAGTCTCGCTGCCGGCCAACGTCACCTGTGCGGTCAGCCCGGGGCGCAGGTGCCCCTCCGGATTGGGCAATTGCACCCGCACGCGCAGGGTGCGGCTGGCCGCGCTGGCCTCCGGCAGCACCGCGCTCACCTCGCCTTCGATGACCTGGCCCGGCAGCGCCGGCAGGCGTGCTGCGGCCTGCTGTCCAACCTGGATGCCTGCACTCTGCGCCTCCGGCACCGCGACCTCGAGCCAGACGCTGTCCAGCCCGTTGATTCGCGCCAGGGGCGCTCCGGCTGCCAGTGTCATGCCCTCGCGCACCTCGAGCTCCTGCAGCACCCCGGCCAGCGGTGCGATCACGCTGATGGTCGCGTCGATCTTGCCGCTACGCTCGAGCCGGCTGATCGTCGAGGCCGGCATCCCGGCCAGGCGCAGGCGCTGGCGGGCGGCGTCCAGCAGCGCAGCGTCGCCGGCACGCCGCAGCGCCAGGTATTCCTCCTGCGCGGCGGCCCACTCGGGGATCAACAGATCCGCCAGTGGCGCACCCTTTTCGATCAGGTCGCCCGGTGCATGGCGGTAGACGCGCTCGACGAAGCCGTCGGCGCGCGTCTGCACCAGCGCCACGTCGCGGGCGTTGTATTCGAGCACGCCCACTGCATCGATGCGGCTTGCGAGCGGACCACGCCTGACCGTGGCCAGGCGCACGCCGAGATTCTGGGTGACGCCGACGTCGATGCTGATGGCCGCCGCGTCACCGTCCTGGTTGGCGTAGCGCGGCACCAGATCCATGTCCATGAAGGGTGATTTGCCGGGCCTGTCGAAGCGATGCTGAGGAACCATCGGGTCGTACCAATAGAGCACCTGGGCATGGCTGCCGGCTTCGGATGTCGACCCGTGCGCTGCCATGTCGCCGTATTGGCGGGCGAACCAGTAACCCCCTCCCGCCCCGACCGCGATCGCCACGCCTAGCAGCGTGATGCTTGCAAGAACAGTACGGCTCATTTGGCTTCTCCGTAGGCGACGTGCAGACGGGTCCGGGCGATGGCCTCCAGCCCTTGCAGGTCGATGTGCTTCAGACGGGCCTCAATCAGCTCGTTGCGTGCGGCGAGCAGCGCATCCAGCTCGCCGCGGCCGGCGCGGTAGCTGCTCATCGCCAACTCGACCTTCTCGCGAGCCAGCGGCAGTTGCAGCTCGCCACTGCGCGCCAGCGCGCGCTGCAGCCGCGCCAGCTCGGCGAGCTCGGCCTCCAGTTGCTCGGCAATCTCGCGCGCCACGGCCTCGCGCTCGGCCTCCAACCGGTTGAGCTCGGCGTGGCGTGCGGCGATCCGCGGGTTCTGCCGGCTGCGCTGGAATACCGGCAGGTCGAAGCTGAATTCCAGGTTGAGCATGTCGCCGAATTCGCGACCACGCTTGAGGTAGGCGACCTCCCAGGTCCAGTCACCCCTCTTCTCAGCGGTGGCCTCGCGGATGCGCGCCTGGGCTTCGCGGGCCATCGGGGCAAAGGCGCTGAGTTGCGGATGCCGCTCGAACTGATGGAGCAGCGTCTGGCGCTCGATGGGCCAGCTGGGCAACTCGCCGCTCAGCGGCTGATTGCCCTCGGCGCCAACCCAGCGCAGCAGTGCGGCGCGGGCCAGGCGGCGCTGCTGCTCCAGCTCGTCCTCGCGTTCGGCGAGCTGGGCCGCCTCCTGACGCGCCGCGACCTGGTCGGTCAGCTGACCACGTCCACCGGCGAGGCGCGCGCGAACCGCGTCGGCGAGCAGGCGATTCTCAGCCCGCAGCTCGCCAAACAGGTGCAGCTTGCGTTCCACCGCGTGGCTGGCGATCCACGCCTGCGCCGTGACCAGGCGCACCTTCAGCGCCTCGATCTCGCGTGCGGCCTCGGCGCGGCCGATGGCGGCATGGGCGACGTCGGCGCGTGCCCGACGCTTTTCGTGGTTGGGCATCTCCTGCATCAGGCCGACCATGCGCATGGTCATGCCATCGTCGTTGAGGCTCCAGCGCTCGGAGCCCTCGATGGGCAGGCTCTGTACGCCAAGCAGCAGTTTTGGGTCGGGCAGTTCGCCGGCGGCAATGGCTTCGCTGCGCACGGCCTGCACGCGGGCCGCCTCGGCACTCAGCGACGGCGCGTGCTGGCCGGCCAGACGTAGCGCCTCGTCGAAGGTCAGCCCGGCAGCCGTGCCGGGCAGCCAGAAGACGAACAAGGGAAGCACGGCCGGCAGCGCTCGGCCCATGCGAAAGAATCGGATCATCATGGAGAGATTCCTCGGTGTCCTGCACGCCGCAGGCGGCATGCATCCGGCGCTCAGCGCGCGGGCGCAGAGCGAGTCAGGGTGGCGAAGGAATCAGTGACGCGGCGGACGCCAGACGTCGGCGCCGGAACGGGCGGGAAGGAACTCGAGATAGGCGGCGCCGAGCAGCGGAGGTGCAGCGTTCAATACCGGCCTGGCGAGCATCGTCACAAGCGGGCTGCCGGTCTTGCACTGGTGCCCGCCGTCGCACAGCGGATTGCTCTGGTGCGCGTGGCCGTCTTCATCCGGCGCGACCGCCATATGGCCGGAGTGCTCGGCCGCCTGGGCATCTTTCTGCATCTGACACGGCAGCGCGCTCAGCGGCGACGCCGCCATCCCGTTCAGGGGAAGCGCGAGGCTGAGCAGCAGGACGAGCAAGAGACGCAGGTAGGCTTTCATGGACCGCAGTCTAGCCGGCAGCCCAGAGGGAAAAACTTGACCAAGATCGGGTTCAGCTCGCTTCCAGCCCCACCGCGGATGAATTGCCTGCGAGCAGATGGCTGAGTACCGAGCGCATCTTGCCGGGCTTGACCGGCTTGTTCAGCACCGGCACACCACAGCCCTGCAACTGCTGACGGCACTCGTCGCTGCGATCAGCGGTGATCATCACCACCGGCAGCGCCTGGCCGAACCGTTCGCGCACCGTCAACACCACATCCCAGCCGGTAAGGCCGCCGTCCAGGTGGTAATCGGCGAGGACCGCATCTGGTGCCCGTCCGTCCAGCGCAAGCAGGGCGCTCTGCGTGTCGGTAGCCGTGAGCACTTCGCAACCCCACTGCTCCAGCAGCGCGGTCATGCTCAATAGAATGCTCTCCTCGTTGTCGATCACCAGCAGCCGTCGCCCTGGCAGCGGATCGCCCAACTGCGGCAGGCTCACTGGCGTGGCGATGCGCTCGCGCGGCGAGGCGTCGGCCAGCGGGACGTCGATGCTGAACACCGAGCCACGGCCCGGTCGTGAACGCACCAGCACAGGGTAGTCGAGCATGTTGGCAATACGATCGACGATCGCCAGCCCCAGCCCCACCCCGCTGCGTTTGGTCGATCTGCCGATGCCCAGCTGATTGAACTCGAGGAAGATCGCCTGCAACTCTTCGGGGGGGATTCCCCTTCCGGTGTCCCAGACCTCGATGCGCAGCGCGCCGGCATGTTTGCGCGCGCCGATCAGCACGCCGCCGCTGTCGGTATAGCGGCAGGCGTTGCTGAGGAAATTGCGCAGAATCCGTGTCAGCAGGCGGAAGTCCGTTCTGACGGCGAAGCGCGGGACGTGGTGCTTCAAGCGAAGCCCGGCGGCAGCGGCCACCGGTTGGAATTCGGAAACCAGCGGCAACAGGACATCGTCCAGCGTGTAGATGTCGATGTCCGGTTTGATGGCCGCCTGGTCGAGCTTGGAGATATCGAGCAGGTCGGTCAGCAGATCCTCGGCGCCCTCCAGCGCCTGGTGCGCACGCTCGACCAGATGGCGTTCACCCTGCGGCAGGGCACGCTCGCGCAGCGTCGAGATGAGCAACCGCGCAGCGTTGAGCGGCTGCAGCAGGTCGTGGCTGGCAGCAGCGAGATACTTGTCCTTGCTGAGGTTGGCGGCCTCCGCCGCATCTCGCGCCTCGCGCAATTCGCAGGTGCGCTCGGCGACGCGACGCTCCAGTTCCTCATTGAGCTGCAACAGGCGCAGCTGGGCGAGCTTGCGCTCGGTGACGTCGGCGACGAAGCCTTCCACCAGGCCGTCCTCGTCCGGTTTGAGCAGCAGGTTCATCACCACGTAGATGGCGCTGCCATCCTTGCGGCGCAGGCGTGTCTCGTAACCGAACAGCCCGTGCTGCTGGCTCAGGGTGTGGCGGATCTGGCGCAGCTCGTCCTCGCCGCCGATGAACAGATGGTGTGACAGGTCGGTCAGCGCCCAGAGCGCCTCTTCCGGACCTTCATAGCCAAGCATTCGCGCCAGTGCCGGATTGGCTGCGCGGATGCCTTCCTGCAGGCTGGCCTGGAAGATGCCATGCACCGCATGCTCGAACAGCCATTTGTAGCGATTGCGTTCGGCTTCCAGCTCTTCCAGGCGTGCCAGCAGCTCGGGGTAGTGGCTCTTGCGCGCCGAATGACTGCCGAAGCCGAGCAGTTGCGTCAGTGCCTGATGCTGATCATCAGAGGGCTTCGGCATAGACCACCTCGACGTCCCGCTGCGTCGACGAGCGTGGATTGGTCAGGATGCAGGGGTCCTGCATGGCGTGTTGCGAGAGGAACGGGATATCGGAGAGGTTCACGCCGTGCAGGCTCAGGGTTTCGCGGAAGCCGATGCGCTGCTTGAGATCGATCAGATGCTGCACCAGGCGCTCGCGCACCTGTCGGTGGCTCAGCCCGCGTGAATCGATGCCAAGGGTCTCGGCGACTATCCGGTAGCGATCAGGTGCAGCGTCGTAGTTGAAGGCCACCACATGCTCGACCAGCACGGCATTGCATACGCCGTGGGGCAGGTCCAGATAGCCGCCGAGGCTGTGGGACATGGCATGCACGGCGCCGAGGATGGCATTGGAGAAGGCCAGCCCGGCCTGCATGCTGCCGAGCATGATCTGCTCACGCAGCGCGATGTCCGCCGGATTGGCGATCATCTGCACCAGATTGCCGTTGATCAGCCGCATGGCCTCCAGCGCGTGGGGGTCGGTCAGCGGGCCGTGGCCGGTGGAAACGAAGGCCTCGATGGCATGCACCAACGCATCGATACCGGTGCAGGCGGAGAGAAACGGGTCCATGCTGAGCGTGGTTTCCGGATCGATCAGCGAAACATCCGGCACGGCGGCCTTGCTGACGATCGAGAACTTCATCCGCTCTTCCTGATTGGAAATGATCACGAACTGCGACACATCCGCCGAGGTGCCGGCAGTGGTGGGAATCAGGATCAACGGCGGGCTGGGCACGCGCAGGGTGTCGACGCCCTCGAATTCATAGATATGCCGCCCATGCGCGGCCACGATGCCGATGCCCTTGGCGCAATCCATCGGGCTGCCGCCGCCGACTGCAACGATCACGTTGCAGCCCTCGCTGCGATACAGCTCGGCACCGAGCATCACCTCTTCGCAGCGCGGATTGGGCGAAACGTCAGTGAACAGGCAGTGCTCGATGCCCTGTCGAGCGAGGCTGGCCTGCACATCGGCCACCCAGCCGGCCTTGACTACGCCCGGATCGGAAACCACCAGCACCTTGCGCGCGCCGAAATTGCCCGCGCAGGTGCCCACGCTATGGCGGCAGCCGGCACCAAAGATGATTTCAGGGGAGACGAACTTGCGCTGGAGGCTGATATTCGGGCTCATGACTGCGGCCTTTTTTATTTTTTGTAACAACGGGCGCAAGCCTACTGCATTGCTCAGTTAAAGCAATGCGCCTAACGGCTGGCGGCGCCATCCGTCCGGCGGAAAGAGCTACAGCAGCCCCTGGTAGAAGCGCAGCTCGCGCTCGAGCGCATCCGCCAGGTTGGCAGCCTGACGAAAGCCGTGGCGTTCGTCCGGGTAGAGACGGTACTGCACCTCGACGCCGCGGCTCTGCAGTGCTGCCACCATGGATTCGGTCTGCTCGGGTAGCACCACGGCGTCCTGCCCGCCCTGCAGGAAGAGCACCGGTGCGGCGATGCGCTCGGCGTTATGCAGCGGCGCGCGCTCGCGAAAGCGCTCCGGCACCCGCTGCGGATCTCCTATCAGCCAATCCAGATAGTCGCCTTCGAACTTGTGGGTGACCCGGCGCAGCGCCAGGGGGTCGCTGACGCCATACAGACTGGCGCCGCCGCGAAACAGATCGGTCGCCACCAGTGCGCTGAGGGCGGTGTAGCCGCCGGCGCTGGAGCCACGGATGAACACCCGCTGCGGATCGATAGCGCCCTGCTGCGCCAGTGCGCGGGCTGCCTGGCATGCGTCTTCCACATCCACCACACCCCATTGCTCGCGCAGGCGTTGTCGGTAGGCCCGGCCGAACCCGCTGCTGCCGCGGTAGTTGACGTCCACCACGGCGAAGCCGCGCTGCGTCCAGAACTGGATGCGCGGGTCGAACACCGGGTAGCACGCCGACGTCGGTCCGCCATGGATGAACACCACCAGCGGTGGCAATGTGCCGTGCTCGCCGCGGCAGTTCGTATTGCGCGGCGCATAGAAGAACGCATGGGCGGTTTCACCATTGCCGGTCGGGAATCGCATGGGCTGCGGGCACGAAACCTGTGGCGCGGCAAGCGGAGTCGCTCCGCCGGCCAGAACCCGCACCGAGCCGTTGGTCCGGTCAATGGCCAGCACCGCCGGCGCGCGCTGCGTTGCACCTGCGATGCAGAACAGGTGGGTGGCGTCCGCAGTGAGCTGGCGGCAGCGGCTGAACGCACTGGCCAGCTGCTGCCCGCCTCCGGCGCCGTGTTCGAACAGCCAACCGTAGCCGTCGACCATATGGGTCATCAGCAGGCCGCCGTCCGCCAGCGGCACATAGCTGCTGGTCCCCAGCTGCCAGGGCGCAGGTGCGCAGTCGAAATTCCGTGTCGCCTCCGACTCCGCTGCGATCAGTGGGTGCAATGCCCACGCACCGTCGACCTCGGCCCAGGGCTGCCAGTAGCCCAACCGGTCACTGAGACAGATCAGCTGACCGTGTTCGGTGAAGCGCGGTTGCTGCAGCGACTCCCCGCCCGCGCCGCCAGCCACGCACCTCACCGCGCCCCAGCCCCCGTCTGCCTGACGCTCGGCGACGCACAGACGGGTCGAGGTCCAGGGCTGCTCCGGGCGATCCCACTCGATCCAGGCCAACTTTCGACCATCCGGAGTCAACATGGGCGACGAGTAGAAGTCGGCCCCTTCGACGACGATACGGCGAGCGCCGTCGGACAGCGTGAAGGCCACCAGCCGGTGCAGGATACCGTTGTCTTCGCTGGACTCTTCCAGGGCGATGACGGCCGCGCCCTTGGGGTCGTACTGCAGATCACCGTAACGGCAGCCGGGACGCTCGGTCAGCGCTGCAGGCAGGGATGTGGCTTCCGGGTCAGCCTGCGTTTGCAGGTAGATCTGCTGGTCCGCCTCGTTGACGAAGGCGAGCCCCTGCCCGGTTAGGCAGAACGCGCCGCCGCCGTATTCATAGACGCGACTGCGTACCGAGTAGCCGGCTGGCGTCACGCAGCACGCCTGGCCGGCCTGCCAGAACCACAGGCTGCAGCGACCCTCGGCGGGGTCGTACTCGATCCAGAACAACCCACCCTGCCCGGCCCGCAACTCGGCGAAGTCCCGGCTGGCGGCCGCAGCGGCTTCGGCACTCCAGTCGCTGGGCCAGAAGCCATAGGGCAGCACCTCGGCGGATGGATGAAGCATGGACGAATCGTTGCGGGGCGATTTCATACCTTGAGGATGAGCTTGGAAGCCTTCTCGTTACGATGCTGCAGCTGATCGAGGCCCAGCGCGCCGTGGTCGGCCTGATCGCGAGCCGCAAGGATCTTGCCGTGGTGTGCCGACTTGCTGCACACGGGGTCGGCATTGGCGGCATCGCCGGTGAGCATAAAGGCCTGGCAGCGGCAGCCGCCGAAGTCGCGCTCCTTCTCGTCGCAGCTGCGACAGGGTTCAGGCATCCAGTCGTAACCGCGAAACCTGTTGAAGCCGAACGAGTCTCGCCAGATGTATTCGATGCTGTGCTCGCGCACGTTCGGGAAAGTCACCGGTAACTGTCGCGCGCTATGACAGGGCAAGGCCGTGCCGTCCGGGGTGATGTCCAGGAACAGGTTGCCCCAGCCGTTCATGCAGGCCTTCGGCCGTTCCTCGTAATAATCGGGCGTGACGAAGATCAGTTTGCACGGATGGTTCTCGGCGGCGAGCTTGTCGCGCCACTCGTTGGTGATCCGCTCGGCACGTACCAGCTGCTCCTTGCTCGGTAGCAGCCCGGCGCGGTTAAGTTCGGCCCAGCCGTAGAACTGGCAGGTGGCGAGCTCGACAAAATCGGCCTCGAGCTCGATGCACAGACGAATGATCTGGTCGATGTTGTCGATGTTGTGCCGATGTGTGACGAAGTTGAGCACCATCGGATAGCCGTGTTTTTTCACCGCACGGGCCATTTCCAGCTTGTGGGCGAAAGCCTTCTGCGACCCGGCGAGCAGGTTGTTCACCTCCTCGTCTGCGGCCTGGAAGCTGATCTGGATATGGTCGAGGCCGGCATCGGCGAAGCTGGCGATCTTCTCTTCGGTAAGGCCGATGCCTGAGGTGATCAGGTTGGTGTAGTAGCCGAGCCCGCGAGCGGCGGCGATCAGCTCGACAAGGTCCTGACGGACCAGCGGCTCGCCTCCCGAAAAGCCCAGCTGGGCGGCTCCCATCTCCCGCGCCTGGCGAAATACCTCGATCCACTCAGCCGTACTCAGCTCATCGTGGCTGCGGGCGAAGTCCAGCGGATTGGAGCAGTACGGGCACTGCAGCGGGCAACGATAGGTCAGCTCCGCCAGCAACCAGAGCGGCGGACCCGGCTCGTAGCCGGGTTTAGCGAAGCTCGATCCAGAACCGTTCAACGGCGACCTCCAGGAACGCGACGATATCCTCTTGAATGCCTTCGGCCTCCGGGTAGCGAGCCTGCAGGTCGGCGACGATGGCGCCCACGGTCCTTGTCCCGTCCACCTCGGTCAGCACTGCTGCGGCGCTCTCGTTGAGTTTGATCATACCTTCCGGATAGAGCAGCACGTGGCAGTTCTGCGCCGGCTCCCACTGGAAGCGGAAGCCGCGGCGAAAGGATGGAACCTGGGTCAGTTGAATTTCGCTCATCTCTTTTCTCGTCAATGGCCGGGCGGGCGTCGATCAGCCGTGGCAGTAGCGGGCCGAAGCCCAACCCTGCACGACGTGCGCCCCGTCAGAAGCTGATGCCCTTGTGCCAGACCCGGTCGCGGGTGACGGTATGGTACGGCGGTCGGTCCAGCTCATAGGCCATGCTCATGGCGTCCAGCATGCTCCACAACACATCGAGCTTGAACTGAAGGATCTCCAGCATGCGCTCCTGCGCCTCGCGGGTGCGATAGTGGTCCAGGGTGATGCGCAGGCCGTGCTCGACATCGCGGCGGGCTTCCTTCAGGCGCTTGCGGAAGTAGTCATAGCCCGACGCGTCGATCCAGGGATAGTGCTGCGGCCAGCTATCCAGCCGCGACTGGTGGATGGTCGGTGCGAACAGTTCGGTCAGCGAGCTGCTGGCTGCTTCCTGCCAGCAGGCCCGACGGGCAAAGTTCACGTAGGCATCCACTGCGAAGCGCACGCCGGGAAGCACCAGCTCCTGCGACAGCACCTGCTCACGGTCCAGACCCACGGCCTCGGCCAGCCGCAGCCAGGCTTCGATGCCACCCTCCTCACCCGGCGCGCCATCGTGGTCGATGATGCGCTGAATCCACTCGCGGCGGGTGTCGCGGTCCGGACAGTTGGCCATGATCGCTGCATCCTTCACCGGGATGCAGACCTGATAGTAGAAGCGGTTGGCGACCCAACCCTGAATCTGTTCGCGCGTCGCCTGCCCGGCATACATGGCCCGGTGGAACGGGTGATGGATATGGTAGTACTCGCCCTTGGCGCGCAGCGCCTGTTCGAATTCGGCGGGACTCATGGCTGGCAGGTTCATAACGGTTTCAGTTCCTTTCTTGTCGTTCTGCGCTCGTTCGGCCTGTGGCCGGCTGCGGCAATGTCTTGGCTTCAGAGCTCGATGTTCATGCCGTCGTAGGCGACCTCGATCCCGTGCTCGCCAAGGATCTCGCGCTCGACGGAATCCTCGTCGAGGATCGGGTTGGTGTTGTTGATATGAATGAGGATCTTGCGCACCGCCGGCATGCCGTCGAGCACCTCGATCATGCCGCCCGGGCCGCTCTGCTGCAGATGGCCCATTTCGCTGCCGAGCTTGGTGCCGACCTCGCGCACGAGCATCTCGTCATCGCGCCACAGCGTGCCGTCGACCAGCAGGCAGTCGGCCCGGCGCATGGTGGCCAGCAGCTCTTCGCTGACCTGGCCCAGCCCCGGCGCGTAGAACAGTGTGCCGCCGGTGTTGCGGTCTTCGATGAGCAGACCAATGTTGTCGCCGGGGTGCGGGTCGTTGCGGTGCGGCGAATAGGGTGGCGCCGAGCTGCGCAGCGGGATCGGCGTGATATGCAGGTTCGGGCAGCAGGGAATGCTGAAGTTGCCGCGCAGGGTGATCGGGTTCCATTTCAGGCCGCCGTTCCAGTGCTCCAGCATGTTGAACAGCGGGAAGCCGGTGGTGAGGTCCTGATGAACCATCTCGGTGCACCAGACTTCATGCGGGCAGCCTTCGCGCAGCGTCAGCAGGCCGGTGGTGTGATCGATCTGACTGTCCAGCAGGACGATCGCACCGATGGCGGTGTCGCGGGGCGCACGGGCCGGCTGCAGCGTCGGAAAGGACTCGAGCTGGGCGCGGATGTCCGGCGACGCATTGCACAGGATCCAGTCGACACCGTTGTCGCTGATGGCGATGGACGACTGGGTACGCGCCTTGGCGTTGAGCGTGCCGGCGCGCAGGCCCGCACAGTTGGCGCAGTTGCAGTTCCACTGCGGAAAACCCCCACCCGCGGCGGAACCGAGAATTTGGATGAACATGGACAGCCCCCAAAAGCAAAGCCCCGGCCGGAGCCGGGGCTGATCGATCAACGGTTTGCGAAGTACATGGTGACTTCGAAACCAATACGCAGGTCGGTGAAGGCGGGTGTAGTCCACATAGGTCGGTCCTCTTTTTATGGTGCCGGAAGATTCCGACAGCCCAATTAAGCCCCCTGTTCTGCTTCAAGCAGAATGGTACTTTGGAAGGAGACAGCGCCGTGCCTTGGTAGTGCCCGACGAACGGCAGCCATCTGTTACCAGGTTTCGCGATTCAGCTAACGCCTCGTTGCCGGGCATGTCAACTCGAACGCAGCGCTGGCCGATCATTGGCATTGCGCCACGCCAGTTCGTTGGTGATGGTCGCCATGGGAACAAACATCGAACCGTCGAAATCGCTCAGCTCGATGCCTTGCTGAATGCGTTGCGGCCAATCGTTGTTGGCCAGCGCCGCCTTGCCAACCGCCACCAGATCCATCTCGCCTCGACCAAGCAAGGCCTCGGCCTGCTCGCCGGTGACGATGGCACCGTTGCCGATCACCGGGATCGCTACGCTGCCCTTGGCGATGGCGGCAAGGCTCGGGCCTTCTCCGAAGGCCGGTGCACGGGCATCGGGCTCAGTGATGTGCAGATAGTCGAGCCCTGCATCAGCCAGTACACGGAAGCGCTGCCGGGCCTGTTCCTCGCCGCCCTCCCATTTGAGTCGGCCGTCGCAGACCATGCTCTGCGACAGTCGCATCCCCACCACGAATTCCTCGCCCACCGCCGCCCGCACGGCAGCGATCACCGCCAGTGGCATGCGCAGGCGTTCGAGAAACGTCCCACCCCATTGATCGCTGCGCTGGTTGAACTCGGCGCTCATGAATTCGTGCAGCAGGTAGCCGTTGGCGCCATGCAGCTCGACTCCATCGAAGCCGGCCTCCCGCGCGTGCCGGGCCGCCAGCGCGAAACCGGCGATGGCCTCCTGGATATCCTCTTCGCTCATTTCAGCCGGCGTCGCGTAAGGACCCTCTCCGCCATAGAACTTCAGCTGAGATCCGCTCGGTTGTACTGCCGATGGAGCCACATGGCGGGCGTGATGGATGTTGCCTTGGGTCTGGGCACCGCCATGCATGAGCTGGGCGATGAACGCCGCACCGGCTTCGTGAACCGCCTGCACGATGGGTTTCCAGCTGTCCCGGTGCGCGTCGGTGGCGAGCCCGGGCTGGTTGAAGTAGCCCTGGCTATAAGCGGTATCGGTATAGACACCCTCGCTTACGATCATCCCGAAGCCGCCTTTGGCAAAGGATGCGTAGTAGTCGCGCATCAGTTCGTTGGCAGCGCCCTCGGGCTCGGCGCTGACCCGCGTCATGGGTGCGACGACGGCTCTATTGCGCAAGCGCAGGTGCTTCAGCGAGCAGGGCTCGAGCAATTGCGGCATGGGTGACCTCCTCTGCTTTCGATGTTGGCCTATGCAGATGTGAGGCGCTTCAGCTGGCGGGAGTTCGATAGCCGCGATGGCTGGTCGAGTCCGGAGCAAAAAAAACGCGGCCGGGGCCGCGTTGCGATAGGAACCATACGCTCGGTTCGAGGGGGTACTTCAGAAGCGGCGCAGGTTCCTGCACTTGACGTGCGTAGCAAAATAAACCGGCGCGCTGGAGCACACGCGCCGGGGCCCTCATCAGAAGAAGCCGAGCGGATTGATGTCGTAGCTGACCAGCAGGTTCTTGGTCTGCTGATAGTGGTCGAGCATCATCTTGTGCGTTTCGCGACCGACACCGGACTTCTTGTAGCCGCCGAACGCGGCATGTGCCGGATACAGGTGGTAGCAGTTGGTCCAGACACGGCCGGCCTTGATGCCGCGACCCATGCGGTAGGCGCGGTTGATGTCGCGGGTCCAGACGCCAGCGCCCAGGCCGAACTCGGTGTCGTTGGCAATGGCCAGGGCTTCGGCTTCGTCCTTGAAGGTAGCGACGCCGACCACCGGGCCGAAGATTTCTTCCTGGAACACACGCATCTTGTTGTGACCCTTGATCAGGGTCGGCTGCACGTAGTAACCGGAGGCCAGGCCGCCTTCGAGCTTCTCGGCTGCGCCGCCGGTGAGGATCTGCGCGCCTTCCTGCTGGGCGATTTCCATGTAGGAAAGGATCTTGTCGAACTGCTGCTCGGACGCCTGGGCGCCGACCATGGTGTCGGTATCCAGCGGGTTGCCGCGCTTGATCGCCTTGACCTTCTTCATCACCACTTCCATGAAGGGCTCGAAGATCGATTCCTGAATCAGCGCACGCGACGGGCAGGTGCAGACCTCGCCCTGGTTGAAGAAGGCCAGTACCAGACCTTCAGCGGCTTTCTCGATGAACGCAGGCGCCGCATTCATGATGTCTTCGAAGAAGATGTTCGGGCTCTTGCCGCCCAGTTCCACGGTGCTGGGGATGATGTTCTCGGCCGCGCAACGCATGATGTGCGAGCCAACCGGGGTCGAGCCGGTAAAGGCGATCTTGGCAATGCGGGTGCTGGTCGCCAACGCCTGACCAGCTTCGCGGCCGAAGCCCTGAACGATGTTCAGCACGCCCGCCGGCAGCAGGTCACCGATGATCTCGATCAGGACCATGATCGACAGCGGAGTCTGTTCGGCCGGCTTGAGCACGATGCAGTTACCGGCAGCCAGGGCCGGAGCCAGTTTCCAGGCCGCCATCAGCAGCGGGAAGTTCCATGGGATGATCTGCCCGACCACGCCCAGCGGCTCATGGAAGTGATAGGCCGCAGTGTGCTCGTTGATCTCTGCGGCGCTGCCTTCCTGGGCGCGGATGCAACCGGCGAAGTAGCGGAAGTGGTCGGCGGCCAGCGGTACGTCGGCGTTCAGGGTTTCACGAACGGCCTTGCCGTTGTCCCAGGTTTCGGCGACGGCGAGTTTTTCCAGGTTGGCTTCGATGCGATCGGCGATCTTCAGCAGGATATTGGCGCGGTCCTGCACCGAGGTACGACCCCAGGCGTCGGCGGCTGCATGCGCGGCATCCAGCGCCCTCTCGATGTCTTCAGCGCCCGAACGCGGGAATTCGGCGATCACTTCACCATTGACGGGCGAGGTGTTGACGAAGTACTCGCCTTTGACCGGCGGGACGAACTCGCCACCGATGTAGTTGCCGTAACGGGGCTTGAAGGAAACGACGGCGCCTGGGGTACCGGGCTGGGCGTAGATCATGATGGGCCTCTCTTCTTCTGCTTGTCAGAGCCTGCGCCGGGAAGTGCGCAGGGCATGGACCGATCTTAGGCAGCCCGCTCCAGGCTCCGGTATGCACCCATGGCAGCGGAGGACTCCTCATTTGGTAGTAGATGCCAAGGCGCACAGCCCGCTGTATCGCGGCTTCTAGCCTATCTCCGACGCGCGTTTCTCGGCCAAAAAGCCGCACAGGCTAGCCCCTGGTCCACGCGGCAAAAATGATCCCGGACAAGGGCGCAGAACCACAGCGCAAATATTCTCCAGCGCAAGAAAAGCACGACCAAAAGCCTGCAAAACCGACCCCAAAGTCTTATTAGGCGCCCCTGCAAAGCGCCTTAGCTTCGAGCTGCGGTACCGCATTTCCCAACGACAACATGAAAGGAGATACACCATGCAGTGGATCGATCCGAACTTCTGCGATCTGCGTCTGGGCTTCGAAGTCACCGCTTACGTCTACGTGCGCTGAGGCGCCGGGGTTGCGCTGACACTCGGCTGTTACCTGCTGCTGCGCTACTGGCTGGTGAGCTGACATGCAACTGCCCGTTCTCGACCTGCTGGCGCGCTACGCGCATCTTCTGTTCGCGCTGGTTTGGGTCGGCCACAACTACGCGAACTTCATCCAGAACCCGCGCTTCGTGCCGCTGCAGAACGGCGTTGACGTTGCCGTCCTCAACCGCGATCTGGAGGCGCGGATGAAGCGCGAGCACGGTGTCTTCCGCTATGCCTCGCGCGTGGTCTGGCTGTCGGGCCTGGTGATGCTCTGGCAGCGCGGCTGGCTGGTCGACGCGCTGCTGCTGCAGGACCCGTGTCCACACCGCCTTCATGCACCAGAGCCCCTGGCTCGCACGCCGGCTGTTGCGGTAGCGCTTCTTCCCCGGCAGAAACGACAACGCCCCGAACCAGTCGGGGCGTTGTCGTGGGTGCTGGCAAGGCTTCGCAGCTTGCCAGCCATTCATTCGATCAGAAACGCTCGATCTTCGCTTCGGCCTGCAGCTTCTGACGGAACGCCGCGAAGTCCTGCTGCCCCATCCGCGAAGCCAGGAAGCGGCGAATGTTCAGCTTCTCTTCGTCGGACAAAGCGGCGTCAGCCTCATTGACGCCGTTCAGTCGCACAACCACGTAATCGCCGTTGTTCAGCGCCACGCCCGAGTAGCTGGGCTTGTCCTGCTGCTCCGGACGCGGCATGCGGAACACTGCCTGCAGCAGCGCCGGTGCGACGCCCTCCTGGCTGCGAGTGGCCGCTTCGACCGCCTGCCACTGCCCTTCAGGTTGCTTGCCTTCGCGCAGCTCGGCCAACAGCTGCTCACCCTGAGTACGAGCGGTTTCGGCCGCCAGCGTGCGCTGGAGTTGCTGCACGATATCGTCACGAACGTCGGCAAGCGGAATCGGCGCAGGCTTCAGGTGCTCCTTGACGCGAATCACCACCGCCGTATCAGGGTCCAGTTCGATCACGCTGCTGTTGGCGCCGTCCACCAGCACTTCCTCGCTGAACGCGGCCTGGATGACCTGCCGATTGGCCGTGATGCCTTCGCCGCCCTCACGCCCGAACGCTTCGGTGGTCTGCACCATCAAACCCAGTTCCTGCGCAGGCTGCGCCAGGTCGGATGCCTCGAAGGCAGCGTCTTCCAGCTGTTTGCTGGTCTCCACGAAGCGTTGCTCGACCTGCTGGGCCTTCAGCTCGCGTACCAGCTCCGGCTTCATGCTTTCGAAAGAGGGAACCTCCGGTGACTGGACGCCGAGCAGCTTGATGATGTGCCAGCCGAACTCCGACTTGACCGGTGCCGAGACCTCGCCTTCGTTCAATGCATAAAGCGCATCTTCGAATGCTGGGTCGTAGACCCCTGGACCAGCAAAGCCCAAGTCGCCACCTTCGTTGGCCGAGCCCGGATCCTGGGAAACCTCCTTGGCGACCGCGGCGAAATCCTCACCATTCTTCACGCGCGCGGCGATCTCGTCGATCTTGGCCTTGGCCTCGTCGTCGCTCAGTTCACCGCCGGTCTCGATCAGGATATGCGCGGCGCGGCGCTGTTCTGCCAGATTGGCGATCTGCTTCTGATACAGCTCCTGCAACTCCTCGTCGGACGCCTCGACCTGATCGAAGAACGACTCCTTCTTCAGCTCGACGTATTCGACGACGACCTGTTCAGGGGTACGAAAACGGTCGGCATTGGCCTCGTAGAACTCGTTGATCTGGTCGTCGCTGACCTCGATGGCTTCGTGCTGCGCCGGCACGGTCAGCGTAGCGAAATCCCGGGTCTGCATCTCCAGGCGGGCAAAGTTTTGCACCTGCTGATCGGTAACGAAACCGGTACCGGAAATGCCGGCACGCAGCTGGCCAATCAGCATTTCCTGTTCGAGCAGTTGGCGGAACTGGAGACGGGAATAGCCCATCTGCTGGATCACCTGATCAAACCGGGCAGGGTTGAAAGCACCGTCAACCTGGAACTCGGGGGTCTGCAGGATCAGCTGATCGAGCGCTTCGCGCGAGAATGCGAAGTTGGCGCCCTTGGCGGCCTGCAACAGCAGCATGCGATCGATCAGCGAGCCGAGAGCCGCATCGCGCAGCAGGCGGTCGTCGAGCAGGGACGGATCGAAATCCTGCCCGAGCTGCTGGGCAAGCTGCCGGCGCTGCATGTTCATGGCCTGGTCGAGGTCGTAGCGGGAAATTTCCTCGCCGTTGACTTCTGCAGCGTTCTGGGCGTTGCTGGCGGCATTGAAGATGGCATCGAAGCCAGTCAAGGCCAGCAGCACGACGATGACGCCGATGATGGTTTTGGCAATCCAGCCTTGTGAATTGTCCCTGATGTTCTGAAGCATGCGACCCCCAGGAGTCTGCGGCCCGCAAGACTGCGCACCGCGGGTGGAAACCGAATAAAAGAAAGGCGCATCCAGGGATGCGCCTTCTCGGAGCCTTTGGAGCGGTTGGGCTTATTCCCCCAAGCCAGATCTCGGCAGGCCAGGCCTGCTCGACAACCGCCCCGTGCCAGCGCAGCGCACGCTGACTGGCCGGGTAACAAAACGCTTAGTTGACAGCGTCTTTCAGAGCCTTGCCAGCTTTGAAGCCCGGGATCTTGGCGGCAGCGATGTTGATCGGCTTGCCAGTCTGCGGGTTGCGACCAGTGCGCGCAGCGCGCTCCTTGACAGCGAAAGTACCGAAACCAACCAGTACCACGGAGTCACCAGCCTTCAGGGCGCCGGTGACGGATTCGATCACTGCATCCAGCGCGCGGCCAGCAACAGCTTTTGGGATATCAGCAGATGCAGCGATGGCATCGATCAGTTCCGACTTGTTCACTCTAAGTCCCCTTATTTCTGTTGAGTCGTATCTTTAATTTTCGGGTGTAAGCAAAGCGGTGCTAGATGGCTCTGACACAAGAGGCCGATTAAACAAGGGCACCTGAAGTGTGTCAACGTGGCCTTCCAGACTAATGCGTGCTGATTCGCTCCTTGGAATCAGGCTCGCGCTTGTCGTCCTTTGCAACAATCTCGGGAGCCGCATCGGGCAAGGGCTCCGGCGCGTATTGCAGCGCAATTTGCAGGACCTCGTCAATCCACTTCACCGGTTTAATCTGCAGGTCCTGCTTAATATTTTCAGGAATCTCTTTCAGATCACGCTGATTTTCTTCCGGAATGATCACCGTCTTGATTCCACCGCGATGCGCAGCCAGAAGTTTCTCCTTCAGTCCGCCAATGGCCAGCACTTGTCCACGCAATGTGATCTCGCCGGTCATTGCGACATCTGCGCGCACCGGGATCTGCGTCAGGGCAGAAACCAGCGCCGTACACATCCCGATACCAGCGCTCGGGCCATCCTTGGGGGTGGCGCCCTCTGGCACGTGGATATGGATGTCCTGCTTTTCATGAAAATCGGCAGCAATGCCCAGGCTGACCGCCCGGCTGCGAACCACCGTCAGCGCCGCGGTAATCGACTCGCCCATCACCTCGCCCAGCGAGCCGGTCTTGGTAAGCCGCCCTTTGCCCGGTACCACGGCCGCCTCGATCGTCAGCAGCTCGCCACCGACCTGAGTCCAGGCCAGCCCGGTGACCTGCCCTACCTGATCCTGCTGTTCGGCGAGCCCGTAACGGAACTTGCGAACACCCAGGAAATGCTCGAGAGAATCGGCATCCACAATCACATGGAAGCGTTTCTCGGCCGCATGCTCCTTGACCACCTTGCGGCACACCTTGGCCAGCTGGCGCTCAAGGCTGCGAACACCGGCCTCCCGGGTGTAGTAGCGAATGATGTCCCTGATAGCGGCTTCCTGGAACTCCAGCTCGCCCTTCTTCAGGCCATTGGCCTCGATCTGCTTGGGCGCCAGATACCGTGTGGCAATGTTGACCTTCTCGTCCTCGGTATAGCCAGGCAGGCGGATGACTTCCATGCGGTCGAGCAACGGCGCCGGAATGTTCATCGAGTTGGCGGTACAGAGGAACATCACGTCCGAGAGGTCATAGTCGACCTCCAGATAGTGATCGTTGAAGTTGTGGTTCTGCTCCGGGTCCAGCACCTCGAGCAGTGCCGAGGCAGGATCGCCGCGCATGTCGCTGCCCATCTTGTCGATCTCGTCGAGCAGGAACAGCGGGTTGCGCACGCCCACCTTGGTCATCTTCTGGATCAGACGGCCCGGCATGGAACCGATGTAGGTGCGGCGATGGCCGCGAATCTCGGCTTCGTCACGCACACCGCCCAGCGCCATGCGAACAAACTTGCGATTGGTCGAACGCGCAATGGATTCGGCGAGGGACGTCTTGCCGACACCGGGCGGCCCTACCAGGCAGAGCACCGGCCCCTTGAGCTTCTTCACACGCTTCTGCACGGCGAGATACTCAAGGATGCGGTCCTTGACCTCTTCCAGACCATAGTGGTCGGCGTCGAGCACCTCTTCTGCCTTGGCGAGGTCCAGCCGGACCTTGCTGGCGGCTTTCCAAGGCACGTTCACCAGCCAGTCGATATAGGTCCTCACTACCGTCGCCTCGGCCGACATCGGTGACATCTGCTTGAGCTTGTTCAGCTCCGCCTGGGCCTTGGCATAGGCATCCTTGCTGAGTCCGGCGTTCTCGACACGCTTCTTCAGTTCATCGACTTCGTTATGGCCTTCATCGATATCGCCGAGCTCCTTCTGAATGGCCTTCATCTGCTCGTTCAGGTAGTACTCGCGCTGGCTGCGCTCCATCTGCTTCTTCACGCGGCCGCGAATGCGCTTCTCGACCTGAAGCAGATCGATCTCGGCGTCCAACAACGCCAGGACGTGCTCGACACGGGCAGGTAGGTCGGTGATCTCCAGGATCTGCTGTTTCTGCTCGATCTTCAGCGCCATGTGCGCCGCCATGGTGTCGACTAGGCGGGCCGGCTCGTCGATGCTGCTCAGTGAGGACAGCACCTCTGCCGGGACCTTCTTGCCAAGCTGCACGTACTGCTCGAACTGACTGAGCAGGCTGCGCGTGAAAACTTCCGATTCGCGTGCATCGACATCGGCTTCCTCGATCAGCGAAACCTCGGCTCGACAGTGATCGTCGACTTTGACGAATCGCTCGATCACGCCCCGCTGCTCACCTTCGACCAGCACCTTGACGGTGCCGTCCGGAAGCTTGAGCAGCTGCAGCACGGTAGCAACGGTGCCGACGCGATATAGCGCATCTTCGCCCGGGTCGTCGTCGGCCGGATTCTTCTGCGCCAGCAGGAGAATCTGCTTGTCGCCGGACATGGCGGATTCGAGCGCCTCGATGGATTTTTCACGGCCAACGAAAAGCGGGATCACCATATGCGGGTAAACCACCACATCGCGCAGCGGCAAGAGGGGCAATTCGATGGTTGTTTTCATAAATTCAGCTCTACGACGGCCATACGGCGGTAAACGGATGGGCTATACCCTTGCAGCAAAGATGAGGGCACCCTCGGCAAAAAACAAGGCGGCGAGCCAAATACAAAGGGGCCCGAAGGCCCCTTTGTTCGATCACGCCTCAGGCGCAGCCTTGGCTGGCGGCTCGGTGTTCTCGTAGATCAGCAAAGGCTGGGATGTGCCTTCGATCACGCTTTCATCGATGACCACCTTGCTGACGTCCTTCTGCGACGGAATTTCATACATGGTGTCCAGCAGAACGCCTTCGAGAATCGAGCGCAAACCGCGGGCACCCGTCTTGCGTTCGAGTGCACGATGAGCGACAGCTTTCAGCGCGTCCGGGCGGAATTCGAGATCCACACCCTCGAGTTCGAACAGTTTGGCGTACTGCTTGGTCAACGCGTTCTTCGGCTCGGTCAGGATCTGGATCAACGCAGCTTCGTCGAGCTCGTCGAGGGTTGCGATCACCGGCAGACGACCGACGAACTCGGGGATCAAGCCGAACTTGACCAGATCATCCGGCTCGACCGCACGCAGCGCTTCACCGATCTTCTTGCCCGGGTCCTTACTGCGCACTTCCGCGTTGAAGCCGATACCACCCTGGGTGGAGCGACCCTGGATAACCTTTTCCAGGCCGGCGAACGCGCCGCCGCAGATGAACAGTATGTTGCGCGTGTCGACCTGCAGGAACTCCTGCTGCGGATGCTTACGGCCACCCTGTGGCGGGACGGAAGCAACGGTGCCTTCGATGAGCTTCAGCAGCGCCTGCTGCACGCCCTCACCGGAAACGTCTCGGGTTATGGACGGGTTATCCGATTTGCGGGAGATCTTGTCGATCTCATCGATATAGACAATGCCCATCTGGGCCTTCTCCACATCGTAATCGCACTTCTGCAGCAGCTTCTGGATGATGTTCTCGACGTCTTCACCCACGTAACCCGCCTCGGTGAGCGTGGTTGCATCGGCAATGGTGAACGGAACATTGAGCAGGCGCGCCAGCGTCTCGGCGAGCAGCGTCTTGCCGGAGCCAGTGGGACCGATCAGCAGGATGTTGCTCTTGCCCAGCTCGACTTCTTCTTTCTTGTCGCGCTGGTTGAGGCGCTTGTAATGGTTGTACACGGCCACCGCGAGGATCTTTTTCGCGCGCTCCTGACCAATGACGTACTGGTCGAGAATGCCGCTGATCTCCTTTGGCGCAGGCAGCTTATGCGCGTTGCTCTCGGCCTGGGCTTCCTGCACCTCCTCACGGATGATGTCATTGCACAGGTCGACGCACTCGTCGCAGATGAAAACGGAGGGCCCGGCGATCAACTTGCGAACTTCATGCTGGCTTTTGCCGCAAAAAGAGCAATAGAGCAGTTTGCCGGAGTCCTCGCCGTTGCGGGTGTCAGTCATTCGATCGATCCAATCGGGAAGGCTTGAAACACAAGATGAAGGCAATCGTGGGCTTTTTCAAGCCCACGGAACAGCCACATATCGCAGGCTGGGGCGATCAGACGGCCAGTTGGCGCTGGGTCAGAACCTGGTCGATGAGGCCGTATTTGACGGCTTCTTCACCGCTCATGAAATTGTCGCGATCGGTATCACGGGCAATGACGTCCATGGGCTGGCCAGTGTGATGGGCAAGCACCTTGTTCAAGCGCTCGCGAATGGTCAGGATTTCCCGGGCGTGAATTTCGATGTCCGAAGCCTGACCCTGGAAGCCACCCAGAGGCTGGTGAATCATCATGCGCGAATGCGGCAGGCAGTAACGCTTGCCCGCCGCCCCGCCCGCCAGCAACAGGGCTCCCATGGAGCAAGCCTGACCGATACAGATGGTCGAGACGTTAGGCTTGATGAACTGCATGGTGTCGTAGATCGACATGCCAGCGGTCACCGAGCCACCCGGGGAATTGATATAGAGGTGAATGTCTTTCTCGGGGTTTTCCGCCTCGAGGAACAGCAGCTGCGCCACGATCAGGTTGGCCATGTAGTCCTCGACCTGGCCAACCATGAAAATCACCCGCTCCTTCAGGAGGCGTGAATAGATGTCGTAGGCGCGCTCACCGCGTGCGGATTGCTCGATCACCATCGGGACCAGGCCGCCGGCGGCCTGAATGTCCGGAGCTTGCATAAAAGGATTGCGGGACATGTTCCAACGATACTCCCTATGTCATGCCTCAAAAGACATAAGCCAGCACGAGGCTGGCTTATGTTTGTGCACTCGAATATATGAAGAAATCAGGCTGCTTGCGGGGCTTCCGCAGGCTTGACGGCTTCTTCGTAGGAGACCGACTTGTCGGTCACCTTGGCCTGCTGCAGAACAGTATCTACAACTTGCTCTTCGAGCACAACCGAGCGAACTTCGTTCAACTGCTCAGCATTCTTGTAGTACCAGGCCACAACCTGCTCCGGCTCCTGATAGGCGGAAGCCATTTCTTCGATCAGCTCACGAACGCGCGCTTCGTCCGGCTTGAGCTCTTTCTGCTTGACCACTTCAGCCACGATCAGACCCAGCACGACACGACGCTTGGCCTGCTCCTGGAACAGCTCTGCCGGCAGCTGGTCTGGCTTGATGTTGCCGCCGAACTGCTGCACCGCCTGTACGCGGAGGCGGTTCACTTCATTGTCTACCAGTGCTTTGGGCACTTCGATCGGGTTACCCGCAACCAGCCCTTCCATGACCTGGTTCTTCACCTTGGTCTTGATGGCCTGACGCAGTTCGCGCTCCATGTTCTTTTTCACTTCCGCGCGGAAACCTTCCACGCCACCTTCCTGAACGCCGAACTGGGCAAAGAACTCCTCGTTGAGTTCCGGTAGCTGAGGAGCCGCGACGCTATTTACGGTGACGGTGAACTCGGCAGTTTTGCCGGCCAGATCGAGGTTCTGGTAATCCTCGGGGAAAGTCGGGGTGATCACGCGCTCTTCGCCGGCCTTGGCGCCGACCAGGGCGTCTTCGAAGCCCGGGATCATGCGGCCGGAACCCAGCACCAGCTGAGTGCCCTTGGCCGAACCGCCGGCAAAAGCTTCACCGTCGATCTTGCCGACGAAGTCGATGTTCACCTGGTCGCCGTTCTCGGCAGCACGCTCGACGCTCTCGAAGCGAGTGTTCTGCTTGCGCAGGATTTCCAGCATGTTGTCGACGTCGGCATCAGTCACTTCAGCCTGCAGACGCTCGATCTCGATGGCCTCGAAACCAGCCACTTCAAACTCGGGGAATACTTCGAAGGTGGCGACGTACTCGAGATCCTTGCCCTTCTCGAATACCTTCGGCTCGACGGACGGAGCGCCAGCCGGGTTCAGCTTCTCGGCCACGATGGCTTCGTAGAAGGTGGACTGGATCAGGTCGCCCAGCGCTTCCTGACGAGCGGCTTCCTCATAACGCTGACGGATCACGCTCATCGGCACCTTGCCGGGGCGGAAACCGGGGATCTTGGCACGGCTGGCGGTCTGTTGCAGACGCTTGTTGACTTCGGTCTCGATGCGCTCGACCGGCACGCCGATGGTCATGCGGCGCTCAAGAGCGGAGGTGCTTTCAACAGAAACTTGCATGGATTTTCCTCGTTGCACAGACATAAGCCGGGCGTTCCGGCCCCAGAATGGGCAAGCATTCTAGTGGCTCGACCAGCATAAGTCACCCTGCCTCTCACACAACCTGCAAGCCGCAGGGCGCTTGCGAATCGCACCTGCCGGCCCGTTCGAGCCTTACGGGCGGCATCGCTCGTCAGCTCCGGAAGAACAGTATCGTCATGATCGACCCGGTCACGATTACCACCGCGCGCACCAGCGTTGCCGGCAGGCGTCGTCCGACACGAGCCATGACATACCCTCCGACTGTCGCAGCAAGCATCATTACCAGCGC
Source organism: Stutzerimonas sp. Brlt_14 (assembly GCF_051948915.1). Lineage (NCBI taxonomy): Bacteria > Pseudomonadati > Pseudomonadota > Gammaproteobacteria > Pseudomonadales > Pseudomonadaceae > Stutzerimonas > Stutzerimonas sp. Brlt_14. The sequence goes on from NZ_JAYJLM010000002.1 coordinate 289,857, forward strand.
TTCGCGCCAGAATATGGCGCCTCCGAAGGCGTAAACCGACACTGCGATTGCGGTCAATACCGATGACACAAGGTTCTTGAGTCCCTGCATCGCGTTGATGTTGCTATGGCCGAGCAGGCTGAAAGCAGCCAGCAGGACAATGCCCAGTCCGCCGTTGAAGTAGCCACCATAAACACTCACCGCAGCGATCGCGCAGGCCTGCACCCAAGCGCCGGCCTCGCCGGAGCCGGCGGTGCGCTTGAACGTGCGCAGCAACCATGGCCCGAACGCGAAAAGCAAAGTAGCAACCAGAAGCAGCCAGGGCACGATGGCGCGAAACACGTCATCCGGCGTCGTTAGCAGAAGTGCCGCGCCAAATGCACCCCCACCCAGGCTGATGGCGAGAAGTGAACGCATGCTCAGCGTGGCCGGAGCCTTGAGATCCTCCCGATAACCCCAGGTGCTTGCGAAGTATCCCGGCAACAGCGCAAAGGTCCCCGAAGCATTCGCTGCAACAGGCGGCACGCCTGCATAAACCAGGGCCGGGAACGTGAAAAAGCTACCGCCTCCGGCGATGGCATTCAGCCCACCACCCAGGAAAGCAGCGGCGAGCAGGATTGCCCAAGTGGCGATCGAATGATCCATGTCTATGGCTACTCCGGTTTGTTCGTTGCTTTTTTTGTTGTCGAAGAAAGGGCCTGTAGCGCTGGAGTCAGCAGCTCGCTGGCTGCGATGGCGGCCTGCTCCGGGCAGCCACGCACAATGGCCTCATAGACGGCCGCGTGGGCCTGGTAGGTAGGCTCAGGGAGATGCTTCTCCGCTTCCGTCCTGGCGATGGTGTTCTGTAGGCCAGCCCAGAAGAACCGGTACATCTCAACCAGTGCCGCGTTGTGACTGGCCCGGACAATGCTCAAATGAAACTGCGCATCGCGGTGGACGAATGCCTCAAGCGAAGCCGCGTCAGTCCAGCTTCCTCTGGCGCCAAGCGCATCGCTGATCGCTTTCAGGTCGTCATCGGTACGACGTGACGCGGCGAGTCGCGCCGCTTCGACCTCCAGAGCCCGACGGACTTCCAGCTGATCGTGCAGCGCGGCGTGGTCCAGGCTTTCGAGCAACTCCGAAGGGTCGCGGTTTGACCGAACGAACGTGCCGGCACCCTGGCGAACCTCCAGCAGCCCTGTGTGCACCAGCGCGCGCACCGCCTCACGAACGGTATTTCTGCCCACGCCAAGCATGTCGCTGAGCTGGGGCTCGGTAGGAATACGCTCACCGCACTCCCATGAGCCGGCAGTGATCTGCGTGCGCAACTGGTCGATAACGTGCTCCACCAGCGATAAGCGTTCCGCATGCTGCAACGTCATTCGCCACCTCAAATTCATCCTACGTATGGATCATAGGATGAATTTCGGTGCTGAACAACGTCGAGCGCCACACATCGGATCGTTCAGAGGGATGAAGCTGCGGTCATTGAGGAGAGAGCCGGAGAGTCGCTCCAGGCCGAGCGCAAAATCCAGCAGGACGTTTTGCCGTTTCAGTCAACGGCTTCATCGGGTGGCAGGAATCACATCGCCAGAAACGCGAAAGCCCCGGAATCCGGGGCTTTCGGCTTGTTACATGGTGCGGACGGAGAGACTCGAACTCTCACACCTTGCGGCGCCAGAACCTAAATCTGGTGTGTCTACCAATTTCACCACGTCCGCCAAGCGGGCTTAAACGAAAACGCCAGGCAGCGCCTGGCGTTCTCTGGAATATGGGGTGGACGAAGGGGATCGAACCCTCGACACCAGGAGCCACAATCCTGTGCTCTACCAACTGAGCTACGCCCACCATATTACGCTTTGCTTGTGCCAGAAGCCCGAAATGGCGCACCCGGCAGGACTCGAACCTGCGACCATCCGCTTAGAAGGCGGATGCTCTATCCAGCTGAGCTACGGGCGCTTTTATCTGCATTCTGTTCGGAGCGCAGACTTGAAGCTCCGGCCGTTGAAGAAGCTGTTTCTTCTAAGCCATCTTACCCAGCAGCAGGCTGTGCTCGACAAGCGGGGCGAATGTTATAGAGGCTCCAAACAGTCGTCAACAGCAAATTCAAAAAAATTTCAGTTAGATAAAGGAGTTACAACCGCCGTTAGCCGGTTCGCCTTTGCCGTGTGACCATGGCATGCGAGAATACGCGCCCTTTCCTCGTCCTCTCCAATGGTTAATCAAGCGTCATGACCGCAAAACTGATCGACGGTAAAACGATTGCTGCCAATATTCGCCAACAGATTTCTGGTCGTGTTGCCGAGCGCCGCGCCCAAGGGCTCCGCGCGCCCGGCCTCGCCGTGATTCTCGTGGGCAGCGACCCGGCCTCCCAGGTATATGTGGCGCACAAGCGCAAGGATTGCGAGGAAGTCGGTTTCAACTCCGTTGCCCATGACCTGCCGAGCGATACCCGCCAGGAGGACCTGCTGGCTCTGATCGATCAGCTGAACGACGACGCCTCCATTGACGGCATCCTGGTGCAGCTGCCGCTGCCCAAGCACCTCGATGCGTCGCAACTGCTCGAGCGTATTCGTCCGGACAAGGACGTGGATGGATTCCACCCCTACAACGTTGGTCGGCTGGCCCAACGTATGCCGCTGCTGCGCCCTTGCACCCCAAAAGGGATCATGACGCTGCTGGAAAGCACAGGGGTCGACCTGCACGGTCTGGACGCCGTAGTCGTTGGCGCCTCCAATATCGTCGGCCGGCCAATGGCGCTGGAGCTGCTGCTCGCCGGCTGCACCACTACCGTAACTCACCGCTTCACCCGCAATCTGGCCGAGCATGTACAGCGTGCCGACCTGGTAGTGGTCGCCACCGGCATCACTGGGCTGGTCAAGGGTGAGTGGATCAAGCCCGGTGCAATCGTTATCGACGTGGGCATCAACCGCCAGACCGACGGGCGTTTGCTGGGTGATGTGGAGTTCGAGCCTGCCAGCGAACGCGCTGCCTGGATCACTCCGGTCCCGGGCGGCGTGGGCCCGATGACCCGCGCCTGCCTGCTGGAGAATACCCTGTACGCTGCAGAACATTTGCACGACTGATCGAGAACGACGCAAACAAGAACGGCGCCCTTGGGCGCCGTTCTTGTTTGTATTCGACTATTCGGCTAAGCGCCAGGTCGTCCCGCCCTTCCCGTCCTCCAGCACCACCCCCATCGCGGTGAGCTGATCTCGGATGCGATCGGATTCGCCCCAGTTCTTTTCCGCCCTGGCAGCCAGACGTGCAGCGATCAAAGCCTCCACTTCCGCAGCATCGACCTTGCCAGCCGCTCCTGCCTGAAGGAAGGCATCGGGCTCCAGTTGCAGTACGCCGAGCACGCCGGCAAGCACCTTGAGCCGAGCCGCCAGCGCGGCGGCAGCAGCTAAATCCGATTCGCGCAGGCGGTTCACCTCACGAATCATCTCGAACAGCACCGCGCAGGCTTCCGGCGAGTTGAAGTCGTCATCCATCGCCGCAGCGAAGCGCGCAACAAACTCATCGCCGCCAGCAGGCTGGGCCTCCGGCAAGCCTTTGAGGCCGTTGTAGAAACGCTCCAGAGCGCTCTTGGCTTCACGCAAACTGTCTTCGGAGTAGTTGATCGGGCTGCGGTAGTGGCTGGATACCAGCAGGTAGCGCACCACCTCCGGGTGGTACTTCTCCAGCACTTCGCGGATGGTGAAGAAATTGCCCAGGCTCTTGGACATCTTCTCGCCATCGACACGCACCGCACCGGCGTGCATCCAGGCGTTCGCGTAAAGCTTGCCGGTGGCCGCCTCGCTCTGTGCGATCTCGTTCTCGTGGTGCGGAAACACCAGGTCCGGGCCGCCACCATGGATGTCGAACGTCTCGCCCAGGCAGCAGGTGGACATCACCGAACACTCGATATGCCAACCGGGACGCCCAGGGCCCCACGGCGAATCCCAGCTCGGCTCGCCCGGCTTGGCGCCCTTCCACAATACGAAGTCCAGCGGATCTTCCTTGGCTTCGTCCACTTCGATACGAGCGCCGATCTTCAGGTCTTCGATCTTGCGACGCGACAATTTGCCATAACCGACGAACTTGCCGACCCGGTAGTAGACGTCCCCGTTGCCCGGCGCATAGGCGAAGCCCTTGTCGATGAGTGTCTGGATCATCGTATGCATGCCGGCGATATGGTCGGTGGCGCGAGGCTCGACGTCCGGACGCAACACGTTGAGGCGCGTCTCATCTTCATGCATGGCCGCAATCATGCGTTCGACTAGCGCCTGGAACGGCTCGCCGTTCTCGCTGGCTCGGCGAATGATCTTGTCGTCGATGTCAGTGATGTTGCGCACGTAGGTGACATCGTAGCCTCGGTGGCGCAGCCAGCGGGTGACCACGTCGAACGCCACCATCACCCGCGCATGACCGATATGGCAGAAGTCATAGACCGTCATCCCGCAGACGTACATGCGCACCTTGTTGCCTTCCAGGGGGCGGAACGGCTCCTTGGCCTTGCTCAGGGTGTTGTAGATCGCCAGCGCCATCATTGACCCCAGGAGTCACGCAGCGTGACGGTGCGATTGAACACGGGAGCGCCGGGCTTGCTGTCCTTCATGTCGGCACAGAAATACCCTTCACGCTCGAACTGGAAGCGCTCTTCAGGAGCCGCATTGGCCAGCGACGGCTCAGCGCGGCACCCCTTGAGCACGACGAGCGACTCGGGATTGATATTGTCCAGGAAGCTGCCGCCCTCCTCGTCCTTCTCCGGGTTGGCGGAACGGAACAGACGATCGTACAGGCGCACCTCGCATTCGACGCTTTCGGCAGCTGGCACCCAGTGGATCACGCCTTTGACTTTGCGGCCCTCGGGATTCGTGCCCAAGGTGTTTTCGTCATACGAGCAGCGCAGCTCGACGATATTGCCCTGATCGTCCTTGACGGCCTCATCCGCACGGATCACGTAGCTGCCGCGCAGGCGCACCTCCCCGCCGGGAACCAGCCGTTTGAAGCCCGCTGGCGGGACTTCCTCGAAGTCGCCCGCATCGATATAGATCTCGCGGCTGAACGGTAGCACCCGCACTCCCATGTCCTGCTTGGGATGGCGCGGCAGCTCGAGGTTCTCGACCTGATCCTGCGGGTAGTTGGTGATGACCACCTTGAGCGGCTTGAGCACGCACATGGCACGCGCGGCGTTGGCGTCCAGGTCTTCGCGAATCGCGAACTCCAGCATGCCGATGTCGACAACACCGCCCGCGCGGTTCACGCCGATCATGTCGCAGAAGTTGCGGATCGAGGCTGGGGTATAGCCGCGGCGCCGGAAGCCAGAGAGCGTCGACATGCGCGGGTCGTCCCAACCGCTCACATGCTTCTCATCGACCAGCTGCTTGAGCTTGCGCTTGCTGGTGATGGTGTAGTTCAGATTTAGACGGGCGAACTCGTACTGGCGAGGCTGGGCCGGTACAGGCAGGTTGGCCAGAAACCACTCGTACAACGGACGATGGTCCTCGAATTCCAACGTGCAGATGGAATGCGTGATGCCCTCGATGGCATCCGACTGACCGTGAGTGAAGTCGTAGCTCGGATAGATGCACCACTTGTCGCCGGTCTGGTGATGGTGCGCATGGCGAATGCGGTAGAGAATCGGGTCGCGCAGGTTCATATTCGGCGACGCCATATCGATCTTCGCCCGCAGCGCACGGGCGCCATCCGGGAACTCGCCGGCCTTCATGCGGGCGAACAGGTCGAGATTCTCTTCCACCGAGCGCTCGCGGAACGGGCTGTTCGTGCCCGGTTCGGTCAGGCTGCCGCGGTACTCTCGAGCCTGCTCGGGTGTCAGATCGCAGACATACGCCTTGCCGGCCTTGATCAGGTGTACGGCCCAGTCATGCAGCTGATCGAAGTAATCGGAGGCATAGCGCTCTTCGCCAGCCCACTGGAAGCCAAGCCACTGCACGTCGCTCTTGATCGCGTCGATGTACTCCTGGTCCTCCTTGGCCGGGTTGGTGTCATCGAAACGCAGGTTGCACTCACCACCGAACTCCTTCGCCAGGCCAAAGTTCAGGCAAATCGACTTGGCGTGCCCGATGTGCAGATAACCGTTGGGCTCCGGGGGGAAACGGGTGATGATCTTGGCATGCTTGCCGGAGTCCAGGTCAGCCTGGACGATCGGACGGAGAAAGTTGCTAGCGGCGGGAGTCTCGGGCTTGCTCATGGTGTCCTTAACGATCAGCGAGTATGCGGCTTAGAGAGGTTTACAAAGTAGTGAGCGATGGCGAGGCAGGTTTTAACGCCGCATGCCGAGTGCAGTAGTTTGCAAGTACCCTCTCAGGGTAGGCCGACCAATTCAAAGCGCCTATCATAGCGGACCCGTCAACCCCCTGACAGAGCAATGCGCTCAGGCGGCGCTACGATCAGCGACTGGCGGCACTCGGTACGACGACCCTTGCAGCGGCACGCCCGCACCAACGAAACGGAACCCCTCACGATGATCAAACTGCACACCAACTACGGCGTCATCACCGTCAATCTGTTCGAAGACAAGGCTCCGGAAACCACTGCCAACTTCAAGGAATACGTGAAGAGCGGCCACTACGACGGCACCATCTTCCACCGCGTGATCAGCAATTTCATGATCCAGGGCGGCGGTTTCGAGCCGGGCATGAAGCAGAAGGCTACCCGCGCGCCGATCAAGAACGAGGCCAATAACGGCCTGTCGAACAAAACCGGCACTCTGGCGATGGCGCGCACCATGGAGCCGCATTCGGCATCCGCGCAGTTCTTCATCAACGTGAAGGACAACGACTTCCTCGATCACAGCGCGCCAACCGTTCAGGGCTGGGGCTATGCCGTGTTCGGCGAGGTGACCGAAGGCATGGATGTGGTCGAGAAGATCAAAGCTGTGGCAACAACCATGAAGTCCGGCCATCAGGACGTCCCGGTGGAGGACGTGGTGATCGAGAAGGCCGAGATCGTCGAGTAATCGCGAGTGATCCTGCTGATCTCAGATCTGCATCTGGAAGAGGAACGCCCGGATATCACCCGGGCGTTCCTGCATTTTCTCGCGACGCGCGCTACCCAGGCCGAAGCCCTGTACATTCTCGGTGACTTCTTCGAGGTCTGGATTGGCGACGACGCCATGACGCCGTTCCAGGAGTCGATTGCCCGCGCCCTGCATGCGCTGAGCGAGCGCGGCGTCAGAATCTATCTGATGCACGGCAACCGCGACTTCATGATCGGCCAGACCTTCTGCTACAAGGCCGGCTGCAAGCTGCTGGCTGATCCGAGCGTGGTCCAGCTCTGCGGCGAGCCGGTACTGCTGATGCACGGCGACAGCCTGTGCACCCGCGATGAGGGCTACATGCGGCTACGCCGGTTGCTGCGCAACCCCCTCAGCCTGTTCGTTCTGCGCAACCTCCCACTCGCCACTCGCCGGAAACTGGCCCGTAAGCTACGCAACGAAAGCCGTACCCAGACGCGCATGAAAGCCAGCGACATCATCGACGTCACCCCGGAGCTGATACCCGGCGTGCTGGCCGAGCATCGCGTGCGCACGCTGATCCACGGCCATACCCATCGACCGGCGACACATGACCTCGAGGTAGATGGCCAACCCGCCAAGCGGATCGTGCTGGGCGACTGGGATCGACAGGGGTGGGCATTGCAGGTGGATGAAAACGGCTACCACCAGGCGCCATTCGCCCTGAGCTAGGCTGCCGCCGGCACGCCGCTGTGAAACCGGAACTCGCTGTCCGGGCTTTCGATCAGTTCCCTTTCCCGCTCGCGCACCCGAACGATGGTGGCGTCCACATCGGCGGCGTCGCCATACAGATAAGCCAGCCTGAGGTAATCCTGGAAGTGCCGCGCTTCCGACTTGAGCAGCCCGTGATAGAACTTGCCCAGCTCCTCGTCCAAGTGCGGCACGAGCATGGCGAAGCGCTCACAGGAGCGCGCCTCGATAAAGGCGCCGATCACCAGCGTGTCGGTTAACCGATAGGGTTCGTGGTTGCGCACGAGCTCGCGCAATCCTGCGGCATAGCGAGACGAGCCAACATTGCGCAACTCGATCTCGCGGCGACGGATGATCGCCAGCACCTGCTCGAAATGACGCAGCTCCTCCCGCGCCAGACGCGACATCTTGTTCTGCAGGTCGGGTTTGTCGACATAGCGGAACATCAACTGAAACGCCGACCCCGCCGCCTTTTTCTCGCAGTTGCCGTGGTCGATCAGCATCACGTCCTGGTTCTGCAAGGCAGCCTCCACCCAGGCAGCGGGAGTGGCGCAGGCGAGGAAGTCGTTCAGATCAGGCAGCATGTCGAACCTTGCATATTCAGGAACAAAATAGTGTCTCGCCGCGTGGTACCGCGCCGCAACGGGCGGGCATTATACGAATGCCGCGCGGGGCAGCCAGTCTTCCTTGATATGCATCACAACTGGCGTCGCAGGCTTGTCTATAGTTGACCAACCCGCATCAGGAAATGGAGCCGATCATGCAAGCCATTCGCTGCATCCTCGTGGTAATTGATCCGAACCAGCCACAAGAGCTGGCCTTGAAACGAGCACGCCTGATCTCGACCGTCAGCCAGTCGCGCCTGCACCTGCTGGCCTGCGATGCCAAGCACGATCACAGCGGGCATCTAGCGAATCTGCGTGCGCAGCTGGAAAGCGAGGGGCATCAGGTCACCACACAACAGGCATGGCACGAAAGTCTGCACCAAACCATCATCGCTGCCCAGCAGGCCGAGGGCTGTGGTCTGGTCGTCAAGCAACACGTGCCGGACAACCCGCTCAAGCGCGCCCTGCTTACGCCGGAAGACTGGAAGCTGCTGCGCTACTGCCCCTGCCCGGTGCTAATGGTGAAAACCGACAACCCATGGACCGGTGGCAACATCCTCGCTGCGGTGGATGTGGGCAATGCCGATCTCGAGCACCGTACGCTCCACGCCACCATCGTCAACCACGGCTACGAGATCGCCAACCTGGCTGACGGCAAGCTGCACGTGATCAGCGCGCACCCTTCCGCCATGCTGTCGGCGGCCGACCCGGCGTTCCAGTTGAAGGAAACCATCGAGGCGCGTTATCGCGAGGCCTGCAAGCGCTTCCAGGAGGAGTTCGATATTCCGGACGCACAGCTGCACGTCGAGGAGGGTCCGGCCGATGCGCTGATCCCCAGGGTCTGTCATCAGCTCAAGGCCGTCGTCACGGTCATCGGCACAGTGGCACGCACGGGCTTCTCCGGCGCGCTGATGGGCAATACCGCCGAAGTGGTGCTGGATACGCTGGAAAGCGATGTGCTGGTACTCAAGCCGGACGATGTCATCGACCACCTCGAGGATCTGGTCCGCCATTGATACCGTAGAAACGAAAGCCCTGCAGCGGGCTTTCGTTCTCAGATGCGCAGATCCACGCCTTCACTCAGGAAGCGCGGCGCGATGTAACGCTCGTAGTGGGCTTCGGACAGCAGAAAGAATTCCCGGTCGACCGCGTCGCGCAGCTCCGGTAGCGGCCACTCGCGAAATTCCGGAAGCAGGACGACGCCATAGGCCTCGAGCTGCTGAATGACTCGAGCGCCGCGAGCTATCAATTGATATGCCCAGCAATAGGGCGATTGCTCCGGGACGAAACGGATCTGTCGGGCCTCCAACTGCTGGCGAAGCAACTGCGGGTCGAACACCTCGAGTTTGGCCGCCATGACCTGCGCCAATAGGGTTTCCAGCCGCCGCCATACCGCACGCTTTTCCATGTCGTCATAGGCGTTCCAGTTCACCACCTCGTGGTGAAAGCGCTTGCAGCCGCGGCATACGACGTCACCGTAGACAGTCGAGCAGAGACCTATGCATGGGGTTTTGATGCGCTGGCTGGACATGGCAGAACAGGTTTGATGGCCGGCCGCGCATCTTAGACTTTTGTCCAACCGGGGTCACCCGGCTTTGCATGCGGATCGGCCGAATCCCTCCGCGAGCCCTGTGATTGGCGGCCCCGAGCTTGTCCGGAGAAGCGCGCCAGACACGACTCGCACCCCAGCGGCCAGCCGCGCTCGACTTAACTTCGTGAGCCATTTCCGCTAGACTCAGCCCGCCGTTTTTGGCGCCATAGTCCGCACGAAGCTGTTTTCAAAGCGTCACGAGCACAGTTTGACCCGGCAACGTGCCGGATGCGCAGAGCTGCCTGTTCCCTGCTCATCCGGCCTCGTCCGCCAGCGTAAAACTTTGAAAACAGCTTCCGGATGCGCGTCCCGAAACACCCAAGGGACCAATGATGAGGGTAAAAACTGTGCTTGAAGCCTATCGCAAACACGTAGAAGAGCGTGCCGCCCAGGGCGTTGTGCCCCAGCCGCTGAACGCCGAACAGACCGCCGGCCTGATCGAACTGCTGAAGAACCCGCCGGCCGGCGAAGAAGAATTCCTCGTTGATCTGATCACCAACCGCGTCCCTGCTGGCGTCGACGAGGCTGCCTACGTCAAGGCCGGCTTCCTGTCCGCCCTGGCCAAGGGCGAAACCTCCTCTCCGCTGCTGAGCAAGCAGCGTGCCGTCGAACTGCTGGGCACCATGCAGGGCGGCTACAACATCGCCACCCTGGTCGAGCTGCTGGACAGCGCGGAATTGGGCGCAGTCGCCGCCGAGCAACTGAAGCACACCCTGCTGATGTTCGACGCCTTCCATGACGTCGCCGAGAAGGCCAAGGCCGGCAACCAGCACGCCAAGGCCGTCATGCAGTCCTGGGCCGAAGGCGAGTGGTTCACCAACCGCCCGGCGGTTGCCGAAAAGATCACCCTGTCCGTCTTCAAGGTCACTGGCGAAACCAACACCGACGACCTGTCGCCGGCTCCGGATGCCTGGTCGCGCCCGGATATCCCGCTGCACGCTCTGGCCATGCTGAAAATGGCTCGCGACGGCATCAACCCGGACGTACCCGGCTCCGTCGGTCCGATCAAGCAGATGGAAGAGCTGAAAGCCAAGGGCTTCCCGGTTGCCTACGTCGGTGACGTGGTCGGCACCGGTTCTTCGCGCAAGTCCGCCACCAACTCGGTGCTGTGGTTCTTCGGCGACGACATCCCCTTCGTTCCGAACAAGCGCGCTGGTGGCTTCTGCTTCGGCACCAAGATCGCCCCGATCTTCTACAACACCATGGAAGACGCCGGCGCCCTGCCGATCGAGTTCGACTGCACCAACCTGGCCATGGGCGACGTGATCGACGTCTATCCCTACGCTGGCAAGGTCTGCAAGCACGGTACCGATGAAGTCATCACCACCTTCGAGCTGAAGACCGAAGTCCTGCTGGACGAAGTCCGTGCCGGCGGCCGCATTCCGCTGATCATTGGCCGCGGCCTCACCGAGAAAGCGCGTGCCGAGCTGGGCCTGGCGCCGTCCACCCTGTTCAAGAAGCCGGAAGCTCCGGCGGACAGCGGCAAAGGCTTCACCCTGGCACAGAAGATGGTCGGTCGCGCCTGCGGTCTGCCGGAAGGCCAGGGCGTGCGCCCGGGCACCTACTGCGAGCCGAAGATGACTACCGTGGGCTCCCAGGACACCACTGGCCCGATGACCCGCGACGAGCTGAAGGACCTGGCTTGCCTGGGCTTCTCCGCTGACCTGGTCATGCAGTCGTTCTGCCACACCGCGGCCTATCCGAAGCCGATCGACGTCAACACCCACCACACCCTGCCGGACTTCATCATGACCCGCGGCGGTGTGTCCCTGCGTCCAGGCGACGGCATCATCCACAGCTGGCTGAACCGCATGCTGCTGCCGGACACCGTCGGCACTGGCGGCGACTCGCACACCCGCTTCCCGATCGGTATCTCCTTCCCGGCGGGTTCTGGCCTAGTCGCCTTCGCCGCCGCCACTGGCGTCATGCCGCTGGACATGCCGGAGTCGGTACTGGTGCGCTTCAAGGGTCAGATGCAGCCTGGCATCACCCTGCGCGACCTGGTTCATGCGATTCCCTACTACGCCATTCAGCAAGGCCTGCTGACCGTCGAGAAGAAAGGCAAGAAGAACATCTTCTCCGGCCGCATCCTCGAGATCGAAGGTCTGAACCAGCTGACCGTCGAGCAGGCGTTCGAGCTGTCCGACGCCTCCGCCGAGCGTTCGGCTGCCGGTTGCACCATCAAGCTGCCGGAAGAGTCGATCGCCGAGTACCTGAAGTCGAACATCACCATGCTGCGCTGGATGATCAGCGAAGGCTACGGCGATGCCCGCACTCTGGAGCGTCGCGCTCGCGCGATGGAAGCCTGGCTGGCCAACCCGCAGCTGCTGGAAGCCGACAAGGACGCCGAATACGCGGCCGTGATCGAGATCGACCTGTCCGAAGTGAAAGAGCCCGTGCTTTGCGCACCGAACGACCCGGACGATGCCCGCCTGCTGTCCACCGTTGCCGGCGAGAAGATCGACGAAGTCTTCATCGGTTCCTGCATGACCAACATCGGTCACTTCCGCGCTGCCGGTAAGCTACTGGACAAGGTCAAGGGCGGCATCCCGACCCGTCTGTGGCTGGCTCCGCCGACCAAGATGGACGCTCACCAGCTGACCGAGGAAGGCTACTACGGCATCTACGGCAAGGCCGGTGCGCGCATGGAAATGCCGGGCTGCTCGCTGTGCATGGGTAACCAGGCGCGCGTACAGACCGGTTCGACCGTGGTCTCCACTTCGACCCGTAACTTCCCGAACCGTCTGGGCGACGCAACCAACGTCTACCTGGCATCGGCCGAGCTGGCTGCAGTCGCATCCATCATCGGCAAGCTGCCGACTGTCGCGGAGTACATGGAATACGCGAAGAACATCGACAGCATGGCTGCCGACATCTATCGCTACCTGTCCTTCGACCAGATCGCCGAGTTCCGTGACGCTGCGGAGAAGGCCAAGATCAAGGTCGTCGAAGTCTGATGACTGCGTAAGGCAATAAAAAACCCCGCTCCGGCGGGGTTTTTTATGCTCAATGAATTCATCGAAATCCGATTGACGCTGATCCCGGCGCAGTCGTTGTGCGCCGCCTAACCCATCGGGGAATCACTAGCGCCACCGCTGTGGCGACGTTTGCTGCAGGCAAAGAAAAGCCCGGACTATGCCGGGCTTTTCGAGCTTGAAGGCTTCAGTTCAGCATTACTGAACCTGGGCTTCTACCTCGGCCTCTACACGACGGTTGATCTGACGACCTTCCTCGGTGGAGTTGTCAGCGACCGGGCGGGACTCGCCGTAGCCAACGGAGTTCACACGATTACCCTGGACACCGTACTCGTTGACCAGAACGTTGCGCACAGCTTCGGCGCGACGCTCGGACAGACGCTGGTTGTACTGGTCGGTACCAACGGAGTCGGTGTGACCTTCAACCACGGTGGTGGTCTGCGGGTACTGCTGCATGAAGTCAGCGAGGTTCTTGATGTCGCTGTAGCTCTCTTCACGAACACGCGACTTGTCGAAGTCGAACTTGACGTCCAGCTCAACGCGCACGACCTCCGGAGCTGGCTCCGGCTCGTTGTCGACGATCGGAGCAGGAGCCGGCTCTGGAGTCGGCTCGACCGCTGCAACCTGACGTGCACCGCCGCCAAAGTTCAGACCGACGCCAACGCCAGCCATCCACTCGCCTTCGTCTGCATCGATGTTGTACATGCCGTCGACGCTGGCTTTAGCGAAGAAGTTTTCGGTGAAGTAGTACTTCAGACCGGTACCAACATTGGCAAAAGTGCTGCGATCGCGGCCGCCACGGTCGGCCTGACCGATGCTCTGGTGAGCAACACCAGCGGAGACGTATGGACGCAGGCCTACGCCTGGATTACCGAAATGGTAAGCAGCGTCGAGGGAAGTCAGGCTGCCCTTGATCTTCTTGTGGCTACCGTCCTGAACCCGATCCTCGGACGTGATGTCGTGGTATTCGCCATAGGAAAGACCCAGAGAAACATCGTCGGTAAGGAAGTAACTAACGCCAGCGCCGTAGAGCTCGCCGTTCTTGATGTCACGCGAGCTGTCGGTGAAGTAGTGCTTGCCGAACGCTTCCACTTCGACAGCGCCCTGGCCCTGTGCCAGTGCATTGACGGAAGTGGCGGCAACCATCGAACCGATCACGACGCCTAAGGTATTTTTAAGTTTCATCCGTAAATCCCCATCTGGTGGTTGGAATCAGAACAATCTAAGGAAACCGGCTGTCTGTATGCCCAAGCTGTTCGCTTGACATGAGACAAATTTCCTCGACTAAGTTTCATTGTTTTCGGAAAATTTTTCTCGAAGCTTATCGAGAGCACGCTTGTAACGCATCTTCGTCGCACTGAGACCCATGTGCATGATATCGGCAATTTCCTGAAACTCTAGTTCAGCAACAAAACGCAACACCAATATCTCCCGATCGATCGGATTCACATGCACGAGCCACCGGTCGAGACCGGTCTTCTCTTCGATCTTTGGCGCCTTTTCGTCTGAGGCTTCCTCGAGCGGATCCAGGCTCAGCGCATCGAGCAGGCGTCGCTTGCGGCGCTCTTTGCGATATTGGGTAATGCACTCATTATAAGTGATGCTATATAGCCAGGTCTTGAACTTGGACTTGCCTTCAAAGTTCTTCAGGCCATATAGAACCTTGAGCATTACTTCCTGACAGACATCGTCGGCGTCTCGCTCGTTTCCCAAATAGCGGGCACATACATTGAACAGTGTGCGCTGATATCGGCGCATGAGTTCTTCGTAGGCCCGCGTAATATGAAACAGCTCGACATGCGCATGCTGCACCAGCTCTTCATCGGTGAGCTGGCGAGGGTCGTAGCGCGATATGGACGATGGGGTTTTAGTCAAGACGCTTCGAGCCGGCAATCAAAGTCACGGCCGCCATTCATGGAAACCGGAAAAAAGGCGACGTACTTTACCAGAATCGGATGGCTAGCGGCTGCCGACGCGCTGCTCGAGCAGCACTTTGTTGGCAACCGAAGCCAGCTCGCCGTCATCGGTCAGCAGCAATGTCTTGACCGTCCCGATCTCCTCGATCTGCCCTTCGATGTCTGCCAGGCGCACCCGCTGGCCCACTTCGTACAGCTCGCGAACATATATACCTGCGAGGATCTGGCCGACCAGTTCGCGGCTACCGAGACCGAACGCCAGCGCCACCGCAAGGCCAAAGGTGATCAGCACGATGGCGATGACGTAATTGAGCAGTTCGGTCTTGACCTCGAGCTGCCCGATGGCCACCGAAATACTGATGATGATCACCAGCCCCTGCGCCATCCGGGCCAGGCCGTTGGCGTAGTCCAGCCCGACCCCTTCCGCGGCACCCCGCACCAGCCCGCTGAGCAGTTGTGCGAGCAACACCCCCGCCAGCAGGATCAATGCCGCGCCGAATACCTTGGGCACGTAGAGAGTCAGCATGTCGAGCGTCGCGGACACGCGTTCCAGCCCCAGCGATTCGGCAGCCGAGACCAGGAAGATCAGCAGCACGAACCAGTAGACGACCTTGCCGATCAGCGCCGAAACCGGGATGCGGATACCTGCCCGGCCCAGCAGCTTGGTGAGTCCCGTACCGGCCATCAGCCGATCGAGGCCGATCTTGGCGAGCACCTTGGAGAGCAGCGTATCGAGCAGCTTGGCAACCACGAAGCCGAGCAGTACCACGACCAGGGCGCCGAACAGGCGAGGAATGAAGGCCGCGATGGACGCCCAGAGCGAGCTCATCGCCGACAGCAGACTTTGGGTCCAGGGATCGAATTCCATGATCAATCAGCCTTATCGAACGAAGGGTTGGATGTTTCTCGGCGTGAAACCGGGGACAGGTGCCGCGAGCCGCTGTTGAACGCCATCATCAGCGCCGGCAGCCACTGGCCCATCAGGGCGAACAGATCTCCGGCACCGACCTGGCGGTTGGCCGTTTTGAGAACGCGCCCCAGACAAGCATCATCATCATGCCCCGATGGCTTGTTGAGGAGGTCTCGCAGGGATTCTTCGAAGGGATCGCGCATGCAAACCTCGCAAAAGTATGTCGCCTAGACGGCCTACGACCGGGTGGGAGTCACATTCATAGCCAACGCAAACGGCGAAGCATCCACCACTGCAGCAAGGCGATACTGCCGATCAGTACGCAGGCTACGGCGAACCCGTACGGGAAGTCGGCACCTGGGATACCCCCGACGTTGATTCCGAGCAACCCGGTGAGAAAGCTGAGCGGCAGAAAAAAGCCCGTAATGATAGCAAGCAGATACATGGTCCGGTTCATCCGCTCGCTCAGCCTGCGGTGTTCAGACTCCAGCACGAGATTGATCCGCTCCCGGACCATTTCGAGCTCTTCGAGGTAACGGGTCAGGCGGTTGCTGAGCTCGTTCCAATACTCGGTATCGTCATCGACGAACCAGCTCAGTCCGTTGCGCGTCAGCTGCCCGTAGAGCTCCCGCTGGGGCAGCAGGAACCGGCGCAGGCCAGCCGCCTGCCGACGCAAGGAGAGCATCGAATCGTGCTCGGGGGTGTAGCGCTCGTTCGCCTCAAGCGCTTCTTCTTCCTTATCGATCCGCTCGGAAAGCTGCATGACGAGGTCATCGACGCGGTCGGTCATCGCCTCGGCGAGATAGATCAGCAGCTCAGACGCGGTCTTCGGCCCTCTTCCCTCCGACAGCAGCTGTATGACCACTTCCGTAGATCGCAATGGCCGCAGCCGAAGGGAAATGACGCGTTGCCGATCGGCGAACACCCGCACGGACACCATGTCTTCCGGTTCCGCATCGGGGTTCAGATTGACGCCGCGCAGGAAAAGCAGCAGCTCCTCCTGAGGCAAGGCCAGCATGCGGGGCCGCGTGTTCTCTTCCAGCAGCACATCGCAGGCAAACGCACTGAGTCCGCTCTGCCTGCGCAACCATTGCTGCGCCTGGGGTTGGCTGCGATCCCAGTGCAACCAGAGGCTTTCATGCGCCTGCAGTTGCAAGGTCGGCAGGGCCTGATAGCCGATCTGTCGGGCACCGCCGCTGCCATCCAGAACAAACGCGTGGATCAGACCGTTTTGCTCGCTATGAGATTCCCGCATCGATGTACCGTCGTCACTCATGAAAAGCCCGGCGAAGCCGGGCTCGGAACAGATGACGGGCATGCCCGCCAGTGCAGCGGATTACTGGGGCATCGACAGCGGCTCTGGCGACACAATGATGCCGTTGTTATCGGCATACACGTACTCGCCCGGACGGAACGTCACGCCGCAAAAGGTCACCGGGACGTTGAGATCGCCAATTCCACGCTTGTCGGTCTTCATCGGGTGGCTGGCCAGGGCCTGTACGCCCAGCTCGGTCTGAGCGAGCACGTCGACGTCACGTACGCAGCCGTAAATGATCAGACCTTCCCAACCGTTGCGTGCCGCTTTCTCGGCAAGCATGTCGCCCAGCAGCGCACGGCGCAGCGAGCCACCACCGTCGACGACCATCACCTTGCCGGTACCATCGACGTCAACCTGGTCCTTGACCAGCGAGTTGTCCTCGAAGCACTTGATGGTCACGATCTCCCCGCCGAAGGAATCGCGACCGCCGAAATTGCTGAACAGCGGTTCGACGACCTGCACCAGGTCAGGATAGGCGTCGCACAGATCAGGCGTGACGTATTGCATGGAAAGCTCCTTCTGCTAGGAATAACGACCTTAGAACCATCTGGCGCGACATATTAGCCGCAAGCGGCCAATGGCGGAACGGACAGGGATTTTCGGCGCAAATGAAAACGGGGCTGACGCCCCGTTTTCGATCTACCGCAACGGTCAGATCTGGCGATCAGCCAGGAAGAACCAGGTGTCCAGCACGGAATCCGGGTTCAGCGACACGCTCTCGATGCCCTGCTCCATCAGCCACTTGGCCAGATCCGGATGATCCGACGGGCCCTGACCGCAGATACCGATGTACTTGCCAGCCTTGTTGCACGCCTGGATGGCATTGGCGAGCAGCTTCTTCACCGCCGGATTACGCTCGTCGAACAGGTGGGCAATGATGCCGGAGTCGCGATCCAGGCCCAGAGTCAGCTGAGTCATGTCGTTGGAACCGATGGAGAAACCATCGAAGAACTCGAGGAACTCGTCAGCCAGCAGAGCGTTGGACGGCAGCTCGCACATCATGATGACCCGCAGGCCATTCTCGCCACGCTTGAGCCCGTACTTCGCCAGCAGATCGACAACCTGGGATGCTTCGCCCAGTGTGCGCACGAACGGCACCATCAGCTCGACGTTGGTCAGCCCCATGACGTCGCGGACCTTCTTCATCGCGCGGCATTCAAGCTCGAAGCAGTCGCGGAACGAGTCGCTGATATAGCGCGAGGCTCCGCGGAAGCCCAGCATCGGGTTCTCTTCTTCCGGCTCGTACAGCTTGCCGCCGATCAGGTTGGCGTACTCGTTGGACTTGAAGTCCGACAGGCGCACGATGACCTTCTTGGGCCAGAACGCCGCTGCCAGGGTGCTGACGCCCTCGACCAGTTTCTCGACATAGAAGTTGACCGGGTCGTCGTAACCAGCGATGCGCTTCTCGACGCTGCTCTTCACGTCGGCCGGCAGGCCTTCGAAATTCAGCAGCGCCTTGGGGTGCACGCCGATCATGCGGTTGATGATGAACTCGAGGCGGGCCAGGCCGACGCCTTCGTTCGGCAGGTGGGCGAAGTCGAAGGCGCGATCCGGGTTGCCGACGTTCATCATGATCTTGAACGGCAGCTCCGGCATGGCGTCGATGGAGTTCTGGCGAATGTCGAAGCCCAGTTCGCCATCGAAGATCAGGCCGGTATCGCCTTCCGCACAGGAGACAGTAACGCGCTGGCCATCCTTGAGGACTTCGGTGGCATTGCCGCAGCCAACTACTGCCGGAATACCCAGCTCACGGGCGATGATCGCTGCGTGACAGGTACGCCCGCCGCGGTTGGTGACGATGGCGCTGGCGCGCTTCATCACCGGTTCCCAATCCGGATCGGTCATGTCGGAGACCAGCACGTCGCCCGGCTGGACCTTGTCCATCTCGCTCACGTCGTGGATGACCTTGACCGGGCCTGCGCCGATGCGCTGGCCGATGGCACGACCCTCGACCAGTACGGTGCCCTTCTCCTTCAGCAGGTAACGCTCCATCACGTTGGCGCTGCTGCGGCTCTTCACGGTTTCCGGACGGGCCTGGACGATGTACAGCTTGCCGTCGTCACCGTCCTTGGCCCATTCGATGTCCATCGGGCGGCCGTAGTGCTTCTCGATGATCATCGCCTGCTTGGCGAGGTTGGTGACCTCTTCATCGGTCAGGCAGAAGCGCGCACGGTCGGCCGCATCGACGTCGACAGTCTTGACCGACTTGCCGGCCTTGGCTTCGTCGCCATAGACCATTTTGATCGCCTTGCTGCCCAGGTTGCGGCGCAGGATAGCCGGGCGACCGGCTTCCAGCGTCTGCTTGTGAACGTAGAACTCGTCCGGGTTGACCGCGCCCTGCACGACGGTTTCGCCAAGGCCGTAGGCGCCGGTGATAAAGACCACATCACGGAAGCCCGATTCGGTGTCGAGGGTGAACATGACACCGGCGGTGCCGGTTTCCGAGCGGACCATGCGCTGCACACCGGCAGACAGGGCGACCAGCTTGTGATCGAAACCCTGGTGCACGCGGTAGGCAATGGCACGGTCGTTGAACAGCGAGGCGAACACTTCCTTGGCCGCGCGGATCACGTTGTCCACGCCACGGATGTTGAGGAAGGTTTCCTGCTGGCCGGCGAAGGACGCATCCGGCAGGTCTTCGGCGGTGGCCGAGGAGCGGACCGCGACGGCCATGTTGTCGTTGCCGCCGGACATTTCGGCGAAGGCCGTGCGAATGTCGGCGTCGAGCTGCGGCGGGAACTCGGCGTCCATGACCCACTGGCGGATTTGCGCGCCGGCCTTGGCCAGGGCGTTGACGTCATCCACGTCGAGGGCATCGAGCAGAGCGTGGATCTGATCGTTCAGACCGCTGAGTTCGAGGAAGTCGCGATAGGCCTGAGCCGTCGTGGCGAAACCGCCCGGTACGGAAACGCCGGCACCGGCGAGGTTGCTGATCATCTCGCCCAGGGAGGCGTTCTTGCCCCCTACACGCTCAACGTCATGATTGCCGAGCTTATCGAGGGAAACTACGTACTCTACCAAGGTGATCTCTCCACATTAGTGTTGGAAACTCAACCGGAGCCGGGCCGCACGACTGTGGCCCGACCCTGCAAAATAAGTAACAATGCCCGCCAACCGGGCTCGGCGAAGGGCCTACTATAGCTGGGAACCGTTCTCGACTTAAGGCCCAAGGCACATGAAACGAACTGCTTTCTTCATTTCGGACGGCACAGGCATCACCGCGGAAACCCTGGGCCAGAGTCTTCTGGCACAGTTCGAGAACATCACTTTCACGAAACTGACGCGCCCGTACATCGACACCGCGGAAAAAGCGCGGGCCATGGTACAGCAAATCAATAATGCCGCGGAAAAGGACGGTGGCCGGCCGATCATCTTCGACACGCTGGTTAACCAGGAAATCCGTGACATTCTGGCCGAATCCAATGGCTTCATGATCGATATCTTCTCTTCGTTCCTTGCTCCGTTGGAACATGAGCTGATGTCACGTTCCTCCTATTCCGTGGGCAAATCCCACTCGATCAGCCACAACACCAACTACATGGAGCGTATCGAGGCAGTCAATTTCGCCCTCGACAACGACGATGGTGCGCGCACCCGCTACTACGACAAGGCGGACCTGATCCTGGTTGGCGTTTCCCGCTGCGGCAAGACGCCAACCTGCCTGTACATGGCGATGCAGTACGGCATCCGCGCCGCCAACTACCCGCTCACCGAGGACGACATGGAGCGCCTGCAGCTGCCCAGTGCCCTCAAGGAGTACAAGGACAAGCTGTTCGGTCTCACCATCGACCCGGACCGCCTGGCTGCCATCCGCAACGAACGCAAGCCCAACAGCCGCTACGCCAGTTTCGCCCAATGCGAATTCGAAGTGCGCGAAGTGGAAAACCTGTTCCGCCGCGAGAACATCAACTTCATCAACTCCACGCATTTTTCGGTCGAGGAAATCTCGGCCAAGATCCTGGTGGAGAAAGGCGTCGAGCGTCGACTCAAATAACCGCCGCTTCGCTAGACAACAAAAAGTCCGCTTGGTGCGGACTTTTTGCGTTCAAGGCGCAAGAAAAATCTGCGCAGGACCCACTCGACCTGGTCGTGTACCAGCCTTAGAAGGCATCACCGGGGACCCGCACCCAGCCTTCCATCAGCACCCGCGCGCTGCGGCTCATGATGGCTTTGGTCACGGTCCACTGGCCGTCTATCTGCTTCGCCTCGGCACCGACGCGCAACGTGCCGGACGGATGCCCGAAGCGCACGGCCTGACGCTCACCACCACCCGCGGCGAGATTGACCAGCGTACCGGGCACCGCCGCCGCCGTGCCGATGGCCACCGCACAGGTACCCATCATGGCGTGGTGCAGCTTGCCCATGGACAGTGCGCGGACGAGCAGATCGACCTCGCCCGCCTCGATGTTCTTGCCGGACGACGCACGATAGCTTTTAGGCCGGGAAACGAACGCAACCTTCGGCGTGTGCTGGCGGGTCAACGCCTCCTCCGCGGTCTTGATCAAGCCCATCCGCAGCGCTCCGGCTACGCGAATCGACTCCAGACGAGCCAGCGCCTCCGGATTGCCGTTGATGTCCTCACGCAACTCCGTGCCCTGATAGCCGATGTCCTCGGCATTGACGAATACTGTCGGGATGCCCGCACTGATCATGGTCGCCTTGAGCGTGCCGATACCGGGCACCTCCAGGTCGTCGACCAGGCTGCCGGTAGGAAACATCGAGCCGCCCTCCTCGCCATCATCGGACGGATCGAGGAATTCCAGCACGATTTCCGCAGCCGGAAAGGTCACACCGTCCAGCTCGAAGTCGCCGGTTTCCTGTACCTGCCCGTTGGCTACCGGCACATGGGCAATGATGGTCTTGCCGATATTGGCCTGCCAGATCCGCACTACGCAGGTGCCGTTGTCCGGGATACGCGAGGCGTCCACCAGCCCTGCGTGCAGCGCGAAGGCACCGGCGCCGGTAGAGAGGTTGCCGCAGTTACCGCTCCAGTCGACGAAGGGCTTGTCGATCGACACCTGGCCATAGAGGTACTCGACGTCGTGATCGGGGCGACTGCTCTTCGACAGAATGACGCATTTGCTGGTGCTCGATGTGGCGCCGCCCATGCCATCGATGTGCGCCGAGTACGGGTCAGGGCTGCCGATCACGCGCATGAACAGCTTGTCGCGCGCAGCACCCGGCACCTGGCAGCTCTGCGGGAGATCCTGCAGACGGAAGAACACGCCCTTGCTGGTGCCGCCACGCATGTAGGTGGCAGGAATCCTGATCTGGGGAAAATGAGCCATGGGAATCTGGTCCTCATGAAGCTGCGCCACCGGACGGTCGCGCAGGAATGAAATGTCGCCGCTGCGCACACGCTCTGCGAACGAACCACAGAGCATGTGCGGAACTGGCGTGCCTCAGGCCTGGCCGAGGAAATCCTTGGCGAAGCGCTGCAGTACGCCACCGGCCTGGTAGACGCTGACCTCGGCCGCGGTGTCGAGGCGGCACGTGACCGGCACGCGGGTCTCTTCCCCATTCTTGCGATGCACGACCAAGGTCAGATCGCAACGCGGCGACAGTTCGCCTTCGATGTCGTAGGTTTCGGTGCCGTCAAGGCCGAGGGTCAGGCGGGTGGTGCCCGGCTTGAACTCGACCGGCAGCACGCCCATACCCACCAGGTTGGTACGGTGGATGCGCTCGAAGCCTTCGGCGACGATCACTTCCACGCCGGCCAGACGCACGCCCTTGGCCGCCCAGTCACGCGAGCTGCCCTGGCCATAGTCGGCACCGGCGACGATGATCAGGTTCTGCTTGCGATTCATGTAGGTTTCGATGGCTTCCCACATGCGCATGACCTGGCCTTCCGGCTCGACACGGGCCAGCGAGCCCTTCTGCACCTTGCCATCGACCACGGCCATTTCGTTGACCAGCTGCGGGTTGGCGAAGGTGGCGCGCTGTGCGGTCAAGTGATCGCCGCGATGGGTTGCGTAGGAATTGAAGTCCTCCTCCGGCAGGCCCATTTTGGCCAGGTACTCGCCCGCCGCCGAATCCGGCAGGATGGCATTGGATGGCGACAGGTGATCGGTGGTGATGTTGTCCGGCAGGATCGCCAGCGGGCGCATGCCCTTGAGGGTACGCTCGCCAGCCAGCGCGCCTTCCCAGTACGGCGGCCGGCGAATGTAGGTAGACATCGGGCGCCAGTCGTACAACGGACTCTTGGCCTCCTCGATGCTGCCCAGGTCGAACATCGGGATGTAGACCTGCTTGAACTGCTCCGGCTTGACCGAGGCGGCGACGATGGCGTCGATCTCCTCGTCGGATGGCCAGAGGTCCTTCAGAGTGACCGGATGGCCGTTCTTGTCGGTGCCCAGCACGTCCTGTTCGATGTCGAAGCGCACGGTGCCGGCGATGGCGTAGGCCACCACCAACGGCGGCGAGGCCAGGAAGGCCTGCTTGGCGTAAGGGTGGATGCGTCCGTCAAAGTTGCGGTTGCCGGACAGCACTGCAGTGGCATACAGGTCACGGTCGATGATTTCCTGCTGGATCTTCGGGTCCAGCGCACCGGACATGCCGTTACAGGTCGTGCATGCATAGGCGACGATGCCGAAGCCAAGCTTCTCCAGTTCCGGCAGCAGGCCCGCCTCTTCCAGGTACAGCTTGGCCACCTTCGAGCCTGGGGCGAAAGACGTCTTCACCCAGGGCTTGCGTACCAGCCCCAGTTCGTTGGCCTTTTTGGCCAGCAGGCCCGCCGCGACCACGTTGCGCGGGTTGGAGGTATTGGTGCAGCTGGTGATGGCGGCGATGATCACCGCGCCATCCGGCAACAGGCCTTCGGCCTCCTCGGCACGTGCGGCGGCCAGCTTGGCCTCGTCGGCGATGCCACGCTCGTGCAGTGCCGACGTCGGCAGACGCTTGTGCGGGTTGCTCGGGCCGGCCATGTTGCGCACCACGCTGGACAGGTCGAATTCGAGCACGCGCTCGTACTCGGCGCCTTCCAGAGCTGTCGCCCACAGGCCGGTTTCCTTGGCGTACTGCTCGACCAGGGCAACCTGCTCCGGTTCGCGGCCGGTCAGTTTGAGGTACTCGATGGTCTGCTGGTCGATGTAGAACATCGCCGCGGTGGCGCCGTACTCCGGGCACATGTTGGAAATGGTGGCGCGGTCACCGATGGACAGACTGTCGGCGCCCTCGCCGAAGAACTCCACCCAGGCTCCGACGACACGTTCCTTGCGCAGGAACTCGGTCAGCGCGAGAACGATATCGGTGGCGGTGATGCCTGGCTGACGCTTGCCGGTGAGCTTGACCCCGACGATGTCGGGCAGGCGCATCATCGAAGGCAGGCCGAGCATCACGGTCTCTGCCTCCAGGCCGCCGACGCCGATGGCGATGACGCCCAGTGCATCGACGTGCGGCGTGTGTGAATCGGTGCCCACGCAGGTGTCCGGGAAGGCTACGCCGCCGCGGGCCTGGATCACCGGGGACATCTTCTCCAGGTTGATCTGGTGCATGATGCCGTTGCCGGCGGGGATCACGTCGACGTTCTTGAACGCCGTCTTGGTCCACTCGATGAAGTGGAAACGATCCTCGTTGCGGCGCTCCTCGACGGCACGGTTCTTCTCGAAGGCGTCCTGATCGAAGCCGGCGTACTCGACGGCCAGCGAATGGTCGACGATCAGTTGGGTCGGCACCACCGGGTTGACCTTGGCCGGGTCGCCGCCCTGCTCCGCGATCGCGTCACGCAGGCCGGCGAGATCGACCAGCGCGGTCTGGCCGAGGATGTCATGGCAGACCACGCGCGCCGGATACCAGGGAAAGTCCAGATCGCGCTTGCGCTCAATGATCTGCTTGAGCGAATCGGTCAGCGCTGCCGGTTCGCAGCGGCGCACCAGCTGCTCGGCCAGCACGCGGGAGGTATAGGGCAGCTTGTCATAGGCGCCCGGCTGAATGGCTTCAATCGCCTCGCGGGTGTCGAAGTAGTCAAGCCCGGTGCCTGGCAGCGGTTTGCGGTGTTCTGTATTCATGCCGGAAGAACTCAATCCAGTAATGTTCCGAGGGGCAAGGCCTGGAGGAACCCGCACGGCGGGCTCCCCATCCCGATCAGCGCTGAGCGATCGGTACTACCTTGCGCTGTTCCGGACCGATGTACTCGGCACTCGGCCGAATGATCCGGTTGTTGCTGCGTTGTTCGAACACATGGGATGCCCAGCCGGTGACACGCGAGCAGACGAAGATCGGTGTGAACAGCTTGGTGGGGATGCCCATGAAGTGATACGCGGATGCGTGGTAGAAGTCGGCGTTGGGGAAGAGCTTCTTCTGCTCCCACATGGTTTCGTCGACGGCCACCGAGACCGGGTAGAGCACGGTATCGCCCACTTCATCAGCGAGCTTCTTGGCCCAGACCTTGATCACCTCGTTGCGCGGGTCGGAGACGCTGTAGATCGCGTGACCGAAGCCCATGATCTTGTCCTTGCGCTCGAGCATGCCGAGGATGGCTTCGCGGGCTTCTTCCGGACTCTTCCACTGCTCGATCATGTCCATCGCCGCTTCGTTGGCGCCGCCATGCAGCGGGCCGCGCAGCGAACCGATGGCACCGGTCACGCAGGAATAGAGGTCGGACAGCGTCGAAGCGCAGACACGGGCGGTGAAGGTCGAGGCGTTGAACTCGTGCTCGGCGTAGAGGATCAGCGAGACGTTCATCACCTTGACGTGCAGGTCGCTCGGCTTCTTGCCGTGCAGCAGCGCGAGGAAATGACCACCCAGGGTGTCTTCGTCGCTGGTGCAGTCGATGCGCACACCGTCATGGGTGAAGCGGTACCAGTAACACATGATGGCCGGGAAGGCCGCCATCAGGCGCTCGGCCACGTCGCGCTGCTGATCGAAGCTGAGTTCGGGCTCAAGGGTGCCGAGCACTGACGAACCGGTGCGCATCACATCCATCGGATGCGCGCTGGCCGGGATGCGCTCGAGCACTTCCTTCAGCGGCTGCGGCAGGTCGCGCATGGTCTTCAGGCGCTTCTTGTAGTCGGCCAGTTGCGCAGCGGTGGGCAGCTCGCCGTAGAACAGCAGATAGGCCACTTCTTCGAAGTCGCACTCAGCCGCCAGGTCGCGTACGTCATAGCCACGGTAGGTCAGCCCGGCGCCGGTCTTGCCGACGGTGCACAGGGCGGTCTGCCCGGCGATCTGTCCGCGCAGACCCGCACCGCTCAATACTTTTGCTTCAGCCATTGCTATCTCCTTATTGGATTTGTTCTGGATACCGCAAATCACGTTGAAAAATGGATCGCAAAGCGCCCGCTGGCAAATTGGTCGGGCGCTACTCGTCAGCTCTTCTTCTGGGCGAACAGCGCGTCGAGGTGCTGTTCGAACGCGTGGTAGTTGATGCGATCGTAGAGCTCCATGCGGGTCTGCATGGTGTCGATCACGTTCGCCTGGGTGCCGTCACGGCGCAGCGCGGTGTAAACGTTCTCGGCAGCCTTGTTCATGGCGCGGAACGCCGACAGCGGATAGAGCACCAGGGAAACGTCGACGCTGGCCAGCTCCTCGGTGGTGTACAGCGGCGTGGCGCCGAACTCGGTGATGTTGGCCAGGATCGGCGCCTTCACGCGGTCGGCGAAAGTCTTGTACATGGCCAGCTCGGTGATCGCCTCCGGGAAGATCATGTCAGCACCGGCCTCGATGCACGCTGCAGCACGATCCAGCGCGGAGTTCAGACCTTCCACCGCCAGCGCATCGGTACGCGCCATGATCACGAAACTGTCGTCGGTGCGCGCGTCCACCGCCGCCTTGATGCGATCGACCATTTCCTGCTGGGAAACGATTTCCTTGTTTGGACGATGGCCGCAACGCTTGGCGCCGACCTGGTCCTCGATATGGATCGCGGCAGCGCCGAACTTGATCATCGACTTCACGGTGCGGGCCACGTTGAACGCCGAGGAGCCGAAGCCGGTGTCGACATCCACCAGCAGCGGCAGGTCGCAGACGTCGGTGATGCGACGGACGTCGGTCAGCACATCGTCGAGCCCGGTGATTCCCAGGTCAGGCAGACCCAGCGAACCGGCGGCGACACCACCGCCGGACAGGTAGATCGCCTTGAAGCCGGCGCGCTTGGCCAGCAGCGCATGATTGGCGTTGATCGCACCGACCACCTGCAGGGGATGTTCGCTGGCGACCGCGTCGCGAAAACGCTGACCGGGGGTTGGGAGTGTCATGCCTCACCTCTTGGTTGTGGTGTTTGCTCAAGAGCACCTTTGAAATGGCGCTCGACATTGCGCTTGGAAGCGGCGATATGGCGGCGCATCAGCAGCTCCGCCAGTTCGCCATCGCGCTCGGCGATGGCGTCCAGGATTCGGTGGTGTTCGGCGAAGGCCTGATGCGGCCGATTCGGCGTGGTGGAGAACTGGATGCGGTACATGCGCACCAGCTGGTAGAGCTCGTCGCACAGCAGCTTGGCCAGCGTGCGGTTGCCGCTGCCCTGGATGATCCGGTAGTGGAAGTCGAAGTCGCCTTCCTGCTGGTAGTAACCGACGCCAGCCTGAAACGCCTCATCGCGTTCGTGAGTGCTGAGCACCCGACGCAGTTCATCGATTTCCGCCTCGCTCATGCGTTCGGCGGCCAGGCGACAGGCCATGCCTTCCAGGGACTCACGGATTTCGTAGAGTTCGATCAGCTCGGCATGGCTCAGCGAAACCACGCGCGCGCCCACATGGGGAACGCGGACAAGCAGTTTCTGGCCCTCCAGCCGGTGGATAGCCTCGCGCAGCGGCCCGCGGCTGATGCCGTAGGTACGCGCCAGTTCGGGCTCGGAGATCTTGCTGCCCGGCGCAATCTCACCCTTGACGATCGCAGCCTGGATCAGACGGAACACGTTCTCGGCAAGTGTGCCGCTATCAAGCTGCTGTACTGATGGGGGTGGCTCAACGGTATCCAGCATGATTGTCGACAATCCGAAAGACAGTACGGCGAAATTACGCCTGCATAACCTAACAGTCAACTGACGCAGTCCGCCGATTGTCGACACCTTTACTAAAGTCGTACGCTCGGCATGGTCTGTATCATGGGGTGTCAAAGCGCTGGTGGCCGTTGTAGCGCCAAGAAATCAGCATGCTAGAATGCCAGCCTTTCGCGTCCAGGCCGCTCGCCGGACCTTTCGGCGCAGGCCAGCCGGCCATTCTTCCCTTCCCTTAGATTTCAGGTTCCATGAGAGTTAAAGCCCACCTTCTGCTGCTCTGCGTACTGATCCTGCCCGCCATCGGCGTGGCTGCCGAAAAGGCGATCTACGGTCTGAACGAACACGTCGGCATTCCCGACTTCAATCTGGAAGTGGAAGCGAAACTCGACACCGGCGCGCAGACGGCATCGCTCAGCGCGCGCGACATCACTCGCTTCAAGCGCAAGGGCGAATCCTGGGTGCGCTTCTACCTGGCCGTCGACAGCGCCCATGCGCACCCCATCGAACGCCCCCTGGCGCGGATCAGCAAGATCAAACGTCGCGCCGGCGACTTCGATCCGGAAGAGGAAAAGACCTATACCGCACGACCGGTCATCGAGCTCGATCTGTGCATGGGCAAGGTCAAACGCACCATCGAAGTGAACCTCACCGACCGTACGGCTTTCCAATACCCACTTTTGATCGGTTCCGATGCGCTCACCCGCTTCGGTGCCCTGGTGGACCCAAGTCGCACCTTTATTGCCGGCAAGCCCGGTTGCCTCAACGAATCTGACGCTGACGAGTAATACCCATGCGCGCTCTCACTCTGCATCTGAAAGTCCTGATCTTCCTGCTCGTCGCACTGGGAATTTCGATTACTGCCTACCAGATCTTCATCCTCGGCATTCCGGTTACCGAAGACGAAACCGATGACCTGTGGAATATCGACGCCAAGGTCGAGTTCCAGGCCAATCCGCGCGAGCCAGTGAAGCTGCAGATGTACGTGCCGCCACTGAATCAGGAGTTCGTCAGCCTCAACGAGAGCTTCATCTCCAACAACTACGGTGTCAGCGTCAACCGCGTCGATGGCAACCGCCGCGTCACCTGGTCCGCGCGTCGCGCCAGCGGCAACCAGACACTCTATTACCGCCTGGTGCTGACCAAGCGCTACAGCGGCGAGCAGAGCAAGCCCACCGGCCCGATCTTCCGCGACAGCATCCCGGTCGAAGGCCCGGAGAAGATTGCCGCCGAGGCCCTGCTCTCTCCCATTCGCCAGCATTCGGCCGACGTCGAGACCTTCATCAGCGAAGCGATCAAGCGCGTCAACAATCCCAACGATGACAATGTCAAGTTGCTGCTCGGGGGCGATACCTCCATCCCGAACAAGGCACGCGTCATCGAGCTGCTGCTGTCCATCGCCCACGTGCCGATGGAGCGTGTGCATACCATCCGCCTGAATGCCGATCAGCCGCAAACGCCCGAACTCTGGCTGCGCAGCTTCAATGGCGACAAGTGGCTGTTCTTCAACCCCGGCACTGGCGAACAGGGCCTGCCGGGTGACCGGCTGGTCTGGTGGACCGGTGACGAGCCGCTGATCAACCTGGAAGGTGGCCGCAACCCGCAGGTGACCTTTACCCTGAACAACAGCGAGATGAACGCCATCCGCCTCGCCAAGCTGACAGACGAGAACACCGAGGCCGGATTCCTGGAGTATTCGCTGTACGGCCTGCCCCTGAAGACTCAGCAGACCTACCAGATCATGATCATGATACCGATCGGCGTGCTGGTGATCCTGATCCTGCGTAACCTCGGCGGCCTGCAGACCCTCGGCACCTTCACCCCGGTGCTGATCGCCCTGGCGTTCCGCGAAACCCAGATCGGTTTCGGCATCATCCTGTTCACCCTGATCACCGCGCTCGGCCTGTCGCTGCGCTCGTACCTGGAACATCTGAAACTCCAGATGCTGCCGCGCCTGTCGGTCGTGCTGACCTTCGTCGTTGTGCTGATTGCAGTGATCAGCCTGCTCAGCCACAAGCTCGGCCTCGAGCGCGGGTTGTCGGTATCGCTGTTCCCGATGGTGATCCTGACCATGACCATCGAACGCCTGTCCATCACCTGGGAAGAGCGCGGCGGCGGCCATGCCTTCAAGGTCGCGGTCGGCACGCTGATCGCCGCAAGCCTGGCCTTCATGCTGATGAACATCCGGGAGCTGACTTACTTCATCTTCACCTTCCCGGCCGTGCTGCTGATCATGGTGGGCTTCATGCTGGCGATGGGTCGCTACCGCGGCTACCGCCTGACCGAGCTGTTCCGCTTCAAAGCCTTTCTGAAGGATTGAGCCATGTTCGGTCTGATCAAGACGTGGAAGGCCCTGGAAGCCAAGGGCATCATGGGCATCAACCGCCGCAACGCGGACTACGTGCTCAAGTACAACAAGCGCAGCCTGTACCCGATCGTCGATGACAAGATCATCACCAAGCAGCGCGCGATCGAGGCCGGCATTCATGTGCCGGAGATGTACGGGATCATCGAGACCGAGAAGGACATCGACAAGCTCAAGGACATCGTCAAGGACCACACCGACTTCGTCGTCAAACCGGCCCAGGGTGCTGGCGGCGACGGCATTCTGGTGATCGCGGACCGTTTCGAGGGTCGCTACAAGACCGTATCCGGAAAGATCATGACCCATGAGGAGATCGAGCATCAGATCTCCAACATCCTCACTGGTCTGTATTCTCTCGGCGGTCACCGCGACCGTGCGCTGATCGAGTACCGCGTCACGCCTGATCCGATCTTCAAGAGCATCAGTTACGAAGGCGTGCCGGACATCCGCATCATCGTGCTGATGGGTTATCCGATCATGGCCATGCTGCGCCTGCCCACCCGCCAGTCCGGCGGCAAGGCCAACCTGCACCAGGGTGCAATCGGCGTCGGCGTGGATCTGGCGACCGGTATCACCCTTCGCGGCACCTGGCTGAACAACAAGATCACCAAGCACCCCGACACCACCAACGCCGTGGACGGCGTACAGCTGCCGAACTGGGACGGCTTCATGAAGCTGGCCGCCGGCTGTTACGAGCTCTGCGGGCTCGGCTATATCGGTGTCGACATGGTGCTCGATCAGGACAAGGGACCGCTGATCCTGGAGTTGAATGCACGCCCGGGCCTGAACATCCAGATCGCCAACGACTGCGGGCTGACCCACCGCGCCCATGCCGTGGAGAACCGTCTGGAAGAGCTCAAGGCAAAGGGCATCCAGGAAACCGTCGAGGAACGCGTGAAGTTCTCCCAGGAGCTCTTCGGCCACGTTCCGCCGCACGACTGACCCATTGGCCGGCCCGTGCATCTCGCGGGCCGGCCCATATCGATCCGACCATGCCCCTCTGCACGCTGCACCCCCTGCCCTATAAGGCCGATCCTGCTCACTGGTTCGAACGCATTCGTCATGCGCCCGGCGCCGTTCTGCTGGATTCCGGCCGGCCGGTAGCCGAGCGCGGCCGCTTCGACATCCTCAGCGCCTGGCCATCGGCGATCTTCGAGCCTGCCCAGAGCGAATCAGGGCGTGATTTTTTCCAGCGTTTGCGCCAGGCATTGCGCGACCTGGGGCCGGCCACGCTGCCCGACGGTTGCGAGCTGCCCTTCGCGGGCGGACTGATCGGCCTGCTGAATTATGACTTCGGCACGCGGCTGGAACGACTTCCACAGCGCGCACGCGATGACAGTGGTTTGCCGCTGGCGCGCCTGGGGCTGTATGGCTGGGCGTTGATCACGGATCACCAGCGTCGGACCAGTCAGCTGCTGTTCCATCCGGCCACCGCCCGGCCCGAACGTGAGCGCCTGGTCCGTCTGTTCGAAACGGCATCCCCTGCCGCAGCCGCGCCATTCAGGCTGCATGGGCGGTTCACTCCGGATATCTCGCGGGATGATTATCGCCGCGGCATCGGGCGCATCCAGGCCTATATCCAGGCGGGCGACTGCTACCAGGTGAACTTCACCCAGCGTTTTCGCGCCGCCTGTTCGGGTGATGCATGGAGTGCCTATAGCGCCCTGCGCAAGGCTTGCCCGACACCATTCGCCGGGTTCGTCGGGCTTGGCGATGGCGCCATCGTCAGCCTTTCGCCGGAACGCTTCCTGCGGCTGCAGGGCGGCCGGGTGGAGACGCGGCCGATCAAGGGTACGCGGCCCCGCGGGCATGACGAGCAGAGCGATGCCGCACAGGCGCAGGCACTACTGGCCAGCGAGAAGGATCGTGCCGAGAACCTGATGATTGTCGATTTGCTGCGCAACGATCTCGGCCGCAGCTGTCGCATCGGCAGCGTGCGCGTCCCGCAGCTGTTCGCGCTGGAAAGCTACCCCAATGTCCATCACCTGGTGAGCTGTGTCACCGGCGAGCTCGCCGACCGGCTGGACGCATTCGATCTGCTGGCCGGCAGCTTTCCTGGCGGGTCCATTACCGGAGCGCCGAAGATCCGCGCCATGCAGATCATCGACGAGCTGGAACCTACCCGCCGCTCGATTTACTGCGGGTCGCTGCTGTATGTCGATGTCAGGGGGGAAATGGACAGCTCCATCGCCATCCGTACCCTGCTCGTCCGTGGCGGACAAGCCAGCTGCTGGGGCGGTGGCGGCATCGTCGCCGACTCGGACTGGCAGGCGGAATACCAGGAGTCGATCGACAAAGTGAAGGTGCTGCTGGAAACGCTGGAGCAGCTATCAGGCTGAGGCGACCGATCAACGGAACGGCCGCCTCGATCCGGACAGATCAGAGCGTCAGCTTGCGGTTCGACGCCTTGAGGAACTCCTGCTTGAGCGCATCGAAGGTATGCACTGCCGGGAATTGCGGGAACTCGGCGATGACATTGTCCGGCGCATGGAACAGGATGCCGGCATGGGCTTCGCTGAGCATGGTGGTGTCGTTGTAAGAGTCACCCGCAGCGATGACACGGTAGTACAGGCTCTTCAGCGCGATGACCGACTGGCGCTTGGGGTCCTTCTGGCGCAGCTGATAGTCCACCACGCGGTCGGTCTCGTCGGTGATCAGGCGATGGCAGAGCAGCGTCGGGAAGCCCAACTGGCGCATCAGCGGCTGGGAGAACTCGTAGAAGGTGTCGGACAGGATCACCACCTGGAAACGCTCGCGCAGCCAGTCGATGAACTCCGGCGCGCCTTCCAGCGGCTTCAGCGTTGCGATGACCTTCTGGATATCGGCGAGCTTCAGGCCGTGCTCGTCGAGGATGCGCAGGCGCTGCTTCATCAGTACGTCATAGTCGGGAATGTCCCGTGTGGTCGCCCGGAGCGATTCGATTCCGGTGGCCTCGGCAAAGGCGATCCAGATTTCCGGAACCAGCACACCTTCCAGGTCGAGACAGGCTATTTCCACGGGCCACTCCTCAATGCAGAAAATTGAAGGCGGCACTCTAACGGCAGCTCGCAGCCGAAGCAACGCAGCGCTTATACCCGAAAAGGCTGATAAACGTATCTAAACGTTATTTAGCGGCATAAACCCCTTTTGCTACCATCCGCCGCCTCAGAGCGCCGAAGCGCCGTGGACATTTATAAGGAAGCCGCCTGATGAGCACCTCCATCGACGTCGCCGCGTTGGCTACAGCCTACGCCGAGAAATCGCCGCAAGACGTTCTTAAGCTCGCCTTCGATCTGTTCGGCGATGACCTGTGGATCTCATTCAGTGGCGCCGAAGACGTGGTACTGCTGGATATGGCCTGGAAGCTGAACAAGAGCGTCAAGGTGTTCACCCTCGATACCGGACGCCTGCACAGCGAGACCTATCGCTTCATCGAGCAGGTCCGTGATCACTACGGCATCGCCATCGAGATCATGACCCCGGACCCGGCGTTGCTGCAGCCGCTGGTCAACGAAAAGGGCCTGTTCAGTTTCTACCGCGACGGTCATGGCGAATGCTGCGGTATCCGCAAGATCGAGCCGCTGCGCCGCAAACTGTCGACAGTGCGCGCCTGGGCCACCGGCCAGCGGCGTGACCAGAGCCCTGGCACCCGTAGCCAGGTTGCAGTACTGGAACTGGATACCGCGTTCTCGACACCGGACCACCCGCTGTACAAGTTCAACCCGCTGGCACAGATGACCAGCGAGGAAGTCTGGGGCTACATCCGCATGCTGGAAATTCCCTACAACAGCCTGCACGAGCGCGGGTTCATCAGTATCGGCTGTGAGCCCTGCACTCGGCCGGTGCTACCGAACCAGCACGAGCGTGAAGGTCGCTGGTGGTGGGAGGAAGCCACCCACAAGGAATGCGGGCTGCACGCCGGCAATCTGATCGCCAAGAGCTGACCGCACACTCATGCGGTAGACAGGTTGGCGCCAGCGCCGAACCCGTGTCTCGAATGATCAGTAGGTCGGCAGCTGCATGCCGTCGAACAGCTCATCCAGTTCCGCCTTGTTGCGGCACTGGATGGCCTTTTCCAGCATGTCCCGGTTCAGATGCGGGGCGAACTGCTGGATGAAGTCGCACATGAAGCCGCGCAGGAAAGTGCCGCGGCGGAAGCCGATCTTGGTCACGCTGGACTCGAACAGCTCACTGGCATCCAGCACCACCAGATCCGAATCCAGGTTCGGGTCCACCGCCATGCGCGCCACGATACCAACGCCCAACCCGAGCCGGACATAGGTCTTGATCACGTCAGCGTCGGCTGCGGTGAAAACCACCTTCGGCGAAAGCCCACGATGGCCGAAGGCTTCGTCGAGCTTGGAGCGCCCGGTGAAACCGAACACGTAAGTCACGATCGGGTGCTCGGCCAGCGCCTCGAGGGTGAGCTTGTCCAGCTTCGCCAGCGGATGGCCGCGAGGCACGATCACGCAGCGGTTCCACCGATAGCAAGGCATCATCACCAGGTCGCCGAACAGTTCCAGCCCCTCGGTTGCGATGGCGAAATCGACCGTCCCGTCGGCGGCCATTTCGGCGATCTGCATCGGCGTACCCTGGTGCATGTGCAGCGACACGTCCGGGTACTGCTTGATGAAGCTGCTGATCACCTGAGGCAACGCATAACGTGCCTGGGTGTGGGTGGTCGCGATGCTCAGGGTGCCCTTCTTTTCGTTGGAGAACTCCTGGGCAATCTGCTTGATGCTCTCGCACTTGCGCAGAATCTCGCCAGCCGTGGTGATGATGCGCTCTCCAGCAGGTGTCACCCGCGTCAGATGCTTGCCACTGCGGGCGAACACTTCGACGCCGAGTTCATCCTCCAACAGGCGAATCTGCTTGCTGATGCCGGGTTGCGAGGTGAACAGACTCTGGGCAGTTGCCGAAACGTTGAGGTCATGGTGCGCCACTTCCCAGATGTAACGCAGTTGTTGAAGCTTCATAGAAATCCCTCAAGGCAAAGGCACCACTGCGCCTGCCGCAACACTTATAACCTTATGAACGGTGCGCCAACGGATGATAGATGTTCCGCCTGGCTTTTGCTGTGCGACCTTTGGTCTGACTCGCCGCGACTGCCGTTGAGCTTAGCAGTGCGGCGAAAACCGGGCCGGCGTTTGTGTCAGGCGCCGTTACGCTGCTCCAGGAAGCGCAACAGGCGATAGATCATTTCGGTACGGGGCATCGATATGCCCTGCTGCGCAGCTGCGGCAAGCGGTGCGGCATAGATCGCCTCCAGCTCCATCGGCCGGTTGTGTAACCTGTCGTGATACATGCTGGGCAGGTAGTCGGGCATGCGTGCCGTTCCCATCAGCAACTTCTCCGGGAAATCCTCTGGCAGCGCACAACCCAGCGCCTGCGCCGCAGCGCAGACCTCCTGCATGATGGCCTTGATCTGCGCCCGCGTGTCGTCGCTGGCGAGCAGCGACTCGGTACCAGCGTCGAGCAGAGCCGAGAGGCCGTTGAACGGCACGTTCCACACCAGCTTCATCCAGCGCGCCTGTGCCAGGCTGGGCATCGGTGAAGAATCCACCCCGGCCCGACGGAACATCTCGACCATCTCGCCCAGTAATACCTGTTGTGCCTGCGGGTCATGCCCGGCTGGCCCGGAATGGTAGCCAAGGTTGACCCCGCCAAGGGCCTGATGCTCGACCACGCCGGGCGCGGAACGATGTGCACAGATCGCACACAGGCCGCCCAGCAGGTGCACGCTGGCCGGCAGAAATGGCCTGAGCACATCCTCCACACCCAGCCCGTTCTGCAGTACCACCACCTTGCAATCGGGTGCTGCGACCTGAGCGATGAGCGGCGCCAGCTCCCGGTTGCTGGTGCTTTTAGCCCCCACCAGTAGCCAGTCGCAGGGAGGCATCTGGGCCGCAGCGCGGTAAATCTGCGGCTGCTCCAGCAATAATGGCCCATGCACCGCGCTATTGACCTGCAGGCCACGGGCGAGGACGGCGTCGTATTCGCTGCGCAACAGGAAATGCACATCGAAGCCGGCGCGCGCCAGCATCAAGCCGTAGAAGCCTCCGATGGCACCCGTGCCGATGATGCCTATACGTGGATTGGCTGCAGACATAAGCACTCCAGGTCATGTGGCCGGCGGGATACCTGCGCCAACCGATTGAAAAAGCAGAACGATAGCAGCCCGACGATGCGCATCACAGCGTCCCGCTTGGCGTTGCGAAGATCGACAGGCGGATCGACTCAATACGCCATCAATCTCGTTGTCGATTAAGCCCTTTAGCGCTAAGGTTCCGTTTCCCCGCTGCGCCCTCAAGTCCAGTTCCGCCGCACCGGGATCGCTGGCGGACGGCTCCCGTGATTCCTGACGAGTGACAAATGGCTGATTTACCAATCGACGACCTCAACGTTGCGTCCAACGTGACCCTGATCACGCCGGAGCAACTGAAGCGTGAAATCCCGCTGACCGCCTCGGCATTGCAGACCGTCTCCCATGGTCGTCAGGTCGTACGCGACATTCTCGACGGCAAGGATCACCGCCTGTTCCTGGTGATCGGCCCCTGCTCCATCCATGACCTGAAAGCCGCCCACGAGTACGCCGAGCGCCTCAAGGTCCTGGCGGAAAAGGTGTCCGACAGCCTGTTCCTCGTCATGCGCGTGTATTTCGAGAAGCCCCGTACCACTGTCGGCTGGAAAGGCCTGATCAACGATCCCTACATGGACGACTCGTTCAAGATCCAGGACGGTCTGCACATCGGCCGCAAGCTGCTGCTCGATCTGGCGGAGATGGGCCTGCCCACCGCCACCGAGGCACTCGACCCCATCTCTCCGCAGTATCTGCAGGATCTGATCAGCTGGTCGGCGATCGGCGCGCGCACCACCGAATCGCAGACGCACCGCGAGATGGCGTCCGGGCTGTCCTCGGCTGTCGGCTTCAAGAACGGCACCGACGGCAGCCTGACCGTGGCCATCAACGCGCTGCAGTCGGTTTCCAGCCCGCACCGTTTCCTTGGCATCAACCAGTCTGGCGGCGTGTCCATCGTCACCACCAAGGGCAACAACTACGGCCATGTGGTGCTGCGCGGTGGTAACGGCAAGCCCAACTACGACTCGGTCAGCGTCGCGCTCTGCGAGCAGGAGCTGCACAAGGCGGGCATTCGCCCGAACATCATGATCGACTGCAGCCATGCAAACTCCAACAAGGACCCTGCCCTGCAGCCGCTGGTGATGGACAATGTCGCCAACCAGATCCTCGAAGGCAACAATTCCATTGTCGGCCTCATGGTCGAAAGCCACCTTGGCTGGGGCAATCAGGCCATTCCGAAGAACCTGTGCGATCTCAAGTACGGAGTGTCCATTACCGACGCCTGTATCGACTGGGACACCACCGAGAAAGCCGTGCTGAGCATGCATGACAAGCTCAAGGACGTGCTGCCCAAAAGGCAGCGCGGCTAGGAAGAAAAAACGCCGGTCTCCCGGCGTTTTTTTATGGCTCTGGCGTGGCCTGGCCAGAGCCCGTTCGATTGCGTTCGATGTAGCGTTCCACATATGAGCATGAAGGGATGACCTGATAGCCCTCGCGCTCGGCGTAATCGAGCGCATGCTGCGCCAGGGCCGCTGCGATGCCTCGCCCACGCAATGCGTCCGGAACGAAGGTGCGATACATATCCAGTGTCTGCTTGCCAAGATCCATGTAGGCAAGGTAGGCGCAGTGACCTTCGATCATCGCCTCGAAGCGATGGCCAGCCTGGTCGTGATGGACGCGCACCGTGTCGCTCATCGTGACTCCTTCAGCAGGATTGTCCTGTCTTCTTGTTTTCGGGTGGCTGCACCAGGGACGTGTCGTCGGCAGCCGCATACATTCACAGACGTCTTTTCTACCTCTTTCGAAGTCGTTCGACCAGCCTTGCGTTGATCATTATTTGCACGCCCTGCACCGGAACTTTCGATGCGTGATGCAATCAGGCAACTATGATGGGTCTTTGGGGAACCAGCGCTGGATGTTTTTTATCCAACTTGCCGGGATGAGAGACAAAGCAAAGGCAGTTTGAAAAAAAACCTGTAGCGCCTGCGCCCACTCAGTTTACTTAAGCTAAGTTATAGGTAGTATGTGCGCGCAAACTTTCCATAACGGAAGTTGCTTTATGGATTTCCACCTTAAGGGGAACAAGATGAACAACGTTCTGAAATTCTCTGCTCTGGCTCTGGCCGCAGTTCTGGCTACCGGTTGCAGCAACAGCATGACCAAAGAAAGCGAAGCTCGCCTGACCGCGACCGAAGACGCCGCTGCTCGCGCCCAGGCTCGCGCTGACGAAGCGTACAGCAAGGCCGACGAAGCTCTGGCCGCCGCTCAGAAGGCTCAGCAGACTGCTGACGAAGCCAACGAGCGTGCTCTGCGTATGCTGGAACGCGCCAGCCGCAAGTAAGCTTGTAAAAGCAAAAAAGCCGACCCTCAAGGTCGGCTTTTTTAGGTTCATCGCGCTTTCCCGGGGAAGGCGGCCTTGATTTTCAGGAAGAAGTAGTCAGAGTCCCGGAAGCCATAGGCCATCCGCTTGATCACCTTGATGCGGTTGTTCACGCCTTCCAGGACGCTGGTGTGCAGGGGGAAGCGGGCGCTTGCGAGGATGCCACGGGCGTATTTGCGCAGATTCCGGGCAAAGCGTTGGAGCGGCGCCAGACCGCTGTCCCGAGCATGCCGCAGCCAACTTCGCCAGCGCCGCCAGCCCTCCCGCACAGTGGGGGCGTACCAGACGTCCTTTAACGCATCCTTGAGCACGTAGACCGTGGCCAATGGCTGGTTGGCGGCGAGCAACTCTTGCAACTG
The DNA here is from genome assembly GCF_051948915.1 of Stutzerimonas sp. Brlt_14. Classification (NCBI taxonomy): domain Bacteria; kingdom Pseudomonadati; phylum Pseudomonadota; class Gammaproteobacteria; order Pseudomonadales; family Pseudomonadaceae; genus Stutzerimonas; species Stutzerimonas sp. Brlt_14. Next base: position 328,933 of record NZ_JAYJLM010000002.1, read on the forward strand.
CACGGCTTGGCCGTCCTTCAGGTTTTCGCGATTGCGCAGCAACAGCCAGCGGCTCTGCTTGACCACCTTGCGTACCGGTTTGTCATCGCGCAGGAGATTGGCCTGGTCGACGCGGATACGGTCGATCACCTCACGCCCGTAGCGCGCCACCACATGGAACAGGTCGTACACCACTTCGGCTTGAGGGCAGTGCCGCTTCACCTCCAAATCGAAGGCGGTGTTCATGTCCATCGCCACCGCTTCGATCCGTTGGCAGCGCTCGCCCAGTAACTCAAAGAATGGGCGGATCGCCTCGCGGCTGTTGCCATGACCGACCCATAGCACCCGCGTGCGCTCGGCATCCATGATCACCGTGGCGTAGCGATGGCCTTTGTGCAGGGCGAACTCGTCCATCACCAGGCGACGCACATCACCCGGCTCGAAGGTGCCGACGGCGGCATCCAGCCGACGTTTGTCGAGTTGCTTGAGCGTGTGCCAGTGTAAGCCGGTGAGGCGGCTGACGTGGCTGATCGGCAGCAGTTGCAGCAAAGCCTCGAGCCAGGCCTGCAAGCGCCGCGTCAGGCGAGATGCAGGCTCCAGCCAGTCGACCCGCTCGGTCACCCGACCACAGTTCAGGCAGTCGACTCGGCGCACTGGTAGTTGAAGCAGGACGCGCTGATCGAACAAATCACGATCGCGCACCAGACGAATCCGGCGCTCATGAATCAAAGGGCTGAGCTGGCCACAACGCCCGCATTTGGGAACCGAGCCAGCTTGAGGCTCAAGCTCAATCAGAAGGGAGTTGTTGGCGGATGAGCGACAGGCAACGGCTTCATAGCCTGGCCAGAAAGCAGCAAGATCAATAGGATGCATGGCGGCAGCAGGGCGTGGGGGGTTGGTTCGTTTGGCGACTGCCAATTTACCCACTTCCCTGACTGTCAACGCGCTCTTCCCCCAGACTCCGCGATGAACCCTTTTTTATGCCCGCGGAAAAGCAGTCAGAACAACTGCTCTTCATGGACGGCGACTTCGGTCCGCTGCTCGGCGATCTGGATCGGCAAGCCGTCTTCGCCAGCAATGATCTCGCGCACCATTTCCCAGTCCAGGTGCAACTTGCCCGCGGCCTCGTCACGCTTGAGCAGGGTATTGATGACGACGGCGTGCTTGTCCATCAGTGTCAGCGTCTTTTGATCACCGTCTTCCAGCGGCGCATGGGCTTCTAGATAGACCTTGCCCTCGCTGACGCCGAACTTGTAGGGCTCGTCGACGATACGCACCGGCGTTCCGACTTTCACCATCTTCGCCAGTTCGAGCACGTTGTGGTTGAGCATACGGAAGCAACCGTGGCTCACCCGCATGCCTATACCGAACTTCTTGTTCGAGCCATGAATCAGGTAGCCCGGAAGCGAAAGGCTCATCTTGTATGGGCCGAGAGGATTGTCCGGGCCTGGCGGAACCACCGTCGGCAACGGATCGCCATCGGCGGCGTGCTCTTCGCGAATCGACTTCGGCGGATACCAGGCCGGGTTGCTGGTCATGGCCGTGATCCGGGCTGTTCCAACCGGAGAACCCCAGCCCTCTCGGCCGATACCCAACGGGAAGGTATGCACTACGTTCTTGCCTTCCGGGTAGTAGTACATCCGGTACTCGGCAATGTTGATCACAATGCCCTCGCGCGGGCCCGGCGGGAGGATGAAACGGGTCGGCAGAATGATGTCGGTGCCCTCGCCCGGCAGCCACGGGTCGACACCCGGGTTGGCCGCGACCAACTCCAGATAGCCAAGATCGTGGGCTTCACCGATGGCAGCGAAGGTATCTTCGTACTTCGCCTTGATGACCTGAATCTGGCCGACGATGTCTTCGCCTTCCGGCGGCAGCGGCAGTTCGAGCGCCGCGCTGGGGCCCGCCGAAAGCAAAGCAGCGAATGACAAACAGGAGGCGACCGCAAACGCGCGCGAGACCATTGAAGAGTCCTTGAGAATCCAGAGTAGAAGGATAGATGCGATTGTACTTGAACCGACCGAAACGTGAGCTACCAGGCCGCAGTGGCAGACGGAAGGCCCTTGCGGCGCGCCTCGAGCAGCTGACGGCAGCTGGGACACAACTGGCGGTCCTTCAGCGTAGCCCGCTCGAGCTCCCTCCAGCGCGGCTGAGCCGGCAGCAAACCGCCACACAGGGTGCGGTCGGCATTGCCGTTCAGTTCCAGCTGCCGCAACGCCAGGTGCAGTCGATTCTCGCGGCAGGCGAACATGTCGTACTGCTCGTCCGGCACGATGAGTCGATAAGCGTAAAGGGTCCTGGCTGAGCGCGACATCTGAGGCTCCAATCGAGGGCGCGACAGTAGCTGCGCCCACGCATCAAAGCAAGGGTTCGAGTGCCGGCCAGACCGTCTCCAGCAGCTGACTCTGCGCCTCGGCCGTCGGGTGAATGCCATCGGCCTGCATCATGCCGCTGACGCCGCCGACGCCATCCAGCAAGAACGGCACGTAAGCAACGCTTTTCTCCGCTGCAAGCGAGTCGAATGCATCGGCAAATGCGCGGGTGTAGCGCTGCCCCAGATTCGGCGGCATGCGCATCCCGAGCAACAGAACCTCGGCACCCGCTTCGCGGCTGCGATCGATCATCTCGGCAAGATTCTGTTTCAATTGCACAGGCGACTGCCCACGCAATCCGTCATTGCCGCCCAGCTCGAGAATGACCACCGCAGGGGTGTGCGCCTCGAGCAGCGGATCCAGCCTGGCGAGCCCGCCAGCCGTGGTGTCGCCACTGATAGAGGCGTTCACCACACGCCAGGATTCATCGCCCTCGACGAGGCGTTCCTGCAGCAGATGCACCCAGCCCTGGCTGGTTTCCAGCCCGAAAGCGGCGCTGATACTATCGCCGACCACCAGTACGGTTCCGGCCAGGGCTCCCTGAGCCCAGCACAGCAGCGCCAGGGCCCCGCATTTCAGCCATCTTCGCATCGGATCCCCCTCATGAGCGGCAACATTCTCGACGCCCGGAACCTTAACAAAGTGGTACCCAGCGCGGAAGGCGAGCTGAGCATCCTGGCCGACCTCTCATTGCAACTGGCCAAGGGCGACAGCCTGGCCATCGTCGGCACCTCAGGGTCGGGCAAGTCGACATTGCTCGGCCTGCTGGCCGGGCTCGATCTGCCAAGTTCGGGCGAAGTTCATCTGGCCGGCCATGCACTGGCGGCGCTCGACGAAGACCAGCGGGCGCGGGTGCGTGCCGAACACGTCGGTTTCGTCTTTCAATCGTTCCAGCTGCTCGACAGCCTCAATGCTCTGGAGAACGTCATGTTGCCGCTGGAGCTGGACGGGCGCCACGATGCTCGCGAGCGCGCCACCGAGCTGCTCTCCCGCGTCGGCCTGGGCGAGCGCCTGCAGCATTATCCCCGCCAGCTATCCGGTGGCGAGCAGCAACGCGTCGCACTGGCCCGCGCCTTCGCCGCCGAGCCCGAGGTGCTGTTTGCCGACGAACCCACCGGCAACCTCGACACCCATACTGGCGCGCATATCACCGAACTGTTGTTCGAGCTTAACCGCGAGCGCGGCACGACCCTGGTGCTGGTCACCCACGACGAGCGCCTGGCCAGACGCTGCCATCGCGTGCTTCGCCTCGAGGGCGGGCGCCAGATCGCCAGCGAGACGAGCGAATGATGGGCCTACCCAAGGCGCGCCTGTTCGCTATGGCTTACCGGCAGTTGCTGCGTGACGCTCGCGCCGGCGAGTTGCGCGTGCTGTTCTTCGCTCTGTTGATCGCCGTCGCTGCCAGTACCGCCATCGGCTATTTCGGTGCACGCCTGAACGACGCCATGCTGCTGCGGGCCAGCGAGTTCCTTGGCGCCGACCTGGTGCTGGGCGGCAGCGCACCCGCCTCGGCGCAACAGATCGACGCCGGCAAGGCACAGGGGCTGGAACATGCCCAGCTGGTCGAATTCTCCAGCGTCATCGCCACCGACCAGGACTTGCAGCTCGCCAGTGTCAAAGCGGCCAGCAGCAGCTATCCCCTGCGCGGCGCCTTGCGCAGTGCGGCGCAGCCCTACGGCACCGAAGAAGCCGGCGCCGGTCCGGCCCCGGGTGAAGCCTGGGCCGAGGCCAGGCTGTTCGCCGCCCTGGACCTGGCAATCGGTGACGACATCGAAGTCGGCAACAAGCTGCTGCGCCTGACTCGCGTGTTGACCTACGAGCCCGATCGGGTCGGTGATTTCTACAGCCTGACGCCACGCGTGCTGATGCACCTGGACGATCTTGCGGCGACCGGTGTCGTCCAGCCCGGCAGCCGAGTTCGCTACCGGGAGCTCTGGCGCGGCGAAAGCACTGCACTGGCGGCTTACCAGCAGGCGCTGCAGCCCGGTCTGCAAGCCCATCAACGCATCGAAACCGCCGGCGATAGCAACCGGCAGATAGGGGGCGCACTGGGCCGTGCGGAACGCTATCTGAACCTCGCGAGCCTGGCCGCCATTCTGTTGGCAGGCGTTGCCGTCGCACTGTCGGCTGCCCGCTTCGCCACACGCCGCTTCGATGCCAGTGCGCTGCTCCGATGCCTGGGCCTTTCCCGCCATGACGCGCTGCTGCTCTATGCCTTGCAACTGGGCATGCTTGGCCTGCTGGCCAGCCTCGTCGGCGCCCTGCTCGGCTGGGCCGCACAGCACGGGCTGTTCTATCTCCTGCGCGATCTGCTGGCGCAGGAGATTCCCCCCGGCGGCATCTGGCCCGCCGCAGCCGGTGTGGCCACGGGTCTGGTGGCGCTGGCGGGCTTTGCCCTCCCGCCATTGGCAGGACTGGGTCGCGTACCACCATTGCGAGTACTGCGCCGCGACCTGCTGCCGGTGCCACCCAGCGCCTGGCTGGTGTACGGCACGGCGATCCTGGCCCTCGGCCTGATCATGTGGCGGCTGAGCCTGGACCTGAAGATCACCCTGGCTCTGCTGGGCGGCGGCCTGCTTGCCACGCTGGTGCTGGGAGGCCTGCTGCTGCTCGGCCTGAAGGGTATGCGTCGCCTGCTTGCCGGCGCCTCGCTGAGCTGGCGGCTGGGTCTGGGTCAGCTGCTGCGGCATCCGCTTGCAGCCGCCGGCCAGGCACTTGCCTTCGGACTGATCCTGTTGGCCATGGCATTGATCGCCCTGTTGCGCGGCGAGCTGCTCGACACCTGGCAGGACCAGTTGCCGGACGACGCACCCAACCATTTCGTACTCAACGTCTTGCCTGCAGAAAAGGATGCCTTCGCCGAGCGAATCGACGCACTCTCCAGCCATGCCGCGCCGCTGTATCCGGTGGTGCCGGGCCGACTCGTGGCGATCAATGGCGAGCCGGTCCGCCAGCTGGTCAGCAAGGAGTCCCAGGGCGAACGCGCGATTCGTCGCGATCTCAGCCTGACCTGGTCGGCCGACCTGCCCAAGGACAATCATCTGGTGGCTGGCCAGTGGTGGCATGAGCGGGCCGAGGCGGAGCTGCCAGGCGTGTCCGTCGAGGCCGAACTGGCCGAAAGCCTGCAGCTGAAGCTGGGCGACCAGCTGAGTTTCACCATAGGCGGGCTGACGCGTGACGCTCGCGTCACCAGCCTGCGCGAGGTCAACTGGGACAGCTTCCAGCCCAACTTCTACATGATCTTCGAGCCCGACACCCTGCAGGGCATGCCGGCCACCTACATGACCAGCTTTCACCTGCCACCAGGCAACGAGCGCGAACTGGTGGAGCTGGCGCGGGCGTTCCCGTCGGTGACCCTGCTCCAGGTGGAGGCGCTGCTGGCCCAGCTGCGCAGCATCCTCGCGCAGGTCTCGCTGGCGGTGGAGTACGTACTGCTGTTCGTGCTGGCGGCGGGGCTGGCCGTGCTCTTCGCCGGTCTGCAAGCGACACTGGACGAACGCATCCGCCAGGGTGCGCTACTGCGCGCGCTAGGGGCCGAACGGCGTCTGCTGCTGAGGGCGCGCCGGGCCGAGTTCGGATTGCTCGGTGCTGCCAGCGGCCTGCTCGCCGCGCTTGGCTGCGAACTGGTGAGCGCCCTGCTCTATCACTATGCGTTCGACCTGCGCTGGCAGCCGCATCCCTGGCTGTTGTTGTTGCCGCTGATCGGCGCGCTGCTGATCGGCAGCGCCGGGCTGATCGGCACGCGTCGCGCCCTCAACGCGAGCCCGTTGAGCGTACTGCGCGAGAACTGAAGCGCTACAATCGGCGCTTTTGCAGCGAGGTCGGAATTCAATGAGCCGTTATCGCCCACCCCGCCCGGCCGGCACGCCGCTGATCACACCAGAAGGCGAGGCCCGGCTGCGCGCCGAATTGCACGAACTGTGGCATGTCAGGCGACCACAGGTTACCCAGTCGGTCAGCGAAGCCGCCGCCCAGGGCGACCGTTCGGAGAACGCCGAGTACACCTACGGCAAGAAGATGCTGCGCGAGATCGACAGCCGTGTTCGCTTTCTGACCAAGCGTCTGGAAAAGCTGAAAGTCGTCAGCGAACGACCCAGCGACCCCAAAAAGGTGTACTTCGGTGCCTGGGTGACGCTCGAGGATGAAGACGGTGAGCAGGCGCGCTACCGCATCGTCGGTCCCGATGAGCTGGACCTGCGCCAGGGCATGATCAGCATCGATTCACCCCTCGCCCGCGCACTGGTCGGCAAGGCGCTGGACGCTGAGGTGCAGGTGCAGACGCCAACCGGAACAAAGCTCTGGTACGTCGTCGCCATCGATTACCCATGACCAGGCAGTCAGATACAGAATATTTAGTCACGATAATCGTCGATCATGCAGGCTTTAAACGCTCATGTTCTGCGAAAAAGCCTGATCATCACCTAATCACCCACTCCGGCGTTTCGCTTCGTAACAGGCACACCCAACATGCCTGATAGCGCAACGCTAGCCGCATCGCTGCGATCCGCCAGTTAGAGCGGACGCTGCCGAGTGGGTCGGCTCTGGCACGAATGCTGCGCTGGCAAGGGCGCAGTACGCGCCATGCGCGGTGAACGGCAAGGGACTGCCCCATAGCCCGATTCACATTCGAAGAGTGCGTCCATGAACAAGAACAAAACCTTGCTCGCCCTCTGTCTCGGAAGCGCCCTGGCGCTTTCCGGTCAGGCATTCGCTGCCACCGGCAGCGGCTACACCGCCACGAAGTACCCGATCGTGCTCGCCCACGGCATGCTGGGTTTCGACAGTCTGCTGGGCATCGACTATTGGTATGGCATCCCCAGTGCGCTGCGCCGAGACGGCGCGCAGGTCTATGTCACCGAAGTCAGCCAGCTCAACACATCGGAACTGCGTGGCGAGGAACTGCTGGCCCAGGTCGAGGAAATCGTTGCTATCAGCGGCAAGCCGAAGGTCAACCTGATCGGCCACAGCCACGGCGGACCGACCATCCGGTACGTGGCAGGCGTACGGCCGGACCTGATCGCCTCGGTCACCAGTGTCGGCGCACCCCACAAGGGCTCCGACGTGGCGGATCTGATCCGCAAGGTTCCAGAGGGTTCATCCGGTGAGGCCATAATCGCCGGCTTGGTGAACGCCATGGGCGCGTTCATCAACTTCGTCTCCGGCAGTTCCAGCACCGCTCCGCAGAACTCCCTGGGTTCGCTGGAATCGCTCAACAGCGAGGGCGCGGCCCGCTTCAATGCCAAGTTCCCCCAGGGCATACCCACCACCGCATGCGGCGAAGGCGCTTACAAGGTCAATGGCGTGCACTACTACTCCTGGAGCGGCACCAGTCCGCTGACCAATCCGCTGGACGTGAGCGACGCCATGATGGGCGCCGGCTCGCTGGCCTTCAGCGGACCCAATGACGGGCTGGTCGGACGCTGCAGCTCGCACCTGGGGATGGTGATCCGCGACAACTACCGCATGAACCATCTGGACGAGGTCAACCAGTTCATGGGGCTGACCAGCCTGTTCGAGACCGATCCGGTCAGCGTCTACCGCCAGCACGCGAACCGATTGAAGAACGCGGGGCTCTGACGCAGCCGTTTCCTTGAACCAGGCCGGGATCATCGATCCCGGCCGCTACCGAAAGGCGAGTCCATGAGCAGATCCATCCTTCTGTTGCCGCTGGCCATCGCGCTGGGCCTGGGCTTCTTTATCGCCCGGCCCGAATCCACCGTGACGCCGGTGGCAGAAGCACCCGCATCGTCTCCCGCCGCCAACCTCACTGCCGCTCGTCCTGCCCAGCGCACAGCGACCGGCGCGGCACCGCAGGTCATGGCGAAGCTGCCCGCCTCCTTCAAGGGCACCGAGGTCGACGGCCAGTTCCAGCTGGACGCCGCCGGCAACCTGATCATCAGTCCAGAGCTGCGTCAGCTGTTCGACTACTTCCTCAGCGCCATTGGCGAGGAGCCGCTCAAACAGAGCATCGAGCGCCTGCGGCGCCATATCGCTGCGCAATTGCCGGAGCCTGCCCAGGCGCAGGCACTTGCCGTACTCAACCAATATCTCAACTACAAGCGCCAACTCGTTGATTTAGAAGCGCAGCATCCTCGGGTTGCGGACCTCGCCTCGATGCGGGGCCGGTTGAGCGCCGTACGAGCGCTGCGCGCGCACGCGCTCGATCCGGCGACTCACCAGGCGTTCTTCGGCCTGGAAGAAGCCTATGACCATTTCAGTCTGGAGCGGTTGGCCATTCGCTTCGATCCCGCGCTGGACAGCGATGCCAAGGGTCGCGCGATCGACCAGCTGCGAGCCGGGCTGCCCGCTGAACTGCAGGACCTGCTGATGCCCCAGCTGCAGACCGAACTGCGTGAGCAGACCACCGCCCTGCTGGCGAACGGAGCGGGTCCACAGCAGCTGCGGCAGCTGCGCCAACAAACGGTCGGCAGCGAGGCAGCGGATCGGTTGGAGGCACTGGATCTGCAACGACGGCAGTGGCAGCAGCGCATCGCCAGCTACCAGCAGGAGCGTACCCGTATCGAAACCGCCCGCGGGCTGGATGAGGTCGAACGCCGTGCCGCCGTCGAACGGCTTGAAGCACAGCGCTTCAGCGACGGTGAGCGCCTGCGTCTGCTCGCGGTTGTGCAGGAGGATCGGACTCGCTGAGCGAGTCAGTTGGCGGCGGTCTTGCGGTCCGCCTCCAGCAGATAGCGTTCGCGCTGGTAGGCCAGGTAGTACTTGTTGACGCTGTTGACGTAGGCCACGACTCCCATGCCGACCGTTTCCATGGCGATGCGCTCGACCTGGAAGAACCACTGGTCCGGGTTGAGGCCGCGCCGCCTGGCTTCGGCGCGCATGCTCTGCACGCGCTGCGGCCCCAGGTTGTAGGCAGCGAGGATGAACGCCATGCGCTCGCGCTCGTTCAACCGCGGGCTGGCGAAATGGTTGCGACGGATATTGGCCAGGTACCTGGCGCTGGCCTGCACATTGTTGTCCAGCTGCTGGACGTTGCTCACGCCCATTGCGCGCGCGGTCGCCGGCGTCACCTGCATCAGGCCGGTGGCACCGCCTGCGCCTCGTGCGGCGGGGTTGAGCGTCGACTCCTTGAACGCCAGCGCGGCCAGATTCAGCCAGTCCAGCTCGATCTGCTCGGCGTAGCGCTGCAGGGTCGGGCGGACCTTTTCCAGGCGCTGGCGGCCAACCCGATCCAGCGGATACTGCACCTTGTACAGTCGCCGGTAGACCCGTTCGAAGGCTGCATCCTGATTGTCGGGGAGGTCATAGTCCTTCAGGAACCGATCGGCACTGGCCCGGAGCATGCTGGCCTCCTTGCGCACGAACCAGTGCATGCTGGTCTTCTCGCCAAGACTCAGGTGCTGCTCGATGCGCAGCTTCGGCATGACCTTGGCCCAGCGCTGGGCGATGGTCTGCTCGACGACTGTCGCCGGGTAGACCCCGGCCTGCACCATCTCCAGCACATCCTCCACCGCCAGCGTCGGGTCGACCCACTCGGCGACAATGGGGGCCAGCTTGCGCTCCATCAGCTGCTTGTTCAGCTGCGTCAGTGCGGGCCCGGCCGCGCTGCCCGGCGGCAGCGCCAGGCTGCGGCCGGAGAGCTGTTCGAGGCGCTGGTAGCGCGGCCCACCCTGGCGGCTGACCAGCACCAGGGCAACGTCGCTGACCACCGGTCGGCTGCGGCTGATGCCCTTCATACCGGTCAGTGGAAGCAGCTCCCCGGGTGCAACCAGATCCCCTTCGCCGCGCTGCAGCGCTCCGAGCAACTGGTCCTTAGCCTTGGGAACGATCTTGAGGGTGATGGCCTTTCCGGATGCGGCGTTGCGGTTCAGGTACTGTTCGAAGGCGCGCAAGCGGGCGTACTCCACGCCGATCGCCTCGCCCTTGATCTCACCGGAGCTGTTGCGGCTCTGGTTGACCAACACCCGCAACACGCCGCTGCGGCGGATTTCGGCGAGATCACGTACCTTGTCGCTCGATTGCCAGGCCTCCGGTCCGGCCATGCGGGCGCTTGCCGTGAGCGGCAGCGAACCCAGCAACAGACAGAGCAGAAGTGGCAGCAATCGTGACATCGAAGATGTACCGGTTTGGGACACGAAGAACGCTGATGCGGTGCTCCCTGCCCGCAAAAGGTGGCAAAGATTCGCACAGCTCGAACGAATGCGCCAGTTTCGCCTAAAAAACTGGTTTAGCTATATTTCCTATCTATATGATTTAAATAACATTTAATTTTTAGAGGTTCTCATGCAACTCGTGGATATCGGGGTCAACCTGACTCACCGCTCGTTCGCCTCCGCCCCCTCCGCGGTGGTGGAGCGCGCCAGAGCCGCCGGTGTGACGCAGATGGTGCTGACTGGCACGAGCCTCGCGGAAAGCGAAGCCGCCCTGTCCTTGTGCCGTGAACTCGATGAATCCCGCCAGCACCTGTTCAGCACCGCCGGCGTGCACCCGCATGACGCCAGCCAGTGGACCGGAGACAGCGCCAGCCAGCTGCGCGCCCTGCTGGCCGAGCCCGAGGTGCGTGCCGTCGGTGAGTGCGGGCTGGACTTCAACCGCGACTTCTCGCCCCGACCGCAACAGGAACGCGCCCTGGAAGAGCAGCTGCAACTCGCAGTGGAAAGCGCAATGCCGGTGTTCCTCCACGAACGGGACGCCAGCGAACGATTGGTGGCGATCCTGAAACCATTCCGTGATCGGCTCAGTGCAGCGGTCGTGCATTGCTTCACCGGCGACAAGCGGGCGCTGTATGCCTATCTCGACCTCGATCTGCACATCGGTATCACCGGCTGGATCTGCGATGAGCGGCGAGGCACCCATCTGCATCCTCTGGTGCGGGACATCCGTGCGGACCGGCTGATGCTGGAAAGCGACGCCCCCTACCTGCTGCCTCGCAGCCTGCGACCAAAGCCGAAAAGCGGACATAACGAACCGGCGTACCTGCCGGAAGTGCTGCGCGAGGTGGCCCGCCATCGTGGCGAAAGCGAAGCTCAGCTGGCCGCGCATACAACCCTGACGGCGCGCCAGTTCTTCGGCCTGCCGGACATCGATTGATTCGCAGATTGCACTCAAGCTCCGCGCCTGGCGGCCGTTAATTATCCCGTCGTGCCGAAAGCGCCAAGCCGCGCTCCGGGAACCCTCAAATAGAAGAAGAGCAGCCATGGCCGTTTGGATTCGCGATCTGTCGCTCAAGTACAAGTTCTGGGCGCTCAACATGGTGAGCTTCGTCATCGCCCTGTTGCTGGTGCTTTACGCCGTGCAGTTGGAGCAGAGCGCACGCAGTGCCGATGCACGCAGTGCCGCCCAGGCGCGCGCAAGCGTGCTGGCAGCCTGGCCGAATGACGCGGCATTGCCGCAGGCCGCTGATCTGACCCTCTATCCCGCGGGGCAGCGCGCCGTGATCGGACGTCAGTCACTGGCCGACTCCGGCTGGACAGCACTGGACCACGACCGCCTGTTTTCCACCCATCCGCTGATCGGTGTGGAAATGCTGTCCCGGCCCGACGGTCAGAAGCTCGCGGTTATGGCTCGCGCTCCCAGCGTGATCCAGGTACTGGGGCAACATTTTTTCAGCTATGCCGCCGCCGTCGCCGTGCTGATGCTCGGTCTGCTCGCCGCCTCGCAGATGCTGATCCGTTTCCTGCTCAGCCACCTGAACACGCTCAAGGACGTCATGCTGCACGTCGAGCGCAGCGGCGACCTGCAGGCCCGCGTGCCGCTGGACAGCCGTGACGAAGTCGGTCAGATGGCCGGCGCATTCAATGCGATGCAGGGCGGCTATCAGCGCGTCGTCAGCACCGTCGCCCAGGCCGCCGCGCGCCTGGATCAGGGCGCAAGCCGGCTGGCCTCGAGCATGAACGATGTGCATAGCGGCATGCGCGGCCAGCAAGGCGAAACCGACCAGGCAGCCACGGCGATCAACGAGATGAGCGCCACGGTGCATCAGATTGCCGAACATGCCCGCGAAACCCGCGACCTGTCGCAGAATGCCGATCGCCTCGCAGGCGACGGCCATCGGGTGGTCGGGCGGGTGGAGAAGTCCATTTCCAGCCTGTCCCAGGGTGTGCAGCAGACCGGCGAGATGATCGAGCAGCTCGCTGCCGACAGCCAGAAGATCAACGGTGTGGTCAGCGTGATTCACAGCATCGCCGAGCAGACCAACCTGCTGGCGCTCAACGCTGCGATCGAAGCCGCCCGCGCCGGTGAGCAGGGTCGCGGTTTCGCCGTGGTGGCCGACGAGGTACGCAACCTGGCCAAACGCGTTCAGGACTCCACCGACGAGATCACCCAGATGATCACCGGACTGCAATCGATGACCCGCGATGCCGTGGAATTCATGCAGGAGAGCTCGCTCAAGGCCGACGATTGCGTGCGTGAGGCCCACGAGGCCGCCCAGGCCCTGGAAGCCATCGCCGAAGCCGTGGCGCAGATGCGCGAAAGCAACACGCAGATCGCCGTGGCCGCCGAGCAGCAGAGCCAGGTCGCCGAGGAGCTCAACCGCTCGGTTACCGGCATTCGCGACGTCACCGAGCGCACCGTGGAGCAAACCGTCAGCTCCGCCAGCACCAGCGCCGAACTCGCCGCGCTCTCCACCGACCTCAGTCGTGCCATCGGCCAGCTCAGGCTCTGAGGTACGCTTCGCGCCGCGTGCACCACAACGCGGCGCGGCCTGCCCGATAAACAGGCAGCACCCCGTCTCATGCCCCATGAAGGGGCGTCTCGCCAGCCTTGGTTCAGCGCAAAAGCCGCTGACACCTGTCCATCGCGCCTTGGCACCGCTCTTGCTTTGTCGATCCTGCAGGCGAAGCTGCTGCGACAATTCGAAATAGCCGACTAGGGTTCCGACTCGCTCGCGAGTGGCTGGTCCGAGAGTTGGCGACCTCCAGTGAGGTTACACGGCGGGATAAAAGCCCGGGAGAACAGCGTGATCCGCACGCAGCTCCTGCGCCATCCCCAAACACTGGAGGGTTTGCCATGTGCCCGCTCGTATCGGCTCTGCCGTTCACCGCCCTGCCCGTTCTAGCAGCTGTCGCAAACCGGGGCACCTGCCCATGCGCCTGATCAATCGAACGCCGAGCCGCAGCGGCTGGCTTGCTCTGGCCATACTGCCCTTCGCCCTGTTGCTGGCGCTGTACCTGACCAGCTCTACCCAGCGCCTGGAGATCAATCCCAACGACAAGCTGCTGCCCAGCTTCGGCCAGATGAGCGCGGCTGTCGAACGCCTCGCCTTCACCCCGGACAAGCGCTCGGGCGACTACCTGTTCTGGCAGGACACCGCCTCGAGTCTCAAGCGCCTCGGTAGCGGACTGGCCATCGCCGCCGTGGCCGGCCTCTGCCTGGGCGTCGCCGCCGGCACCCTGCCGCTGTTCGGTGCGCCGCTGTCGCCCCTGCTTACCGTGCTGTCGATGGTGCCACCGCTGGCGATCCTGCCGATCCTGTTCATCGTGTTCGGGCTGGGCGAGCTGTCCAAGGTGATGCTGATCGTCATCGGCATCACCCCGATCCTCGCCCGCGACCTCGAGCAGCGTGCTCGCGAGATACCCCGCGAACTGCTGATCAAGGCGCAGACCCTCGGCGCCAACACCTGGACGCTGATCCTGCGCCTGGTGTTGCCGCAGCTGCTGCCGCGCCTGCTCATCAGCCTGCGCCTGGTGCTCGGCTCGGCCTGGCTGTTCCTCATCGCCGCCGAAGCCATCGCCTCCACGGACGGGCTCGGCTACCGCATCTTCCTCGTACGCCGCTACATGGCCATGGACGTGATCCTGCCCTACGTCGCCTGGATCACCCTGCTGGCGTGGGCCATGGATTTCTCGCTGCGGCGCCTGACCCAGCTGCTGTTCCCCTGGTATGAAGGAGCCAAGGCATGAGCGACAGAAAGAGCGCAGCCGTTGCGGGCGGATCCGTCGCCCACCTGGAGCACGACGCACCTATAAGCCGCAGCGCAGGCGATGCCAGACCGTTCATCCAGGTCAGGAATGTCTGGCAGCAGTATGGCGACCAGGTGGTGCTGGAGCGCCTGAACCTGAAGATTGCCGAAGGTGAGTTCTGCACCCTGGTCGGTGCCTCCGGTTGCGGCAAGTCGACCTTCCTGCGGCTGCTGCTCGGCCAGGAAGCGCCCAGCCGTGGCGAGATCCTGCTGGATGGCCAGCCATTGGCAGACGAACCGGACGCCAGCCGCGGCGTGGTTTTTCAGCGCTACTCGGTATTTCCGCACCTGACGGTGCTGGACAACGTCGCCCTCGGCCTGGAACTGCCGCGCGCCCCGCTGCTGGGTCGTCTGCTCGGACGCCGCAAGCGCGATGCCCGTGAGCAGGCTGCGCAGATGCTGCACAAGGTCGGCCTCGGCCATGCGCTGGACAAGTACCCGGCGCAGCTCTCCGGCGGCATGCAGCAGCGCCTTGCCATCGCCCAGGCGCTGGTGATGAAGCCCCGCGTGCTGCTGCTCGACGAGCCCTTCGGCGCCCTCGACCCCGGCATTCGCAAGGACATGCATGAGCTGCTGCTGGAGCTGTGGCGGGAAACCCGGCTGACGGTGTTCATGGTCACCCATGACCTCTCGGAAGGCTTCACCCTCGGCAGCCGCATCCTGGTCTTCGACAAACCGCGCATCGATCCCCACGCCCCGGGTGCCTATGGCGCACGGGTGACCTACGACATTCCATTGCACGAGGGCCGCCATGCTCCCGGCGCGTCCGCAGGCCTGCCGACCGCCCTCGCCGACTCTTTTCGCACTGCCTATCAAGGAGCCTGACATGAGTGCTTCACTCGCGATCCGTCCCACGCTGTACGAGGAAACCGTTCCTGGCGGCGGCCACACCTCCTTCGTCCTCAAGCGGGGCCAACTGCTGCGTCTGAGCGATCTCGAAGGCGGCGCCAACGTCAGCCTGATGCTGCTCAACGCCCAAGAGAAGAGCGAGCGGCTGAACCTGCCGGATACCCTCAAGGGCCAGCACACCGCCAAGCTCACCGCCGGGCATTGCCTGTACTCGGACATGGGGCGCGTACTCGCCGCCATCACGGCCGACACCTGCGGCTGGCACGACAGCTTCGGCGGCGTGCTGAACGCTGATGAAGTCGCCGAGAAGTACGGCCAGGGCCGCTATCAGGAACTGCGTAACGGCTTCTTCCGCAATGGCACCGACAACCTGCTGGTGGAAATGGGCAAGTGGAACCTGAACCTGCAGGACCTGCTCATGGTGCTCAATCTGTTCAGTCGCGTGGACGTCACCGCCGACGGTGCCTTCGCCTTCCACCAGGGCCACTCCAAGGCCGGCGATTACATAGAACTGTACGCACCGATGGACACCCTGGTGATCCTTACCGCCCTGCAGCATCCGCTGGACCCCAATCCGCTGTACGCACCCAAACCGGTGCAGCTGAGCTGGCACAAGGTCGAGAGCGATGGCATCAGCGTGCTCTGCCGCACCTCGCGCCCGGAAAACGGCCGTGCCTTTCACAACACCGAACGTCTGTACATCTGAGGAGGTGGCCGCGATGAGCCTTACCGAAAGCAGCCTGCACCCCGAAACCGCCGCCTTCCGCCATGTGATCCCGGCCGGCGAACCGTACCTGTTCGAAGTCAAGGCCGGACAGACCCTGCGCCTGCTCGATCTCGAAGGCAACCAGGCGGTGGACACGCTGTTCTTCAGCGCGAAAAACCCGCGCGAGCGCTACGACCCGCAGCGCACCCTGCGCCGGCAGAACCGCGTCTACCTCACCATCGGCACGGTGCTCTATTCGAACCTCGGCAATCCGCTTCTGACCATCACCGCCGACACCTGCGGCCGCCATGACACCCTCGGCGGGGCCTGCGCCCAGGAGAGCAACGTGGTGCGCTACGCGCTAGACAAGCGCTACATGCACAGCTGCCGTGACAACTTCCTGCGCGCGAGCCTCAACGACGGTCGCCTGACCAAGCGCGACATTGGCGCCAACATCAACTTCTTCATGAACGTGCCGGTGAGCCCCGAAGGCGGCCTGACGTTCGCCGACGGCATCTCCGCGCCAGGCAAGTATGTGGAGCTGAAGGCCGAGCAGGACGTGATCGTGCTGATCTCCAACTGCCCGCAGCTGAACAACCCCTGCAACGGCTGGAACCCGACGCCCGCCGAGGTGTTGGTGTGGAACTGATGCCGCTGTTGCGTCGCTACCTGCTGCCGCTGCTGCAGGCACGCGCCGGGCAGCGACCCCAGCGGCCGGCAACGAAGAAACCCTCCCCAACCACGGACGGCCGTGGCACTGATGAATAAAGGCGGGACGGCCCGCCAGCCCTTCGAGGGTTACTGACCATGTTCGACAAACTGCTGATCGCCAACCGCGGCGCCATTGCCTGCCGCATCCTGCGTACGCTGCGCAACCTGAATGTGAACGGCGTGGCCGTCTACTCCGAGGCCGACGCCGCCAGCCTGCATCTGCAGCAGGCCGACGAGGCCCACAGCCTGGGCGAAGGCCCGGCCACACAGACTTATCTGGACGTGGAGAAGATTCTCCGCATCGCCCGTGAAACCGGCGCGAAAGCCATCCACCCCGGCTACGGATTCCTCTCCGAGAACGCGGCGTTTGCCGAAGCCTGCGAGGCCGCCGGGATCGCCTTCGTCGGCCCGACGCCGGAACAGCTGCGGGTGTTTGGCCTCAAGCACACCGCCCGCGCCTTGGCCAAACAACGCGGCGTACCAATGCTGGAGGGCACCGAGCTGCTCGACAGCCTCGCCGATGCCCTCGGCGCAGCCGAGCAGGTCGGCTACCCGGTGATGCTGAAAAGCACCGCCGGTGGTGGTGGTATCGGGATGCGCGTGTGCCGCTCGGCGGCGGAGCTCACTGATGCCTTCGACGCGGTCAAGCGTCTGGGGCAGAACAACTTCAGCGATTCGGGCGTGTTCATCGAGAAATACATCGAGCGCGCCCGCCACCTGGAGGTGCAGGTGTTCGGCGACGGCGCCGGCGAAGTCATCGCCTTGGGCGTGCGCGACTGCTCGGTACAGCGGCGCAACCAGAAGGTGCTGGAGGAAACCCCGGCGCCGAACCTGCCGACCGGCATGGCCGAGGCCCTGTGCGAGGCGGCAATCACCCTGGCCAAGGCGGTCAGCTATCGCAGCGCCGGCACCGTGGAGTTCGTCTACGACGCCGAAGCCCAGCGCTTCTACTTCCTCGAGGTGAACACCCGCCTGCAGGTCGAGCACGGCGTCACCGAGCAGGTCTGGGGCGTCGATCTGGTGCGCTGGATGATCGAGCTGGCCGCCGGCGACCTGCCGCCGTTGGCCGAGCTGGTGAAGAGTCTCAAGCCCAGCGGCCACTCGATCCAGGCGCGCGTCTACGCCGAAGACCCGGGCCGGGATTTCCAGCCGAGCCCCGGTTTGCTCACCGCCGCGAGCTTCCCTTCAGCCAACGGCAAAGCCCTGCGTATCGACACCTGGGTCGAGGCTGGCTGCGAGATCCCGCCATATTTCGACCCGATGATCGCCAAGGTCATCACCTGGTCCCCGAGCCGCGAGGATGCCCGCGCCGCGCTGGACGCCGCCCTCGGCGACACCCTGCTCTACGGCGTGGAAACCAACCGCGACTACCTGCGCCAGATTCTTGCCTTCACCCCATTCGCCAGCGGCAACCCCTGGACCCGCTGTCTGGAGGGCCTCAGCTACAAAGCCAACACCTTCGAGGTCATCAGCGCCGGCACCCAGACCACCGTGCAGGACTTCCCCGGCCGCCTCGGCTACTGGGCGGTGGGCGTGCCGCCGTCCGGCCCGATGGACAGCCGCGCGCTGCGCCTGGGCAACGCCCTGCTCGGCAACCCCGAGGACGCTGCCGGGCTGGAAATCACCATGAGCGGGCCGATCCTGCGCTTCAACACCGACGCGGTGGTGGCGCTGACCGGCGCCGCGATCCCCGTGAAGCTCGATGACGTCGAACAGCCGATGTGCACCGCCATTTTCGTCCCGGCCGGCCGCACCCTGACCATCGGCACTATTGCCGGCGCCGGTGCGCGCTCCTACCTGGCCGTGCGCGGCGGGGTGCAGGTGCCGGAGTATCTGGGCAGCAAGAGCACCTTCACCCTCGGCCAGTTCGGCGGCCACGGTGGCCGCGCCCTGCGCGCCGGCGACGTGCTGCACCTGGCACCGCTGAGCGACTCGTCGGCCGGCGCCAGGCTCGCCGCCGAGCTGTGCAGCGCCCTGCCGGCGGTGCGCGAGCTGCGGGTGATCTACGGCCCGCACGGCGCGCCGGAATACTTCACCGAAGGCTATATCGACAAGTTCTTCGCCACCGACTGGGAAGTGCACTTCAACTCCAGCCGCACCGGGGTGCGCCTGATCGGCCCGAAACCCGAGTGGGTGCGCGAGAGCGGCGGCGAGGCCGGCCTGCACCCATCGAACATCCACGACAACCCCTACGCCATCGGCGCGGTGGACTTCACCGGCGACATGCCGGTGATCCTCGGCCCGGACGGCCCGAGCCTGGGCGGCTTCGTCTGCCCGGTGACCATCATCGAGGCGGATCTTTGGCAGCTCGGCCAGCTCAAGGCCGGCGACAAGGTGCGCTTCGTCCCGGTGGACGTGCTGACCGCACGCCAGCTGGCCAAGGCCGCCGATGCCGAGTGCGCCAGCCTCGCGCCGGCGGCAGTGGTCGCCACGCCGGTGGCGCTGCAGTCGCCCATCGTGCTCGATATCGGTGAAGCGGACAGCCGCCTGGTCGCCCGCCTCTCCGGCGACACCCACCTGTTGCTGGAGATCGGCCAACCAGAGCTGGACTTGGTGCTGCGCTTCCGCGGCCATGCGCTGATGCAGGCGCTGGAAGCCAAGAGACTCGATGGTGTCATCGACCTCACGCCCGGTATCCGCTCCCTGCAGGTCCACTACCAGCCCGAGACCCTGGCGCTGGAGGACCTCTTGGAGATCGTCGCCGGCCTGTGGGATGCCGTGTGCGCCGCGCAGGACCTGAAGGTGCCCTCGCGCATCGTCCACCTGCCGCTGTCCTGGGACGACCCGGCCTGCCAGCTGGCCATCGAGAAATACATGACCACGGTGCGCAAGGACGCGCCCTGGTGCCCGAGCAACCTGGAGTTCATCCGCCGCATCAACGACCTGGAAAACCTCGACGCCGTCTACCGCACGGTGTTCGAGGCCAGCTACCTGGTGATGGGCCTGGGTGACGTGTACCTCGGCGCGCCGGTGGCCACCCCGCTGGACCCGCGTCACCGCCTGGTCACCACCAAGTACAACCCGGCGCGCACCTGGACCGCCGAGAACTCGGTCGGCATCGGCGGCGCCTACATGTGCGTCTACGGCATGGAAGGCCCGGGCGGCTACCAGTTCGTCGGCCGCACCCTGCAGATGTGGAACCGCTACCGCGCGGTCGAGGCCTTCGGCGGCCAGCCGTGGCTATTGCGCTTCTTCGACCAGATCCGCTTCTACCCGGTCTCGGCCGAGGAACTGCTGAAGATCCGCCGCGACTTCCCGCTGGGCCGCTACCCGCTGAAGATCCAGCACACCGAGCTGCGCCTGTCCGACTACCAGGACTTTCTTGCCGCCGAGGCCGACAGCATCGACGCCTTCCGTCGCCAGCAGCGCGGCGCCTTCGATGCCGAGCGCCAGCGCTGGATCGAATCGGGCCAGGCCCACTTCGAGAGCGAGGAAGTCGCCGCCGACCTCGGCGAGGACGCCCCGCTCGGCGCCGGCCAGCACGGCATCGAGAGCCACATTGCCGGCAACCTCTGGCAGGTGTCGGTGGCCGAGGGCACGCGGGTCGAGGCCGGCGACGTGCTGGTGATCCTCGAGAGCATGAAGATGGAAATTCCGCTCACCGCGCCGGTCGCCGGCGTGGTCAAGGAAGTACGCGCCCAGCCCGGCTCGCCGGTGCGCGCAGGCCAGCGGGTGGTGGTGATCGAGGAGGCCTGAGGCCGAGCAACCGTAGGGTGGACAGCGCCTTGCCTGTCCACCCACCGGCCCAGCGGGCCGGCAACGAACATCGCGGTGGAAAAGGCTTCGCCGTTTTCCACCCTACGAGGGACATGAGATGACCACAACATTCGACCTGCGCCTGGCCACCCTGCGCACCGCCTATGCCGAAGGCACCACCACCCCGCGCCAGCTGATCCTCGGCCTGCGTGACAAGGCCGCCGCGCTCAACGGCGAGTTCAACGCCTTTATCCACCTGCTGAGCGCCGAGGAACTTGAGCCCTACCTGGCCACGCTGGAGAGCAAGACGCCCGCCGAGCTGCCGCTCTACGGCGTGCCCTTCGCCATCAAGGACAACATCGATCTCGCAGGCGTGCCCACCACCTCCGCCTGCCCGGCGTTCGCCTACACGCCCGAAACCAGCGCGACGATCGTCGAGCAGCTGCTCGCCCTCGGCGCGGTGCCGCTGGGCAAGACCAACCTCGACCAGTTCGCCACCGGCCTCAACGGCACCCGCTCGCCCTATGGCGAATGCCGCAACTCGGTGCACCCGGACTACCCCTCCGGCGGCTCCAGCGCCGGCTCCTCGCTGGCCGTGGCGCTCGGGCTCTGTTCCTTTGCGCTGGGCACCGACACCGCCGGTTCCGGTCGGGTGCCGGCGGCACTGAACAACCTGGTGGGCCTGAAAGCCAGCAAGGGGCTGATCTCCACCTCCGGCGTTGTCCCGGCCTGCCGTACGCTGGACTGCGTGACCTTCTTTACCGCGACTGCGGCCGAAGCCAGTCAGCTGCTGGCGCTCACCGCCAGGCTCGATCCGCGCGACGAGTACAGCCGCAGCAACCCGCTGTGGAATGACGGCTCAGCCTTCGGCCAGATCAAGACCTTCCGCTTCGGCATACCCCAGCACCTGGAATTTCTCGGCTGCGCGGAAAGCCCGGCGTTGTTCGCCGCCACAATCGAGCATCTGAAAGCCCTCGGCGGCGAGCCGGTGGAAGTGGACTTCGCCCCCTTCCTCGAAGCTGCACGCCTGCTCTACGAAGGCCCCTGGGTGGCCGAACGCTACAGCGTGGCGGGAGCGCTGATCGAGCAGCAGCCCGACGCCGTGCTGCCGGTAATAAAAGCCGTTCTGGAGAAAGCCCCCGGTACAACCGCCGTGCAGCTGTTCCAGGCGCAATACCGCCTGCAGCAACTCAAGGCCGTCTGCGACCGCACCATGGCCGAGGTCGATTGTGTGCTGACGCCCGCCTACCCGCGCCCAGTGACGCTCGCCGAACTTCACGCCGAGCCGGTCAAGCGCAATTCGGACCTGGGCTACTACACCAACTTCATGAACATGCTCGACTACGCCGCTGTCGCGGTGCCGGCCGCCACCATGCACAACGGCCTGCCCTGGGGCGTGACGCTGTTCGGCCGGGTGTTCACCGACCAGTACCTGCTGAGCCTGGCCGATGCGCTGCAGCATCAGACAGGGCTGAAGTTGATCGGCGGCAACGCGCTCATTACCCCGCCGCCCCGGAATCCGGCCCGCAACGACCGCGCCCGCCTGGTGGTCTGCGGAGCGCACCTGGACGGCCTGCCGCTGAACTGGCAACTCAGGCAGCGTGGCGGACGGCTGCTGGAAACCACCCGCAGCTCGCCGGACTACAAGCTCTACGCGCTGGCCGGCGGGCCACCGCTGCGCCCGGGCATGGTTCGCGTCGCCGAAGGCGGAGCGGCCGTCGAGGTTGAAGTCTGGGAGCTGCCGAGCCAGGAACTCGGCTCCTTTCTCACCGGCATTCCGGCACCGCTCGGCCTGGGCAAGGTGCAGCTCGCCGACGGCCGCAGGGAAACAGGCTTCATCTGCGAGCCCTACGGCCTGGACGCCGCCCGGGACATCACCGAACTTGGCGGCTGGCGCACCTATCTGAAGCGTCGCTGCTGAGGCAGACGAGGGGCGACGGGATTGCACTGCGGCCATCCCGTCGCATTGTCGGAACATCCAGCGCCGGGCCGACCTCCGATGCAGAGCCACGCCGACTCCGGTCGGCACCATCTGCATCCGAAGGAGGACTCCATGCGTATCACCCTGCCACGCATCGGTCTCGGCGGCGCACCGCTGGGCAACATGTTCCATCCGCTCAGCGAAGAAACCGCCGACGCCACCCTCAATGCCGCCTGGGACGCCGGCTTTCGCTATTACGACGTGTCGCCGCACTACGGCGCAGGCCTGGCCGAGCAGCGCTTCGGGCGCCTGCTGAGTGGCAAGCCGCGTGACGAGTACGTCCTGAGCACCAAGGTCGGACGCCTGCTGCAGCCGGCCGGCCAACCGGAGAACGCCAAGCCCTTCGTCGACGAGCTGCCCAACAAGCGTGTGCCGGATTATTCGGCCGACGGCGCACGCCGCTCCATCGAGGACAGCCTGGAGCGCATGGGCGTCGATCGCCTCGATGTGGTGTTCATCCACGACGTTTCCGAAGACCAATGGGGCCCGCAATGGCGCGAGTACTTCCAGCAGGCCATGAACGGCGCGGCGAAGGCGCTGACCCAGCTGCGCGATGAAGCCGTGATTCGCGGCTGGGGCCTGGGGGTCAACCTGGTCGAGCCATGCCGCCTGGCTCTGGAGCAGAGCGACCCGAACGTGTTCCTGCTGGCCGGCCGCTACTCGCTGCTGGAGCACGACGAGGCGCTGGACACCCTGTTCCCGACCTGCCTGGCACGCGACGTTGGCGTCGTCGTTGGCGGGCCGTTCAACTCCGGCGTCCTGGCCGGTGGCGATCACTATGAGTACGACCAGATCCCACCACAGGTCGCCCAGCGCAGGGAGCAGCTCAAGGCCGCTGCCGAGCGCTGCCGCGTCGATCTGCGGGCCGCCGCCCTGCATTTCTGCCTGGCCAACCCGGTGGTCGCCTCGGTCATCCCGGGCACGGCCAATCCCGAGCGTCCCCGGCAGTACATGGAATACTTCAACACCCAGGTGCCCCGCGAGTTCTGGCAGACCCTCAAGCGCGACGGCCTGCTGCGCGAGGATGCGCCGGTGCCGATCTGACTTCTGCCAAGCCGTAACGGGCTGACCGCCCCCATGCGCCGCCTGGCCCGTGGCGGCGGTCGGGCCGGAACGGTGTCGTCAGCTGCGCCATCCGCACTATCGCGGAGCAAGCCTCCCCATTAGTGAGCAGCGCCGTGCCGGCGCGCCGCCTGTGGTGGCTCCGACGCTGGCTGCAACTCATTGAAACTCCACGGGTTCGCTGCCAGCCACCGCATCTGGCACGCAACCTGCTCTATCAGCCTTGCACGGGATGAGTCGCCTCCGGCACTCATGACGCTTGGCACAATCAGGAGCAACTTCAAGGAGAACTAGGGTTCCGGCTCACAGGGAGTGGGCGCTGGTCCGAGAGTTCTCCGGTCCCAGGGACGGGACTACACGGAGGGATAAAAGCCCGGGAGACGCGATGTCATCCCGTGCCTGTCATTCCAATGTGTAGGGAAATCACGCCATGTCCACACTGCGCTCGCTGAACAAGACCCTCCTCGCCGCCGGCCTGGCCGTCGCGACGTTGTTTTCACCGCTGGCCAGCCAGGCTGCCGAGAAGCTGAAGATCGGCACCGTGGTCTGGGCCGGCTATGGCCCCTTCTATGTCGCCGACAAGCTCGACCTGTTCAAGCCCCACGGCCTGGACGTGGACCTGCAGTTCTTCAACGACCCGGCGCTGATTCCCACCGCCATGGTGAGCCGCGCGCTGGACGGTGGCATGCTCACCTACGACCAGGTAGTGGCCTCGGTCGCCAAGGGCTTGAAGCACCGGGTGGTGATGCCCATCGACTTCTCCAACGGCGGTGACGCCATCGTCGCCGACGCGTCGATCCAGTCCATCGCCGACTTCAAGGGCAAGAAGGTCGGCTTCAACCCGCTGTCACCCTCCGACTTCCTGCTGGCCTACGCGCTGCAGCAGAACGGCATGAGCGACAAGGACATCGACGCCGTCAACATGACTCCGGAAGGCATCCCCGGCGCCATGGCCTCGGGCAACCTGCCGGTCGGCGTGACCTACGAGCCCAACGTCTCGCAGATCCTCTCCATGGGCGGCGGCGACAAATTCAAGGTGGTCTATTCGTCCAAGGACGCACCAGGGCTGATCACCGACGTGCTGGTCTTCGACGAGGCGGTGATCGCCAAGAAGCCCGCCGCCATCAAGGCGATGATCCAGGGCTATCTCGACGGCCTGACCTACATGCAAGCGCACCCCGAGGAGTCGGCGAAGATCATCGGCGAGGTACTCGGCGTCAGCGCCGAAGAAGCCGTCGAGCAGATGGCCGGCGCCTACAACATCCCCCTTGCGGAGATGGGCAAGAGCTTCACTCCAGGCGACGACACCCATTCCTTCCATGGCAGCGGCGCGATCATCGCCAAGCTGCTCAAGGACAACGGGCAGATCCCGACCGTCCCGGATTTCAGCCAGACCTACGACGCCCAATTCACCGAAGCGCTCGCCCAGTAAGCCGACGCCGGGCGGGCCGTCGCCCGCCTGTGCTGGAGAAAAACCATGACTGCCAAACCTCTGTACCGTTACGCCGATGGCCGCCTGCCCAACACGCTGGCGATCCTCTATACCGCGCTCGCCTACGGCGGCGGCCTGGCTCTGCTGTTCGCCGGTAACGGCTGGCTGAACGCGCTGGGCACGCTGCTGCTGGCCCATGGCATGATCATCGCCGCCTACCTGATCCACGAATTTGCCCACGGCGCCATCTTCAGCGTGCCCAAGCACAACGAATGGGCCGGCAATGTTTGCAGCTGGCTGTGCGGCAGCTGCTACGCCGAGTTCCAGGACCTGCGCAAGAAGCACATGCGCCACCACGTCGACCGCGCCGACGTGATCACCTTCGACAGCAAGGCCTTCCTCAAGGCACGCCCGCTGTGGTTCCAGAAGCTGGTGCTGGCGCTGGAATGGGCCTATGTGCCGGCGGTGGAGCTGATCATGCATTTCTATGTGATCGCCCTGCCCTTCATCACCGACAACGACAAGCACCACGCCCGGCGCGGCAAGGTCGCCGCGGTGCTGGCCATTCGCGCACTGCTCTTTGCCGGGCTCGCGGTGCTCTCGCCGAAGGTCGTGCTGCTCTACGCCGTGGCCTGGATGATCATGCTCAGCGTGCTGCGTTTCGCCGATGCCTATCAGCACACCTACGAGGCCTTCGCCGTGCTGGAGGACGGTGGCAAGCTGCCGGAGGACAAGCGCCGCGACCGCAGCTACGAGCAGCAGAACACCTACAGCAACGTGGTTTCCGAGCGCTGGCCGGCGCTGAACCTGCTGCTGCTCAACTTTTCCTTCCACAACGCCCACCACGAGAAGCCGGTGGCGCCCTGGTATCGCCTGCCCAAGCTGCACGCCGAGCTGTACGGCAGCACCTACAACCAGGTCATCCCGATGCGCAAGCTGCTCGGCAGCTTCCACCGCTACCGCGTACGCCGCGTGCTGGACGATGACTACGGGGTGGTCAGCGAAGGGCCGAACAAGGCCGACAACTTCTACGGCGCCGTGGGCGTCTCGTTCCTGACGGCGGTGTGACATGCACAAGGCACTGGATTACCGAGGCCGTTGCGTGGTCATCACCGGCGCCGCCGGGGGCATCGGCCGGGGCCTGGCGCAGAGCTTCGCCGCTGCCGGCGCCACCCTGGAGCTGCTGGACCGTGACGCCGACGCCCTCGCCCGGCTCGCCGACGAACTCGCTGGCGAGACGCCGCTGCACTGCACCGCACTGGACCTGGGTGATCGCCAGGCGGTGCAGCAGTACGCCGATGACCTCGCCTGCCGCGGCCTCAACACCGATGTGCTGATCAACAACGCCGGTGTCGAGTACGCCACGCCGCTGGGCGAGTGCAGCTTCGAGGCCGATCAGCGCTGGTCGGCCCTACTGGAGAACAACGTCGGTTCCATGCAGCGCCTGACCCGCGCATTGCTGCCACGCCTGCGCGCCGGCGCCAGCGTGATCAACCAGGCCTCCATCTGGGGTCTGAAAGGCGTGCCGGGCTTTTCCGCCTATGTCGCCAGCAAGCACGCGGTGGTCGGCCTGACCCGTTCGCTGGCCTGGGAGCTGGGCCCGCGGCGCATCCGGGTGAACGCGGTGTGCCCCGGCTGGATCGGCACCGATGCGGCCATGCGCTCGCTGCAGGTGATGGCGGACGCCAACGGCCGCAGCGACAGCGCCGAGCTCGCGGCGATACTCGCCAACCAGGCCATTCCGGAGCTGCTGACACCGGCCGATCTGGGTGGCACCTTCCTGTTCCTCGGCTCACCGCTGGCCGCCGCCCTGACCGGCCAGGCGCTGTCGGTCAGCCACGGCGAGGTGATGCACTGATGGCTGCCATCCTTACCGGGCTGACCGCTCTGGTCACCGGCGCAGCGACCGGCATCGGCCGTGCCACCGCACTCGCGCTGGCCGCCGAAGGCGCGCGGGTCTGGATCAATCATCGCGATCAACACGACCTGGCGGAACGAGTGGTCGAGCAGATCATCGCCAGCGGCGGCTGCGCCTGGGCCATCGAGGCCGATGTCAGCGATCCGGCTGCGGTCGCGGCAATGTTCGAGACCATCGAGGCACAGGGACCGCTGGATCTGCTGGTCAATAACGCCGGGGTGATCCTGGAAAAGCCCTTTCTCGAAACCAGCGAGGCGGACTGGGCAAGGGTGCTGGGCGTCGATCTCGCCGGCGTCTACCGCTGCTGCCGCCATGCACTGGCACAGATGCAGCCGCGGCGCAGCGGCGCCATCGTCAATATCGCCTCGGACCTCGGATTTCTCGGCCGCGAACAGTACGCCGCCTACTGCACGGCCAAGGCCGGGGTGATCGGCCTGACCCGCTCACTGGCCCGCGAGTTCGCTGCAGACGGCATCCGCATCAATGGCGTCGCACCCGGCCCCATCGCCACGGCGATGGTCAGCCCGGAGCACATGAGCGACGAGTGGATGGCCAAGGAGCTGGCGATCCCCATGGCGCGCCTGGGCACGCCGGAGGAAGTCGCGGCGGCCATCGTCTTCCTGCTTTCGCCGCAGGCGAGCTATTTCACCGGACAGCTGCTCGGGCCCAACGGCGGCTCCTGGATGGGCGCATGAACAGCCTGATGCCACAGGGCATGCTGATCGGCGGCGCCATCATGTGGGGGCTGGGCTGGCTGCCGCTGCAGTTCTTCGCGGCCCGCGGCCTGGCAGGGATGCCGCTGGTGCTGCTGACCTATTCGCTGCTCAGCCTGTTGGCGTTGCCGGTGCTCTGGCAGCAGCGCCGCCAGTGGGCGAGCCAGTATCGCCAGGTGCTCACCATGGGCCTGTGCGGTGGCTGGGCCACCGCCGCCCTGGTTACCGCCCTGGCCGAGGGCAACGTGGTACGGGTGATGCTGCTGTTCTACCTGGCGCCAGTCTGGGCGATGGTCGGCGGCTGGCTGCTGCTGGGCGAACGCCTCAGCGGCACACGGCTGTTCGCCCTGGGGCTGGCGATGCTCGGCATCGGCCTGACCCTCGGCGTCACGAGCGAAGCGCTGGCCGCGCCCGGCGCGAACGACTGGCTGGCGCTTTCCGCCGGCCTCGCCTTCAGCCTCAACAACCTCGCCACTCGCGCCGCCGACCGGGTGCCGCTGGCGAGCAAGGCGCTGGTCAGTTTCGCCGGCAGCGCGCTGCTCGGTGGGCTGTTCTGCCTGCTGCTGCGCCAGCCACTTCCGCCCCTGGATCTGACCCTGAGCTGGCAGATCGCCCTGCTCGCCCTCGGCTGGCTGGTCAGCATGGCCGCCGTGCAGTACGGCCTGACTCATCTGGAAGCCGGCCGCGCCGCGGTGCTGGTGGTGTTCGAGCTGATCGCCGCGGTGCTGTCGTCCGCCTGGTTCGGCGCCCACGCCATCGGCCCGAACGAATGGCTCGGCGCCGCCCTGATCACCACCGCCGCGCTGATCGCCGGCTGGCCGGAACGTCCCCTTTCAATCGCGACAAGGAGCACCTGCGCATGACCGTGCACATGGATCAACTGAGCTGGGTCGATTACGAACGCCGCGTGCGCGAAGGCGCCGTGGTCTTTCTGCCCTGCGGCGCCACCGAGCAACATGGCCCGCACCTGCCGCTGGGCACCGACGCGTTGCTGGCCAGTGCCATCAGCGCGGACGTGGCGGCACGAGTTGGTGGGCTGGTGGCACCGGCGCTGTCATACGGCTACAAGTCACAGCCGAAATGCGGCGGCGGCCAGCACTTCTGCGGTACCACCAGCCTGGATGGCGCAACCTTGAGCGCCCTGGTGCGCGACGCCGTGCGTGAGTTCCATCGCCACGGTGTGCGCCGCCTGGTGCTGGTGCTCGGCCATTACGAGAACCAGTGGTTCGTCGCCGAGGGCATCCAGCTGGCGCTGCGCGACCTCGGGCCGGACGCCGGGCTGGAGGTGATGCGCCTGGAGCACTGGGACTTCTGCCGCGAGCAGACTCTCACTGACGTCTTCCCCGACGGCTTCCCCGGTTTCGCCCTGGAGCATGCCGCGGTGATCGAGACCTCGCTGATGCTGCATTTCCATCCGCAACTGGTCGCGCTGGAGAAGATTCCCGACGACGCCCCGGCCGACTTTCCGCCCTACGACATGTACCCCACCCGTACCGAATGGGTGCCGCCCTCCGGGGTGCTGTCCTCGGCCAGAGGCTCCAGCGCGGCGAAAGGCCAGCGGCTGGCCCACGACATCGTCGAAGGCATCGCCGCCGCGGTGTGTAAGGAGTTCGCCCTGTGAGCCTGACGACGAACCCGCTGGTCCCCGAGCATACGGCGCTGCTGGTGATCGACATGCAGCGCGACTTCTGCGCGCTGGGCGGATACGCCGACCAGGCCGGCATGGACGTCAGCCGCCTGCGCGCACCGATCCCGGCGATCCAGGCGCTGCTGGATCGCGCCCGCGGCGTGGGCATGCTGGTGGTGCACACCCGTGAAGGCCATCGACCGGATCTTTCCGACCTGCCCGAGCCCAAACGCCGCCGCGCCCAGGCCACCGGCGCTGCCATCGGCAGCAGCCCCGGCCCCCTCGGCCGCCTGCTGGTGCGCGGCGAATTCGGTCATGACCTGATCGACGAGCTGCAACCGCGCGCCGGCGAGCCGGTGATCGACAAGCCGGGCTACAGCGCCTTCGCCCATACCGATCTCGAACTGATCCTGCGCCGCCGCGGTATCGAGCGGCTGATCCTGACCGGCGTGACCACCGAGGTCTTCGTGGCCTCGACGCTGCGCCAGGCCATCGACCTTGGCTTCGACTGCCTGACCGTCCGTGACGCCTGCGCCTCGGCCGACCCGCAACTGCATGCGGCTGCGCTGGCGATGATCGAGGTGGAAGGCGGCCTGTTCGGCAGCGTGATCGACAGCCATCGGCTGCTGAGCCAGCTGGAGGGATCGCCATGACCCCCCTGCCTGATCGCGTCCGAAGCACGTCATTTGCGGAGCATTACCCATGAAAACCGTTCCCGATGCCTATCTCGGCGTCTGGCGCCGCCGCCTGCTGACCACCACGGCCGGCCTGCGCGACGAAACCAGCGAAGTCTACTGGCTGCAGACCGCCAGCCTGCACGCCGACCTGCGTCTGCCGGGGGGTCAACCCGTGGCACCGGCAGCTTCGCTTGAAACCTGCAGCCATGCCCAGCAGTTGGCGCTGAGTGAACAGGCCGGCTTTGCCGGCATCACCGAGGTCAACGGCGATATCTGCCAGTGGCATCGGCTGATCGACTTCCAGCCGCCGGGCGGGCCTGCGGATATCGGCCTGATGCGCTTCGAGACCCCGGAACGGCTGCTGGAAGACGGGCTGGACGGCAGCTATCACGAAATCTGGCAGCGCCTGCCGGAATCGCAGGGGCGCAACTGGGGGATCTGGCTGCGCGCGTCGGAGCAGCCAGCCCGCCAGGCCTGCCTGCTGGTAGCGGGCGACTACTTCCTGTTCGCCGCCGAGCGGCCAATTCTGCTGCCGGCCAGCTCGGGGCATCTGCGTTACCAGCTGGCCGCCATCGGCCCCGCGTTGCGGCCGCAGCTGCTGGCCTGCGAGCTGTCCTTCGGCCGCCACCGCAACGGCGCCACACCCTGGCAGATCACCCATTCGACGCTGCCCGGCCGCGTCGGCGACGCGCTGCTGTCGAGCTACTGGAACTTCGCCGACCCCGCCAGTCTGCCCGCCGCGGACCTCGCCGCGCTCGGCCGTTATCCGGCGGCCGGCGGCTGGCAACGCGTCGAACTGGATGTGCCTACCGCTACAGAGGAGGTCCCCGCATGACCGCACAGATCAGCATTCCCTCCGCTGCCCCCGCCGCTCAACAACGACACACCACAGCACCCGTCGCGCGGGCCGAACCGGTGGTGCGCAGAGGCAGTTTCTGGCGCATTCGCGGCGAACTCTCGCGGCGCAGCGCCTGGCTGCTCACCGGCGCCGGGCTGAGCCTGCCCTTCGTCGTCTGGTGGCTGTGGACCGCCCTCGGTCTGGCCGACCCGATGTTCATGCCCAGCCCCGGCGCGGTGCTCGAGCGCATCGGCCGCTGGTGGACCAGCGAGGGTCTGCTGGGAGACATCGGCATCAGCGTCTGGCGGGTCATGGCCGGCTTCGGCGCCTCGGCACTGATCGCCCTGCCGCTGGGGCTGTACATCGGCACGTACCGGCCGGTGCAGGCCTTTCTCGAACCGCTCACCGACTTCATCCGCTATATGCCGGCCGTGGCCTTCATTCCGCTGGTGATGCTCTGGGTCGGCATCGACGAAGGCTCCAAGGTGCTGATCATCTTCATCGGCACCTTTTTCCAGATGGTGCTGATGGTCGCCGAGGATGTGCGCCGCGTACCCATGGCGCAGATCGAGGCGGCGCAGACCATGGGCGCCAACCGCAGCGAGATCGTCAAGCTGGTGATCCTGCCGTCGGCCAAGCCTGCGCTGCTCGACACCCTGCGCATCACCTGCGGCTGGGCCTGGACCTACCTGGTGGTGGCCGAACTGGTCGCGGCCAACTCCGGCCTGGGCTACGCCATCCTCAAGGCGCAGCGTTACATGCACACCGACAAGATCTTCGCCGGCATCCTGCTCATCGGTCTCATCGGCCTGATCACCGATCAGGCCTTCCGCTGGTTGCACCGCCGCGCCTTTCCCTGGATGAGGAAATGACCATGTCCGATGCCAAGATTCGTGTACGCCAGGTCGGCAAGACCTTCGTCAGCGAGCGCCGTGAGGTGCAGGCGCTGCAGTCGATCGACCTGGACATCCAGCCCAACGAGTTCGTCACCTTCGTCGGCGCCTCGGGCTGCGGCAAGTCCACCCTGCTACGCATCATCGCCGGCCTGGAGACGCTGAGTCGCGGCGAGATCCTGCTCGACGGCAGGCCCATCGACGGCCCCGGCGTCGACCGCGCCATGGTCTTCCAGCACTACAGCCTCTACCCCTGGCTGACGGTGATGCAGAACATCAAGTTCTGCCGCCAGCTCAAGGTGATCGGCGATACCGTGCGCCACGATGGAGACGTGGAGTCCGCCGCCGGCCGCGCCGATGCCCTGCTCAACCTGATGGGTCTGACGCGCTTCGCCGATGCCTACCCCAGCCAGCTCTCCGGCGGCATGCAGCAACGCGTTGCCATTGCCCGCGCCCTGCTGCCCAAACCCGCGACACTGCTGATGGACGAGCCCTTCGGCGCGCTGGATGCGCAAACCCGCGAAGTCATGCACGACCTGATCCGTCACGTGCACCGGCTGGAGAAGAGCACCATCCTGTTCGTCACCCACGATGTCGAAGAAGCCATCTATCTGGGCAGCCGCATCGTGCTGATGGCGCCACGCCCCGGGCGCATCGATTCCATCTACGAGGTGCCGCTGCCGGCCCAGCGCCACCAGGATATGAAGCTCGCGCCGGAATTCACTGAGCTCAAGCGCGAGATCCTCGCGCGGATCCGCGAAACCTCGGGCATGCAGACCGACCTCGAGCAACTGGCCAAACTCAGCGCCGTGGCCGGCTGAAGGCTAGCGGCCAAGCAGTTCGGCCATTGCCGCGAACACCTGGCGCATGGCCGCCGCGCTACGGCCCGGCCCACCGGCACAATGGCCCCAGTCCGATTCGAGCACCCGTAGCTCGGCACCCGGAATCAGCGCGGCCTCGTGGCGGGCATCCTCGACGGTGAAATACAGATCGCTGCTGCCGGGCATCAGGATGGACCGCGCACGGATGCGACCCAGCGCTTCGGCCAGCGAGCCCGCAGCGAAACTGCGGGCCGGGTCGGCCGATTGCCAGGTATGCAGCACGCAGAGCAGGTCGTTGGCGTCCTGCTCCAGATGATCCTGTTCCCAGTAGTCGAGCAGCGCCTCGAGGCTCTCGAAACCCAGCTCGCGCCACAGCTCATGACGATAGAACGCCTGCGAATAGGCCCAGCCGGCATAGGCACGGCCGAAAGCCCGCAGACCTCGTTCCGGCGGCACGCTGTAGCGCCCACCCAGCCAGGCGGCGTCGGCGCACAGCGCCGCCTTCACCCCTTCGAGAAACACCCGATTGTGCGGCCAGCAGCGTGCCGTACAGCAGAACGGCAGGATGGCACGCATCCGTTCCGGATAGGCCATTGCCCAGAACAGCGTCTGCATGCCGCCCATGGACCAGCCGCTGACCAGGGCGAGCTGCCAGTCGTCGCCATACAACCGATCGAGCAACGCCTTCTGCGCCCTCACGTTGTCCAGCAGGCCGACCCGCGGGAAGTCCGCTGCGCTCTGACCGGGCGCAGCGTTGCTCGGCGAAGTCGACCAGCCTGCGCCGAACAGGTTGGTCAGCACCACGCAGTAATCGCCACCTGCCAGCGGGCCATCCGCACCAAGCAGGGGCAGGCTGCCCCAATGTGTGCCGCCGTAGTAGCTAGGAATCAGCACCAGGTTGTCCCGCGCGCGGTTCGGCGTGCCCACTACCTGATAGCAGAGCCGCGCATTGCGCAGGCGTTCGCCGTTTTCGAGGCGCATTTCGCCCAGCGCGAAAAATTTCTTTTCCCTTTTTATTTCAATCATCTGCGTGACTCCTGCAGTGGCGCGGAGGGCGCCAGGCGGCACCAGCGTCGGCCCGTTTCTATACACGCTGGCATGTATATTGGATGAAGGAATCGTGCCAGCGGCCCCGGCCGCCATTCATGACTCCAAGGAGCGCAAGCCGATGACCAGCTTTCCCCTCTCCTCCGTCGAGGAGTTGAAACAGCAGTTGCAGGACAAGGGTGTGAAGTACGCGATGGCCAGCTACGTCGACATCCACGGCGTGATCAAGGGCAAGTTCGTCCCCATCGCCCATCTCGGCCAGATGCTCCGCGGCTCCGAGCTCTACACCGGTGCGGCGCTGGACGGCGTCCCGCAGGAGATCAGCGACAACGAGGTGGCCGCGATGCCAGACCCGGCGACCGCCACCCAGTGCAGCTGGAACCGCGATCTCGCCTGGTTCGCCAGCGACCTCTACCTGGACGGCAAGCCCTTCGACGCCTGCTCGCGCGGCATCCTCAAGCGCCAGACCGAAGCCGCTGCAGCGCTGGGCTATACCTTCAACCTCGGCATCGAGACCGAGTTCTTCCTGTTCAAGGACACCCCGGATGGCGGCTTCGCGCCCATTTCCGAGCGCGACGACATGGCCAAGCCCTGCTACGACCCGCGCCTGCTGATGGACAACCTGCCCATCGTCGACGAACTGGTGCAGGCGATGAACGAGATGGGCTGGGGCGTCTACTCCTTCGACCACGAGGACGCCAACGGCCAGTTCGAAACCGATTTCAAGTACACCGACGCCCTCGGCATGGCCGACCGCTTCGTGTTCTTCCGCATGATGGCCAACGAGATCGCCCGCAAGCACGGCGCCTTCGCCACCTTCATGCCCAAGCCCTCGGCCAACCGCACCGGCAGCGGCGCGCACTACAACATGTCGCTCGCCGACATCGAGACCGGCAAGAACCTGTTCGAAGTCGATGGCGAAGACCCCTACGGCTGCGGCGTGACCCCGCTGGCCTATCACTTCATCGCCGGGGTGCTGAAACACGCCAAGGCCATCTGCGCGGTCATCGCGCCTACGGTCAACAGCTACAAGCGGCTGATCCGCAAGGGCGCCATGTCCGGCTCGACCTGGGCGCCGGTGTTCTGCTGCTACGGCAACAACAACCGCACCAACATGCTGCGCATTCCATCCCAGGGCGCGCGGGTCGAATGCCGCGCCGCCGACATCGGCTGCAACCCCTACCTCGGTGCCGCGATGATCCTCGCCGCCGGCCTGGAGGGCATCCGCGACAAGCTCGATCCCGGCCAGCCGCACCGCGAGAACATGTATCACTACAGCGAACGGGAGGTCGCGCAGATGGGCATCGAGACCCTGCCGCGCACCCTCAGCGAAGCCATCGACGCCTTCGAGGCCGACCCGCTGTCGCGCCAGGTGTTCGGCGATGCCATGTACCAGGCCTTTGTCGAGTTCAAGCGCGACGAATGGAATGCCTACCACACCCATGTTTCCGACTGGGAAATCCAGCGCTATCTGAAGTTCTTCTGAACCGGGAGTACCGCCATGCACGGCACCATGATGAAAAAGCTGCTCTGCGCCGGGGTCATTGCCCTCGCCGCCCTCTCCCCGCTGGCCCAGGCGGAGGAGAAAAAGACCTTCAACCTGGCCTGGACCATTTACGTCGGCTGGATGCCCTGGAAGTACGCCGACGAGTCAGGAATCATGAAGAAGTGGGCCGACAAGTACGGGATCGAGGTGAACATCAGCCAGATCAACGACTACGTCGAGTCCATCAACCAGTACAGCGCCGGCCAGTTCGACGGCGTGGTCGCCACCAGCATGGATGCGCTGTCGATTCCGGCGGCCGGTGGCGTCGACACCACCGCGCTGATCGTCGGCAGCTACTCCAACGGCAACGACGGCCTGGTGATGAAGGGCACCAGCGATCTCAAACAGATCAAGGGCCAGCAGGTGCACCTAGTGGAACTGTCGGTGTCGCATTACATCCTGGCCAAGGCGCTGGACAGCGTAGGCCTGTCGGAGAAGGACGTGCAGGTGGTCAACACCTCGGACGCCGACATCGTCGCTGCCTTCAGCACGGCCGATGTACGCAACGTGGCGACCTGGAGTCCGCTGCTGCAGGAAGTCGCCGCCACACCGGATGCACATCAGGTCTTCGACTCTGCCAGCGTGCCGGGCCACGTCAAGGACCTGCTGATCGTCAACAGCGAGACGCTGGCCGACAACCCCGCGTTCGGCAAGGCAGTCACCGGCGCCTGGTACGAGGTGATGGCAATCATGGCCAGCGACACGCCGCAAGGCGCCGAGCTACGCGCCCAACTGGGCGCAGCTTCCGGCACCGACCAGGCCGGCTACGAGGCGCAACTCAAGGGCACCCACATGTTCTATCAGCCAGCCGAAGCGGTCGCCTTCATCTCCGGCGAACCGGCCCACGAAGCGATGGACAGCGTGCGCAAGTTCTCCTTCGACCACGGCCTGCTGGGCGACGGTGCCGATTCGGCGGACTTTGTCGGTATCGCCATGCCGGCCGGCGCGCTCGGTGATCAGGGCAATCTCAAGCTGCGCTTCGACACCACCTACATGCAGATGGCCGCCGACGGCGCCCTGTGAGGGCTTGCCACGCAGCGGGCCTTGCCGGCACGCTGCGTGGCCGCCGCGCATTTCGAGGAGCCTCATGCGCCGTACCAAAGAAGACGCCGAACAGACCCGCCTCAAGATCATCGCTGCGGCGCTGGAGCTGTTCAGCCGCAACGGCTATTCGAACACCACCCTGGCGATGATCGCCGAGGCCGCCGGCTTCAGCCGTGGCCCGATCTACTGGCACTTCAAGAGCAAGGATGAGCTGTACGAAGCGGTGCTGGCCTATTCCCAGGAGCCGCTGGAGCAGCTGATCGAGCAGAGTCGCCAGCTGGCCGGCAGCCCGCAGGCTGCGCTGGAGCACTTCGTCGGCGAATGGTTTCGCCTGCTGCTGGACGAGCGCTGGTATCGGCAGTCCTTCGAGATCCTGCTGAACAAGACCGAACTCACCGCGCAGATGGCGAGCACGCTCAAGCGCGAACGCAAGCTCACCCGTGCCATGGTGCAGCTGCTGGAAGAGCTGATTGCCAAGGCGCACGCGGATGAAGGATCGGCGCGATCACTGGCCTTGCTGCTCTATTCGAGCCTGATGGGCATCACCCATACCTGGCTGCTGTCGCCCAAGCTCTTTTCGCTGAGGGAACAGGCACCGTTTCTCACCAGACGTCTGTTGAGCTCGCTGGCGCCGGGCTTGGAGATGGCAGGCGGGACAAGCGGAACGGGTCGATCAGCCGAGTAGCCGTGGACGCTTGAGCTTGTTCAGCAGAGCGGGCCGAAGCGCGGCGGCATCGGCATCGATGGAGGCGATCAAGCCAGCGATTTCAGCGCGCGACAGCGAGATGCGGCACGGCAGTCCGGTCAGCAGCAGGGATTCGCCGGTGGCCTCATCGAGCAACATTACGCGCACCGTGGTTGGCGAGTCCATCCGTGCGTTGAACACCAGCGGTTCGTAGTGTTGCTGGACCAGAGCGAAGGCCTCCGGCTGTCTGAATCGTTTCATGGCGACAACTCCTTTTGTCGGGGCGCGGATTCTAGCAGCAGCGGCCGCCTCGCAGGCGGCCCGATTGCCAACAGCACCACAAGCCGGATGGAGATATCACGGGTACGCGGTGGGACAGGCACCAAACGGAACGTCGGGCTCGACGCTGGGGGCCAGGAAAAGTCAGATGCGGATGGGAACAATATGGGAACATTCTCACCCAATTTTCCGCACCTCATAAACGCTGAAGGCCCCGGAGTACGGGGCCTTCAGGATTGCAGATGGCGGAAGCGCAGAGATTCGAACTCTGGGAAGGGTCTCCCCTTCGGCGGTTTTCAAGACCGCTGCCTTCAACCACTCGGCCACACTTCCGGATAAAGCGGGCGCAATAGTACCGGATAGAAATACACTGTCAAACACTGATGCTAGGCAGCTGGACTGCCTCTGTTATGATCCGGGACAAATCGTCCCAGGCTTGATTTCATCCAAGGAGTGTCGCCATGCACGAACACGAATACGCGCTTAGCCACACGCAGGTCGAACAGCGTGAGGTCAGCAAGGTCCTGCGCAACACCTACGGGCTACTGGCCATGACCCTCGCGTTCAGCGGCCTGGTGGCTTACCTGGCCATGCAGGCCAACGCGGCCTACCCGAACATCTTCGTGGTACTGATCGGCTTTTATGGCCTGTTCTTCCTCACCGCCAAGCTGCGCAACTCGGCATGGGGCCTGGTCTCCACCTTCGCCCTGACAGGTTTCATGGGCTACACGCTGGGTCCGATCCTCAACATGTACCTGGGGTTGGCCAACGGTGGTGAGCTGATCAGCTCGGCGCTGTCGATGACCGCTCTGGTGTTCTTCGGACTGTCTGCCTACGTGCTGATCACCCGCAAGGACATGAGCTTCCTCAGCGGCTTCATCACCGCGGGCTTCTTCGTGTTGATCGGTGCGATGCTGGCGGGCTTCTTCTTCCAGATCACCGGGCTGCAGCTGGCGATCAGCGCAGGTTTCGTGCTGTTCTCCTCGGCCTGCATCCTGTTCCAGACCAGCGCGATCATCCACGGTGGCGAGCGCAACTACATCATGGCCACCATCGGCCTGTTCGTCTCGCTGTACAACCTGTTCATCAGCCTCCTGCAGCTGCTGGGCATCTTCGGCGGCGACGACTGATTCACGGCTGAACCCGCCCGCCTCGGCGAGCAATCCGACACCCTGCGAAGGCCCGCGCTTTCGCAGGGTGTTTTCGTTTGGGCGGTCAATACGTCGCGTTTCAGCCGGCGCGCGAGGCCTGAGCCTCGGGCGAGGCATCCTCGAAGCGGTTCACCTGGCGCAGACTCCTGAAGCCGAGCATCCAGCCGCCGGTCACCGCCAGCGTGCAGAAGCTGCCCAGCAGCGCCGCCGGTACCGCACCGAGCCAGGCGGCACTGGTGCCGGCGCGGAACTCACCGAGCTCGTTGGACGAACCGATGAACAGCATGTTCACGGCATTGACGCGTCCACGCATGGCGTCCGGCGTGGAGAACTGGATCAGCGACGAGCGGATGTACATGCTCACCATGTCCGCACCTCCGGCGACGAACAACGCGGCGAACGACAGCCAGAACAGGCTGGACAGCGCGAAGACCATGTTGGCGAGACCGAACACCGCCACGGCAATGAACATGGTCATGCCGACATGGCGGTTGAACGGCCGCGTGCTCAGGTAGAAGCCCACCATCACCTCGCCCGCCGCCATGGCGCTGCGCAGTGCACCAAGGCCGGTCGGGCCGACTTCCAGCACCTCCTGGGCGTAGATCGGCAACAGCGCGACCACGCCGCCGAGCAGCACGGCAAACAGGTCCAGCGAGATGGTGCCGAGGATGATCGGCCGCGAGCGAATGAAGCGGATGCCTGCGGTGAAGCGCTGCCATGCGGTAGCCTCCAGCGCCCGCATGGCCTCGCCGTAGCGCACCGGTACCCGTTGCAACAGCACGATTGCCGCGAGGAAGAACAGCAGGCAAGCCGCATAGGTCAGCCCACCGCCACCCATTGCGTAGAGGCCTCCGCCGAACACCGGGCCGGCGATAGTGGAGCCGCGCACGATCATGCTGTTGGCGGCGATGGCTGCAGCCAGGCGCTCGCGCGGCACGATCTGCGGCAACAGGCTGGACAACGCCGGTCCGGTGAAAGCACGGGCACAGCCGTAGAACACCAACACGATATAGAAGCTGAGCACCGCCCCGCCGCTCAGCGAGAGCCACAGCAGAGCCGCCGCGCAGATTGCCTCGAGCGCCCAGCTCAGGGCGAGGATGCGCTTGCGATCGTAGCGATCGATCAGGTCGCCGGCAGGCATCAGCAGCAGGAACATCGGGACGAACTGCGCCAGGCCGACATAGGCCAGCGACAGCGGATCGCGAGTCATGCCGTACACCTGCCAGGCCACCACGACGGCGAGGATCTGCACGGCGAACATGGCCAGCACGCGACTGATCAGAAATGGCACAAAGCCAGGCTGACGGTAAACGGAATCAGGCAAAGCGGAAGCGTCGGCAACAGACATGGGATATCCAGACAGCCAGGCCCGGTACCGGGCAGAAAGCCGGCCAATCTACCGGAGGGGCGAAGACCCGAGCAATGCTGGCCCGCCCGACCGCCCCTCCCCGCCCGCTCGCAGACTCGGGCATTCTCGCGGCACCGTCGTCGACGGACGAGCACCGGAATGGCCGACGACGGATTCTTCATACGCCCGGCTGGCGTATCATGTCGGCTGTTTCGCAATGGTGCCCCGATGAAATTCGTAATCGCCCTGTTCGCCCCGCCCCACTCACCGGCCACGCGTCGCGCGCTGCGCTTCGCCGAAGCCACGCTGGCTGGCGGCCACGAGATCAGTCGCCTGTTTTTCTACCAGGACGGCGTACACAGCGCCTCGGCGAACATCGTCGCGGCCCAGGACGAACTGGATGTCGCGGCGCAATGGAGCCGCTTCGTCACCGCCAACCAACTGGATGGCGTGGTCTGCATCGCGGCCGGCTTGCGTCGCGGTGTGCTGGATGCCGGCGAGGCGCAGCGCTATCGGCGACCCGCGGCAAACCTCGCCGCCGGCTGGGAGCTATCCGGGCTGGGCCAACTGCACGAGGCGGCACAGCAAGCCGATCGCCTCGTCTGCTTCGGAGGTCACTGATGGCGCGCTCCCTGCTCATCATCAGCCGCCAGGCGCCCTGGTCCGGCCCATCCGCCCGCGAAGCGCTGGACATCGTGCTGGCTGGCGGCGCCTTCGAGCTACCGCTGGGGCTGCTGTTCCTCGACGATGGCGTATTCCAGCTCGCCCCCACGCAGCTGGCGGCATCCGTCGAACAGAAGGATCTGACCGCGAATCTGCAGGCACTGCCGCTGTTCGGTATCGATGCCCTGTTCGCTGCGCGACGCAGCCTCAGCGAGCGCCAGCTCGCCGAATCGACGCTGGCGCTGCCGGTCGAGGTCCTCGACGATGCAGACCTGCGCGCCCTGATCAACCGCTACGACCACGTGATCACCCTCTGATGGCCACTCTGCACCTGCTTTCTCATTCGCCGTTCAGCGACAGCCGCTTCGCCAGTTGCCTGCCGCTGCTGGGCGACGCCGACGCCCTGCTGTTGACCGGTGACGCCACCTACGCGCTACAGCCCGGCAGCCAACCGTGCCTGGCGCTGCAACAGCTTCCCGAGCAGGTCGCGCTGTTCGCCCTGCAAGAGGACGTTCAGGCACGCTCGATCACCGTCGTGCCGCCGCGCGTCCAGCTGCTGGACTATCCCGGCTTCGTCGAGCTGACCTGTCGCTATCCGCGGGTCAACAGCTGGCTATGAGCCTGATCGTCGAAGGGCGCGAGATCGCGCTGGACCAGGACGGTTTTCTCGTCGATCTGGCGGACTGGAGCGAAGCCGTGGCCGAGGCCCTGGCGGCGCGGGAGGAGCTGGCCCTCGAAGCCGAGCACTGGGAGATCATTCATCTGCTGCGCGCCTTCTATGCCGAGTTCCAGCTCTCCCCGGCGACGCGACCGCTGATCAAGTATGCCGCGCTCAAACTCGGCGCGGAAAAAGGCAACAGCCTGCACCTCAACCGTCTGTTCAAGGGCACCCCAGCCAAACTGGCCGCCAAGCTGGCGGGGCTGCCGAAACCGAGCAATTGCCTATGATCCTCGAGACTCCTGCCGAACACCCCTTCGCCGTGTATGTGCGCATCCTCGGCAAGGGCAAACGTGGCGCCCGCGACCTGACGCGTGAAGAAGCCCGCGAAGCCATGGGCATGCTGCTCGACGGCAAGGTCGAGGAGGCCCAGCTCGGCGCCTTCCTCATGCTGTTGCGGCACAAGGAAGAAAGCGCCGCAGAGCTGGCCGGATTCACCGAAGCGGTACGCGAGCGGGTGCAAGCGCCGAAGACGGCTGTCGACCTGGACTGGCCAAGCTACGCAGGCAAGAAACGCCACCTGCCCTGGTACCTGCTCGCAGCCAAGTGCCTGGCAGCCAACGGCGTGCGCATCGTCATGCACGGCGGCGGCGCCCACACCGCCGGGCGCATCTATACCGAACAGCAGCTGCAATTGCTCGGTATCCGCCGCTGCGACGACTGGGCCGAGGTCGGTGCTGCGCTGGATGAGAACCGCCTTGCCTTCATTCCACTGGGTGCCTGGATGCCGGTGCTGCAACGCATGATCGACATGCGCAACCTGCTCGGCCTGCGCTCGCCAATCCACTCGCTGGCGCGCCTGCTCAACCCGCTGGGTGCGCGTTGCGGGCTGCAGAGCATCTTCCATCCCGGCTATCAGGACACCCATCGCCAGGCCAGCACCCTGCTCGGCGACCACGCCATCGTCATCAAGGGCGAAGGCGGCGAGGTCGAGATGAATCCGGACAATATTTCCCACCTCTACGGCACCACTGGCGGGCTGCCCTGGGATGAAGAATGGCCGGCATTGTCCGAGCGCCGCCATGTGAAACCGGCCCAGCTAGACCCTCGGCATCTGCTGGCGGTCTGGGAAGGTCGGGAAGAAGATGCCTACGGCGAACTCGCCGTGATCGCCACCATGGCCCTGGCCCTGCGCGGCCTTGGCGCCACGCGGGACGCGGCTTTCGGGCAGGCGCATGACTACTGGCAGAGCCGGCACTCATCGATTTAAGCGATAGGATTAAGCGGCCGTTCGGTCACATCGATCGAACGATGCTTCCTAGACTGCCCTCCTATTCCGTAACAGGAGGGCATCATGGGATTACTGATCGATGGCCAGTGGCATGACCGCTGGTATGCAAACCGCGACGGAAGATTCGAGCGCGAACAATCCAAGCGCCATGACTGGATCACGCCGGACGGTTCACCGGGCCCCAAGGGCAAGACCGGCTATCCGGCCGAAGCCGGTCGTTATCACCTATACGTGTCACTTGCCTGCCCCTGGGCTCACCGCACGCTGATCTACCGCAAGCTCAAGGAGCTGGAATCGCTCATCGACGTTTCGGTGGTCAGCTGGCTGATGGCCGAGAACGGCTGGACCTTCGACAAGGCCACCGGCTCCAGCGGCGACGCGCTGGACGATCTGGAATTTCTGCACCAGCGCTACACCCGCGACGATCCGGACTATTCCGGCCGCGTCACCGTGCCGGTGCTGTGGGACCGCGAGCGCCAGTGCATCGTCAACAACGAGTCCGCCGAGATCATCCGCATCCTCAATACCGCCTTCGATGTCATCACCGGCTCGCGGCTGGATTTCTATCCGGAGCCGCTACGCGGCGAGATCGATGCGCTCAACGCACGGATCTATCCGGCGATCAACAACGGGGTCTACCGCGCCGGGTTCGCCACCACCCAGGACGCCTACGAGGAAGCCTTCGACGAGCTGTTTCGCGAACTCGACTGGGTGGAGCGGCGACTGGGCAAGCAGCGCTACCTGACCGGCGAGTACCTGACCGAGGCCGACTGGCGCCTGTTCACCACTGCCATTCGCTTCGATGCGGTGTATCACGGGCATTTCAAGTGCAACCTGCGCCGCATCGAGGACTATCCGAACCTGTCGAACTGGCTGCGCGAGCTGTACCAGTGGCCGGGAATCGCCGAGACCGTGGACTTCACCCACATCAAGCACCACTACTACGCCAGCCATCGGCAGATCAACGGCACTGGAATCGTCCCCAAGGGCCCCGCGCTGGGCCTGGAGCGCACGCATGACCGCGAGCGGCTGCCGGGGCGTGGAATCTGGACGCGGCCGCAGCGCTGACCACTCCAGCCGCGAAGGCAGCGCAGGCCTCTAGCCCGCGCTGCCGTGCTCGAGCATATGGCACATGGCAGTCTTCAGTTTCATCGGCCGCACCGGCTTGTGCATCAGCATATGGCCGAGCTCGCGGACCTGCTGCTTAAGCTCGTTGCTGTAGTTGGCGGTGATCATCAGGGCCGGGAGCGGGCTGGCGCGCCGCGCATTGACGGTGGCCACCACATCGATGCCGGTGTGGCCGTTGTCCAGGTGGTAGTCGG
This sequence comes from Stutzerimonas sp. Brlt_14, assembly GCF_051948915.1. Lineage (NCBI taxonomy): Bacteria > Pseudomonadati > Pseudomonadota > Gammaproteobacteria > Pseudomonadales > Pseudomonadaceae > Stutzerimonas > Stutzerimonas sp. Brlt_14. The sequence continues at coordinate 372,162 of NZ_JAYJLM010000002.1, forward strand.
CGATCATCAGATCGGCCTCGGCGTGGAAGTTGTCCACCTGCCGCGCCAGGTCTTCTTCGGACAGTGCCGTGATCACCTTGCAGCCCCAGCCTTCGAGCAACGTACGCATGCCGGCGCAGATCGCCGTGTCGTTGTCCAGCACCCACACCCGAGCGCCCTGTAGTCGCTGCAGCACCAGTTCGGTGGTGCTCGGCTCCGGCCGCGCCTTGGGCGCGCGTTTGGCCAGCGGCACGTCGATGGCGAAGCAGGAACCGCGGCCCGGATGCGAGCTGACCCGGATGCGATGGCCGAGCATGCGGGCGATCTTGTCGACGATGGCCAGACCCAGACCGAGGCCGCGATCCTGATTCGGTCGCACGCCCTCGCCGCGCTTGAACTCCTGAAAGATTTCCTCGAGCTTGTCCGCGGGGATGCCCACGCCGGTATCCCAGACCTCGATGGAAAGGCTCTGCCGACGCCGGCGGCACCCCAGAAGCACGCGTCCCTTGGGCGTGTAGCGAATGGCGTTGGTCAGCAGGTTACGCAGGATGCGCGCCAGCAACTGGATATCACTGCGCACCAGCGCCGAACAGGGAATGAAGTCCAGCTGCAACTGCTCAGCCCCGGCGATCTGGCGAAACTCCATGGCCAGGTTTTCCAGCAGTTCGCTGACGGCGAATGGGGCGATATCCGGCTTGATCACGCCGGCATCCAGCTTGGAAATGTCGACCAGAGTGCCGAGCAGATTTTCCACGTCCTCCAGTGAATTGCTGATATTGCGGATCAGCCCGCCGCTGGAGGCGCCCGGCTGCTCCAGCAGAGCGCTGGTGAACAGCCGCGCGGCATTGAGCGGCTGCAGCAGGTCGTGGCTGACCGCCGCGAGGAACTTGGTCTTCGACAGGTTGGCCAATTCAGCTTCGCGCTTGGCTTCGCGCAACCGCGCCTCGGCATGGCTGCGTTCGTCGATCTCGCGCAATAGCTGGTCGTTGAGGCTGGTGAGTTCGGCGGTGCGCTCGCGAACCCGCTGTTCAAGGTTCTGGTAGGCCTGATGCAGCGCCTCGGCGGTGCGCCGGCGGTCGGTGATGTCCTGGATCAGCACGAAGATGCCGGCCACTTCGCCGTTGGCCTGCCGGTTCGGCACGTAGGATCGCAGCATGTAGCGCTGCTGGCCGGCATGGTTGCGCTCGGCCATCTCGAAGCTGACGCTTTCGCCGGACAGCGCGCGATCGATGTAGGGCTCCAGTTGCCGCCAGTGCTCGCCGCTGTGCACCTCGCGCAGGGACTGGCCGAGCATGCCGTCGCTGGGCCAGCGGTACCACTCCTCGTAGACCTTGTTGGTGAACTCGTAGGTGAGATCGGCCGACACGTAGGCGATCAGCGCCGGCACATGGTCGGTGATCAGGCGGATCCAGCGCTCGCTATCGCGCAGCGCCTCGGCATGACGGTAGCGCTCGGTGATATCGGTAAAGGTATTGACGAAACCGCCGGTGGGCAGTGGGTGCGTACGAATCTCCAGCACCCGACCGTCGAACAGCCGCTGTTCCAGTTCGCGAATCGGCCGGCCGCGGGCGTCACGGCTGTTGGGCGTGAGCAGGGTCAGCTCGCTGTCGGCCATGACTTCCTCGAACGGTCGATGCGCCTCGATAGGCGCCAGCCCGCAGAGCTCGAGGAAGCGTCGGTTCCACAGCTCCAGCGCGCCTTCGGCGCTGACCATCGCCACGCCTTGGGACAGGTTGTCCACCGCCCGCTGCAGCAGCCGCGACTTCTGCGCCAGCGCTTGCTCGCGGCGCATGGTCTCGCTGACCTTCACCTCGGTGATATCGGTGTAGAGAATCACCAGCCCGCCTTCGCGGGTTGGCCGCTCGCTGACCTGCACCCAGCGACCGTTGTTCAGCCGGTACACCGTGGGTTCGTCGCCCTTGCCACGGTGCTCCTCCACGATTAGGCCGGTGCTTTCGGCCATGCGCCGCACCTCGGCCAGGCGCGTGCCGGCATTGATGCGCGCGCGGGTGCGTGTCCAGAGCGATTTGAAGCGGCGGTTGAACAGCACGATGCGCTGATCGCGGTCGAACAGCACGAAGGCGTCGGAGATGCTCTCGATGGCGTCCACCAGATGCTGGTGAGCGGTTTCCGCGCGCAAGCGGGCATCGCTGAGCAGCTGGTTGCTGCCCTTGAGTTCAGCCATCGCCTGATTCAGGGCATCGGTGCGCTCGCGCACCTGCTCGGCCAGTTCCACCGAGTGCTGGAAGGCCGCGTAGGAGGCATCGCGGCCGGCACCGCTGGATTCCACGCGCTCGATCAGTGCCGCATTGATGCGCTTGAGCTTGTGGTTCTCCCGTTCGAGTTCGGCCTGCCGCGCCAGCAGCTCAGCGACTCGCCCGTCCTCCCGGTCGGCCAATGGCGACACCGGTGAAGGTCTGGTTGATGTGCATGCCATTGAACTGCTCTCCGTAGGTGTTGAAGCCGATCACCTGCTGGCGTCGGAGAAAGGCCGATGTCTGCTCGCTGCTGCCATCGGCCTCGATTTCCAGCCGGCGCAGGAAGCAGTCGCAGCCGATGGTCAGCAGCGGCGGGCCGAGGCGCTGCTCCAGTCGCTGGAACAGCGCCTCCAGGTTGGGCATCAAGGGACCGGGCTGCATGGCGGTGAGGACGATGCCGTTCTCCACCGCGCAATAGAAGGTCAGGCTCAGGTCGTCGTTGACCTTCTGGATCGAGCGCACGTAGTAGTGTTCGTTGATACGCACCGCCAGGGGGTGGGCGGCGAACAGTCGATGGTCGAGGTCACTGACAGGCACACCGATCAGCCGCGCATACTCCTCGGCGGCCGGCTCGGCGTTCAGTTCGTAGACCCGACGGCTGGTACTGTCGGCGCGGGTTACCACCAGCTTCTCCTCGCGCGGCAGGATGTGATGAGTGGTGAACACCTCGAAATCCAGCCAGGTGTTGATCAGCACCACGATTGCCGCGCCGCTGTAGAAGCGACCGTCGTAATAGACGTAGGTGTCGCTCAGATGATTGTCGTCACCGGCCGACCCGCCGAAGTGCGGGATGCTGCCGAAGGCGGCGCTGAGGGCCGACAGCACCAGCTCCTCGCGGCTGGATAAGCCGTCGAGCAGTGTCAGCGCGAAGCTGTGATCCTTGATCGGCGCCAGCGAGTTGCTGCGACAGTCACTGCCCAGGCGCTCGACCAGCTGCTGCGCTTCGATCAGGCTGAAGCGGTCCATCTCGTCGATCAGCTCGCAGGCGATGGAAAAACTGCGGTGGTCGAAGCCGACCGCTGTCACGCAGCTGCGTCCGTAACCCTGGGACGTGATCTCGCCAGCCGAGGTGCAGCCCACCAGGCGCACGCCGCCGAAGTACTGGCGCAGCGCATCACCCAGCGCGGGCAGGTCGTATTCGGCCGAGCAGAAGAACAGCACGAAACCCAGATGCGGATGCATCAGCTGTCGGGCCAGATCCTGGGCCACCGTTTCGGCCAGCCGTGCATCGGACATCGCCGTGCGGATCACTTCGCCTTGATGTTCGGTCACGCACGCACCCCGCACAGCCTGAATCGGATGACCCCATTCTTGGGCAGGGCATATGGCACGAAAATGCTACTTGAGTACCGGAAAAGGCCTGCCTAGGTAGCATCGCGACGAAACAACGCAGGCGGTGCCTAGCGTGCGGAACCGACGCCGGCGGCGCTGATGGCGAAAAGGCCGGCCCCTGAGGGGCCGGCCTTTGCGGTTACAGCGCAGAGCGCTGTGTTCAGGGCGTGGGGACGCTCGACGTACGCACCACTGCATCGCAACGGATGGCGCGACCTACGGTTCGGCTGCCATCCGCGCCCTGTATTCGGCTTAGAAGCTGAGTGCCGCACCCACTGCGAAGGTACGGGTTTCTTCATCCAGCGCTGCAGTGTCGCGCCCTTCGATCTCGAACTGGTTCAGCTCGGCGACCAGGGTCAGGTTGTCGTTGATGCTGTGGAACAGCGCGATGCCGCGGGTTTCGTAGTCGGCTGCACTGCCCAGACCGTTGCCGTCGTCCTTGGTCTTGCCGTAGGACAGCGCCACGCGGTTCTTGCCGAAACGGTAGGAGCCCTGCAGCAGGTAGCCGTCGCTGTCCACTTCACGCAGCAGCGCCTCGCCGGCATTGTTGGTGAAGAACGGGTTGATGCCCTCGGCCTGGAAGCCCGAAGCGGTCAGCGACAGGTTGCCCATCTTGGCCTGCACACCGTAACCCAGGCCCTTGGAGTCAACCTTGTCGATGCTGCTGTCGGTATTGTCCGAGCTCTGCTGCATGCCGTTGATCCAGGTGTAGAACTGGGTACCGCCCAGTTCGAACTCGTAGGTCACCTCGGCTTCGAAACGTGGCGCTTCCTGGTAGGCCTTGTCCAGATCGGAATCGGTGTCCTCGGTGGTGTCCACCGGGTCCATGATGCCCGCGGCGATACGCAGACCATTCATCTTCGGCGAGCGATAGGTGATCTGCGAAGTCGGGAACGGGTACGGGTAGCCGGTACCGATGTTGCCGAAGGAGACGCCGCCGCCATCGACCAGCCCCAGAGTGTCGCTGACCTGGCCGTAGCCGCTGAGCATCTCGTCGAGCAGGATGTTGGAACGACCGAACAGACCGAAGTCCTTACCGAACAGCACTTCACCCCATTGCTCGTTGGCCGCGGTGGCGTAGAACTGACGTACGTCGATGCCGGTTTCGGTACCGTTGGTATCGCTGTCGTTGATGGTCACCCAGAACGAGGAGCGGCCGCCCAGCTTGAGGTCGCCGACCTGCTTGCCGAAGTTGAAGCCGATCCAGTTGGGCAGGAAGCCCATCTTCACCCGAGACTGCTTGCGATCGAACTGCTCGCCGTCCCGCTCCACGTCGCTGTGAACGTAGAAGGTGTTGAAATAACCATCGGTGGAGAAAGTGGTGTCGTTCTCGTCATAGAGCACGATCTCAGCCATAGCCGACTGGCTCACGGTCATGGCAACAGCACTGGCCAAGGCCAGTGGCAGCAGGGTTGATACGGCTTTCTTGTTGTTGTGCATGGCGCTCTCCGCTGTATTGACGACTCGCAGTCGTGTCGGGAGCGATTATCGAAAGGCCCTCCTGGCGCACATACGCTGCGATAGCGGCGAAACGCTACTACTTTCGGCACGCAGACCGTCTTGCCCGCAAAGCATCTCCTCCCTGCGGCTGATCGACCAGGCTTAGGTCGTACACCCAAAGCAGCGCACAGCCCAGCCGTCGCGCCTGCGATGACTGGGGTGAATGCAGCGGAAAGGAGTGGGCGACGGTTACGAGGTCAGCGACTGTGCCAGCGCGTATCCGCAGCGTCGGCATTGGCGACCACGATCCAGCCGCCATCGGCCGCCCTTAGAGCCCGCAGTTGCAGGCGTAGCGCCTCGGAGTCGAGTTGCGCCATCGCCGCGGCGACCGCAACCGGATGGCCGGCATCGCAGCCTGCCAGTAGCGCCTGCCAGTTGGCCTCGGCATGACGGCGCATATCGCTGCCACCTGGCGGCGCACCGCTGGCTTGGGAAGCGCGGGTGGGCTGGTCGTCCAGCTGACCGGCAAAGGACTCGAGGAAGGCTTCGATATGGCCAAGGAGCTCGCCAGCCGTCGCGCTGGGTGATTGCACCGCAAAGACCAGCCCGCCCTGCCCGCCGAACTGGCGGAAGCCGCAGAACACCGCATAACCGAGCTGCAATTCGCTGCGCAGGCGGCGGAAGAACGCGCCCTCCATTAGCCGCGCCAGCTGACGCCAGGCGGCTTCGACCGCAGGGGTGCGAGACGGCAGCGGGCAAAACAGCACCAGTGCAGTCTCCGTTCCGGGGTCGCCGAAGCGGCACCAGCGATAGCGAGCGGGACTGGCCTCATCTCGCTGCACGAGCGGCGTGGCAACGCCGGGCAGCTCATCCAGCACATCATGCAGCGGGCCGCTCAGGTGCATCGGCAACCCGACTGCCAGTGCGTCCCACTGTGACAGAAGCCATGCCTGCGCGAGGGTCGACTGATCCAGCTCCCCGCCCCCATCGGCCACCGGTGGCTCGAGCAGAACGGGCAAGCGACGTAGTAGCTGGCGAATGAGGATTTCGTCCGCACCGGGCCGCACGGCGTCGGCCTGCAAACGGCGGCCCTGGTCGAACACGGCCGCCGGCGGCTGCTCCAGGATCCCCACCAGGTCGCGCAGAATCACGGGAAGCGCTTCGGCATAACCGAACAGCGCGAGGCACCAGCTGCGTCCGTAGTTCTCGAAGCGCAGCTCGACGCCGGCCTGCTCGGCCGCCAGGGTATAAGGCTGCAGGGCAGCCTGGAGCACGTACCAGAGTCCCGGTGCCGGCTGCTGCGCAGCGAAACGCCAGCGCAGGTAGAGCGCGCCCAGCCCTCCGGAGGCCTCGCCGTCGCCATGTGCAAGCCAGCGCAGCCCGGCTTTCTCCGCAGTCACCCGGCGAGGCGACAGCCGTTCGCTCAACCAGCGATTATGTGAAGGCAGGCGCCACTGCCAATCCGGTGCTGCATGCGCCACCAGGCGTTCCATGGACAGCCGCAAAGCGAAACCCTGCGGCGACGGCTCGATAGGCTCAGACAGATCTCCGCCCTCGTCATCGACAGTTAGGATCAGCGGCTGATTGCGGTGCAGCTGCTCGCCCAGCGCCTCGAGCCCTTGACGCACGCGTTGCGCATCGAGGGTCGGCGTCCAGGCCGCCGGGTCCACCCAGTAGCGCAGCAGGGAAAGCGGCTCGCGGCCCAACAGCCCGCGCTGGCGGATCTGCACGTATTCGTCCCAGGCAGCCGCCCACGGAGCCTCGGATGTCATGAAGCGCAGCCACTGCTGCACGGCGGCGACGACCTGGGTACGCGCGGCGATGCCCTGGTCGGTCAGCTGCAGCTCGACGACCGCCACACCCTGTCTGCGATGCCAATACGGCACGCGCAACGTGACCCGATCGCACCAGTCCGGCTCGCGCAGCCGGGCCAGCAGACTGTCCGGCGCCTGGGAAGCCAACCATGCCCCGAGCAGATCGAGCGCTACTGCGGCTTCGCCCGGCAGACCATCCAGGGCAAATGCCAGATTCAGACAGGGCCGCGCGCCGGCGACCTGCAGGCGCAACGCGGGACCTTCGGCCATTCGCAGCGGTGGGATCGAACGGGTGACGGGCTCACCGCCCGGCAACTGACATTCCGGGCAATCGAGCGTCTGCAGAACCTGCTGAAGGGCAAAGGGCGCCGCGATCAGCAGTTCGAGCTGGCCCGTCTGGTAGAAGCGCCGGTGATAGCCGTGCAGCGCCCGCTGAAATGCCTCGTCTTCCACCGGCAGCGTCTCGCGGTTGCCGGCGTGAAACGCCGCGAACGGATGCGCTTCGCCAAGCGCTGTGCCGATGGCGGCATCGCAGAGGGTTTCGCGGTCGCGGCCGCGCGCCAGGAATTCTGCCTGCAGCACTTCCCGCTCGCGCAATTGCGCCGCTGGGTCGAGCAGTGGTCGGGCCAGCATGTCGAGCAGACGCTTGAGCGCATCGTCGAACGCGTCGCTCGGTACCTGGAAGAAAAAATCAGTGTGGCGTTCGCGGGTCGACGCGTTGAGCTGACCGCCACAGCCCTGCACGAAGGGCATCAGCGACTGCGCCTGGGGATAGCCGTGACTGCCAAGAAACAGAAGGTGTTCGAGAAAGTGCGCCAGGCCGGGATAATCGAGCGGAGCATCGTGCGCACCGGCATGCACACGCACCAGCGCCGCGGCCTGGCTGCCAGGCGGCAACGCGATGAAGCCCAGCCGCATGCCGCCGGGCAATCGATGGCGCGATGGCGGCACGGCAGATGGAACGCTGGGTTTCATGGCTGGTACTCCTTTACGCCGCGCAGGGATTCGCTCAGGTGTCCAGCTGGCCGGCGAGAAACTGCCGCAGGCGGCGTTGCATCAGCTTGCCGGAACTGCCGAGGCAGGCGATCGGCGAGCCCGCAAGGGCCTCGCGCCCGAGCTCGGCGGCCTCGCCGGCCAGCGCCAATGGGCAATCCAGGCTCAGCGACAGCTTGTTCAACTGGCGCAGCTGAACCTCGTTCGGCGGTACGTTGGAGAACATTACCAGCCCCTGAGGACGCATCTTGTCGCACACCAGCGCCAGCTCCTCGAGTGGCTGACCGAGCGGCAATACCGTGACGGCCAGGCTGTCACCGCTGAGCAAGAGGCCGGCCACCAGCAATTCCAGTTCACGGCACTGCCCCGGCAGCGCGCTCAGCAGGACACGCTGGGCGCCCGGCACACGGGCCAGTTGCAAGCGCTGCAGCGCCCGCGCGCGCAGGAAAGCGTCGAGAAACAACCACTCGCTGCTTCCACCGAATTCGTCCTGGCGCAGCAACAACGCCTGCCAGACCGGTAGCAGCACGTCCTGGAACACCACGGCCAGCGGATAGGTGGAAAACACCTGCCCGTAGAGCTGCTCCAGGCGCACCTCGTCGAAGCTGCGCACTGCTTCGCGAAGCTGCGCCTGCCATTCGCTCCATTCGCCGGTAGCGGTGACCGTCGGCTCCTCCGCCTCGCGAGTAGCCGCGCTGCGCGCCAGAATGCTGCCGACCTTGCTGACCGCGACGCCACGTTCAGTCCAGGCGAGGATGCTGCGAACAGCCTCAACGTCGGCCATGGAGTACAGGCGGTGCCCGCTGTCCGTGCGCGTCGGCCGGATCAGGCCGTAACGGCGCTCCCACGCACGCAGGGTGACCGGGTTGACACCGGTCAGGCGGGAAACTTCGCGGATGGGAAACAGCTCCTGCTGCTCGAAGGCATTCGAGGCGAGGGTCGAAGCGCCGGAAGGCTCGGTCATGGGGCGGCTCGCTGATGGAAATGCCGAGATTGTAACCCAGCGTTTCGCCGCATACCCTCTACAAACGTTGTACAAAGGCGAGATGCGATGAAATGACGCCGGACCTGCCGCTGACGCTCTATGTGGACCGCTCCTGCCCGCTCTGCGCGCGCGAGGTGCGCTGGCTGGAACGGCAAGCCGATCCGACGCGGCTGCGGCTGGTCGACATCAGCGCGGCGGGCTTCGACCCCGCCGGCCTGGGCGTCGATCTGCCGCAGCTGCGCCGCCGTCTGCATGCTCGCAGTGCCAGCGGCATCTGGCTGACCGGGGTCGACGCCACCTACTGGAGTTGGCGCCTGGCCGGCCATGGCCGCTGGGCAGCACCGCTGGGCTGGCGGCCGCTGCGCCCGATGCTGCGGCTCGCCTACCAGGCCTTCAGCCTGCTGCGCCCGCATCTGGACTGGCTGCCTCACCCAGACGGCGCACAGCGTTGTGCGGAAAGATGTGCTGCTCCGTCGTCCAAGCCCAGAGCGGGGGCTAGGGACGAGCGCTGAGCGGCAATGGCTATCCGAAGCATCAGGTCTCGTCCCTAACGAGTATCCCGCAGTGGCGTTCGCGGACCAGACCGCTCCCACCGGCACCTCCCCCGGCCTGCCGCCAACGCAACGAGCGCGCCAACCGTAGCGCTGGCGAGTGATTGGCGTTTTTCGCTCGAAGCAGCGTGATGACGAATCATTGCAGTTGCAGCGGGCAAAAAGCTGTACATATACTTGTACATAACATGTACAAGTATAGTTTTTTGCTGCGGGACTGGGGCACAGGACCGCTCACTTCCTTCATGAAAGGGACTCCACCATGAACGATCTGCCCGGTCATTATCGCGACATACTCACCGGCCTCGGCGAAGACCCCGAGCGCGAGGGGCTGCGGGATACGCCAACGCGCGCCGCCAAGACCATGCAGTACCTGTGCGGCGGTTACCAGCGCAGCCTGGAGGAAATCGTCAACGGCGCCCTGTTCGCCTCCGACAACGATGAAATGGTGATCGTCAAGGACATCGAGCTGTACTCGCTGTGCGAACACCACCTGCTGCCCTTCATCGGCAAGGCGCATGTCGCCTACATCCCCACCGGGCGTGTGCTGGGTCTGTCCAAGGTGGCGCGCATCGTCGACATGTATGCGCGGCGCCTGCAGATCCAGGAAAACCTCACCCGTCAGATCGCCGAAGCGATCCAGGAAGTGACCGGCGCCGCCGGAGTCGCGGTGGTCATCGAGGCCAAGCACATGTGCATGATGATGCGCGGCGTGGAGAAGCAGAACTCGGTGATGAACACGTCGGTGATGCTCGGCGCCTTCCGCAACTCCTGCAACACGCGCATGGAGTTTCTCCAGCTGATCGGCAGGGGCCAGTGATGCCGCGCCTGGAACCTGGGATGGCGCGCATCCGCGTGAAGGACCTGCGCCTGCGCACCTACATCGGCATCAATGAGGACGAAATTCTCAACCGCCAGGATGTGCTGATCAATCTGCTCATCCTCTACCCGGCGCTCGACGCGGTTCGCGACAACGACATCGAGCAGGCCCTCAACTATCGCACCATCACCAAGGCGATCATCCGCCACGTCGAGCAGAATCGCTTCGCCCTGCTCGAGCGCCTGACCCAGGAACTGCTCGATCTGGTCATGGCCCATCCGGCGGTGCGCTACGCCGAAGTGGAAGTCGACAAGCCTCACGCATTGCGCTTCGCCGACTCGGTGTCCATCACGCTTGCGGGCCAGCGTTGAGGCGACTCCATGAACGCTCGGGGTGTCGTCGCGCTGGTCAGCCTGCTTTGCCTGCTGCCGGGCCTCGCCAGCGGCAGCTGGCGCGAGGCCATGCCGGCCGCGCGCCTGGTTGGCGAGGGCACGCTGCGGATATTCGGCTTTCGCATCTATGACGCCCGATTGTGGAGCCCGACGGCGCCGCTACAGGCCCGGACGCCCTTCGCGCTGGAGCTGACCTATCACCGCTCCATCAGTCGCGACGACTTCGTGCGCACTAGCCTCGACGAGATGAAGCGGCTCTCCGGTCCGGACCTCGATGCATCTGTGCCGGCACGCTGGCGTGAGCACATGCAGCAGGCCTTCGTCGATGTTCGGCCCGGCGAGCGCATCACCGGCGTGTACCTGCCTGAGCGCGGCTGCCGCTTCTATGTCAACGAGCGGCTGCACCACGAGGTGACCGACCCGCAGTTTGCCGAGGCCTTCTTCGCCATCTGGTTCGACCCGCGCAGCCGCGACCCAGGCCTGCGACGCAGTCTGCTGGGTGAGCGATGAAGCAATCCGCCCTTGCCGCCTACGGCGTGCTCGGCCTGCCGCTGGCAATGGCCATGCTGCCGATCTATGTGCTGGTACCGAACTTCTATGCTGCCGACCTCGGCCTCGGTCTGGCCCTGACCGGCAGCGTGCTGTTCCTGGCGCGCCTGCTGGACACCGTGCAGGACCCCTGGCTCGGCCGGCTGATAGACCGTCGCTCGCCGCGCGGCTGGACGCGTCTGCTGGCGAGCTCCGCCCTCCTTTTGAGCCTGGCGATGGCGGCGCTGCTGGCGCCCCCTGCCCTCGACAGCCTCGCCCTCGCAGTCTGGCTGGGGGCATCGCTGGCCCTCGCCTACACCCTGCACAGCCTGGTCAACATCACCTACCTGGCCTGGGGCGCGCGGCTCTCCGATCAGCTTGATGTACGCACCCGGGTGGCGGCTTGGCGCGAAGGTGCCGGTTTGTTCGGCGTTGTCCTCGCCAGCGTCCTGCCCAGCGCGCTGGCGACACGGTACGGCATGGCTGCGGCGCTGAGTGTCTTTGCCGCCACCTTCGCCGTGCTGCTCTGCGCCGCGATGGTCATCCTGCTGTGCGCTGCGCCGCAGCCGCGGCGCAGCGCACAACGCGTGCCCGCCAGCTGGCGCCAGCCGCTGCGCAATGGCGCATTCCGCCGGCTGGCGGGAATCTTCTTCATCAACGCCGTGGCGGTGGCGATTCCAGCCACACTGGCGCTGTTCTTCATCGCCGATCGCCTGCAGCTGGCGCAGCTGACCGGCTTGTTTCTGGCGCTCTACTTCCTGAGCGGGGCGGCCGGCCTGCCGCTCTGGACACGGCTGGCGGACCGGCTCGGCAAGCGCCGCAGCTGGCGGATCGGCATGCTCAGCGCTTGTGCCGCCTTCGTCTGGGCCCTGCTGCTGGACCCCGGTTCGGCGTGGGCCTATGCCGCGGTATGCGTGCTTTCGGGGCTTGCTCTGGGCGCAGACCTCGCACTGCCGCCGGCGCTGCTGGCGGACGTCATCCCGGCAGCCGAACGCGACGCCACCGCCGGCTACTTCGGCCTGTGGAGCCTGCTTGCCAAGCTGGCCCTGGCCATCGCCGGCCTGGCCTTGCCGCTGCTGGCGCTCACCGGCTACCAGCCCGGCACACCCGCCGGCTGGAACCTCGCGCTGATCTATGCCGGCCTGCCCTGCCTGCTGAAACTGCTGGCGGCGCGGCTGCTCACATCCACGCCAAGCGGAGAACCCACGCCGTGAAGAAAATGATGACCCTGACGCTATGCCTGCTGCTGATGAGCTGCACTGCAGTCGATGTCGAGCATTACCGCAATGAGGAACCCCGTCTGGACCTGAGGGACTATTTCGTTGGCAAGGTCGACGCCTGGGGCATGTTCCAGAAGCGCTCCGGCGAAGTGGTGAAGCGCTTTCGGGTGGAAATCGACGGCAGCCTCGATGGCGACAAGCTGATCCTGGACGAGCACTTCCGCTACAGCGACGGAACCACCCAGCGACGGGTCTGGACGCTGACCGAAGACACACCGGGTCGCTGGCGCGGTACTGCCGCCGACGTGATCGGCGAGGCGCGCGGCGAAGTGTCCGGCAATGCGCTGCGCTGGCGCTATGTGCTCAGCCTGCCGGTGGATGACGAGGTCTACCGTGTCGACTTCGACGACTGGATGTACCTCATCGACGAACAGACCCTGGCGAACCGCTCTTTCATGAGCAAGCTCGGCATCGAACTGGGACAGGTCACCCTCTTCTTCCGCAAACGAGCCGATTGAGCTGTGCGAGGACCATCATGGCCAGGCACCGATCGGGGCAAGTTGTTCTAGAATGCGCCGCATGCCCTTTCAGGATGTCGTGACATGATCAATGCCAAGCTGTTGCAACTGGTTATCGAAGCCTCCAACGACGGAATCGTGGTCGCCGAGCAGGAAGGCGACGACAACATTCTGATCTACGCCAACCCGGCATTCGAGCGGCTGACCGGTTACGCGGTCGACGACATCCTCTATCGCGACTGCCGCTTCCTGCAGGGGGAGGACCGCGACCAGCCAGGCCTACAGGCCATCCGCGATGCGGTGAAGAACAACAAGCCCTGCCGGCAGATCATCCGCAACTATCGCAAGGACGGCACGCCGTTCTGGAACGAACTGTCCATCACCCCGGTATTCAACGAAGCGGACCAGCTGACCTACTTCATCGGTATCCAGAAGAACGTCACCGCCGAGGTCGACGCCTTGCAGCGAGTCGAAGCGCTGGAAGCGGAAATCCGCGAACTCAAGGCGAAGCTCGCCGAGCACTGAAAGCCCAGTCACGCTGCCAGACGGCGGGCCGGAACGAGGTCCGCCTGCCAGCCATGCACCTCCTCCCGCGAACCCCTACCTAAGTTTCGTTCCGCCGAGCGCATTCGACGTGGAATAATGGCGATTTGCTATTTTCCACAATCCTGCAGTGGGCATTCTTGCCCTAGGATGCTGTCTTGACCCTCGATGCCGTCGTAGAAAACGCGGTCATGCTGCTCGCGTTGTGCTGGCTGCTGGCCTTTACCACCCGCAGCTGGAACCGCAGCGGACAACGCTCCGCGAAACTGCTCGCCGGCCTCTGGTTCGGCAGCGCCTGCATTTTCGGCATGCTCAACACCAGCATCGGCCAGACCGGCATCATCCTCGATGCACGTACCGCGGTACTGAGCATGGCCGGGCTGTTCGGCGGACCACTGGTGGCGGGCATAGCGGGCGCGCTGGCGGGTGGTTTTCGCCTGTGGATGGGCGGGCCCGGCGTGGTGCCGGGGCTGGCCAATGTACTGCTGCCCATCGCGCTCGGCCTGGCCTACCGCTGCGCTTCGCGCAGGCGGCTGATCGGCATCGCCTTCTGGCAGCTGCTCGGGTTCGGCGTGCTTCTGCACCTGGGCGTGCTCGGCTTGATCGCCCTGTTGTTGCCAAGCCCGCTGGGCGCGGAGGCGGTGCGGGAAATCGCCTTGCCGACGCTGCTGATCCTTCCTCTGGCCACCGCCACCCTCGGCGTGTTGCTCAACGATCTGCTGGAGCGGGATCGGATCGAACAGGCGCTGCGCTTCAGCGAGGCACGGTTGCGCGCCATAACCCAGGCCATTCCCGACCTGCTCTTGGTGCTCGACGAGGATGGCCGCTACCTGGAAATCCTCTGCGCCGAGCGCAGCCTGCTGTACGACGAGCCGTCCAAGCTGCTCGGCCGCCGCCTGCATGACGTCATGCCCGAGGCCGAGGAGCGGCGATTTCTCGGTTTCATCCAGCAGACCCTCAACAGCGACTCACCGCAGCTGATCGAATACAGCCTGCCGACGCTCGGCGGCCCGAAGGTCTTCGAAGGCCGTGCGTTGCCTCTGGAACAGCCTCCGGGGCAGAAGCGCGCCGTGGTCTGGCTGAGCCGCGACATCACCGATCGCGTCAATACCGAACTGGAGCGCCGCATCGCGGCCATCGCCTTCGAATCCCAGCAAGGCATGCTGATCACCGACGCGCAGAACCGCATCCTGCGCGTCAACGGCGCCTTCAGCCGCATCAGTGGGTACAGTGCCGCCGAAGCCATCGGCCAGACCACCGCGCTGCTCGCGTCGGGGAGACACGGGCCGGACTTCTACCGTTCCATGTGGTCGAGCATCGAAGCCACCGGCGTGTGGGAAGGCGAGATCTGGAACCGGCGCAAGAGCGGCGAGATATTTCCCGAGTGGCTGACCATCAGTGCCGTACGCAACGTCCACGGCGAGGTCACCCATTATGTCGCCGCCTTTACCGACATCACCGATCGCAAGGCGGCCGAGGAGCGGATCCACAACCTGGCCTTCTACGATCCTCTGACCGGTCTGCCCAATCGCCGGCTGCTGCTCGATCGCCTGCACCAGGCCATGGCCGCCAGCCGGCGCAGCAACCAGTTGGGCGCGCTGATGTTCATCGATCTGGACAACTTCAAGAACATCAACGATCTGCATGGCCACCAAACCGGCGACCAGGTCCTGCGCGTCGCCGCCGAGCGACTGCATGCCGAGGTGCGCGCCAGCGACACGGTCGCGCGCCTCGGCGGTGACGAATTCGTGGTGATGCTGGAGAACCTCGGCGACGACCCACTACGCGCCGCGGCCCAGGCCGAACACATCGGCATGAAGCTGCTGAACTCGCTGGATCGTTCGTACCGCCTCAACGAACTCGGCCTGTACAGCAGCGCCAGCATCGGCGTGGTGCTGTTCGGCGGCGAGGCCTGCAGCAGCGACGAGCTGATGAAGCGCGCCGACATGTCGATGTACGAGGCCAAGATTTCCGGCAAGAACGCCCTGCGCTTCTTCGACCCGCGCATGCAACTGGCGGTACAGGAACGTCTGCGCCTGGAAGCGGAGATTCGCCAAGGCCTGAAGAATGGCGAGTTCGTGCTCAGCTTCCAGCCGCAGCTGGAACAGAACGCAGGGGTCATCGGGGCCGAAGCCCTGGTGCGCTGGCAGCATCCGCAACGCGGGCTGCTGAGCCCGGCCGCCTTCATCGCCCAGGCGGAACACGCCGGATTGATCCATGCCCTCGACCTGCAGGTGCTGCAGCAGGCCTGCGGCCAGCTGGCGCGCTGGGCGGCGACACCGGCATTCGCCGACCTGACGCTCTCGGTCAACCTCAGCGCTCATCTGTTGTATCAGGATCATTTCGTCGAGAAACTGCTCGACCTGCTGGAGCGCAGCGGCGCCAATCCGGCCAGGCTCAAGCTGGAACTGACCGAAACCCTGCTGCTGGACAACATGCCCGAAGCCATCGCCCGCATGACGCGCCTGAAGCAGCACGGTATCCGTTTCTCCATCGATGACTTCGGTACCGGCTATTCGTCCATGAGCTACCTGCAGCAGCTGCCGCTGGATGAGCTGAAGATCGACCAGACCTTCATCCGCCGTCTGCCGGACGACGCCAGCAGCCTGACCATCGTGCGGGCCATCTGTGCGCTGGCCAGTGGGCTCGGGCTGGAGGTGATTGCAGAAGGCGTCGAGAGCGGAGCCCAACGAAGCGTGCTGCTCGGCAATGGCTGCCATCGGTTCCAGGGCTATCTGTTCGGCAAGCCGATGCCGGCGATGGAACTGGAGGAGATGGTTTCAGCCACAGCGCACGGCGTCGCCCACGGCCGCGCATGACGGCCAGGGCGTCGCCCGTGGCGACATCACCGCAGGCGAGGCTTACAGCGCCTGCGGCGCTCGGCTGCAGAGCTGGACCAGCGCCTGCACCCAATCCTCGTGGGTATTCAGGCACGGCACCAACACCAGCTCCTGGCCACCCGCCTCGATGAACTGCTCGCGTCCGCGATCACCGATCTCCTCCAGCGTCTCGATACAGTCGGAGACGAACGCCGGGCACATCACCAGCAGCTTCTTCACGCCCTGCTCGGCCAGTTCGTCCAGGCGCGTCTCGGTGTAGGGTTCGATCCACTTGGCACGCCCCAGTCGCGACTGGAACGACACCGACCACTGATCCCTGCGCAGCCCGGCACGCGTAGCGAAGCCCTCGGCAGTGCGGATGCACTGGGCGCGGTAGCAAGTGGCGAGCACGGCACCTTCGGCACGCTGGCAGCAGTCGTCACCCTTCAGGCAATGCGCACCGGTAGGATCGGACTTGTGCAGGTGCCGCTCCGGCAGCCCATGGAAGCTCAGCAGCAGATGATCGAAGCCCTGCTGCAGGTGCGGCATGGCGCTGGCCACCAGCGCGTCGAGGTATTCCGGCTGATCGTAGAAGGGCTGCAGGATCGACAGCTTGAGATCCAGCCCGTGCTCGCGGATGACCCGGCGCGCTTCCTGGATGACGGTCGTCGTGGTGCTGTCGGCAAACTGCGGATAGAGCGGTGCGAGGGCCACCTGGGTGATGCCCTGTCCGGCCAGGCGCTTCAGCGCCCCTTCGATCGACGGCTCGCCATAGCGCATCGCCAGTTCCACCGGGCCCTTTGTCCAATGCGGTTTCACCGCCTCCTGGAGTCGGCGGCTGAGCACCACCAGCGGCGACCCTTCCGGCCACCAGATCGAGGCATAGGCATGTGCGGACTGCTCGGGCCGCTTGATCAGGATCATCGAGACCAGCAGGCGGCGCAGCGGCCACGGCAGATCGACCACGTACGGGTCCATCAGGAACTGGTTGAGGTAGCGGCGCACATCGGCGACGTCCGTGGAGGCTGGCGAACCCAGATTGACCAACAACAACGCCTGCTCTGTCATGCAAACTTCCTGACTACGTTAAAGGATGGCGCCTTGCTCCAGGCAGGCGCGCTATTTTCACACAGGGTGCACCGCTCAGGGGTGCGTCAATAAGTCGGCCAGCGCCGAGTCCAGATCGGTGAAGCGAAAGCTGTAGCCCTCCTCCTGCAGCCGCTGCGGCTGGGCGTGCTGGCCACCGAGCAGCAACCCGGCAAGTTCGCCGAGCAAAGGCTTGAGCAGCGCTGCCGGAACCGGCAGCAACGCCGGTCGATGCAGGCAGCGGGAAAGGCTGCGAGTGAACTCCAGGTTGCGTACCGGCGTCGGTGCGCAGGCATTGTACGGGCCGCTGGCCGCCGGCTGCCGCAGAAGAAAATCAATCAGACCGATTTGGTCTTCGATATGAATCCAGGGCATCCACTGCCGGCCATTGCCCAGCCGGCCACCCAGCCCCAGGCGAAACGGTGGCAGCAAGCGCTGCAGGAAGCCGCCATCACGCGCCAGCACCAGCCCGGTGCGTATCAGCACCACGCGAATACCCAACACCGCGGCCTCGCTGGCGCGCTCTTCCCAGGCGTTGCACAGCTGGCTGGCGAAGTCGGCGGTGACCGGCTGATCAGCTTCGGTCAGGCGGTGCTCGCCGCCGTCGCCGTACCAGCCGACTGCCGAGCCAGAGATCAGCAGCGCCGGCTTCTGCTCGCGCCGGCCCAACCACTCCACCAGTTCCTCGGTCAGCCTCACTCGGCTGTCCCAGAGCAGGCTCTTGCGTGCCTTAGTCCAAGGTCGGTCGGCTATGGGCGCACCGGCCAGGTTCACCACGGCATCCAGCGCTACCGCATCGAGCTGCTGCAGGCTGCCGACGCCCTTTACCTCGGCGCCGCACAGCTGCGCCACACGCTGCGGTGAGCGGCTCCAGACCCAGAGTCGATGCCCGTCGGCCTGCCAGCGACGACACAGCGCCCGCCCGATCAACCCGGTACCGCCGGTGAGCAAGATGTTCATGGTGAGCTCCTGTTGCGCTGCGCGCTGTGCTGGTCGACCCGCCTCAACTACAGCATACACCTATACACGATGATTCGAATGTACAGCTGATGGCGCCCCGTTCGTTGCAGAAAGAGCCGCCACCGTCGGTACCGCAGGGAGCCTGAAGCGCGTATTGACGGCCCGCCAAGGATGCGACACCGCGTTGCTGAGCGTTATTCTGCCGGCAGCCGCCTTCTTGTACAAGAAAAGTCGCAAGATCTTGTACACCACATATTGACTTGTACAAGCCGAAGAATATGATGGCATCAAGTTGTACAGAAATTCATCTTGTACAAGAGGTTGTCATCATGCACACCACGCTCCCCACCCCCCGAATCGGAATCAGCGCCTGCCTGCTCGGCAACCCGGTGCGGTTCAATGGCGGCCACAAGGAATCGCGCCTGTGCAGCGAGACACTGGCACAGCATTTCGAATTCGTGCCGGTCTGCCCGGAAGTGGCCATCGGTCTCGGCACGCCGCGTGAACCGATCCGCCTGGTGGGCGATGCCGATGCGCCGCGTGCGGTCGGTACGGTGCGCCCGGAGCTGGACGTGACTGACGCGCTGTCCGCCTACGGTCGGCAGATCGCCGAGCAGCTGCACGACATCAGCGGCTACATCCTGATGCAGAAGTCGCCGTCCTGCGGCATGGAGCGGGTCAAGGTCTATGCCGCCAACGGCCACACCCTGCCCGGCGGTGGCACCGGCGTGTTCGCCCAGGCCTTGATGCAGGCACGCCCCGATCTGCCGATCGAGGAGGATGGACGACTGAACGATGCCGTGCTGCGCGAGAACTTCCTCACCCGCGTCTACGCCTACGCCGACTGGCAGCGCCTGCTGCAGACCGGTCTGAGCCGTCGCGCCATCGTCGATTTCCACTCGCGCTACAAGTACCAGCTCATGGCCAGCAATCCGCTGGAATACAAGGCGCTCGGCCGACGGGTCGCGGCCCTGGCCGAGCACGCGCTGGAAGATTTCGCCCCAGGCTACTTCAGCCAGCTGATGCGGGCGCTGAAGAAGCCCGCCACTCGCGGCACGCATTGCAACGTGCTGCTGCACCTGAGCGGCTACCTGAAGGATGCCCTCGGATCGGACGACCGCCGTGAACTGCGCCGGCTGATCGACCAGTACCGCGAAGGCGTGATTCCGCTGGTAGTGCCGCTGACCTTGCTCAAGCACCACTTCCGCCGTCACCCGGACCACTACATCGCGCGCCAGGCCTACCTGCAGCCGCACCCCGAAACACTCAGTCTGCGTAACGGAATCTGACCATGATCGAACCAACGGACCTGGCGCAGCTGACCGCCGACGGCCTGCTGCCCATCCGCGAAGTGGCCCGCATCACCGGCGTAAACGCCGTGACCCTGCGCGCCTGGGAGCGCCGCTACGGGCTTATCGTGCCGCTGCGCACGGCCAAGGGGCACCGGCTGTACGACGACACCCACATCGAGCGCATCCGTGACATCGTCACCTGGCTCAATCGCGGCGTGGCGGTCAGCCAGATCAGGACACTGCTCGGCACCAGCACGCCGCCGGAGCTGCCGCAGCAGAATCAGTGGTCTGCACTGCTCGACGAGCTCTTGCAGGCGATCGATCGCTTCAGCGAACGGCAGCTGGATGACACCTTCAACCGCGCGGTCGCCCTTTACCCGCCGCGCACGCTTTTCCAGCACCTGCTGCAGCCGCTGCTCGAAGCCCTGGAGCGTCGCTGGCAGGGCCAGTACGGCGCATCGCTGGAGCGCGTGCTGTTCCACTCCTGGCTGCGCAGCAAGCTGGGCAGCCGCATCTATTTCAACAATCGCCAGCAGGCAGGCCGCCCGTTGCTGCTGGTCAATCTCGACCAGGACAGCTTCACGCCCGGCCTCTGGCTGAGCGCCTGGCTGGTCTCCAGCACCGACTGCCCGGTGGAAGTCATCGAATGGCCGGTACCGCTCAACGAGCTGAGTCTGGCCGGCGAACGCATTCGGCCGCGCGCCGTCCTGCTGTATGCCAGCAACAGCCTGCCGGGCCTTTGCCTGCAGCGAGACCTGCCGCGCCTGCTCGAACAGAGCGGCGCACCGCTGTTCATGACCGGCCCGGCCGTGCACATCCACGCGCCGGTGCTGCAGGGCCAGCGTGGCCTGACACTGGCCCACGATCCGCTGAGCGCCCTGCAGTGCCTGCAGCACGCCGGCCTGTTGCCCGGCAGCGAGGGAGGTGCCGCATGACGCAGCTGATCTGGCTGCGCAGCGATCTGCGCACGAGCGACAACACCGCCCTGGCGTCTGCCATGGCCGCCGGCCCTACCGTCGCGGTCTACCTGATCACGCCCGGCCAGTGGCTCGCCCATGACGATGCCGCCTGCAAGGTGGACTTCTGGCTACGCAACCTCGTCGAGCTGGCGGGCCGGCTGCAGGCGCTCAATGTGCCGCTGCTGATTCGCGACGTAGAGGAATGGCAGGCCGCACCCGACGCTTTGCTCAAGCTCTGCCAGGAGCTGGCCGTGCAGCGCCTGCACTACAACGACGAATACGGCGTCAACGAGCAGCGCCGTGACCATGCCGTTGCCGCCCGGCTGCGGGCCGCCGGCATCGACGTGCGCGGCTATCTCGACCAGCTGCTGTTCGCGCCGGGTAGCGTGCTCACCCAGTCGGGTGGCTACTTCAAGGTGTTCGGTCAGTTCCGCCGCGCCTGCCTTGCACGCCTGGCGATGTCGCTGCCGGCGTGCGTCGCGCCACCGGCCCCGCAGCAACCCATGACCGTCGCCAGCGACGTGCCGCCGGACGAGGTGCGCGGCTTCGATCGGCCGAGCAACTACCTGCGCACGCTGTGGCCCGCCGGCGAAACCTTCGCCCAGCACCGCCTGGCGGCATTCATCGAAGACGATCTGCAGCAGTACCACCAACGCCGCGATCTGCCGGCCGAACCCGGCACCAGTCAGCTGTCGGCTTATCTCGCGGCTGGTGTCATCTCCATCCGCCAGTGTCTGCACGCGGCCGTGGCAAGCAACCGCGGCGAGCTGGACAGCGGGAGCGCCGGCGCCACCACCTGGATCAACGAGCTGCTCTGGCGTGAGTTCTACAAGCACATCCTGGTCGGCTATCCGCGGGTCTCGATGCACCGCGCCTTCCGCGCCGAGACCGAAGCGCTGCCGTGGCGCCGCGCGACCGACGAGCTGCAGGCCTGGCAAGAGGGCCGCACCGGTTTTCCGATCATCGATGCGGCGATGCGGCAGCTGCGGGAAACCGGCTGGATGCACAACCGCCTGCGCATGGTCACGGCCATGTTCCTCAGCAAGAACCTGCTGATCGACTGGCGCGAGGGCGAGCGCTGGTTCATGCGCCACCTGATCGACGGCGATCTGGCCGCCAACAACGGCGGCTGGCAGTGGAGCGCGTCCACCGGAACCGACTCGGTGCCCTACTTCCGCCTGTTCAACCCCATCAGTCAGTCACAGCGCTTCGACCCGGACGGCCAGTTCCTGCGCCGCTGGCTGCCGGAACTGCAGGGACTGGGCAAGCGCGAGATACACAACCCGTCCGCGCAGCGCAGCCTGTTCGGCAAGGCCGATTACCCGGCACCGATCATCGACCTCGGGGAAAGCCGCGCGCGAGCCCTGGACGCCTTCCGCAACCTGCCGGACGTCCGGCCATGAGCAGCTTTCTGCATCGCTTCGCGGCCGAGTTCGCCAGTCTGGATGCCGACAAGCTGGAGCGCCTGGGCGAGCTCTACAGCGATGACGTGCATTTCACCGACCCGCTGCACGAGGTGGTCGGCCTGATTGAACTGCAGCGTTATTTCGCCGAACTGTACGCCAACGTCGAGCAGCTGAATTTCGAGTTCATCAGCCACGACCAGGTGTGCGAGGGACAGGGCTACCTGCGCTGGCTGATGAGCTTTCGCCACCCGCGCCTCAATCGCGGCCAGCTGATCAGCCTGGAAGGGTGCTCGCTGTTGCGCTGGAACGCCGACGGCAAGGTGGAGCGACATCGCGACTATTTCGATGCCGGCGCGCTGCTCTACCAGCACGTGCCGCTGCTCGGCTCGGCGATCCGCTGGCTGCAGCGGAGACTGGCATGAATCTCTCGCGACGGATCTGGCTGACCGGTGCCAGCAGCGGCATCGGCCTCGAACTGACACGTCTGCTGCTGGCCGAGGGGCATTGTCTGGCGCTATCGGCACGTCGCGCCGAGCCGCTGCTGGCGTTTGCCCGACGCTATCCGGGGCGGGTACTGGCACTGCCTGGCGACCTCACCGACAGCGAACAGGTACGTGCCATCGGCGCGGCGATCGAGTCGCACTGGGGCGCGCTGGACAGCGTGATCCTCAATGCCGGCAGCTGCGAGTACATCGACGCCCGGCATTTCGAGGCGGCCCTGCTGCAGCGGGTCGTGCAGACCAACCTGTTGTCCGCCGGCCATTGCATCGAGGCTGCACTGCCCCTGCTGCGGCAGGGGGTGCGCCCGCATCTGGTCGGCATCGGCAGCTCGGTGACCTGGCTGCCGCTGCCGCGCGCCGGAGCCTACGGCGCCTCGAAGGCCGCGCTGCGCTACCTGCTCGAATCGCTGCGTCTGGACCTGGCTGGCGAAGGCATCGACGTCACGCTGGTCAGCCCAGGGGTCGTAGATACACCGCTGACCCGTCGCAACGACTTTCCCATGCCCATGCGCTGGCCGGTGGACAAGGCTGCACGACAGATCGCCCGGCGCCTGGAACGCCGCCCGCTGCACATCGCCTTTCCCGCACCGTTCATCGCCGTGCTGCGCCTGTTCTCGCACCTGCCCGCGCGCCTGCAGTTCGCCCTCGGTCGGCGACTGGCGCGCACGCCTCTCAAGGAAGGATAACCATGAAGATCGCCATCATCGGCAGCGGTATTGCCGGTCTCACCTGTGCGCATCTGCTGGCCCGCCAGCACGCCGTCACCGTGTTCGAGTCGGCCAGCTGGATCGGCGGCCACACTCATACGGTGGACGTGCGCCTGCACGGACGCGACTACGCGGTGGACACCGGCTTCATCGTCTTCAACGACTGGACCTACCCCAACTTCATCAAGCTGCTGGGCCAGCTCGGAGTCCGCTACAAGCCCACCGAGATGAGCTTCTCGGTCTGCGACCCCCAGCGGGACCTGGAATACAACGGGCACAGCCTCAACACCCTGTTCGCTCAGCGCAGCAACCTGCTCTCGCCCCCCTTCTGGGGCATGCTGCGCGACATCCTGCGCTTCAATCGCGAGGCGCTGGACGACTACCACAACGGTCGCATCACCCCTCAGGTCACCCTTGGCAGCTACCTCCGACTCGGTCGCTACAACCAGCGCTTCATCGATCACTACATCGTGCCCATGGGTGCGGCGATCTGGTCGATGTCGCCGGCCGACATGCTGGAGTTTCCGCTGGAGTTCTTCATCCGCTTCTGCAAGAACCACGGGCTGCTGTCGGTGAACGACCGCCCGCAGTGGTACGTGGTCGAGGGCGGATCGAGCGCATACGTGTCACCGCTGACCAAGGGCTTCAGCCAGCATATCCGCCTCAACTGTCCGGTGTTCGAGGTGCTGCGCGACGAGCATGGCGTGACGATCCAGAGCCCGGCCGGTGCCGAGCGTTTCGACAAGGTGATCTTCGCCTGCCACAGCGACCAGGCGCTGCGCCTGCTGGCACAGCCGAGCCAGGCGGAACGCGACATCCTCGGCGCCATCGGCTACGCCGGTAACGACGTGGTGCTGCACACCGATATCCGCCTGCTGCCCAGGCGCCCGCGTGCCTGGGCCAGCTGGAACTACCGTCTCGGCGGACCGAGCCAGCAGCCGGCAGCCGTCACCTACAACATGAACATCCTGCAGGGTATCGACGCGCCACAGACTTTCTGCGTCAGCCTCAACCAGACCGACGCCATCGATCCGGAGCAGATTCTCGCGCGCTTCACCTACGCCCATCCGCAGTACAGCCTTGCCGGCGTCGCCGCCCAGGCCCGCGCCGAAGAGCTGCAGGGTGCCAACCACAGCTACTTCTGCGGCGCCTACTGGGGCAACGGCTTCCATGAGGACGGCGTGGTCAGTGCCCTGCGCGTCGCCGCAGCCTTCGGAGCCGCGCTGTGAACGGCGCCATCGTACACAGCGCGCTGTACCGCGGCTGGGTGCAGCACCGGCGTTTCGCGCCGCGCGCCCATGCGTTCAGCTACCGCATGGGGCTGCTCTATCTGGACCTGGCCGAGCAGGATGCGGTGCTCGGCCTTTCACCGCTAAGTGGCCGTGGGCGCTTCGCCCCCTTCTCCTTCCGCGAGCGCGACTACCTGCCGGAGTACACCGGACAGGGCATCGCACTGGCCGATGCCGTGCGCAAACGCGTGAGCGAAGCGCTGGGTCGACCGGTCACCGGCGCGGTGCGCCTGCTGACCCAGCCGCGCAGCTGGGGCTTGTGCTTCAACCCGGTCAGTTTCTTCTATTGCTTCGATGAACAGGAGCAGCTCGCCGCGGTGCTCTGCGAGGTGAGCAACACGCCCTGGCGAGAGCGTTATCACTACGTACTGCCGGCCAACGGCAACCGCAGTCTGCGCTGCAGCGTGGCCAAGACCTTCCACGTCTCGCCGTTCCTGCCGGAGGCCCTGGAGTACCGCATGCGCTTCAACCCGCCGGGCCGGCGCATCGGCGTGCACATGGAGGACTGGCAGGGCGAACAGAAGCTGTTCGACGCCACCCTCGGCCTGGAACGCCAGCCGCTTGGCCGCGGCGCCGTGCATCGCTATCTGTTCGGTTTCCCCTGGATGACCGCCAAGACCCTGCTCGCCATCTATTGGCAGGCGCTGCGCCTGCTGCTCAAGCGCACGCCGATCTTCAACCATCGGCCCCCGACGAAGCCGTTCGGGTTGGCCGTTACCCACTCCACAGGAGGCCGCCATGAAGAGCCCTAGCCTGACCGTCAAAGCCCACCCGCTGGCCGGGATGGGACTGGCCGCCGGCCTGCTGCGCCGCACCGTGCTGCATCAGCTGTACAAGCTGCGTCACGGTCAACTGACGCTGCACCACGGGGATCAGCAGCAGCTGTTCGGTGACCTGGCAAGCCCGCTGAAGGCCGAGATCCATGTGCTCGACGCCGGTCTCTGGGGATTGGTGGCCGCACGCGGCTCCATCGGCGCGGGCGAGGCGTACATCCATGGTTACTGGACCAGCCCTGACCTGACCGCCGTGATCCGCCTGTTCGTTGCCAACCTGGATGTGCTGGACAGCATCGAGCGCGGCGCGCTGGCGCTGTTCGGCCAGCCGGTGATCAAGGCGCTGCACTGGCTCAACCGCAACACCCGCGCCAGTTCGCAGCGCAATATCGCCGCGCATTACGACCTGGGCAACGAGCTGTTCGAGCGCTTCCTCGATCCGACCATGATGTACTCGGCGGCCATGTTCGCCACGCCCGAGCAGAGCCTGGAGCAGGCCCAGCTGCACAAGCTGGAGCGCATCTGCGCGCAGCTCGATCTGCAAGCCGACGATCATTTGCTGGAGATCGGTACCGGCTGGGGCAGCATGGCGCTGTATGCCGCGATCCACCATGGCTGCCGGGTGACCACCTCGACGCTGTCGCACGAGCAGTTCGCCTATACCCAAAGGCGCATCGAGGAAGAGGGTCTGCAGGACCGCATCACGCTGCTGCTCAAGGACTACCGCGATCTCGAAGGACGATTCGACAAGCTGGTTTCCATCGAGATGGTCGAGGCCGTGGGGCATGACTTTCTGCCAGGCTACTTCCGCCAGTGCGCGCGGCTGCTCAAGGACGACGGCCTGATGCTGCTGCAGGCGATCACCATCCGCGACCAGCGTTACGAGCAGGCGCGGCGCAATGTCGATTTTATCCAGCGCTACATCTTTCCCGGCGGCGCCCTGCCCTCGCTGCAGCGCATGCTCGATGTCGCCACGCAGCACACCGATCTGAACCTGCTGCACATGGAGGACTTCGGCGAGCACTACGCGCGCACCCTGCGCCTGTGGCACGAGAACTTCCGCCAGGCGCGCGGCGAGCTGGAGCGCCACGGTTACGACGAGCAGTTCTACCGCCTGTGGGAGTTCTACCTGTGCTACTGCGAAGGCGGCTTTCTCGAGCGCGCCATCGGCACCGCACAGCTGCTGCTGGGTAAACCGGGCACTCGTCGGAAACCCCTCTATGTCGGGTAATTCGGCGCCTCGGCTGCCGATAACCAGACTGCACATCATCCGGAGTCACCCATGAGCACCGATAGCGTCACGCTGCAAGCGCACTACCTCAAGGCCGACCGCATCATGCTCGGCGTGATCTGGTTTCTGCTGGCCTATTCCTGCGGGATCGCGGCGTTCTATGGCAACTGGGCACAGGCGCTGGTCATCGGCGGGCTGACCGCCATCTCGATGACCGCGCTGTACCTGCTGATTCCTGGCCAGCGTCTGTTGCGCTGCCTGATCGGTGCCGCGTTCATGGTGCTGGCCGCACTGCAGATCAACCAGGCCCATGGTCTGCTGGAAATGCATTTCGGCATCTTCGCCCTGCTGGCATTCCTGGTGTACTACCGCGACTGGCTACCGATCGTCGTCGCGGCCGCCACCATCGCGGTGCATCACCTGAGCTTCTTCGCCCTGCAGCAACAGGGCGCGGGCGTCTATCTGGTGCCGGACGGAACCTGGGGCGTGGTGTTCCTGCATGCCTTCTACGTGGTACTGGAAAGCGCCATCCTCATCTACCTGGCGATCCGCGCCAATGCCGAAGCCCGCGAAGGCGAAGCCCTGCTCGGCGCCGCTGCCGCCATCACCGCGCATCCCGAGCGCATCGACCTGAGCTGCCGCAGCCGCGCCAGTGGCCCGGTCACCCAGCGCTTCAATCATATGCTGGACCAGCTCGGCGAACTGGTCGGCGCGGTGGTGCGCGACACTGCAGGCCTGGACGGCACCGCGGCCAACCTGAGCACGGCGACACGCCAGCTGCGCGAGGGCGCCAGCCGCCAACTGGACGAAACCGCCTATATGGTCGAGGCGATGCAACAGATGACGGTGGCCATCGACGACGTCGCCGGCCATGCCGATCGCGCCGCCCAGGCCGCACAGGGTGCGAGTCGCAAGGCCGGTGACGGTCGCCTGGCGGTCAGCGGCGTGCGCAACGAGATCGGCACCCTGGCCGAACATGTCGAGGGTACCGACCGCGTGGTGCAGGATCTGGCGGCACAAGCGGAGCAGATCGATCGCGTGCTGGAAGTGATCCGCAACATCGCCGAACAGACCAACCTGCTGGCCCTCAACGCTGCCATCGAGGCGGCGCGCGCCGGCGAACAGGGGCGCGGGTTCGCCGTGGTGGCCGACGAGGTGCGCAGCCTGGCGCGCAAGACTGCCGCCTCCACCAGCGAAATCCAGGGCATCATCAGCCGACTGCAGCAGGGCAGTCGCCAGGCCACCGAAGCGATGCACGACAGCCGCGCCAGCGTTGCCCGTTGCGTCAGCAGCAGCCAGGACACCACCGCCCTGCTCGACGCCATCGCCAATGAGATCGAAGCCATCAGTCAGATGAACGAGATGATCGCCGCGGCCACTCACGAGCAGACTGCCGTTTCGGCGGACATGGGCCGTCACCTGCAGAGCGTGCAGCAAGTGGCCGAGCGCAACGCCGGGGATGCCAGCGCGCTGGACAGCGGCGGTCGCCAGCTGCACGAGCTGGCCGGCCGCCTCGGCAGCCTGGGTGGTCGCTTCGCCCTGTAACGGCCCTCAGCGCCGCGCGGTGTTACCGGCCGAGTGGCCGATGGTCACCGCGCCAGGCTGCTCGAAGGCCGCGCAGACTGCCGCGACCAGCAACCGCGCCTGCGCTGGAACCCGCAGCCCGCTGTCGTCCAGCACGATCACACCATCGGCGTGCAGCTGGCGCAGCGCCGGCCAGTGCTGCGCATAGCGCTGACGCACATCGACGCCGCTTTGCAGGCTCAGGACGTCGAAATCCAGCGCGAAGGTGCAGAGCAGGCGCTCGAGCAGCAGGCGGTGCAACGGATCGATGTGATTGGCATGCAGGCCGCGAACGCAGGGCAGCTGGCCCTGATCGAGCGCCCGCTGGTAGGCCGGCACGCGATCGGCGTTCTGGCAGAACAGGCCGCCCACCCGGCTGACGGCGCCGACGCCGAAGCCCAGGTGGTCGCAGTCGCCATGCAGGCTGTAGCCGCAGAAGTCATGGTGCAGCGCGCCGATCTCCTGGGCCATGGCCAGGTCGTCATGCGGCAGCACGAACTTGCCCAGGCCGATGTAGCGGTAGCCCGCAGCGCTCAACTGCTCCACCCCGTGCCGGTACATCGCCAGGGTGTCGGTCGGCGACGCGAGGCCGGGGCGGCCGACACCGGCCGGCACGGCGTCACGGTAATCGAACATGGTGACCTGATCGGGCGCGAGCTCGATGATCGAAGCCAGCTTCCGGGCGAAGCTCGACGGGGTCTGCCAGGAGCGACCGTAGCCGAGGTCCAGGTTCACCGAGCGATAGTGCAGCGCATGTGCCGCCTCGATCACCGCGCGGATGCGGGCCGAGCTGCGGAAGTACTCCACCGTGCCGCCATCGTCGGCGCGCAGGTCCGGTACCGCGACGCTGAGCTGATTGAAGCCCAGCTCGTGCAGCGCACCGATCAGCGGCCAGTCGACATGGGCCAGCTCCACCTCGGCCAGGAAACTGCCGGCATGGGGTTCGACGAAGGCGAAGCGGCGCTTGAGCTGGCTGAGCAGGCGGCGCAGCGCCTCGATACCGAGGGTGCCGACGCTCAGGCGCAGCTGTTCGACCGCCTGCAGTGGCCCGGCGTGACAGCCGAGCTGCTCGATCTCGCGTTCGAGCCGCTGCAGGTAAGCCGCCGCGGCGTCGGGCTGCAGGCCGGCGCCGTCCGGCTGATGAATGGAGAGGGAGAGCGGCCGTCCGCCGCGGCGACTTTCGCGCAGGGCGCGCAACAGGTCCAGCGGTGCGACACGGTCGCTGAAATCGACCGCAGCCGGATAGCTGCAGTGCAGCTGCCCGAACTGTCCGTAACGTTGTACCAAGGCCTCGTCCCAGGTCACTGAGCCAAGCATAAGCGCCTCCCACCCCCGAATCTCGCGTACTCGGCATCATCCGGGAGCGGAGCCAGGCGGCTTTGACGCCCGTCAAGTAGGTGACAGATGGGCCCAGCGAGCAGCCG
This sequence comes from Stutzerimonas sp. Brlt_14, assembly GCF_051948915.1. NCBI lineage: Bacteria > Pseudomonadati > Pseudomonadota > Gammaproteobacteria > Pseudomonadales > Pseudomonadaceae > Stutzerimonas > Stutzerimonas sp. Brlt_14. Next base: position 401,544 of record NZ_JAYJLM010000002.1, read on the forward strand.
GACGGTAGCCACCCGCCCCGCAATCGGTGCAGCGCAACCTTTGGCAAGCCCGTCACACGGTGCTATTGATGTCCGACCAGCCAGCCACCGGAGCCGCCCGTGATCCCCTCTTCCCTGCTCAGCGCCCTGCGTTCGGCGCGCCATGTCGTGGTGTTCACCGGTGCCGGTGTCTCCGCCGAGAGCGGCATCCCGACCTTTCGCGATGCGCTCACCGGCTTGTGGGAGCGTTTCGATCCGGGCGAACTGGCCACTGCCGACGCCTTTCGTCACGACCCGGCTCTGGTCTGGGGCTGGTACGAGTGGCGCCGGATGAAGGTTCTCCAGGCCCGGCCGAACCCCGCGCACATGGCCATCGCCGAGCTCGCCGGCCATGTGCCGCAGCTGACGCTGATCACGCAGAACGTCGACGACCTGCACGAACGTGCCGGCAGCCGCGAGGTGATCCATCTGCACGGCAGCCTGCACCGGCCACGCTGCTTCGCCTGCGCCCGTGAGCCGGCCGAGCCGCTGCCCGCACCGGACGAACCCGAAGCCGGACGTCGTCTCGAACCGCCGCGCTGCCACCACTGCGGCGGACGCCTGCGGCCCGGCGTGGTCTGGTTCGGCGAGAGCCTGCCGGGCGATGCGTTGCGCGCCGCGTTCGCCGCTGCCCAGGCGTGCGACCTGCTGCTGTCGGTCGGTACCTCAGGGGTTGTCTATCCCGCCGCTGAAGTGCCACATCTGGCGCGGGCCGCCGGCGCCACGCTGGTGCATATCAACCCACAGGGCGAGGCGCCGCAGAGTGCGCACGAACACCTGCTCGCGCTGCCCGCCGGCCAGGCCTTGCCGCAGCTGGTTCGCGAGGCTTTCGGCGGCTGACCGTCGCGCGAATCGCCCCAAAGCAGTGAGCGCACAGCCCTTTTCGCACCGAAGTGGTTCAACCGCCTCGCGCGGCCGGCGGCGGACAAGCCCGCGCAGGCCCGCCGGCCGGGGGCTGCAGCGGTGCCCCGGCATAGCTGGCACGCAACCTGCTAATTCCCTTGCAACAGCTGCCAGCACGGCAGCACGTCCCAGGCGGTCAGCGACGACCGCCCGCCAGCAGGCACGGGACCGGGTGAACCAGGCAACGACGCCAGGCCAATCACCCCCACAACATTTTTGAAACCAGGCAAAGGCGCCTGGAGCTGACCCCAGCTCCAGGCGCCTTTTTGCGTTTTGCCGGCCGCGTGCCGCAGCCGCTCGAGAGGAAAGGCTATGAGTTCAACCGTCACCCCGCTCAAGCACGAGACATTGGTCATCGTCGGCAACGGCATGGTCGGGCATCACTGCATCGAACAGCTGATCGAACAGGACGCCCTCGCCCGCTACGACGTGCACGTGTTCGGCGAGGAGCGCCAGCGCGCCTACGATCGCGTACACCTGTCCGAGTACTTCGGCGGCCGCGATGCCGAGTCGTTGGCGATGTGCGAAGCCGACTACTACAGCCGCCACGGCGTACAGGCCCACCTGGGCGAGCAGGTGCTGGAGATCGACCGCGAGCGCAAGGAAGTGGTCACCGGCAACGGCCGCCAGCCCTACGACAAGCTGATCCTGGCCACCGGCTCCTACCCCTTCGTGCCGCCGATTCCCGGTGCCGAAGGCAACTCGCGGCTGGTCTACCGCACCCTCGAGGATCTCGACGGCATTCGCGCGGCCGCAACCGGCGCACGCCGCGGTGTGGTGGTCGGCGGAGGCCTGCTCGGCCTGGAAGCAGCCAATGCGCTGAAGTCGCTGGGGCTGGAAGCCCATGTGGTGGAATTCGCCCCGCGGCTGATGCCGGTGCAGCTGGACGATGCCGGCGGCGCAGCGCTGAAGGCGCGCATCGAGGCGCTGGGTGTCGGCGTGCACCTGTCGCGTGCCACCCAGGAAATCATCGTCGGCGAGCAATACGCCTACCGCATGGTCTTCCAGGACGGCGAATTTCTTGAAACCGACCTGATCGTCTTCTCCGCGGGCATTCGCCCGCAGGACGCCCTGGCCCGTGACTGCGACCTGGAACTGGCGGCACGCGGCGGCGTGGTAGTCGACAGTGAATGCCGTACCTCGGACCCGGTGATCTTCGCCATCGGCGAATGCGCCAGCTGGAACGGCAGCGTGTTCGGCCTGGTCGCCCCGGGCTACAGCATGGCCCGCTGCGTTGCCGCGCAACTGGCCGACGCAGCGCACACGCCCTTCCTCGGTGCCGACATGTCGACCAAGCTCAAGCTGCTCGGCGTGGATGTCGGCTCCATCGGTGACGCCCATGGCGCGACCCCGGGCAGCCGGAGCTACCGTTTCATCGACGAGGCCAGCGCCAGCTACCGTCGCCTGATCGTCTCCGCCGATGGCAAGCGCGTGCTGGGCGCCGTGCTGGTAGGCGACAACAGCTACTACGACACCCTGCTGCAGTACGCGCAGAACGGCATCAAGCTGCCGGCCGATCCGTCCGGCCTGATCCTGCCGCAGACCGAGGGCGCGCCGACGCTTGGTCCGGACGCCCTGCCGGCCAGCGCGACCATCTGTTCCTGCCACAACGTCAGCAAGGGCGCGGTGTGCTGCCAGGTCGACGCTGGCGTCACCGACCTCGGCGAGCTCAAGGCCGCAACCAAGGCGGCCACCGGCTGCGGCGGTTGCAATGCCCTGCTCAAGCTGGTGTTCGACGCCGAACTGGCGGCGCGCGGCGTGGCGGTGGACAAGAGCCTCTGCGAACACTTCGCCTACACCCGCCAGGAGCTCTACGGCATCGTCCGCGTCGAGGGCATCCAGAGCTTCGCCGAACTGCTGGCCAAGCACGGCCGCGGCCATGTCGGTTGCGACATCTGCAAGCCGACGGTGGGTTCGATCCTGGCCTCGTGCTGGAACCAGCCGATCACCGATCCGGCGCTGATTCCGCTGCAGGACACCAACGACACCTTCATGGCCAACATGCAGAAGAACGGCACCTACTCGGTGGTGCCGCGCATCCCGGGTGGTGAGATCACCCCCGAGGGGCTGATCGCCATCGGCCAGGTGGCGAAGAAATACGACCTCTACACCAAGATCACTGGCGGCCAGCGCATCGACCTGTTCGGCGCTCAGTTGCACGAACTGCCGGACATCTGGGGCGAGCTGATCGCCGCCGGCTTCGAAACCGGCCACGCCTACGGCAAGAGCCTGCGCACAGTGAAGTCCTGCGTCGGCAGCACCTGGTGCCGCTACGGTGTGCAGGACAGCGTCGGCATGGCGCTGCGCCTGGAGGACCGCTACAAGGGCCTGCGTGCGCCGCACAAGATCAAGTTCGCCGTATCGGGTTGTACCCGCGAATGCGCCGAGGCGCAGAGCAAGGACATCGGTGTGATCGCCACCGACAAAGGCTGGAACCTCTACATCTGCGGCAACGGCGGCATGCGCCCGCGGCATGCCGAATTGTTCGCCACCGATCTCGATGACGAAACGCTGATCCGCATCATCGACCGCGTCTTGATGTTCTACGTGCGCACCGCCGACAAGCTGCAGCGTACCTCGGTCTGGCGCGAAAGCCTGGAAGGCGGCCTGGACTACCTGAAGGACGTCATCCTCGACGACAGCCTGAACCTCGCCGCCGAGCTGGAGAGCCAGATGCAGCACGTGGTCGACAGCTACCAGTGCGAATGGGCCAACGCCATCTCCGATCCGGAGAAGCTCAAGCGCTTCCGCACCTTCGTCAACGACGGGCGCGCCGACCCGGACATCCACTTCGTCAAGGAGCGTGGCCAGCGTCGGCCGGTGCGCGCCAGCGAACTTCACCTGATCCCACTTACCCAGGAGGTGCTCTGATGAGCCAGTCCAACATCGTTCGTCTTGACTCCCGCTCCAACGCGCAGGCGGCCTGGCAGACGCTGTGCAGCCGTGCCGATCTGGTCGCCAATTCCGGTGTGGTGGCCTGGCACGATGGCGCCCAGGTGGCGCTGTTCCACCTGCCTGACAACGCCGACGGCGAGCAGCTGTTCGCCATCGAGAACCGCGACCCCAAGTCTGGCGCCAACGTCATCGGCCGCGGCATCGTCGGCAGTCTCAAGGGCGAACTGGTGATCGCCTCGCCGCTGTACAAGCAGCACTTCCGCCTGGCCGATGGCAGCTGCCTGGAGTACCCGGAGCAGCGCCTGCAGGTCTGGCCGGTGCGCCTGATCGGCGACGAGGTACAGATCGCCGCGGGCTGATCGCCGCCCGTTGCCCGGGCAACGTCCCTTGCACACCGCAGCGATCCTGCGGGAGCGGCCTTGACCGCGAAGCTGACCCGACTCGCCAGCCACCCACATCGCTCAGCCAGCGCCCCGCGGCCGCCGTCGCGGGCCTGGCCCCCTACTGCCATTCAGAGAGACCGACATGTCCTACATCATCCCTTCCGAGTTCGTCACCAAGATGGTGGACGCCGGCGAATCGAAGATCTTCATGTCCACCCGCGACACCCTGATCCGCGGCTTCATGGCCGGCGCGATCCTGGCTCTTGCCGCGGTGTTCGCGGTCGCGGTGACCGTGCAGACCGGCTCGCCGCTGGTGGGTGCCATGCTGTTTCCGGTGGGCTTCGTAATGCTCTACCTGATGGGTTTCGACCTGCTCACCGGGGTCTTCATGCTGACGCCGCTGGCGCTGCTGGACCGCCGCCCGGGCGTGACCGTGGGCGGCATCCTGCGCAACTGGGGCTGGGTGTTTCTCGGCAACTTCGGCGGCGCGCTGGTGGTGGCCTTCATGATGGCCTTCGTCTTCACCATGGGCTTTTCCACCGAACCCGGACCTATCGGCGAGAAGATCTCGCACATCGGAGAGGATCGCACGCTGGGCTACGCCGAGTTCGGCGCGGCGGGCTGGGCGACCATCTTCCTGCGCGGCATGCTGTGCAACTGGATGGTTTCGATGGGCGTGGTCGGCGCGATGATCTCCACCTCGGTCAGCGGCAAGGTCATCGCCATGTGGATGCCGATCATGCTGTTCTTCTTCATGGGCTTCGAGCATTCGGTGGTGAACATGTTCCTGTTCCCCTCGGCGATGATCATGGGCGGCGACTTCTCGGTCATGGACTACATGGTCTGGAACGAGATCCCCACCGCGCTGGGTAACCTGGTGGGCGGCCTGGCCTTCACCGGCCTCACGCTCTACACCACCCACGTACGCACCGCGCCCAAGCGCAGCGTCTACTGATCGGGAGTGCGGCCGAGAGCCCCGGTTGCGCATTGGCGTCCGGGGCTTTCGTGCAGATCGAAGATGCCCAGCCAACTCGTCATCTCCCTCGGCCAGCATTCGGATGCCGGACGCAAGCCGCTCAATCAGGACTTTCACGGCGCCTGCATTCCCACCGACGCGCAGCTCGCCAGCAAGGGCATCGCCATCGCACTGGCCGATGGCATCAGCAGCAGCGAGGTCAGCCATATCGCCAGCGAAACCGCGGTGGCGAGCTTTCTCTCCGACTACTTCTGCACCTCCGACGCCTGGTCGGTGAAACAGTCGGCGCAGCGCGTGCTGGTGGCAGTCAACTCCTGGTTGCATGCGCAGACCCGCCAAGGCCCTTACCGCTATGACCGCGACCGCGGCTATGTCTGCACCTTCAGTGCGCTGGTGCTCAAGGGCGGCAGCGCGCACCTGTTCCACATCGGCGATGCGCGCATCCATCGCTTGCGTGAAGGCGCCCTCGAACAGCTGAGCGAGGATCACCGCGTGCGTGTCAGCGCCGAAACCAGCTATCTCGGCCGCGCCCTGGGCATCAACCCGCATCTGGAAATCGACTACCGCAACCTCCCGCTGGCACTGGGCGACCTGTTCCTGCTCGCCACCGACGGCGTGTACGAGCACCTCGATCCGCGCGCGATGGCCGATATCATCGCGACCCATGCCGACGACCTGGACGCTGCAGCGAGGCAGCTGGTCGAGCAGGCGCTGGTCAACGGCAGCGATGACAACCTCACCGTGCAGCTGGTGCGCATCGACAGCCTGCCCGAGCAAGCGGCCGACGACGTGCAGCGCCAGCTCGGCGAACTGGCCCTGCCGCCGCTGCTGGAGCCGCGCATGCAGTTCGACGGCTACCGCATCGTTCGCCAGCTGCATGCCAGCAGCCGCAGCCATGTGCATCTGGCTGTCGACGAAAAGAGCGGCGCGCAGGTGGTGCTGAAGACGCCGTCGCTCGATCTGCGTGGCGACCCGGCCTATCTCGAGCGCTTCCTTCTCGAGGAATGGATCGCCCGGCGCATCGACAACCCTCACGTGGTCAAGGCCTGCCCGCCGCCACGCCGGCGGCACTACCTGTACACGGTCAGCGAATTCATCGAAGGGCAGACGCTCGCGCAGTGGATGCTCGACCACCCGACGCCGGACCTGACCACCGTACGCGGCTTCGTCGAACAGATCGCCCGCGGCCTGCGCGCCTTTCACCGCCTGGAAATGCTGCATCAGGACCTGCGCCCGCAGAACCTGCTGATCGATGCCACCGGCACGCTGAAGATCATCGACTTCGGCTCGACACGGGTTGCCGGGCTCGCCGACCAACAGGCCCCGGATCCGCAGGAGGCGCTGCTCGGCACCGCCGCCTACACCGCGCCGGAGTATTTCCTTGGGGAGGCGGGCTCGCCGCGTTCGGATCAGTTCTCCCTCGCGGTGATCGCCTACCAGCTGCTCAGCGGTCGCCTGCCCTATGGCACCGATGTCTGCAAGGCACGCACCCTGGCCGCGCAGAAGCGCCTGCACTACCGCTCGGTACGCGACGCCCAGCGCGAGATCCCGGCTTGGGTCGACGAGGTACTGGCCAAGGCGCTGCATCCCGATCCACGGCGGCGCTACGCCGATCTGTCCGAGTTCGTCTTCGAGTTGCGCCAGCCCAACCCGGCGCTGCTCAACCGCACTCGCCCACCCTTGCTGGAACGCAACCCGCTGCTGTTCTGGAAAGGCCTGTCGCTGCTGCTGGGGTTGACGGTCGTTGCCCTGCTGCTGCGCTAGCCGCGCGGTCGCAACAGTGCCGTCGCGCCCTGCGCCTTGCGCGTGTACCAGAGCACCCGACTGACGCCGCGGGTGATCGCCACATAGGCCAGGCGCAGACTCTCGTCGGCCATCGCCTGGTCATAGCTGTTGCGAAAGAACCCGCAGTACGCATACAGCGCATTGCGCAGCGGGTGCGGCTGCGGTGGCAGGCAGTCGTCGACGACGATGGCGACCTCCGCCTGCAGGCCCTTGGCGCGATGGATGGTATAGGCCTTGACCGGCAGCTTGCGATCCAGCTCGGCCTGGATGGCGCGCAGCGTGTCGTTGCGTCGGCCAAGCAGCAGCACCGCGGTGCGCTCGCGGCTGCCACGCTCGACGACGTGGGCGCATTGCGCCTTTATCTCGGCGACCAGTTGTGCCAGCCCACCGTTCAGCTCGAAACCGGTGACCAGCCGGACGCCGTGGTCACCCGGTTGCATGGGCCGGTTCGGCCGACTGGTCTTGGCCTGTTTGAAGCGCACACCAGCCAGCACCGCCTCGCCATCGCGAATCACCGGTTCGATGGAACGGTAGTTGGTTTCCAGCAGCAGCGTTTCGCTGCCCTTGGCGCCACGCCGCGGGAAGTGCCGGTCGAACTCCATGAACAGCTCCGGCGAACTGCCGCGCCAGCCGTAGATCGACTGCCAGTCGTCACCGATGGCCATCAGGCTCGGGCTCGAACCCTGGCGGGCCAGCTGCCGATGCAGCGCCTGCAACCACTTGACGATCTGCGGCGAGATGTCCTGAAACTCGTCGATCAGCAGGTGCTGGAACGGTGCGAGGCTCGCCGGCGGTACGCCGTCAGCGGCGGTCAGGCGCTCGCCGAGCTGCTGGAACGCGGCGTTGAAGGTCTGCAGACCTTGCTCGCGCAGCACCGCCTGGAAACAGCCGTGGAACGCGATCAGTGCCTCGATGAACTGGCGCTCGCGGGATGTGCATTCGAGTCCGGACGGCTGCAGGCGATCGATGCGCAGGCCGATGCTCTCGATGAATCCGGCCTGCACGTGAAACGCCTCGTACAACGGCAATGCCGCGAACTCGCCGGCCAGGCTGAAGGGCTTCTCCGGCGCCTTTGGCGCGGCACGCCTGCCCTTGGCAGGCTCGACCGCCGGCCCGGGCAGATCGAGCAGCCGGTGCACCTGCTCGCGAAAATCCGGCTGCTCGGCATAGCAACGCTGGTAGGCCTGCTTGAGCAGGCGCTGTTGTGCCGGACGCAACCGTGCATTCGCCAGCGGGTTGTCCGGCTCGTCGCCCGCGGCAGCCTTGTCGTCCAGCTGCTCGAACCACCGCGCCGTGCCGAGCACTTCGCGCGCCAGCTGTGCCATGGCCGAGTGGAAGGTGCGCACGCACTGGCGCGCCTGGCGCTCGTCGAACGGGAACTGCCAGAACGCCAGGACCCGCAGCAGCTGCTCGCGCAGCTGCCCACAGGAGGCATTGGTGAAGGAGATCACCGTCAGCCGTCCCGGCTCGATGCCCAGGTGGCAGAGCATGAATACCACGCGCAGCAGCAAGGTGGTCGACTTGCCTGAACCGGCGCCGGCAAAGATGCGCGTCAGCGGGCTGCGCCCCAGGATCATCGCCCACTGTTCCTCCGACGGCGCGCTGACGATACCGGCTGCCACCGCCTGCTCGACACGCTCGCGCATGGCACGAACCTGGCCCTCGTCCACCTTCAGCGCGGCCGCCGGGTAGATGCCCTGCGCAGCCGCTCGCCGGGGTTTGGCGGGGCCGCCTTCCTTGGCGTCCGCCTTGGCTGCCGACTTCGGCTTGGCCTTGCCCTTGGCGCCCCTGGGCTTGCCCTGGGCCTTGCCACTGCGCTTGCCCGTGGACTGCGGTTGCGCCTTGTCCGGCCCATGCCCCCAGCGACGGAACAGCAGCTCGTCCTCGTCGCGCAGATGGGCCGAGGTGCGTGGAAAGCAGCGCTTCAGCACCCCGGCGACCAGGGACCTGTAGCGCTTGACGGCAGAAAGCATCGGAAATTCACCGTGACCATTCACATATCATTGATATGGTAAGGGTTTTTCCCTGTACTCTGGCTGCCGCGGGAACGAACGGCAGGCAAACTCGCTGAGATGAGGCGCCGGGCAGCTTCGCCTGCAGGATTTCGCGCGCAAATGGCTGTCCGAGCTGAACAGCCTATCTTTCGGCCGAGCCGAATGCCCCTCTACCGGATGACGGAACGCTTCTGATGGAACCAGCAGCCAACCCCACGCCTGATGATGCGAGCCACAGCTTCCTCCCGGACGGTGGCGAACTGGGCATGTTGATCCGACGCTTCGATTGGTCCAGCACTCCGCTGGGGCCATTGCGGGACTGGCCGCAGAGCCTGAAGACCGTCACGGCGATGCTGCTGCTCTCGCCAACACCCATCGTCCTGCTCTGGGGCGAGCGCGGCATCATGATCTACAACGACGCCTATTCCGGATTCGCCGGCAGCCGTCATCCGCAGCTGCTGGGCTCGGAAGTGCGCCTGGGCTGGCCGGAAGTGGCCGACTTCAACGACCACGTGATGAAGGTCGGCCTGGCCGGCGGCACGCTCTCCTACAAGGATCAGGAGCTGGCGTTGTACCGCAACGGCCGCCCGGCCCGCGCCTGGATGAACCTGGACTATTCGCCGGTGTTCGACGAGCAGGCGCAGCCGGCCGGCGTGATTGCCATGGTCGTGGAAACCACCGAACGCGTGCTGGCCGAGCGTGAACTGCAGGGCCAGCAGGCCCGACTGCAGCAGATGTTCGAGCAGGCGCCGGGAATGATGGCGATGCTGCGCGGCCCCGAGCACGTATTCGAAATGGTCAACCCGGCCTACTGCCGGCTCGTCGGCGAGCGCGAGATCATCGGCAAGCCGGTGCGCGATGCGTTGCCGGAAGTGGAGCGCCAGGGCTTCATCGAAATCCTCGACCGGGTCTACCGCAGCGGCGAGGCCTTCGTCGGTTCCGGCATTCACATCGGTCTGCAGCGCACCCGCGGCGCCGCGGAAGAAGACCGCGTGCTGGATTTCGTCTTCCAGCCGGTCACCGATATCGATGGCAACGTCGGCGGCATCTTCGTCGAGGGCCACGATGTCACCGAGCGTGCCCGGGCCGACCTGGCGCTGCGTGAAAACGAGCAGCGCCTGCGCTTCCTCGATGCGTTGTCCAAGGAGACGGCGCGCAGTGTCGATGCCGATGCCATCCTGGCCACCACCACGCGCATGCTCGGCGAACACCTGGGACTGTCCAGTTGCGCCTACGCCGACATGGAGCCCGACCAGGACAGCTTCACCATCCGTGGCGACTGGTCGGCGCCGGGCTGCATGAGCATCGTCGGCCACTACCGCCTCGCCGCGTTCGGCAGTCTGGCGGTCCAGAAGCTGCGCGCCGGCGAACCCTTCATCGTCGACGATCACCTCGCCCGCCTGCCCTCCGCCGACGCGGCGACCTTCCAGCAACTCGACATCGCCGCCACCATCTGCATGCCGCTGGTCAAGGAGGGTCGGCTGACCGCACTGATGGCCATTCACAGCCGCGTACCGCGGGCCTGGAGAGCCTGCGAGCTGGCTCTGCTCACCGAGGTCACCGACCGTTCCTGGGCCCACATCGAACGGGTGCGTTCCGCCGCTGCGGTGCGCCAGCGCGAGCAGAGCTTCCTCGAACAGCTGGAAGCCAAGGTGCTCGAGCGCACCGCGGCGCTGGCCCGCAGCGAGGCCAACATCCGCGCGGTGCTGGAGACCTCGCACCTGTACATGGCGATGCTCGCGCCGGATGGCGCGATTCTCTACGTGAACGCCACGGCCCTGGCCGGCATCGGCGCCCGCTTCAACGAACTGGCCTATATGCCGTTCTGGGAATCGCCCTGGTTCGCCGCGACACCGGGTATGCCCGAGGTGATGCGAGAGATGACACGGCGGGTAGCGGCCGGCGCCACCGAGCATGTGACCATGACCCTGAACATGCCGCAGGGCGTGCGCGTCTTCGATTTCTCCATGCGCCCGGTACCGGGCGAGGACGGCAGCATCGTGGCCCTGGTACCCGAGGCGCTGGACATCAGCGAACGGGTGAACGCCGAACAGGCGCTGCAGCAGCTGCACAAGATGGAGGCGCTGGGCAACCTCACCGGCGGTATCGCCCACGACTTCAACAACCTGCTGATGGCCGTGCTCGGCAGCCTCGACCTGTTGCGTCGGCGCATGCCCGCCGACCCCGCGCTGCTGCGCCTGGTGGACAATGCCAGAGCCGGTGCCGAACGCGGCGCTTCGCTCACCGCGCGCATGCTCACCTTCGCCCGCAAGCAGGAACTGCACAAGAAACCGATCGACCTGCCGCAGCTGATCGCGGGCATGAAGGAGCTGCTGCTCAGCTCGCTTGGCCCGACCATCCAGCTGCAGGTCGAGCTGCCGGCCCGGCTGGCGCAGGTGAAGACCGATCCCAACCAGCTGGAAACCGCTCTGCTCAACCTCGCCGCCAATGCGCGTGACGCCATGTCCGGCGTCGGCCGTATCCGCATCGCCGCCGAAGAGCTGACGCTACCCGAGGAGCAGAACGGCCTGCCCGCCGGCCGCTATGTGCGCCTGGATCTCAGCGACAACGGCAGTGGCATGGATGAAGCGACCCTCAAGCGCGCGGCCGAGCCCTTCTTCACCACCAAGGGGGTCGGCAAGGGCACCGGGCTCGGGTTGTCCATGGTCCATGGGCTGGCCGAGCAATCCGGCGGTCGGCTGGTGCTGCGCAGCTCGCCGGGTGCGGGCACCACCGCCGAGATCTGGCTACCGGCCCTGGCGGCGGAAAACGCGCCTGCATCGGCGCCTGTCTCCACGCCGGCACCCGATGAAAGCCCCCGGCGCACGACAAAGCCGCTGACCCTGCTGGCGGTGGACGACGACGAGCTGGTGCTGTTCAGCACCGCCGGCATCCTGGAAGCGGCCGGACATCGAGTGCTCACCGCGCGGTCGGCCGGGGAAGCGCTGGATCTGCTGCAGGTCAACCAGGTCGACATCCTGATCACCGACCACGCCATGCCGCTGATGAGCGGTGCGCAGCTGGCAGCCGTGGTGCGGGAGACCCGCCCGCAATTGCCGATCCTGCTGGTTTCCGGTTACGCCGAACTGCCCTCCACCGCGCCGGCGCTTCCGCTGCACCGGCTGGCCAAGCCGTTCAGTCAGGACGAGCTGCTCGATGCCATCGAGCAGCTGTGCTGACGAGCGCCTCAGCTGCCGATCACGCCGCCATCGTCCTTGGTGATCAGCACGGTGGACGAGCGCGGGCGTGATTGGCCGTCGCTGGCCGGAAAGCTCAGCCCCGGGTGCTGCACGTTCACCCACATGGCGCGGTAGTCCGGGCTCCAGGTGATGCCGGTGATCTCGCAACCACGCGGGCCCACCAGAAAGCGCCGAACCTCCCGGGTGACCGGATCGGCACAGAGCAGCTGGTTGGTGCCCATGGTCTGCATGGCTGGCTGGTCGTCGTCGAAATCGGTCTCGATCCACAGCCGGCCAGCAGCATCGAATGCCAGACCATCCGGCGAAGAGAAGCAGTCGCCGTCGATGGTACCGACCAGATTGGCCGCCACCGGGTTGCCCTGGGCGTCCCGCGCCCCGCTGCGCTCGCCGGCGAGCAGAAAGACCTCCCACTCAAAGCGCGTGGCGGTCGGATCACCGCCCTCTTCCTGCCAGCGCAGGATTTGCCCGTGCAGGTTGTTGGGGCGCGGGTTGGCCCGGTCCAGCGGTTGTTTCGCACCGCGGCCGTCGTTGTTGGTCAGGGTCACGTAGACCTCGCGACTGTGCGGGTGCACCGCCACCCATTCGGGTCGGTCCATCGGCGTCGCCCCGGCGCGGTCAGCGGCAGCGCGGGCATTGAGCAGCACCTCGGCCTGAGCGGGAAAGCCGTTCTCTGCGGTCAGCCCGTGCTCGCCATGCACCAGCGCCAGCCACTCACCGCCGCCGTCGGCGTCGAAGCGGGCAACGTACAGCGTGCCCTCATCCAGCAGGCGGCGGTTGTCGGCGTCCGCCCCGGCCACGAAGCGGCCGTTGGGGACGAACTTGTAGACGTATTCGCCCTTGGTGTCGTCGCCCGAGTAGAAGGCCATGCGCCCATCCTCGCCCAGCGACAGCACCGAGCATTCGCGGCAATAACGGCCGAACGCGGTGCGCTTGACCGGTACGCTGTCAGGGGCGAACGGATCGACTTCCACCACCCAGCCGAAGCGGTGCGGCTCGTTGACGTAGCCACCGTGGGGCTGGTCGGCCTGCGGCGTGGCATCGAAGCGCGGATCGGCGGTTTCCCAGCCGTAGAGCTTGCTCAAGCCGCTGCAGGCGATGCCGTAACGCTGGTGCGAAACCCGCGCCGCCAGGTCCTGCGGATCGTGGTTGACGAAGTAGTTGTGCCAGTTCTCCTCGCAGATCAGATAGGTGCCCCAGGGGGTGAAGCCGCTGGAGCAATTGTTCAGCGTGCCCAGAACGGTCCTGCCATCCGGGTCGGTGACGGTCTTCATGCTCGGATGGCCGGCCAGCGGCCCGGAAATGGCCATCTCCGTCAACGCGCTGAGGCGCCGGTTGTAGCGCGACGGCAACACCCGCTGCCACTGGCCACGGGCATCCTTGCGCACTTCAATGACGCTCAGTCCGTGGGCCGCCTGCTCCTTGCGCACCTGTTCCAGCGGGCGCCGGCCTTCCTCCAGACGCATGCCGTCGGTGTGCAGCGTCGGGTTGACGTACTCGTGATTGATCACCAGCAGGCCGTGGCTGTCCGGCGCATCGGGGAACGGGAAAAAATGCATGCCGTCGTGGTTGTCGCCGGCCTGCTTGAGCTGCGCCTGCCAGTCGTCGCTGGCATCGGCTTGCCACTGAGGCGCATCGGCCAGTACCGGGTCGCCCCAGGAAAAGAACACCCGCGCGCTGTACCCCGAGGCCACCTCGACCCGGTCGAACTGCGGGTCGAGCTGCGCCGGAATGCCCTGGAAACCGATCAGTCGCGCAGGTCCGGCAGCAGCCCGGGCGCCGGCCATTGCGCCGCCGAGAAAGGCGATGCCGGCCAGGCCCAGGCCGCCCTTGAGCAGGCCGCGGCGGCGCCGGTCGATGACATCCCGCAGCGGCGAGTTGCGGCTGGGGTTGATCGCCTGGTCATCATGGGCGGCGATGCTGGCGTGAAAATCGCTGAAATCCTGTTTCATCGAAACGAATCCTGAATGGCTGAACCGCATCACTCGATGCGGTAATGAAAGGTGTTCTGCACGTTGGGCACCTCCACCGCCCGCCCATCGACGATGCGCGGCTGGTAGCGGAAGCTCTGGGCCGCGATCAGCGATGGACGGATGAACAGCGGATGGCAGTCACCAACCACCTTGGGCGAACGCACCCGTCCCTGGACGTCCACCGTGTAGCTCACCGTGCAGGCGCCCTGCAGCCCGGCGTCCAGCGCCCGCTGCGGATAGACCGGCGGCTTCTTGGCGATCGGCTGGTACTGGCGGCTGGCTGCCTCCGCGACAGCCGCCTGCCGGGCACGCTCGGCCGCTTCGGCACGGGCCGTTGCCTCGGCCTGGCGGCGCTGCGCGTCCAGCCGTGCCTGCTCGGCCAGACGCTCTTGCTCCCGACGCTGCTGTTCGTCACGGCGGCGTTGCTCCTCGCGGCGACGTTCCAGCTGCTGCTTGCGCTGCTGCTCGGCTTCGCGCTCCCGTTCGGCGCGCTTGAAGGCCAGGTCGGCCTGCTCCACCTGTGGTGGCGCTTCGACCTGAACGGGGGGCGGCGGCGCTTCGACCGGTTTCGCAACCGGCGGTTCGGGCAGTACTGGCACCGGCGGCGGCAGGCTGATCAGCTGGGTCTGCATCACCTGGGTGGCAACCGGTGCGTCCATCGTCGGCGTCCAGCTGGTCAGTAGCAGGACGAACAGCCCGGCATGCAAGCCCAGCGTGGTTAGCGCCGCGCCAGCGGCACCGGTCCATCGCCGCTGTGTGAGCACGGGCGCGGGCGGCGCCGACAAGCCGAGCGCCATCATCGCTCCTGCTCCGCAGCGGCCGGCGCCTCGGTGATCAGGCCCAGGTTGACCACCCCGCCGCGCTGCAGCTCGGCGATACCGGCGACCACACGACCGTAGTCCGCCGCCTCGTCGGCACGGATATAGACCTGGGTGTCGCCCCGCGCGGCAATGACCGCGCCGACCTTGGCCTGCAGCTCGGCCAGGTCGACGGCGCTGTCGGTCTGGTTCTCGACGTCCAGCTCGCTGCCGAGGTTCCAGTAGAAGCCGCCGTCGGCCTTCACCGAAAGCGTCAGGATCTGCCGCTCGTTCTCCACCGGCAGCGCCTCGGCCGCCACCTTCGGCAGCTCGATCTTGACGCCCTGCACCAGCATCGGCGCGGTGACCATGAAGATCACCAGCAGCACCAGCATCACGTCGATATAGGGCACCACATTCATTTCCGCCTTGGGCCCGTGTTTGCGCTGTGGCCTGACTAGCATCGCTGACCTCCTCAGGCGGCTGCGGCGACGCTGGGCGAAGCAGCGTGCAGGCGCCGATGCAGGCGCGCCTGCAGCTCGTTGCCGAAGGCGTAGTAACGGCCGACCAGCGTCTGCCCGTGGGCGGCGAAGCGGTTGTAGGCCATCACCGCGGGAATCGCCGCGAACAGGCCGATGGCCGTGGCGATCAGCGCTTCGGCGATGCCCGGGGCGACGGTGGAAAGGGTCGCCTGCTGGACCTGCGACAGGCCGAGGAAGGAGTTCATGATCCCCCACACGGTGCCGAACAGGCCGATGTAGGGGCTGACCGAGCCCACCGTGGCGAGGAATTGCAGGCCCTTCTCAAGGCGTTCTTCCTGCTCGGCAATGGCAACGTACAAGCTACGTTCCACACCCTCGGCCACGGCATCTGGAGCAATGCCCGCTTCACGCTGGAGTTGGGCGAATTCACCGTAACCGGCCAGGAAAATTCGCTGCAGCGCGGCCTCCTCCGGAAGCGGCTGCTGTTGCCCCTCGCGGTAGAGCTGGGCGAGATCACCGCCCTGGCGAAAGCGCTGCTGGAAGCTGCGCAGCAGCCGCTCGCTGCGCCGCAGCACGGCACTGCGGCGGATGATCAGATACCAGCTCGATACCGAGGCCAGCACCAGGATCACCATCACCGCCTGCACCACCAGGCTGGCCTCGCTGATCAGCCCCCAGACGGACATGTGCTCGAGAGTCGTTTGCATGAATCTTTCCTCCTGCCCGCATGGGCAGCTGCTATTGGATGGCGGGTCGGTTACCGGGCGATGACATCAATCCAGACCCAGCGCATCGGCGATGGCTGACCAGGGCAGGTATTTGTAGTTCTGCGTGCCTTCGGGCATGCGCTTGCGGCCGTCCTGCACCACCAGCATGCCGCGGCTCCAGATGCCGCCGAGATTCGCCGAGGTGACCTCCAGCCCGTCGGTTTCCGAAGCGCCGTCGATACCGCGCTCGGCATTCAGGCCGATGCGGAACGCGCCGCGCACGGCATACGGCGCCTGGGCATCGAGCACGACGTAGCTGTCGTTGCCCTGGCTGGAGATCACCAAGTAATCGCCACCCTCGCCGTGGTAGAGCGCCAGGCCTTCGATGTCGTCGTACACCGGCCCGCCGACGCCGATCACCTTCTGGGGCGCTGCCGGCACCTCAGCACGGGCATCGACCACCCAGACCGCGACGTCCTCCTCGCCGACGAACAGCCGCTCGCCACGGTCATCGGCGACGCAGCCCTCGGGCTGGCTGTCCAGCTTGAAACGCCGCACCAGTTCACCGTGCGGCTGGCCGGACTGGCCATCGAGGCGGTACTGGACGAAGGTGCCGTCCTTGTCGTTGGCGATCGCGTAGGTGACACCTTGGCGGTTCTGGAACATGCACAGGCCGTAGATATCGCTCAGCGGCGTGGCGATCTGGCCGATATCGCGGAGCACCCCGCTCGCGCGGTCGATGGCGAACAGGTGCAGGCTGTTGTGATCCCGGTTGCTGGCCACGGCCAGGTCCACGCGCTTGCTGCCGAGGCGGAAACCGCTGCGCACATCGACGTTGTTCAGCCGGCCGACGGTCAGGCTTTGCAGCTGGCGGCCTTCCAGGTCGTACACCACCAGCCCGCCCTTCTTGTCGGTGCCGAGCACGCGACTCTGCGCAGGATCGCGCGGATTGACCCAGATCGCCGGGTCATCGGCGGCGTCCCCCAGACTGGGCACCGGGCCGGTCTCCACCGCTGCCGCCAGACTGACGATGGGTTCGGGATGCGGCAGTGCCTGTGGCTGCCACGCCAGCTGGGCGCGATGCAGGCCGTGCTCGTCCGCCAGCAGCAGTTCGACTCCTTCGGAGGTGCGACGCGCGCTGATGCGTTCCGGCTCATCGAGGCCGTCCAGCGGCAGCACGCCGTCCGCCTGCCAACCCGATTCGCTCTGACGATAGAGGTGCAGCGCCGGCGCCTCGGCATCCAGGGCCAACAGACCACCCGGCACCAACGCCATGCCAGCCGCCACCTTTGTCAGCGCGCCGAACGGCTTGACCAGATCGACCGGCTCACGCTGCAGCGGCGCCTCGGCATCCGCCGGGTAGCGCCAGAAGCCGACGTTCTCCTCGTTGACGTAGAGCTGCCCGGCCATGTCATCGGTCTGGCAGAAGGTGCTCTGCGGCGGCAGGCTGAGCCCGCGCACGCGCCGTGCTTCACCGAGCAGGCGGCCCTGGCTGCCCACCAGCCATTGCTCGCCGACACCTTCCTCGCCGAGCAGGAATACGAAGTCGTTGCGCGCGCTGTCGCGGTACAGGCACAGCCCCTCGATGGCAAACGCGGTGCGCGGCAGATACAGCGGCTGGCTCCAGGTCCGGTTGTCATCCAGGCCGATCAGCATCGCCTGCTGGCGCTTGCGCTCCACGGTGGCCAGCAGCAGCCCCCGACGGTCGAGGCGATGGTCGAGGCCCTCGAACCGCCCGCTGTGCTCGGCCAGTGTGTTGCCGGCCTTGTCCAGCAGGTGCAGGCCCTGCTTGTCCAGCTGGACGCGCTCGGCATGCGCCCAGGGGCCATTGCCGGCCAGCAGCTGCGCGTATTCGAGGCCGGTCTGCGCCGGCGTGGTGATGCTCAGCTGCGTACTCTGTGGCGCCTCGTCCTGACCGGCGGACTGGCAGGCGGCCAGGGTGATGCACAGGCCGAGCAGCAGGGTTTTGGGTAATGCGTTCATGCGATATCCATTCAGGTGCCGCAGGCCGGTGCCCGGCCGTAAAGGGGAACGGCGGGCACCGGAGCGGCAAGGGGTCAGAAGTGAGTCAGGGTCAGGCCGAGCTTGTAGGTCGGCCCGTACTCTTCGTACTGGGCGTTGTAGGAACCGCGGCCGGTGTAGACGTAATAGGACTCGTCCGTCAGGTTCAGCGCCTCGAAGGTCAGCTGCAGGCTCGGCGTGATGAAGTAGCCGGCCTTGAAGTCGACGAACAGCTGGTCGTCGACGTAGAGGTCGTGGGCCTTGTCGTCGATACCGGCCACCTCGTACAGGTAGTCGGACTTGTAGTTGGCGGCCAGGCGCAGATTGAGCCGGTCGTTTTCCCAACCGACCATCAGGTTGCCGACCGTATCGGAATGGTTCGGCAGGTCGATGCTGCGGCGCATGCCCTGACCCTCGATGTCCGCGTCGGACTTGCTGAAGGTGGCATTGGCGCCCAGCAACAAACCGTTCCACGGCGCCGGCAGCCAGTCGAGCTTCTGCGAGTAGGCCAGCTCAAGCCCGTAGAGCTTGGCGCTGCTGCCGTTCTGGAAGCTGAGTGCTTCGTCGAACGCCGCCCACTGGCCGGTGCCGGCCAGGTCGGTGTTGTAGATGAAGTTGTCGATGTCCTTGTAGAACAGGTAGGCGGACACCACGCCGGCGCGGCCCATGTAGTGCTCGATGCCGAGGTCGTAGTTGACGGACTCCAGCGGCTTGAGATCGGGGTTACCGAACTCGGCGTCGTCGCCATCGATGACGAAACCGGGCGCCAGCTGGCCGAAGGTCGGGCGTACCACGCTGTTGGTCCATGCGGCGCGGATCAACGTGTCATCGGTCAGCTGGTAGCGCACGTGCAGGCCGGGCAGCCAGTGGTGGTAGTCGTTGCTGCTGGAAATGGACTCGAACTGGTCGTCGCGCATGCCGGTGCCCTTGGCGCGAAAGCGCGTGCCTTCGTAGCGCAGGCCGGCGATGACACGCCAGCGGTCAACGTCCACCGTGTTCATCAGGTACGCGGCATTGATGTCCTCGTGCATGTCGAAGTCATTGATGCGCGACTCCTCCTCGTCGTAGAACTCGCTGGCGTCCAGCCCGGCGATGGCGCCCTTGATCGCCGAGGCGCTGATGCCGCGGCCGAAGCGGCCGAGCGCGTAGTCGACGTTGCCACCCTGGAAATCGGCCAGAGTCAGGTCGTCGAAGTCGTCATAGACCCAGACCTCGCTGTCGTTGTCCTTGTGCCGGCGGCTGAGCTTGCCGCCGAACTTGGCCTGCGCCGCGTAGCCCTGGATGTCGTAGTCGCGGGCCAGGTCCAGGCGGATGTTCTTCTCCCGGTCGCGGGTATCGCTCTTCTCCCACTCCACTTCATCCAGTTCGAAGGAAGCCGGATCGTAGAAGGCCGAATCCACTGTCAGTCGCGGCTTGCGGCTGCTGGAGAAACCGGCGTCGGCGAAGTCGCCTTCGAAGGTCGCGCCGGAGATGCCACCCGGATTGCGCTCGCGGGACTGGCTGTAGCCGACCTGTCCGCTCAGGGTCCAGAGGCCCATCATGCGTTCGCCGCCGAACACGTAGGACTGGATGGTCTGGGTTTCCTCGCGCGATTTCAGCTCGCGCCAGCCTTCGGCATCGCCGGTTTCGCCGGGCAACTGGGCGTCCTCGAACTCCACGCCGGCGGCGTTGCGCGTTTCGGTGTCCTTGAAGCGGCTGTACAGCGTACGCAGGTAATAGCTGCTGACGTCATCCGGCTTGTAGTCGAAGTTCAGCCCGAAACCGGTGCGCTCGCGGGTGATCTCGTAGTCGCGCTGCTCGAACTCTTCCAGGCGTGCGCCATCGTCGGCAAAGTCCCACTTGCCGCCGGTTTCGACGTTGTCCGAACCGAACTTGCGCTCCTGCCAGCTGAGGGCTGCGGCCACACCGAAGTTGTCGACGCCATCGCCAAGGCTGAAGCGGTTGCTGATCGCACCGGAGAACTTCGGGCTGGTCTTCTCGACATTCTCGTCGTAGCTGCCCTCGCCGCTGATGCTGTAGAACAGGCCGTCATGATCGAACGCCGAGAGGCTTTCCACCTCGATGGTGCCCCCCAGGGAGTTGGCGTCCATGTCCGGGGTGAGCGTCTTGACCACCGACAGCGACTGCACCAGCTCGGATGGCAGTACATCCAGCGCCACCGCGCGGCGCTTGCTTTCCGGTGAGGGCACCAGGGTGCCGTTGATGGTGACGCTGTTCAGGTCGGGCGCGATGCCACGCACGCTGACGAAGCGCCCTTCACCCTGGTCGCGCTCCACCGAGATCCCCGGAATGCGCTGCA
The DNA here is from genome assembly GCF_051948915.1 of Stutzerimonas sp. Brlt_14. Taxonomy (NCBI): domain Bacteria; kingdom Pseudomonadati; phylum Pseudomonadota; class Gammaproteobacteria; order Pseudomonadales; family Pseudomonadaceae; genus Stutzerimonas; species Stutzerimonas sp. Brlt_14. Next base: position 421,954 of record NZ_JAYJLM010000002.1, read on the forward strand.
GCGCTTCGGCGGCGTTGTCATCCGGCAGCTGGCCGATGCCATCGGCATGGACCACGCTCTTGACGCTGTCGGAACTGCGCTGGTCCTTCAGTGCCTCGTGGATGCTGACGGCCTGGCCGATGACCTCGACGTGCTCCATGACCAGCGGCTCCTCAGCCCAGGCCGAACCGGCGCTGACAGCCAGGGCCAGCAGGCTGATGCGGAATCCTGCATGGCGGATGCCGCTGCGGTATGTGTTCATGAACGATTCCCCCGAATGGTGTTTGCCGGGTCCATCCCGGAACTGCAGCGGACGGTAGGTGGGGGATATGGCGGTTCTGTGACAGGAACTTTGGGGAGGGTTTGGAAGAGAGGGTTTTGCGGGGTTTTGGGGGTGGGGTTGAGCTGATATGACCTGTTTTTAGCGGTATGGATATGGAAATGCCTATCGCAGACACGCTGGGATCAAGTTGGGGGAGCAACCCATTTCCGGGTGTTCCGGTACTTCTGTTTCGCGCTGCTGCGCGAGTTCCTTTTGGCAGTCGCCGGATGGCCGGCCCCGCCAAAAGGAACCAAAAAGTCTTGCCCCTACATCCGGGTCTCGCTGCGCGAGACTTCCCTCATTCCATCGCTTCTCCGAGGGTCACCGTGCAAGGGCCATCCATGGCCCTTTACGGGGGGACGCCTAGTTCTCTCGCGGCATCCATGCCGCTCGCCCCGCTACGTAGCGACTACATTCGGCCTCCTGAAAGGGGCGATCGATGTCGCCTGTAAGTCCGTGATTGCTAGGATCCAATATGAGGGAAAACCGTAAAGGACGTTTCCAACGAACGACACGGGTCGGCTGATCGTCATCATCCGTCTGTTGAAAATCGTCGCAGGCCCCAGCCTCGCCCCTTCAGTAGGGAGAGCGGAATCGTTGCGTAAGGGGGTGAGCCGCATGGATGCGGCGAAAGGCTTAAAGGGCCATGGAAGGCCCTTGTAAGCCGACCCCTGAAGCGGCGATGGAGCGAACGAACCCCGCGCGGAGCGCGGGGCCGGATGCAGGGGCAAAGCGTTTTTGGTTACTTTTTCCGCGTCTGGAAAAAGTGACTCGCCCAGCAGGGCGAAACCTGAATCGCCAGGCAACTCGGCAATCGGCATCGACTCGATGCCAGCAAGCCCCTCGTCCAGAACTGATCCAAATCCATCAGGGCAAACCACGTCCCCAATCCCACCCAGCAAATCAACCAAACCAAAAAACCCTGAGCCAATTCAACCCCCACCCCATTCATCCAACCGTCACATCCATCTGTTTCCGTGCCCTCACGCACTGGCGCGAACCCTCGCCACGGAGACTCGATGAAATCCCTCCTCAAACTCCACACCCTCACCCTCCTCGGCCTCGCCCTGGCCGCCAACGTCGGCCTGCAGCTGCTGCTCGCAGTCGGCACGGTCAAATCCTGGGGCGAGATCGACTGGATGGACGTCGTCGGCGAAGGAGGTTGCGCCGCCCTCGCCCTCGCCTGGCTGGTCATGTTGCTGCACAGCCGCCCGGCCGGCCGGGTGACGCGGTTGCTCGCACTGGGCCTGGCCTGCATCTGCTTTTCCTGGTGGATGGACCTGCTCGACGAATTCATCCAGATCCCCGCCAGCATCGCCTGGGACAACTGGCTGGAAACCGCGCCAATGCCTGTGGGTCTGTTGCTGCTGACCTTCGGCATCTACCACCTGAACCAGGAACAACGCGCCATCAACGCGCAGATGCACAAGCGCGAGCGGCTGTTCCGCGAACATCGGCTGTTCGACAACCTCACCCCGCTGAGCACCGCCGAATACCTGCGGCGGCAGCTCGATCAGACCCTGCGCCAGGCCGACGAGGAGCAGCGCCCGCTGTCTCTGCTGGCGATCGACCTGGACGACTTCAGCCGGGTCAATCAGCGCTACGGCCAGGCCGAGGGCGATCTGGTGCTGCAGGCCGTGGCGCAGCTGCTGGTGCTCAACCTTCGTCATCAGGACCTGCTCTGCCGCCTGGCCGGCGATCGCTTCGTCGTGCTCCTGCCGGATACTGCCGAACAGCAGGCGCGGCAGCTTGCCGAGGAGTTGCAGACCGCCGTGGCCAGCCTCGCCCACAAGACGCGCCAGCATGGCGAACGCCTGCATCTGAGCGCCAGTACCGCGGTGGTGATGGCCTTCGACGACGATGCCGAGCAGCTGCTCCAGCGCCTCAACCTCGCGCTGGCCAAGGCCAAGCAGTCACTGCCGCGCTGCGCCTGAGACGACCATGAGCAGCCCCTTACGCTGGTACGAGTGGGACAGCCGCTTCATCGCCGCGCATCACCAGCCGGCGGTCCTGCTGGACCTGGCGTTGTCGCGCGGCATCGACAGCCACGCGCTGCTGCGCGGCAGCGGGCTGTTCTACGAAGACATCGCCAGTGGCCGGGCGCGGGTCAGCCCGGCGCAGTTGCTGACCCTGATCGGCAACGCGGAACGCCTGCTCGGCGCAGCGGACAGCAGCTTCCTCTTCGGCCAGCGCCTGCTGCCCGGCCATTACGGCGAAGTCAGCCTGGCGCTGGCCAATGCCGGCAATCTCGAGCAGGCGCTGGAGCGCCTCTGTCAGTTCCGCGCCCTGCTCTGCCCGTTGCTGGCTCCAAGGCTGCTGCTGGATGAACGCCAGATTCACCTGTACTGGCTGGATGGCGGCGCCAGTGGGCGGCACCAGCGGTTCCTCGCGGAGGCGCACCTGACCGCCATCGTCGCGCTGTGCAAACGCGGCTCCGGTCTGCGGTTGCCCTGGCGCTTCCAGTTCGCCTATGCGCAGCCGCGGCACATCGAGCAGTACTGGGTGCATCTGGGCGATGCGCTGCAGTTCGACCGCCAGCTGACCCTGCTCAGCCTGCCGCGCGAATACCTGCATCAGCCCTGGCCGGAGGCGTCGACCACCGTGGGCCAGGTCGCGGTGCAGGCCAGCCAGCAACAGATCGATGCGCTGGACGGGCCGTGCGCCTTTCTCGATGCGTTCTACCAGTACCTGGAGGCGCACATCCGCGAGCCGCTGAATCTCGAGCGCGTCGCCGTCGCGTTCGCCATGAGCCCGGCGACGCTCAAGCGCAAGCTGGCCAAGCACGGTACGCATTTCCAGGAACAACTGGACCTGGTTCGCAAGCACGTCGCGCTCTACCTCTACCAGGCCTGTGGCTTGGGTAACGAGGCTGTGGCGCGGCACCTGGGCTTCAACGACACCACCAATTTCCGCCGCGCTTTCAAGCGCTGGACAGGCGTGGTGCCCAGCGGGCTGCAGCCACTGTTCGACGCGCCCTGAGGAAATGCTAAGGTTCGGCCCGCACTACCTTCGATGCAAACGGACCGGGCATGGACATCAAGCAGCTGAAGTTTCTCGTGGCGCTCGACGAAACGCGGCATTTCAGCCAGGCGGCGGCGCGCTGTCACGTCACCCAGCCGACGCTGTCGATGCGCCTGCGCACACTGGAAGACGAGCTCGGTCTGCAGCTGGTGATTCGCGGCCAGCGCTTCGAAGGCTTCACGCCCGAAGGTGAGCGCATCCTGGCCTGGGCGCGTAGCCTGCTGGCCGCTCAGGACGGACTGCTGGCCGAGGCCGCCTCCTGCCGCGGCCAGCTGGTCGGCACGCTGCGCCTGGGTGTAGTGCCGCTGGCCGGGTTCGACCCGATGCAGCTGGTACGGGCGTTCGGCGAACGCCATCCGAGCCTGCGTTTCGAGCTGTTCGCACTCAGCAGCGAGCAGATTCTCGAGCGACTCAGCCGTAATCTGCTGGATCTCGGCCTGTCCTATCTGGAGCGCCTCGACGACGCGCACTTCGCCAGCCTGCCCCTGGGCGAAACGCGCATGGGCCTGCTGCATGACGAGCGCCATTTCCGCTTCGATGCCCCTTCGCTGAGCTGGGAGGCCCTGGCTGGCCTGCCCCTGGGCCTGCTGACCGGCGGCATGCACTTTCGCCAGTCCATCGACCACGCGCTGCGCAGCCGTGGCCTGAGCCTTGCGCCGCGGCTGCAGACCGATGCCGTACATCACCTGCTGCAGGCCGTGGGCGCCGGTCTGTGCTGCGCCATCATGCCGCTCGATAGCGGACTCGAGGCCCTGGACAGCCGGCTGACGCTGACGCCTATCGACAATGCCAGCACTCTGGCGCCGCTGGGGCTGATCCTGCGGCGCGACTCTCCGCGATCCGCACTGGGCGAGGCCTGTTTCAACGAGGCCAGCGAACTGCTACAACAGCGATGAAAGGGGCTGGTGATCGACGCCATCGATCACACCATCGGACATAGCGATTGGACGGCCGGCACCGTCGCTCCTAGGCTGCCTGCGTCGACCTGTCGCAGGCAGCCGCCATGCTCTACGCCACTCTGAACTCCGCCGAACCGCACGATGCACGCGCTGCGCTGTTGGCCGAGGAATGCGCGCTGGCCATCAGCTACAACGGTCTGAACCATGCCGTGATGATGGTGACGCCGCAGGATCTGGAGGAGTTCGTCATCGGCTTCAGCCTCGCTGGCGGGCTGATCGAGCGACTCGATGACCTGCGTGACCTGCGCCTGCTCGGCGACGGCAGCGCTCGCCGCGCGGACGTGCAGGTCAGCCCGCGGGCGTTCTGGACACTCAAGCAGCAGCGTCGCCAGCTCGCCGGCACCAGCGGCTGCGGACTCTGCGGGGTGGATGCGCTGGATCAGGCACTGCCTCAGCTGGTGCCGCTGCAGCCGACAGCACTGCCACCCGAAGGGCATTTCCATGAGCTGCGCCAGCGCATTGCGAGCGCCCAGCTGATGGCTCGCGACAGCGGTGCGCTGCACGCGGCGCTGTATGTCGACGGCAACGGAAAGATCGCCCTCTGCCGTGAGGACATCGGCCGGCATAACGCGCTGGACAAGCTGATCGGCGCGCTGACGCTGCAACGCCGCAAGCCGAGCGAAGGCTTCGTCGTGGTCACCAGCCGCTGCAGCCTGGAATTGATCCACAAGGCCGTGCGCGCCGGCATCGGCACGCTGGTCAGCCTCTCGGCACCGACTCAGCTCACCGTGCAGTGGGCGCGTCAGCACCACCTCAACCTCATTCATCTGCCCCACCATAGCGCTCCGCGGGTCTACAGCCCTGCGCCTGCGCTGCCCGACCAGAACGGATGTCACCCATGAGCCGCATGTCCCGCTTCCATCCCGCCACCCGCTTCCAGCCCTACGCCGGCCCGGCTGGCGGCTGGGGCGCCCTGCGCAGCGTGGCCAGCGCCTGGCTCGGCAGCGGCAATGCGCTGAAGAACATCCGCGCCATGCTCAAGACCAACCAGAACGGCGGCTTCGACTGCCCCGGTTGCGCCTGGGGCGATTCGCCGGAGGCCGGTGCGGTGAAGTTCTGCGAGAACGGCGCCAAGGCGGTGAACTGGGAAGCCACGCGCCGCCGCGTGGATGCCGCCTTCTTCGCCCGCCACAGCGTCAGCCAGCTGCGTGAGCAGAGCGATTACTGGCTCGAATACCAAGGGCGCCTCACCGAACCGGTGCGTTATGACGCGGCCAGCGACCGCTATCGGCCGATCACCTGGGATGATGCGTTCGCGCTGATCGCGCGACACCTGAACGGCCTGGCCAGCCCGCACCAGGCAGCCTTCTACACATCCGGCCGGGCCAGCAACGAAGCGGCCTACCTCTACCAGCTGTTCGGCCGCAGCTTCGGCACCAACAACTTTCCCGACTGCTCGAACATGTGCCACGAGGCCAGCGGCGTCGCCCTCACCGAATCCATCGGTGTCGGCAAGGGCACGGTAACGCTGGAAGATTTCGACCACGCCGATGCGATCTTCGTACTTGGCCAGAACCCCGGCACCAACCACCCGCGCATGCTCGAACCGCTGCGCCAGGCGCTGGAGCGCGGTGCCCAGGTGGTCTGTTTCAATCCACTGCGCGAACGCGGCCTGGAACGATTCCAGCATCCGCAGAAGCCCATCGAGATGCTCGCCAACCAGGACGCGCCAACCCACAGCCTTTACCTGCGCCCCAACCTTGGCGGCGATCTGGCCGTACTGCGCGGCATCGCCAAGTACCTGCTGCAATGGGAACGCGAAGCGCTGGGGAGCGGCGGACCGGCGGTGTTCGATCGCGACTTCATCGCCGAGCACACCCATGCCGTCGATGCCTATCTGGAGGCGATCGATGCCACGCCGTGGGCGCAGATCGAGCAGCAGTCCGGGCTCGAACGCGACGCGATCGGCCAGGCCGCCGCGATCTACCGCGACGCCGGGCGGACCATCGTCTGCTGGGCCATGGGTATCACCCAGCACCATCATTCGGTGGCGACCATCCAGGAGATCGCCAACCTGCTGATGCTGCGCGGCAACCTCGGCAAGCCTGGGGCCGGTGCCTGCCCGGTGCGCGGCCACAGCAACGTGCAGGGTGATCGCACCATGGGCATCAACGAACGCCCGCCGGCCGCACTACTGGATGCGCTGGAGCGCCATTTCGCCCTGCCGATGCCCCGCCAGCCCGGGCACAACACCGTGGAATGCATCCAGGCCATGCTGGCCGGCGAGGTGCAGGTATTCATCGGCCTGGGCGGCAACTTCGCCCAGGCCACGCCGGACAGCCCGCGCACCCGCCAGGCGTTGCGCAACTGCGCGCTGACCGTGCAAATCAGCACCAAGCTCAACCGCAGCCACCTGACCATGGGTCGCGATGCGCTGATCCTGCCCTGCCTCGGCCGCACCGACATCGACCGCCAGGCCTGCGGCCCGCAGGCGGTGACCGTGGAAGATTCGTTCAGCATGATCCACGCCTCCCGGGGCCAGCTGGAGCCCCTGTCGACGCAGATGCGTTCGGAACCCGCCATCGTCGCCGGTATCGCCGCCGCCACGCTGGGCAAGCGCCCGGTGGACTGGCTCTGGCTGGTGGAGGACTACGCACGAATCCGCGAGCTGATCGCGGCGACCATCCCGGGTTTCGCCGGCTTCGACCACCGCCTGCATCGCCCTGGCGGTTTCTATCTGGGCAACGCGGCCGCGCGTCGGGAATGGAGCACCGCCAGCGGCCGCGCCGAGTTCAAGGCGCATGCGCTGCCGGCCGACCTGTTGCCAGAGCAGGCGCGCCAGGCGGGCATCGGTGCCGATCTGATCCTGCAGACGCTGCGCTCCCACGACCAGTACAACACCACGCTGTACGGCCTGGACGACCGCTACCGCGGCGTCAGGGGGATGCGCGAGGTGGTGTTCGTCAACCCCGCCGACATCCAGCGCCTGGGCCTTGAAGCCGGCCAGCAGGTCGATCTGGTTTCGCTATGGGACGACGGTATCGAACGGCGCGTTAGCGGCTTCACCCTGCTCGCCTACGACACCCCGCAGGGTCAGGCTGCCGCCTACTACCCGGAAACCAACCCGCTGGTGCCGCTGGAAAGCTTTGGCGCGCGCAGCCATACGCCCACCTCCAAGTTCATCGCGATCCGCGTGCTGCCGGACACGCGGACGACCGAGCAGCAGCTGATCGCCAGCGGGCAATGACACTCATTCGAAGCGACTGGAATCGTCGCGGTCGTGGGGGTAGCGCCGGCTGAGCGGAAACGCTGGCAGCCAGGCTTCACGGCGCACGGTCCAGCATTCGTAGGTCGGCGTCAGCTGGTCGGGCGCATCCAGTGCGCCAAGGTGCACCTCGATCTCATCGGCGAAGCGGGAAAAAACCGATGAGCCACAGCGGGGGCAGAAATACCGTCCGGCGTATTCGGCCGTCTCGCCCTCGACGGTCACCGCATCCTGCGGGAACACCGCAGCGGCGTAGAACAGCGCGCCGTGATGCTTACGGCAGTCCAGGCAATGACAGATGCCGACTCGATAGGGCTGCCCCGCCGTCACGATGCGCACGTCGCCGCACAGGCAGCCACCGCTTAATGAATTCACTTTGTGTCTCCTCCGTCAGTGCCGAGAGCGCCGCGCCAGGGGTCGCGGGCGCACGGTCGTGGCTCGGCCGCCCGAGAAGCGTAGTCGCCTCTGGACCACCGCACTAACGAAGACCAGCTTCAGCTTCCCTTGCGCCCCTGGCCAGCGAAACGCTGGATGTCATGGGTCGGCCCCGAGACGATCAGCAGATCGCCCGGCAGCACCTGAGTGCTGGGCGTCGCGTGCTGGAAATCCTGGTTGGCCCGCTTGAGGCCGACGACGGTCACGCCGAATTTCTCGCGCACCGCCGCTGCGGCCAGGGTGCTGTTGTGGATGCGCTCGGGTGCATGGATCTTGGCGATGGCGAAGCCGTCGTCGAACTCGATGAAGTCCATCATCCGTCCGGAGATCAGGTGGGCAACCCGCTCGCCCATGTCCGCCTCGGGGTAGACCACATGATGCGCGCCGATCCGCGTTGCGATCTGCCCATGCTCGGTGGTCAGCGCCTTGACCCAGATGTCTTTGATGCCCAGTTCGGTCAGCGCCATGATGGTCATCAGGCTCGCCGCCAGGTCACTGCCGATGCCGACAATGGCGTGGGGGAAATCGGCAACGCCAAGCTGACGCAAGGCCATGACATTGGTGGAGTCGGCCTGTACCGCATGGGTCAGCAGATCGGCCCATGCATGAACGGGCTCGGCGGCCTGATCGATACCCATCACGTCATGGCCAAGGCGTGTCAGCGAGCGCGCCACCGAGCTGCCAAAGCGCCCAAGCCCGATGACCACCACACTGTCGCCTTTGGAGAACGAAAATTGCTCTGAAAACAACAATTTAGCCAACAATTGGGTGTTCCTCCGGATAGCGGTAAGGCATGCGGTGCTCGCCCAGCGCGAGCGAGGCGGCCAGGGTGATGGTGCCGACCCGGCCGACGTACATGAGCAGCGTCAGCATCAGCTGGCTGGTCTCCGGCAGATCGGCGGTGATACCGGTGGACAGGCCGACGGTGCCGAATGCGGAAATGACTTCGAAGATCACCTGATCGGTGGGAATGTCGGTGTCACGCAGGATGACCAGCGTACCGAGCACGACCATGGCGCTCCCCAGCACCAGCACGGTGATCGCCTGGCGCTGGGCCGAACTGCCGACCCGGCGGCCGAACGCTTCGGTGTCGGCCCTGCCGCGGATCTCGGCGATCACCAGCAGCGCCAGGATGGCCACGGTTCCGACCTTCACCCCACCGGCAGTACCGGCACTGCCGCCACCGATGAACATCAGGAAATAGTGCAGCGCCCAGCTCTCATGGGTCAGCGCGCCGATATCGAGCGCATTGAAACCGGCCGTACGCGCCGAGACTGAAACGAAGGCTGCCGAAAGAAGCTTGTCGGCCCAGGCCATTGGACCGAGCGTACCCGGATTGGACCACTCGAACAGCAGCACTGCCATGAAACCGCCCACCAGCAGCACTACGGTCCCCGACAGCGTCAGCTTGGTGTGCAACGACCAGTGCCGCGGGTCCGACCACCTGCGGCGCAGGTCGTTGAGAACGGGGAAGCCGATACCGCCAATGATGATCGCGCTCATCACCGGCAGCAGGATGAATCCATCGGTGGCGTAGCGCACAAGGCCGTCGACGTGGATGGAGAAGCCGGCATTGTTGAACGCCGATACGGCATGGAACAGACCGCTCCAGGCGGCCTCGCCCCAGCCAAGCCCGTACGACAGATGCAGGCGCAGGGTCAGCAGCAGCATGACCGCCAGCTCCATCACCAGCGTGACGACCAGCACCAGTTTCGCCACGCTGCTGATGTCGCCCAGCCCCAGTACATGGGACTCGGCCTGTGCGATCAGCTTAGCGCGCAAGCGGAACGATCGGTTGACCAGCAAGCCCAGCAGGGTCGCCAGGGTCATCATGCCGAAGCCACCGAGCTGGAACAGCGCCATGATCACGACCTGGCCGAAGGTCGACCAGTAGGTGCCCGTATCGACCACCACCAGACCGGTGACGCAGACCGCCGAGACAGCGGTGAAGAAGGCCGTGAGCAACGGGCCGGTCTCGCCGCTGGCATGGGCTATGGGTAACGAGAGCAGCGCTGTGCCGCAGAGGATGGCGAACAGAAAAACGAGAGCAACGGTCCTGCCTGGGTGCAGCAATGATTTCATTCGACCCGCGCCAACAGATCCGGGAAAGGAGAACGGGCCGTCCGACCGGCGGCCCGTGAGCAGAGCGAGAGGCTATGCCCATTGATCCGTTTGTTCAACTGGCAGTGGCAAGGCAGCAAGCGCTAGCCGCGTAAAAGCTCGAGCACCCGGGTGGCAAGGATGTCGATGGAGAACGGCTTGGTCAGCACCTGCATTCCGGCACCGAGAGAGCTGTTGCCCAGCGCCGCGCTTTCCGCATAGCCGGTGATGAACAGGGTCTTCAGGCCGGGGCGCACCTCCCGCCCGGCATCGGCCATCTGCCGCCCGTTCATGCCCCCTGGCAGGCCGACATCGGTGATCAGCAGGTCGATACCGACATCCGACTGCAGCAGCTTCAACCCGGTGAGGCTGTCAGCCGCCTCGATCAGGGTGTAGCCCAGATCACCCAGCACGTCGGTCAGCAGCAGGCGTACCGTCGGCTCATCATCGACGATGAGGATCGTCCCGCAGGAGCCGGTGAGCGCTGCGGCCGACTGCGCCGGGGCCGCAGTGCTGGCACCCGCCTCGCCGTGATAGCGCGGTAGATGAATACACATCGACGTGCCTTTGCCGAGTTCCGAACTGATACGCACCTGCCCGCCGGACTGCTTGGCGAACCCGTAGATCATCGAAAGGCCGAGGCCGGTGCCCTCGCCGATCGGCTTGGTGGTGAAGAAGGGGTCGAACGCCTTGGCGATCACGCCAGGCGCCATCCCGGTACCGGTGTCGGTCACCGTCAACGACAGGTATTCACCGGCCGGCAAGTCGTTGGCCAGCGCCGCCTCCGCGTCCAGCCACTGGTTTGCCGTCTCGATGATGATACGACCGCCGTCCGGCATGGCATCGCGCGAATTGATGCACAGATTGAGGATGGCGTTCTCCAGCTGGCTGGCATCCACCGATGCCGACCAGAGGTCGGGAGCACTGACGGTCTCGACCAGAATACTCGGCCCTACCGTGCGCTGGATCAGCTCGGTCATGCCTTCGACCAGCAGGTTCACGTCCAACGGCCGCGGATCGAGCGTCTGCCGGCGTGAAAACGCCAGCAGCCGATGGGTCAGCGCGGCGGCGCGCTTGGCCGCGCTCTGTGCAGCCAGCATGTACTTGTCGATATCGTTGAGCCGCCCCTGGGCGATCCGCATGCCCATCAGATCCAGCGCACCGCTGATGCCGGCCAGCAGGTTGTTGAAGTCATGTGCCAGCCCGCCGGTGAGCTGACCGACCGCCTCCATTTTCTGCGACTGACGCAGTTTTTCCTCGGCATGGATCAGCTCGGCCGTGCGCTCGGCGACGCGCAGCTCCAGGGTATCGTTCAGAGCGCGCAGCGCCGCGGTGGCACGGTCGCGTTCGGCCTCGATGGAGCGTCGGTCTTCCACATCGATCAGCACGCCCGGAAAGCTCAGCGCGATGCCTTCCGGCGAGTGGTCGACGCGGCCGTTGGCTTCGATCCAGTAGTAACGACCGTCGGCACGGCGGACCCGATACTGATGGGCGTAGGCTCCGCCACGGGCAATGACTTCGTCGATGGCAGCGATCAGTCCGGGGCGATCCTCCGGGTGCACGCTAGTGATGATCTGCTCCAGGCTCAGCCTCTCGCGCCCCAGCGCCGGGTCCAGGCCGAACCCACGGGCGAAACCCTCGTCGACGGTGAACCGGTCGGTCCGCAGATCCCAGTTCCAAGTGCCGATGATGGCCCCGGCCGCCAGCGCCAACTGGACGCGCTGGACGTTCTCGCGCGCCAGGGACTCGCTGACGCGCAGGCGATCCTCGGCATCGTGCCGCTGGGTGACGTCGTTGAAGAGAATGGCGATGCGGCGGTCTGCCGGCGCACCTACCCGGACCGCCCGCACATCGAACCAGCGACCGAACGCTTGCGCGTAACTTTCGAAGCTGGCCGGCTCGCCGGTCTTGGCGACGTGGCCATAGGCATCGAACCAGAACCGTTCCAGCTCCGGCGCGAATTCGGTCACCCATTTGCCGTGCAGGTCGACGCCGGTCTGCCGCTCGAACGCCGGATTGACCTCGACGAACTGGTAGTCCACCGGCCGATCATCGGCGTCGAACTTGACCTGGACGATGGCGAAGGCGGCTTCGATGGTCTGCAGGATAGCGCTGAAGCGCTCCTCGCTCTGGCGCAATGCCGCTTCGGCGGCGCGAACGCGGGTCAGGTCGAGCATCGCACCGATCATGCGTACGGCGCGCCCGTGCTCGTCACGGATCACATGGCCTCGATCGAGAATCTCCGCATAGGAGCCATCCACACGGCGGAAGCGATATTCGTCGTTCCAGGCAGTCTGGCCGCCATCGAGTACGGCATGAATCGAAGCGTCGATGCGGCCGCGGTCGTCCGGGTGGATATGCGCCAGCCACCAGTCGCCGGTGCACTCGATGCTGGCCAGCGGATGGCCGTAGGCCTGCTCCAGCGCGTCGTTCCAGAGCACATGATCGCTGTCCAGGTCCCAATCCCAGACGGCATCGTTGGTTGCCTTGGCCGCCAGGCGATAGCGCACCTCGGTGTCGCCGATGGCGCGCTCCTCCAGCGCTGCGCGCAAGCGCACCACCTCGGCCACGAGCTCCTCGCGGGTAAGATTTTCCAGAGCTGCTCCCCCTCTTCCATAGCCTTGACCAGGGGCGGACCACTACCCGTCATGTAATGCCGGCATCAGACCAGAAACGACCGGGTTTTGCACACCGGCAGTCGCAACCACGAGGCATGACGTCGAGTCGGCCAGTGCGCCTGTTGCCTCGCCTGCCCTCCATGTCCTGCCGCCTATCGGCTGCGCTCGCATGCCTGAACTTTCCCCGCGGCGGGCTGTCATTCAGCTGATGCACCATACGGAGCGGCAGCTGCGCGCTCCGTTGAAGGCGCGCTGTGCTTCGCGCGCCCGGCTGCGGTCAACCGACCCGCCCGGCTGTTTCCGATGCGCCTGTCGTCCGGTATTCGACAGCGCCCCAGCGGGGCCAGGTGCAGCCAACCCCACTGCCCCGCCCCGGGGACTTATTCTTCTTCCAATATCGCGAATCTTTCATGTCCATATCTCTTCATCTTTCTGCCTTGCTTTCCCGCTTCACTTCGCGCCATTTCATCGGCGCCGGCCTGTTTGGCGCGCTGCTGGCCACAACGCCGATCCATGGCCAGGAAAACAATGACAGCAACGCTCGCTGGGTCAGTGACAGTCTGAATACTTTCGTTCGCAGTGGTCCCACCGATGGCTATCGCATCGTCGGCACCCTGACCTCTGGCCAGAAGGTCGAGTTGATCAGCACCCAGGGTGACTACAGCCAGGTACGCTCCGAATCGGGCAGCACCGTGTGGATTCCCAGCAGGGAGCTGCAGAAAGTGCCCGGCCAGGCCGAGCGTCTGCCGCAACTGGAGCAGCAGGTCGCCGAACTCAGCGAGCAGCTCAAGACCATCGACGACAGCTGGAAGGTCCGCGTGCAGGGCATGCAGGAAACCCTGGATTCGCGCAAGGCGCTGATCGACGAGCTCGAAGCCCGGCGCATGACCCTCGAGACGGCACTGACCGAAGCACAGTCGGAACTGCGCGCCACCCAGGCCCGCCTCGGTGACGAGAACAAGCAGGTCCTCATGCAGTACATGGTCTACGGCGGCAGCATTGCCGGTGCCGGGTTGCTGGTGGGCCTGATCCTGCCGTCGTTGACCCGTGGCCGCAAACGCAACGATCGCTGGTTCTGAGCCGCTCAGGCCAGATGGCTGGCCAGCAGATAGTAGATGGCAGCCGCCAGCAGCGTGCTGCCCATCAACCCGATGCGCCCCTGCACGGCCAGCACCGCGACAGCCATCAGCGCCAGCCCGCCGGCCACGGGTGAGCTGCCGATTTCGCTGTAGACGACATACACGGCGAGATTGACGAACACGGCCATCGGCATCACCTGTCCGACCAGGTGCAGCCCCCGTTCGCCCAGCGAGAGGCGAACGAATGCGGGCACTATGCGCACCAGCACGCTGGTGGTCGAAAGGGCAGCCATGGCGACCAGCGCTGCATCGTTCATGACCGACGCCTGCCCAGCAGCCAGGTCGCCAGCAGCACGCCGGGGACCCAGAAATACACCGGCCCGAGCAGCAGGATCAGCCCGCTCGCCCCTGCGACAACGAACGCGATCCGCATCAACGCGACCTGCCGATCGTGCTGCAACGAACCGATCCGGCTCCTGAGCTGCGACACGGCCAGATACAGCAACACTGCACTCCCGGAAGAGTCTCAGGCCGGGCTGACGATCAACGACTGCCGTGGGCTGCCGCTCTATACCAACAGCTATCCACGCCAGTATTACGAACGTTTCGAGGACATCCCCCCGCTCGTGGTGATGAGCCTGCTGTTCATCGAGGATCGTGGCCTGCTCGACGCCAGCCGGCCGAACGCCAACCCGGCGGTGGACTGGCCGCGGTTCACCAAGGCTGCCATCAGCCAATTGGAAAAGCGTCTGGGCCTCGGCGGCCAGGCCGCTGGCGGCAGCACCCTGGCCACTCAGGTGGAAAAGTATCGTCACTCCCCCGAGGGGCGCACCGGTGATCCGCAGGAAAAGATCCGGCAGATGGTCTCCGCCAGCGTACGGACCTACCGCGAAGGCCCGCAGACGCTCGCCACCCGCCAGCGCATCGTGCGTGACTACCTCAACAGCGTGCCGCTTTCCGCCGCACCGGGTCACGGCGAAGTGCACGGTATCGCCGACGGCCTGCGGCTCTGGTTCGGTGCCGACTTCCGCGAGGTCAACCGCCTGCTCGATCCGCGCAGCCCGGAAGCGGTCGACCAGCAGGCCCGTGGCCTGGCGCTGCGTCAGGTGCTGTCGCTGCTGATCGCTCAGCGCCGGCCCTCCTATTACCTGGGCGCGGGCCGCGAGGAAATGGCGGCCCTGACCGACAGCCATATTCGCCTGCTGGCCAACGGCGGCATCATCGACACGGCCCTGCGCGATGCCGCGCTGAGCCAGCGCGTCGTGGCGCAGAACCCCAATCGCGACGCGGCGATCCAGCCCGTGGAAGCCACCAAGGGCATCACCGTGGCGCGCATGCGCCTGGCCGGTCTGCTCGGCCTGCCGCTGTATGACCTGGACCGGCTGGACCTCACCGCCAGTACGTCGTTGCAGGGTGATCTGCAGAGCCAGATCAGCGAATACCTGGTGCGCCTGGCCGATCCGGCCTTCGCCGAGTCGGTCGGTCTGTTCGGCGACCGCATGCTCTCGCCGGAGAAGACCGGCGACGTGCGCTACAGCTTCACGTTGTTCGAGCGCGGCGAAGAAGGCTTCCGTGTGCGGGTGCAGACCGACAACACCAACCAGCCGTTCGACATCAACGAAGGCAGCAAGCTGGAACTGGGCTCGACGGCCAAGCTGCGGGTGCTGACTACCTACCTGGAAGTCATCGCCGAGCTGCACCAGCGCTATTCCGAACTCAGCGCGAGCGAACTGCGCAAGATCGACGCGCGAGCCAACCTCAGCCGCTGGGCCATCGACTATCTGGCAACCAATAACGATCGCAGCCTGGAGCGCATGCTCGATGCCGCATTGGAGCGCCGCTACTCGGCGAGCCCGGCCGAGCGCTTCTTCACCGGCGCCGGCATGCACCGCTTCGGCAACTTCCGCCGCGAAGACGACGGGCGCATTCCCACGGTGCGCGAGTCGCTGCGCGAGTCGATCAACCTGCCCTTCGTGCGCCTGATGCGCGACCTGGTCAGCTACAGCACCTACGAAACCATCAACAGCGCCGAGTTGCTGAGAGACGACAAGGACCCGCGCCGCCAGGAATACCTGACCCGCTTCGCCGACCGCGAGGGCTCGGTGTTTCTGCAGCGGTTCTGGAAGAAATACCGCAACAAGAGCGCCGACGAGCGTATCGAGACCTTCCTTCAGGGCATGCGCCCGACGCCCGTACGCCTGGCTGCCGTGCATCGCTACCTGATGCCGGATGCCGAACGCGCAGTGTTCGACCGCTTCCTCAAGCAGCACCTGCCGGATGCGGCCCTAAGCGAGAAGGAACTCGATTCGCTATACACCCGTTACGGTCCGGGCGCCTACAGCCTGCCCGATCAGGCCTATATCGCCCGCACCCATCCGCTGGACCTGTGGCTGCTCGGCTATCTGATCGCCAACCCGCAGGCAACGCTCTCCGAAGTGGTCGCCGACAGCCGCGCCGAGCGCCAGGAAGTCTATGGCTGGCTGTTCCGCAGCCGCCACAAGAGCGCGCGCGACAGTCGCATCCGCATCATGCTGGAGGTGGAAGCATTCACCGATATCCATCGGCGCTGGCAGCGCCTGGGCTATCCGTTCGACAACCTGGTGCCGTCGCTGGCTACCGCGCTTGGCAGTTCCGGAGACCGGCCGGCCGCGCTGGCCGAGCTGATGGGCATCATCCTCAACGACGGTGTCCGCCTGCCCAGCGTGCGTATCGACAACCTGCACTTCGCCGAGGGCACGCCATACGAGACGCGCTTGGGCTTCGTGGCCGGATCCGGCAAGCGCGTGATGCCGGTGGAAGTCGCACGGGCGCTGCAGGATGCGCTGGCCAATGTGGTCGAAGGTGGCACGGCGCGGCGTTTGCAAGGTGCCTTCAAGCAGGAGGATGGCAGCGCGCTGCGCATCGGTGGCAAGACCGGGACCGGCGACAACCGCATCCAGAGCGTCGGCGCCGGCGGCCGGCTGATCAGTTCGCTGGCGCTGAACCGCACCGCCACCTTCGTCTTCTATCTGGGGCCGAATCACTTCGGCACGCTGACGGCCTATGTGCCGGGCCGGGCCGCCGACAGCTTCCGCTTCACCTCGGCGCTGCCGGTACAGACCCTCAAGGGCATGGCGCCGATCCTGCAGCCGTACCTGCAAGGCGCGAACAGCCTGTGCCAGCCCGAGCACCTGCCGGCACTGACCAGCGGCATGCTGTCAGCGGAGAACTGACCGCCCAGACAGTCCCCGTCCACTCGGGGCCTGTTTTTTCTTGCGACGCTTCGCCTGTTTGCCTGTCGAATGCCTCGGCCCTTGCCCGTCGATGTGCAAGGCCGCCGCCGTAACGATCGGCCGACAATGGGAAACGTCATGCTCGAAGGGATATTGCTGGCCAGCACAGGCCTTTTCGCATTCGTCACACTGCTGCCTCTCTGGCGGCATCGCGCCTGGTGGGTGCGCGTATGGGAGTTTCCACGCCTGCAGCTCGCCACACTGCTGGCGGTACTGCTGGTCGCGCAGGCGCCGCTGCTGGACTATGGCCAGCCCTGGCATCTGCTCGCCTCGCTGACCAGCGCCGCCTGCCTGATCTATCAGCTCTGGTGGATCGCGCCCTACACCCGCCTGTGGCGCAACGAGGTGTTGCGTGCCGAGCCAGACGCCCTGGGGCCACGCATCCGCGTGATGGCCACCAACGTGCTGGGGCCCAATCGCCAGGCCGAGTGCCTGCTGGCGCTGGTGCACGAGTACCGACCCGACGTGCTGGTGACGCTGGAAACCGACTCTTGGTGGGAAGCACACCTGGACCAGCTGAGCGACGACTATCCCCACAGTATTCACTGCCCGCAGGACAACCTCTACGGCATGCACGTGTATTCGCGCCTGCCGCTGGAGGAGCCGGAACTCAAGTTCCTGGTGGAAGACGACGTACCCTCCATGCATGCACGGGTGCGTGTCGATGACAGCCTTTCGGTGCGCATGCATTTCCTGCATCCGGCGCCTCCCAGCCCCACGGAGAACGACGAGTCCACCGAGCGCGACGTGGAACTGCTGGTGGTGGCCAGAAGCATCCAGCACAGCGATGACCCGATCATCGTGACCGGCGACCTCAACGATGTGGCCTGGTCGCCGACCACCCGGCTGTTCCGCAAGATCAGCGGGCTGCTGGACCCACGCGTGGGCCGCGGCATGTACAACACCTTCCATGCCCATCACTGGTTCCTGCGCTGGCCGCTGGACCACTTCTTTCACAGTGCGCACTTCCGTTTCGTCCGCCTGCTGCGCCTGCCGGACATCGGCTCCGATCATTTCCCGGTGTTCATCGAGCTGCAGTACGACCCGAAGCACACTGAAGAGCAGCAAGGGCTCGAGGCTGATCGTGATGACCAGCGGCAGGCCGCCGAGACCATAGCCGAAGAACCGGCAACATCGCAGGATGTGCCACAACCCGAGGCCGGGCCGCGCCGCTGAGGGTTATCCCCGCTACGCGCAAGGCCTATACTGGACGAGACAGCGCTCACCGGTTCAGAAGAGAGGTTCCTTTGGCACCTGCATCCGATCGCCCCGCCCTCACACCCGACACCCTGCGCGAACTGGCTTTCGACCAGTCGATTCGCTGGACCAGCCAGAACGATGACCTCTGGCAGCTGATCGACAACGACCTCTGGGCGCTGACCCGCAATCCCAGCCTGATCCTCAGTACCGTGCCGGAGCAGAAGCTGGAGGCGCTGCTGCGCCGCGTCGACTGCCACCGCCTGGTGGACGGCATCGTCAAGGCGCGCCAGGCACGGCTGGAGCAGCCGACCTGGTTCGCCAGCCAGCAGTACGGCGAACGCCTCGCGCGAGTCGCCTACTTTTCCATGGAATACATGCTCAGCGAAGCCTTGCCGATCTATTCCGGCGGTCTCGGCAACGTCGCCGGGGACCAGCTCAAGGCCGCCAGCGACCTCGGCGTGCCGGTCACCGCGGTGGGCATGCTCTGGCAGCACGGCTACTTCCGCCAGAGCATCGGCCCGGACGGCCGACAGCAGGCGCTGTACCCGGTCAACGACACCCGGCAGATGCCCATCGAGCCGCTGCATGACGCCAGCGGCGCGCCTCTGAGGCTGGCCATACAGCTGCCGGGGTTGCAGATCTGGCTGCGCGGCTGGCAGGCCCGGGTCGGCCTCAATCGCCTGCTGCTGCTCGATACCAATGACCCCGCCAATCCACCCATCGCGCGGCTGATCGCCAGCGAACTCTATGGCGGCGACAACGAGATGCGCCTGCGCCAGGAACTGGTGCTGGGCATCGGCGGCTGGCGCTTGCTGGAAGCCGCCGGCCTGCAGCCCGATGTGCTCCACCTGAACGATGGCCATGCCGCATTCGCCGTGCTGGAGCGGGCGCGCAGCCATATGGCCCGGGAGCGGGTCTCCTTCGCCGTGGCCCTCAATGCGACGCGCGCCGGCAATCTGTTCACCACCCATACACCGGTCGAAGCCGGCTTCGATCGCTTTCCGCCCGAGCTGGTGAGCCAGTATCTGGAGCGCTATGCCGAATACGAGCTGGGCATTTCCATGCAGACGCTGCTGGCCATGGGGCGCAAGCAGCCGCAGGACTCCCACGAGCCGTTCAACATGGCCTACCTGGCCACCCGCGGGGCGGGCGCAGTCAATGCAGTCAGCCAGCTGCACGGGCACACCAGCCGCTACATCTTCCGCGAACTGTATCCGCGCTGGCCGCTGGCGGCGGTACCGGTCGGGCATGTCACCAACGGCATCCACCTGCCGACCTGGGTGTCGCCGAATGCCGAAGCCCACTGGTACGAGCTGCACGGCGACGAGATTCCTTGGCGCGGCATCGACCACGCTTCGGTGGACGAACTGCTGGCCCAGGTCGACGACCGCTGGCTGTGGCAGATCCGCCAGCATGCGCGTAACGAACTGCTCGGCTTCGTGCGCAGCCATCTGGCCCGCAGCCTGGCCGTGCATGGCGCCTCGCCAGCGGACATCGAAGTGGCCGGTTCACGCCTGCATCCGGAACGGCTGACGCTTGGCTTCGCCCGTCGCTTCGCCAGTTACAAGCGCCCCAACCTGCTGCTGCAGGACCCCGAACGGCTGGCGCGCATCCTCAACCACCGCAGCTGCCCGGTGCAGTTGCTGGTGGCTGGCAAGGCGCATCCGGCCGACCGCGCCGGGCAGGCGTTGCTGACCGAGTGGCAACGTTTCGCCGCCAGGCCCGACATCGCCGGCCGCGTGGTCTTTCTCGAGGACTACGACATGCGAATCGCCAGACACCTGGTGCAAGGCGTGGACGTCTGGCTGAACACGCCGAGGCGGCCCTGGGAGGCCAGCGGCACCAGCGGCATGAAGGTGCTGGCCAATGGCGGCCTGAACCTGTCGCAACTCGACGGCTGGTGGGCCGAAGCCTACGCCACCGACCTCGGCTGGGCCGTTGGCGATGGCCTCGAATACGGCCCGGAGCACGATGAAGTGGATGCCGAGCAGCTCTATCAGCTGCTGGAAACCCAGGTAGTCCCCACTTTCTACGCCCGTGACGATGAAGGGGTGCCCACCGCCTGGGTGCAACGCATGCGGCGCAGCATGAGCGCGCTGGTCGAGCGCTTTTCCGCCGATCGAACCGTGCGCGAATACACCGAACAGTATTACCTGCCCATGGCGACGGCCTACCGCCGGCGCTGCGCCGATGGTTCGGCGATGGCCAGCACACTGTCGCACCAGCTCAGCCGTCTGCGCAGCTACTGGCATGAACTGGCCTTCACCGGTGTGCAATGGGCCCGCGAGAACGGCCGGTATCAGGTCGAAGCACGTTTGAACCTGGGCCACATCGATCCGCAGCATATCGCCGTGCAACTCTACGCGGAGGGTCGGAACGCAGCGCCCGCCGAGATCCATCCGCTCAACCTTGCGCAGCATGAGGCTACGTTCGCCACCTTCCGCGGCCACTTCCCCGCCGACCGTCCGGAGACGGACTACACCGCGCGGATCATCCCCGGCAGCACGCTGGGCCTGACCGTACCGCTGGAGCTTGGGCTGATTCACTGGCAGCGATGACTGCCTGTGGCTCAGGCATCGCTGATCAGCCGGTAGCCGACCCCGGCCTCTGTGACGATGAAACGCGGTGCGGCGGGATCATCGCCGAGCTTCTGGCGCAGGTGGCCGATCACGACGCGCAGATAGTGACTGTCTCCAGCATGGCTGGGGCCCCAGACGATCTTCAGCAGATGCTGCTGGGTGACTACCCGCCCGGCGTGGCGGGCAAGTTCGGCGAGCAAGGCGTACTCCTTCTTCGTCAAGCTCACCACTCGCTCGCCCAGGCTGACCCGCCTGAATGCCAGGTCGATGCACAGTGCCCCGCAGAGCACCTGACCGGGGCTGTTCGTGGTCGACTGGGGCAGGCGCAACAGCGCGCGTACCCGCGCAAGAAATTCCTGAATGCCGAACGGCTTGGTGACGTAGTCATTGGCGCCGGCATCGAGCGCCCTGACCTTTTCCGCCTCGCTGGAACGAACCGAAAGCACGATCACCGGTACCCGGGTCCAGCTGCGCAGCTCGCCAAGTACCTCCTTGCCGTCCATATCCGGCAAGCCGAGGTCCAGTACCACCAGGTCGGGCTGCTCCAATGCGGCGCGCGCCAATCCATCGCGCCCGTCCGTGCTTTCCAGCACCCGATAGCCCTGGGAAGCGAGGCTGATGCGCAGGAATTTCCGAATCTGCGGCTCATCGTCGATGATCAGTACGGATGCCGAATCGCCACTCACGTCAGGTCGCTCTCCATGTCCATTGCCGGCTGAGGCTGCAATGGCAGCTCCAGCGTCACGCTGGCACCTCGCCCGTCGAGCCCTTCGCCCACGGCCACGCGCCCCCCATGGGCACCGATCATTCCCTGGCAGATGGCGAGCCCCAGTCCAGTCCCGGGTCCGCCACGATCGCCACGCGCCGCTGTATAGAACATGTCGAAGATCTTCTCCCGCTCCGCCTCGGGGATACCGGGCCCTTCATCGCTGACGACGAAGCGCAGGGCGTTCGACCCGGCGTCTACAGCCACCTGCAGCCGGCCAGCTGGGGGCGAGAACCGCGCGGCATTTTCCAGCACATTGACCAGCGCCTGTTCGATCAGTGCCGGATGCACATACAGCAACGGCAGCGGATCGGGCAGCAGGACCTCGACTCGAAGCTCGGCCAGCACGCGCTGCAGGCGTTGCAACGCGCTGGCGACGATATCGCCTGGTGCGACCCAGTCGCGGATAAGCTTGAGACCACCATGCCCCAGACGGGTCATGTCCAGCAGATTCTGGATGTAGCGATCCAGGCGTTCAGCCTCGTCACGCGTAGTCTCCAGCAGCTCCCGCTGGTCGTCCTCGCTCATGCTGTGTCCCAGGCTCGCCAGGCAGTCGATGGAGCCGCGCATGGCCGTCAGCGGCGTGCGCAGGTCATGCGAGACAGAGGCCAGCAATGCGCTGCGCAGCTCTTCGGTCTGCCCATGCAGACGAGCCGCTTCGAGTTCATCGGCGAGCATCGCGCGCCCCAATGCCTGGGCCAGCGGCTGGGCCAG
Organism: Stutzerimonas sp. Brlt_14; assembly: GCF_051948915.1. Lineage (NCBI taxonomy): Bacteria > Pseudomonadati > Pseudomonadota > Gammaproteobacteria > Pseudomonadales > Pseudomonadaceae > Stutzerimonas > Stutzerimonas sp. Brlt_14. The sequence continues at coordinate 444,203 of NZ_JAYJLM010000002.1, forward strand.
GGCGCAGACGAGACGGCGTCTGTCCGGCGGCAACCGTCCCTGGGCGAACGTTCGAATACCCAGCAGGCCGAGAGGCTGTCCGTCACCGCTCAAGGGCAGCCACCACCAGTGCCCCTCCGGCAGGGTATCCGTGCCCTGCCCTGCCTGCTGACCATGCTTCCAGGCCCACTGCGCAGCAGCCTGCTCCTGCTCGGTGAGTGACGGCAAAAGGTCTCCCTTGAATATCCACGCGGCCTGTTTGTCACGCATGGCCACCAGCGCCTCGATGTCAGCCAGCAGTTGCAACTGGTGGACCGCGACGCTGCAGACCGCCTGCACATCGGTGGCAGCACCCAACCGGCGCGAGAGCTCGAGCAAAGCCGTGGTTTGCGCCTGGGTCTGACGCAACGCTTCCAGCTGCCGCTTCTGGCGACTGGCAAGGTTGCCGGCCAGGATTGCCATCAACAGGAAGAAAAGCAATGTCAGGACGTCTTCCTGACGAGCCACGATAAAAGTGAACGTGGGCGGGATGAACAGGAAGTCGTAAAACAGGAACGACAGCCCCGCACACGCCAACGCCGGCCCGAGGCTGCTGCGGACCGCAACCACCAGCACGGCCGCGAGGAATACCAGGGATATGTTCGGCAGTGCCAGGTAGCGCGCCAGCACCAGCGCGATCGCAGTGGCACTGAGGGTGGCGAGCCCGGCGAGCAAGTAGTTGCGCCAGTCCCATCGTCCAGTTCGCTGGCGCGCCGCTTTGCGCTGCGTGGGTTTCGTCTGATCGAGCACGCTGACCTCGAGCCCATCGCCCGCCGCGATCAGCTGCTCGGCGATGGACTGCCCGAACCGCCCGGGCCAGCGTCGCCGTGGTCGTTTGCTCCGGCCGACCAGCAACAGCGAGGCGCGGCGCTCACGGGCATGATCGATCAGTGTCCGGGACACCCGCGCCCCACTCAGCTCCACTACCTCTCCGCCCAAGCGTTCAGCCAGTTGCTGGGCCGCCTGCAGATAACCCAGCTCGGTTTCCTCGCGCGCCGCACCAAGGGTCACGTGGACTACCGACCAAGGCAGGTGGCGGCGCTCGGCCACCCGAGCGGCATGGCGCACCAGCCCCTCGGCTGACTCGTCAGCGTCGATGCCGACCAAAAGGCGGCCACGTACCGCCGGCGCTCGCTGCCCCTGTAACCGGTAACGGCGATGCAGATCGGCGTCGACTCGTGCGGCGGCGGTTTGCATCGCCAGTTCACGCAGGGCCGTGAGGTTGGTCTGGGTGAAAAAGGCGTCGATGGCCGCCCGCGCCTGTTCGGGCACATACACCTTGCCCTCACGCAGGCGCTCGAGCAGCTCGCGGGGCGGCAGGTCCACCAGCAGGATGTCGTCGGCCTCATGCAGGATCCAATCCGGCACCGTTTCCCGGACCTGGACGCCGGTGATGGCGCGAACCTGGTCATTGAGGCTCTCGAGATGCTGGACGTTCACCGTCGTGTAGACATCGATCCCGGCTTCGAGCAGCTCCAGGACGTCCTGCCAACGCTTGCTATGTCGGCTGCCGGGGGCGTTGCTATGCGCCAGCTCATCGACCAGTGCGATGTCGGGGCGCACCGCGAGCAGGCCGTCCAGGTCCAGCTCGAACAGGGTTATGCCACGGTACTCGCTGCGGCGCAGCGGCTGGTCGGCAAGCCCGACCAGCATGGCTGCGGTTTCCGCCCGACCATGAGTCTCCACCACCCCCACGCGTACGTCGCGGCCAAGACGGCGCTGGCGTTGCGCGGCCTGGAGCATGGCGTATGTCTTGCCTACACCAGGCGCCGCACCGAGAAACACCTTGAGTTGCCCGCGCCCCTCCCTGGGAGCCTCGTCGAGCAGCGCATCCGCGCGCATGGCATCGCTCATTCACATCACTCGCTGGAATCAGGCGAGCGATTGTCAGCCAATGCAAGGTTCAGGGCCAGTACGTTCACCACGGCGGGGCCCACCATCGGCGAGCTCAGGTGTGCCTGTAGCAGACGCTCCAACGACTCGGCCGGCATGCCTCGCGCCTGGGCGACGCGGGCGATCTGGTAGCGCGCCGCGGCCAACGTCAGGTGGGGGTCCAGTCCACTGGCAGAGGTCGTCACCAGCTCCATGGGCACCGGCTGCCCGGTGCCGCCATTCCAGGCCTGTATTCGCTGGCGAACCTGCGCAAGCAGCTCGGGGTTGCTTGGCGCCAGGTTGCTTGCACCACTGGCGACGGTGGCGTAGTCCGCAGCCGAAGGCCGCGGCAGGAACCACTCGGCGCCCTGGAACGGCTGAGCCAGCAAGGCGCTGCCGCGAACCTGGCCACTGCCATCGCGCAGCAGGCTGCCGTTAGCCGCCTCGGCCATGGCCAGCTGCGCAACGGCCGTGACGGTCAGCGGATAGGCTGCCCCCGTGACCAGTGTCATCAGGGCCAGTGAGGCAATGGCGGGGCGAATGTGTTCGAACATGCTTGTCATCTCCCTAACAGCGCCACGATGGCGCGACAGTTCTCAAACCAGGCCGATCGCCGTGAGTAACAGGTCGATCAGTTTGATGCCGACGAAGGGCGCGATCAGACCGCCCAGACCGTAGATCAGCAGGTTGCGCCGCAGCAGGCCGGCCGCATCGACCGCCTTTATCTGCACGCCCCGCAACGCCAGGGGGATCAACCCGACGATGATCAGCGCGTTGAAGACAATGGCCGACAGGATGGCGCTCTGCGGGCTGTGCAACTGCATCAGGTTCAACGCGGCCAGCTGCGGATAGATGCCGATGAACAAGGCCGGAAGGATGGCGAAATACTTCGCCACATCATTGGCCACCGAGAAGGTCGTCAGCGCGCCTCGCGTGACCAGCAACTGCTTGCCCACCTGCACCACGTCGAGCAGCTTGGTCGGGTCGGAATCCAGGTCCACCAGGTTCGCCGCCTCGCGGGCCGCCTGGGTGCCGTCGTTCATCGCCATGCCGACATCGGCCTGTGCCAGCGCGGGTGCGTCGTTGGCCCCATCACCGCACATCGCGACCATCTTTCCCTCAGCCTGCTCCTGGCGTATGCGCTGCAGCTTCTTCTGCGGCGTCGCCTCGGCGATCACGTCGTCGACGCCGGCTTCCGCTGCAATCGCGGCGGCGGTCAACGGGTTGTCGCCGGTAACCATCACCGTGCGGATGCCCAGCTGGCGCAGTTCGGCGAAACGTTCACGTATGCCGGGCTTGACCACGTCCTTCAGGTGAATGGCGCCCAGCAGACGATCATCGACGCACACCAGCAGCGGCGTGCCGCCGCTCTGAGCGATCTTCTCGACTTCACGCGTCAGCACTGGCGGCACCTGCGCGGGCGTCATGGCCAGATGTCCGAGCACGGCGTCTACGGCACCCTTGCGATACCGCCGCCCCTGATAGTCGGCGCCGGACAGGCGAGTTTCCGCACTGAACGGGATCGGCTGAATGCCCTGCGCGGATGGCTCGGCCATCGGGGCAAGGGCGCGCAGGTACTCGACGATGGATTTGCCCTCGGCCGTATCGTCGGCCAGCGATGCCAGCAGCGCAGCATGCGACAGCTCGGTCGCCGAAACGCCGGGCGCCTTCACCATCGCGCTGCAGCGTCGATTGCCGAAGGTGATGGTGCCGGTCTTGTCCAGCAGCAGCACCTGCACATCCCCTGCCGCTTCGACCGCACGGCCGGACTTGGCGATGACGTTGAGTCGCACCAGACGATCCATGCCGGCAATTCCGATGGCGGACAGCAAGCCGCCGATCGTCGTGGGAATCAGTGTCACCAGCAACGCGACCAGGTACACCAACGGCAGATCGCCGCCGGCGAAGCGCGCCAATGGCTGCAGCGTGGCGACCACCACCAGAAAGATCAGTGTCAGCCCTATCAACAGGACATCCAGGGCGATCTCGTTGGGCGTTTTCTGCCGTCTGGCGCCCTCGACCAGGGCGATCATCCGGTCCAGTGTCGACTCCCCCGGGTCGCTGCTGATACGCACCAGCAACCAGTCAGATACCACGCGCGTATTGCCGGTGACCGCCGAACGGTCCCCACCCGACTCGCGGATGACCGGAGCCGACTCGCCGGTGATGGCTGCTTCATTGACCGCCGCGATTCCTTCGATGACTTCACCGTCACCCGGTATGAGCTCGCCGGCCTCCACCTTCACCACATCACCGCGGCGCAAGCTGCTTGCCGGTACGACCCGATAACCGTCGCCGGACCGCAGGCGGGCTTCCAGCCCCTGTGCGCCCGCCTTGAGGCTGTCCGCCCTCGCCTTGCCGCGCCCTTCGGCCAGCGCTTCGGCAAAGTTGGCGAACAGCACGGTGAACCACAGCCAGATGGCAATCTGCGCCGCCACCGAGCGGCTCACCGCCGCATCCGGTGCAAAGCACAGCAGCGTGGTGAAGATGGCGGCTATTTCCACCACCAGCATGACCGGCGAACGAATCAGCTGACGCGGATCGAGTTTGAGCAAAGCCTGCCGCATGGCGGGCTTGCAGAGCGTAGCGAACGAGTTGGAGGCGGATTGAGGCTCGGCACCGCCAAATGCCGTTTGACGAACGTTCATCGAAACCTTCCTCAGTAGCCCTGCAGTTGGGCGAAGTGTTCGGCGATAGGGCCGAGGGCAAGAGCCGGCAGGAACGTCAGCCCGCCGACCATCAGGATCACCAGGGTCAACAGCGTCACGAACAGAGGGCCGTGGGTGGGAAAGCTGTTGAGGTCTGTCACCGCACGATTCTTGGCCGCGAGGCTGCCGGCGATGGCCAGCACGGGCAGGATGAAACCGAAGCGGCCCAGCAGCATGGCGAACGCGATCATCAGGTTGTGGTAGAGGGTGCCGCCCCCGAAGCCCGCGAATGCCGAACCGTTGTTGCCAGTGCCGGACGTATACGCATAGAGGATCTGGCTCAGACCGTGCGGTCCGGGGTTGCTGATCGACGCGGCGGGGCCTGGCAGGCTAACGCCCAGCGCCGCCAGCACGAGCACGCCAACTGGCATCACCAGCAGCGTCGCGACCAGCAGACGGACCTCCCGCGCGTCGAGCTTCTTGCCCAGGTATTCAGGCGTTCGGCCGATCATTAGCCCGGCCAGAAAGACCGTGACCAGCACGAACAACAACATTCCATACAAGCCCGCACCGACACCGCCAAAGACGATTTCGCCAAGCATCATGTTGAACATCGCCACCATGCCGCCGAGCGGGCTGAAGCTGTCGTGCATCGCGTTGACCGAGCCGTTCGATGCCGCCGTCGTGGTCACCGCCCATAGCGCAGAGGCAGCGATGCCAAGACGACTTTCCTTGCCCTCGAGCGAGCCTTGCTGTTCCACCGCCAGGCCCGCAAACGCAGGATTGGGCTGATGCTCGGCCACGAGAACGGTCCCCAGCCCGAGCACGAACAGCAACAGCATGCAGGCCAGGATCGCCCGGCTCTGACGCAGGTCCCGCACGTAGTGACCGAACATGAACACCAACGCAGCCGGGATCAGCAGGATCGCAGCAACTTCCAGCAGATTGCTCCAGGCCGTCGGGTTCTCGAAGGGGTGAGCCGAATTGACGCCGAAGAACCCGCCGCCGTTGGTCCCCAGCTGCTTGATTGCGATCTGGCTGGCCGCCGGCCCGAGCGGGATCGTCTGTTCGGCGCCCTGTAGCGTCGATGCCTGAACATAGTCGGTCAGGCTCTGCGGAACGCCCTGCCACACCAGCAACAATGCCAGTACCAGGCTGAGCGGCAGCAAACAGTAGAGGACGGCACGGGTCATATCGACCCAGAAATTGCCGATGCCGCTGGCACAGCGACGCGCCAAAGCACGGCAGAAAACCACCAGCACCGCCAGGCCGACGGCGGGGCTGACGAAATTCTGCACGCCTAGCCCGAGCATCTGGCTGAAGTAGCTGAGCTGGGCCTCACCGCTGTAGGCCTGCCAGTTGGTGTTGGTGACGAAACTGACCGCGGTGTTGAGCGCCAGATGCCACTCGAGCCCCGGCAGCTGCTGCGGATTCAATGGCAACTGGCCCTGCAGCACGAGGATCGCGAACAGCGCCGCCAGGCTGATCGCAGTCAGGCTGAGCAGCGCCAGGCTGTAGCCCTTCCACGTCTGCTCGCCTTCCGGATCGACACCGGCCGCGCGATAGCACAATCGTTCCAGCGGCCCGAGCAGTGGAGTCAGCCAGGTACGCTCGCCTTCCATGGCTCGGTACAGATAGCGGCCGAGCCATGGGGCAGGAACCAGTACGAGTACGAAAAAGGCCGCGATCAGCCAGTAGTCATGGGTCTGCATGCGACCTCCTAACCGCGGTCGGCGCGCATCAGCGCGACCAACAGGTAGAAGAACAGAACGATGGCCAGGCCCAGCGCGAGCCCGTCAAGAATGGTCATGAATGGTGTACTCCCTGTAACGCGTCGATGCGTGTACCGGAAGTGTCCGGGCTGGCGGCGTAAAGATTCGATTGCAGCGAGGCGCGGGCCGCGTAAAGAAACCGTATTTTTTGAACGCTCCGCTTGTCCGCGGCTGTTGGAACGCCAGCGCAGCGGCGCAGTCCTCTATTAACCACTTGCCTTTTGAGGAAGACGCAGATGATGAAGCAACTGTTCGACAAATCCGCCCCGCAGAACGTCCACGGCTGGGAACGCGCCGCCTCGCTGGCGGGTGGGCTGGTGATGATGGGCAAGGGGCTGCGTCGGGGCGGGCTGATCGGGCTGGCGGAGCTCGCCATGGGCGGTATGGCGCTGGCGCGCGGCATCAGCGGGCGCTGCGAAGCCAAGCGCATGTTGACTGAAATGGAGAGCAAGCCAGCCCTGCCGAGCCAGCGCTACAGTCATATGCCGCTGGATTCGGAAGTCCACAGCCCGGACTTCAAGGGTGACAACGTGACATTGCCCGACAGCACGCCGATGGGTCACGAGACGCGCGGCACGCCGCAGGTCTGAACCACTGCAAGGTGGGCTGAAGCCCACCCTTTGCGCGCCGGGAGTCGGCGCCTGCCTCGCCGTACCGACGCCCGATCAAGCCTGCCCCAGCAACCGCCCCTGATTCTGCTGTGCCATCTCCTTGAGGTAGTCCCAAGTGGTGCGCATGCGCGCCAGGTCCTTGAACTCGATGGGCATCAGCATCCAGAAGGTGCGGGTAAAGCTGACCTTCTCTGGCAGCAGCAGTCGCAACCGTGGATCGGCATCGGCGGAAAACGCCGGCAGGATCGCGATCCCCGCCCCCATCGCTACCGCTTCCTGCTGCGCCAGCAGGCTGGTGCTGCGCAGCCCGACCGAGCGGGGATCGGCGATCCCATCGAGAAACAGCAGCTCCTTGCTGAACAGCAGGTCATCCACGTAGCTGACGAAGCGGTGCTCTGCCAGATCCTCGCGGCTGCGGATCGGCGGGTGTTCGTCGAGATACGCCGGCGACGCATACAGCCGCAGCACGTAGTCGGTCAGCCGGGTGATGATGAACGGCCCGCGCTCCGGGCGTTCCAGGGTGATGACGATGTCCGCCTCGTGACGCGACAGGCGCACCGCGCGCGGCAGCGCCAGCAGGTCGATGTTCAGGTGCGGATAGCGCCGGCTGAGCCCGGTGAGCTGGCCGGCGAGCATCACCGTGCCGTAACCCTCGGTGGCGCCGATGCGCACTTGCCCGGAAAGGCCATCGCCCATGCTGGGCAGTGAATGTTCGATGGCCACGCTGGCACTTTCCATGGCCTCGACCCGCGGCAACAGGTTGCGCCCGGCTTCGGTGAGCTTGTAGCCACCCGGCTCGCGCAGGAATAGCTGCAGGCCGATGCTTTTTTCCAGCGCCTGCAGCCGGCGCGAGACCGTGGTGTGGTCGACCGCGAGCCGACGCGCCGCAGTGGTCAGCCGCCCCGCTCGGGCGACTTCGAGGAAATAGCGCAGATTGTCCCAGTCCATGGTTGCCGCCTCCAGCAGGTTCCTGTGCATTTATGCAGAGCGACTCTGCAGTCGATCGCATTGTAATGTGATTTTTTGCATTGCTACATTCAATGCAGCCCTCGCAGCCGTCCGCGAGCCAATAACAACAACAGTGCCTTTTCAGGCGGAGAGCCATATGACAACGTCCAACGCCATTCCTACCGTCAAACTGCTGATCGACGGTGAATTTATCGAATCGACCACCCAGGACTGGCGCGACGTCGTCAACCCGGCGACCCAGGAAGTCCTGGCGCGCGTGCCGTTTGCGACCGCCGAGGAAATCGACCGCGCCGTCGCCAGCGGCCAGAAAGCCTTCAAGACCTGGCGCAAGACGCCGATCGGTGCGCGTGCGCGCATCTTCCTCAAGTACCAGCAGCTGATCCGCGAGAATATGAAGGAGCTGGCGGCGATCCTCACTGCCGAACAGGGCAAGACCCTGGCCGATGCCGAGGGCGACGTGTTCCGCGGCCTGGAAGTGGTCGAGCACGCCGCCGGTATTGGCAACCTGCAGCTCGGCGAGCTGGCGAACAACGTCGCCGCCGGCGTCGATACCTATACCCTGCTGCAGCCGCTGGGCGTCTGCGCTGGTATTACCCCATTCAACTTCCCGGCGATGATTCCGCTGTGGATGTTCCCGATGGCCATCGCCACCGGCAATACCTTCGTCCTCAAACCGTCCGAACAGGACCCGATGGTCACCATGCGCCTGTGCGAACTGGCGTTGGAAGCCGGCGTGCCGCCGGGCGTGCTCAACGTGGTGCATGGCGGCGCCGATGCGGTGAATGCGATCTGCGACCACCCGGATATCAAGGCGGTGTCCTTCGTAGGTTCGACCAGGGTCGGCACCCACGTCTACAACCGTGCCAGCCAGGCCGGCAAGCGCGTGCAGTGCATGATGGGCGCGAAGAACCACGCCATCGTGCTGCCCGATGCGCACAAGGAGCAGACCCTCAACGCCATCGCCGGTGCCGCCTTCGGCGCGGCCGGCCAGCGCTGCATGGCGCTGTCGGTGGTGGTGCTGGTGGGTGAGGCGCAGGCCTGGATTCCCGATCTGGTAGCCAAGGCGCAGACCCTCAAGGTCAACGCCGGTGTCGAGGCTGGCACCGATGTCGGCCCGCTGGTTTCCTGCGCGGCGCTGGATCGCGTCAGCGGGCTGATCGAACGTGGTGTGCAGGAAGGAGCCAGGCTCGAACTGGATGGCCGTAACCCGAGCGTCAGCGGTTACGAGAACGGCAACTTCGTCGGCCCGACCCTGTTTTCCGGCGTCACCCCCTCGATGAGCATCTACCGCGAAGAAATCTTCGGCCCGGTCCTCTGTGTCATGGCGGCAGCGACCATGGACGAAGCCATCGAGCTGATCAACGCCAACCCGAATGGCAACGGCACCGCCATCTTTACCCGCTCCGGCGCGGCGGCGCGGCACTTCCAGGAAGAGATCGACGTGGGCCAGGTCGGCATCAACGTACCGATCCCGGTGCCGGTGCCGATGTTCTCCTTCACCGGCTCCCGCGCTTCCAAGCTCGGCGACCTCGGCCCCTACGGCAAGCAGGTGGTGCAGTTCTACACCCAGACCAAGACCATCACCGAGCGCTGGTTCGACGAAAACGAGGTCGGCGGCCCGGTCAACACCACCATCAACCTGAAGTGACATCACCCACCGGGCCGGCGGACGCGCCGGCCCTCAAGGACGCTGAAATGACATTCGAAACCCTGCTCGTCGACATCCAGGAGCGCGTCGCGCTGATCACCCTCAACCGGCCGCAGGCGCTCAATGCGCTCAATGCGCAGCTGATCAGCGAGCTGAACCAGGCCCTGGGCCAGCTCGAGGCCGATCCGCGGATCGGCTGCATCGTGCTCACCGGCTCGGCCAAGGCGTTCGCCGCCGGCGCCGACATCAAGGAAATGGCCGAGCTGTCCTACCCGCAGGTCTATCTCGATGACCTCTTTGCCGAAGCTGACCGCATCGCCACGCGCCGCAAGCCGCTGATTGCCGCCGTCGCCGGTTACGCGCTGGGTGGCGGCTGCGAGCTGGCATTGCTCTGCGACATGATCTTCGCCGCCGACAATGCGCGCTTCGGCCAGCCGGAAGTCAACCTCGGCGTGCTGCCGGGCATTGGCGGCACCCAGCGCCTGACCCGCGCAGTGGGCAAGGCCAAGGCGATGGACATGTGCCTGACCGGTCGCCAGATGGACGCCGCCGAAGCCGAGCGCGCCGGCCTCGTCGCGCGCGTATTCCCGGCCGAAAGCCTGCTGGAGGAAACCCTCAAGGCCGCCCGGGTGATCGCCGAGAAATCCCTGCCGGCCACCATGATGATCAAGGAAAGCGTCAACCGCGCCTTCGAGACCACGCTGGCCGAAGGCATCCGCTTCGAGCGTCGCGTGTTCCATGCGGTGTTCGCGACCGCGGATCAGAAGGAAGGCATGGCCGCGTTCAGCGAGAAGCGCAAGCCTGAGTTCACCAATCGCTAAGCCGCATCTGGCCATAACAACAAGAGGAAACACGCCATGCATATCGGATTCATCGGCCTGGGCAACATGGGCGCACCCATGGCCCACAACCTGCTCAAGGCAGGCCACCAGCTCAGCGTATTCGACCTCAACGCCGCGGCCGTTGAAAACCTGGTCGGCGCCGGCGCGCTGCCGGTCGACTCCCCGACCGCCATCGCCCAGGGCAATGCCGAGCTGATCATCACCATGCTGCCAGCGGCGCCTCACGTGAAGAGCGTGTACCTGGGCGAGAACGGCCTGATCGCCAGCGCCCGTGCCGGTGTGATGCTGATCGACTGTTCGACCATCGATCCGCACAGTGCCCGTGAAGTGGCCAAGGCTGCCGCCGAGCATGGCAACCCGATGCTCGATGCACCGGTTTCCGGCGGCACCGGCGGCGCCGCGGCCGGCACCCTGACCTTCATGGTAGGTGGCAGCGATGCGGACTTTGATCGCGCACAGCCGATTCTCGCGGCCATGGGCAAGAACATCGTGCGCTGCGGTGCAGCCGGTAACGGCCAGGTGGCCAAGGTCGCCAACAACATGCTGCTGGGCATCTCCATGATCGGCGTAGCCGAGGCGATGGCCCTGGGCGTCGCGCTGGGCATGGATGCCAAGACCCTGGCTGGCGTGATCAACACCTCCAGCGGTCGCTGCTGGAGCTCGGATACCTACAACCCCTTCCCGGGCGTGCTGGACAACGTACCGGCCTCCCGCGGCTACAGCGGCGGCTTCGGCAGCGACCTGATGCTCAAGGACCTGGGCCTGGCCACCGAGGCCGCCAAGCAGGTGCGCCAGCCGGTGATCCTCGGCGCCCTCGCCCAGCAGCTCTACCAGAGCTTCAGCGCCCAGGGTCATGGCGGCCTGGACTTCTCGGCGATCATCAATCAGTACCGCAAGGACACCTGACCATGACTGCAACCGAACGCCCCGTGCTGGCCGCCGTACGCAACCACGTCGGCCACCTCACCCTCAACCGCCCGGCCGGGCTGAATGCGGTGACCCTGGAAATGGTCCGCCTGCTGCACCAGCAGCTCAGCGCCTGGGCTGCCGATCCGCAGATTCATGCCGTGGTACTGCGTGCCAATGGCGAAAAAGCCTTCTGCGCCGGCGGTGACATCCGTTCGCTGTACGACAGCTTCCAGCGCGGCGACACCGAGCACGAAACCTTCTTCGAGGAGGAATACGCCCTCGACCAGTACATCCATGCCTACCCGAAACCACTGCTGGCACTGATGGACGGTTTCGTCCTCGGCGGCGGCATGGGCCTGGTCCAGGGCGCGTCGCTGCGGGTGGTTACCGAGCGCGTGCGCATGGGTATGCCGGAAGTCGGCATCGGCTATTTCCCGGATGTGGGCGGCAGCTATTTCCTCTCGCGCCTGCCGGGTGAGCTTGGCACCTACATGGGCGTCACCGGCCTGCAGATCCGCGCCGCCGATGCGCTACACGTGGGCCTGGCGGACTGGTGCGTCAGCCACGACCAGATTGCCGAGCTGGATCGCTGCCTGGACCGCATGAGCTGGTCGGTCCATCCCCAGGAGGCGCTGCGCACCCTGGTGGCCACACTAGGCACCAACAGGCTGCCCGGTTCCGAACTCAAAGCGCTGCACCAAGCCATCGACGAGCATTTCGCCAAGCAGGACGTGGCATCGGTTCGTGCCTCGCTGGCAGCCGAGAACCGTCCCGAATTCAGCGACTGGGCCGCCGAGACCCTCAAGGTGCTCGACAGCCGCTCACCCCTGGCGATGTGCGTCACCCTGGAGATGCTGCGGCGCGGCCGCAATTTGCCGCTGGCCGACTGCTTCGCCCTGGAGCTGCATCTGGACCGTCAATGGTTCGCCAAGGGCGACATCATGGAAGGCGTGCGCGCGCTGATCATCGACAAGGACAAGTCACCGCGCTGGAATCCGCCGACGCTGGCAGAGGTCACGCCGGAGCGCGTCCAGGCGTTCTTCGACGGCTTCAAGGCCACCACCGGCAAGACACGCCGCAGCGCCACGGCCTGAACCTCTTTGCAGCACAACAACAAGAAGAGACCGCGCAATGCATGACCTCGAACTCAGCGAAGACCAACGCATGATCCGCGACATGGCGCGCGACTTCGCCCGCCGCGAGATCGCCCCCCATGCACAGGCCTGGGAAAAGGCCGGCTGGATCGACGACGCCCTGGTCGCCCAGATGGGCGAGCTTGGCCTGCTCGGCATGGTCGTCCCGGAAGAATGGGGCGGCAGCTATATCGACTACGTAGCCTACGCCCTGGCCGTGGAGGAAATCTCCGCCGGCGACGGCGCCACCGGCGCGCTGATGAGCATCCACAATTCGGTGGGCTGCGGCCCGGTGCTGAATTACGGCTCGCAGGCGCAGAAGGACGAGTGGCTGGCTGAACTGGCCAGCGGCCGCGCCATCGGCTGCTTCGCCCTCACCGAACCGCAGGCCGGCTCCGAGGCGCACAACCTGCGCACCCGCGCCGAACTGGTGGACAGCCAGTGGGTGCTCAACGGCAGCAAGCAGTTCTGCAGCAATGCCAAGCGGGCGAAGTTGGCCATCGTCTTCGCGGTGACCGATCCGGACCTCGGCAAGAAGGGTCTTTCCGCGTTTCTGGTGCCCACCGACACCCCTGGTTTTGCGGTGGAGCGCAGCGAACACAAGATGGGCATCCGTGCCTCGGACACCTGCGCGGTCTCGCTCAGCGACTGCCGAATCCCGCAGGCCAACCTGCTTGGCGAGCGTGGCAAGGGCCTGGCGATTGCGCTGTCGAACCTCGAAGGCGGACGCATCGGCATCGGCGCGCAAGCGCTGGGCATCGCCCGTGCGGCCTTCGAGGCCGCCCTGCTCTACGCACGCGAGCGCGTGCAGTTCGGCAAACCGATTGCAGAGCACCAGAGCATCGCCAACATGCTTGCCGACATGCAGACCCAACTGAATGCGGCGCGTCTGCTGATTCTGCATGCCGCGCGGCTGAAGAGCGCCGGCCTGCCGTGCCTGTCCGAAGCCTCCCAGGCCAAGCTGTTCGCCTCGGAAATGGCGGAGAAGGTCTGTTCGCAGGCAGTGCAGATCCACGGTGGCTACGGCTATCTCGAGGACTACCCGGTGGAGCGCTACTACCGCGATGCGCGTATCACGCAGATCTACGAGGGTTCCAGCGAAATCCAGCGCCTGCTGATCGCGCGGGAGCTGGCGAACTATCCGCTTTAGCGATGAACCCTTGGAAAAGGCGCCGCCGATGCCGCAGTGCTTCCTGATGGCAAATCCGGACAGCCGGGGCTGAATTTTCAGCTTTCATTGGCGGGCCAACGCCCATCCTAGGGCAAATACCTCACGGGATGTGACGTCCCCGCTCCACCTGACTGCCCGATGGTCTGCAGGCTGGGCTTCAGCCCACCACCCGCTCGAAGCCCATAACCACAGCCAAATAAAAAGGGGAGCCGCTAGGCTCCCCTTCAGGGCGTGTTGCTTTGTTCTTCTTCTGCTGACGGGCTTGTTGTTTTTGTTCGCAGCCCGATCGGACCATCGTCCGCATAGCAGTCCCATTCGGGACAGAAAGAACAAACGGATTATTTTGGTCGCTGAAGTTGCCACTGCCCTCGCGGGTTCAACCGGTTCTGGAGCTGCCTCAAGGCAGTTTTATTGTTCTCGGTCCGGTCGACAGGAACCTGTCGGGCAATTCCTCTCCAAAAGAATCAGTTTGCTACGTCTCCCACCTGCTTGTTTTTATTGTGTCGGAGTCGCTACGTGTTGTTCTTGTTATTGGGTGTGCTTTCTTGTTCTTGTTGTGCCCATTAGAAAGCATTCGCCGTGCCAGCTTTTGAGATTCCTTTATTTTCAATGAGTTAGCCTTCTTCACCTGTCACGGGAGGCTGCCGCGCCAGCCCTTTCGTTACCGCCCACTCCAGGAGACCGTTACGCCGTACGAAAGGAGTAACACCTTCGGACAGGTTTCCAGTAACAGCTGCAGCTCCGCATCGGGCGCTCAACGCAGGACACCCCGACAGTGGTCACCGTCAGGGTGTCGATCGCTCGATGGGCATAGGTAGGTTCTTCGGCTGGTTAGCGCCTGGGCGTATCAGGCGTCCGCTGTTTGCACAGCAGTTTCCTTGCGTCTTGCCATGTAATCGCAGGCCAGAATGGCCAGCAGTGGAACGACGCCAACACTGAGGGCAGCGTGCCAGGATCCGATCAGACCCACGAAAAGCATCCCCACGACAACGATCGCAGCGACGCAATGGGCCAGGAAACGACACAGTTCAAGTGCAACTACTTGTTGTTCGGCATTGTTATTCATACGTTTGACTCCCCGTTTTTCTTGTAATAAGCAGCCTCCGTTTTCATATTAGTCCGCCGTTAAAAGCCTGCAACCAAAACCGACGTGCGGCACGTCTAGGGCGGGCTTTACAGGGATTACCCCATACTTTCGTCGATACCGTTCAATAACTTTGGCGGCTGTTCGAACATAAGTCGCAGATATTCTGGAATCCATTTCCTGACTGTTTGTCCAATAAAAGCCATGCTGATAAGCAGGGCGCCCGGGCAGCACCATGAACGGCCCCAGCGAGGCTTTTATTGAAAAAAGCCCACAGGCTTCTTCGCCATTTCACCCCGCCGCGCGCTCAGTCCCACCCTTCGTTCGTACTGCACCGCAGCGTTCGCCGCGCCTTGCCCGGTGTGCGCGAAAACCGCGGCGCCGGCGCCGCCTGCATCATCCCGTCGAGTTCCTGATAGACCCCGCGCTGGCGCAGATGGGGATGCTGCGGCGCATCGGCCAGTTCCAGCACGGGCGCGAAACAGGCGTCGCTGCCCTCCAGCAAGGCACACCACTCGGCTTGGGTGCGGGTCGCGAACAGCCGCTCCAGCAACTCGCCCTGCGCAGGCCACTCGGCCGGATCGGCACAGCCCGCCCACAGCGCTTCCGGTGCGTCCATGCGCTCCAGCAGCTCGCCCCAGAACTGCGGTTCCAGCGGGCCGATGGCGATTTCGCGGCCGTCCGCGCAGCGGTAGCAGCGATAGTTCGGCGCCGCCCCAGCCAGCGGATTGCGATCACGCTGCAGGTCGATCCGCCCACTCGGCAGCAAGCCGGCGAAGAACGTCATCAGCGACGATACCCCGTCGACGATGGCCGCATCGATCACTTGCCCCTGCCCTGAGCGCTCGCGCTCCCACAATGCGGCGAGAATGCCGACGGCGAGGTAGAGCGAGCCACCACCGAAATCACCTACCAGATTCAACGGAGGGATGGCCGGCCCGCTGTCGCCACGGATCGCCGCCAGCGCGCCGGTCAGCGCGATGTAGTTGATATCGTGCCCAGCGGCCTTCGCCAACGGGCCGCTCTGCCCCCAACCGGTCATGCGCCCGTAGATCAGCCGCGGATTGCGTTCCAGCAGCTCGTCCGGCCCCAGCCCCAACCGCTCCATCACCCCGGGGCGGAAGCCTTCGATCAGCACGTCGGCGTCCATGGCCAGCGCCAGGCTTCGCTCTCGTCCCGCCACGCTGCGGATGTCGAGGGTCAGCGTCTTGCGCCCGCGATCGACCACCGGGTTCGGCCAGCCATTGCCACCTTCGCGCTCGATACGCAGCACCTCGGCGCCCATGTCGGCCAACAGCATGGCGCAATGCGGACCGGGGCCGATGCCGGCGAATTCCAGCACGCGCAGCCCGCACAGCGGTCCGCTACGGGTATCGTCATGTTCGTTCATGGGTCGATCTCCTCAATGCACACGCGCGCGGACGCGCCCCGCGCCGAAGCGCAGAGCGCGTCCGTTGACAGGCGTTACTGGTTGACGACGCTGGGCTGGTTCTCGACCAGATGATTGCGATAACGCTCGCGCAGGACCTTCTTGTCGATCTTGCCGGTGGCGGTGAGCGGCACCGCGTCGAAGATCACCGCGTCAGGCATCCACCACTTGACGATGTTCGGCTCCAGGTGGGCGAGGATTTGCTCCACCGTGATCTCGGCATCGCTGTGCGGCTCGACCACCAGCAGAGGGCGCTCCTCCCATTTCGGGTGGAACACCCCTACCACTGCCGCCACCTTCACGCCCGGGCAGGCCGCGGCCACGTTCTCGATATCGATGGAGCTGACCCATTCGCCACCGGACTTGATCACATCCTTGCTGCGATCGGTGATGCGCATGAAGCCATCGGCGTCCAGCGTGGCGATGTCCCCGGTGTCGAACCATCCTTCGGCATCCAGCGCGCTTTTCTCGCTGCGGTAGTAGCGTTCCACCGTCCATGGCCCGCGTACCTTGAGGCTGCCGGAGCTGACACCATCACAGGGCAGCTCGTTGCCCTGCTCGTCCACTACTTTCAGCTCAATGCCGAACTGCAACCGCCCCTGGCGCGACCAGATGGTGTCGTTGGTGGCCTGCTGGCCGCGTTCGGCCAGCTTGGGCGTCGGCGTCGCCACCACGCCCAGGGGGCTGGTCTCGGTCATGCCCCACAGCTGGCAGACCGCCACGCCATACTTGGTCTGGAACGTCTCGGCCATGGCCCGCGGTACGGCGGAACCGCCGATCACCAGCCGTGCCAGGCTGCCCGAATCCTCGCCGCTGCGCTCCAGATGCGCGAGGTACATGGTCCAGATGGTCGGCACGCCGCCGGACAGGGTAACGCCCTCGCTCTTGATCAGCTCCTGCAGGCTGGCGCCGTCCATCTTGTCGCACGGCAGGACGAACTTGCAGCCATTGATCGCCGCAGCGAACGGCAGCCCCCAGGCGGTGCCGTGATAGAGCGACGAACAGGGCATGATGCAGTCGAAGGCGGACAGACCGAACGCACCGGAGAGCCCCGCCGCCATGGCGTGCAGCACCACCGAGCGGTGGCTGTAGAGCACGCCCTTGGGGTCGCCGGTGGTGCCGGAGGTGTAGCAGAGCACCGCACCAGCGTTCTCGTCGAACTGCGGCCAGGCGAGCGGCTGTTCGACGGCGATCAGCTGCTCGTAGCCCATCACCCCTTCGAGGCCGGACGAAGGCTGCGCGGCCAGTTCGATGAAATGCCGGATATTGCTCAGCCGCGGCCGCAGACGAGCGACGCAGGCGGCGAAGCTGCTGTCGAACAGCAGCACCTGGCTGCCGGCATGGTTGATGGTGTACACGATCTGCTCATCCGACAGCCGCGGATTGGCGGTGTGCAGCACCGCGCCGATGCCGGGTACGGCGAAGAACAGTTCGTAATGACGATGGGTGTTCCAGGCCAGCGACGACACGCAGTCGCCGGGGCCGATGCCCAGCGCACGCAGCATACTGGCTGCCTGCGCGGCGCGGTTCGCAAGGCCGGAGTAGTCGTAGCGCCAGAGGGGTTCATCGACCAGCCGCGAGACGATTTCGCGGTCGCCATGGGCACGGGCGGCGTGGGTGAGGATGCCGCTGATCAGCAGGGGGGCGTTCTGCATCAAACCTGGTTGCATGTTTCCTACCTCTATCTTGTTTTTATTGTCGACGTGCCGGTCGAGGAAACGGCGTTCTACCGGCATGGTTCTTCGTTTGGCCGCCTCAGGCACGCGGGCGGCGCAGCGGTGCTCAGTCAGATCCTCCGAGGTTGCGGGAGATGACCAGGCGCTGGATGTCGCTGGTGCCTTCGTAGATCTGGCAAACCCGTACGTCGCGGTAGATGCGCTCCACCGGGAAGTCGGACAGGTAGCCGTAGCCACCCAGGGTCTGGATCGCTGCCGAGCAGACCCTTTCCGCCATCTCCGAGGCGAACAGCTTGCCCATCGAGGCCTCCACCAATGCCGGCCGACCGGCCTCGCGCAGCGCCGCAGCGTGATGGACCATCTGCCGTGCCACGGCGATCTGCGTGGCCATGTCGGCCAAGCGGAAGGCCACCGCCTGGTGCTCGATGATCGGCTTGCCAAAGGTTTCGCGCTCTCTGGCGTAGTCGCGCGCCGCTTCGAAGGCGGCGCGGGCCATACCCACCGCCTGGGCGGCGATGCCGATGCGGCCGCCCTCCAGGTTGGCCAGGGCGATGCGGTAGCCCTCGCCCTCCTCGCCCAGCCGGTTGGCCACCGGCACGCGCAGATCCTCGAAGGCGATCTGGCAGGTGTCCGAGGCGTGCTGGCCGAGCTTGTCCTCGACCCGTACCACCTGATAACCCGGGCTGTCGGTCGGCACAATAAAGGCACTGATACCGCGCTTGCCGGCGTCCGGATCGGTGACGGCGAAAACGATCACCGTGCCTGCATGCTTGCCCGACGTGATGAACTGCTTGGCACCATTGAGCACGTAGTGATCGCCGTCGCGCCGGGCGCGGGTGCGCAGGCTGCTGGCATCGGAGCCGGCCTGAGGTTCGGTGAGGGCAAAGGCACCGATCTGCTCGCCGCGCGCCAGCGGGGCAAGGAAATCGCGCTTCTGCTGGTCGTTGCCGAAACGCAGGATGGGCACGCAACCCACCGAGTTGTGCACGCTCATGATGGTCGAGCAGGCGCCGTCACCGGCGGCGATCTCCTCCAGCGCCATGGCATAGGCCAGGTAGCCGGTGTCGCTGCCGCCCCACTGCTCCGGCACCAGCATGCCGAAGAAACCGAGCGCAGCCATCTCGCCGATCGCCTCGGCCGGGTAACGGTGCTCGCGGCTCCACTGTTCGGCGAAGGGCTTCAAGCGCTCCCGGGCGAACTGCCGGGCCATCTCGGCGATCGCGCATTGATCCTCATTGGGCAACATGGGCGCCTCCTCAGACCAGTTCGACGGCCATGGCGGTGGCTTCGCCGCCGCCGATGCAGATCGCCGCCACGCCGCGGCGCAGGCCACGGGCGCGCAAAGCCGAAAGCAGCGTCACCAGGATTCGCGCGCCCGAAGCACCGATGGGATGCCCGAGCGCACAGGCGCCACCGTTGACGTTGACCTTGGCGTGGTCCAGGCCCAGCTCGCGCATGGCGGCCATGGCAACCACGGCGAAGGCCTCGTTGATCTCGAACAGATCGACCTCCTCGACGGCCCAACCGGTGCGCTCCATCAGCTTGTGGATCGCCCCGATTGGCGCCGTGGTGAACAGGTTCGGTGCATCGGCATAGGCCGCGTGACCGTGGATCACCGCCTGCGGCTGCAGACCCCAGCGCTCGGCTTCGGAGCGACGCATCAGCAGCAGCGCGGCGGCGCCGTCGGAAATCGAGCTGGCGTTGGCCGCAGTCACCGTGCCGCCCTCGCGGAACGCCGGTCTCAGGGTGGGGATCTTTTCCAGCATCGCCTTGGGCGGCTGCTCGTCATCGCGGATCTGGCGCTGCTGTTTGCCCTGGGTAACCTCCAGCGCGACGATCTCATCGGCGAAGCGCCCTTCGCTGATCGCCACCTGCGCCCGACGTAGCGATTCCAGCGCGAACGCGTCCTGCTCTTCACGCGTGAAGCCGAACGTATCGGCACATTCCTCGGCGAAGGTGCCCATCAGGCGTCCCTTGTCGTAGGCATCTTCCAAGCCGTCTAGAAACATGTGGTCCAGTACCCGACCGTGCCCCATGCGGTAGCCGCCGCGGGCGCGGTCGAGCAGATACGGCGCGTTGGACATGCTTTCCATGCCGCCGGCGACGACGATCTCCGCGCTGCCCGCCAGCAGCTGGTCATGCGCCACGATCACAGTCTGCATGCCCGAACCGCACATCTTGTTGACCGTCGTGCAGGTGGTGGCACGGGTCAGCCCGGCGCCGAGAGCGGCCTGGCGCGCCGGTGCCTGGCCCTGACCAGCGGGCAACACGCAGCCCATCAGCACGTCCTGCACGTTCTCGGCCGGCAGCCCGCTGCGTTCCACGGTGGCGCGGATGGCGGCAGCGCCGAGTTGCCAGGCGGTCATGCCCTGCAGGTCGCCCTGAAAGCCGCCCATGGGCGTGCGTGCGCTGCTGACGATTACGATCGGATCATCTTTCATCTCTGCTTCCTTCATTTGGCGGCCATGCGCAAGGCACCGTCGAGGCGGATCACCTCGCCGTTGAGCATGCTGTTCTCGAAGATGTGCCGCACCAGCGCGGCGTATTCGGCCGGATACCCCAGACGTGGCGGGAATGGCACGCCGGCAGCCAGCGAGTCGCGGATTTCCTGGGTCATGCCGGCCATCATCGGCGTCTCGAATACGCCGGGGGCGATAGTCATTACCCGGATGCCGAAGCGCGCCAGCTCGCGGGCGGCCGGCAATGTCAGGCTGACCACACCGCCCTTGGACGCGGCATAGGCGGTCTGGCCGATCTGCCCATCGAAGGCGGCGATCGAGGCCGTATTGATGATCGCGCCGCGCTCGCCGCCTTCGTCCGGCGCGTTCTCGGCCATCGCCTCGGCGGCCAGGCGCAGCATGTTGAAGCTGCCGATCAGGTTGATGCCGACGATGCGGCTGAAGCTGTCCAGACTGTGCGGCCCGTTGCGGCCGAGGACCTTTTCGCCGCCGGCGACGCCGGCGCAGTTGACCAATCCGTGCAGCGCACCGAAGCGTTCGCGAGCAGCGCTGACGGCATGGCGGGCGGCCGTCTCGTCGCGGATGTCGGCGACCACACTGAACGCGTTCGCGCCCAGTGCGTGGGCAGTGGCCTGTGCGGCCGTCTCGTCGAGATCGACCAGAACCACCTTGCCGCCGGCCTCGACCAGCGCCTGCGCCGCTGCGGCGCCGAGGCCGGACGCGCCGCCGGTGATAAGGAATACGTTGTCCTGAATCCGCATGGCGTTCTCCCGTGCTTGTTGTTATGGGGTTCGAAGCCGGGATCATCTTTGGACAGCGACGGGCGGGCGGCAATGGTCGATCTATTCAACCTGCCTGACCGTTTTGGCCAATGGCAAAAAGCGATTACAGGTCTGCCCATAGAGCGTGGGCAAAAGCGCTGGGGGTGGAGCCCAGCAGCTCCGCGCTCAGCCTCGAGCCGGCGCGAGAATGAGGTTGCGGTAGTGGCCCGGATTGATGCCGGTCCACTTGCGAAAGGCCTTGTAGAACGAGCTGACGTCGGCAAACCCCAGTCGCTCGGCGATCTCGCCATAGCTGACGCTGGCGTCGGCCAGCCACTCGGTGGCCATTTCCTGACGCAGGCCGTCCTTGATGGCCTGGTAAGGCTGCCCCGCTTCTGCCAGACGGCGACGCAGCGTCGAGGCCGACATGCACAGTGCCTGCGCCAGTGTCTCGCTGTCCGGCCAGCGCTCGGCGGGGAGGCTTCGCAGGTGCTGCTTGATGCGACTGGCCAGGCTGGAATGGTCCCGGTAGCGCACCAGAATGTTGGCCGGCGCCTCGGCAAGGAAACTGCGCAGTTCCGCCTCGCTGCGACGGATCGGCAGATCGAGCACCTCGGCAGCGAAGATGATGCGCGTCGAGGGTCGCGCGAAGCGCAGGTTGTCGGAGAACATGACCCGGTAGTCGTCGGTGTACTCCGGCTCGGCGCAGCGCAGCTCCACCGCCAGCAAGGGAATGCGCCGTCCCACGAGCCAGCAGGCCAGCCCGTGCAGCAACATCCAGTAGGTGAAGTAGCAGAACGCCCGGGCCGGCTCGGCTTTGCGCTCGCGCAACACCACTTCGGCAAGACTCTGGCTACGGATCAGCTTGCCGCGCAGGTTTTCCAGACCCAGGCCGAGAAATTCCAGCGCATGCACCAGAGCCTTCTCCAGCGTCGGCTGCTGCATGCAACTGCGGCTGAGGAAGACGAAGCTGCCCGAGCGCAGGCGTCGCGGGTCCATGCCGAAGAATTCGTCGTCGAAGCGCCGCGCCAGGCGCAGCCAGAGTTGCGAGTAGTCGCGCACGTCCATGCGCCCATCGGGGTTTCGCAGGCAGCCGGGTTCGAGACCGATCTGTTCCAGCAGCTGCTCGGCGGTCAGCCCCGGTTGCAGGAAGCCGCGCAGCGCCTCGACCACCAGCCGCACGCTGATACTGTCGCGGCTAGCGGTGACCGCCTTGTCAGCCTTCAATTGCGCCTCGGTGATCATGCGGCTCGGGTTCCTCCATCGATGCCCGCCATGATCGGCCAGGCCGCCGCGTCTGTCAGCCCTCGCCTCACATCCAGCCGAGCGTGAGCGCCATTACCATCAGATAACGACCGGTCTTGGCCAGGCTGACGATCAGCAGGAAGCTCCACAGCGGCTCGCGCATCACCCCGGCCACCAGGGTCAGCGGATCGCCGATGATCGGCACCCAACTGAGCAGCAGGGTCCAGCGGCCGTAGCGGTGATAGCTGGCTTGCGCCCTCGCCAGCTGACGCTCGTTGACCGGGAACCAGCGCTTGTGACGAAAGTGCTCGACATAACGGCCCAGCAGCCAGTTCACCAGCGAGCCCAGCACGTTGCCCAGACTCGCCAGCGCCACCAGCTCCCATGCTGCATAGCGTTCGGTCAGCAGCAGCCCGGCCAGCACGGCTTCAGACTGCATGGGCAGCAGGGTCGCAGCGCCGAAGGCTGCCAGGAACAGGCCGAGATAGCCGGAAAGCTCGAACATCCACCGTCCCGTGAAGCAGTCTCTGAGTGGTGCGGCAGTATGCTCGAAACGCGTCTGCGCTTACATCTCGTGAATGCGGCTGACCTGGCGCGCCAGGCGCATCGTCTCGTGCTCCTCGAGATGCAGCAGGTCCTCGGCCAGGTTGCGCGCACCGTCGATCTCGGCCCGACGCGCCAGGGAACGGTAGAGGTCGATGACCTGGTTGTGGATGGTGAAGATATCCAGCGATATCTCCTCCACGCTCATGGTGTCGTAGGCCTTGCAGGCCTGGTTGCGCAGTACCGGATTGCGCGTCAGGTAATCGTAGATCCAGGTGTGCAGTGCTTTCGGATCGGCGTGCCTCTCGATCTTTTCGACCGTTTCGGCCAGCGCTCGCTCGTGATCGGCGATGTAGACCAGCAGCCACTTGGCGCGAGTCTCGTCGTGCTTGTCGGAACAACGTGCCATGCAGCGGGCCAGCATGGCATGGGTGTCGCGTGTCCAGTCGATCAGGTCTTCGAATCGCTCGATCTTCATCGCCAAATCTCCCCTGTGTGGCGGCAAACAGCACGGCGCCGATCCGCCTGCTGTCGCTCGAGTCTGTCCACGGCTCAGGCTCTTTGCCATGACCCTGGTTAAGAGACTAGCTCAGCCTGCCTGCGCGCGACCCGCCATGGCGCGCAACCTTGCTACAGATCATTGCTGAGCGGGTCGTCACGAGCGAGGCAGGGCGCCGAGCGCTCAGACCATCCAGAGGAATACGTCAGGCCGGCGCGACGTGCGGCCTCAGCCGAACACCGTCACGGTCTGCCTGCTCAGCGCGATCAGCTCGCCAGATGGCGACCACAGCGCCGCAGCGCAATGTCCGTAGCCGTCGCGGGCATGCTCGATCTCGGCGCGGTACATGCACCATTCATGGCTGTCGAGCACGGGCATCGGCTGGATGAACTCGATGGTCCAGGTCAGCGAACTGCCCGGCGCGAAGCTCTTGAGATGCGGCAGCACAGCGGGCGGCCAGGCGTCCACCAGCGCCAGCAGGTGCGCCTCGGTCATCGGTTCGCGCGGAACGTCGCCACGCTGACGAACCCAGCCGCCCATCTGGCGGGAGCTGTTGCCGCTGAACGGCAGGCCGCCGACACCCCAGCGCATCGCCAGGTAGCGGGTGAACTCCGGCGTCACGCCCGATACGTAGGGCAGCTCCTGGCAGGCTTCCACTGGCGGCATGGACGGACCGGGCTCGGCCGGCACATCGATCACCGAACTGCGCGGCGCGCCAAAACTGCCCTGAACGATGGTGACCACCTGGCCATCCTGCACCACCCGGCCCAGCATCTGGCTCACCGCCTTGCCTTCGCGCAGCACTTCGGCCTCGTACCTGGCTGGTTTGTCCACCGCCAGCGGACCAACGAAGGTGATCGCCAGCGAGCGCAGCGGGCGTCCTTCAGGCACCTTGGCGCGCATGTTCTCGAATACCAGCGCTGCGACCAGGCCGCCGAAACCCGCACGCCCCTGCCCCCAGCTGGCCGGCACGACCACGCTTTCGGGATTGTCACGCACCGCTTGCAGCAGCTCGCAAAGCTCCATATGCACCTCGTTATCGTTCGTTATGCCGGCGATGTTAAAGGTGCGTGGGAGGCGGCGCGACCCTGTCTGGCAGAAGCGGCCGGATGAAATGCCGAATCATCCATGTTGGCAATGGATGTCAGGAATGCCGCCGCGGGGCAGCGATCCGCCAGGGCATAGCGCGTCGAACGTTGGTCAGGGCGCGCGACAGCTCCTCTCCCGGCCCGGGCAGCTGCGCGTAACGCTGCGCCTCGTACAGCCGGACGAATGCACGGATTGCTGGCGCCTGATCGGGCATTTCGATAGCGGCCCGCTCGGCGAAGCTACGTGCCCCCTCGCCTTTGTGGCGGCGGATACCCTGGCGTGCCAGCAGGCGCTCGAAGCGATCGAACTGGCGCTGCTGAACATCTTTTTCCCGCCGCCAGGGTTTGAACAGCACGAGCGCCAGTATTCCGGTCAGCAGCCCGAGCACGGCGACCAGGCCCAGACCGAGCGCCTGGCCGTCGAGCTTGCCAAACCAGCGCTGCAGCATCTGCGACTGCTGCTCATCCTGATAATTGAGAACCCAGCGCTGCCAGCCATAGTTGAGGCTGTCCCAGCGCAGCCGCAACGTGTTCATCCAGCCGACGTCGCGGAACCGCAGCAGTGACAGCGGCTCGTCGGCGAGAAAGCTCCGCTCCCGCGCCAAGGCTTGTTCCAGTCCCTGCTCGACGCGCTCGGGCGCGACCTGGAAAGTCGGGTCGACACTGACCCAGCCGCGCTCGGCGACCCAGTATTCGACCCAGGCATGGGCATCGAACTGATGCACCGAAAGGTAGTTGCCCGCAGGATTGACCTCGCCGCCCTGGTAGCCGGCCACCACGCGCGCCGGAATGCCCGCCGCGCGCAGCACGAAGGTCATGGCGCCGGCGTAGTGGGCACAGAAGCCGCTGCGGGTCTGGAACAGGAAGTCGTCGACGATATCGCTGCCCACCGGCGGTGGTTCCAACGTGTAGTGATACGGCTCGCGGTTGAAATGCCGCAGCAGTGCATCCACCACTGCCTGTGGCTCCTGTGCGCTGCGCCGCAGCTCGGCAGCCCAGGTGCGGCTGCGCGGGTTGCCCTGCTCCGGCAACTGCAGCGCCCGGGCAAGGCTTTCCGGCGCACCGATGGCTTCGCGTCGGGCGTCCAGCCAGGATGTCACCCGGTACATCAGCGGCTTGGTCACCGGCTGGCGGCGCTGCAGATGGAAATCGGTCATCAGTTGTGCCCCGCCCGACGCAACCTGAGCAACGTCCAGGGCGAACAGCCAGGGCTGGCCGCTGGGCTGCATGACCACGCTGTAGCTGAGCGGCTCGCCCAGCGCCTGCCACTCCGGTGCTTGGGGCACGTTGGATGCGTAAGACTGCGACCAGCGCCGGCCATCGAAACGCTCTAAGGTCACCGCGCGCCAGTAGAGCTGGTCGCGAGGGGGAATCTCGCCGTCGAAGCTGACACGAAACGCCAGCTCCGCCGAGCGCCCCAAC
Organism: Stutzerimonas sp. Brlt_14; assembly: GCF_051948915.1. Taxonomy (NCBI): domain Bacteria; kingdom Pseudomonadati; phylum Pseudomonadota; class Gammaproteobacteria; order Pseudomonadales; family Pseudomonadaceae; genus Stutzerimonas; species Stutzerimonas sp. Brlt_14. The sequence continues at coordinate 470,002 of NZ_JAYJLM010000002.1, forward strand.
CGCGCGATATCGCCAGGCGCCATGTGGTCGGCCAGACCGGTCGTACCCCTGTCGCCGGCCTGCGGCAGCGCCCACAGCGGTGGCAGGCGGGGAAAGAACAGGAACAGCACCAGCATCAGTGGTACCGCCTGCAACAGCAGCGCGCCGGCCAGCCGCACGGTCGGCCACGGCCGCGTCACCAGGCTGCTCTGCTGCAGGCCGATCATCGCGGCGAGCAATGCGGTGACCGGAAGGAGGCTGTAGAGCCCGGCGAGCAGGCTGTCCTCGAACAGGTAGCTGGTCACCACCGCGAAGAAGCCGAGAAAGATCAGCACCAGCGCATCGCGGCGGGTACTCATCTCCACCAGCTTGAGGATGAATGCGGCAATCAGCAGCACCACACCGGCCTCGAGCCCGACCAGGCTGCCGCGGGAAAAGTACACCCCGAATCCCGCCGCGATCATCAGCAGCGCCTTGGTCCAGCTGCGCGGGTAACGAGCGCGCATGCGGAAGATCTGGATTCGCCAGCCCGCGCAGCCCAGCCACAGGCCGATGATCCACAGCGGCAGATGGGTGAGATGCGGCAGGATCACCAGCACCTGCGCCACCAGCAGCCAGATCAGGCTGTTGCGCGGAATACCCGGCTTCGCACTCATGCATCGCCCCCATCGGCCAGGCCGTGCAGCGCCAACGCACGCAGGCAGGCATCTCGATGCGCCTGGCCGCTGTCCGGGCCGTACAAGCCGGCCGGCAGCCGCAGCGCGAACGGCTGCTGCTTTTCGCTGAGGTCGATGACCCAGTGGCAGAGCACCGACAGTCGTTGCTCGGTATCGCCGGTAAGCGCGTCGAAATCCAGCAGCGGATCGTTACCGAGCAGGCTGGCGAAATCCTTGACCAGCAGGCCCTGGCCGCGCGAATAGGCCTTCCAGTGCAGGCGTCGACGCGGATCGCCCGGCTGCCAGGCCCGCAAGCCCTGATAGTCGTCGACGCCCGAGCCGCGGGTCAGCACGCCTTCATCCTCGGTCTCCGGCGCGCTGCCGCCCTGGGGACGCTCGGCTGCCGACGGCTGCGGGTAGACCAGCGCGGCCAGCTCCAGGTCGATCCAGCTCCAGGCCACCAGCAGCCCCAGCGGGAAACGGCTCTCCACCCGCACCCGGCCCGGTCGCAACCAACCGCGGCGGCGGGTCGGCAGGCTCAGTTCGACTTCCACGGTGCCTCCGGCCGGAACGTCGACCAGGCGCAGCCCGCTCGCCGGCCAGCCCAGCGCAACGGCTTGATAGGCGCGTCCCTGGCTCTCCAGGCGGACGCGCAGCAAGGCCTGCTCACCGACGAACGCCGCGGTGGTGCCGCCGGCCTGCAGCACCAGCCCGGCCAGGTTGCGCCAGGTGTGCAGGATGGTGACCAGATAGAGGGAGCCAAGCAGAAAGGTCAGCCCATAGGCCAGGCTGTTCTGATAGTTGATCGCGGTAAGCAGCATCAGCAACAGCGCAGCCATGAACGTCAGCCCCACCGCCGTCGGCATGATGAAGATTCGCCGCTGGTTCAGCCGCACGCTGGAAGCCGGCGGAATGCGCCGCAGCAACCAGCGGTCACGAAAGCGCGGCAGCAACCTCACGCCGGACGCCCGCAGTAGGGGGCGGACAGCTGCCTCACAGCGCCGGCACCTCGCGCAGCAGCCAGTGCACCAGCGCACCGCCCCCGTGACCGGTGGCATCCGCGCGCTCGCGCAGACGGTGGCCGACCACGGTGGGCAACACGGCCTGCACATCCTCCGGAATCACGTAGTCGCGTCCGTCGAGGAATGCCCAGGCGCGGGCAGCCGCCAGCAACGCCAGGCTGCCGCGCGGCGACAGCCCCCAGGCGAACTGCGGCTGAGTGCGCGTGGCCTCCACCAGACGCAGCACGTAATCGACAAGGGCATCGCTGACCCGCACATGGCCGACTGCATCCTGGATTGCCCGCAGTTCGTCGTGCTGCAGCAACGGTTCGAGTCGGGTCAGCAGATCGCGCCGCGACTCACCCAGCAGCAGCGATTTTTCCGCCGCCTTGGCGGGGTAGCCCAGGGAGACGCGCATAAGAAAGCGGTCCAGCTGCGACTCCGGCAACGCGAAGGTGCCGCCAGAGCTCACCGGGTTCTGCGTGGCGATGACGAAGAACGGCTCGGGCAAGGGGCGTGTCGCCCCTTCGATGGTGACCTGCCCCTCCTCCATGGCTTCGAGCAGCGCGCTCTGGCTTTTCGGCGTGGCGCGGTTGATCTCGTCGGCGAGCACCAGCTCGGCGAAGATCGGCCCGGGGTGGAAGACGAACTGCCCGCTGTCCTTGTCGAATACCGAGGTGCCGAGAATGTCGCCAGGCAGCAGGTCGGACGTGAACTGGATGCGCTGGAAGTCCAGGCCCAGCACCTTGGCCAGGGCATGACTCAGGGTGGTCTTGCCCATCCCGGGCATGTCTTCCACCAGCAGGTGACCGCGGGCCAGCAGGCAGGCCATGGCCAACCGGACCTGCGCCTCCTTGCCGAGCAATACTTCATTGACTGCTCGCAGGCAGGCGTCCAATCGGGTGCGCATCGAAATCTCCTTCGTTCGTCGTCCCGATGCTACTGGTCGGCCGCGGCCAGGCAAAGCAATGGAAACGCCCGGTGACGACTTTGTGATTTGCGCCCGCTCTGGCAGCCGGCCGCTTGACCGCGCGCCAGGCGAGCGTGCGCGCTAAAGACGTTGGGGATGCTGGCGCGAAGCGCAGTGCTCACGCCCAATGACAGGAAGCTGACCGAACCAGCCAAACCGCTCGCCAACAGCTGCCCAGGCCGCACTCAATGCACGGCCGAGCAGCGGTGATAGCCGGTTTAACGTCCGGCCCGGGATTCACGGAGGTAGAAGCGCGCCTTCTGTGCCTTCTGCGTGCAACCGCGGAAGGCTTCGAACTGCTGCTGGGTCTTGGCGCCGGTCAGCAACGCCATGGCCTTGGAATAGCTCACGGTACCGGCAAAGCCCTCGGCTTCCGCCAGGCTCTGCTCCTTCCATGCCGCGTCCAGCTCCGCGGCACAGCTGTCACGGTACGCGGTCTTGCCGGCACAGCCGGCCAGCAGCACAACCAGCAAAGGCAAAGTCAGCCAGGTTTTCATCGCATCATCCCTCATGTGCCATTCAGGGTTACGGCGCGTTGCGCGCCTTACGGTTACGCAGATACTCGACCACGGACGGCTGGTCGCCGGCGAACTCGATCCGCTCGGCCTTGCTCTCGCGTTGGTAGGCGTACATCGGGTCGTAATATTCGCCCAACAACGCTTCGATCCAGGCGCGATGCAGATCGACCGCACCGCTGCGCGCCTGCTCCGCCAGGGCCTGATCCATCAGCAGGGACAGGCGCTGGTAACGCTCGCCGCCGAGCCGCTTGTTGATATTGACCAGACTTTGCTGAAGACGCTCAGCGAATGCAGCGAAACCGTTCTCACCCTGTTCGCTGATGAACTCGGCGCACAGGTCGATCACATAGTCCTTGAGGATGCGCTCGACCCGGCCTTGCAGACTGTCCTCCAGCCAGATCAACGGAAACTGCTGCATGCCCTGGAACAGCGGCAGCGGGATGGAGCAGCGCCCGACCAGGCGCGCCTCGTCCTCGATCACGAAGCTTTCGATCCCTGCCGCGCGCATCTTCAGCAGGCGGATCGCCAGCGCGTTCTCGAAATCGATCTGCGAGGGCTGCGGCGTGGCGCGCTTGCCGAAGCTGGAGCCGCGGTGGTTGGCCAACCCTTCGAGATCCAGGCTGTTGCCCAGCTGGGCCAGCACCTCGGTCTTGCCGGTCCCGGTCATGCCGCCCACCAGTATGAACTCGCACTGCTCCACCGCCTGCTCGATGGTGTCGAGCAGGAAGTGACGCATCGCCTTGTAACCGCCGACCACGCGCGGGTAGTCGATGCCCATCTCGTCCTTCAACCATTGCTGGACGATCTTCGAACGCAAACCACCACGGAAGCAGTACAGGTAACCGTCCGGGTGGGCGCGGGCGAAATCGGCCCAGGCCTGCAGCCGCTCGGCCTTGGTCTTGCCGGAGACCAGCTGATGGCCCATCTCGATGGCGGCTTTCTGGCCGTGCTGCTTGTAGCAGGTGCCGACCTTCTGCCGCTCCACATCATTCATCAGCGGCAGATTGACCACGCCGGGAAAGGCCCCCTTGCCGAACTCCACCGGCGCACGGGCATCCATCATGGGAACGTCGTTGAGGAACAGCTCGCGATAATTCTCCGTGTCGCCGCGCATCAACGTACCTCGACCGCATGGCTACGCGCGGCGACCAGCTGGCCGATCGGTTCCAGCGCAAGGCCGAGCTCGGCACAGGCCGCGAGGAACTCCGCCTCGCCCTCCGGCGCCACGGCGACCAACAGCCCGCCACTGGTCTGCGGATCGCAAAGCAGAGGTTTGTGGCGCTCGTCGAGCGTGGCGATGCGCTCCCCGTAGCTGTCGAAATTGCGCTGGGTGCCACCCGGTACGCAGCCCTGCTCCAGGTAGTATTCGATGCCAGGCAGGCGCGGTACGCGGGCGTATTCGATCTCCGCGGTCAGGCCGCTGCCATCGGCCATCTCCACCAGATGGCCGAGCAGGCCGAAACCGGTCACGTCAGTCATGGCACGAACGCCTTCAAGCTTGCCGAAGCGGCTGCCGGCGGTGTTCAGCGTGCACATCCAGTCGCGGGCCAAGCCGACGTCCTCGACGCGCAGCTTGGCCTTCTTCTCGGCGGTGGTGAGGATACCGATGCCCAGCGGCTTGGTCAGGTACAGCTTGCAGCCGGCGGTAGCGGTGTCGTTACGCTTCATCTGGCGCTTGTTCACCAGGCCGGTGACGGCCAGCCCGAAGATCGGCTCGGGCGCATCGATCGAATGCCCGCCGGCCAGCGGAATGCCGGCGGCATCGCAGACGGCACGGCCGCCGGCAATCACTTCGCGGGCGACTTCCGGCGGCAGCACGTTGACCGGCCAACCGAGGATCGCGATGGCCATCAGCGGGTCGCCGCCCATGGCATAGATGTCGCTGATGGCGTTGGTCGCGGCGATGCGGCCGAAGTCGAAGGGATCATCGACGATGGGCATGAAGAAGTCGGTGGTCGATACCACACCGCGCTCCTCGTCGATGCCATAGACCGCCGCGTCATCGCGCGAGGCGTTGCCGACCCACAGACGCGGATCGAGATTCTGCGCACCGCTGCCGGCAAGAATCACGTCCAGCACCTTGGGCGATATCTTGCAGCCGCAGCCGGCGCCGTGACTGTACTGGGTGAGGCGGATCGGTTCGCTCATCGGACTCTCTCGTGACACGTGCACAAACGGGCGGCGATTGTAGCAAAGGCGGCCACGCATTCGCCCTTGCAGGCTCGCCGGCCAGGCATGAAGCTATCGCCAATGCCACAGGGAGAACCGCATGAGCAAGAGAGTTGCACTGGTATTGGGATCCGGCGGTGCGCGGGGCTATGCGCACATCGGCGTGATCGAGGAGCTGGAAGCACGTGGCTACGAGATCGCCTGCATCGCCGGCTGCTCCATGGGCGCCGTGGTGGGCGGCATCTACGCGGCGGGCAAGCTCGACGAATATCGCGCCTGGATCGAGAGCCTGGACTATCTGGATCTGCTGCGCCTGGTCGATCCCAGCTTCAGCCTGGGGGCGATCCGCGGCGAAAAGGTGTTCGGTCGGATCCGCGACATGGTCGGCAAGATCTGCATCGAGGACCTGCCGATCCCCTTCACCGCCGTTGCCACCGACCTCACCAACCAGCAGGAAATCTGGTTCCAGGAAGGCAGCCTGGAGCTGGCGATGCGCGCCTCCGCCGCCATTCCCAGCCTGTTCACCCCGGTGATGCAGGGTAACCGCATGCTGGTCGACGGCGGCCTGCTCAATCCTCTGCCCATCGTCCCGGTGGTGTCGGCGCACTGCGACATGATCATCGCGGTCAACCTCAACGCCAACAACCACAAGCAGTACCCGCTGCCGGAGATCGAGCGCCCCGGACGCTTCGACACGATCATGAGTTCGATCAGTTCGCACCTGCCCTTCTGGCGCAAGGAGGAGACCGCCCTGGCCGAACTCGACGACATCCGCGCCGGCGAGTTACTGCGCGGTGACCAGCCACCGGCGGCGCCAACCAGCCGCAGTGCACCGAAATCCGCTGAAGGTGCAACGGTGGTCGACGTGACCGGGCCGGCCTCGCTGCTGGAGCTGATCAACCAGAGTTTCGACGTCATGCAGTCATCGCTGGCGCAGTACAAGATCGCCGGCTACCCGCCCAACGTGCTGGTCAACATCCCCAAGCGCGCCTGTCGCTTCTACGAGTTCTACAAGGCGCCCGAGCTGATCGCCCTCGGGCGCATCGTCGCCCATGACGCGCTGGTGCGTTACGAAGAGGAGCAGTGAGCGCAGCCTGACGCTACGGGCCGACCGACTCGCGCGACTCGCCTGGAAGCTGTGTCGACTCATGGGTCGGCATCTGCGGCACCTCCTTGATCAGCCAGTCGCCGAGCAGACTGTAGGCGACCGCGAGTAGCGTCGGACCGAGGAACAGTCCCATGAAGCCGAAGGCCAGGATGCCGCCGAATACCCCGAGCAGCACCACCACCAGCGGCAGGTTGCCGCCCCGGCTGATGAGATAGGGCTTGAGCACGTTGTCCACGCCGCTGATGACGAACATGCCCCAGATGCCGAGGAACACCGCCATGCCGTAGTCGCCCTGCCAGGCCAGCCAGGCGACTGCCGGCCCCCAGATCAGCGGGGGTACCATGATGAAACTGCAGGCGAAGGTCAGTAGACCCAGCACCAGCGCGCCCGGAATGCCGGCGATGAGGAAACCGATGTAGGCCAGAATCGCCTGTGCCGCGGCGGTCCCGATCACCCCGTTGACGACTCGCTGCACCGTTCCGGCCACGAGTTCGAGGTAATGGTCGGCTCGATCACCGATCAGCCGGTGCAGCAGACTGTGCACGAAGGCCGACAGCCGTGGCCCGTCACGATAGAAGAAGAACACCAGCACCAGGCTCAGTGCCAATTCGAGCATGCCGCCGCCGATCCGCGCACTGCGCACCAGCAGCCAGTTGGCGACCTGGCCGATATAAGGCCTGATGCTGGCGATCAGAGCAGTGCCCTGCTCGTCCACCGTATTCCAGAAGTTCACCAGCGAATCACCGATCAACGGCAGCTCACCGAGCCATTCAGGCGCAGGCGGCAACCCTTCGACCTGCAGATCGTGCAGCAGCGCGTTGGCGTCGCGAATCTGATCGGCGATGTTGAACCCCAGCCATACCAGTGGCACGGCCACCAGCACCATCCAGCTGAAGGTGAGCAGCCCCGCCGCGAGCGTGGCGTTGCCGTTCAGCCAGCGGGTCAGCAGGCGCATCACCGGCCAGCTGGCGAATGCCAGCACGGCGGCCCAGAACAAGGCCGACGCAAAAGGCGCCAACACCCAGAGACAGGCTGCCAGCAAGCCGAGCAGCAGGATCTGCGCAAGCAGGCGATCATTGTTGAGCATGGGAAATTACTCTACGCAAAGATACCGACGCACCCTATGCATTGGGTGCGTCGACAGAGTCGGCTATTGCAGCCGCAATGCCGTGTCAGCGCAATAGGCGGATCAGCAGTCCCGACTCCTGCGACTCGTCGACTTCCAGTCGCCCGCCGCGGATGCGCTCGGCGATCAGCGCCTCTCGCCATGCTGCGGCGCCCTGCCCCGCGAGACTGATGCGCGTCGTGCTGTCCAGCCGAAGGACATTGGCCAGCAGCTCGCCCCACTCGGCAGTCGGCTGATCAGCCAGGCGTGGCAGGCGCAGCTCGCCGGTGCTGCGCAGCTGACGCAGCAGGGTCGCCGCGGTGGGCAGCACCTGGGCCAGCGGCTCGTCGGGTTGCAGCTGCTCGACATGCAGGTAGGGCCGACCATTGCCGCGGGTCACGCCGTATAGCGCGATCAGGTCGTCCTGTCCCTCGGTTTCCCCTTCTGGCAGGCGAGCCAGTAGATAGGCCTGCTGCGCTTCCGGCCCGTAGAGCATGGATTTGCCGAAGATGGCGTTGGCCCACAGGCTGCTGGAGCCGCATTCGCGCCCTTCGCACCAGAACAACAGTTCGGCACCCTGCTCCAGCAGGTCGCCGCGGGCCTGGGTGAAGGCCTCGATGCCAGTGTGCGAAGCCGGCAGCTGGTAAGTCACGGCGGTCAGTCGACCAGAGGCGACCACCTGAGCGGCCATGCGCAGGTTGCCACTGATGCGACGTATGGAGTCTTGCGGGTAGATGCGTTCCTGAACGGTGGACTGCCGGTAGTCGATGATCTGCGCTTGGGCGAAGCGCGGCACACGCTCGAGATCAGCACTGCCGGCCACATCGGCCGCGATTGCAGCAGCGGACAGAAACAAAGCCGGTGCGGCCATCCATGCACGTCGCATAAAACTCCTCAACGGATCACCTTCGACTGTTCGCCTGAACTCGGCGGCTGCGGCAAGCCCAGGTCAAGCGCAAGGGCTTGGCCAGCGAGCGTTGCGACGGTGGAGCATTCGATCATTGCGCTGACTCGGCTGGGAACGTTGCCGTCCAGCCTCGCCAGTTGGCAAAAGCAAGTCAAGCAAGGCTTTGCGAGAGAGTATTGCAAACGCTTGGATGCTCTCAGCCGTGGAAGAAGGCGTTGAACACTGCAGCAACCGCTTCGGCGCCCGGCTCGTCATCCAGATGCAGATGATGGCCACCGGGCAGGCGCTGCACCGCGAAGGGCAGCCCGTCGACCAGTTCTCGCAGCTCCGGCTGGATCATCAGCCCCTGCTCCGCCAGCACCAGACTGCTGGGGCAGGCGACCTGGCGGACGAATGCCAGCGCGTGGGCACGGGTCAGCCGCATGGCTGAAGGCAGCATCAGACGCGCGTCGGTTCGCCAGGTGTAACCGCCGGGCACCGGCATCAGTCCGCGCTGCGCCAAACGCTCGGCCGCCTCGCGACTGACCGCGCCGACGCCTTTCATGCGCGCCTGCACGGCTTTGTCGAACGTGGAATAGACGGGCTTGCGCTTGTCGTCCACGGCCAGCAATGCCTCGAGCGCGGCACCGAGTTTCTGCGGCGCGCCGTCCGCCTCGCCGGTATAGGGGATGGCGCCGTCGATCAATGCCAGGCGCTCGATGCGCGCTGGCAAGGCACCGGCGAGCAGCACCGAGACGATCGCGCCCATGGAGTGCCCGAGCAGGGAAAATCGCTGCCAGCCGAACTGCTCGGCGACCTGCAGCACATCGTGGGCATAGTCCCAGATGTTGTACCCCGCGCCGGCCGGGCGGTGGTCCGAATGGCCATGCCCCGGCAGGTCGAGCGCGACGATGCGTAGCCCTTGCAGGCGCGGGGCCAGCCGACTGAAGGTGGCGGCGTTGTCCAGCCAGCCGTGCAGCGCGATGACCGGCTTGCCGTCTTCAGGTCCGTACAGGTGCGCCGCCACCTCCAGATGAGGCAGGCTCAGCCGGACCTCTTCGAACAACATACTCATGCCGCCCCCCGGGACAACTCGCGACCTGCATCCCAGCGCCCCAGCAGCTCGCGCAGCTTCTCGGCCGTCTGCTGAGGTCGCTCGAACGGAAACATGTGGCCACCGGACAGCGTATGCGCTTCGCCACGGGCCATCAGCCGCAGCAGGTAGGCATGGTGCGGCAGTACCACACGACTCTCGCGGCCGCGCACCATGGCCAACGGAATCTTCAGCGCGGGCGGCCAGCCGGGCGTGAGGTGCGGCACGCTGCGGTAGATGCTGATTTCGGTCTGCGGATCGAAGCGCAGGCGCAGCCCCTGCCCCGCCGGCTCCAGCCCGTGTTCGATGTAGGCCTCCAGGCATTCGGGATCGAAGCTGCTGAACAGCGCCTTGCCGGCGAAATAGGCGCGCGCTTCCTCGGCGCTGGAGAACTGTTCGCGGCGTCCGAGCGTGCGGCCGGCCGGGGTCAGTCGGTCGATGAAGCCCAGCCGCTTGGCAGCCCAGATGACGGTCTGGTCGAACCAGGTCGGCAACGGTGAATCGAGCATGACCACGCCGTGGTAGAGCTCGGGCCGCAGCAGCGCGGCGCGGTAGTGCAGCATGCCGCCGAACGAATGCCCGACACCCCACACCGGTTCGCGCAGGCCTTCGAGCTGCTCGAACAGCTCGTCGAGCAGGTTGTTCCAGTTATCGTCCACCGGGAAACGCGGATCATGTCCGTGCCGATCCATGTGCGCGACCCGGTATTCCGGCGCAAGGGCCTCGAACAGCTTGCGATAGGTCGCCGAGGGGAAGCCGTTGGCATGAGCGAAAAAGATAGGTTGCGACATGAACTGAAGGTGCCGGACAGACTGAGCCCTCATTGTCTGGCAGCCCTCGGCAGGCGGCAATCGCCATAGCCCTGCCGAATGAAGGGCATTCAGGCCAATCAGCAGGCCGCATTGTCCGGCCCGCCGGCGATCAGCTCGGCAAGCCGCCCTTGTCCAGCGGCACGATAGCAACGGTCAGCCGGGAAATGCAGCTCGGCTTGCTGTCCTCGCCGCTCAGGCGAATGTCCCATACATGGGTCGAACGCCCCAGATGCACCGGCCGGCATACCCCGGTCACCCGTCCACTGCGCAGGCCACGCAGGTGATTGGCATTGACCTCGAGCCCCACGCAATAGAACTTGCTGGTGTCGATGCAGTGATAGCTGGCCATGGAACCCAGGGTCTCGGCCAGCACCACGGAGGCGCCGCCATGCAGCAGGCCATACGGCTGATGGGTGCGAGCATCGACCGGCATGCTTGCGGTGATGGACGAGTCATCGAAGGACTCGAAGCGGATATCCAGCAGATCGGTGATGGTGTTCTTGCGAGTGCTGTGAAGCTCTTCCAGGTCGGGCTGACGGTGCCAGATGCTCAAGGCGCATACTCCTGAGGGCTATTGTTGTTCTGGGATGCCGCTGTGACCACGCATGACCAAGCGGACCCGACCAACCCTAACCAACATGGTGCAAGGACGCCAGCTGCATCAGCCCGCCCGCGATGGCTTCCCCTTCGAGTTCGGCGAGCGACGCCGTCGCCATCGGCAGCGGCTCGGAATGACTGCCGTTGACCAGCCAACCGGCCAGGTTGCCGACGAAGGGCTGGTGCGTGACCAGGAGCAGATCGCTCTCGCCGCGCAGATCGAGCGCTCGCAGGGCCTCTTCGAGATCCGACTCCGGCGTGGCCCAGTCCACGGTTTCCCGCCGGCCGCTGAAACCCAGTGCCTTGCAGACCTCATCCGCGGTCTGCTGTGCACGCTGGTAGGGGCTGACCAGCACTACCTGCAGCGGCTTGCCGCGTAGAAAAGTGGCACTGCGGCGCACGTCACGCCGGCCTCCCTCGGTCAGGTTGCGCTCGGCATCCGTACGTGCGCGTGGTTCGGCCTCGCCATGACGCAGCAACCAGAGCCTCATGCCGTAGGGCCTTGTTGAGAGTCATTCGATTCACTGGGCGCAGCCGGCGGCACCGGTGTGACCAGTTCCACATCCGCTGGGCGTGGTGTGGGCCAATCCGACAATGGCCAGGGCTTGCGCTCGGTATTGAAGGTGGCGAAACGACCGATCTGCGCAATGTACTGGCTCAGGCTGTCGCCGAAGCCCTGCAGGCTGGAGTCGGCGTTCCCCTTGACCAGGCGCATCACCAGCTGCAGCACCACGACCACCAGCAGCGCCAACTCGGCCAGTTGCCAGACGAAGAAGAAGATCAGCATCCAGACGGCCCGCAGAATCAGCGATTCGCGCTCCGTAGCCTGATTCGATTGGTTCATGGACATAGCCTCGGCTCAGAATCCGTCGGTTGAAATGAAATCCACATCGGTCTTGGGTTCGCCACGCATCAGCACGCCAATGATCTGATCGAGCGTACGCCCCTCGAACAGGATGGCATGCAGGCCGGCGACCAGTGGCATATAGACCTGCAGTTCCTCGGCCTTGCATTTGAGCACCTTGATGGTGTTCACGCCTTCGGCGACCTCGCCCAGGCGGGAAACCGCCTCGTCCAGGCTTAGCCCTTCGCCAAGCGCATAGCCCACCTGGAAGTTGCGGCTCTTGGGTGAAGTACAGGTGACGATCAGGTCGCCGACACCGGCCAGGCCGAGAAAGGTCATGGGGTTGGCCCCCAGCTTTACCGCGAAGCGTGTCATTTCCGCCAGGGCCCGGGTGATCAGCATGCTGCGCGTGTTTTCGCCCATGCCCAGCGCGGCTGCCATGCCGGCCATGATCGCGTAGACGTTCTTCAGCGCCCCGCCCAACTCGACACCGAAGCGATCGGAACTGGCGTAGACGCGGAAGGTACGACCATGCAGGACCTGCTGTACGCTGCGACACAACGCCTCGTCCTGACTCGCCACGACGGTAGCGGTCAGCGCGTGTTCGGCCACTTCACGAGCCAGGTTCGGTCCAGACAGCACGCCGATACGTGCCTGCGGCGCAATCTGCTCGAGAATCTGGCTCATCAGCGTGAAACCGTCCGCCTCGATGCCCTTGGTGGTGCTGATCAGCATCTTGCCGCCCAGCTGCGCGGCGAACGGCTGCAACGCCTGGCGCAGGGCGCTGGAGGGCAGCGCGACGAAAACCAGCTCGCAAGCCTCGAGGGTCGACGCCAGATCCGTGGTCGGCTCCACCTGCGGCAGAACCTCGACGCCCTTCAGGTACCGCGGGTTCTGCCGCTGCGTACGGATGCACTCGGCCTGCTGTGCGTCGCGCATCCAGAGCAGGACGTGATGCCCGTTCTCGGCCAGCAGGTTGGCGATCGCGGTACCGAAACTGCCGCCGCCGAGTACCGCGATGGATTGCTGTTGTGTCATGTGGTTTCCGTTATGAGCCATTCGCGATGGCAGTGACGGGCATTATACGTTTCATGCGGGCGGCCACCAGCGCAAAGCCAAACCCCGCCAAATCATCGACTTAGCGCCGCGTCTGCACCGCTGAGATACGCATTGCGAGCAATAGGCAACCGTCACTGCAACGATTGTCTATAGAGGACACGCTGTCGCAAGGTCCTCGTCAGCAGCTCAGGAGTGTTAAAGTAGCCGCCCAATTCTGTCTTTGCGCCCTTCGGCCACAGATATGGCATGAATGGCGTCGCTGTTGCCAGGCTGTGACTTTAGCCACAACACGGCAGTCTATGACTAGTCTTGATGATCAGGCCTTCGAATTCTGGGCCCGGTATGTAAGCAGCAAAGCCCTCTGTACGGGGCCCATTGAGGAATACGCATGACCAAACAACACGCCTTTACTCGGGAAGACCTGCTTCGTTGCAGCCGCGGCGAACTCTTCGGTCCCGGTAATGCGCAACTGCCTGCGCCGAACATGCTGATGGTCGACCGTATCGTTCACATCAGCGAAGTGGGCGGCAAGTATGGCAAGGGCGAGCTGGTCGCCGAGCTGGATATCAACCCTGATCTCTGGTTCTTCGCCTGCCACTTCGAAGGCGATCCGGTCATGCCCGGCTGCCTGGGTCTCGACGCCATGTGGCAGCTGGTCGGCTTCTACCTCGGCTGGCAAGGCAATCCTGGCCGCGGCCGCGCCCTCGGCTCGGGCGAAGTGAAGTTCTTCGGTCAGGTGCTGCCGACCGCCAAGAAGGTCACCTACAACATCCACATCAAGCGCACCATCAACCGCTCGCTGATTCTCGGTATCGCCGACGGCACCGTTAGCGTTGATGGCCGCGAGATCTACAGTGCCGAAAGCTTGCGCGTCGGCCTGTTCACCTCTACCGACAGCTTTTGAAGGACATCCGCATGCGTCGCGTCGTGATCACTGGCCTGGGTATCGTTTCCTGCCTGGGCAATGACAAAGAGACCGTCTCCGGCAACCTGCGCGCCGGCCGCCCCGGCATTCGCTTCAACCAGTCCTACGCGGACATGGGGCTGCGCAGTCAGGTTTCCGGCTCCGTCAACCTGAACCTCGAAGAGCTGATCGACCGCAAGGTCCTGCGCTTCATGGGTGACGCCGCCGCCTACGCCTACCTGGCGATGGAGCAGGCCGTGAAGGACGCCGGCTTCAGTCTGGATGACATTTCCAACCCGCGCATCGGTCTGGTGGCCGGCTCGGGTGGCGCCTCCACCATCAACCAGATGGAAGCCATCGACATCCTGCGCGACAAGGGCGTCAAGCGCATCGGCCCATACCGCGTGCCGCGCACCATGAGCAGCACCGTCTCGGCCTGTCTCGCCACCCCGTTCCGCATCAAGGGCATCAACTACTCCATCGCTTCGGCCTGCGCCACCAGCGCGCATTGCATCGGCCATGCCATGGAGCAGATCCAGATGGGCAAGCAGGACGTCGTCTTCGCCGGTGGTGGTGAAGAGGAGCACTGGAGCCAGAGCTGCCTGTTCGACGCCATGGGCGCCCTGTCCAGCCAGTACAACGAAACCCCGGAAAAGGCCTCGCGCGCCTACGATGCCAAGCGTGACGGATTCGTCATCGCCGGCGGCGGCGGCATGGTGGTGGTCGAAGAGCTGGAGCACGCCCTCAAGCGCGGCGCCAAGATCTACGCGGAAATCGTCGGTTATGGCGCTACATCCGATGGCTACGACATGGTCGCCCCGAGCGGCGAAGGCGCCCTGCGCTGCATGCAGCAGGCGATGTCCACCGTCGAAGGCTCGATCGACTACCTGAACACCCATGGCACGTCCACCCCGGTGGGCGACGTGGCCGAGATCAAGGCCGTGCGCAACATGTTCGGCGACAAGATCCCGACCATCAGCTCCACCAAGAGCCTGTCCGGCCATTCGCTGGGCGCTGCCGGTGTCCACGAGGCGATCTACTCGATGCTGATGATGGAAGGCAACTTCATCGCAGCCTCGGCCAACATCGACGAGCTGGACCCGGAAGTCGCGGACATGCCGATCCTGCGGGAAACCCGCGAGAACGCTCAGATCGACACGATCATGAGCAACAGCTTCGGCTTCGGCGGCACCAACGCCACGCTGGTACTGCGCCGCTACAAGGCCTGATCCAGCAAGCGACACACGAGAACGGCGCCCTAGGGCGCCGTTCTTGTTTCCGTTATCGGTTGATTCAAACGCGCCGCTCGGCGCCCTCGTCGATATCGCCATGAGCGATACAGGACGCTGCGGTGAAGAGCACGTCAGTCGAGGAATTCAGCGCCGTCTCGGCCGAGTCCTGCACCACGCCGATGATGAAGCCGACCGCCACCACCTGCATCGCCAGGTCGTTGGAGATGCCAAACAGACTGCAGGCCAGCGGAATCAGCAGTAACGAGCCACCGGCCACACCCGAGGCACCGCAAGCGCAGACCGCCGCCAGCAGGCTCAGCAACACCGCAGTGGCCACATCCACCTGGATGCCAAGCGTATTGACCGCAGCCAGGGTCAGCACCGTGATGGTGATCGCCGCACCGCCCATGTTGATGGTCGCGCCCAGCGGGATGGAAACCGAGTAGGTGTCCTTGTGCAGCCCGAGACGCTGACACAGCTGCATGTTCACCGGAATGTTGGCGGCCGAACTGCGGGTGAAGAAGGCCGTTATGCCGCTCTCGCGCAAGCAGGTGAACACCAGCGGATAGGGATTGCGGCGAATCTGCCAGAACACGATCAGCGGGTTCATCACCAGCGCCATGAACAGCATGGCGCCCACCAGTACCAGCAGCAGCCGCGCATAGCCGAGCAGTACATCGAAACCGGAATCGGCCAGGGTGCCGGCCACCAGACCGAACACGCCGAGCGGCGCGAAGCGGATCACCACCTTGACGATCAGCGTGACGCCATCGGACAGGTCGCCGATCAGCCGGCGTGTGCTGTCCTGTGCATGGCGGAAGGCGAAGCCGAGACCGATTGCCCATGCCAGGATGCCGATGAAGTTGCCATTGAGCAGCGCACGCACCGGGTTGTCGGCGATGTTGAACAGCAGCGTCTGCAGTACCGCCCCGACACCGGACGGCGGCGTTACATCGGCCGCCCCGCTCACCAGCGTCAGCGATGTGGGGAACATGAAGCTCGCCAGCACAGCGACGGCCGCGGCGCTCAAGGTGCCCACCGCGTAAAGCAGAATGATCGGCCGAATATGCGTGGGTTGCCCGCGCTTGTGGTTGGCCAGCGATGACGTCACCAGCACGAATACCAGAACCGGCGCAACCGCCTTGAGGGCTTGCACGAACAGGTCCCCCAGCAGCGCCACCGACTTGGCAGCCCCAGGCAGGAACAGCGCCAGCAGCGCGCCGGCCAGCAGGCCAACCACGATCTGAGCGACCAGGCTGGTGCGATTGATGAAGCGGAAGATTCGAGGCAGATCGGACATGGGCACATCTCGCAGCTGGGAAGAACGGCCCCGACTCAGCCCGTTCCTGCTGTGGAAAAACGCGGGATAGTACGCCGCTCGCCTGCCCGTGCCCAGCGTTGTGCTGTCACGGGAAGGCGAAAAATGCCCATATTAGCTGTCGTTGGGTGAGGCGTCTGACGAAGCCTCGCCCATGGCTCAGACCTGGAAGCGCGCCACCAGGTTGTTCAGGTCGATCGCCAGGCGCGCCAGCTCCTGGCTGGCAGCGCTGGTCTGGTTGGCGCCGGCGGAAGACTGCAGCGACAGGTCACGAATGTTGACCAGATTTCGGTCGACCTCGCGCGCCACCTGGGCCTGTTCTTCCGAAGCACTGGCAATCACCAGGTTGCGCTCGCTGATCTGGCTGATCGCACTGGCGATGCCATCGAGCGCTTCCCCGGCGGCGCGCGCCAGATCCAGCGTGGTTCTGGCGCGCTCGTTGCTCAACTGCATGGCGTGCACCGCTTTGTCGGTTCCCTGGTGCACATCACCGATCATCTGTTCGATCTCCTGGGTCGACTGCTGGGTGCGATGGGCCAGTGCACGCACCTCGTCGGCCACTACGGCGAAACCACGGCCCGCATCCCCTGCCCGTGCCGCCTCGATGGCCGCGTTGAGCGCCAGCAGATTGGTCTGCTCGGCGATCGAGCGAATCACATCCAGCACCTTGCTGATGTCACGCACCTGACCCGCCAGACGCTCCACCTCGGTAGCCGTTTGCGTGACGTCGTTCGCCAGCAGACTGATCGACTCTACCGTACGGATGACCTGCTGGCGGCCATGCTGTGCCGTCTCATCGGACTCGCGCGACGCTTCGGATGTCGCCACGGCGTTGCGCGCCACTTCGTCCACCGCAGTGGTCATCTCGTTGACCGCCGTCGCAGCCTGCTCGATCTCATGATTCTGCTGGTGGAGGCCGCGAGTGGAATCTTCGGTGACGACATTGAGCTCTTCCGCCGCCGAAGCCAGCTGATTGGACGAATGCGAGATGCCCTGAATGGTGTCCCGCAGACTGCGCTGCATGGCCTGAAGCGCAATCAGGAGGCGTGCCGGCTCGTCATTGCCGACAACTTTTATGCTGCGGGTCAGATCTCCGCCGGCAATCACCTCGGCGACACCTACGGCCTCAGCCAACGGCTGCACGATGCTGCGAGTAAGGAGCATAGCTAGAACGATGGTTGCGATGACGGCAAGCACCATGGCGACCACCACGCCCTGAAATGCGCTAGCCGCCACCTCGATAGAGCGGTCGCTGGCGGAGTCCGCGGCCTTGCGCTTGAGATCTATAAGGTCGCGTAAAGTGTCGGATGTTACGCGCGCGTGCTCGTTGAGCTCACCACGGGTGAGTGCAATCGCTTCGTCCGTACGCCCTTGGAGGGCGAGATCTATGATCTGCCGCTGAAAGGTTTCATAGCGAGCAAGTGACTGATCGAAAGTTGCGAGCAGCGCTTTTCCTTCAGAGTCATGAATCAGCCGGTCCAAGTCCTGCCGCTCTTGCGCCAACGTTTGGCGCAGTTTACTCAAGCCGTCGACACCACTGCGCTGCTCCTGCTGGTCACTGATAAGCAGACGCAGGGTTCCGGCACGGATCCGAAGGAACTCTTGGTTCGCCTGTCCCAGTAACTGAATTGTCGGCAAGAGACGCTGGTCAATTTCCTCCGCCTCGCTTTCCATAGCCGAGATGCGCGTCAACGCGAAAACGCCAAGCGCGAAGACTATCAACGCCACAAAGCCGAAGCCCAATCCAGCCCTCAGGGCTATTTTCATTTGTCTGAACATAACGACGACCTCACGTGACTACGGGATATAACCGTATATCGGATAAGGTCTATCGTTACTTGACAACCGGCATAAAAATATGTTTTCGGAACTGAGAATCGAACTCCTTTAGGTTCGCTTAAACCTGAAAACGCTGCACCACCTCATTCAGCCCAATCGCCAACCTCGCCAGTTCCTGACTCGCTGCGCTGGTCTGGTTGGCGCCCGCCGACGATTGCAGCGACAGGTCACGGATGTTGACCAGATTGCGATCCACCTCGCGGGCAACCTGAGCCTGCTCTTCCGACGCACTGGCAATAACCAGGTTGCGCTCGCTGATCTGACTGATCGCGGCTGTGATGCCGTCCAGCGCTTCACCTGCGGCGCGTGCCATTTCCAGCGTGGTACGGGCCCGCTCATTACTGACATGCATGGCACTTACCGCCTTGTCGGTACCCTGGTGCACGCCGCCGATCATCTGTTCGATTTCGGCTGTGGACTGCTGAGTGCGATGCGCCAGGGCGCGCACTTCGTCCGCGACCACCGCAAAACCACGCCCGGCGTCGCCGGCGCGCGCGGCCTCGATCGCCGCATTCAATGCCAGCAGATTGGTTTGTTCGGCAATGGAACGAATCACCTCCAGCACCTTGCTGATGTCGCGCACCTGTCCGGCGAGATGCTCCACTTCGCCAGCGGTGTTGGTCACGTCGCTGGCCAGCAGGTTGATCGATTCCACCGTCTGCAGAACCTGCTTGCGCCCGCGCTGCGCCGTGTCGTTCGACTCCTGCGAGGCTTCGGAGGTAGCCACCGCGTTACGCGCCACTTCATCCACTGCCGCGGTCATCTGATTGACAGCTGCTGCGGCCTGTTCGATTTCATGGTTCTGCTGATGCAGGCCACGCGTCGAATCTTCGGTAACGGCGTTGAGCTCCTCAGCCGCCGAAGCGAGCTGATTGGACGACTCGGCGATGCCCTGGATGGTGCCCCGCAGATTGTTTTGCATGGTCTTGAGCGATGCCAGCAAACGAGCTGGCTCATCGTTGCCATTCACCGCGAAATCGCCGGTCAGGTCGCCATTGGCAATACGCTCAGCAACCGAAACCGCTTGTCCCAGCGGGCCCACGACGCTACGGGTGAACATCCAGGCGAGCATGACCGTAACCACGGCGGCAAAGATCAGCGTGGCCACAACCCAACCGAAACCGGTGTCGTACTGAATGGACGCCCGCTCAGCTGCCTGCCCCGCCTCTTCATTGTTTATCCGCTGCAGCTCGTTCAACGCGGCCGTGACGTTATCGGCATGTTCATTGATCGCGCCGTTGATGGTCGCGATAGCCTGATCATGTTCGCCCCGCTGTACTTGGTCGACGATGCGCTGCTGCAACGGCAGGTACTGGTCGAAGGCCTGCTTGAACCGCTGATACGCGGACTTTTCTTCCGCCGTCGTCAACAGCTTGACGTACTGTGCATCGCGCTCCGCTACCTCCCCGCGCAGCTGTGCCAAGCGTTGAGCAGTGCTCTGCACGACCTGCGCGTCTTCGGCGACGGTCATGCGCAGGGTGAGCGCCCGAATACGCATCACCGTCATGTTGAGCTCGCTGATGGCCATGATGCTCGGCAGCCAGTTCTCGTCGACCTCCCTGCTTTCCTTGCGCATATTCGCCATCTGGTTCAATGCGAACAGGCCGAGGAACAGAACCAGTAATCCGATCAAACCGAAGCCGAGGGCGGAACGTTTGCCGATTGTGAGATTGCGGATGGACATGGGGCTACTTTCTCCATGAATTGAAACGACGTCACAAACCGTGACCTGCTTCATTTATCGGAGACAGAACCGCACTCTTGAATTTTTGACGTCAAATTAATGGTTTAGGGCGACTGACGGTCCTGAAGGCCACTACGTCCAAGCGATATCGCCATCATCTCGAGCGGACTTGAAACGTCTGTTCGGCCAATTTCCGATCACCCTGAAAGACCATCAGCCGCCACTCGCCCGGCACCACCTCGTGCACCTCGGTAAACTCGAAGGCCATCACGTCGGTTTCGGCATCGGGCACCAGGCTCTGCACCACCTCGAACTTGTCGTGACGCTTGCCATCAGGCGTCACCACGCCCGGCGTCAGGTACAGCAGAGTCAGCGGTGTATCCCCCTCACGCTTGCCGGAGAGGCGATAGCGCAACCCGAACTTGCTGCCGAGCTTGGCTGGCACCTCAATGGTCTGACGAATCGGCTGGTCGCGGCGGCTCAGCACACGCTCGCCCGGCTGGAAGTCGTCCTTGGACGTTTCGAAGATGCCGTACTCCACCGGCCCCACCACTTCAACCTGCGCCTGCGCAGGAATACCTACCACCAACAACGTGGCAACCAACGACCAACGAGTGAACGACATGACCTGCTCCTTCCAATGTGCGGAGCCGGCAGGTTATGACGTCGCGATTACAGCCTCATGACGCTCAGCGCAGCTCGTCCTGGCGTTTTTGCGGCAACAACGCGAGGAAGTTGTCACGTGCCACACCCCGCGCCACCGCCTCGGGCAAGGCATCGAGAAAAGGAGCAAACGCATTCATGCCTGTGGCCAGATTCTCGAAATGGCCCACTACGTCGGAGCCGATCACGAAACGCGTCGGATGCCGCGTCACCAGCTCCACCCACTTCGGATCAGGTTTGTCCCCTTCGCCCAGCAGGTAAGGCTTGAGCATCGTCCAGGACAGATCGATGTACAGGTTGGGGTAGTCGTCCAGTAGGCGACTGACCGTTTCATGGAGAAATTCCAGCTTCTCCTGATGCCGGTGCAGCTCCATGCTGGTGCCGGCATGTGCCCAGATGAACCGCGTGTGCGGATGGTTGCGCAGCGGCTCCTCCAGCTCGACCAGATACAGCGGATTGCGCTCGCGCTTGGATGTGATGTTCGAGTGCAGCATCACCGGCAGGTCGAACTCGGCAGCCAGGTGGTAGACCCGGGCCAGCGCCTCGTTGTTGGCGCGCGGCGTGTCGCCTTCGGTCAGGGCCGTTACATCGTCATGGCGGGTGAAGATCTCCCCCAACCCCTGCCAGAGCCCGGGATGCAACTCGAGCATGCGACGGATATGGGCGTCGGCGTTCTTGTCGTTGGGATTGAAACCGGAGAGAAACGGATGAAACCGCTTGCGCTGCTCTTCGTCGAGTTCCTCCAGCGCCGCGGCCACCAGCACATCGGTGGCGCTGTACCAGTACACCGGCGCGTCATCGCCTGCGTAATAGCGTGGACGCTTGGGTTCGTTCTCGTGCCATTTCTTTGCGACCGGAATGCCGCTGATCATCACATGATCGATGTGTCCTGCATCCATTGCCTCGAGCAGCTTCTGCATGCCGTCGGTTTCCTGGAAGAAGTCCACATAGTGCAGGTGTGCATCGCTATACCGGTACTCCCGCTCCTCGGCCGCGGTGAATGGGGCCAACAGGCAGATGGAAAGCGCGCAAAAGATTCTCTCGATGTACAAAGCTCGGTCCTCCTGACAGCCAGCGAGTAGACCGCCGGCACGCATGAGCGTTCAGCTTGCGGGGCCACGAGCCCGCATCCCGCATACCCCCCACCGTATTTGACCAGAATCAACGTGGCCTCCCCGCTGCGCTCCTAATATCCGGTCAGATCGATGCCATTCGCCGCATCGTTGTTCGAATCAGCAAAGGAACTCAGCGTATGGCCATGAAAACCATCAGTGCCCGTGGACAGATGAATGCCGGCATGGCGATCGAAGTCGAGTGCGGCAACCACCGCCTGATCATGGACCAGCCCAGAAACGCGGCCGGTCAGGATCTGGGCCCCACTCCGCTGGAAGCCATCCTGGCTGCGGTAGCAGGATGCTTCGGCACTATTGGCCGCTTTATCGCGCACCAGCAAAAAATCGAATTGCGTGGTATGCGCTTTGAGGTCGAGGCCGACTACGATCCGTCGGGCCTGCTGGGGCGCGACCCGAGCATGCGCCCCGGTTTTCAGGAGTTGCGGGTGAAGGTGGAAATCGATGCTGACCTCGACCGCGCCGGCAAGCAGGCGTTACTGGAGTTGATCGAAAAACGCTGTCCGGTGGCCGACAACCTCACTCACGGCACTCGACTGGTCAGCATGTTGCTCTGAGAAGGGTTCGTAAACGCAAACGGCCCGTCAGTGACGGGCCGTTTTGTTTACTGCGTCTGCCGATCAGGCCGAGAGCTCGACCAGCAGCTTGTTCAAGCGCTGCACGTAAGCCGCCGGGTCCTTGAGACTGTCACCGGCAGCCAGCGCGGCCTGGTCGAACAGGATGTGTGAAAGATCGGCAAAGCGATCCTCGTCCGGCTCGGCGTCAAGCTTCTCGATCAGCGGGTGCTGCGGATTGATCTCGAAGATCGGCTTGGACTCCGGCACCTTCTGCCCGCTCGCCTCCAGAATCTGGCGCATCTGCAGCCCGAGATCCTGCTCGCCAATGGCAAGAATGGCCGGCGAGTCGGTGAGGCGGTGGGATACCCGCACCTCGGCCACCTCTTCGCCCAACGCCCCCTTAAGACGCTCGATCAGCCCTTCCTTGGCCTTGGCGATCTCTTCCTGGGCCTTCTTGTCCTCCTCCGAATCCAGCTTGCCCAGATCCAGATCGCCGCGCGCCACGTCAACGAACTGCTTGCCATCGAACTCGGTGAGATAGCTCATCAGCCACTCATCGATGCGGTCGGTGAGCAGCAGCACTTCGATGCCCTTCTTGCGGAAGACCTCCAGGTGCGGGCTGTTCTTGACCTGTGCATAGCTCTCGCCGGTCAGGTAGTAGATCTTGTCCTGACCTTCCTTCATGCGGCCAAGGTAGTCGGCCAACGACACGGACTGCTCGCCCGATGTGTCGCTGGTAGAGGCGAAACGCAACAGACCGGCGATCTTCTCCTTGTTGGCGAAGTCTTCTGCAGGGCCTTCCTTGAGCACCTGCCCGAACTGCGACCAGAACTTCTTGTAGTCCTCCGGCTTGTCCTTGGCCAGCTTTTCCAGCATGTCCAGCACGCGCTTGGTCAGCGCCGACTTCATCGAGTCGATTACCGGATCCTTTTGCAGGATCTCGCGCGAAACGTTGAGCGACAGGTCATTGGAGTCCACCACACCCTTGATGAAACGCAGGTACAGCGGCAGGAACTCGTCGGCCTGATCCATGATGAACACGCGCTGAACGTAGAGCTTGAGGCCCTTGGGCGCTTCGCGATGGTACAGATCGAACGGCGCGCGACCCGGCACGTAGAGCAGCGAGGTGTACTCCAGCTTGCCCTCGACCTTGTTGTGGCTCCAGGACAGCGGGTTGTCGAAGTCGTGAGCGACGTGCTTGTAGAACTCCTGATATTCCTCGTCCTTCACTTCGCTGCGCGGACGGGTCCAGAGGGCGCTGGCACGGTTGACGGTTTCCCACTCGACCTCGGCAGGCTTGTCCTTCTCTTCACCGTAGTGCTCCTTCGGCAACTCGATGGGCAGGGCAATGTGGTCGGAGTACTTCTTGACGATATTGCGCAGACGCCAGCCATCGGCGAATTCTTCCTCGTCCTTCTTCAGATGCAGGACGATGCGGGTACCGCGCTCGGCCTTTTCGATGGTCGCGACTTCGAATTCGCCCTCGCCCTTCGACGACCAGTGCACGCCTTCGCTGGCCGGGGTACCGGCGCGGCGGCTGTAGACGTCGACCTTGTCGGCGACGATAAACGCCGAATAGAAGCCCACGCCGAACTGGCCGATCAGGTGCGAATCCTTTTTCTGGTCGCCTGAAAGGTTCTTCAGGAAATCCGCGGTGCCGGATTTGGCGATGGTGCCGAGGTGGGCGATCACGTCCTCGCGGCTCATGCCGATGCCGTTGTCTTCGAGGGTTACAGTCTTGGCGTCCTTGTCGAAGGACAGGCGAATCTTCAGATCGGCGCCACCTTCGAGCAGCTCCGGCTTGGCCAGCGCCTCGAAGCGCAGCTTGTCGGCGGCGTCGGAAGCGTTGGAAATCAGTTCGCGAAGGAAGATTTCCTTGTTCGAATACAGCGAATGGATCATCAGGTGAAGCAGCTGCTTCACTTCGGTCTGGAAGCCCAGGGTTTCTTTTTGAGTTTCCACACTCATCGTCTACGAACTCCACGTCATCTATAGGGCACGGACCGCGGCTGCGGCGATGTCTGGCAGATGGGGACGGGACGACGAATTTCAAGGGCGGCCGACGCGACAGGGCGCCGGCCGACCCGCATCAGGGCTCGATCAGCTCCAGCAGGACGATCTCGCCGGGCGCCAGATTGTAGGTCGCCTCGCCAGGCCCGCGAATGATCCGTCGGATGACGAGATTGCCATCGCCGTCCAGCCCGGCGAAGCGCCCTTCGGCAATGCCGCCACGCTCGGTATGGGCACGCATCAGCCGGTGCTGGTAGCGCCCCGGATTGCGCAGCACCTGCTCCATGGAAAAGTACAGGCGCCCATCGACCTTGCGCGGTGCGGCGGGCACAGCGCCGACGGGTTCCACCGTCTTGCTTGCCGGCACGGAGGCTGCCTTCTCCGCCGCCAGAGGCGGATAGTCATCCCCCTTCACATGCCAGCCCTGCTCGTTCTTGCCCAGACGCAGCGTAAACGCCTGCGGCTCCCCCTTCACCTGCGCCTGCGCCTCCAGCTGCAACTCATCGGCGGGCAATGTCAGCGAAGGCAAGGCCTGCAGCACGACATCGCGGCTTGCGTGACGGCGCTGCAGATAGTCTTCGACGACGTAAGCGATGGTGTCGCGCGAGTCGTGACGGCGATCGACCTGACCGTCGCGATAACGCAGACGGTCTGTATACAGCTCGAC
Source organism: Stutzerimonas sp. Brlt_14 (assembly GCF_051948915.1). Classification (NCBI taxonomy): domain Bacteria; kingdom Pseudomonadati; phylum Pseudomonadota; class Gammaproteobacteria; order Pseudomonadales; family Pseudomonadaceae; genus Stutzerimonas; species Stutzerimonas sp. Brlt_14. The sequence continues at coordinate 494,803 of NZ_JAYJLM010000002.1, forward strand.
AACGCCAGTGAGACTGGTGTCGTACTGCGGCGGCAAGACCAGATGGAAATCGCCTTTCAGCCGATTCGGCGCTACCGGCTGCAGGTCAAGATGCAGGGTGTAGCCGCGATCAAGACGTCGCGTCTCGGGCAACTCCTCATCCTGCCCCAACCAGGCGATCTCCACTTCCGGCAGGTCGCCGCTGTCATCCGGCAGGACATCTACACGCACCGCCCCGTCTACGGGCTGGTGCAGACGGATGGTGACTTCCTGGCGAGCAAAAAATCCTTGCCCTGCGCGCAAGCTCAGCACGCCATTGATCAGCTCCCCTTGCTGCGGCACGAACCGGCGGCCGTTCAACTGCCCCCGCATGCCCATCTCCAGCTCGGGCTGCGACTGGGCGGGCAGCCAGCCCAGGCTGAATATGGCAGTCAGCCGCTCGGAATCGCGGCTGGCCAGCAAAGACAGCCCGACCACGAGGGGAATGATTCCGAGACAGGAAAGCACCACGGCCTTGCGTGCCACACGCCAATGGCTGAACGCGAAAGCCAGCGTCATCGGCGGCAGCAAGCTGCCCAGCCCCCACAGCAGGCTGGTCGTGAATGCCTGGCTGATCAGCCAGACGAAACCGGCGAGCATCAGTAACAGGCCGCCGAGTATCAACAGTGCTTCCATTCGAGTTCCTTCACGCAATCGCAGGGGTAACAGCGCACACCGCAGCGCCGCTACCCGTCGATGCGTCAGGGCTCGTCGATCTTGAAGTGGCAGCGGGCGGTGGCGATGGGTTCGGCCTGATGGGTCTGCCAGGCGGTGATCGCGACATTGGCGACCCTGCGGCCCTGGCGCCAGACCTGGCAGGCAGCGAAGGTGTCACGATAGTGACCGGCACGCAGATAATCTATCGAGAAGTCGATGATTTTGGGCAAATGTGGCGCGCCCATGAACATCAGCAGATGCAGCATTGCCGCATGCTCCATAAAGCCCGCGATGACGCCGCCATGGATGGCCGGCAGCGGGTTGCCGATGTTGTCTTCGTTCTGCGGCAGACGGAACACCATCTCGTCGCCAAGCCGCAGGCATTCGATCCCGATCAGCCGGGCATAGGGAACCAGCTTGATCAGCGAATCGTAATCGTTGTTGGCATGAGCGCTCTGCACCAGCGCGTTGAGATTGAGCTCGCTCATGCTGCACCGCCTTTGCCGAACGGGCCCTGAGCCGCCTTGCCCATGCGCATGAAGGTGCCCACGGCATGCGCGATCGGCTCGTTGATATCTCGCTGATAGGCCACGCCACGGGTGAAGATTACCGTTGGTGTGACGCGGTAGCACTCGGCAAAGCCGAAGATGTCGTGACCGGGCTCGGCGGGATGCATGTAGTCGATGCGCAGATCGAGCGTCGGACACACCTCCAGCTCTGGCAATGCACAGGCCGTGGAGATTCCGCAGGTGGTGTCCATCAGCGTGGTGATGGCGCCGCCGTGGACGCCGCCGGTCTCGGGGTTGCCGACTATCTTTTCGCTGTACGGCAGGCGCAAGGTCAGCCCCCGGCGATCGGCATGCTCAACGCTCAGCCCGAGCACCTGACAGTGCCGCAGAAAAGACAGAAAGCGCTGCGTGCGCTCGAGTATCTGGCTATCGCTCATTCGAACTCTCGGATGTGGGTCGGGCCGCGCATGATACCGTCTCGCCAGCAGCGCGCCCTATTCCTTGGGCGATTCGGTCGGCGAAGTTGGCGTGAATACCATCACCTCAAGCACGTCGGAATGGAACTCCCGGCGATAGAGGATGAGCACCACGCCAGCGGTGACAAGCATGAAGAACCACGGATGGATAAACCAGGCCAGCGTCGCCATGCCGAAATAGTAGGCGCGCAAGCCGAAGTTGAACTGGTTGGCCGCCATGGAGATGACCCGTGCAGCCCGATCGGCGAAAGCTCTGCGCTCCTGATCGCTGACGTTGCGCTCCCCCACCATCGGAGCGGAGGCCACCAGCACGGCGGCGAAGTTGTACTGGCGCATGCACCAGCTGAAGGTGAAGAACGCATAGACGAAAACCACCGCGAGGCACAGCAGCTTGATCTCCGAAAGCCCGCGGCTGACAGGTTGCGCGAACGGCAGATCGGCCAGCAGCGAAACCGCGCGGTCGGACGCGCCCAGCGCAGTCAGGATGCCCGCGAGGATGATCAGCGTGCTGGAGGCGAAAAACGAGGCGTTGCGTTCCAGGTTACCAATGACATTGGCATCGGCGATGCGGTTCTCCCGCAACAGCAGGCGCTGCATCCAGTCTTGCCGATAAAGATGCATGACACTCGCCAGGCAGGCGGTATCGCGCCCCCGCCAATCCGCATAGCGTGTATAGCCGACCCAGCAGAGGATGAACCACAGGACGGCGATCAGATGCGGCACGTGTGTATCGGATAACGTCATGGCGGGTCCTCGGAAAGGTCGTCAGATTATAGCCAGCCGCTTCCGAGGTCAGCGCCGCATCGTCGAGCGATGCGGCGCCTTGCTTGAGCTTACGCGCGGTGCTGCACCCGCTCGGCACGGCCGAGCAGACGATCGGTGACGACCGCCAGTACCAACATCACCAGTACCGGAACCAACCAGCCCATGCTCTGATCCGCCAGCGGCAGCTGCGTGAACAGCGCCGGCACCCAGCTGCCGAGACCGGCCGCGGCGAGGCCATCGACAACGCCGAAAACCAGCGTCACCGCCATCACGGGCACGAAGACACGCGACGACGACAGCCAGAAGCGATCCAGCAGGCTCAGCGCTACCAGCACGATGGCCAGCGGGTACAGACCGACCAGCACCGGCACCGACACGCTGATCAGTTGCGTCAGCCCCTGGTTCGCCACCAGCAGGCTGAACAGCGCGAACACGATCACCACACTGCGATAGGAGACCGGCAGCAGCGCGCTGAAGAACTCGCCACAGGCGGTGGTCAGCCCCACCGCGGTGGTCAGGCACGCGAGGGTGATGACCACAGCCAGCAGCAGGCTGCCCGGCGTCCCGAAGGTGTGCTGCACATAGGTGGTCAGGATCTGCACGCCGTTCTCCGCTCCGCCGGCGATACCCTGGCTGGTGGCGCCGAGATAGAACAGGGCCAGGTAGACCAGCGACAGGCCGATGGCGGCGATCACGCCGGCAATCATCGAGTAACGGGTCACCAGCGCAGGCTCGGTTACACCGCGATCACGAATGGCCGTGGCGATCACGATACCGAACACCAGAGCACCCAGCGTATCCATGGTCAGGTATCCCTCGAGGAAGCCCTTGATCAACGGCGCGCCACGATAGCTTTCGTTGACCGCTCCCACCTCGCCCGCCGGAGCGAAGATCGCAGCGCCACCGAGCACCAGCAAGGCCGCCAACAGCACCGGCGTGATGAACTTGCCGATGCGGTTGACCAACTGCCCCGGATTCAGCACCAGAAACAGCATGGCCGCGAAGAACACCAGCGTGTAGATGAACAGCGGCATGCCCGAGTTGCCACTGAACGGCGCGATACCCATCTCGAACGAAACGACTGCGGTGCGCGGTGTGGCGAACAGCGGACCGATCGCCAGGTACACCGCGACAGCCAGCACCGTACCGGCGAATTTGCCCAGAGGTGCGGTGAGTCGATCCATCCCGCCGCCAACGCGCGCCAGCGCAACCACGGTCAGCAGCGGTAACCCGACGCCCGTGAGGAGGAAGCCCAGCGCCGCGCGCCAGATGAACTCGCCCGCCGCCATGCCGGCGCTGGGCGGGAAGATGATATTGCCCGCACCGAGAAACAGCGCAAACGTCATGAAGCCGAGGGCAAGCAGGTCAAAACCTTTCAAACGATTCATGCAGGGAAAACTACCAGAGAGATAACGGCACAAATGACGCGACGCCCGCGCAGCCAAAGCGGCGGTTCAGCGATCACACAGGCCTGATGATGGGATACGGGTTTCCTTCAGGGATAAGGGGAAACGTCACTCAGCCGGTTGGGCCGAACCTTCGATGCACGCCATCGCTCTTGTGGAGCGAAACACGTATGAATGAGTGGCAATGATGCCACGATGCAGCGCGAATGCCGATCAGAACGTCGGTATTCGCTGCGGAAGCCGGCGGCCAGAAGGTCGCAGCCGACCCATGAGAGCGCCCAAGGTGCGCCGCGCAAGCGGCCTGGGTAAGCCCAACGAAAAAGGCCCGGCTTTCGCCGGGCCTTTTTTCATCAGGCCTTCATTTGCCAGCCTGTGACTTCCGCCAGCGCCTTGCCGATATCGGCAAGCGAGCGCACGGTCTTCACGCCTGCGTCCTGCAGCGCGGCGAACTTCTCCTCCGCCGTGCCCTTGCCGCCGGAGATGATCGCACCGGCATGGCCCATACGCTTGCCGGCCGGAGCCGTAACGCCCGCGATATAGGAAACTACCGGCTTGGTCACGTTGGCCTTGATGAAGGCCGCCGCTTCTTCCTCGGCCGAACCGCCGATCTCGCCGATCATCACGATAGCCTCGGTCTGCGGATCGTCCTGGAACAGCTTGAGGATATCGATGAAGGTCGAGCCCGGAATCGGATCGCCACCAATGCCGACGCAGGTCGACTGGCCGAAACCGGCGTCGGTGGTCTGCTTCACGGCTTCGTAGGTCAGCGTGCCGGAGCGCGAGACGATACCGACCTTGCCGGGCATATGGATGTGCCCCGGCTGGATGCCGATCTTGCACTCACCGGGCGTGATCACGCCGGGGCAGTTCGGCCCGATCAGGCGCACACCGAGCTCGTCGCACTTGATCTTCACTTCCAGCATGTCCAGCGTCGGAATGCCCTCGGTGATGCAGACGATCAGCTTGATGCCACCAAAGGCCGCTTCGAGGATGGAGTCCTTGCAGAACGGTGCCGGTACGTAGATGACCGATGCATCGGCGCCCGTCGCCTCGACCGCTTCGCGCACGGTGTTGAATACCGGCAGCCCGAGATGCATCGTGCCGCCCTTGCCGGGCGTGACACCACCGACCATCTTGGTACCGTAGGCAATCGCCTGCTCGGAATGGAAGGTGCCCTGCGAGCCAGTGAAGCCCTGACAGATGACCTTGGTGTCCTTGTTGATCAGTACGCTCATTACTTGCCCTCCGCGGCTTTGACAACCTGAATGGCCGCATCGGTCAGGCTGTTCGCACCGATGATGTTCAGACCGCTCTCACTCAGCATCTTGGCGCCCAGGTCGGCGTTGTTGCCTTCCAGCCGCACCACCACCGGCACCTTGACCCCCACTTCACGTACGGCACCGATGATGCCCTCGGCGATCATGTCGCAACGCACGATGCCACCGAAGATGTTCACCAGAACCGCAGCGACATTGCTGTCGGAGAGAATGATCTTGAACGCTTCGGTCACGCGCTCCTCGGTGGCGCCACCGCCCACGTCGAGGAAGTTCGCCGGCGCGCCGCCGTGCAGGTTGACGATGTCCATGGTGCCCATGGCCAGACCGGCACCGTTGACCATGCAACCGATGTTGCCGTCGAGCGCCACGTAATTGAGCTCCCACTTGGCAGCATGCGCCTCGCGCGGATCGTCCTGTGACGGGTCGGCCATGTCGCGCAGCTTCGGCTGGCGATAGATGGCGTTGCTATCGATGTTGATCTTGGCGTCCAGGCAGTGCAGATTGCCGTCGGTCTTGATCACCAGCGGGTTCACTTCCAGCAGGGCCAAATCATAGTCCTGGAACAGCTGGGCGAGGCCGACGAAGATGTGTACGAACTGCTTGACCTGGTCACCCTTGAGGCCCAACTGGAACGCCAGTTCGCGCGCCTGGAAGGGCTGCGCGCCTACCAGCGGATCGATGGTGGCCTTGAGGATTTTCTCGGGCGTGTCGTGAGCGACTTTTTCGATGTCCACGCCACCTTCGGTCGACGCCATGAAGACGATCCGGCGACTGGCGCGATCGACCACGGCGCCCAGGTAGAGCTCCTTGTCGATATCGGTGCACGCCTCGACCAGAATCTTGCTGACCGGCTGACCATTGGCATCGGTCTGGTAGGTCACCAGACGCTTGTCGAGCCACTGCTGGGCGAACGCCCGGGCCTCATCCTTGCTGCGAACCAGCTTTACGCCACCCGCCTTGCCACGTCCACCGGCATGCACCTGGGCCTTGACCACCCATTGTGTGCCGCCGATCTTGTCGCAGGCTTCCGCTGCTTCCTTCGGGCTATCTACCGCATAGCCTTTGGACACGGGCAGACCGTATTCAGCGAACAGTTGTTTACCTTGGTACTCGTGAAGATTCATGCTTTCTACCGTCTGTTTTGGTATTGGCGCATTTACGGCACGACGAACCGTCGTGCCTCCCTCACAAGTCGCTGAAAACTATCTGCGAATTCACGATACCTCTCAGCGACCTGCAATCCTTTCGAACCTGCAGTTTGCAAAAGGCCCGGCGTATCGCTGGATACGTCGGGCCCCGGGTACAGCACTAAACCGATTAGCGCTTCTTGCGATTGGCGATGTGGATGGCGTGGCCATTCACTGCCAGGGCCGCTTCATGCAGCGCTTCGGACATGGTCGGATGCGAGAACACCATCATGCCCAGGTCTTCGGCACTGGTGCCGAACTCCATGCCGATGGCGCCCTGCTGAACCAGCTCGGCGGCGCTTGGGCCCATTACATGCACGCCCAACACGCGGTCGGTCTTGGCATCGGCGATGACCTTGACCAGGCCGGCGGTGTCGTTGGCAGCCATGGCACGACCACTGGCCGCGAACGGGAAGGTGCCGACGTTGACTTCAACGCCTTCGGCCTTGAGCGCCTGCTCGGACTTGCCGACCCATGCGATTTCCGGGTGAGTGTAGATGACCGACGGAATCAGGTCATAGTTCATCTGGGTCTTGTGGCCAGCGATGCGCTCGGCAACCATCACGCCCTCTTCCGACGCTTTGTGCGCCAGCATGGCGCCGCGAACCACGTCACCGATGGCGTATACGCCCGGAACGCTGGTGGCGCAATAATCGTCGACGAAGATGAAACCACGCTCGTCCATATCGACGCCGGCATCGGCCGCCAGAAGATCGGTGGTGACCGGACGACGGCCGACCGCAACGATCAGCTTGTCGAAGGTCATCTGCTGCTCGCCTTCGGCACTGGTGAAGTTGACAGTCACCTGATCGCCCTTCACTTCCGAGCCAGTCAGGCGCGCGCCCAGCAGAATCTTCAGCCCCTGCTTGGACAGGACCTTGAACGCTTCCTTGGAGATCTGCTCGTCAGCGGCCGGCAGGAACTTGTCCATGGCCTCGATGACGGTGACCTCAGCGCCCAGACGGGCCCAGACCGAACCCAGCTCCAGACCGATCACACCGGCGCCGATGACGCCCAGCTTGCCCGGCACGCTCTGGAAGTCCAGCGCGCCGGTGGAGTCGACGATGACCTTCTGATCAACCGGCGCCGGCGGGATGTTCACCGGGGTGGAACCCGAAGCCAGGATCACGTTCTCGGCAGCGAGAGTCTGTACGTTGCCGTCCAGGCCGGTAACTTCGACCTGCTTGCCGGCCAGCAGCTTGCCGTGGCCTTCGAAGACGGTCACGCCGTTGGCTTTCAGCAGGGCCGATACACCACCGGTGAGGTTCTTAACGATCTGGTCCTTGCGCGCGACCATGGTCGGAACGTCCATGGCCACTTCGCCAGTGCTGATGCCGTGCACCTTGAAGCTCTCGTGGGCTTCATGGAACTTGTAGGAGCTGTCCAGCAGAGCCTTGGAAGGAATGCAGCCTACGTTCAGGCAGGTACCGCCCAGAGCGGTCTTGCCATCCTTGCCCTGGTACTTTTCGATACACGCGGTCTTCAGACCCAGCTGGGCTGCGCGAATAGCGGCAACATAGCCGCCGGGGCCGGCACCGATGACGACGACGTCGAATTTCTGGCTCATTACGAATCCTCTTCAAAAGCAGCTAAAAGCCAAAGGCTGCAGGCAGCAAGACCGGCTTTCACCTGACCTGCCAACTGCAGCCCGGGGCGTTTCTATCAGATATCCAGCAGCAGACGGGCCGGGTCTTCCAGCAGGTCCTTCATGGTAACCAGGAAGGTCACAGCTTCCTTGCCGTCGATCAAGCGATGGTCATAGGACAGCGCCAGGTACATCATCGGCAGGATGACCACCTGACCGTTGACGGCCATCGGACGTTCCTGAATCTTGTGCATGCCGAGGATGGCAGTCTGCGGCGGGTTGACGATCGGGGTCGACAGCAGGGAACCGAACACACCACCGTTGGAGATGGTGAAGGTACCGCCAGTCATTTCCTCGATGGTCAGCTTGCCGGCCTTGGCCTTCTTGCCGAACTCGTTGATGCCGCCTTCGATCTCCGCCAGGCTCATGTGCTCGGCGTTACGCAGGACCGGCACCACCAGACCGCGGTCGCTGGAAACGGCGACGCCGATGTCCTGATAACCGTGGTAGACGATGTCGTTGCCGTCGATGGAGGCATTGACGCCCGGCTGGCGCTTGAGCGCTTCCACCGCAGCCTTGACGAAGAAGGACATGAAGCCCAGGCGCACGCCGTTATGGGTCTTCTCGAAGAGGTCCTTGTACTTGGCGCGCAGTTCCATGATCGGCTTCATGTTGACTTCGTTGAACGTAGTCAGCATAGCCATGGAGGACTGGGCTTCGACCAGACGCTCGGCGACCTTGGCACGCAGGCGGGTCATCGGCACGCGCTTCTCGACGCGATCACCCTCGGCGAAGATCGGAGCCGCAGCGGCAGGAGCGGCCGGCTTGGCAGCGGCAGCCGGAGCGGACTTCTTGGCTTCGACGGCGGCGACGACGTCTTCCTTGGTCACGCGACCGTCCTTGCCGGTACCGCGGATGCTGTTCGGATCAATACCGTTCTCTTCGGCCAGCTTGCGGGCCGCCGGGGCCAGGATCGGCTCTTCGCCACCCGCGCTGGCAGCGGCTGCCGGAGCAGCAGCGGCCGGGGCCGGGGCGGCAGCTTGAGCGGGTGCAGCGGCGGCAGCAGCGCCTGCTTCCAGCTTGCCGAGCAGCTCGCCGCTCAGCACGGTGTCGCCTTCGTTCTTGACGATCTCGGTCAGCACGCCGTCAGCTTCGGCCAGTACTTCCATGACCACCTTGTCGGTTTCGATGTCGACGATCAGTTCATCACGCTTAACCGCGTCGCCCGGCTGCTTGTGCCAGGTGGCAACGGTGCCGTCGGCGACCGATTCCGGGAATGTAGGGGCTTTGATCTCGATAGCCATTATTCAGGGGTCCTATTGATTCGGTTTCTACATCGAGGCCGCGAACGTTCGCGGCCTCTCGCACGAATGGATTAAACGGTGAACGCGTCCTGCAGCAGTTTTTCCTGCTGCTCGGCATGCATCGAGGCGTAACCGACCGCCGGTGCCGCCGATGCATCACGACCCGCATACTGAAGGAACAGTTCCTTCTTGTGTGCGGTCGCAACACGGCGCATGTGGTGCTGGCTGCAGTACCAGGCGCCCTGGTTCATCGGTTCTTCCTGACACCAGATGATGTGCTTGACGTTCTGATACGGCGCGAGCGCCTCGGCGAGGTCTTCCTCTGGGAACGGATAAAGCTGCTCGATACGGACGATGGCGATATCGTCACGACCTTCGGCACGACGCTTGTCCAGCAGGTCATAGTAGACCTTGCCGCTGCACATGATGACGCGCTCGACCTTGGCCGGATCGATCGGATCGATCTCCGGAATCACCGTCTGGAAGGAGCCCTGAGTCAGCTCTTCCAGGGTCGAGGTGGCCAGCTTGTGGCGCAACAGCGACTTGGGCGTCAGTGCTACCAGCGGCTTGCGCAGCGGGCGAATCGCCTGACGACGCAGCATGTGGTAGACCTGCGCCGGCGTGGTCGGTACGCAGACCTGGATGTTGTGCTCGGCGCACAGCTGCAGGTAACGCTCCAGACGCGCGGACGAGTGCTCAGGCCCCTGCCCTTCATAGCCATGCGGCAGCAGCATGGTCAGACCGCACAGACGGCCCCACTTGTGCTCACCGCTGGTGATGAACTGGTCGATGACCACCTGGGCGCCGTTGGCGAAGTCGCCGAACTGCGCTTCCCACACCACCAGCGCGTTCGGCGTGGTAGTGGCGTAACCGTATTCGAACGCGAGAACCGCTTCCTCGGAAAGGAAGGAGTCGTACAGATCGAAACGCGGCTGGCCTTCGTACAGGTGCTGCAGCGGGATGTAGGTGCTGCCATCCTTCTGGTTGTGCAGCGCTGCGTGGCGATGCGAGAAGGTACCGCGACCCACGTCCTGGCCGGAAATACGCACCGGGTGGCCTTCGAACAGCAGCGTTGCGTAGGCCATGGTCTCGGCATAGCCCCAGTTGATGGCAAGCGCGCCTGCGCCCATCTTCTGGCGGTCCTCGAGGATCTTCGAAACCTGGCGCTGCACCACGAAACCTTCCGGCGTCTGCAGCAGCTTGTTGGACAGGTCCTGCAGGGTCTTCAAATCGAAGCTAGTGTCGTGACGCGCGGTCCAGGCATGACCCAGATAGGGGCGCCAGTCGACGAACAGTTCCTTGTTCGGTTCCTTGACCAGGCTCTTGACCACGTGCAGACCGTTGTCCAGCGCAGTCCGATACTCGTCGATCTTCGCCTGAACACGCTCGTCGTCCAGTACCTTGGACTGAATCAGCGAGTCGGCGTACAGCTCACGGGTGGTGCGCTGTTTGGCGATCTTCTGATACATCAGCGGCTGGGTACCGCTTGGCTCGTCCGCTTCGTTGTGGCCGCGACGGCGGTAGCAGATCAGGTCGATGACGATGTCGCGCTTGAACTGCATCCGATAGTCGACGGCAAGCTGGGTGACGAACAGCACCGCCTCGGGATCGTCAGCGTTCACGTGGAAGATCGGCGCCTGGATCATCTTCGCCACGTCGGTCGCATACTCGGTGGAGCGAGCATCTTCCTGCTTGTTGGTGGTGAAGCCGACCTGGTTGTTGACCACGATGCGGATGGTGCCGCCAGTGCGGTAGGCACGGGTCTGCGACATCTGGAAGGTTTCCATCACGACACCCTGACCGGCGACGGCTGCGTCACCGTGGATGGTGACCGGCAGGACCTTGTCGCCAACCGGGTCGTTGCGACGATCCTGGCGGGCGCGTACGGAACCCTCGACCACCGGAGAAACGATCTCCAGGTGCGACGGGTTGAACGCCATGGCCAGGTGGATCTCGCCGCCCGGGGTCATCACGTTGGAAGAGAAACCCTGGTGATACTTGACGTCACCGGAGCTCAGGCCTTCGACCTTCTTGCCTTCGAACTCGTCGAACAGATCGCGCGGGTTCTTGCCGAAGGTGTTGACCAGCACGTTCAGACGGCCGCGGTGGGCCATGCCGATGACGATTTCCTTGGTGCCGTAGGAGCCGGAGCGCTGGATGATCTCGTCGAGCAGCGGAATCAGGCTCTCGCCACCTTCCAGGCCGAAACGCTTGGTACCCGGATACTTGGTACCCAGGTACTTTTCCAGGCCTTCGGCAGCGGTAAGACGCTCGAGCAGATGGCTCTTGATCTCCGGCGAGAACTCCGGACGGCCACGCACGCTTTCCAAGCGCTGGACGAACCAGCTGCGCTGCTCGGAATCGACGATGTGCATGTATTCCGCGCCGATGGTGCGGCAATAGGTTTCTTGCAGAGCGTTGACGATTTCGCGCAGAGTGGCCTGGCCGTTGACCATGGCCAGGTCACCGGTGCGGAACACGGTGTCGAGATCAGCGTCGGTCAGACCGTAGTTGTTGATCGCCAGATCGGCGGGTGCGGTGCGCTGCTGCAGGCCAAGCGGATCGAGCTGTGCTGCCTGATGGCCGCGCACTCGGTAGGCCTGGATCAGGCGCAGGACTTCAATCTGCTTCTTCTCATGCTCGCTGCTGACAGCGCCTGCGGATACAGGCTGAGCACGGCGCTGGTTCTTGGCCAGCAGGACGAAGTGGTCGCGGATCGTCGAATGCGATACATCGGCTGAAGCGCTGCCACCGGAGGGCAACTTCTGGAAGTAAGTGCGCCACTCTTCGGGCACAGCGTTGGGATCGTGCAGGTAGAGCTCATAAAGCTCTTCCACATAGGCAGCGTTACCACCGGATAGGTGGGCACTGTCCCACATGCGCTGCATTACGCTTTCTTGCATGTCTGGTCACCTTCGATAAGGAGACACCACCAGCGTGGAAACCGCAGCATGACTTCCCAAGTTCTGAAGCAGCGACTCAGGTAAAGCCACTACGGACCGCGCAGATAGTTCCCGGGCACAACCCGGATGCTCCTGCTGGTCATCAAATTTTCAGAGTGAAATCCCGGCTTTGTGAGCTGGGATTCCTACTAAAACTACGGCGCCGAGCTTCGACTTCGGCGCCGCAGGTGTTACGGGTAAAGCAATCCGGCCATTCCAGGCTAGCGCATAACCTTTCGCGACCGGGGTGTCATCAGGTACCGCTCTGCAGCAGCATGTTGCGTATGTGACCGATTGCCTTGGTAGGGTTCAATCCCTTCGGACAAACGTCGACGCAGTTCATGATACCGCGGCAGCGGAACACGCTGAACGGATCGTCCAGACCGGCCAGACGGTTCTCGGTTTCGGTGTCGCGACTGTCGGCCAGGAAACGGTAGGCCTGCAGCGACGCAGCGGGACCGAGGAACTTGTCAGGGTTCCACCAGAACGACGGGCAGCTGGTCGAGCAGCAAGCGCACAGGATGCACTCGTACAGACCGTCCAGCTTCTCGCGATCCTCCGGACTTTGCAGCCGTTCGATTGCCGGCGGCGGCGTATCGTTCATCAGATACGGACGCACTTTCTCGTACTGCTTGTAGAAGATGCTCATATCGACGACCAAGTCACGAATGACCGGCAGACCAGGCAGCGGACGAATGACCAGCTTGTTGCCCTTGACCACGGAGGACAGCGGGGTGATGCAAGCCAGGCCGTTCTTGCCATTGATGTTCATCCCGTCGGAACCGCACACGCCTTCACGGCAGGAGCGACGATAGGAGAAACCCTGGTCCTGTTCCTTGATCAGAGCCAAGACGTCCAGAACCATCAGGTCTTTACCATCGGTATTGACCTGGAAATCCTGCATGAACGGCTTTTCGTCCTGATCGGGGTTGTAGCGATAAACACTCACTTGCAACATATCGGCGACCTCAATAAGTCCGAACCTTGGGCTCGAATGCCGGAACGGTCTTCGGAGCGAAGTTCACGGCACGCTTGGCAACGCGCTTGTCACCCGGGAAGTACAGGGTGTGGCACAGCCAGTTCTCGTCATCACGCTCTTCGAAGTCTTCGCGAGCGTGAGCACCGCGGGACTCCTTGCGGGTCTCGGCGGCGATTGCAGTGGCCTCGGCGACCTCCAGCAGGTTCTGCAGCTCGAGCGCTTCGATGCGCGCGGTGTTGAACGCCTGGCTCTTGTCCGAGATCTTGACGTTGGCGATACGCTGACGCAGATCCACCAGCTGAGCGATGCCCTTCTGCATGTATTCGCCGGTGCGGAACACGCCGAAGTAGTTCTGCATGCAGTTCTGCAGTTCCTTGCGCAGCGGAGCGACGTCTTCACCGGTTGTACGTTCGTTGAGACCGGCAAGGCGAGCCAGAGCAACGTCCAGGTCGGTTTCGCTGGCACCGCGGTGCTCGATACCTTCCTTCAACGCCTTTTCCAGGTGCAGGCCGGCAGCGCGGCCGAACACAACCAGATCCAGCAGCGAGTTACCGCCCAGACGGTTGGCGCCATGTACGGATACGCAGGCCACTTCGCCCACAGCGAACAGACCGTCGATGATCTTGTCGTTGCCGTTGGCGTCCTGAGTGATGGCCTGACCATGAATGTTGGTGGCGATACCACCCATCATGTAATGGCAGGTCGGTACGACCGGCACCGGTGCGACGACCGGATCGACATGAGCGAAGGTCTTCGACAGCTCACAGATGCCAGGCAGGCGGCTGTGCAGCACTTCCTCACCCAGGTGATCCAGCTTCAGCATCACGTGGTCGCCATCCGGACCGCAGCCGTTGCCCGCCAGGATTTCCTTGACCATCGAACGTGCAACGACGTCGCGACCAGCCAGGTCCTTCGCGTTCGGCGCATAACGCTCCATGAAGCGCTCGCCATGCTTGTTGATCAGGTAGCCACCTTCACCGCGGCAACCCTCGGTCACCAGCACGCCGGCACCGGCGATACCGGTCGGGTGGAACTGCCACATCTCGATATCCTGAACCGGGACACCGGCACGCAGAGCCATACCTACACCGTCACCGGTATTGATCAGGGCGTTGGTGGTCGATGCGTAGATGCGACCAGCGCCACCAGTGGCAAGCACGGTAGCCTTGGAACGGATGTAGACGGTTTCGCCGGTTTCGATGCAGATGGCGATGACACCCACGACTGCTCCGTCCTGGTTCTTCACCAGATCGACCGCGTACCACTCGTTGAGGAAAACGGTGTCGTTCTTCAGGTTGCCCTGATAAAGCGTGTGCAGCAGCGCATGACCGGTACGGTCGGCAGCGGCACAGGTACGAGCGGCCTGACCGCCCTTACCGAAGTCCTTCGACTGACCGCCGAACGGACGCTGATAGATGCGGCCCTGCTCGGTACGGGAGAACGGCAGGCCCATGTGCTCGAGCTCGAACACAGCCTCAGGACCGACAGAACACATGTACTCGATCGCATCCTGGTCACCGATGTAGTCGGAGCCCTTGACTGTATCGTACATGTGCCAGCGCCAGTCATCGTTCGGGTCGGCCGAAGCAATGGCGCAGGTGATGCCGCCCTGAGCGGAAACGGTGTGCGAACGAGTCGGGAAAACCTTGGTGACCACAGCGGTCTTGTGACCAGACTGGGACAGCTGCAGCGCCGCGCGCATACCGGCGCCACCGCCACCGACGATGATGGCGTCAAAAGAAAGCGTACGAATGTTAGCCATGAATCAGATACCCCAAAGAATCTGCACGCCCCAGACGAAGAAGGTGAACATGGCAATGCCACACACCGCCTGGAACAGGAAACGAACGCCGGTAGCCCACTTACCGATCGCCATATTGGTCAGGTAGTCGGTGGAGATCGTCCACATGCCTACCCACGCGTGCACACTCAGGGCGACCAGAGCCAGCAGGCTGAAGATGCGCATCCAGTTGGCCGAGAACAGCGCGTGCCACTGGGTGTACTCCAGCCCCGGGTTCGCGATCAGGTACCCAAGCAGGAACAGAAAATAAGCCGCAAGAACCACTGCAGAAACGCGCTGCGCCATCCAGTCGTACAGACCCGAGCGCGAAAAGTTGGTGACATTGGTTACCATATCCACACTCCCGCCAGAACGATCAGCACCGCCGATACGGCGATTACGATTTTCGAGCCCAGCTTGCCGCCTTCCAGCGTCTCACCATGGCCAGAATCCATGATCAGGTGACGAACACCCGCCACAAGGTGGTACAGCAGTGCGGACAGCAACGCCCAGCTCACCAGCTTTGCCAGAGGGCTACCCAGGTACGCACGGACCTCCTCGAAGCCTTCTGGCGAAGACAGCGAGGTATCGAGCGCGAGCAGCAGCAAGGCGATACCGACGAACAGGATGACACCGGATACACGGTGGAGAATCGACGTGTAAGCAGTGATGGGGAGTTTTATTGTCCTAAGATCTAGGTTTACAGGTCGTTGGCTTTTCACGGCTTTTTTTCACACTTGAGAGCCCCAGAGCGCAGGGCAAAGTTGTTGGGAAGAGTACGCAGCAGTACCCGCTACCCACGAGTGACAACCTACAGAATACTGCCTGTAAGGCCCCTGCCGGTCGGTTTCCGAGTATAAACAGTTAGGTCACTAATGACAATGTGGTGAAGTGCCACTAAAGGCTGATAGCGACCTCTATATAAATGCCGTAAACAGTGCACCCAAGCTGTACGCATCCCCCTGCAGAGCCCTCTACGGCATGGGTTCGCGCAAATTGACTTTGCGGTTTATCACACTATAGTGATGCGGGCCCTGCGTGGGGGGCCATGATGATTCCAAGCACAAAACAGGAGGCCATACATGGCTGACAAGAAAGCGCAGTTGATCATCGAGGGCGCTGCCCCCGTCGAACTGCCCGTTTTAACCGGTACCGTAGGGCCTGATGTAATTGACGTACGAAGCCTGACCTCCACGGGTCACTTCACCTTCGATCCCGGCTTCATGTCGACCGCCTCTTGCGAGTCCAAGATCACCTACATCGATGGCGACAAGGGCATCCTGCTGCATCGCGGCTATCCGATCGAGCAGCTGGCAGAGAAATCCGACTATCTGGAAACCTGCTATCTCCTGCTGAACGGGGAACTGCCGACCGCCGAACAGAAGGCACAGTTCGTCAGCACCGTGAAGAACCACACCATGGTTCACGAGCAGCTGAAGTCCTTCCTCAATGGTTTCCGTCGTGACGCCCACCCCATGGCCATCATGTGTGGCGTTGTCGGCGCGCTTTCGGCCTTCTACCACGATTCGCTGGACATCAACGACCCGCACCACCGCGAGATTTCCGCGGTGCGCCTGGTCGCCAAGATGCCAACCATCGCCGCGATGGTTTACAAGTACTCGATCGGTCAGCCGCTGATGTACCCGCGCAACGACCTGAGCTACTCGGAAAACTTCCTGCACATGATGTTCAACACCCCGTGCGAGATCAAACCGATCAGCCCGGTGTTGGCCAAGGCAATGGATCGCATCTTCATCCTGCACGCCGACCATGAGCAGAACGCCTCCACCTCCACCGTGCGTCTGGCAGGCTCCACCGGCGCCAACCCGTTCGCCTGTATCGCCGCCGGTATCGCCGCCCTGTGGGGACCGGCTCACGGCGGCGCGAACGAAGCCGTACTCACCATGCTGGACGAGATTGGCGACGTATCGAACGTCGAGAAGTTCCTGGCCAAGGCCAAGGACAAGAACGATCCGTTCAAGCTTATGGGCTTCGGACATCGCGTCTACAAGAACTTCGACCCGCGCGCCAAGGTCATGAAGCAGACCTGCGACGAGGTTCTGGGCGAGCTGGGCATCAATGACCCGCAATTGGATCTGGCCATGAAGCTGGAAGAGATTGCCCTCAACGATCCTTACTTCGCTGAGCGCAACCTGTACCCGAACGTGGACTTCTACTCGGGCATCATCCTCAAGGCCATCGGCATTCCGACCAGCATGTTCACCGTCATCTTCGCCCTGGCGCGTACTGTCGGCTGGATCTCTCACTGGAAAGAAATGATCGCATCCGGCCAGAAGATTGGTCGTCCGCGTCAGCTGTACACCGGCCACGCCAAGCGCGATCTGCCGCGTTAAGCGACAAGCTCGCGCAAAAAAAGGCTGCCCTTGGGCAGCCTTTTTTTGTTTATCACCCCCCGCCAGACGAGTAGCTGCGAGCGAGAGCCGCTACAAGCAACGAAAGCCCCAACTGGCGTACCGCTACGCTGTTGCCTGCTCAAGCCAGCCCAACAGACGAATCGCCTCCTCCCTGTCATTGCCGCAGCAAGCAGGATCGGCCGCGAAGGCAGAACAGACAACTGGCCGCCGCGGATCTCCAAACAGCGAACAAAAAAAATCAGCGGTCAACTGCACGCACCGCTCTCCCGCACGCTTACCGTACGGCATGCCGGGTATAGGAGAACTGATGGAAGGTGCTATGCAGCAGGCACCACAACCGGGGCGACAATCCATAAAACTGCCACTCAGTGAAAAAACGCGCGCGATGATAATCCGACAGAAGCGTGCGCACCAGATGGCCATTGCACGCGGCACCGCCTGGAAATACGCTAGCGCGTCAATATTTCGAGCCCCACCCCATCATGCCTATTTGGTTGCAAACCGCCGCCCTGCTCTGCTGCTCCAATCTGTTCATGACCTTCGCCTGGTATGGCCACCTGAAGACCCTGAACGGCAAGCCCTGGCTCGTTGCCGCCCTGATCAGCTGGGGCATCGCCTTCTTCGAGTACATGCTGATGGTGCCGGCAAACCGCATCGGCTATACGGAACTCTCAGTTGGACAGCTGAAGATCATGCAGGAAGTAATCACCCTCATGGTGTTCGTTCCCTTCAGCGTGCTGTACATGCAGCAGCCCTTGAAGCTCGATTATCTATGGGCGGGATTGTGCTTGGTCGGCGCCGTCTACTTCATCTTTCGTAGCTAGCGCTGCCAGGTGACGCCAACCCTGACGCTTGGGCATACTGGCGCCCCTCTTTCCAACCCGCAAAGGAAACCAAATGTTCAAGGTCAACGAGTACTTCGACGGCACCGTCAAATCCATCGCGTTCGAAATGACGGAAGGTCCGGCCACCATCGGCGTGATGGCCCCGGGCGAATATGAGTTCGGCACTGCGCAACTGGAAGTCATGCACGTAGTAGCAGGCAGCCTGGACGTGAAACTGCCGGGTGCCGGTGCCTGGGAAACCTTCGCAAGCGGCAGCCAGTTCACCGTGCCAGCGAACAGCAAGTTTCAGCTGAAGGTCAAGGTGGATACGGCTTATCTTTGCGAGTATCGCTGAGACGAAACGAGCATTGCCTGACGCGCTGGCCAGGTGGATGAACGTTGCGCCATCCACCTTCCGCAAGGGACTGTTGAGGCCTGAGCGTCGCAGCCCGCTCAACGACTGGACATCATGAAAAGCAGAGCAGCCGACGCAGCCAAGCATCAGCCCAACGACGTATAGGCCTGCGTTACCTGCTTGCTCTGGCTCAGCTTGGTGAGCTCCAGTGCTAGCCGTTCGCGCTCCGAGCGTCCCGCCGCTTGAAGCTTGGCGTATACCTCGGCCATCGCCTCGATCGCTTCACGCAGCTCAGCGTCCGCTGCATCTTCATCCTGTAAAGTCGCAATCAGAGCGCCGCAGTCATCGTCCAGAGCGGCGATCCCTTCCCAATCCCCGTTTGCTAGCGCATTACGCAACCGCTCAGTGAAGTCGGCGAAAAGGCGTGCTTTCGAACTCATATATTCTCCAGGTCGATCAGCGTCGCTGAACGCGCTATATGATGAACTGGGCACATGATAGATCAACCCTTCGGGGCAATCTGATCCCAGGCGAGTTTTATCTCACCGAGCAGCCTGCCAACTTCGTTGAGTTTCCCGATGTCGTTTTCTTTGTTCGCCTCGAAAAGACGCATCGTCATGTATTCGTACAGACGATCAAGATTCTCCGCCAGCTCACCACCAATGCTTTTGTCCAAAGCGTCACGCAGCCCACCCACGATGCCCAGTGCCTTGCCGATCAGTACGCCCTTCTCTGCGAAGGCCTCGCGCTCCATCGCGCCCTTGGCCTGAGCGATACGATCCAGCCCGCCCTGCATCAGCATCTGGATCAAACGGTGCGGATCAGCGTCGTTTACCTGTGCCTGAACACCTACCTGCTGATACTGCTTCATTGCCGACATTGCGTACATTTGGATTAGCCCTCAAGCCATATCTCACATGCTTAGGTTATCGGTCGAAAATACCGGTACTTGAGCAAACGCTACAAACAAAAAACCGCCAGAGAGGCGGCCTTTTTCATTGCAAGTGATCATTTCCTAGCGTTACTCGCGGCCCAAGGCAGATTTTCGAGTGAAGCCAGCAGACTGGAAGATGTATTTGCCATTCTCCCCACTAACGCATCCATTGCATTGAACTGCTTATAAAGTCGATCCTGAAGCGCAGTTATCCGACGACCGAGATCTTCCCGCTGTTTACCAATACCCGAAATGGTTTCGGTCATTACCTTATTACGCTGCTCAAGGATGCCGCCAGTTTCGGTATAGGGCTTCAGTTTTGAATCAAGTCGAGCAGCAAGACCATTATTACCGGTGAACAGACCTGGAAGATCCGCAAAATTATTGCTCAGTGCGTCATCAAGTTTGGTGTCGTCGGTTTTGAGAGTTCCATCTTTTTGAGTAGTGATACCCAAGTCGAAAAGCGCACGAATAGCTCCTTCACCCTGAACATTCACCAGCTCGCTACGGATCGTTCCTAGCACCAGCCGTGCCGAGGCGTCCCCAACCAAAGCTCCAGCCAAAGGCGCCCCTCCACTACCGACGGGCGTGACCTTGGTCTGCGCATTGATCACGCCGATCAACTTGTTATAACTGTCGACGAACGACTGGATCTGTTTTTTAACTCCCGCCTTGTCTTCGGCGACGCTGATGGTGAGAGGCTCATTGGCCGCAGTTTTACCCTTGAGATCGAGCGTGACACCCTCGATAGCACCTTCGATTTTATTACTCTTGCTGGTGATCAACAGCCCATCGACCGAAACCTGCGCACTCTGTGCCTGAGTCAAGGTCATCGGCCCGCTTCGGTATGCAGTCATTGCAGCTGCATACGCCTCAGGGTCATCCTCGTTTGGCTTTGGCTCAACAGTAGAACCATCGAATCCCAGATCCTCGAGCGAATAAGCTCCCAGCGCGGCATCTGTGCTCTTTGCTTCAACTGTAATATCCTCACCCGCCCCGGTGGTGGCGCTACTGAGCACAAGTCGCGCACCTGCATCATCGGTAACAATAGTGGCTGTTAGCCCCATCTCCTTCCCGCCCGCATTGATTGCATCGCGAATGCCGGCAAGCGTGTTGCTGGACTGGTCGATGGTAATCGGCAGGCTCTTCTCTCCCACCTTCACGGTCATGGTGCCACCAGCAAAGGTCGCAGGCGCTCCAGCGTTATCAGGGAAAGCCTTCAGGGCCACCTTGCTGCTTGTCGCAAGCGACCTGACTTCAACCTGGTAACTACCCGCACCCGCCTTGGGGCTGGCGCTAACTCCAACCAGGTCTGTCTTGCTAGAGGTAGCCGAACGAGCCTGGAATAACTCCGGCTTATTCAGCGCACGCAGGGCTGTCTGGAATTCGCTGATGGCGCTTTTTAGTGCGCCAATGGCAGTGATCTGAGTGGTGGTCTTCTTTTCCAGGTTGGCAAGCTGCGCCTCCTTCGGCGCGCGCTCGGCGGCGACCATGCTTTTGACAATACTGTCGATATCAATGCCGGAACCGATACCCGTTACTCCCACCATAGTCTCACCTCGTTACCTAATCCGCGCGAACTTCGATACAGCCCATGAACAAGAAGCCTGCGCAACTAGGCCCTGCCTTCGAACAGGAGACTGCGCATCTCGTCTAGGCGCTCCGCCAGGCGAAGGATATCCTCGGAAGGGATCTGTCGCACCACTTTGCCTGAATCACCATCGAGCACACGTATTACCACCTGGCCGGTAGAGTCGTCGACACTGAAGTTTAGATCCCGCTGTAGCACTTGCACTTGAGTGCGAATTCGCTCCACAGCTTCGGTCACATCCACCTCGGGTCGCTCAACATCGTTCTCACCCTGCAACGACGAAAGCCCAACCTCCGGACGGAGGCTGGGCGTCGCATTGCTTGGTGAGGATGACGCAAGCGACGCGCTTGCTGCTCTTGCGACGTCCATGATTCACCTCTCAATAAACGGATGGGGCGGAAACCCACCCCATCCATTGAGCCTGACTCACTGAAGCAGACTGAGAACGGCCTGCGGCAGCTGCTTGGCTTGAGCCAGAATCGCAGTGCCAGCTTGTTGCAGAATCTGATTCTTGCTCAGATTCGCGGTTTCCGCCGCGAAATCGGTATCTTGAATGCGGCCTCGAGCTGCCGATACATTTTCGGCAATGTTTTGCAGGTTGGCGATCGTGTTATCAAACCGATTCTGGACCGCACCAAAGGTTGCGCGCTGGGTGTCGATGTCTTTGATCGCATTATCAATGGACTCCAACATATCCTCAGTGGTCAAGGCAGTATTTGTCACATTTACTTTACTGACATCAACACCAAGCGTCCCGGCATCTCTTGGACCACCGAAATCTACTTTAATTACGTCATCAGTACTTCCATACGCTCCAACCTGAAAGGAGACTTCCGTACTCGCCGTCCCGCCAATGTTTTCGTCGAACAATTTTTTGGTGCCAAACGAAGTGGTTCCCGAGATACGATTGAGCTCAGTCTGCAATTCAGCCACCTCTAATTGAAGAGAGGCCTTATCCTCGTCACTGTTACTTCCGTTGCCAGACTGCAGCACAAGCTCCCGCATACGCTGCAGAATGTTTGTGGACTGCTGCAATGCACCTTCCGCGGTCTGAGCCATCGAAATACCATCATTAGCATTGCGCACAGCGACATTCAATCCGTTAATTTGGCTTGTCAAACGGTTAGAAATCTGAAGACCCGCTGCGTCGTCTTTGGCGCTATTAATGCGACTGCCAGTTGAAAGCCGTTGCATTGAGGTTTGAATCGCCCCTAGTTTCGTAGACACCTCCAAGCCTCATAATGAGACCCAGCAGGAGGTGCCATGAGCAACCAGCGTTACCCCGAAGAATTCAAGATTGAAGCGGTCAAGCACATCACTGAACGCGGCTTGCGCGTTGCTGATGTAGCAGAGCGTCTAGGCGTGTCCGCGCACAGCCTGTACGCCTGGGTAAAGCGCTACAGCAAACCCCAAATACAGCGGCAGCAGGTAGATGATCAGCAGGCTGAGCTGCGTCGCTTGCGCGCGGAACTCAAGCGGGTGACCGAAGAGCGAGACATCCTAAAAAAGGCCGCCGCGTACTTTGCCAAGGAGTCCGGCTGAAGTACGCCGTTATCAGCAAACTGTCGGTGGAGTACCCGGTACGGCGTCTCTGCCAGACCCTCCAGGTACATCCCAGCGGTTACTACGCCTGGCTGGCCGAGCCGAAATCCGCGCGTGCCAAGGAAGATCAGCGTCTGCTCGGATTGATCAAGCATGCCTGGTTGGAAAGCGGCGGGGTCTACGGCTACCGCAAGATCCACGACGACCTGCGTGAGCTGGGCGAGTCCTGTGGCCGGCACCGTGTGGCTCGCCTGATGAGGAGAGAGGGGCTGCGCTCGCAGACCGGTTATCGCCGGCGCCCCGGGTACTACGGTGGCAAGCCGCCGGTGGCCTCGCCCAACCGTCTGGAGCGGCAGTTCAATGTCAGTGAACCGAACAAGGTCTGGGTCACCGACATCACTTACATCCGCACGTATGAGGGCTGGTTGTACTTGGCGGTGGTGCTGGATCTGTTTTCTCGCCAAGTGATCGGCTGGTCGATGAAGCCTCGGATGTGCAGCGATCTGGCCATCGATGCGTTGCTGATGGCGGTGTGGCGGCGCAAGCCCAAGCAGGAAGTGATGATCCATTCCGACCAGGGCAGCCAGTTCAGCAGCTCGGACTGGCAGAGTTTCCTCAAGGCCAACAACCTGATCAGCAGCATGAGTCGACGCGGTAACTGTCACGACAACGCGGTCGCGGAAAGCTTTTTCCAGTTGCTGAAGCGGGAACGCATCCGACGGAAAACCTACGGAACCCGCGAAGAAGCCCGCAGTGATGTGTTCGATTACATCGAGATGTTCTATAACCCCAAGCGCCGGCACAGCAGCGCTATGCAGCTATCGCCAGTGGAGTTTGAAAAGCGCTATTTCCAGAGCTTGGAGAGTGTCTAGGAAAGCTGGGGCGATTCAGTTGTCAGTGCATTTGATGAATTATTGATATTGCGCTGAGTGTTGAGCGACGCAATGTTGGTATTGACGGTAAGAGCCATGGTGTTTGCCTCCAAGGGCGCTAGTTACTTCGGTTGCCTGAGCTTGCGACTCCGGGCCGGCTTGTGCCCAGGCACCCATTGAGTTCGCATTCGATTAGCTTATCGGCGCCGTTTGGGTTGGCTTTAGGGCAGATTCGAACTTTTTCTGAGCCCGGTACCGCTCCAACGCTACGCCAGCACATCCATACTGCGGACTTGCTTGACTAGCTTTTCGGGTGAAGCGGGGAAAACTTTAGGGGATGGCTGAAGCCGTTTCCCTGACCTGGAGTCAAAGGGAGCTCGCTCACTGCTGGCAAGCGTTGCTAAACCAGTCGCGGTGAGGGCCGCTCCCACAGGTTCGGTGAAACATTTGGGGAGCGGGTATGACAGCGAGGTTCGCTGGGATGAGGCGATGCTGACGCGCTACGTACTTGCCGAACCAAGCTGAGCAAGGCGCTCGAGGAACTGCGCTTCGTCCAGCACCGTCACACCGAGTTCATTGGCTTTGGTGAGCTTCGAGCCCGCGCCAGGGCCCGCTACTACGCAGTTGGTTTTGGCGGATACTGAACCGGCGACCTTTGCCCCCAAAGCCTCCAGCCGCGCCTTGCCTTCATCACGACTCATGGTTTCCAGCGTGCCGGTCAGTACCCAGGTCTGCCCGGCCAGCGGCAGGCCTTCGGCGGCTTTCCGCTCGCTCTCCCAGTGCATACCGAAATCCCGAAGCTGGGCTTCGATAGCACGAGCGCGCTCGGCGTTACCAGATTTGTCGAAATAGTCACGCAGTGAGCGCGCGGCCTTTTCGGTGAGACGCTCTACCTGACGCAGGTCGAGCCAGTCGGCGGCGATGATTGCCTCGAGCGAGCCGAAACGCTCTGCCAGGCGCTGGGCACCGGTGCGGGCGATATGAGGAATGTTGAGCCGGTCGAGCAGATCGGGCAGTGTCGCGCAGGCTGCGAACTCCGGATGCACGTCGCCCTCCTCCTGCGGCTCGACGCCACGCTCACGCAGCAGCGCGATGACCGTGCGGTTGTGTTCGTCCTCGAAGAAGCTGTGGATTTCGTGGGCAACTTCCAGCCCCACGTCGGGCAGGTAGACGAGTACGTCCGGCAGTGCCCGGCCGATTCGGTCCAGGGAACCCAGCGCGCGTGCCAGCAATTTGGCGGTTTCCTCACCGACGTCCGGGATGCCGAGCGCATAAACGAACCGCGCGAGACTCGGTTTGCGACTGGCATCGATGGCGTGGAGCAGGTTACGCGTGGATATCTCGGCGAAACCCTCCAGCTCAATGACCTGCTCGTGGGTAAGGCAGTAGAGATCCGCCGGAGAACGGACCAGCCCCTTGTCGACCAGCTGCTCAACGATCTTGTCGCCCAGGCCGTCGATATCCATCGCTCGGCGCGATACGAAATGGATGATCGCCTGCTTAAGCTGAGCCTGGCACGCCAGCCGGCCGACGCAGCGGTAGATCGAGCCTTCGCTGACCGATTCACGGCCCTTGCTGCGCTTGATCAGCTGGGTACGCTCCACGGCAGAGCCGCACACCGGGCACTGCTCCGGCACATGCACGGCGCGCGCGTCGACCGGGCGGCGCTCGGCGATCACGCCGAGGATCTGGGGAATCACATCGCCTGCACGGCGCACGATCACCGTATCGCCGATCATCACGCCAAGCCGCGCCACTTCATCCATGTTGTGCAGGGTTGCGTTGGACACCGTGACGCCTGCAACCTGCACGGGCTTGAGCCGGGCGACCGGGGTGATGGCACCAGTACGGCCAACCTGGAACTCCACGTCGAGCAGCTCGGTGATCTCTTCCCGCGCGGGAAACTTGTGGGCGATGGCCCAGCGCGGTTCGCGTGCACGGAAGCCCAGTTCGCGCTGCTGCTCGACGGCATTGACCTTGAACACCACGCCGTCGATTTCGTAAGGCAGCGCGTCGCGCTTTGCACCGATGGCGTCGTAATAGGCACGGCATTCGGCAACGCCCTTGGCCAGCTTCAGTTCGCGACTGATCGGCAGACCCCAGCCTTTCAGCGCTTCGAGAATTCCGATGTGCGTATTCGGCAGCTCACCATCACTGCGTCCAACACCGTAAGCGCACAGTTCCAGCGGCCGGCTGGCGGTGATCTTCGAATCCAGCTGGCGCAGGCTGCCGGCTGCGGCATTACGGGGATTGGCGAAGGGCTTGCCGCCGCTTTCCAGCTGTCGCGCATTGAGCGCCTCGAAGCCGGCCTTGGGCATGTAGATTTCGCCGCGCACCTCGAGCACCGCCGGCCAGCCGCTGCCATGCAGCTTGAGTGGGATGTTGCGAACGGTGCGCACATTGGCGCTGATGTCCTCGCCAGTGCTGCCATCGCCGCGGGTAGCACCGCGCACCAAATGGCCGTTTTCGTAGAGCAGACTGACCGCCAGACCGTCGAGCTTGGGTTCGCAGCTGTATTCGACAACCGCGCCATCTCCGAACAGGTCGCCCGCCGGCAGATCCAGCCCTTCGCGCACGCGGCGGTCGAAATCGAGCAGGTCCTGCTCCTCGAAGGCATTGCCCAGGCTCAGCATCGGCACTTCATGGCGTACCTGACCGAACGCCGCCAGTGCAGCCCCTCCCACCCGCTGGGTTGGCGACTCGGGTGTCACCAGCTCCGGGTGCTCTGCCTCGAGCGCCTTGAGCTCATTGAACAGACGGTCGTACTCGGCATCGGGAACGCTGGGTTCGTCGAGCACGTAGTAGCGGTAGTTGTGGGCGTCGATTTCGCTGCGTAGTTCGGCAATACGCTCGGCGGCGGTTTGGGCAGAAGGCATAGGACGAAGCCGTGACTGGGGCTGTGCTGATTCAGACCGCATCAGCACGCCTTGGTTGATAGGAAAGGCGTCGGATTCTAGCCGAACGCGAAGGCGACGGCAGGTCGGCGGGTATCGGCTGCATCAGAGCAGCGTTGCGGGAAGGCAGTCTTTGACCTGAATGACCGGAGTTCTGGACGCCTACCAATCGCTGAACTCCAGCCTACAGCGCTCTGCAGAGCGCGGAAAAAGGGAGCCGCACACAGTGAACGCAAAACCGGGCACAAGGCCCGGTTCGGTAGAGAATCAGCGCTGCTTGATGGTCATTTGTCGGCGTTCGAATTCGACGATGCGCTGACGGTAATGCTCGATGGTCTGGGCGGTCAGCACGCTGCGCTGGTCGTCCTTCAGTTCGCCGTTGAGCTCCTGGGAGAGCTTGCGCGCGGCAGCGACCATGACATCAAAGGCCTGCTTCGGATGGCGCGGGCCGGGCAGACCGAGGAAGAAGCTCACGGCCGGGGTGGTGAAGTGATCGATATCGTCCAGGTCGAAGGTTCCGGGCTTGACCGCATTGGCCATGGAGAACAGCACCTCGCCGTTGCCGGCCATGCTTTCATGGCGGTGGAAGATATCCATCTCGCCGAATCGCAAACCGCTTTCCAGAATGTTCTGCAGCAGAGCCGGGCCGCGGAAGCCGTGCGGGTCGCGGGAAATGACGTTGATGACCAGCACCTCTTCCACCGGCGCCTGCTCCTTCTGCGGCCGCTCCTGCACATCGTCATCGTCTCCGACCACGGGGTCGAGCAACGTCGGGACCGGCTCTTCGGTGCTGAGCTGCAGATCGCCCTGGTAGGGCTCGTCCTGGCGGCGCTTCTTGCTGGATTCGCGCGCAGTTACCGGTGGGAGATCATTCTCGGACAGCGAGGGCTCATGCTCACGATTCACGACACGCGCCGGCCCGAGCAGCTCGGGGGAGTCGTCGACGTCGGGCAGGTTGGAAAGACTGCGGTCCAGCTTGAACTTGAGCTTGCCCTTGCCACCACGCATGCGACGCCAGCCGTCGAACAGAATGCCGGCAATGACAATGATGCCGATGACGATCAGCCACTCGCGCAGACCGATATCCATTAATGCTTTAACCTCTGAATTCGATGATAAAGACGCAACAAGCCGGAACTGCTTTTAGCGCATCGTAAAAATTGTGCTCTAAGCTAGCACGACGAACGGTAGATTTGCACCGTGCGGTAGTTCTCTTTTTGTGCCCTTCCTTGTATCAAAAACGCTCAAACAAGCGGCTTAATCCTAGGCTTCGGCAAGCGCAACGGCCTGCTCGACGTCCACCGCCACCAGCCGCGAGCAGCCTGGCTCATGCATGGTCACACCCATCAGTTGATCAGCCATTTCCATGGCGATCTTGTTATGGGTGATATAGATGAACTGAACTTTCTCCGACATCTCCTTAACCAACCGCGCATAGCGACCGACGTTGGCGTCATCCAATGGCGCATCAACTTCGTCGAGCATGCAGAACGGCGCCGGATTGAGCTGGAAGATCGCAAATACCAGCGCCAGCGCAGTCAGTGCTTTCTCGCCGCCGGACAGTAGATGGATGGTGCTGTTCTTCTTTCCGGGCGGGCGCGCCATGATGGCCACCCCGGTATCGAGTAAATCTTCCCCGGTAAGTTCCAGATAAGCGTTACCGCCGCCGAACACTTTCGGAAAGAGCGCCTGCAAACCGCTGTTGATCTGGTCGAAGGTTTCCTTGAAGCGGTTGCGCGTTTCCCGGTCGATCTTGCGGATGACGTTTTCCAGTGTGTCCAGCGCCTCGACCAGATCATCGTTCTGCGCGTCGAGATAGCGCTTGCGTTCCGACTGCTGCTGATACTCGTCGATCGCCGCCAGGTTGATCGGCCCCAGACGCTGAATGCGCTGGCTCAGCCGCTCCAGCTCCGCTTCCCAGCTCGGCTCGCTTGCATCGGCAGGGAGTGTGCCGAGCACGCCGTGCAGGTCGTAGCCGTCCTCCTGCAGCTGGTCCTGCAACGCCTTGCGCCGGACGCTCAGCCCTTGCCAATCCAGCCGTTGCTGCTCCAGCTGCCCACGCAACAGCTGTGCCCGCTGCTCGGCCTGCGTGCGCCGTTTCTCGGCATCACGCAACTCGCGGTCGGCGTCTTCCAGGGCCAGTCGCGCGTGCTTGAGCTCGTCCTCGACGCCCATGCGGCGCTCCAGCAGCTCTTCGAGCTTCATCCGCAGCTCTTCCAGCGGCGCCTCGCCCTCCTCCAGGTTCAGCGTCAGCTGCTCGCGGCGTTCGACGGCGCGCTCGAACTGCTGCTCCAGCCGCTCCAGGGCCTGACGCGTCGACTCGTGCTGCGCCCTGAGCGACCCGACCCGCAGTGCCAGCTGATGGGCATGATCCTTGTGCTGCCGGGCGTCCTGGCGGATACGATCGAGCCGCTCGCGGATGCCATCGCGGCTGGCCAGCAGGGTTTCGCGCTGCTCGGTGTCTTGCGCCATTGTCTCCAGCGCTTCCTGCAACTGCAGGCGCGCTTCACCCAGCTGTTCGGTCTCGATCTCGCGCTGTTCCTGCTGCTCGGCAAGCTCCTCGTCCAGCCGACGACGACGCAGCGCTAGCTGTTCCAGCCGCGCATGACCGGCCGACAGCCTGGCCTTGAGGTCACTGTGCTTGCGTGCTTCTTCCTGTTGCTGACGACGCTGCAGCTCGCGCTCACCTTCGAGTCGGGACTGTTCGCCGCTCAACGCGGTGACGCGATCCTCCATCGCCGCCAGGCTCGCTTCGCGTTCATCACGCTCGGCCAGCAGGCGCTGCAGTTCCTGCCCACGCGCCAACACGCCGGATTCCGCCTCGCTGGCGCGACGCACCCGCAGAAAATGCCGGCCGACCCAATAGCCATCCCGGCTGACCAGACTCTCGCCCTCCGCCAGCGACGGGCGCTCGGCCAATGCGTGTTCCAGCGACTCGACCGGTCGTACGTGGCCCAGCCATGGCGAAAGATCAAGCGCCGACTCGACCCGCTCCAGCAGGGCGCCCGGGCGGCGGTCACCGCCGCGCGGCGCGCTGACCAGATTCAATGCGCCCTGTTGGAAGCCTGCAAGCTCGACCTCGGCGAAATCGTCCAGCAGCACCGCTTGTAGATCTGCGCCCAGCACGGTTTCCACCGCCAGCTCCCAGCCCGGCTCGACCCGCAGCCCATCCGCCAGGCGTGGGCGCTGTTCCAGCCCCTGTTCGCGCAACCACTCGGCGACCCCCTTGCCCGGCTCCATCGCCGCCTGCTGCAAGGCTTCGAGGGACGCGATCCGACCATTGAGTCGCTGCAGCTCGCCTTGCGCCTGCTGCTGAGCCCGAGTCGCCTGCTGCAGCTCATCGCGCAGCTGCTCCAGGCGCTCGTTGAGCTCCTCGGCCACCGCGGCGAGCGCCTCGAGATCCAGCTCGCTGGCCGCCAGTTGCTCGTCGAGCTCGAGCATCGCCCTGTCCTCGGGGTCGGCCGCCAGCAGCGCGCGCTCGTCATCCAGCCGGCGTTGACGCTCGGCCAGGCGTTCCAGGCTCTGCTCCAGCTGCTGGATGCGCGATTGCTGCACTTCCGCGGCGCGGCGCGGCTCGGCGCTGTGCTGGTTGAAGCGCTCCCACTGTTCCTGCCAGGCCTGCATGGCGGCTTCGGCTTCTTCCAGCTGGGCGGCGGACTCTTCGGCAGCGGCGCCGGACAGCTCCTGTTCCGGCTCGAGCATCGCCAGCTCCTCGCCGAGCGTGGCCAGCAGCGTGCGGTCGTGGCCAAGGTGCGACTCGGTCTCAAGGCGCGCCTGTTCTGCCTCACGCAGATCGTCCTGCAACTGACGCAGGCGCTGCTGCCCATGCTGGATGCTCTGCTCGACGCGCGCGATGTCGCCGCCGACTGAATAGAAGCGACCCTGCACCTGATTGAACCGTTCGGACAGCTCATGGTGACCGTCCCGCAGGCGCTCGATGCTCGCATCAGCGCTGCGCTGTTCGGCCACCAGCGCTTCGAAGGCGACCTCCTGATCACCGATGACCTGCTCGCGCTGGCCCACCTGCTCGTTCAAGGCCTGCCAACGAAGTGCCGACAGCTGTGCCTTGAGCTGGCGCTCCTCGGCCTTGTACTCCTGATACTTCTCCGCCGACTGCGCCTGACGATGCAGGCGTTCGAGCTGACGCTCCAGCTCTTCGCGCAAGTCGGTCAGGCGCGCCAGGTTCTCGTGGGTGCGACGGATACGATTCTCGGTTTCGCGCCGGCGCTCCTTGTACTTGGAGATGCCGGCCGCCTCCTCGATGAAGTTGCGCAGATCCTCCGGCTTGGCCTCGATCAGCTTGGAGATCATGCCCTGTTCGATGATCGAATAGCTGCGTGGTCCGAGGCCGGTGCCGAGGAAGATATCGGTGATGTCGCGGCGCCGACATTTCACCCCGTTGAGAAAGTAGGTGTTCTGCGAGTCACGGGTGACGCGACGGCGGATGGAGATTTCGGCGAAGGCGGCGTACTCGCCGGTAAGCGTACCGTCGGAGTTGTCGAAGATCAGCTCGATGCTCGCCTGGGTTACCGGCTTGCGGGTATTGGAGCCATTGAAGATGACATCGGTCATCGACTCGCCGCGCAGGTTCTTCGCCGAGCTTTCGCCCATGACCCAGCGCACGGCGTCGATGATGTTGGATTTTCCGCAGCCGTTCGGGCCGACCACTGCCGCCATGTTGCTCGGGAAGCTGACCGTAGTGGGATCGACGAAGGATTTGAAACCGGCGAGTTTGATGCTTTTCAGTCGCATGCGGCCTATCCGTGGCGGTCGACGGGGGAACGAACAAGCGGAGTCGCCATGAGCATCGGGATTCCTGGCATCGATTGGGCTGCTGGCAAGAAGCCGCGAAGTTTATCACGGCACCCCGGTTGACTCGCAGCGCGTCGGTGCACAGAAACGCAGCCGCGGGCCACGCCATGCTCTATGGCGACAGGATGATCACGGAAATGAAGCGCCATTCAGTGAATGGAGGACGAAACGGTCTCAGCCGCCGGTCATGCTCATGAAACGCACCACCTGAACCTGCTCGTCGGTGCGGAAGTGATGCTTTTCCGGCTTGAGCTGCAACGCATCCACCAGGGCGTTGCGCAGGCGCTCGCTGTCGCCCGGATAGCGCCGCATCAGGCTTTTCAGATCCAGCGCGCCCTCGTGGCCAAGGCACAGCACGAGCTTGCCCTCGGCTGTCACGCGCACGCGGTTGCAGCTGCCGCAGAAGTTGTTGCTGTGCGGCGAGATGAAGCCGATCTGCGTCTCGCTGCCGGCCACCTGCCAGTAGCGCGAAGGACCACCTGTGGCATGGCTGCTGCGCACCAGCGTATGGCGTGCCTCGATGCGCTCACGTACCTCGTCGCTGGAGCAGAAGGTTATCTGGCGCTGATGGCTGGACACGCTGCCCAGCGGCATCTCTTCGATGAAACTGATATCCAGCCCACGCTCGATGGCGAACTCCACCAGGTCGAGAATCTCGTCGTCGTTGCGGCCCTTCTGCACCACGCTGTTGAGCTTGATGCGTTTGAAGCCGGCGCTACGCGCAGCCTCGATGCCTTCGAGCACCTGATCGAGCCGATCACGGCGGGTGAGCTCGGCGAAACGCTCGCGTTTGAGCGAGTCGAGACTGATATTGAGCCGTCTCACGCCGGCTTCATGCAGCGATGCAGCCAGGCTCGGCAACTGCGAGCCGTTGGTGGTGATGGCCAGATCTTCCAGTTCGTTGCGCGCACCGAGCCGCGCCAGCAAGCCGGTCAGCCCCTTGCGCACCAGCGGTTCGCCACCGGTCACGCGGATGCGTTTGACGCCCAGGCTGATGAAGGCGTCGGCCACCGCATAGAGCTCTTCGAGCGTGAGAATCTGCGCACGGGGCGCGAAGACCATGTCCTCGCTCATGCAATAGGTGCAGCGAAAATCGCAGCGGTCGGTTACCGACAACCTCAGGTAGGTGATGCGCCGGCCGAATGGATCGACCAACTGGGAATCGGGCATGGAACTCTCCAACTGCGGGATGCGCCTGTGTTCAGACTATGCGCTAAGTACGATTCAGGCAAAGCGACGTTACCAATGGCGTACCGCCAACGCCACCGAGTGGCATGCAGCCGGCCCGGGGCAATGCTTTAATGGGCCGCTTTGGCAGGCGACCGCGAAATCTGCCACCCATGCGAGAGACCACGGCCAATGGACAACGACTCCCTGAAAGCGATGAGCTGGCGTGAGCGCCTTTACACCATCATCTTTTTCACCAACACCCCGGCCGGCAAGCGCTTCGACACCTGGCTGCTGGTGATCATTTTCGCCAGCCTGGTGGTGGTGATGCTCGACAGCATCGCCTCGTTCAACGAGCGGCACGGCCAGTTGCTGACCAATCTGGAATGGGGCTTCACGGCGATCTTCGCCGTCGAGTACGTGCTGCGCATCTACACTCACCCCGAACCCCGCAAGTACATCCTCAGCTTCTACGGCATGGTGGACCTGTTCTCGGTGCTGCCGGCCTTCATCGCCCTGCTGTTCCCGGATGCGCAGTACCTGCTGGTGGTGCGCGTCATCCGGATGCTGCGGATATTCCGCGTCCTCAAGCTCGCGCCCTATCTCAGCCAGGCCAACTTCCTGCTGGTGGCGCTGCAGGGCAGTCGGCAGAAAATCATTGTCTTCCTGCTCAGCGTGACCACCCTGATCATCGTCTACGGCACGTTGATGTACGTCATCGAGGGCCCGAGCAACGGCTTCACCAGCATTCCGATGAGCATCTACTGGGCGGTAGTCACCCTGACCACCGTCGGATTCGGCGACATCGTCCCGCTGACGCCGCTGGGCAAGGCGCTGGCCACCGTGGTGATGATCACCGGTTACTCGATCATTGCCGTGCCGACCGGCATCTTCACCGCCGAGCTGGCCAATGCGATGCGCCAGGACAGCCTGCGCCACAACTGCCCCACCTGCGACAAGCTCACCCACGAACCCAACGCAGCATTCTGCAGCCGCTGCGGCAGCCAGCTGTTCGAGCCGCGAGAGCAGCAGACACAAAGCTGACACCCGCGAACGACCGGGAAGGCAGTTCGCCGGCAAAAGCGACGAACTGCCCTGAAGCGCCACTGTCACATCCTCAGATTCGCGTCAGGCAGGATGGAGACCGGCATGCCCTTGCTCAAACTGCTGCATTTCGCCGCCCTGCTCTGCTGGTGCGGCTCGCTGCTCTATCTTCCGGCGATGATCGCCGCCGGCACCAAGCGCAGCGAGCAGCTGTTCTACCGCGACCATGCCCACCTCACCCGCATGGTCTTCACCCTCATCAGCACACCGGCCGCGCTACTGGCCATTGGGTCCGGCACGGCATTGTTCCTGCGTGACGGCACCCTCGCCGGCTGGCTGATCATGAAACTCACGGTTGTCACGGCCATGGCGCTCTGTCATGCGCTGTGTGGCGTTCTGGTCCTGCGTATCGAACGTGAGCCGGAGCGCGGCGTCACATACCAGTGCATGGCACTGGGTGTACTGGTGCCGGTTCTGATTGCCCTGACCCTGTGGCTGGTACTGGCCAAACCCTTCTGACTCAAGGAATGACCGCCCCGCATGACCGATCGCCCGGCCCGCCTCGACCATTCCCATCCCGCCTGCCAGAGCTGGCCGTCTCCGGCACGTCGTTGCGACGGCTCAGGGCGCCTGCTCGCCATCCAGATCCACACCGACCGCGTGCTCGTAGACCAGCCGCCCGCCAAGGAAAGCGGCCAGGGAAATCAGCACGGCCGTGAGCAGCGAGAGATACAGCCCCCACATCGCGTCGCCGTCGCCGCGGTCCATGCCCTGGTAGCGCAGCAGCCAGTTCAGCGAGGCCAACGACAGCATCATCACCGCCAGGATCGCATGGCACCAGGCGGTGACCTTGCGGCGGATCTGCTGAACCGATACCAGGTCGATGACACCCGCGATGCTGGCGATCCAGCCGCCGATCGCGCCGACGCCGGACAGCCAGAGCGCAGCACGCCACCAGAACTCGTCGAGAGTCCAGAGGTAGGCCAGGTCCGCCGGCACCAAACCGATCAGGGCAGCGACCGGGAAATGGATCATCATTGGGTGCAGCGGATGGCCCGCAATGGCAGCGTTACTGTTGATGGACTCGCGTTCTGTGGCCATCCGGCCCTCCCAGGCTCCAAACTGAAACAGGCCGCCCGCTCAGCGAGACGAGGCGGCAACCCTTTCAAATGGACCACGCTGGCGCTGGCAGTTCCTTTGCTGCTCGGCTGCGAGGGGCCGCAATCGGCGCTGTCGCCGGCCGGACCCATGGCGCGCGATGTGGCCAATGTCTGGTGGGCGATGTTCGGCTTCTCCGTGGTGGTGCTGGCGGTGGTCAGCGCGCTGTGGATCTACGCGATGCTGCGTCAGCCGCGCACCCACAGCGCCGAAGAGGCCAAGCGCATCAACCGGCGCTGGATCATCGGTGGCGGCCTCGTCCTGCCCACGGTCAGCATCGTCGCGCTGCTGGCCTTCGGCATCCCTACCGGACGCAGCATGCTGCCGCTGCCGGTGGAAGGCGAACAGCCGCTGCGTGTCCAGGTGATCGGCCATCAATGGTGGTGGGAGGTGCGTTACCCGGAAAGCGGCGTGGTGACCGCCAATCAGTTCATCCTGCCGATAGATCGACCGGTCGACGTCGAGGTGACCAGTGCCGACGTCATCCATTCGTTCTGGGTGCCGCGACTGGGCGGCAAACTGGACATGGTGCCCGGGCGGACCAACACCTTGCGTCTGCAGGCCTCCCAGACTGGCGTCTTCCGCGGGCAGTGTTCGGAGTTCTGCGGCAGCCAGCACGCGCACATGATCCTGCATGTCGAAGCTCTCGAAGCCGATGCGTTCGCTACCTGGATCGAGGCCCGCACCGGGCGTGAGCACCAGCCGCCGGGCGGCGCCGCCGGCCAGGTGTTCGACGAGCGCTGCGGGCAGTGCCACCGCGTCGCCGGTGTCAGTGACGGCAATCGCGCCCCGGATCTGAGCGACCTGGCGACCCGCCCGACGCTGGGTGCCGGGGTGATTGCCAACGACGCCGAAGGCCTGCGCCGCTGGCTCAGCGATCATCAGAGCATCAAGCACGGCATTGCCATGCCCCGCCACGACGACATTCCCGAAGAAACCCTCGGCCAGCTTGCCGACTGGCTGGAGACGCTCGCTCCATGACCCCGACCCGTAACACTGGCGCCCCCGCCACCGACCCTGACCAGCTGCACGACCAGTTCAACGAGGTGTGGGGCAACCCGCGCGGCTGGCGCGCGCTGACCATCGTCAACCACACCAGCATCGGCCTTCGATTCCTGGTGACCGGCGCCTTCTTCTTCCTCGTCGGCGGCCTGCTGGCGATGCTGATCCGCACGCAACTCGCCCTGCCCGGCTACGAGCTGATGGAGCCGGACGTCTACAACCAGGTCTTCACCATGCATGGCACGGTGATGATGTTCCTCTTCGCCGTGCCGATGATGGAGGGGCTGGCGGTCTACCTGATCCCGAAGATGATCGGCGCCCGCGACCTGGTATTCCCGCGGCTGTCCGCGCTGGGCTATTACTGCTACCTGTTCGGCGGGCTGATCCTGCTGTCGAGCATCTTCCTCGACATCGCGCCGAAGGCCGGCTGGTTCATGTACACGCCGCTGTCCAGTTCAGCACATACGCCGGGGGTGAACTCGGATTTCTGGCTGCTCGGCATCACCTTCGTGGAGATTTCCGCGGTGTCGGCGGGGGTCGAGCTGGTGGTGTCGATCCTGCGCACCCGTACCAACGGCATGGCGCTGCACAAGATGCCGCTGTACGCCTGGTACATCCTGGTGATGGCCATGATGATCGTGGTCGGCTTCCCGCCATTGATACTCGGCTCCATTCTGCTGGAGCTGGAGCGCGCGGCCGGTATGCCATTCTTCGACGTCGCCCGGGGCGGTGACCCGGTGCTCTGGCAGCACCTGTTCTGGCTGTTCGGCCACCCCGAGGTGTACATCATCTTCCTGCCGGGCGCGGGAATCGTCTCGACGCTGATCCCGGTGTTCTGCCAGCGTCCGCTGGTGGGCTACCGCTGGGTGGTGCTGGGCGTGCTGACCACCGGCTTCATCAGTTTCGGGCTGTGGGTGCACCACATGTTCACGGTCGGCATTCCGCAGCTGGCCACAGCGTTCTTCTCGGCGGCGAGCATGCTGGTGGCGATCCCCACCGGTGTGCAGATCTTTGCCTGGCTGGCGACGCTCTGGCTCGGCAAGCCGGTATACAAGGTGCCAATGCTCTGGCTGGTGGGCTTTCTCATCGTCTTCGTCGCTGGCGGGCTGACCGGCGTGATGCTGGCACTGGTGCCGTTCGACTGGCAGGTGCACGACACCCACTTCGTGGTTGCTCATATGCACTACGTGCTGGTGGGCGGCATGGTTTTCCCGCTGATGGCCGGGCTGTATTACTGGCTGCCACACTTCTCTGGCCGCATGCCCTCGGCCAAGCTCGGCCGTTGGGGCTTCTGGCTGTTCTTCATCGGCTTCAACGTGACCTTCCTGATCATGCACTGGACCGGGCTGATCGGCATGCCGCGGCGGGTCTACACCTATGACACGGGACTGGGCTGGGACATGCCCAACCTAGTGTCCTCCATCGGCAGCTTCATCATGGCGGTGGGCGTCGCGACCATCCTGCTGGACATCGTACTGCACTTCCGTTTCGGCAAGCCGGCGCCGAAGAACCCCTGGCAGGCCGATACGCTGGAGTGGGCCACGTGCCTGCCACCGAGCGCCTACAACTTCGTCAGCCTGCCAGACGTAACCGATCGCCATCCGCTATGGAAGGACCCGGACCTGCCAGACAGCGTAGCCCGAGGCGAGCACGCACTGACGGTAATCGATCATGGCCGCCGAGAGACCTGGGGCAGCGACCCGCTGACCGGCAAGGTGCGCGAGATCATTCACCTACCGGGCAACAGCTGGCTGCCGTTCATCGCGTCCGTGTTCCTCGCCGTGCTCTGCCTCAGCCTGCTGAACAAGTTCTACTGGGTCGCCCTCGGCGCGACCCTGGCGACAGTGGTGGTACTGCTGCGCTGGTCGTGGGAGAACGGTGCCCACCCCGCCGCCGCGCCGGATGCCCATACCCAGCCCGGTGAGCCGCCGCTGCATTCACGCACCTTCGACGGGCCGGGCCTGTGGGGCATGGGCGTAACGCTGTTGGCCAACGGCGCGCTGTATCTGTCGCTGCTGTTCGGCTGGTTCTACCTCTGGACCGTTTCGCCGCAATGGCGGGTGCCGGAGAGCCAGCTCAACGGCTGGCTGATGTTCGCCAGCGCCGTGCTGCTGAGTGCGGGCACGCTCTGGCTGCACCGTCTGATCAAGCGCCTGCGGGCCGGCACGCACCACGGGCTGATGGCGCAGCTGGCGTGGCTGGGGCTGCTGGCACTGGCGCAGTCGGTGATGCTGCTGTGGCTGATGCTGAGCGCGGGGCTGGCACCTACCGAAACCGCACATGATGCCGTGGTGTTCGTGATGCTCGCGTACAGCCTGATCCATTGCACGCTGGCAGCGGTGCTCACCGGTCTGCAGGCATGGCGCGTAGCCCTCGGTTACGTGGGCGACAAGGCGCCATACGAGCCCGTCGTGGTCGAGCAGCTCTGGTACTACAACCTGGGTGTGCTCTGGGTCAGCTATGCGGCCATCGTGCTGTTTCCGGCCACCTGGGGAGGTGCGTGATGAGGTATGCGCGGACGTCGCCCTACCATCCGATCCAGATTCCGATCGGCCTGATCATCTGGAGCCTGTGGTTCATCGCCATGTATGGCGGCCAGGCGGTGATCTGCAAGCTCAGCCCGCCCGACCCGGCCCAGGGCGTATGGAACTGGCTGAACGGCAGCCTGGGTGCCCTGACCCTGCTGACCCTCGCGTTGCTGCTGTGGATGGCGCGCTATTTCTGGCGTCTGTCGCGGGCACCGGAGGAACAGAACGAACGGCAGCAGTTCGTCACCAAGATCGCTGCGGGGATTCACTTCATCGCGGCCCTGGCCACGCTGTTCGTCGGCATTCCGCTGTTGCAGATACCGCCATGCCTGTGATCTTCCGAGCCAAACGGCGAATATCACCGGGACTGCTGACGTTGCCGGTAGCCCTGAGTGTATCGACGCCTGCCTTCGCCCACGGCCTGTTCGACGCCCATGTGCTCGACCGCGCGCCGCTGCTGCTGACCGCTTTGCTGGTGGCAGCGGCCTGGCTGCTGTACCTGCTCGGCGGTCGCAAGGTTGCGCCGCGGCGCCATGAAGCCCTCTGCTTTCACGCAGCAATGCTGCTGGTGGTGTTCTCGGTGTTCGGCCCCATCGACGACTGGGCGGAAACCAGCACGGCCTGGCACATGACCCAACACATGCTGTTCATCATCGTGATCGCCCCGCTGTGGGCGCTGGCGCGACCGCTGCCGCAATGGCGCGGGGTCACCGGCCGCTTCGCCCAGCCGCTATGGACCGGGATCCTGCGTGCCGGGCGCTACCCCACGCTGCTGGCGCTGCTGCATGGCGCGGTGATCTGGATCTGGCACACACCGAAGCTCTATGTGCTGGCGCTGGACAACCTCTGGTGGCATGCCTTCGAGCATGCATGCTTCCTGTTCACCGGCTGGCTGTTCTGGTGGTCGGTGCTGCGCGCGAACCCGAAGCAGGTTCCACAGGCACTGATGGCGGTGCTGCTGACGCTGATGCACACCGGTCTGCTGGGCGCCCTGCTCACCTTCGGTAGCGTGTCGTTCTACGGTGAAGGCCGCTCAGTGGAAGATCAGCAGCTGGCCGGGCTGATCATGTGGGTGCCGGGGGGGCTGATCTACCTGATCGGCGGCGGCTGGATCGCCTGGCGCTGGCTGACCCGCATGTGGCGGCGGCAGAATACGCGAGCCGCCGCGCCGGATCTCTGACACGCAACGGCGGAGCGTCAGCCCTGCGGGAAGGCGCGGTCAGTCGAGTTTCTTGCGAATCCAGTACAGATAGGTACCGGCCTCGGCCTGCTGTTCGACCAGATCATGGCCGAGGAACACGCAGAACTTGGGAATGTCGCGCTGGGTCGAGGGATCGGTAGCGATGACCTTGAGCATGGCCCCGCCAGCCAGGTCGCGCACCTTGTTGTGCAGCATCATCACCGGCTCGGGACAGTTCAGGCCGGTGGCGTCGAGAACGGCGTCGACAGTCATTTCAGCTGATTGGCTCATCAGGGGGCTCCGGAAAACAGGCGTGCATTGTGGCGCAAGCGGGAGAACAGGTCATCCGCTGCCGATCAACGATCAGAGGCGGCGCAGGTGACAGGTCACCTCTTCCCGGTCGTGATACAGCTGCTTGCAGCCGATACTGGCCTTGACGCCACGTTCGGCCAGCCCGTCGGCAATACGTTCGAGCAGGCGCTTGACCTCGGCGTAGCGCTGCTTCATCGGCAACTTGAGGTTCACCACCGCCTCGCGGCACAGGCCCTCGCCGATCCAGGTTTCCAGCAGCGCAGCATTGCGCGCCGGCTTCTCGACGATGTCGCAGACCATCCAGTCCACCGGCCTTTTCGGGCGGAAGGTAAAGCCGTCGGCGCGAAAATGTTCCACCAGCCCGGAATCCATCAGGTCGGCGTTCATCGGCCCGTTGTCCACCGCGCTGACCTTGATATGCCGGTTGACCATCTGCCAGGTCCAGCCGCCCGGCGCCGCGCCGAGGTCGACTCCGGTCATGCCCGCCGCCAGCCGCGTATCCCACTGCTCACGCGGGATGAAATGGTGCCAGGCCTCCTCCAGCTTGAGCGTCGAGCGGCTGGGTGCCTGGCGCGGAAACTTCAGGCGCGGGATGCCCATCGGCCACAGCGCGCTGTTGTTCGCCTCGGCGATGCCGACGAATACGTCGCGACCGCTCTTGAACGTGAGCAGAAGGCGCGGCCCCTTGCCCTGCTCGTCGAGGCGCCCGGCCTTGACCAGCGCCTTGCGCAGCGGCGCCTCGAACTTGCGGCAGAAGTTGGAAAGCTCCTTGCCATCGTTGGTATCCAGCACCTCCAGCCACAGGCTGCTGCACACCGGGTAGTCCGCCAGGTGCGCCAGCAGCACGCTGATGCGATCGGTTTCCGGAAGCTGCAGGTAGTCGCCACGTGCCCATTGCCGCGGAAAAATCAGATCGGCGAAGCGCAGCCGGCGCATCAGCCTTTCGGCGCCGCCGGGCTCGCTGCAGATGAACTCGGCACAGGCGCTGTCAGGCCGCGCCTTGGCATAGCCGGCGACTTCGAGGATGGCGGCGTGCTCACTGATTTCGGCACAGACCTCGCTTTCGAACCCGGGGCGGCAATGCAGCAACAATGTATTCATGTTCGGATCCTGTGAGCGGTCGGGTCTGCGCCAAAGCCGCGCATCATAGCCGACCGCGGGAACCCTCGCCCGCATCGCCCGGTCCAGTGCAGTAGCGAAACACCTGCCCAAGGGCTAGTTTCAAAGCTCGTTCATCAGCCAGCCCTCACCGTGTGGGCACAAGGAGATGAGGAATGCCTTCCCTGGATAGCCTGAAATGTCGCCGCAGCCTCGAGGTTGCCGGCAAGACC
Source organism: Stutzerimonas sp. Brlt_14 (assembly GCF_051948915.1). Classification (NCBI taxonomy): domain Bacteria; kingdom Pseudomonadati; phylum Pseudomonadota; class Gammaproteobacteria; order Pseudomonadales; family Pseudomonadaceae; genus Stutzerimonas; species Stutzerimonas sp. Brlt_14. The sequence goes on from NZ_JAYJLM010000002.1 coordinate 535,609, forward strand.
TACCACTACTACAGCCTTCCCGACGCAGCCGCCCAGCTGGGCGACATCAGCCGACTGCCCACCTCCCTCAAGGTGCTGCTGGAGAACCTGCTGCGCTGGGAAGATGACGTGACCGTACGCAGCGACGATCTCAGATCGCTGGTGACCTGGCTGCAAACCCGCAGCTCGGACCAGGAAATCCAGTACCGCCCCGCCCGGGTGCTGATGCAGGACTTCACCGGCGTCCCGGCGGTAGTCGACCTCGCGGCCATGCGCGATGCCGTGGCCAGGGCCGGCGGTGATCCGCAAAAGATCAACCCGCTGTCGCCGGTGGACCTGGTGATCGACCACTCGGTGATGGTCGACCGCTTCGGCAGCGACCAGGCTTTCGAGCAGAACGTCGAGATCGAGATGCAGCGCAACGGCGAACGCTACGAGTTCCTGCGCTGGGGCCAGCAGGCCTTCGACAACTTCAGCGTGGTGCCGCCGGGTACCGGCATCTGCCACCAGGTCAACCTGGAATACCTCGGCCAGGTTGTCTGGACCCGCGAAGAGAACGGCGAAACCGTCGCCTACCCGGACACCCTGGTCGGCACCGATTCGCACACCACCATGATCAATGGCCTCGGCGTACTCGGCTGGGGTGTCGGCGGCATCGAGGCCGAAGCGGCGATGCTCGGCCAACCGGTATCGATGCTGATTCCTGAGGTGATCGGTTTCCGCCTCAGCGGCAAGCTCAACGAGGGCGTCACCGCCACCGACCTGGTGCTGACCGTGACGCAGATGCTGCGCAAGCACGGCGTGGTCGGCAAATTCGTCGAGTTCTACGGCCCGGGGCTGGATCACCTGCCGCTGGCCGACCGTGCCACCATCGGCAACATGGCGCCCGAGTACGGCGCTACCTGCGGCTTCTTCCCGGTCGACCAGATCACCATCGACTACCTGCGCCTGACCGGCCGCAACGAGGAGCGCATTGCCTTGGTCGAGGCCTACAGCAAGGCGCAGGGCATGTGGCGTGACAGCGATTCGCCGGACCCTGTGTTCACCGCCACCCTGGAGCTGGACCTGGCCCAGGTGCAGCCGTCCGTAGCCGGGCCCAAGCGCCCGCAGGACCGGGTCACGCTCGGCGATATCGGCGCCAACTTCGACCTGCTACTGGAAACCGGCGGGCGCAAGCAGCAGGCCGACACCTCGGTGAAGGTCAAGGGCGAGAACTTCCACCTCAAGCACGGCGCGGTGGTGATCGCGGCAATCACCTCCTGCACCAATACCTCTAACCCCAATGTACTGATGGCCGCCGGTCTGGTCGCCAAGAAGGCGGTTGAGCGCGGGCTCAAGCGTCAGCCCTGGGTCAAGTCCTCACTGGCGCCGGGCTCCAAGGTGGTCACCGACTACCTCGAGCGGGCTGGGCTGACACGCTATCTGGACCAGCTCGGCTTCAACCTGGTGGGCTATGGCTGCACCACCTGTATCGGCAACTCCGGGCCGTTGCCGGATGCCATCGGCCAGGCGATTACCGACAACGACCTGATCGTATCGTCGGTGCTGTCCGGCAACCGCAACTTCGAGGGCCGCGTACACCCGTTGGTCAAGGCCAACTGGCTGGCCTCGCCACCGCTGGTGGTCGCCTTCGCCCTGGCCGGCACCACGCGCATCAACATGGACCGCGAGCCGCTGGGCTACGACGACCAGAATCAGCCGGTGTACCTGAAGGATATCTGGCCGAGCAGCGCCGAAATCGCCGAAGCCGTGGCGCGTATCGACGGCGAGATGTTCCGCAGCCGCTATGCCGACGTATTCAGCGGCGACGAGCACTGGCAGAAGATTCCGGTCAGCGCCGGCGACACTTATCAGTGGAATGCCAGCTCCAGCTACGTGCAGAACCCGCCCTACTTCGAAGATATCGGCCAGCCATCAGCGCCGCCGACGGACGTCGAAAATGCCCGGGTTCTGGCGGTGTTCGGCGACTCCATCACTACCGACCACATCTCGCCCGCCGGCAACATCAAGGCGAGTTCGCCGGCCGGCCTGTACCTGCAGTCGCTGGGGGTGGCGCCGGAAGACTTCAACTCCTACGGCTCGCGCCGCGGCAACCACGAAGTGATGATGCGCGGCACCTTTGCCAACATCCGCATCAAGAACGAGATGCTCGGCGGCGAGGAAGGCGGCAACACGCTCTACCAGCCGAGTGGTGAAAAGCTGTCGATCTACGACGCCGCCATGCGCTATCAGGCCGAAGGCGTGCCGCTGGTGGTGATCGCCGGCAAGGAGTATGGCACCGGCTCCAGCCGTGACTGGGCCGCCAAGGGCACCAACCTGCTGGGCGTGAAGGCGGTCATCGCCGAGAGCTTCGAGCGCATCCACCGATCCAACCTCATCGGCATGGGCGTGCTGGCGCTGCAGTTCGTCGGCGAGCAGACGCGTCAGTCGCTGGGTCTGAACGGCACGGAGAAGCTGTCGATCCGAGGGCTCGGCGGGGACATCAAGCCACGCCAGCTGCTCACCGTCGACGTGGAACGGCAGGACGGCTCGCGCGATTCGTTCCAGGTGCTGAGCCGCATCGATACGCTGAACGAGGTCCAGTACTTCAAGGCCGGCGGCATCCTGCACTACGTATTGCGCCAGCTGATCGGGAGCTGATCAGGCAGAAAAAACGCCGGTGCGAATCCGTTCGCACCGGCGTCTCGCCGTCCACTGGCGTCCAATCTCCAGCCGCCTGAACATCCATGCACGCTGTCCGGTCCCTGACTTCGCCACCGCCCCGCCGACCGGAACGTCCGGACACGCATTAACCCTCTCGCAAAAAGATTGCAGAACCATTAAGCCGATTCTGCCGTCAGTCGCCTTTCGACCAAAGTTGATCCTCGAATCAGCTTTGCCGTCTCAAGAACGCCATGCCATGGCCGACCCATAGGTCAGCCCGGACCCAGAAGAACATCAAAGGTCAGGCGCGCTCCTCCGAACATTCAATGCCAGGCGTGAAAAGTCGATGCGTAACAACCAGCCCGTATCCCAGCGTGAATATGCCTTCCCCGACCAGCAACGCCTCATCTCGACCACCGACCTGAAAGGGCAGATCACCTACTGCAACGACATCTTCGCCGAAGTCAGTGGCTTCGCTCGCGACGAGCTGATCCGCGCGCCGCACAACCTGGTGCGCCACCCGGACGTGCCTCCCGCGGTGTTCGAGCATATGTGGACGACGCTCAAGCAAGGCAAGCCGTGGATGGGCGTGGTCAAGAATCGTCGCAAGAACGGTGACCACTATTGGGTCAATGCCTACGTCACGCCGATTCTCGATCAGCAGCGGCAGGTCACCGGGTACGAATCGGTGCGGACCAAACCGACGCGCGAGCAGATCCAGCGCGCCGAAGCACTCTACGCACGACTGAATGCGGGCAAGAGCGGCGTACCGCGCAGCGACGTCTGGCTACCCGTACTGATGAAGTGGCTGCCGTTCATTCTGGTGGGCCAGATCGGCTTTCTGCTCGGTGCATTCTTCGACCATGCCGCGGGCTTCATGGCAGCGGCCCTGCTGTCGATTCCGCTCGGCCTTGCCGGCCTGCATTGGCAGCAGCGTGGCCTGCGCCGGCTGATGCAGCTGGCGCAGCAGAGCACCAGTGATCCGCTGATCGCGCGCATGTACACCGATAGCCGCGGCGTCGAAGCGCAGCTGGAAATGGCCATGCTCAGCCAGCAGGCCCACCTGAAGACCTGCCTCACACGCCTGCAGGACACCGCCGTGCAGCTGCAGGGTCAGGCCAAGGAGGCCGACACGCTGGCTCAGAACTGTGCCAACGGCCTGGTGCAGCAGCATCAGGAAACCGAGCAGGTGGCCACGGCCATCAACGAGATGGCCGCAACCACGCAGGAAGTGGCCAGCAACGTTGCGTTGGCTGCCGACGCCACCCGTGAAGCCAGCCGCCTCACTGTCCACGGCCGGGAAGTCACCGCCGAGACGCGCAAGGCCATCCAGCAACTGTCCGACTCGGTGGCCAAGACCGGCGAAGCGGTCAATCAGTTGGCCAGCGACAGCGAGGCGATCGGTAGCGTGGTCGACGTGATCAAGAGCATCGCCGATCAGACCAACCTGCTGGCACTCAACGCCGCCATCGAGGCGGCGCGCGCCGGCGAGAGCGGCCGCGGCTTCGCCGTGGTTGCCGACGAGGTACGCCAGCTGGCCCAGCGTACCGGGGCGGCCACCGGCGAGATCCACCAGCTCATCGAAAAGCTGCAGCAGCAGGCACGCCACGCCGTGCAGACCACCGAGGCCGGTCGGGTCCATGCCAGCCGCGGCGTCGAGCAGGTGCTCCAGGCCGACCAGGCGCTGACGGGCATCAACGAGGCCATGGGCAATATCATCGACATGACCACCCAGATCGCCTCGGCCACCGAAGAGCAGAGCGCCGTCGCCGACGAGATCAGCCACAACGTCAGCACCATCGCCCGCCTCGCCGACCAGACCGCCGGCGACGCCCGTAGCTCGGCGCTGCTCAGCGAGGACCTCGCGGCAACGGCGCAGGGGCAGTACGCACTGGTCGAACGCTTCAACCGCTGAGCGCAAGTGCAGCGAGCGTCGCAGGTGCTCGCTGCCACTTCTCAGGGGCTTGAAAGCCCGCCCAGAAACGCGGCGATGACGTCCGCCGCTTCGTCCAGATGCTGCTCGTGGGTCAGCCCCGAGCGCTTCAGCGGCTTCAGATCATGGTCCGCCGCAGCGAGCCAATGCAGGGCGATCGCAGGCGACAACGGGTATTGCGCCACCCGCTCGCGATCACCGAGTGCATCGCGCTCGCCCTGCACGATCAATGTCGGCGTCCTCAGCCCTTGCAGATGGGCCACTCGAGGCTTGTCCGGCTTCCCCGCGGGATGGAACGGATAGCCCAGGCACACCAGTGCCTCGGCCTCCAGCTCATCGGCTAACAGGCTCGCCATTCTCCCGCCCATGGACTTGCCGCCGATGGCCAGCGGTCCTGTGGCCTGCTGTCGCACCAGCGCATGGACTTCCCGCCATTGTGCGAGCAACTGAGCCTGCGGACTGGGCGGGCGTCTGCCCATTCCCTGGCGTCGCGCCGCCATGTAGGCGAACTCGAAGCGGCACACCGCAACCCCGCGCGCGGCAAGGCGCACAGCCATTTGCTCCATGAACGGACTGTCCATCGGCGCACCGGCGCCGTGGGCCAGAATCAGACTGGCCGACGCCGCGCCCTGCGGATGGTTCCAGCCGACGAGATGCCCTTTGTCACATTGTGTGTATTGACCCGCGTCAATACCGGCAGATTGCCCTTTCCCCATTCTTGCCCCGCTTTCTATTAGAAAGAAAAAACTGCTCATTACCCGTGGATGGAAGCCCATACATGAACACAGCAACCAGTACCGCCTACAGTTACAAGGTGGTCCGCCAATTCGCCATCATGACGGTGGTGTGGGGAATCGTCGGGATGGGGCTCGGCGTTTTCATCGCAGCACAATTGGCCTGGCCATTTCTGAACTTCGACCTCCCGTGGACCAGTTTCGGTCGTCTTCGCCCATTGCACACCAACGCGGTGATCTTCGCCTTCGGCGGCTGTGCTCTGTTCGCGACTTCCTACTACTCGGTTCAGCGCACCTGCCAAACCACCCTGTTCGCGCCTAAGCTGGCCGCGTTCACCTTCTGGGGCTGGCAGCTGGTCATCCTGCTCGCCGCGATCTCCCTGCCGCTGGGCTTCACCAGCTCCAAGGAATACGCGGAACTGGAGTGGCCGATCGACATCCTGATCACCATCGTCTGGGTGGCCTATGCGATCGTCTTCTTCGGCACGCTGGCGACGCGCAAGGTCAAGCATATCTATGTCGGTAACTGGTTCTTCGGTGCCTTCATCCTGACCGTGGCGATCCTGCACATCGTCAACAACCTGGAAATTCCGGTCACCGCGATGAAGTCGTACTCGCTGTACTCCGGCGCCACCGACGCGATGGTGCAGTGGTGGTACGGCCACAACGCCGTGGGCTTCTTCCTCACCGCCGGCTTCCTCGGGATCATGTACTACTTCGTGCCGAAGCAGGCCGAGCGTCCGGTGTACTCCTATCGCCTGTCGATCGTTCACTTCTGGGCACTGATCACCGTCTACATCTGGGCCGGCCCGCACCACCTGCACTACACCGCCCTGCCGGACTGGGCGCAGAGCCTGGGCATGGTGATGTCGCTGATCCTGCTCGCACCGAGCTGGGGTGGCATGATCAACGGCATGATGACCCTGTCGGGCGCCTGGCACAAACTGCGTAGCGACCCGATCCTGCGCTTCCTGGTGGTCTCGCTGGCGTTCTACGGCATGTCCACTTTCGAAGGCCCGATGATGGCGATCAAGACCGTCAATGCCCTGTCCCACTACACCGACTGGACCATCGGCCACGTACACGCCGGCGCCCTCGGCTGGGTTGCCATGGTGTCCATCGGCGCGCTGTACCACCTGATCCCGAAAGTGTTCGGTCGCGAGCAGATGCACAGCATCGGCCTGATCAACACCCACTTCTGGCTGGCCACCATCGGCACCGTGCTCTACATCGCCTCGATGTGGGTCAACGGTATCGCTCAGGGCCTGATGTGGCGTGCGATCAACGACGACGGCACCCTGACCTACTCCTTCGTCGAAGCGCTGGAAGCCAGCCACCCCGGTTTCGTGGTGCGGATGATCGGTGGTGCGATCTTCTTCGCCGGCATGCTGGTGATGGCCTACAACACTTGGCGCACCGTTCAGGCGGCCAAGCCGGCCGAGTATGACGCCGCCGCGCAGATCGCTTGAGGAGCCGACGTAAATGAAATCGCATGAAAAACTCGAGAAGAACGTTGGTCTGCTGACCCTGTTCATGATCCTGGCGGTGAGCATCGGCGGTCTGACCCAGATCGTCCCGCTGTTCTTCCAGGACGCCGTCAACGAGCCGGTCGAGGGCATGAAGCCCTACACCGCGCTGCAACTGGAAGGCCGTGACCTGTACATCCGCGAAGGCTGCGTGGGCTGCCACTCGCAGATGGTGCGCCCGTTCCGCGCCGAAACCGAGCGCTACGGCCACTACTCCGTCGCCGGCGAAAGCGTCTACGACCATCCGTTCCTGTGGGGCTCCAAGCGTACCGGTCCGGACCTGGCCCGTGTCGGCGGCCGCTACTCCGATGATTGGCACCGTGCGCACCTGTACAACCCGCGCAACGTCGTGCCCGAGTCGAAGATGCCGTCCTACCCGTGGCTGGTCGAGAAGACCCTTGATGGCAAGGACACCGCCAAGAAGATGTCGGCGTTGCGCACCCTCGGCGTGCCCTACACCGACGAAGACATCGCCGGCGCCCGTGACTCCGTCAAGGGCAAGACCGAAATGGACGCGATGGTGGCCTACCTGCAGGTACTCGGCACGGCTCTGACCAACAAGCGCTGATTCCGATCGGCCAAGAAAAATGACGGACTGCCAAGCCAGCCGTCAGGGACTTCAATCGCGGACAGCCAGAGTTGCTCGGGCTGTCCAGGAGTAGCACATGAGCACTTTCTGGAGTGGATACATCGCCCTGCTGACGCTGGGCACCATCGTCGCTCTGTTCTGGCTGATCTTCGCCACCCGCAAGGGCGAGTCCGCCGGTACTACCGACCAGACGATGGGTCATGCCTTCGACGGCATCGAGGAATACGACAACCCGCTGCCGCGCTGGTGGTTCTTGCTGTTCATCGGCACGCTGGTGTTCGGCATTCTCTACCTGGTGCTCTACCCGGGCCTGGGCAACTGGAAGGGCGTCCTGCCGGGTTACGAAGGTGGCTGGACCCAGGAGAAGCAGTGGGAGCGTGAGGTTTCGCAAGCCGACGAGAAGTACGGCCCGATCTTCGCCAAGTACGCTGCCATGTCGGTGGAACAGGTGGCACAGGACCCGCAGGCTGTGAAAATGGGCGCCCGCCTGTTCGCCAACTACTGCGCCATCTGCCATGGCTCCGACGCCAAGGGCTCCCTGGGCTTCCCGAACCTGGCCGACCAGCACTGGCGCTGGGGCGGTGATGCGACCTCGATCAAGACCAGCATTCTGAACGGCCGTATCGCTGCCATGCCGGCCTGGGGCCAGGCCATCGGCGAAGAAGGCGTGAAGAACGTCGCCGCCTTCGTGCGCAACGAACTCGCCGGTCTGCCGCTGCCGGAAGGCACCGATGCCGATCTGGGCAAAGGCAAGGAGGTCTATGCGCAGACCTGCGCCGTCTGCCACGGCCAGGGTGGCGAAGGCATGGCCGCGCTGGGCGCGCCGAACCTGCAGCATGCCTCCGGCTGGATCTACGGTTCGAGCCTGGGCCAACTGCAGCAGACCATCCGTCACGGCCGCAACGGCCAGATGCCGGCTCAGCAGCAGTACCTGGGTAACGACAAGGTGCACCTGCTCGCTGCCTACGTTTACAGCTTGTCGAAAAACCCGGAACAAGTCGCCAAGCAGTGAGTCGTAAAAGGGCGGTACACTCGTACCGCCCTTCCCGCCTTGTTCCAAGGCAACTTCCACGGCGCTGCGACTATCTGTCGCATCCTCAGCCGACCGAAGACCTTCCCCCTCCGCAGCTGCACTTTTAAGCTTTGCTTCCGATTCGCCGCCCCGCCTAGAACCATAAGGCGAACTCGATAAATCCCGCGCACCGGCCTGGTGCGAATCGTCCCTGCACAGCACACGGAAGACGCTTTAAATCAGGGTTTCGGCCAGCAAAGAGAGCCCGGGCGTCGTTTGCATTGCCCCCCTGCTTTCTCCATACTTGCCGCCGTTTTTGCCTTCGAAAATGCCATTAGCGTGGAAGCCTTGCATGAGCACAGCAATAAGTGAGACTGCTTATAACTATAAGGTGGTTCGCCAATTCGCCATCATGACGGTGGTGTGGGGAATCATTGGGATGGGCCTGGGTGTTTTCATCGCCGCGCAGCTGGTGTGGCCCTCGCTCAATTTCGACCTGCCGTGGACGAGCTTCGGTCGTCTGCGTCCCTTGCACACCAACGCGGTGATCTTCGCCTTCGGTGGTTGCGCACTGTTCGCCACGTCCTACTACGTGGTTCAGCGCACCTGCCAGACGCGACTGTTCTCCGATGGTCTCGCTGCCTTCACCTTCTGGGGTTGGCAAGCCGTGATCGTGCTGGCGGTCATCACGCTGCCGCAAGGCTTCACCAGCTCCAAGGAATACGCGGAACTGGAATGGCCGATCGACATCCTGATCACCCTGGTATGGGTGTCCTACATCGCCGTGTTCTTCGGCACCATCATGAAGCGCAAGGCCAAGCACATCTATGTGGGTAACTGGTTCTTCGGTGCCTTCATCCTGGTGACGGCGATGCTGCACATCGTCAACAACCTGGAAATCCCGGTGAGCTGGTTCAAGTCCTACTCGATCTATTCGGGCGCGACCGATGCGATGGTGCAGTGGTGGTACGGCCACAACGCCGTGGGCTTCTTCCTGACCACCGGCTTCCTGGGCATGATGTACTACTTCGTGCCGAAGCAGGCCGAGCGTCCGGTGTATTCCTATCGCCTGTCGATCGTCCACTTCTGGGCACTGATCACCCTTTATATCTGGGCCGGCCCGCACCACCTGCACTACACCGCCCTGCCGGACTGGGCGCAGAGCCTGGGCATGGTGATGTCGATCATCCTGCTGGCACCGAGCTGGGGCGGCATGATCAACGGCATGATGACCCTGTCCGGCGCCTGGCATAAGCTGCGCACCGATCCGATCCTGCGCTTCCTGGTGGTTTCGCTGGCGTTCTACGGCATGTCGACCTTCGAAGGTCCGATGATGGCCATCAAGACCGTCAACGCCCTGTCCCACTACACCGACTGGACCATCGGCCACGTACACGCTGGCGCCCTCGGCTGGGTAGCGATGATCACCATCGGCTCCATGTACCACCTGATCCCGAAAGTGTTCGGTCGCGAGCAGATGCACAGCATCGGCCTGATCAATGCGCACTTCTGGCTGGCCACCATCGGCACCGTGCTCTACATCGCCTCGATGTGGGTCAACGGCATCACCCAGGGCCTGATGTGGCGCGCAATCAACGAAGACGGCACGCTGACCTACTCCTTCGTCGAAGCGCTGGAAGCCAGCCACCCAGGCTTCATCGTCCGTGCGCTCGGCGGCGCCTTCTTCCTCGCCGGCATGCTGCTGATGGCCTACAACACCTGGCGCACCGTGCGTGTCGCCAAAGCAGCCCAGTACGACGCTGCCGCGCAGATCGCTTGAGGAAACGGATAGATGAAGAACCACGAAATACTTGAAAAGAACATCGGTCTGCTGACCCTGTTCATGATCCTGGCGGTGAGCATCGGCGGTCTGACCCAGATCGTCCCGCTGTTCTTCCAGGACGCCGTCAACGAGCCGGTCGAGGGCATGAAGCCCTACACCGCGCTGCAGCTCGAAGGCCGTGACCTGTACATCCGCGAAGGCTGCGTGGGCTGCCACTCGCAGATGGTGCGCCCGTTCCGCGCCGAAACCGAGCGCTACGGCCACTACTCCGTCGCCGGCGAAAGCGTCTACGACCATCCGTTCCTGTGGGGCTCCAAGCGTACCGGTCCGGACCTGGCCCGTGTCGGCGGCCGTTACTCCGATGATTGGCACCGTGCGCACCTGTACAACCCGCGCAACGTCGTGCCCGAGTCGAAGATGCCGTCCTACCCGTGGCTGGTCGAGAAGACCCTCGATGGCAAGGACACCGCCAAGAAGATGTCGGCGCTGCGCACCCTCGGCGTGCCCTACACCGACGAAGACATCGCCGGCGCCCGGGATGCCGTTCGTGGCAAGACCGAGATGGACGCCATGGTGGCCTATCTGCAAGTACTCGGCACCGCACTCACCAACAAACGGTAACGCATGATGGAAATCGGGACTCTTCGTGGCCTGGGCACAATTCTGGTATTCGTCGCCTTTATTGGCGTGGTGCTCTGGGCCTACAGCAGCAAACGCAAGCAAAGCTTCGACGAAGCCGCCAATCTGCCCTTCGCGGACGACGAGACCGACGCCAAGAAGCGTGATGAAGAAGCTTCCAGGAGTAAGAAATAAATGACCTCGTTTTGGAGTTGGTACGTCACCCTGCTGAGCCTCGGCACCATTGCCGCGCTGGTCTGGCTGCTACTGGCAACTCGCAAGGGCCAACGCCCTGACAGCACCGAAGAAACCGTTGGCCACTCCTATGACGGCATCGAGGAGTACGACAACCCGCTGCCGCGCTGGTGGTTCATGCTGTTCGTCGGCACCGTGGTGTTCGCGCTCGGCTACCTGGCGCTCTACCCCGGCCTGGGCAACTGGAAAGGCCTGCTGCCGGGCTATGAGGACGGCTGGACTCAGGTCAAGGAATGGCAGCGCGAGATGGACAAGGCCGACGAGCAGTACGGCCCGCTGTACGCCAAATACGCCGCCATGCCGGTAGAGGAAGTGGCCAAGGACCCGCAGGCGCTGAAGATGGGTGGCCGTCTGTTCGCCTCCAACTGCTCCGTCTGCCACGGCTCCGACGCCAAGGGCGCCTATGGCTTCCCCAACCTGACCGACGATGATTGGCTGTGGGGCGGCGAGCCCGAGACGATCAAGACCACCATCCTGCATGGCCGTCAGGCTGCAATGCCGGCGTGGAAGGACGTGATCGGAGAAGAAGGCATTCGCAACGTGGCTGGCTACGTTCGCAGCCTGTCCGGCCGTGATACCCCAGAGGGTATCAGCGTCGACATTGAGCAGGGTCAAAAAATCTTCGCCGCCAACTGTGTAGTCTGCCATGGACCGGAAGCCAAGGGCGTTACAGCCATGGGCGCGCCGAACCTGACCGACAACGTCTGGCTGTATGGTTCGAGCTTCGCTCAGATCCAACAGACCCTGCGCTACGGTCGCAATGGCCGCATGCCTGCCCAGGAAGCGATCCTTGGCCATGACAAGGTTCACCTGCTGGCAGCCTACGTCTACAGCCTGTCGCAGCAACCGGAGCAGTGATCGACCGGGGTCGGGAGTGACGACCTGTCACACCCGACCTCAACGCTCCGGGCGTACCATTCGCAGCTGGACAGAAAAATGATCCCGGTTGGCACGTATCGGCCGGGACACCCACCTTCCGCCGTGGTACGCACTCGATGACTGAGCAGATCCCCGTTTGTGATGTAACCCCTCCGTCCAAGGCAGGAGCGTCCGCTGACCTCTATGCCGCGCGTGAAAAAATCTACACCCGAGCCTTCTCCGGCCTGTTTCGCAATGTCCGCCGCGTCGGCGGAGCGGTTCTCTTCATCCTTTATTTCGGCACAGCATGGATCAACTGGAACGGCCGACAGGCTGTCTGGTGGGATCTTCCGGAGCGCAAATTCCATGTCTTCGGGGCTACCTTCTGGCCTCAGGACTTCATGCTGTTGTCGTGGCTGCTGATCATCTGCGCCTTCGGCCTGTTCTTCATCACTGTGTTCGCCGGCCGCGTATGGTGCGGCTACACCTGCCCACAAAGCGTGTTCACCTGGGTTTTCATGTGGGCCGAAAAGGTCACCGAGGGTGATCGCAACCAGCGCATGAAGCTGGACAAGGCTCCCATGAGCGGCAGCAAGTTCGTCCGCAAGCTGGGCAAGCACAGCATCTGGCTGTTTGTCTCCTTCGCGACGGGGGTCACCTTTGTCGGGTACTTCACCCCCATTCGCGAACTGGTACCTGACCTGCTCACCTTGCAGGTTGGCGGCTGGGCCTTGTTCTGGGTGGCTTTCTTCACGCTCGCCACCTACGGCAACGCCGGCTATCTGCGCGAGCAGGTCTGCATCTACATGTGCCCGTACGCACGCTTCCAGAGCGTGATGTTCGACAAGGACACGCTGATCGTTTCCTACGATCCGCGCCGCGGCGAGAAGCGCGGCCCGCGCAAGAAGGACGCCGATTACAAGGCCATGGGCCTGGGTGATTGCATCGACTGCACCATGTGCGTGCAGGTCTGCCCGACCGGTATCGACATCCGCGACGGCCTGCAGATCGAATGTATCGGCTGCGCGGCCTGTATCGATGCGTGCGACGCGATCATGGACAAGATGAACTACCCACGCGGGCTGATCAGCTACACCACCGAACACAACCTGTCCGGCCAGAAGACCCATCTGCTGCGTCCGCGCCTGATCGGTTACGCCGTCGCGCTGCTGGCGATGATGGGGCTGTTCACCTATGCCGTGTATGATCGCCCGCTGGTCAAACTGGACGTGCTCAAGGATCGCGTGCTCTATCGCGAGAACGAGCAAGGCAATATCGAGAACGTGTACACCCTCAAGGTCATGAACAAGGCTCAGCGCGAGCAGACCTTCGTGATCGAGGCCTCGGGTCTCGACGGCCTGGTCTATGAGGGCCGCAGCGAGATACGGGCCGAAGCGGGTGAGCTGGTGACCGTGCCGGTGGAACTGTCCATCGCACCGGAGAAGCTGCCCTCGAGCACCAATGAGATCGTCTTCCATGTCCGTTCGGTAGACGACGAATCGATCAACGACGATGCCGACAGCCGTTTCATCGGCCCAAGCATCCGCTAGAAAGGTAATGCATGCGCTCCGATAACGAACAAACACGTTGGTACACCCAGTTCTGGGCCTGGTTTGTCATCGCGATTCTGCTGAGTTCGGTGGTGTTGGGGGTGTCGTTGCTGACGATTGCCATCCGCAACGCCGATACGCTGGTGGCGGACAACTACTACGATGCCGGCAAAGGGATCAACCAGTCCCTCGAGCGAGAAAAGCTGGCGGAGCGTCTGGAGATGCAGGCCCGTATCGTCCTCAATGACGAGCGTGGTCTGGCCGAGGTGCAGCTGAGCGGTGCGAGCCGGCCTCGGCAACTGGTGCTGAATCTGCTCTCCCCGACCCAGCCGGAGCGTGACCGCCGCGTGGTCCTGCAACCGCAGGGCGACGGCATCTATCAGGGACAGATGCAGGAGTCGATCACCGGCCGACGCTTCATCGAGCTCCTCGGCCGAGAAGGCGACCAGGACTGGCGCCTGTATGGTGAAAAGACGGTTGAAGCCGGCCGCGCGCTCGAACTGAAGCCTTGAGCCGCTGATGGCAAAGCCCCTCCCCTGCTACCACTGCGGGCTGCCGGTTCCTCCCGGCAGCCCCTTTCAGGCCCGCGTGCTGGGTGAGACGCGGGCCTTATGTTGCCCGGGCTGTCAGGCGGTGGCCGAAGCCATCGTCAAGGGCGGCCTGGAAAGCTACTACCTGCACCGCAGCGACACGGCGATCAATCCCCAGGCGCTCCCACAGGAGCTCAGCGAGGAAATGGCGTTGTACGACCGCAAGGACGTACAGCAACCTTTCGTTCAGCACCAGGGCGAGCTGGCAAGCACGTCCCTGATGATCGAAGGCATCAGCTGCGCGGCCTGCGGCTGGCTGATCGAACGCCATCTGCGCAACCTGAAGGGCGTGGCCGAGGCCAACCTCAACCTGTCCAATCATCGCCTGAACGTGCGCTGGAGCGATGCGCAGTTACCGCTCAGCGAGCTGTTGGGCGAGCTGCGCCGCATCGGCTACGCGGCCCACCCGTATCAGGCCGACCAGGCGGCCGAACGCCTGGCGAGCGAGAACCGGCGCTCGTTGCGCCAACTGGGTGTCACCGGCCTGCTCTGGATGCAGGTCATGATGGCAACCATGGCGACCTGGCCGGAGTTCAACCTGGACCTGTCGGAGAGCTTCTTCGTCACCCTCCGCTGGACCGCGCTGCTGCTGACCACGCCCATCGTCTTCTACTGCTGTACCGATTTCTTCAAGGGTGCGTTACGGGATCTGCGTACCCGCCACCTGACCATGGACGTGTCGGTATCGCTGGCCATCGGCGGCGCCTATGTCGCCGGCATATGGTCGACCATCACCGGCCAGGGCGAGCTTTATTTCGATGCGGTGGGCATGTTCGCCCTCTTCCTGCTGGCCGGGCGATACCTGGAGCGCAGGGCACGCGAGCGCACGGCGGCCGCCACCGCGCAACTGGTCAACCTGCTGCCGGCGTCCTGCCTGAAGCTGGATGCCGACGGTCACAGTCACCGCATTCTGCTCAGCGAACTGCAGCTCGGCGACCAAGTACTGGTGCAGCCCGGCGGATTGATCCCGGCTGACGGCGTGATTCTCAGCGGGCAATCCAGCGTCGACGAGTCGGTTCTAACGGGGGAATATCTGCCTCTTCCACGCGGTGCCGGCGATTCGGTTACCGCCGGCACCCTCAATGTCGAAGGCCCGCTGACCGTGGAGGTCCAGGCACTGGGCGACGACACCCGGCTGTCCGCCATTGTCCGCCTGCTGGAACGCGCCCAGGGCGACAAACCCAAGCTCGCCGAACTGGCTGACCGAGTCGCCCAATGGTTTCTGCTGGTGGTGCTGGTGGTGGCCAGCATCGTCGGCCTGGTCTGGTGGCAGATCGACCCGCAACGCGCCTTCTGGATCGTCCTCGCGCTGCTGGTCGCGACCTGCCCCTGCGCCCTTTCGCTGGCGACCCCCACTGCGCTGACGGCGGCCACCGGCACCCTGCATAAGCTCGGCCTGCTGTTGACCCGCGGACATGTCCTGGAAGGCCTAAACCAGATCGACACCGTTGTTTTCGACAAGACCGGGACCCTCACCGAAGGGCGCCTCACGCTCAGCGCCGTGCACCCGCTCGGTGAGCTCGATGCCGATAGCTGTCTCGCGCTGGCCGCGGCGCTGGAGAACCGCTCCGAGCATCCGATCGCCCGCGCCTTCGGCCGCGCGCCGCTGGCTGCCGAATCCGTCGAGACGGTACCAGGCCTCGGCCTGCAGGGCAGCGTTCAAGGCCGCAACCTGCGCATCGGCCAGCCGGGCTTCGTGGCCGAAGGCTTCGCCGGTTCCGCGCCGGCCATTCCTGGCGAACACGGCCAGTGGCTTCTGTTGGGCGACGAGCAAGGCCCGCTGGCCTGGCTGGTACTCGACGACCGGCTACGCGACGACGCCCCGGCTCTGCTGGAAGCCTGCCGCCGACGCGGCTGGCGGACACTGCTGCTTTCCGGAGACAGCTCGCCGATGGTGGCGCAGATCGCCAGCGACCTGGGCATTGACCAGGCTGAAGGTGGCATGACTCCGGCGGCGAAGCTCGCCAGGCTGCAGGCATTGCAGGCCGAAGGGCATCGCGTGCTGATGCTCGGCGATGGCGTCAACGATGTCCCGGTGCTGGCCGCGGCCGACATCAGCGTCGCCATGGGCTCGGCAACGGATCTGGCGAAGACCAGCGCCGATGCCGTGTTGCTGTCCAATCGTCTCGGCAGCCTCGCGCAGGCCTTCGATATCGCCCGGCGCAGCCGACGCATCATCATCGAAAACCTTGCCTGGGCAAGTCTGTACAATGGCCTGATTCTGCCGTTCGCTGCAGTGGGCTGGGTCACTCCTCTATGGGCGGCGCTCGGGATGTCGATCAGCTCGCTGCTGGTGGTACTCAACGCCCTGCGGCTCACGCGCCAGCCGGATCCAGCGGGCCGCGGCTGATCCGCCAGCGGACCGCCCCACTGGCGCCTATGCGCAAGGCGACACGCCATTAATCGCAGCCGAAACGCTGATTTCGGCCTCTGGAGGTCCTGATGGCCGCTCTGTATATCCTGATCCCTGTTGCCGTGGTCCTGGTGGCCGTTGCGATCTGGGTGTTCTTCTGGGCAGTGGACAGCGGTCAGTTCGACGACCTAGACGGGCCGGCGCACAGCATTCTGTTCGATGACGAAGAGCCCCAGCGTCCCGCGGACACACAGGATGACGCCAAACAGCAGCCGGAGCAGCGCAAAGGTGACTGAACTGGCTCCGCTTCTGCTTTCCGCCTGGGTACTTGGCCTGCTGGGCGGCGGACATTGCCTGGGGATGTGCGGCGGACTGATGGGCGCGCTGACCATGGCCATTCCGCCGGAACAGCGCGCAAAGCGCCTGCGCCTGCTGCTCGCTTACAACCTGGGGCGGGTGGCCAGCTATGCCGTTGCTGGATTTCTGATCGGCCTGGCAGGCTGGGCGATTGCGAATAGCCCGGCGGCGACGGCACTGCGTGTCGTTGCCGCGTTGCTGTTGATCAGCATGGGGCTTTATCTCGCTGGCTGGTGGAGCGGCCTGACCCGCGTGGAAGCGCTAGGGCGTGGTCTCTGGCGCCATATCCAGCCCGTCGCCAGCCGGCTGATGCCGGTAACCAGCCTGCCCCGCGCGCTCGTTCTCGGGGCGCTCTGGGGCTGGCTGCCATGTGGTCTGGTGTATAGCACCCTGCTCTGGTCGGCCAGCCAGGGCGATGCGTGGGACAGTGCTCTGCTGATGCTGGCCTTCGGCATCGGCACATGGCCGGTTCTGCTTGCCACGGGCCTGGCCGCCGAGCGCCTGACGGGACTGCTGCGCAAACGCGGCGTACGCATCGCCGGTGGCCTGATGGTGATCCTGTTCGGCCTGTGGACCCTGCCGGGTCCTCATCAGCAATGGCTCATGGGCCACGGCAATGCAGCAGTCCACGGCGAGCATTCGCACTAGTCTGGGCGCGGAACTCAAGGCTCCTTCGGTAGCTGACGCTTGTGTGCGGTCTTGTCATAGGTATCGATGATGATTTGGGCGGCCTCGTCCGGTACCGGCTTGCCCTGCAGGAAGTCGTCGATGTTGCGATAGCTGACGCCGTGCGCCGCCTCATCGGGCTTGCCCGGTGACAGCTCTTCGAGGTCAGCGGTCGGCACCTTGTGTACCAGTTGCTCCGGCGCTCCCAGCGCGGCGGCGATCTGCCGAACCTGATCCTTGACCAGACCGGCCAGCGGCGTCAGGTCGCACGCACCGTCACCGAACTTGGTGAAGAAACCCATCACCGCCTCCGCCGCATGGTCCGTTCCGATCACCAGCCCCTGACGGGCATTGGCGATGGTGTATTGAGCAACCATGCGCATCCGCGCCTTGGTGTTACCCAGCACGAAATCACGCTGTTCAGGGCTCAGCGGCTCGAGTGCTTCGGTAGCGGCCGCCAGACCGAGTACCGCGGTGCCGATGTTCACCGTGTGGCATTCATCGGGCTTGATGGTATCCACCGCCAGCTGAGCTTCATGCTCGTCATGCTGGACCTGATACGGCAGACGCACGGCGATGAAACGGTAGTGGTCTCCCTCGCCAGCGGCGCGCATCCCCTCGACGGCCCGCTGCGCCAAGAGGCCAGCAGTCGTCGAGTCGACCCCGCCGCTGATACCCAACACCAGTGTCTTCATGCCGGACTCGCGCAGGCAGGACTGGATGAAGCGTATCCGACGGTCGATTTCCGTCTGTACGGACTCCGGCCCGGTGAAAGGTGCGCAGACATGGAGCGCGGCTGCGATTTCCTGCTGACGACTGTGCATGAAACTCTCCTCTAGCGACATTTAGGATCTACTGGTTCGAAACGGAGGAAGGTGACCATCTGACCACGAATCACGGCGATCCTTCCGCATGTCGGGAGCGATCGGACCCAACGCACTAGGGTCTGATCAACTTTGATACAGGTCAAGTCCGTCGCGAGGCCCTGCACCTAGAATCCAGCGACCGCCGTCATGACCGGGAACGCCACATGCTCGACTCCATTCGCTGGGATTCCGACCTGATCCGTCGTTACGATCAGGCCGGCCCGCGCTACACGTCGTACCCGACCGCGGCCCAGTTCAATGACAAGGTCGGTTCGTTCGATCTGCTCCACGCCCTGCGCAGCAGCCGCCAGGCGTCACGCCCGTTGTCTTTGTACGTCCATCTGCCCTTCTGCGCCAACGTCTGCTACTACTGCGGCTGCAACAAGATCATCACCAAGGACCGCGGCCGGGCGCAGCCTTATCTGGAGCGCCTGGAAAAGGAAATCGAGCTGATCTCCTGCCACCTGGGCAAGGACCAGCTGGTCGAGCAACTGCACTTCGGTGGCGGCACGCCGACCTTCCTAAGCCATGACGAGCTGCGCCGCCTGATGAAAAATCTGCGCCAGCATTTTAATCTGCAGGACGACGACCATGGAGACTTCAGTATCGAGGTCGACCCGAGGGAAGCGGACTGGCCGACCATCGGCCTGTTGCGCGAGCTTGGTTTCAATCGCATCAGCATCGGCGTGCAGGATCTCGACCCGGATGTTCAGCGCGCCATCAATCGCATGCAGACACTGGAGCAGACCCGCACCATCATCGAAGCGGCACGTACACTGCAGTATCGCTCGCTGAACATCGATCTGATCTACGGTCTGCCGCTGCAGACCCCGGCACGCTTCGCCAAGACGGTTGAGGCCATCATCGATCTGCAACCCGATCGCCTGTCACTGTTCAACTACGCTCATCTGCCCGAGCGGTTCGCACCGCAGCGACGGATCAACGCCAGTGATCTGCCGGCGCCTGCAGAGAAACTGGCAATGCTGGAGCAGAGCATCCACCTGCTCACCGATGCCGGCTATCGATACATCGGCATGGATCACTTCGCGCTACCCGACGACGAACTGGCCATGGCTCAGGAAGACGGCAGCCTGCAACGCAATTTTCAGGGTTACACGACCCACGGCCACTGCGATCTGGTCGGCCTTGGCATGTCGGCCATCAGTCAGATCGGCGACCTGTACTGTCAGAACCACAGCGACATCGCGGAGTACCAGCATCAGCTGGACCAGGGTCAGCTCGCCACCGCCAGGGGGCTGCGCTGCAATCAGGACGATCTGATCCGCCGCGACGTCATCCAGGCGCTCATCTGTGATTTCGAGCTCAGCTTCGCCCGAATCGAACACGATCATGCCATCGAATTCCGCCATTACTTCGCCGAGCCCTGGCCGATGCTGGAACAGATGGCCGCAGACGGACTGATCGAGATCAGCGAGAGCCATCTCATCGTTCAGCCGGCCGGACGCCTGCTGGTGCGTTCGATCTGCATGCTCTTCGATCACTACCTGCCCGAGCACGGCAACCAGGGCTTCTCGCGCGTCATCTAACGGCTCAGACCATCGTCCAATCTTCCGACCTGCGACCCTTGCGCCAATTGGCCATAGCGTTCGTACTGAGTTAACCTTGCGCGCTATAAACCGGTTTCCAGGAAGCCCTCTATGTCCGAATCGATCAAGGTCCGTGCGCAGCGGCAAGCTCATTGCAAGGATTGCAGCCTTTCCGGGCTCTGCCTGCCCCTGTCGTTGAACATGCAGGACATGGACGCGCTGGACGATATCGTCAAGCGCGGCCGCCCGCTGAAGAAAGGCGAGACACTGTTCCGCCAGGGCGATACCTTCAGTTCGGTCTTCGCCGTGCGTTCCGGTGCGCTTCGAACATTCAGCGTGACCGATGGCGGTGAAGAACAGATCACCGGCTTCCACCTGCCCAGCGAGCTGGTTGGCCTTTCCGGCATGGACACCGAAAGCTACCCAGTCACGGCCCAGGCACTGGAAACCACGTCGGTCTGCGAAATCCCCTTCGAGCGTCTCGACGAGCTGAGCGTGCTGCTGCCGCAACTGCGCCGCCAACTGATGCGCATCATGAGCCGCGAAATCCGCGACGATCAGCAGATGATGCTGTTGCTGTCCAAGAAGACTGCCGACGAGCGCATCGCCACCTTCCTGATCAACCTGTCGGCTCGTTTCAGCGCACGGGGCTTTTCCGCCAATCAGTTCCGCCTGCCCATGTCGCGCAACGAGATCGGCAACTACCTAGGGCTGGCAGTCGAGACCGTATCCCGCGTGTTTACCCGCTTCCAGCAGAACGGTCTGCTCGAAGCCGAGGGCAAGGAAGTGCGCATCCTGGATTCCATCGGACTGTGCGCCCTCGCCGGCGGCGCCATGGACGTCTGAGTCACCGAGTTTGGAGCAGTAGCCCGATGATCTTCGACGAATTCAGCATCAAGACCTTGATCCGCCCGGTTCCGGACTTTCCGCAGCCCGGCGTGATATTTCGCGATATCACGCCATTGTTCCAATCGCCAAAGGCGCTGCGCATGGTGGCCGACAGCTTTATCCAGCGTTATGTGGAGGCGGATTTCACCCATATCGGGGCGCTCGACGCCCGCGGCTTTCTGGTCGGCTCGATCCTCGCGTACGAGCTGAACAAGCCGCTGGTGCTGTTCCGCAAGCAGGGCAAATTGCCCGCCGACGTGCTTTCGCAGGCCTATTGCACCGAGTATGGCGAAGCGCACCTGGAAATCCATGCCGACAGCCTGTGTGAAGGCGACTCGGTACTGCTGTTCGATGACCTGATCGCCACCGGTGGCACCCTCCTCGCCGCCGCCCAACTGGTACGACGCATGCGCGCCAGCATCCATGAAGCCGCCGCGATCATCGACCTGCCCGAACTCGGCGGGTCGCAGAAACTGCAGGACATCGGCATCCCAACCTTCACGCTGACCGCCTTCGAGCTGAGCGACCGCTGACCAACCCATCGCGATTGCTCGATCTGGAGGAGACGCCGTGCCAACGAGACTCTGGCGCTGCCTGCTGATTCTTGTGCTGGCCTGGACCACACCCGCATTGGCGCTGGATCGCGACGTCCTGCTGGATCAGGCCAATATCCTCCTGTTGCCCCGGGAGCGCGCGATACCGCCTCTGGAACTGGTCGACCAGGATGGCCAGCGGTTCGACACGCGATCGTTACAGGGACGCTGGCATATTCTGTTCTTCGGCTTCACCGCCTGCCCGGATATCTGCCCGACCACGCTGAGCGACATGCGCCGGCTGTTCAGCCAGCTCCCGAAGGAAACCCGCGACCAGCTGCAGCTGGTATTGATCACTGCCGATCCTGCGCGTGACACGCCTCAGCAGCTGAAGACGTACCTGGACTACTACCGCGGCGGGTTCAACGGCCTCACCGGCGATATGGAGCAGCTGCAGCGGCTGTCCAGGGCACTGGGCCTGCCATTCGTTCCAGCAAGCGAGACGCAGGGGGACTACAGCGTCAGCCATAGCGGCAATCTGGCCCTGGTGGGCCCCGACGGCACGCTGCGCGGGCACATCCGTGCCCCGCTCCAACTCGCGGGGTTGCGGCGGATGTTGCCGCAGATCGTTGATACAGAACGCTGACGAGCCCTTCGCACTCGCGCAGCTCGAAAGCAATCAAGCAGTCAGTGGCAATCCAGGGTGTCGGCCAACACATAGGCCTGAAAGGCGACTTCGTCGATCCACTGCTGCGTCAGCTTTGCCAGGCGCCCGTCCACACTCCATTGCGCGACGAGTGCGTCGATTTCCTGCTGTAACCCCGCCTGATCCGCGGTCAGGCGAAGCTGCCGCTCGGCATCCGCCAGCGGCGGCAGCAGGCGCTTGTAGCGGCGCCACTCCGGCAACGTAGCCAGTTCGGTCAGCAAGGCTTCATCCTCGACAACGGCCTGGCACTCGCCCAGCTTGAGACCGATAAGCGCATGCGCCGAGCTGGCATACTCTCGCGGCGATGCCCCAAAACGCTCGCGCAGCACTGGCGCATAGGGGCTTGCGGTACTGACGCAGACGGATTGCTCGCGAAGATCAGCCCAGGCGGCGGGCCCTGCCTCGGTGGGGACAAGAGCCGCGGGGACAGCGCGATAGTAAGTGGTCACGCCACGTTGCTGGCTGGCCTCCACGCGCACGCCGACCTGCCCGTCCGACACCCCGAACTGCACCGAGCGCCCGAGTTCGACGCCAAGCTGCTCGGCCAGCGCCGCCTCGAAACTTTCGGTCTCGCTGCTCGACAGCACGCGATGCTCGGGCAACTCCATCCGCAGCGACTCGGCCAGCCCCACTGCCGGCGTGAACAAGGCGAGCCAGAGAACGATGTGCGAAGAGACAGGCACCGGCCAAACCTCAGACGTACTGATAGCGCAGCATCCGCTGCTTGAACTTCTCCAGCACCACCTGATCGATCAGGGTGGCAAGAATGGCGATCACCAGAATGTTCATCATGACTCCCACCATATCGGCGATCTCCCCGGAGTAAGCCAGCGAGCGCCCCAGCCCCTGGCCGAAGCCGATCAGCATCTCGGCAGAGATCAGTGCACGCCAGGCGTTGCCGAAGGCCAGCTGGGCGCCGGTGATCAGCTCGGGCATCACCGCCGGCAGATAGACACGCCGCAGCAGCTGCCAACGCGAAGCGCCCATCACCCGTGCGGCAGAGACATGCACCGGCTGCACACTCTCGGTGGCGTTCATCACCGAAAGCGCCATCGGGAAGAACGCTGCCAGCGCCACCACGACGATGATCGGCAGATTGCCGAACCCCATCACGATCAGGAACAGCGGCACCCAGGCAATCGACGGAATCGACTGCAGGATAACGATGGCCGAGCGCAGGATCTCGCGGAAGAAGAACAACACGCCGCCGACAAGGCCGAAACCGATGCCGAACAGCAAGGCGAAGCCGTAGCCACTGCCCAGGCGGCTCATGCTGCCATACAGGCCGTCGCGGAACTCGGGTTGCTGGATGGTGGTGATCAGGCGCTCGACCACGGTCGGGATACCCGGCATGAGGAATGCCGGCAGACTCCAGGCCGCCGCCTGCCAGATCAGCAGAATGAACAGGATGGCCAGAACGACGGCCAGGTATTTCTTCGGGCCGGTTAGACGACGAGCCTGACTCATGGGTGCGCTACCTCCGTCTTGATACCCAGCAGGCTGAGAATCTCCTTACGCTCGGCAGCAAACGCCGACAGGTCGTGGCTTTTCTCACAATGGGTGAAGTTGAAGGTCTTGAGCACTCGAGTCGGCCGCGGGCTGAACACCAGTACGTGATCGGCGAGATAGAGCGCCTCGTCCACATCATGGGTGACCAGCAGCACGGTCGGCTGATGCTCCTCGATCAGCTCGCGCAGCACGTCCTGCAGTGCCATGCGGGTCAGAGCATCGAGGGCGCCGAACGGTTCATCCAGCAGCAGCACCTCGGGTTTGGCGATAAAGGCTCGGGCCAGGGCGGTGCGCTGACGCATACCGCCAGAAACCTGGTGGGGATAGTAATGCTCGAAGCCGTTGAGCCCGACACGCTCGAGCCAGACACGCGCCTGCTCGAAGGCCTCGCTTTTGGCGACGCCTTGCAGCTCGAGCGCCATGGCGACATTGCCTTGCAGGCTCAGCCAGGGATACAGCGCATGCTCCTGAAACACCAAGGTACGTCGCGGGCTCGGCTCGGTGATCGGCTTGCCATCGGCAAGCACGCGGCCAGCGCTGGGCTTCTCCAGCCCCGCCACCAGGTGCAACAAGGTCGACTTGCCGCAGCCCGAAGGCCCGACCAGGGCGACCAGCTCGCCCTGGGCGAACTCGCCGCTGAACCCCTTGATGACTTCGAGCTGCCCGAAGCGCTTGTCTACATCTTCAAACCTGAGCTGCATAAAAATCCGCAAATCCAGAAACGAAACGGCCCGGCGATGCGGGCAAAATGAATGGCCCGACTCAGGGTCGGGCCTTTGTGTTGCCGAAAGGCACAGCGCCGATCAGAGTTCCCGTGCTTCCTGCCAGCTCAGATCGAGAATGGCTCGGGTATCGAACGGCTTGCCATCGCGAGTCTTCAGCGAGCCCTGCTCCTGCAGAATGTCGGCAAGCTCCTGAATACGGGCCAGATCGTCGTCGCCAAGCTTGGCACTGAAGGTCTGGGTGCCAATGGCTTCCTCGATGACCACCTCGCGGGCCAGTTCGCCGCGCTTGAGGGTTTTCAAGGTTGGCTCGGCGATGAAGTAGCCGGCGATCAGCTTCGCCGCTTCGGCCGGCTGCTTGTCCAGCAGTTCGATGGCATCGCGCTGAGCATCCAGGGATTTCCAGACGGCATCCTTGCGCTTGGCCAGGGTGTCGCCGGAGGTGATCACCACCATGCACGGGAACGGCCACACTTCGCCGATCTCGTAGACCTGGCGAACCGGCGCCACCAGCTGAGCGATGCGGTCGTAGGGCTCGAACAGGAAGGCGGCATCCACTCGCCCGGATACCAGCGACTGCACCGCAACTGCCGGACTGACGCCCATGATGTTGACATCGCTCGGCTTGAGGCCGGCATTCTTCAAGGTCACGCCACGCAGCACCGCATCGGCCGTGCTGCCTTCGCGCTGCGAAGCCAGTGTGCGGTCCTTGAGGCCTGCCACGTCGTGGATGTCGGTATCTTCACGCACCAGGATCGAGTGATAACCTTGCTGCGCACCACCCACCACCTTCAGATCGGCCCCCTTGGACGCCCAGGCCACCGCATTGGTAAAGCCCAGCACACCGGTATCCAGCTGGCCGCCGACGATGGCCTTGATCAGATCGGTGCCCGAGCTGAACTCGATCAGTTCGACGTCCAGGCCGTGCTTCTTATACAGCCCTGCCTCGTGGGCGACCATGGCCTGGGCATCGTCCATCACCCGGATGTAACCTACCTTGAACTTTTCCTGCGCCTGCGCGAACGCACTCAGGAGCACAAGAGCAGGAACCAGCCAGAGCTTCGCTTTCATTTCGACCTCGATTCGGATAGCCAGCGTATATAACCAAAACAAAGCACTATATTCGTTTTGGTTATCTAACGTTTATGGCTTAGAACTTTACCCGAACTATCTGCAGAACGGCACTAGCAAGTAGCAATAAGCTAAAGGCGTCGAGTTATAGGCTGATCGGCTTGCGCCCTGCGAGGGCGTGAGCCAGTGTGCCGCCATCGACCAGGTCCAGCTCGCCGCCCAGTGGAACACCATGGGCAATTCGGCTGATGGTCAGGCCTTTGGGAATGAGCATCTGTGCGATGTAGTGCGCGGTGGCTTCCCCTTCGACAGTGGGGTTTGTTGCCAGGATGACTTCGCTGAATGCGCCATCCGCCACCCGACCCAGCAGCTCGGGAATGCCGATGGCCTCCGGCCCCAGGCCATCGAGCGGAGACAGATGTCCCTTGAGCACGAAGTAACGCCCACGAAAGCCGGTCTGCTCGACCGCAAACACGTCGACCGGGCTCTGCACCACGCATAGCAGGGAATCATCGCGCCGCGGATCAGCGCACTGCGGGCAGAGTTCGTCTTCGGTCAGCGTACGGCACTGCCTGCAGTAGCCGACACCTTCCATCGCCCGGGTCAACGCCTGCGCCAGGCGCAGGCCACCGCTGCGGTCACGCTCGAGCAGCTGCAGCGCCATGCGTTGCGCGGTCTTCTGTCCTACGCCAGGAAGAATGCGCAGGGCATCGATGAGTTGCCGAATCAGCGGGCTGAAGCTCATGTACGTCTCGAAATGGAATCACTGAAAAAACCGGCCGCCCCACAGCAAGAGGGGCGGCCCGGCTGGAACTGCGCGCTGGATCAGAACGGCATCTTGAAGCCCGGCGGGAGCTGCATGCCAGCGGTCATGCCGGCCATCTTTTCCTGGCTGTTCTGCTCGATCTTGCGTACCGCATCGTTGACGGCCGCAGCGATCAGGTCTTCGAGGATTTCCTTGTCTTCCTGCATCAGGCTGTCATCGAGGCTGACGCGCTTGACGTCATGACGGCCGTTCATCACCACGCTGACCAGGCCGGCACCGGATTGGCCAGTGACTTCGGCGTTCGCCAGCTCTTCCTGCATCTTCTGCATCTTTTCCTGCATCTGCTGCGCCTGCTTCATCAGGCCGGCCATGCCACCTTTCATCATGGGTATCACCTCAATTCGATCAGGGTTCTGAGTGTTCTACGGGTTCGATGGTGCCTTCGCGGATCACCGCGGCGAACTGCTGCATCAACTGCTGGACCAGCGGGTCCGCATGAATCGATTGTTCAGCGGCGCGCTGTCGCTCGGCGCGACGACGCTGCGCGGCCTGCGCCGGCGTTTCCTGCTCGGGCTTCTGCAGCACGATATCGAGCTGCAACGTACGCCCGTGGTACTGATTCAACGCATCGTTCAACCGGCGCTGCTGCGTCGGGTTGAACAGGGCACTCTGGGCCGGGTCGAGGTGCATCAGCCAGCGATCGCCTTCCACCGAAATCAACGTGCAGTTGGCCGCGATGCTGCCGGTCAGGCCGGACAGGCCGAGCTTGAGATAGAGCTCCAGCCATTCGGCAGCCAGCCCGGTGGCAGGCTCAACTGCCGGGAGCGGCTCGACCTCCTGCTGGTCCGCCTCGTCCTGCTGCAGCTCCTCGAAGTAAGCCTCGGCCTGATTTTCGACCTCGAAATAGTCTTCGTCGGTCAGCGGCGGCTCGTCATCGTCAGGCTCTTCGACCTGAACCACGGCAGCCACATGATCGGGTGGCCCGTCCAGTGCCGGCTCGGGCAGTATTGCATTGGCCTCGACGGCAACCGGCGGGACCTCGGGCGGTTCGTTCCAGGGTACATCGATCACCGGCACGGCCTGCTCTTGCGCAGGCGCTGCCGGCGACGTCGCCACGGCAGGCAGTTCGGGGGCCACTGTGGCCGCCGACTCAGCCGGACTGGCTATCACCACCGGAGCCGCTGGCGGCGCCACAGCGGCGGCAGGACCAACCGGAGCGGGGGCTGGAACAGGCGACACGCCGGGGGCAGCGGTACCGGCCACCGCTGCAGGCTTGGAATCAGCTGTGGCCGGGCTGATCCCCAAATTCTTTAGCGATGTTCGTGGCGCGTCACCCGTATCCGCCGGGCGGAACGCCAACATACGCAGCAGAACCATTTCGAAGCCACTGCGCGGATCGGGTGCCAATGGCAGATCGCGCCGCCCGATCAGGCCCATCTGATAGTAGAACTGCACGTCTTCGGCTGGCAGCGCCTGCGCCAGCGCCAGCACCCGATCGCGATCGCCCTGGCCATTGTCCACCGCTTCCGGTAGCGCCTGGGCGATGGCGACGCGATGCAACACATTGAGCATTTCCGCGAGTACGCCGGCCCAATCCGGCCCCTGCTCGGCGAGATGACGAACGGCTTCGAGCAGTGCCCGGGCGTCGCCCTCGAGCAGCGCCTGCAGTACGCCATAGACCTGACCGTGATCGAGCGTGCCGAGCATCGCCCGCACATCGGCGGCCAGCACCTTGCCCTCACCGAAGGCGATCGCCTGGTCGGTCAGGCTCATGGCATCGCGCAT
Organism: Stutzerimonas sp. Brlt_14; assembly: GCF_051948915.1. Lineage (NCBI taxonomy): Bacteria > Pseudomonadati > Pseudomonadota > Gammaproteobacteria > Pseudomonadales > Pseudomonadaceae > Stutzerimonas > Stutzerimonas sp. Brlt_14. The sequence continues at coordinate 563,448 of NZ_JAYJLM010000002.1, forward strand.
CGAACCGTCCGCGGCGCGACCGAGCAGCCACAGCGCATCTTCCTCGAAAGGAACGTTCTCGACGCCAAGCACATGGGTCAGGTGCTCAACGACTCGCTCCGGCGGCATGTTTTTCAGCGAGAACTGCAGGCAGCGCGACAGGATGGTCACTGGCAACTTCTGCGGATCGGTGGTCGCGAGCAGGAACTTGACGTGGGGCGGCGGCTCTTCGAGGGTCTTGAGCAGCGCGTTGAAAGAGTGCGACGAGAGCATGTGTACTTCGTCGATCAGGTAGACCTTGTAGCGTCCACGACTCGGCGCGTACTGCACGTTGTCCAGCAGTTCGCGCGTGTCCTCGACCTTGGTGCGGCTTGCAGCGTCCACCTCGATCAGGTCGACGAAGCGCCCCTCATCGATCTCCCGGCAGACCGAACACTGCCCGCAGGGTGTGGAACTGACGCCGGTCTCGCAGTTCAGGCACTTGGCGATGATCCGCGCGATCGTCGTCTTGCCGACGCCGCGGGTACCGGTGAACAGATAGGCATGGTGCAGGCGCTGATTGTCCAGCGCGTTGATCAGGGCCTTGAGCACATGCGTCTGGCCGACCATTTCGCGGAACGAGCGCGGACGCCATTTACGTGCAAGAACCTGATAACTCATAACACCATCGCGGGGAACTAGGCAGAGGACGGGTAATGCTAGCGGAGCAGGATGGAAATTGCATCCGAGCTGAGTCCGATCCGAGGCTAGCGCAGCAAGCGGGCCCCGAGCGCGCTCACCACCGCCGTCAACGCCGGATTGTCCCCCTCTATCCTTACGGCGAGACCGTCGATCTCACGTCGCGCCGGGTAGGCCTTGCGCAGCAGATCGAAGGCGGCCCGGCGCTGCGCATCGTCGCCCTGGAGACTGCGGCGGAAATCCGCGTCGTCGCGACGCGGGTCGTAGACCGCCCTGCACAGCGTTGCCAGCATCTCGGCCGGCTCTGCCGATGCGGCGAAGGTGAGCCCGGCAAGCGCAGGGCCAGGCATCAACTGCGCCAGCTCGACGGTCGGCTCAAGGCCGCGAGCGGCGCAGTAGGCCGCATGGATCTGCGCCGTGCCACGCAACTTGCCGTCCAGGCTGTAGCCGGCGATGTGTGGCGTGGCGATGCGACACAGATCAGCCAGTTCGACGTCCACCTGTGGCTCGCCTTCCCAGACATCCAGCACCGCCTCGAGATCCGGGCGCTGCAGTAGCAGATCGCGCAACGCCGCGTTATCCACCACCGCTCCTCTGCTGGCGTTGATCAGCCAGGCCCCCGGTCGCAGCCCACTCAGGCGCTGACGGTCGAACAGATGGAAGGTCGGGCAGTCGCCGCTCATGCTCAACGGGGTGTGCAGACTGATGACATCGCACTCGGCAATCACTTCATCCAGCGTCACGAAACCGCCTGCCTCGCGAGTCTGGCGCGGCGGGTCGCAAACGCGCACATCCCAGCCGAGGCCTCGCAGCACTTCGACCAGGCGCCCGCCTACCTCGCCGGCACCCACCACGCCGAAGCGGCGTCGCGCCAGGGCTTCGCCCCTGACTTCGGCTAAGGCCAACAGGCAACCCAATACGTAATCGACCACCCCCCGCGCGTTGCAGCCAGGCGCGCTGGCCCAATCGATGCCGGACTGTTCGAAATAGTCGAGGTCCAGATGGTCGGTGCCGATGGTGCAGGTGCCGACGAAGCGCACCGCGGTGCCTTGCAGCAATTCGCGATCGACCCGCGTCACCGAGCGCACGAGCAGCACATCCACGCCCTCCAGCGCCGCCCGATTGATGCGACGCCCGGGCATGCGACGGATCTCGCCGAGACCGGCAAAGAACTCATCGACCAGCGGGATGTTTTCGTCGGCAAGGATGTGCATGGTGTGGCTCCGGTTGGGGGAAGCACATTCTAGACGGGCCGCCGACGCTTTGCCGCCTTCCTGCGTGCAGCGACCCGGCGTAGACTAGCGCGTTTCTTGTATACAACTGGAACGCCTCGCAATGCCCACTGAGCTTCGACTCAGACGGGTCCGCCTTGAACTGCGCACCCTCTTCGCCCTCGCCCTGCCCATGATGATCGCTCAGCTGGCCAGCACTGCCATGGGCTTTGTCGATACCGTGATGGCCGGCCGCGTCAGTCCGCACGACCTGGCTGCCGTCGCGCTGGGCAACTCGATCTGGGTGCCGGTCTACCTGCTGGTCAGCGGCATTACCCTGGCCACCACACCCAACGTCGCCCAGCGCTTCGGCGCCGGGCATCACGCCGAAATCGGCCCGCTGGTGCGCCAGGCCCTGTGGATGGGCGTTGGCATCGGCATCGGCAGTGCACTGCTGATGTGGAACGCGAAGCCGGTGCTGCATCTGATGAAGGTCGAACCCGCCCTGATCGATCCAACCATGGCATACCTGCGCGCCGTCGCCTGCGGCTTCCCGGCCATGGCGCTGTATCAGGTACTGCGTTGCTTCAGCGACGGATTGGGTCACCCACGGCCGAGCATGGTCATCGGCATTCTCGGCCTGCTGCTGAACATCCCGCTGAACTACGTGTTCATCTACGGCAAGCTCGGTATGCCGGCGCTGGGTGGTGTGGGTTGCGGCGTATCCACGGCACTGGTGATGCTGTTCATGCTGACCTCCATGGCCATCTGGGTGAAGCGTGCGCCGGCCTATCAGGCAAGCCAGCTGTTCTCCCACTTCGAGGGCCCGCGCTGGCCGCTGCTTCGTCGCCTGCTGTCGGTCGGCGTGCCCATCGGCATCGCCGTGTTTGCCGAAGCGAGCATTTTCTCCGTGATCGCGCTGCTGATCGGTGCGCTCGGTGCGACGGTGGTGGCCGGGCATCAGATCGCCCTGAACTTCACCTCGCTGATCTTCATGATCCCGCTGTCCCTGGGGATGGCCGTGACCGTGCGCATCGGTCAGGAGCTGGGCCGCAGCGCACCGCGCGATGCCCGTTTCGTAGCCGGCGTCGGGATCGCCGCAGCGCTGGTCTATGCCTGTTTCTCGGCGAGCGTCATGCTGCTGTTCAGCGAGCAGATCGCACGGATCTATACGCCTGATCCAGCGGTGATCGCGGTCGCCGCCAGCCTGTTCTTCTATGCCGCGCTGTTCCAGTTCTCGGACGTGGTTCAGGTCACCGCGGCGGGCGCGCTGCGCGGTTATCAGGACACCCGCATGACCATGGTCTACACGCTGTTCGCCTACTGGGGCATCGGATTGCCGGTGGGTTACCTGCTGGGGCTGACCGATAAGCTTGGCCCGGCGAGCGGGCCGAGCGGCCTGTGGCAGGGCCTGATCGCTGGTCTCAGCTGCGCGGCGCTGCTGCTGAGCGTGCGGCTGGCACGTAGTGCGCGCCGGGAAATCCGCCGCCATGCCGCATTGCGCAGAAGCGCGGCCTGAGCCAACCCGCTCAGAGGCTGCGTTCTATGCGTCCATCGGACCGAGCCAGATAGCCGGTGCCGCACTCCCACAGCAGCGCCGCGCGATCATCGCTGCCGAGCGCATCGAGCCCGCCCCGCAGCGCATAGGCAGTGAAACCGAGCTGGGTCAGCAGGAAGACCGCACTCGCGCTGCGCTTGCCACTTTCGCAATAGCACAGGTAGGTGCGGCGGGGATTCAGCAGTCGCGTTTTCAGCCGCAGCAGGTGCAGCGGCATGTGCAGCGCCTGCATGGCATGGCCGCGCTCGTAGTCATCGGCGAGCCGAACGTCCAGCCACTGAGCGCCGCAGCCGAGCAGATCGGCCACTTCGTCCAGATCGACCTCGCTCACCACCGGCGCCTTGAGCAATTCGAAAAAGTCGGCCCGGCCCAGGCGCAGCACGCTGCCGTCCTCGATCATTGCCACGCTGGCGTTGCGCGGACGATCTTCCAGCAGCGCTTCCTCGCCGAAACAGGCGCCGGTTTCGAGCTCCGCCAAGAGCTGTTCGCCACTGCCCTCGGCCTTGAGCACCTGCGCGCGACCACTCTTGAGGAAATAGCAGCAGTCCCCCGCCTCGCCTTCACGCAATAGCGTCTGCCCGGCCGGTGCCTCGACCGACACGAGCCGGTGCAGCATGCTGCGTATGTTCTGCGGAGGAACCTGGGCGAACAGGGGATTTTCGAGCAGACGTTCCAGCCACTCCGTTTCTTCGCCGTCCATGGTCAGCTGCAGCAGCACATCCTGCAGCGCTTGGCGCCAGGAAAGCAGGCGATCGAGTTCCACGGCATCCACGCTCAGCAGATGGCAATCCTCCAGTGCCCGCACCTCCCGCGTCCGTTCTGACAGCAGGCTATGCAGCGCCGCCGGAGTCCCCGCCGCGAGCAGCCCCTGTTACCCCTCGACATCGCTGACGAGCAGCTTCCCGGCCATCAGGTAGTAGCGTGTCGTCGCGTGCCGTTCGTCCAGCTCAAGCACCTCGCCTGCGGTGAGCACAAGCGGCACGGTGCGCGCACGCAGCTCCCAGAGCTGACGTGGCGACAGCGCGTTCAACGGGATCAGATCACGCAGCTGATCAGGGTGCAGCGGTTTGTTCATCCTGGAAAATCCAACCTCTAGCCATGGATCAGCTTGTGCAGCTGACTCTCAGCAGCACGGCGCCCCTGCAATCCACCGGTGTGGACGAAAAGCACGCGTGTGCCGGCGGCAACATAACCGCGCTCGACATAAAGGCGCAATGCCATCATGGTCTTTGCGGTATAGATCGGATCAAGCGGCACCCCGCCGTCACGCTCGGCCGTGTACATGAAATTCGCCAGCTCCTTGTCGAACCGGGCGAAACCGCCGCGGCTGGCATCCAGCAGCTCGTAGCCCTCATTGGCAACGCCCGCCTGCGCGAGCAGCGCCGCCACATGGTCATCGACAGCATGCGATGGCGGGCCGGCCAGCGCGCCGATTACCGGATGCCGCCCGGCCTCGCCGATGACCAGTCCGGCCAGGGTCGTTCCGGTTCCGGCGGCAAGCCAGACAGCGTCGTAATCGTCCCAGCCGACCGCAGCCAGTGCCGACGGCAGCCTTGGCACGAGTTCGGCGCAACCCAGGGCGCCAGGCAGCCCGCCTCCGCCCTCGGGAATGCAGTAGTAACCGCGATGGCGTTGCTGCCATGGCTGCCAGAAACCGGGCAGGTTGCGTGCCCGGAAGCCACCGTAGCCCAGCCAGTGGATCTGCATGCCCCAGGCTTGCAGATCGGCCACCGTCGGCGTGTCCTGCTCGTGTCCGCGCAGCAGGCCGACCGTCGCGAAACCGAAACGGTGACCGGCCGCGGCCAGAGCGTGCAGATGGTTGGAATGCGGACCACCAAGGCTGATCAGCCCCGGCGCGCCGGCACGGCGGGCTGCGTCCAGATGGTTAACGAGTTTGAACCACTTGTTTCCGGACAGCTCCGGGTCCACCAGGTCGAGCCGCAACACCACCACGTCGACAGCGGCCTGCTGCAACCAGTCCAGATGCAGACGTTGCAGAATCAGCGAGGCATCGGAGGCGACGCAATGTTCGGAAATCAACAAACGGCTCAGCTACCGGTACGCTGCCGGTCTTCCTTGCGATGCCGGGCACAGCAGTTGGATTCGCCGATCACGAAACGACTCGGTGCATCGACCTTGTCCAGCGGCATGGCGCAACGCTCACCACTGGCCAAGGTCGCGATACAGGCGGGTTTCTGGTAGTGCTCGAGCCATTGCCGGTACTGTTCCTCGGAGACGAAGCACTTGGCAGCGGCATAAGCGAGGGGGTTGGCTCGGTAGCGAGCAAGGTCCTGCAGCGCGATGGTCAGATGCCCGGCGCCCGGATGGTAGGCCATGAACACCACGCCCTGGCGCGACAGGTCCTCCAGCACCCGGTCACCGCTCTGCCGCAGCGTCTCGCATTCGTTCTTCAGCCGCTGGATCTCCTCTTCCTGCTGCGCGTCCAGCTCATTACGATAGGCCAGTTCGACGTCGCGGATCGCCACCTGCTCCTTGTACTCGGCCACTGCTGCGGCGATGCGCGCCTGGGCCTCATGCTCGAACTGCTCTCGCGCCGCGCCGATCTCGACACGACCGCTAACTTCCAGCGTCCGCAACTGCTTGCTCATCTCCTCGCGGGCTTTCTGGAAGCTTTCCGCCTGCGCAGTCATCTGCGCATGCAGGCTGGCATTGAGTTCGGTCTGTTGCTGCAGCTGCTGCTGCAGCGAGCGGATCTCTTCCTGCAGAAGCTTGCGTTCCTTGTCCGCCGCAGCAGCGCTCTTGAGCGCGTCCTCTTCCCGCAAACGTTCGAGATTGGCGATGCGCTGACGCTGCTGCTTGATAAGCAACGCGGCTTTCTGGCGCTGCTCCCGCTCGTGACTTTCGGATCGCTGGGTAGTGGCCTCCTTGCCAGCCTCGGCCGCGTACCAGGCGTCTTCGGCCACCATCTGCAGGCGTTCGGCAGGCACGACAGGCGCGCCCTCGTCCTCCACCAGCAGGCCAAGCTGGTTGCGCTTGATGTTGTCGCGCAGCACTGCCAGATCGTTGCGCTCGGCGCTGACCTTGGGATCCCACATATGCATCTGGTGCCAGGAGACGGGGCACTGGCTGCGACAGGCCAGGCGAATGGGGCCGGCACCCATGTCCGGCCCGCGGCCGGTGCGCTCGGCCAGCTGGCGCAGCGGAATGTTCCAGCCGTCATCGGCGGAACCATCTTCATTGAAGTCGAGGCAGAAAAAGACGGCGGCACGCACCTGCAGCCGCGGGTTGATCATCACGTAGACGGCATGCATCTGGCGGTCAGCGAACTCGGGCAACGCAACCACCCCGTCCAGCACCGCTTCGAACTCCGGATACAGCATTTCCTTGCAGATGGTGCCTTCGTTGTAGAACAGCACGGCCTCGACCATCTGCGGTTTGTTCTGCATGCTCGACTTCCCTTATCGCCCGTCACCGCGAGCCCGAATACTGAAACGCTCATCCACGATCGCGTCTCTTTGGGGCTCGAGTTTAGGGGAATTGATCAAGCGTGCAATGTGACTCGGTTGGCAGCGAGCCCGCGCATCGCGCGACCCGCCAGGGCCGTCCGGCGGATTTGCGATGAGCTTAGCTAATTCAGCTACCGCCATAGGCGGCGAGGCGGCGCTTCATCTCGTCGCCAAGCGCCTGCAAGCCGCTCATGGGGCGAACCATCACCTCGAACTCGATGATCCGGCCCGTTTCGTCGAAACGAATCAGATCGATGCCCTTCAGTTCGCGATCACCCACCCTGGCACTGAACTCGAGCACGACATCGCGGCCTTCGGCGCTGGCCAGCTCGCGGTGATAGCGGAAGCCTTCGAACACCCGCAGCACGGTATTGAGGATCAGGTTGACCGCACGGGCTCCTTCATAAGGCTTGTGAGCCATCGGCGAGCGGAACACCGCCTGGGGGTGCAGCAGTTCCGGCAAGCCGCTCAGATCGCGCTGGGCAATCATCGCGTGCCAGGCCTGCAGGCATTCGGCGGCTTGCGGCTGCAGCATTGTCTTGATGTCCATACGCGTGCTCCGTGGGTTAAGCCTGAATGGAATCAGAGCGCCGCGGCCAGACGGCAGCCCTGATTGATGGCGCGCTTGGCATCGAGTTCAGCCGCCACATCGGCACCGCCGATCAGGTGGACCCGGGCGCCCGCCGCCTCCAGCGTCTGCTGAAGCTCACGCAGTGGCTCCTGACCGGCGCAGAGAATGACCGTATCCACCGGCAGCACCTGCGGCTCGCCCTCGCCGACACGGATATGCAGCCCGGCGTCGTCGATCTGCAGATACTCGACCGAATTGAGCATCTGGACGTGCTTGTTCTTCAGTCCCGTACGATGAATCCAGCCGGTGGTCTTGCCCAGCCCGTTGCCGACCTTGGATTTCTTGCGCTGCAGCAGATAGACCTGGCGCTTGGGTGCATGCGGCGCCGGCTGGATGCCCGCGATGCCGCCGCGCACGGAAAGACCGAGATCGATGCCCCACTCCTTCCAGAACGCCTCGCGGTCCAGGCTGGTGGATTGTCCATCGTGGGTGATGTACTCCGACACGTCGAAGCCGATGCCACCGGCACCGATCACCGCCACGCGCTGGCCGACCGGCTTGCGTTCGAGAATCGCGTCGAGATATCCGATCACCTTCGGATGGTCGATTCCGGGAATCTCCGGGGTGCGCGGCACGATGCCCGTGGCTAGGATGATCTCGTCGAAACCGCCTGCCAGCAGCGCCTCTGCCGTGGCGCGGGTATTCAGGCGCACCTCGACCCCGGTTTCCTCCAGCCGATTCTGGAAATAGCGCAGGGTCTCGTAAAACTCTTCCTTGCCTGGCACGCGCTTGGCGACATTGAACTGCCCACCGATTTCGCTTGCAGCGTCGAACAGCGTCACCTGATGTCCCCGCTCCGCTGCAACGGTCGCTGCGGCGAGGCCAGCCGGACCGGCGCCGACCACCGCGATCTTCTTCACCGCGGTGGTGGGAATGTAGTTGAGCTCTGTTTCATAGCAGGCACGCGGGTTGACCAGGCAGGTGGTCAGCTTGCCGCTGAAGGTATGGTCCAGGCAGGCCTGGTTGCAGCCGATGCAGGTATTGATCCGCTCGCTGTGCCCAGCGGCCGCCTTGTTGACGAACTCCGGATCGGCGAGGAACGGACGTGCCATGGACACCATGTCGGCATCACCCTCCGCCAGCACCTGTTCGGCCACTTCCGGCGTGTTGATGCGGTTGGTGGTGATCAGCGGAACGTTCACCTCGCCGCGCAGCTTGGCGGTGACCTTGGTGAACGCCGCGCGCGGCACCTTGGTGGCGATGGTCGGAATCCGCGCCTCGTGCCAGCCGATGCCGGTGTTGATCAGCGTGGCGCCGGCCTGCTCGATGGCCTTTGCCAGCTGCACCACCTCTTCCCAGATGCTGCCGCCCTCGATCAGGTCGAGCATGGACAGGCGATAGATGATGATGAAGTTCGGGCCGACCGCCTCACGCACCCGGCGCACGATCTCCACCGGCAGACGCATGCGGTTCTCGTAGCTGCCGCCCCAGCGGTCGGTACGGTGGTTGGTGTGAGCGACCAGGAACTGGTTGATGAAGTAGCCTTCCGAACCCATGATCTCTACGCCGTCGTAGCCGGCGCGCTGGGCCAGGGTCGCGCAGTTGACGAAATCGCGAATCTGCTTCTCGATGCCCTCTTCGTCCAGCTCCCGCGGGGTGAACGGGTTGATCGGCGCCTGGATCGCACTGGGTGCGACCAGCTGCGGGCTGTAGGCATAGCGACCGGCGTGCAGAATCTGCATGCAGATCTTGCCGCCGGCCTCGTGCACGGCCTGGGTGACGATCTTGTGCTCTTCGGCCTCTTCCGGCGTTGACAGCTTGGCGGCACCGGCGCGCACCGAGCCCTCCTCATTGGGCCCCACGCCACCGGTGACGATAAGGCCGACGCCACCGCGGGCGCGCTCGGCGAAGAACGCCGCCATCCGCTCGAAGCCGTTGGGCATCTCCTCCAGACCGGTGTGCATGGAGCCCATCAGGGTGCGGTTGCGCAGCGTGGTGAAGCCCAGATCGAGCGGAGCCAGCAGATGCGGGAAGGCGGTCATCGGTGTGTCCTCATCATTGTCGGTGCCGAGCCTCTTGGGGCTGCGGTCGGATATGCAGCGACGATAAACAGCCCAAACCTCACGCTCAATGATCATAAATGACAACTTTCTGATCATTCAGCGCAAAACGCTTGGCAAGCCACGCCGCATTACCTAGTCTGACGGCGTTCATCACGGCCTTCTTTTCATGCGCACCTACCTGAATCTCGCACTGCTGGCGGTCCTGGCCGGCGTCTCGCTCGCGGTCTATTTCGACTGGACCCACGACCGCCGCAGCGGCCCGCTGCTATCCGACCTGCGCACACTGCCCATCGAAAGCCGCGGTCAAGCCGGCGGCGCGGGCAATCTGCTGGGCATCGAGACGCGACTGCAACCGGCCGACTACCAGAGCCGCGAGCGGCTGCAGCTGAAGTTCCGTACCTACCTGCAACAGGCGGCGGATGAAGGATTGCTCAGCGAGCGCACCGTCGTGGTCTTGCCTGAGCATGTCGGCACCGGCCTCTTCGCCCTGGGCGAGAAGCCGGAAGTCCAGCAGGCGCGAACGCTGCGCGACGCCATGCAGTGGATGGCGTTGAGCAACCCCGGGCGGTATCTGCGCGCCCTGACCGGCAACCAGGGCGACGACCGCCGCACCGGTGCCGTGCTGCGCCTCAAAGCGCGGCAGATGGCCGAAGAGTACCAGGCGATTTTCGGCGGCCTCGCCAAGGAGTTCGGCGTCACCCTGGTAGCGGGCTCGATCGTGCTGCCCGAGCCCTATCTGGAAAACGACAGGCTCAAGATCGGCGACGGACCGCTGCGCCAGATCAGCCTGACCTTCGACGGCCGCGGCAAGCCGCTCGGTGCCTTGCAGTACAAGCACGCCTTGAGCCGGTACGAGCGACGCTACAGCGTCGCCCCGATCCCCGAACCGCACCGACTGATCGAAACGCCCGCAGGCTCGCTGGCGGTGCTGCTAGGTTGCGATGCCTACCTGCAGCGACCACCAGCCGAGGCGAGACTGCTGGCGGTACCGGGCGCCCTGGCGGACCCACAATCTGCCTGCGGCAGCGCACCCGACAACCGGCTCGCCGAACCCTCAGCCATGTCCGTGCATACTCTGGCCGTACCCTGGAACCTGCTCGGCTCCCCGCGCCGCCCGGCCCCACCGGGACATGGCATTCCGGTACAGATCAAGAACCACTGGCTTGGCAGCGCGCCATGAATGCGCAACGGGTGCGGCTGGGCGATCTTTCGGTCGGCTTCCTGCACAGTCTGGGCGAGGCGCTGCAGCTGTATGGGCAGGATCCGCAACCGCTGCTGCAGGCCTATGGGCTGGATGCAGAGCGCCTCGCCGAGCCTCATGCACGGCTGTCCATCCCGCGCTATATGCGGCTCGGCCATGCGGCGATTCAGCTGGCCGGCGATCCCGCGCTCGGCCTGGAGATGGGACGTCTGCGCAAGCCGAGCCACCTCGGGCTCGCCGGACTGACCGCCGCCCAGGCGCCGACGGTGCGAGACGCGGCGCGGGCTCTGATCCGTTACGAACCCTTGTATGCCTCCAACTATCGCGGCAGCTCGAGCTTCCACGAAGACGCCGCCGGTGCCTGGCTGCGCTTCTATTCCATCAGCCCGTACAACGCCTACAACCGTTTCGTGGTCGACACCGTGCTCGCCAGCTGGATCGCCCAGCTGACACGCCTGTGCGGGCAGCCGCTGGTGCCCGCGGCAATCCATATCGAGTTCGAGGCACCGGAATATGCGGCGCGTTACGAAGCGCTGTTCGGTCGCCCGGTGGCCTTCGGCGCCGAAGCGAACCAGCTGCAGCTGGATCAGCGCGCGCTGGCCCTGCGCAATCCGGAGCACTGTCCCGGCACCTGGAGGCACCTGGTCGAGCTGTGTGAAGGCGAGCTGGAGCGGCGTACCCGCACACGCAGCCTGCGCGAACGCGTCACGCAGATGCTCGGGCCCATGCTCAAGGGGCAGGAGCCAGACCTGCAGCAGATAGCCTCCCGCCTGCAGATGCCCGCCTGGACGTTGCGGCGCAAACTGGCCGAAGAAGGCAGCAGCTACCGCGCAATCATGAACGACACACGTCGCGATCTGGCGATGGCCTATATCCGCGATACCGAATCGGCCTTCGGCGAAATCGCCTGGCTGCTCGGCTTTTCCTCCGCGGAGGCGTTCCAGCGCGCCTTCAAGCGCTGGAGCGGTCAGACGCCCGGTGATTACCGGCGCGCGCAGCGGCGCGGCGGCTGACCAGTCGACCCTTCGGACTAGAGTTCGACGGCGTCCTCGGCACTGTCCGGATGATCATGCTCGGCGGCATGCCATTCCAATAGTTCATCCTGATAGTCGTCCATCGCGAATCTCCCAGCCTGCGGCTACGTCGAGCCAATGTTCATCGATCAGTTATCAAGCTTCATGCCAGGGAGCCTACAGCCCGCTGGTGAACCTATCGTGTCCGGAGAGCACGGGGCGACGCCAACGATCGACTGTCGCCGGCAGCTGGAGCAGGTGTGCAGCTAGGACGGCGAGGACAACCCCGCCGCGTTCATTGCCAGGCGCAGCAGCCAGGCCACGACGCCCAGCGCCAGCACGCTGCCGCTCCAGATCAGTACTAGCCAGCTCATGCGCTGCCAGAGTGGCTTCGGCTCGCCCTCGCCGGCGGGCTTTCGTTCATGCGGGGCCATCAGTGGTACCCATCCTCGGCACTGACCTTGCCGCGGAACACGTAATAGCTCCACGCCGTGTACATCAGGATCAGCGGCAGGATCAGCAGTGCCCCGACCAGCGTGAAGCCTTGGCTCTGCGGCGGTGCGGCCGCCTCCCAGATGGTCACCGATGGCGGGATGATGTTCGGCCAGAGGCTGATACCCAGCCCGCTATAGCCGAGGAAGATCAGCGCCAGGGTGAGCAGGAACGGCGTGTAGTTGGCGTACCGCTGGATCGAGCGCAGCAGGCCGAAGGCACATAGCAGAACCAGCACCGGGACCGGCATGAAGTACAGCAGGTTCGGCATGCTGAACCAGCGCTCGGCAATATCCGGGTGGGTCAGCGGCGTCCACAGGCTGACGATGCCGGTTACTGCCAACACCGCCCAGACCAGAGGAATGCCGATGTCGTGCATGCGCCGCTGCAGCTCGCCGGCGGTGCGCATCATCAACCAGGTGCACCCGAGCAGTGCATAGGCGACGATCAGCGCCAGCCCGCAGAACAGCGAGAACGGCGTCAGCCAGTCGAATGCGCCGCCGGCATAGGCGCGCCCCTCCACCGGCAGGCCGCTGATGAATGCGCCGAGCACCACGCCCTGGAAGAAGGTCGCCGCCAGCGAGCCGCCGATGAAGGCCTTGTCCCATATGTGCTGCCGCTGCTTGCTGGCCTTGAAGCGGAACTCGAATGCCACGCCGCGGAAGATCAGCCCCATCAGCATGAAGATGATCGGCAGGTAGAGCGCCGATAACACCACCGAATAGGCCAACGGAAAGGCCGCGAACAGCCCTGCCCCGCCCAGTACCAGCCAGGTCTCGTTGCCGTCCCAGATCGGCGCCACGGTGTTCATCATGACGTCCCTATCGGAAGTGTCCTGCACGAACGGGAAGAGGATGCCGACGCCGAGATCGAAGCCGTCCATCACCACGTACATCATGATCCCGAAGATGATGATCACTGCCCAGATAAGTGAAAGATCGATACCCATGGCTCAGTTCCTCTCGCCCAGTTGATCGCCCTGTTCATGGTTGATCGCCTCGTCCGCGGCGGATATCGGACGCATCGGCGTGCGCGCCTCGCCCGGCCCTCCGGCACCTTTCTCGCGCCCTTCGCTGATCACCGGCCCTTTCTTCACCAGCCGCAGGACATACACCATGCCGATGCCGAAAACGGCGAAATAGACCACTACGAACATCGCCAGGGTGAGCCCCAGCTGCCCCGCGCCGTGATTCGAGACCGCGTCGGCGGTGCGCATCAGGCCGTAGATGACCCAGGGCTGACGTCCGATCTCGGTGGTGTACCAGCCGGCGAGAATGGCGATGATCCCGGACGGCCCCATCAGCAACACCATGCGCAGAAACGCCCGGGAGCTATACAGCCGATCGCCACGGCGCAGCAGCAGGCTCCAGATGCCGGTGATGATCATCAGCAGCCCGAGCGCGACCATGATGCGGAACGTCCAGAACACGATGGTCGAGTTCGGCCGGTCCTCGGGCGGAAAGTCCTTCAGCGCCGGGATCGGCTCGGTCAGGCTGTGATTGAGGATCAGGCTGGCGAGATAGGGAATCTCGATCTTGTAGCGGGTTTCCTCGGCCTCCATATCCGGCCAGCCGAACAGCAGCAGCGGCGTCGGTCCGCCTTCGGAATTGTCCCAGTGCCCTTCCATCGCAGCGATCTTCGCCGGCTGGTATTCGAGGGTGTTCAGACCATGGAAATCACCGATCACCGCCTGTACCGGAGCGACCAGCAGCGCCATCCACATCGCCATCGAGAGCATCTTGCGGATCGCCGGGTTGTCCTTGCCGCGCAGCAGATGCCAGGCCGCCGAAGCGCCGACGAAGAACGCGGTGGCAAGGAACGCCGCTACCGACATGTGCGCCAGGCGATAGGGGAATGACGGGTTGAAGATGATCGCCAGCCAGTCCACCGGCACCACCACGCCATCGATGATCTCGTGGCCCTGCGGCGTGTGCATCCAGCTGTTGGAAGCGAGGATCCAGAAGGTGGAGATCAGCGTGCCCACGGCCACCATCACCGTGGAGAAGAAGTGCAGCTTGGGCCCGACGCGATTCCAGCCGAACAGCATCACGCCGAGAAAGCCGGCCTCGAGGAAAAAGGCCGTCAGCACCTCATAGGTCAGCAGCGGCCCGGTGACGCTACCGGCGAACTCCGAATAGGCACTCCAGTTGGTGCCGAACTGGTAGGCCATGACGATGCCCGAGACCACGCCCATGCCAAAGTTCACCGCGAATATCTTCAGCCAGAAGTGGTAGAGGTCCCGGTAGACCTCCTGCTTCGTCTTCAGCCACAGCGCCTCGAGTACGGCGAGGTAGCTGGCCAGGCCGATGGTGATGGCCGGGAAGATGATGTGGAAGGTAATGGTGAACGCGAACTGCACACGTGCCAGCTCGAGTGCTTCCAGTCCGAACATTGGGCAACTCCTCGTCTGATGACCTCCCGCCTCGTCTGTGACGGCGAATACGGGGTCCAGCACAAGTGACAGCAGATCGCGCCAAGGGTGCAGCGCAACCGCCGCAGCAAGTCGTCGCAGCCTCTGGATCGGCGGTCCGCCCGATCGAACCTGAGCGGTCTATGCTGCAGCTAGCCGCATCCGACCAGGAGTTTCGCCGGTGCCCATCCGTTCGTTCATCCCGCCGTACATTCTCGACCGCATGATCGATCGCGGCTCGCCCTACTTGCGCAGCTGTGCTCGCGAAACGCTGGACCACGTGCAGAGCCTGCTGCCCAACCCGGGACCGCCACGCCCCACGGCGATCGCGGAGCTAGGCGAGCTGCGCACGCCCGGTCATCCGCAACGGCGCATCCACGATGCCGAGCAGCGCATGCAGCTGCCCGGCACGCTCCGTCGCCGCGAGGGTCAGAGCGCTTCAGGCGACCCCGCGGTGGACGAGGCCTACGATGCTCTGGGCGCGACCTACACCTTCTTCTGGCAGGTGTTCCAGCGCGACTCCATCGACGATCTGGGCATGCCGCTGATCGGCACCGTGCATTATGGCCAGGGTTATGAAAACGCCTTCTGGAACGGCGAGCAGATGGTGTTCGGCGATGGCGACGGTGAGCTCTTCCAACGCTTCACCCGCTCCCTCGACGTGGTCGCTCACGAGCTGGCCCACGGGCTGATCGAGAGCGAGGCCGCGCTGGTTTACTACAACCAGCCAGGGGCGCTGAACGAGTCGGTTTCCGACGTCTTCGGGGTGCTGACCAAGCAACATGCGCTTGGCCAGACTGCCGCCGAAGCCGACTGGCTGGTCGGTGCCGAACTCCTGACCGACAAGGTCCAGGGCGTGGCGCTGCGCTCCATGGCCAACCCCGGCACCGCCTACGACGACCCGCTGCTCGGCCGCGACCCGCAGCCGGCGCATATGCGCGATTTCATCGAAACCCGCGAAGACAACGGCGGCGTGCACCTCAATTCCGGCATCCCCAACCGCGCATTCCATCTCGCGGCCATGGCGTTGGGCGGGTACGCATGGGAACAGGCCGGGCGTATCTGGTACGCCACCATCTGCGACCCGCAACTACCCAACGATGCCGATTTCGCGACGTTTGCAGGCGTCACGCTGCAACAGGCGACGCGCCTGTTCGGCCGCGGCTCCAGCGAAGCCGAAGCCGTGCAGCAGGCATGGCTGCAGGTCGGCGTTTCACCGCGCTGAGGAGGCAACATGAAGATGCCGGCCCTGGGCCCTGAAACATCCTTGCGGATCTCGCGCCAGGGCGGTCTCGTTGCCGCGCCAGCGCTCGCCCGCCCCCGGCAGATCGAATTCGCCGACTGCGACCCGGCGCAGCGCCGTGGCCTCTGCTCGGTTGTGGAGCGCTGCCTGCCGGTCGCCAGCAAGGACGTCGGTCGTGGCGACCAGCGTTTCTTCAAGGTCGAACTGCACTATCGCCGCGAGGACAGCGATGCCGAGATGATCCTGCAGATCGCCGAGGAGCGCGCGCCAAAGGAGCTGCTGCGGCTCTGGCAGGACGGCGCGATCCCCGATCCGCCAGGCTGAGCGAACGGCTAGAAGCGCAGCTCGTCCCCTGCGGCGAGCAGCGCGTCGATTCCCGTCGCCGGCAACGGCCGCGACAGCAGGTAACCCTGGAATTCGTCACAGCCGTTGTGGCGCAGGAACTCGAATTGCGCGGCGTTCTCTACGCCTTCGGCGACTACGGTCTTGTGCAGGCTCTTGCCCAGCGAGATGGCGGCGCGGGCGATCATCGCCACCTCGTCCTCCTGCTCCAGACCGGTGACCAGTGAACGGTCGATCTTGATGATGTCCAGCGGGAACCGCCGCAGATAGCCGAGCGCCGAGTAACCGGTGCCGAAATCATCCATGGCCAGGCGAAAGCCGCGTGCCTTGAAGTCGGCAAGAATGGATACGGCGCGGCTGCCATCGCCGAGAAACACCGTTTCGGTGATCTCCAGTTCGACGAGCAGCGGCGACAATCCCACCTCGTCGAGCACCGCCATGACCCGCTCGACCACATCGTTGCCGAGAAACAGCAGCGGTGAGAGGTTCACCGCCACCAGCAGCGGTACCTGGCGTCCCGCATTCCAGCGCCGGGCGTCGCTGAATGCGCGGCGCAGCACGGCCAGCGTCAGGGGCATGATCAGGCCGCTTTCCTCGGCCACCGGCACGAAGCGATCGGGGCCGATCACCCCAAGGTCGGCGTGTGTCCAGCGGGCCAGCGCCTCCAAGCCGACGATGCGCCGCTGGGCATCCACCTTCGGCTGGTAATGCACCGCGAACTCGTCGCGCTCCAGTGCGGTGCGCATCGCAGCCTCGAGATTCAGACGCTCATCGGCGATGCGGTTGAGGTCATGGGTGAAGAACTGGAAGTTGTTGCGTCCCCGTTTCTTCGCCGCGTACATGGCTATATCGGCATGCTTGAGCAGGGTTTGCGCATCTTCTCCGTCATCCGGGAACATCGCCACGCCGAGGCTGGCGCCAACCTGGAATTCGCGCCCGGCAAGGGTCACAGGGCGACGAATCTCGTTCAGCACGCGCTCGAGCAAAGAGATCACGGTACTGATGCGGTAATGGTCTCCTAGCACCAGCACGAACTCGTCGCCCCCCACCCGCGCCACGGTGTCGGAGCCGCGCAGGCTGCCGGCCAGGCGCGCCGCGATGCTCTTGAGCAGCTCGTCGCCAGCGACATGGCCGAGGCCGTCATTGATGAACTTGAAGTTGTCCAGGTCGATGAACACCAGCGTCAGGTAGTAGCCCAGGCGTGCCGCCCGCGCCAAGCCCTGCTCGATCCGATCGTTGAGCAGTATGCGGTTGGGCAGACCGGTCAGCAGGTCATGGTTGGCCTGCCGCTCCAGCTGCTGCTGGTAATGCTTGCGCTCGGAGATGTCCTGCACCGTGCCCTCGTAGCAGATGAACTCGCCATTGGGGCCGCGCACCACGTGGGCATTCTCGGAAATCCAGATGCGCGTGCAATCGCGCCGGTAGACCTCTGACTCGAAGTTGAGCACCTCGCCATGCTGCTCCATCAGCTGGCAGAACGCCTCGCGCCGCCCCGGCTGGACGTACAGACGACGCTCGATGTCCGCCAGGTCGGCAACCAACTCGGAGGCGCTGTCGTAGCCATAGATACGGGCCAGCGCGGGGTTGGCAGCCAGGTAGCGGCCATCGCGGGTCGACTGGAAGATCCCCTCCGAGGCGTTCTCGAAGATGCTGCGATAGCGCAGCTCCGCCTGCTCCAGTGCCTCGAGCACGGCGCGCTGGGCGGTGATGTCTTCGATGAAGCCTTCGACGACGATTTCGCCCTGCTCGTCCGGCACCGCGACGCCGCGCTCGATGACCCATTTGATGAAACCTGCCGCAGTGCGGATCCGGTAATGCACGGTGAAGCGGCCAAGGGCGGCGATGGCTCCATCGATGCTGCGGCGCACCCGCGCGCGATCATCCGGATGGGTGATCTGCTCCCACGACACCTCCGCGTCATCCACCAGGGCCGCGGCGCAGTAGCCGCACAACCCCAGCGAGCCCTGGCTGACGAAAATCATCGTCCACGACGCATCGTTACGGCAGCGATAGGCCATTCCTTCCAGGTTGTTGACCAGGGTATCGAGTACGCGAGAGCGGTCTAGGACCTCGCAGGTGAGCAGGCTGCTGCGGCGGTTGGCGGATTTATCGATCATCGTTTCGGGCTTGAGGTGTTTCGCGTGACCGTACGGTCGGCTGCGAAAAGGCAGAAAGCCATCACCGAGCAAGAAACGCTCCAGCCTGTTTGCGTCAGGCTACCCGCCTGGGCAGGCTGCAAATAGGTGCAGTACGCTCCAGAAAGGCGCAGCGATCGTCTCGACGCACCGAAATCAGGCACGAATGCCAAGTCGCAGCGCACCATCTACGCTTAACCGCGCCGGCATGCGATCCGGCGCGCCCACCAGCCAGCCGAGGTACCCATGGTCGAACGCAGCCAGTCCGAGAAACGAGCCATTTTCCGCGAACTTCACCGTTCGGGCTGCTTCGTATTGCCCAACCCCTGGGATGTCGGTAGCGCAGCGGCTCTCGCCAGCCTAGGCTTCAGGGCCCTGGCCACCACCAGCTCAGGTTACGCCTGGTCCTGCGGGCATGCAGATGGACAGATGACGCGTGATGATGTCCTCGCCCACCTGCGCCTGATGGCTCGCGCTACAGACCTGCCGATCAATGCCGACTTCGAGAGCGGCTACGCCGCCACGCCTGACGGCGTCGCCGAGAACGTGAGCATGGCAATCGAGACCGGCGTGGCGGGGATATCCATCGAGGATTCGACGGGCGATTCGCGCGCGCCCCTGCGCGAGATCGCCGAGGCAACGGAACGCATGCAGGCCGCGCGGCAAGCCATCGATGCGGCGGGCGGCGAAATCATCCTGACCGGACGCGCCGAGAACTTTTTCGTCGGCCGTCCCGATCTGGACGACACCATCCGGCGCCTGAAAGCCTACGCCGATGCTGGCGCCGACTGCCTCTATGCACCGGGGCTCAGGACGCGAGAGCAGATCAGTGCGGTGATCGCGGCGGTGGCCCCGAAGCCGGTCAACGTGCTGATCGGCTGGGACACCGATCTCACCGTGCAGGACCTCGCGGACCTCGGCGTCAGGCGCATCAGTGTCGGCGGTGCATTGGCCCGCACGGCGTGGGCAGGCTTCCTGCGCGCCGCTCGCTCCCTTGCCGAGCACGGCCGTTTCGATGGTTTCGCCGACGCGGCCTCCGGCGCAGAGCTCGACGGGATGTTCGATCGCCGAGACAGGCCATAACACGTGATTGCGCGTCAGCCGTTGCGGACCAGCGTAGCCTGAAGCACGAGCGCGATGGCGCCAGTGATCATGGCTGCGGCGGCGACGATCCATCCGGCGGCCCCCCATCCAAGGGCTGCCGTCATCCCTCCCACCAGCACCGGGCCTGAGAGCTGGCCAAGATTGCTTCCCTGCATGACGACACCGACCACGACAGGCACCAGGGTTGATTCCCGGGCCGCCAGCGGCGCCGATGCCAGCAACGTTGCCGGAATCAGGCCGCCAGCGGCCGAGAAAAGCAGGCACAGCAGGAAGGTCGTCAGTGGCTGGAACAGTCCGAGGAAGATTCCGAGCGCGGCTGCGCCCATGGTCGCGCTGGCAAAGAGGATCAGCGCACCGCGCCCGATCCCTCTCGCCAGCAGCCAGCCGGCGGCGAGGTTGCCGCTGATGTTGACCGCACTGGCCAAGGCGCTGAGCAAGCCGGCATCGCGGTACGTGACGTCCATGCGCTCCATCAGAAGCACCGGCAGAAAGGCGAACAGGGCGAAGAACATCAGGCTGTACAGCGCGAATGTAGACGCTAGCAGGACCGTGGCGCTGGACCATGCCCGCCGAACACCGTCGAACAGTCGACCTGCCACGCGGTGCCTCGGGTCCTCGGGGACGCAGTAGAAAACCGCCAGCGCAGCGATTAGCGCCAGAGCCGAACTGGACCACCACAGCCATTGCCAGGCCGAGAAAAACGGACCGGCCGTCATGGCCAGGGCCATCCCGCATGGCATGAAGCAGCTCCAAAGCGCCAGCGCACGATCACGCTCCGCACCGGTCGCTAGGCGCTCCAGTATCGCCGGCCCGGCGACGATCACCAGCAGAAACCCGAGCCCTTCCAGCAGCCGGGAAACCAGCAGTGTGCCGAATGAAGGCACCAGGGTGCCGGCGAAACCGGACAGCGCCATGATCGCGAGGCCGAGCAACAGCGCTGTGCGCCGTCCCATGACGGCAGCCAGCGCACCTGCCGGGGCACCGCCCAGCAAGCCCAGCACAGCGAAAACACTGGTCAGCCAGCCGGCCTGAGCGAGACTCAGCCCCATGTCCGTCTGCAGCATCGGGGTGGCGATGGCGGCCTTGCCCAGATGCAGTGCCGCGACGACGCCGCTGGCCAGCACCAACCAATTGGCAAGCGCCGATCGGGCGCCTCGTAGCGAGCGGCTCATCCGGCGATACCACCGCCAGCACCTGCGAGCGCGGCCGCCACACGTGCGACGTGGCGGCCCTGATAACGGGCGCCCTCCAGTTCGTTCTCACTTGGCTGACGGTCGCCGCCGCTGCCGTCATCGGCAAGCGTGGAGGCACCGTAGGGCGATCCGCCAGTGACGGCGTCCATCCGTAACTGACCCTTGAAGCTGTAGGGCAACCCGACGATCACCATGCCCAGGTGCAGCAACACCGTATGGGTCGCCAGGATCGTGCTCTCCTGTCCCCCGTGCTGACTGCCGGTCGAGGTAAAAACGCTGCCAACCTTGCCCACCAGACGGTCGTCCGCCCACAGGCCGCCGCACTGGTCGAGGAAATTCTTCATCTGTGCAGCCATGTTGCCGAAGCGCGTTGGCGTGCCGATGACGATGGCGTCGTACTCGGGCAGCTCGGCAACGGAAGCGACATCCGCCGGCTGCGACGTCCGGTAGCCCGCCTTGCGTGCGACGTGCTCCGGAACGAGCTCCGGCACCCTTTTGACCTGTGCGAGCGCTCCTGCCTGACGAACCCCATCGGCCACGGCGTGGGCCAACGTCTCGACATGCCCATAAGAGGAGTAATACAGCACCAGTACCTTAGTCATCGCTCGAATCCTCGTTGTCATTGGATCGAGCCAACGATAAGCACTGGCGATGCTCTGCAAGAGTGATTAAATTTCGATCAACACGATCTACGGAGCAGATCATGCTCGATGCAATGACGCTGGATCAGATCCGGACATTCGTCACGGTTGCCGACAGCGGCAGCTTTCGCTCCGGCGCGGCGCGGCTGTTGCGCGTGCAATCGGCGGTCAGCCATGCGATTGCAAATCTGGAGGCAGAGCTGGAACTGCAACTGTTCGATCGCAGCGGTTATCGGCCGGTACTGACGCCCGAAGGCGAGGCCCTGCTGGCGCATGCGCGCGACATCCTGCTGCGTGCCGATGCCATGCGGGCGCGCGCCCGTGCGCTGGGCGCCGGGGTGGAGCTGGAACTGGCTCTGGTAGTCGATACCCTGTTCCCGATCGAGTCGGTGGCGCGGGCGGTTGCCGCAGCGAGCGCCGAATTTCCGTCGACCTGCTTTCGCATGGATGTGCAAGCGCTGGGAGGGCCGATCGCCGCGCTGGAGGACAGGCGCTGCGCGCTGGCGATAATCGTCGGTGAGGACTTCCGTAATCCTCGGCTGTCGCTGGAAGCCATCGGCTCGGTACAGCAGGTTGCGGTGGTGTGCGCTACACATCCCCTCGCTGCACGGGAAGAGCGCGAGCGGCTCGGAATCGCCGATCTCGCCAATCATCTGCAGATCGTTCTGACCGATCCTACCCCGCTCTCGGAGGGCCGCTCATTCGGCGTTCTGTCCCCCTTCACCTGCAGGGTCAACACTCAGGATGCCAAGCTGGCGCTGATACGCGAGGGCCTCGGTTGGGGGCGACTGCCGACATGGCAGGTGCAGAACGATCTGGATTCGGGCCGCCTGGTGCGCGTCCCCATTCCCGACCTCGGGCGCAACAGCGAGGTGCAGTCCGAAGCCTACCTGGCGCACCGCCTGGACGAGCCGCTGGGCCCTGTTGCCCAGGCATTCCGTCGAGCACTCCTCGAGCCGGTTCGCGGCTAGGTACCTCAGTGCAGTCGAACAGACAACAAGCTGAACCGAGACGCGCCAGGATGGTTGACCGTGCAAGCGGCCGCCGCTCATTGAAAAGCGCGCCGGGCTCACCCTTGCGCGCCATTTCAGTCAGAGACGCAGCGTTACACCCAGACGCAACTCGCGTCCTGGCTCGTAGCTGCCACGGACACCTTCATAGCCAGGGATGCTCTCGAAATCTTCGTTACTGGCGTGATCCAGATACTGTTTGTCGAACAGGTTCTTCAGCGTCATGTTCAGTACCAAGCGGTCATCGCCCAGCACGGACCATTGAGCGTAAAGGTCATGTACGCCGTAACCAGGCTTATCGAGCGTGCCGACTCCGGTGCGCAGCGAATCGACAGCCGTGACGAAACGCCCCTGCCAGCCGTAGCTCAATCGATCTGTCGCGCGGTAATCAGCGAAACCGATCCAGGTATCACCGAGCGTCGTACCCAATCCGTTGTGCTCGTACACATTGAGCTCGTTGCCGTCGAGCTCGACATCGTTGTGGTGATAGCTCAGCCCAACGCTGAGCTGTTGCCAATGGTAGGCGCTCTGCAACAGCACACCCTGACTTTTCAAAGTCCCGCCGTTGACATACAGATTCGGGCGCCCGCTCGGATCGTAGATGACGTCCCGAATGCGGGTGTCGTAAACCTTACCCGACAACTCTAGGCCGCCCTGACGATACTCGAACCCCACTTCATTGGTACGCGCCTTTTCGGCTTGCAGGTCCGCGTCGTTTCCAGCTGCATCGAGCTTGAATGCGTCACGCACCTGAACACCGCGTAGCGCTCGCGCATGGCTGGCCAGGAGCGCCAGTTCCGGGGTCAGGTTATAACGAAGACTCGCATTGGGGCTGGCCCCGGAATCCGAAAACCTTTGACCGTCCCGGTCATCGAGGCGGTAACGATCGTAGCGTAGCCCCATGCCCAACAGCAGCTTCCGAGTCACCTGATAGCTGTCCTGCACATAGAATCCCAGAACGTCGCCATTCTCTTCATCCAGGTTGCGGTCGCCGTCCGGCCCGAGACGGGTCTGGTCGTCGCGATAGTCGATGCCATAGGTCAGCCGATGAGCACCCAGTTCGCTGGTGTTACGCACATCAAGGCCGGCGCTTCTCGTATCGCCGATATAGAGGCCATAGCGGCCGTCCTGCTGCAGCTCGGTGGAGGTGTGGTACGCCGTCACCCCGACATCGAGCAGATCGTTGTCCATCGGGTTCCAGCCGTAGTTCAAGGTCAGGGTTTCTCGCTCGGTCTCCAGGGGGTACAACGGATTGAAGCCACTTGGAATCCATTGCGGACGCTGGCTGCGTTCGCCCTCATCGGTTCGCCGCTCATACGCCACTCTCAGCGTCTGTTCATCGGTCAGCTGACCGACCACCTTGGCGAACCCCAGTTGTTGCCGAGCACCTGTACCGAGGACGCTCCGGCCATTGCCATCCTGGTAGTCGTTCTGGTCCTGGTACGTCACCACGGCCATGGCTGACCAGACATCATCGAGCCGTCCGTACAGGCTGTTGCTGCTCTTGAAGCCCTCGGCATTGCTGAAATAGCTGCCCTTGACCAGCGCCCCGACGCGCTCGCCGGCGCGCAGCAGATCGTCCGGGTCTTTGGTGACGAAACGAATCGCGCCTCCCAGCGCACCCGGCCCAGCCGTTGCGTCGCCGGTCCCCGGCTGGACCTCGGCACGCTTGAGAAGCTCCGGCTCGATACCGATACGGCCGGTATGGTGAAAGGTCTGGCCCGGCTGGTTGGCGCCATCGATCGTCACATTCAGAAGTGTGTCTTCAAGCCCGCGAAGATAGAGCTTTTGTGCCACGCCGGGGCCGCCACCAACCGAAACCTCCGGGCTTGACTCGAATACATCCTGCAAGTCGGCTGCCTGATAATGCTGTAGCTGTTCGGCGTCGACGCTGTCTCCTTGCTCGTGGCGCGCCGTCACCTCGCTGCTGCTCAGCTCCAGCGGCTCCTTGATCTGTGCCTGGCAGGTGATGGTGAATAACAGCGCGGAAAAGGACAGCGAACCGAGAAGTGATAGCCGGAAAGCACAGTGCTGCATGACGAACCCCTGATCATTAATACGAACGCTTCGTATTAATGATTGTGACCCCGTGCCCTATCGGCCACGTATCACTTTTACAACTGTTACGTTGCTGCGCCGCCGCGCGGCAACCATATGGTCATGCATAGGCCGCCGTCGACGTGGTTGCTCGCAGCCAGGCGCCCGCCGATTGCCCGAATCTGCCGCTGGGCCAAGGCCAAACCCAGGCCGAAGCCCGGACGGTCGCCGCTTACACGCTCGAACGGCTGAAAGATCCGTTCTAGCCACTGCGGCGGCACGCCCGGTCCCTGGTCGATGATCTCCAGTCGATACGCCTGGGGAGCGGCATGAAGGCAAACCCATACCGTCTTGCCCGGCGGCGTATGGTCGAGCGCATTACGGACGATATTCTCGACGGCTTGGCCGAGCGCGCGGTGGCAACTGCCCACCAGCTCCGCCTCGGCAGGCAGCTGGGTTTCAATCTGGCGATCCGGGTACTCGAAATGTGCATCGTCGAGAATGCTGTCGAGCAGATCCGTCAGATCCAGCGTCTCGGCACGCAGTGTCGGTCGCTCGGTCTCGAGCCAGCTCAATGTGAGGGCATCCTCGACCAGGCGGCGCATCGCCGAGCAATCCTGGCGAATACGACACAGCAAGGTGGATGCGTCGCCTCCCTGTTCAGCCAGGCTGACGGCCATCTCGATGCGAGCCAGCGGAGTACGAAGCTCATGGGACATTTCGGCCAAACGCCGCCGCTGGTCAATGATCAGGCCGCCAATGCGCTCGGCCATGGAATCGAAGGTTGACGCCACACCGGCGAGCTCGTCTCGTCTCGCCCCCAGCAATACCCCTGCCCGAGCCGAGTAATCGCCCTCGCTGAACTGCCGAGTTGCCTGCTCAAGCCGTCGCAGCGGCTGCATTAGATGGCGGTAGAGCAGCAGGCAGCCACAGATCAGAAGTACAAGCGGCAGTACCAGTTCGAGCAGCAAGCGAGCCGGATACCAGTAATGCCCGGGACGCATGCGTTGTGGCAGCTGAATCAGAAAGCGAAGATGCCCGTCGCTGAAGGGCACATCCATGATCGGGTTGTCCTGGAAGTACAGATGAATCTTCCAGGACGGGTCGCGCCCCAGAGAGAATTCCCGTTTGAACCGCTCGGACAGCTCGCTGCCGGCAATCGCCGACAGCTGTGGGTCGACTATCGCCGCCCAGGTCTGCTCTCGTTCCTGAAGCTGCTGTAGCCAGCGCGCCAGTTCTTGCTCGTTGCCGGCCCTGTACAGCGCTTCAGCTTGTACGCCATACGCACGCAGAGTGCGTTGATGCTCGGCGTCGATGAAGCTCATCTGCTCCTGCGCCTGGCCGCTCAGGCGAGCGATGACCCAGAAAAGCGCCACGCTTCCAAGCGCTACGCCAAGGCAGAGTTTCCAGAACAGGCGACGGTTCATTGGAAGCTGTAACCGCGCCCGTGAATCGTCTGCAGACGGTCCGCGGCCAGCCCGGCCTCATTCAACCGACGCCGGATGCGGCTGATGTGCATGTCCAGGCTGCGTTCGTAGCCGCTATGCTCACGCTCGAAAACGACGCGGTACAAGTAGGGCTTGGTCAGCACCTCGCCACGCTGCACGATCAGTTGCCACAGCAGCCGGAACTGCAAGGGGGTCAACGCAAGATCCTGCTCTGCAACGCGGGCACGCAGTGTTTGCCTGTCCAGCACCAGGGCGTCGACAGTTAACGAGGTCGGTTGAATCGCGCGGCTATCAGCGGTACGGGTGCGCCGCAATATGGCATCGATCCGCAGTTGCAGCTCCGTGGAGTTGAACGGCTTGGCGAGGTAGTCGTCGGCGCCATGGCGCAGGCCACGAATACGCTCTTCTTCGGCGCCGCACGCGGTCAGCATGATAACCGGCGTCTGTTGCTGCTCGCGCAGACGCCGTAGTACCGAAAAACCATTCACATCCGGCAGCATCACATCCAGCAGAATGAGATCAGGCGCCTTGGTGAGCGCCATTGCCAGACCACATTCGCCGAGCGGGCTCGAACGCACCCTGTATCCCTGCAACCGAAGCAGCTCGCCTAGCTGCGCGCCCAGCACCTGATCATCCTCGATGACCAGCACTTCAACGAGCGATGCTCCCATACCACTCCCTGTCACCTGAAACACCGGTAGCTAAAGATAATAATTCTCAAATAGCTTAAGGCAAGACGATCGCCCGAACCATAACAAACACAACGTCCCGTTGACCGACTTCAGGACTTCGAACAGGTTCGGCTGCTCCTCCGGCGCCCCGGCATCCCGCCCGGCACTCATCGAGCCAGTCCACGGCTAGGTGTCAGCGCCACATCGGGTTCAGCGTTGAAAGCGGCACGCAACGCATCTAGGAATTCCGGTGCCTCAGGCATGCTGACAGAACCGATGGCGGTGAGCGCCACACCCGGCGTCCAGGAATTCATCACGGCCGCGCCCGCGAATTTATCCAAGCCGTCGAGAAAGACATCCTCATGCCGCTGGGCGATCCCAAGGCTGCCCAGCTGACGCTGCACGATACCCATCATCGTTCCGGCCAGAATCTGCGCGCGCGGCCAGACAACGGAACGGCCGTCCCAGAACGCGAGATTCCAGATAGTCGCCTCACCCAGGCGACCATGCCGGTCGATGAAGGCCGCGTCGTCGAAGCCCTGCGCCACAGCTTTGCGCAGATAATGCGTTTTCGCGCCCTCACCCACATGTTTGATGGCTGGCAGGTGTCGCTCATGCTCGACGACGGCCAGTCGAAGGGGCCCTTCGGGACCATCCGATGGAGGACCAGTACGAACGAGCAGGCTCGGCTCGCCGCTACCGCTTGCAGCGGTGAATTCGCCCTCCGGTGAAAACGCCGTGACGGTGAGCGACTGATCCTGAGGGCCGAGCTCAATCGCCTGCCGGATGCTGCGCCGCACGGTTTCGTCCGATACTGCGCGATCAAAGAGTTGGATCGAAGCGTTTCGCAGGCGCGCCAAATGCAGATCGAGACCTTTGACTCGACGCCCCCGTACCTGCAAGGCCGTGAAGTGCGCGAAGCCGGCGAACGCGAGAGGCGTCAGGTCATCCGCCGTTGCGGCTACTTCGTTGAGCAATATCGGGTAGATTTGCGGGCGTGATCCCATGGGAAATGCTCCTCGTCTGTCGATTGGGAGCATCGAGTGTAAAATCTGACAGCACTGTTAGAGTCAAGCCCAGCAATGAAGATCGGTGAACTATCCAGGCGATGCGAAGTGAGCATCCGCATGCTGCGCTACTACGAAGGGGAAGGCCTCCTCAAGCCGCAACGCAGCCCAAGCGGCTTCAGGGAGTACGGGCCGCGTGAAGAGCAGACTGTCGAGCGGATCAAGCTGCTGGGCTCCGCAGGCATGACGCTCGCCACGATCAAACAGTTTCTGCCGTGCATCCGGGGCGAAGGTCATCTGCTGGAGCCGTGCGATGAGCTCCGCTCCACGCTGATCGAACAGATCGCCCTGGTCGACCAGAAAAGCGAAAAACTCATGCAGAGCCGCAAGGTGCTCGAGAGGTTTCTGCTGGAAATCCAGTGAGCCATCCCAACGGAGAGCGATTCGGCGAGGCATGTTGCCTTCTTCTTCGGTCAGCCGGGCTGCATCTCAACGAGATCAATCTTGCGATTCATGCATCTACCCCATCCTGTAGCCCGTCGATAACCGTATCGCTAGCGCCCGTCCCCTACCCCACTGGAACGCAGATGGCGCAGCGTAACCGCTGAAACAACCGCCAGCGCGGCAACGCTCACAGCGCTGAACAAGGCTGCGCCTCGAACACCGCTCACGAATGCGGCTTGTGCATGAGCAACCTGCTCCGGCGGCAACTGTGCGGCGACTGACGACGCGGCCCAGAGGCTGTCCGCCACTGCCTCGCGCGTGGCGGCGGTCAGCTCGCCGGAGAGCAAGGGCGTAATGGTTCGTTGATAGACCGCCCCGGCGATGCTGCCGAGCAACGCGATGCCGAACGATATTCCGAGGTCTTGCACCATCTCGGTCATGGCCGAGGCCGACCCGGCCTTCTCTGCAGGTGCTGCCCCAACCACCAGATCCGTGCCCAGCGCCGCGATGGTGCCGTTGCCCAGGTAGGCCAAGGCAAGCGAGGCGACAGCCATGAGCACGCCCGAAGTTGCATCCGTCACTTGGCTGAGCAGGAGATAACCCGCCGCCGACAATGCCAGTGCCCCCGCAACGACAAAGCCGGGGCGGATCGCTCGGGCAACGAGCGGAGCACCAACACCACCGATGATCATCGCCAACGCGGCCAACCCCATCCACAGACCGGCATCTGAAGGTGAGTATCCAGCTACCAGTTGCAGGTACTGCGCGACGAGCAACATGGTGCCGCCAACCGCGACCAGAGCGAAAAGCAGCACGGCAAGCGCCACGGAGAAGGCGCGGTCGGAAAAAAGAGAGAGATCAAGCAATGGGTCGGTCAGACGGCGCTGACGCCTTACAAACAGCCAGGCAAACAGCACCCCGACGATCGTCGCCATAACGGCACTGGACACCAGACCTTCCTTGGCCACCTGTTTGAGGCCATAAACGAATGGCAGCGCCGCGGCCAGGGAAAGCAGGACGCTCAACAGATCCAGGCGGTCGGCCCTGGGCGATCGGTATTCTGGCAGGACGAAAGGTCCCAGCAGCACCAGCAGAGCTACAACGGGTACCACCAGTAGAAACGCCGCACCCCACCAGAACCACTCGAGCATGAGGCCACCGACCACCGGTCCCAATGCGGAACCGACTCCCCACATCGTTGCCCAGATGCCGATGCCGAGCGCCCGTTGACGCGGATCGACGAACAGATTGCTGATCAGCGCGAGCGTCGAAGGCATCAGCGTTGCCCCTGCCACACCAAGGGCCGACCGCGCCGCTATCAGCATGTTGGCACTGGTCGAAAAAGCGGCGACCACGGACGCCATGGCGAAGGCGACCGAACCTATCATCAACAGCTTGCGTCGCCCGATCCGATCGCCCAGCGTACCCATGGTGATCAAGAAGCCTGCGATAAAGAAACCGTATGCATCCATGATCCAGAGCGCTTGAGTGCTGGTCGGGCTGAGGTCGAGCGCCAGCGCCGGTAATGTCAGATGCAATAGCGTCAAGTCCAGACCCAGCATGACCGTGAGTAGCGATAGCAGTGCCAGCCCGGCCCAGGCACGCGGCCCAGCTCGCTTGTTACGCTCGGCTACGCAGGAAATGACGGGCACTCCAGACTTGGATTTCAATGAAAGGGTCATCGTGTCCTCACGCATGGTCGATTGCGGAGGCGTCATCATCGGGGCACCATTAACCTATTACAATTTTGCTAGTTATCCTATTGTCAGGACCAACAGCCATGTCTGACCGTAGCCTCAAGCGTACTCGCAAAGACCTTTCCGACTTCCTCCTACACCATCGACGGAAGCTGACGCCAGCGGATGTCGGGCTGCCGTCCACCGAACGACGCCGTACTCCTGGCCTGCGGCGGGAGGAAGTGGCCGCGCTCGCCGGCGTCGGACTGTCCTGGTACACCTGGTTCGAACAGGGGCGCGATATTCATGTCTCGGAGAAATTCCTGCTGAACATCGCCTACGCGCTCAAGTTGGACGATGCCGAATGCAGCCATCTGTTCCTGCTCGCCCATCGCCGCCCTCCATCGCCCGAGGCGCGGCAACCTACCTCGGTGTCGGCGGGAATCCAGCAGCTGCTCGACGAGTTGCCAAGGCCCGCCTACGTTCAGAATCTGCGCTGGGATGCGATCGCGTGGAACACGGCGGCGGATGATCTGTTTCGCTTCTGTTCAAAAGTGCCAGAGGAGCGCAACGTGCTGGAACTCGTCTTCGCCGATTCCAGCATGCGTCGTCGAATGCCGGCCTGGGGTGACGACGCCGCTGGGCTCCTGGCTCAACTCAGGTATGACGTTGCCGTCGCCCCTGACGACCCGTTGATGCTAGACCTGATCGAGACGCTCCGATTGCTGTCCCCCGGCTTTCGACAGGAATGGGAAGCCCCCCACCGGGTCGTCGCGCAACGCGGCATCAGCCATCTTCTCGACTCGAGCGGCACGCTACATCGCTATCGTCACGAAACGCTCATCGTGGATGAACATCGGCATCTTCGAATGGTGGTGTACTTCCAGACCTGAAGCGCCAGCTGCAACCGCTCGTCATCGGGCATGACGTCAGCTACGCAACGCAACGGTGCACCTACACCGATCCGATCACGACCGCACGAATGTCATCGGCCAGCTGCCTCACCCGCGCTTCGCTGGTATCCCAGGAGCACATGAAGCGTGCGCCGCCGACGCCGATGAAGGTGTAGAACAGCCAGCCGCGGTGTTTCAGCGCTTCCAGCGCCGCTGGCGGAAGGCTGACGAAGACACCATTGGCCTGTACCGGAAACATCAGCTCAACCCCCGGCAATTCGCCTATGAGCTCGGCCAGCAGCCGAGCTCAGCGGTTGGCGTGCTCGGCGTACTTGAGCCAAGCCCCGTTTTCCAGCAGGCCAACCCACGGCGCAGAAAGGAATCGCATCTTGGAGGCGAGTTGGCCGGCCTGCTTGCAGCGGTACTCGAAATCGATGGCCAGATCCCGATTGAAGAACAGGATGGCCTCGCCCACCGCCATGCCGTTCTTGGTACCACCGAAACAGAGCACGTCGACCCCGGTTTTCCAGCTCAACTCGGCAGGAGCAAGGCCGAGATGAGCGCAGGCATTGGCAAAGCGGGCACCATCCATGTGCAGATGCAGGCCAAGCTCCTTGCAGGTATCGCTGACCGCGCGCAACTCCTCGGGCTGGTACACAGTACCGACTTCGGTGGCCTGGGTCAGGCTCACCACGCGCGGCTTGGGGTAGTGGATGTCCTTGCGCTTCAGGGCGATTTCACGAATGGCCGCGGGCGTCAGCTTGCCCTGCTCGGACCGGCCGAGCAGCAGCTTGGAACCATTGGAGAAGAACTCGGGGGCGCCGCATTCGTCGGTCTCGACGTGGGCAATGTCGGCGCAGATCACGCTGTGGTAACTCTGGCAGAGCGACGACAGCGCCAGGGAATTCGCAGCCGTGCCATTGAAAGCGAAAAACACCTCGCAGTCGGTATCGAACAGCGCCCGAAAGTGATCGGCCGCGCGCGCTGTCCATTGATCGTCGCCGTACGCCCTGTCATGCCCCTGATTCGCTCTGGCCATGGCTTCCCAGGCTTCTGGGCATACGCCGGAATAGTTGTCGCTGGCAAATTGCTGATTGGCGGTGGTCATCGAGTCCTCGTCGTGTGGCACTGCCGGACTGTTACTGGGCAGCACGTTAGTTTGTAGAGCCCAGCGCCTCCGAGCGCAAACGGGAATTGCCCACCGACCAGCTAGGCTGGCTCGCAGCCCTGGCTTCGCAGGTTAGTCATTCGACCTTCGGTCTGGCCTGCCGTGTAGACCGAAGGCACATCGCGACAAGGACGGCGCAGCGAATGGCTCAAGGATTCTTCAAGCATCCTGCAGAAGTTCGACGTCTGAAGTCATATCCGGCTCCGGAGGCTTGCACCTATTGTTATGATATAACATCATCAGCGCATTCCTTCTCGGAGACTCTGACATGAAACCAGGCATCCACCCCGACTATCGGCCTGTGCTGTTCCATGACACGGCAGCAGACGTTTATTTCCTGATCGGCTCGACGGCCGAGACAACGCGCACCCACCAGCACACCGACGGCAATACCTACCCGTACATCGCCCTCGATGTCTCGAGTGCTTCGCATCCCATCTACACAGGCAAGCAGCGCAAGACCACCACCGAAGGGCGCATTGCCGGCTTCAACAAGCGCTTCGCCGGTTTCGCCACGAAGAAATAAATCTCCCGTGTCACAGCGATCCGACCCGCTCTCTTGAGCGGACGGCACCGCTGTGCCCGTCCGCCCGATCCTTCAAGGAAGACGACCCGATGTCCCGCCGTAACCGCCTGAGCAATGCCTGCCACCGCGCTCGCCTGATCCCCGCCTTCGCCCTCCTTCCACTGTCGGCCTTCGCCGACCAGGCGCTGCATCTGGAACCAACCGTCGTGACCGCCACGTCGACCGTCCGACAGCTTGGCGATGCGCCTGCCAGCGTGTCGGTGATCAGTCGGGATGAGCTGGCACTGCGACCGGTTCAGGATCTCGAGGATGCGCTGCGCGGTACTGCCGGGCTGCAGTTCACCGGCGTTGGCATGACGCGCCGGGGCGTGAGCATCCGTGGAATGGGAAGCGAGCACACCCTGGTACTGATCGATGGACAGCGCATCGGCAACGCAGGCGGCGCCGTGGCTCACGCGGATTTCGATCTGGGCTGGGTGCCGGTCGAAGCCATCGAGCGCATCGAGGTCGTGCGCGGCCCGATGTCCTCGCTGTACGGCTCCGAAGCCCTCGGCGGCGTGGTAAACGTCATCACCCGCCGCAGCACTGATGCCTGGCAGGGAGCGGCGCAGCTCAACGGCGGAGTGAGGGAAGATGGCCGAGGAGGTCAGACCCATCAGTTAGGTGTTTATACCGGCGGTCCGCTGGTGCCTGGCGTGATTGGCCTGTCGCTGACAGGAGAGACGCGGCGCCGTCAGGAAACACCCCTGCACCGGGATACGCGTCTGTCCGAGATCGAAGGTCGAGACGCCCAAAGCGCAAGCGCAACGCTTAGTTGGACACCGGACGCGGCACAACGCATCGACCTCGGATTTGCAAGCGGCGAGGAAGATCGTTGGCGCAATACCCGCAGTGCAGGCCGCGCACCGGTCGACTATGAATCCCGTGATCGCATCGAGCGTGAGCGGTTGTCGCTTGCGCACAGTGGAGATTGGGTCTGGGGCAAAACCTCCGTGCGCGCCTATCGCAACTCACTGGAGCGCAACAATCGCTACACCAACGGGGTCATCCCAACTTCGCCGCGCCAGGAGCTCACCGACGACGTGATCGATGGCAGCGCGTCCCTCCAGGCCGACACCCACCTGTTCACCCTCGGCGGCGAATGGCGCAAGGAGCAGCTTGAGGACCGAGGTTTTGCCAGCGGTGATGCGCGGATCATCCATCGCGCCCTGTTCCTGCAGGACGAAATCGAGTTCGCTCCGTCCTGGTCGCTCGTCGTTGGAAATCGCTTTGATCGGCACGAGGAATACGGTTGGCACAACAGCCCGCGCGCCTACCTGGTGCATCACGTCAGCGATGCGCTGACGCTCAAGGGTGGCGGTGGGCGCGGCTTCAAGGCGCCGTCGCTCAAGCAGCTCTCCCCTGGCTACTCGGCCATCGGCGGCGGCGGGATGTTCACCATCTACGGCAACCCCGATCTGGAACCCGAGATCAACACCACCTACGAGCTCAGCGCGGACTACCAGGGCAGTGGCTGGACGCTCAATGGCGGCGTGTTCCAGAACAATGTTCGCGGGCTCATCCAGACCGTGTGCGTCGCCAGCTGCGGACTCCGCGGCCGTGAGGTCCGCAACTACGACAACGTCGACAAGGCGCGAATCCGCGGCCTGGAGCTTGGTGGCGGTCTGGATCTGCCGGCCGATCTCCGCTGGGAGCTGAACTACACCTACCTCGACGCCATCGATCGCAGCGCCGATCGCCGGCTGGGCGACCGTGCCCGTCACCTGGCCAACACCCGGCTGCAATGGACGCCCACCGCAGACTTCACCGGACAACTGCGCGGCGAGTATGTCGGCAGCCAACTGTCCTACTCCAGCAACACGACCTATGCAGTTCCCGCCTACAGCCTCTGGCACCTGGAAATCAGCCAGCGCATCAGCGACACCCTGAGCATCCGTGGTGGGATCGAGAACCTGACGGACAGAGATTTCAGCGACGCCGCGGACAACTACGCCTTTACCGAGCCCGGGCGGACCTATCACGTCGGTGTGAGCTTGAGCTTCTGAAATGCGCGGATTGATCCACATCGGGCTCACCATCCTGATGGCGGGCGCGAGCCTGCCTGCCTTCGCCCAGTTGCCACGCGAGCCCCTCGCTGTACGGGTCGTCGCGACCGAGTTCGTATTGCAGGGCAAGATCGACAAGCTCAAGGAGCTGGCAGCGGACTCCCACGTCGTGCTGAGCCGTGCCGCCCTGAGCATGCCGGACTTGGAGGCCGATCCCCCCGACCTGCTCATCCTCGACACGCCTCGGCCAGCCGACCTTTCCGCGGTGCAGCGTGCCCTAGGCGAGACACTGTCCGACACGCGCGCACCCTGGATTCGCGTAGGTGGCGGTCCGCCCGCGTTCGGCAACCTGCCTGAGCCGGTGGCCAGGCGGCTGATCGCCTATTACGCCAATGGCGGCCAGCAGAATCTCAGGCCCCTCTTCGCTTATCTGCGCGCCTGGCATGACGGCAAGCCTACCGACTCGATCGCGCCTCCAACCGAGTTGGCCGAAACCGGCTACTACCACCCTGCAGCACCGAACCCCTTCGAGCGAGTGGAGGATTATCTGGCCTGGGGTGCCGACCGCTGGGCACCGAGCGCGCCGCGTGTGGCCTTCGCTATTCATCGCGGTGCGCTGGTCGACGACCAGCTCCGGCTGATCGACGCACTGGTTGCACGCAGCGAGGCACGTGGCCAAGCGCCCATGGCCTTCTGGATGGACGACAGAGACCCAGAGGCATTGACGAATGCACTGGGCCCCGCCCGCAGCGATGTGCTCGTCAACCTGCAGCACATGCAGAATGGGCCGGCACGGCAGGCGGAGTTTCTGGCGCTGGGCATCCCGGTGCTGACAGCCCTCACCTGGCGCGAAGGTGACCGTACGCACTGGCGTGCCTCGACCAGCGGGATCACGCCGAGGACGGCAGCGACCATGCTGACCGTCCCGGAAAGCTGGGGAATGACCGATCCGCTGGTAATCGCCGCCATCGAGAATGGCGAGCCTGCACCGCTTCCCGAGCAGCTAGACACCCTGCTAGACAAGGTCGATCGTCTGGCCCGACTGCGTCATCTTCCCGCTCCCGAAAAGCGTCTGGCGCTGATGTTCTGGAACCATCCCGATGGGGAAAAGAACGTTGCCGCCTCCAACCTCAATGTACCGCGCAGCCTCGCGAAGCTGACGTCTGCGCTGCGGGAAGCGGGTTATGCCGTGCCCGAACGCGGCGAGACCGAGCTGATCGAAACCGCACAACGCCTGCTGGGCGGCTACTACCGCCCGGAGACGCTCGATACTCTGCTCGCCGACAAGCTCGCCATCTCGCTGCCCTTGGACAACTACCTGGGCTGGCTCACGGAGCTGCCGGAGCCAAGCCGGCGACCCCTGGTCGAGCGCTGGGGTGATCCTGCCGCACACTGGGCGCTGCGGCAGATCGAAGGACAGCCCCACTTCGTCATACCCGCAATCCGTCTGGGCAACGTATTGCTGCTGCCGCAACCGCCACGTGCGGGTCGTCCAGGCGAGGCATACCACGACAGCAAGGTGCCGCCCGATCACCTCTATCTCGCCACCTACCAGGCGTTGAGAGAGGAGTTCGGAGCCGATGCGCTGATCCACTTCGGCACCCATGGGACTCAGGAATGGCTGCCAGGCAAGGATCGGGGGCTCGCCGTCGGCGACTACCCCTTCCTCGCACTCGGTGACCTGCCGGTGTTCTACCCCTATATCCAGGACAACATCGGCGAGGCCATCCAGGCACGCCGGCGGGGTCGTGCCGTGATCATCAGCCATCAGACGCCCCCGTTTGCGCCCGCCGGGCTCTACGACGAGCTGCGCGATCTCCACTCGCTGATCCACGAATACCAGCAGCTCGATGAGGGCGCGGTGCAAGAAGCGACTGCAGAGCAGATCCGCCAGAAGGCCGTGGAGGCGAAGATGCTGGCGGACCTGGGCTGGGACGATGCCCGCATGCGCGCCGAGCCGCAGAGGTTCATGCAAGCGCTGCACGATCATTTGCACGAGATGGCACAAGCGAACGTGCCCCTGGGACTGCATACCTTCGGAGAGCCCGCGCAGCCCGAACATCGCCTCGCAACGGTGATGCAGCAATTGGGGCAGCCCTTTCTTCTTGCACTGGGCCTCGCCGAAGACGAGCCAATAGCCGAGGACTTCGCCGGGCTGCAGGCGAGTCTCCCCTACCGCACCCTGCAGCGCTTCTTGCGCGACGGCGAACGCCTCGACACGATCGACGACGCTCGGCTGCGCGAGCAGCTCGAACGAGCGCTAGAGCTGGACGCGCAACTGGCCGAGACGGGTGAGCTCCAAGCGTTGCTCGCAGGACTTGCCGGCGGCTTCGTCGCGCCTGGACCGGGCGGCGATCCGGTACGCAACCCGGGCGTACCCAGTGGTCGCAACCTCTATGCGTTCGAGGCGGACAAGCTGCCGACTCGGGCAGCTTACGAGGCAGGCGCCGAGGCATTCGAGCAGCTGCTCGAAAGCTACCGCCAGGATCATGAAGGCAAGTCGCCAGAAAAGCTCGCCTTCAGCCTGTGGTCGTCCGAGGCGATGCGCCATCTGGGCAACCTCGAAAGCCAGGTTCTACACGCACTGGGCGTACGTCCCGTCTGGGACGCAGGTGGGCGCGTGCAGGCGCTGGAGATAATCCCGGCAGCAGAGCTCGGCCGGCCGCGCATCGACATCGTAGTACAGGTCACCAGTGTCTACCGCGATCAGTTTGACGGCTTCATGCGCCTGCTGGCAGAGGTGGTTGAACGGCTCTCCCGCCTGGACGAACCAGGTAACGTCCTGGCCAGCAACAGCCGCTCGCTGGCAACCCGCCTGCGCGATCAGGGTTTGGGAGCCGCCGAGGCAGAACGCCTCTCGCAGCTACGGCTGTTCGGCAACGAGCCAGGTGATTACGGCACCGGCGTCTCGCAGCTGACGCTGGACTCGACGAGCTGGAAAGAGGAATCGGAGCTGGCGCAGCAGTTCCTGTCCCGCCTGCAGTACGCCTACGGCACCGGCAGTTGGGGCGAAAAAGTCGACGGCCAGAATCTCTTCGCCGAACAGCTGAAAGGTGTTCAGGCGGCGGTCATGGCACGCTCCAGCGAGCTCAACGGCGTGCTCGCCACCGATCATCCATTTGAGTTCCTCGGGGGGCTTTCCTTGGCCGTCCGCCATCTTGATGGCACGAGCCCATCGCTCTACATCTCCGATCTGCGCAAGCGGGAACCGCGCACCACAGGGGCGGCAGGTTACCTCGCCAGCGAGCTGCGCAGTCGTTATCTGAACCCGCAATGGATCGCCGCCATGCAGCAGGAAGGATACGCCGGCACGCTGGAAGTCCTGAACGTGGCCAACAACCTGTGTGGCTGGCAGGCGGCCGACCGGAGCATGGTGCGCGCAGACCAATGGCAGGCGCTGCACGACACCTTCGTGAAGGACCAGCGAGCGCTTGGCGTAAATGAGTGGTTCGAGACACACAATCCCACGGCTCAGACCCAGCTGATCGAGCGCATGGTCGAGGCGATCCGCAAAGGCTACTGGGATGCCCCGGCGCAGACGCGGCGCGAGCTGGCCGAACGCTGGCAAGCCTTGACCACCGAGCGGGGCGCCGACGCCGGCGAGCCGGTAACTCGCGAGTTCATCCAGCAACTGGCGTCCGGCTTCGGTCTGGCACCGACACCGGCGCAATCGCCTACCGAGTCGGCCTCATCCGGCGCGCCTGAAGCTGGCGAGACGGTACGCGGACAGGTGGTGCAGCCGTTGTCCGAGCCGACCGGCGAACACGATCGCTTGCCGCTGCTGCTGGGCGCCAGCGCCTTGCTTCTTCTGCTGCTGCTCGGTGCAGGGCACCAGCAACGGGCCAATCGCCGTATCACCGTCCTTCCCTAAAACGAACGAAAAGAATCTGATGAGCATCCTTGAGTCCAGTCTGTACGAACTTACCCGAGTATTTCTCGCACCCGTTCTGCTGCTCATCCTGGCGGCACTGGCCTATGCGTTTCTTGCGCTGGGCAGTTTTGTCATGGAGGCCTGGCAGCGCCGCGCCGGCCGCTACCGCTCGGCGCTGGCCGCACATCAGCGCGTCCATGGCGGCACCAGTGACGATCTCGAGCTGTGGATCATGCAGCGCCTGGAATGGCTGCGGGTGACATCGCGCAGCGCTCCGATGCTGGGGCTCGTGGCCACCATGATCCCCATGGGTCCTGCCCTGCTGGCGCTGACGGAGAGCGACGCCAAGGGCATCGGTGAAAATCTGGTGATCGCCTTTTCGGCCGTTATCCTGGCGTTAATCGCATCGAGCATCACGTTCTTCGTGCTCACCGTGCGCCGCCGCTGGCTGCTTCAGGAGCTGCGTGCCATCGAGCGCATGGGAGAGCAGAACTGATGCGTTTTCTCGACCATGACGATGAAGACGACCCACTGCTTTCGGTCGTCAACCTCATCGACCTCTTTCTGGTGGTGATCGGGATCCTGCTCATCGTCATCGTGCAGAACCCCCTCAACCCGTTCAGCCAAGACAAGGTCGTGGTCGTCGAGAATCCGGGCGAAGCGAACATGCGCATGCTGATCAAGGACGGAAAGGAACTGAAGCAGTACCACTCCAGCGGCGAGATCGGCGAGGGGCAAGGCTCCAAGGCCGGCGTCACTTACCAACTGAACGATGGACGCATGATCTACGTGCCGGAAAGCACCGACTAACTCACGCGCCCTCGGGCATGGATCAATGGCATGCCGATCAGCGTCACGTCGAGATGACCTCGGCCTTCTCGGCAGGCGCGCGGCGCATTGACCGTCAGCTGCCGCGCATCAGAGCTTGGGGCGATGCTCACCATGCCTGCATTGAGCCATGGACGGAATTCCATTGCGAGCCATTGCCACCTCCGCCGCGAAGCGATGGCACTCGGTCTCATAGACCCAGTACCCGAAAAACATCGCTCCCTCTATTGACCTCAAGTTCGCTTGAACTTCTAGAGTTCGTTGCGTCTGTCGCTCGCTCATGACGACACCTTCAACTCCGCGCAACAGGACCAGAAGCCCATGTGCCTTTTCAATGAGCTCTCGTTGGATGCAGGCGAGACGGTCGGCTACACAGACCACCGCCATACCGACTCCGCTGGTGCTGGGCAGGGCCCAGGACGGCCGGGCACCACGATCGACCAGAGTGAAGCAGACACGCATGGCCCATTGCACAGCTGTTCGTTGCCACAAATGAGCCGGGTGGGACTTCGTCGAGCCGCCTGCAGTGATCTGCTCAAGCTGTTCGAGATCCACCGGGCCGTGTTCCTGCCCCACATCGCCCGGATCTGGGGATGGGACGAGCGCTGGCAACGCGCCAACTTCCTCGAAGAGATGGCCACAGCCAGCACCTGGGTGCTGCAAGTGGACAACGAGCTCGCGGGTTACCTGCAGGTACAGGATCAAGCAGAGCGGATCTACCTGCGCAATATTGCGCTGCTGCCTGTGCTTCAAGGCCGCGGGGTCGGTACTCGCCTCCTGGTCCAGCTCCAGGCGAAGGCAGCCGCACGTGATATGCCCATCGAGCTCAGCGTCTTCAGGACGAACGTGGCGGCAAGGCGCTTCTACGAGCGCCTCGGGTTCATCACGTCGCAAGGCGGGAAAACCCATATCGACATGAAGTGGCACAGCCCCGACCGGGAGCAATGGAGAGCTTGAACCTTGAGCCCCACCGTCACCCGCAATCACAAGGGCCGCGGGATCACTGACCGGGTCGATTCGATGACGGCTGTACATGGATCACGGTTACCCGATGGCAGAAACTTCCTGGCTCATGCCTGCCAGCCGAAAGCACACCGCTGCCAGTCGACAGCACCGGGAGGACCCATGCCGCCAGAGACCCTGCTTGCCTTCATCACCTATGCCTTCGTGACCTCCATCACTCCTGGCCCGAACAACACCATGCTGCTGGCCTCCGGGGTGAACTACGGGTTCGTACGCAGCCTGCCCCATGTCCTAGGGATCAGTATCGGCTTCGGTGTGATGGTGGTGGGAGTGGGCGCGGGTCTGGGGCGTCTTTTCGAAGACTATCCCTCGCTGTACGCCGCGTTGCGCATCGTGGGCGGCGCTTACCTGCTGTACCTGGCCTGGCAGATCGCGACGGCCGCGCCGATGCAGGACGCCTCACCCAATGGCCGGCCGTTCGGGTTCTGGAAAGCAGCAGGCTTTCAATGGGTCAATCCCAAGGCATGGATCATGGCGATCGGGGCCATCACGGCGTATTTGCCCACCGGGGGCGGCATGCAGGCGGTCGTGTTGCTCGCCCTGCTGTTCGCGCTGGTGAACGCCCCTAGCGTGACGGTCTGGGTTACGTTCGGCACGGCCCTACGCCGTTGGTTGACCGACCTGCGACACCTGCGGGTATTCAACGTATCGATGGCGATAATGCTGGTGCTGTCGCTGTACCCGCTTCTGTTTGGATGATTTGCCGCCATGACACGCATTGCCAGTTTTCCGTAAATAGCCAGACACGGGCTCTCGATCATGGCGATGCCCTGCTCTTCCCCAGCCCAAACGTACCTTCGTCTGTCGAATCAGGGAGACCAACGGATGCCTGGACAAGCGTTCAAGAAGGATCCTTTGCTACCGATCGGTGAAATCACCAAACGCAGCGGCGTGGCCGCGTCTGCACTTCGCTATTACGAATCGCTCGGATTGATCAGCTCTTCGCGTCAAGGCAGCAGCCGGCGATTCTTCCCACGCTCGACGCTACGCCGAGTGGCCTTCATCATCTTCGCGCAGAAGATAGGCTATTCGCTCGATGAGATCGGCAAGCAGCTTGCGCGCCTTCCCACCGACAAACTGCCAACCAACGATGATTGGCAGGCGCTTTCTCGCGGCTGGAAGCAGCAGGTCGCGCAGCGCATCAATGAACTGCAACGACTCGACATGGATCTGGACCACTGCATCGGTTGTGGTTGCCTCTCGCTGCAGCATTGCAAGCTCGCCAATCCGAACGACTCGGCCGGCAATGGCGGTACGGGACCGCGGCGGTGGCTATCGGATGAAATGCCGGAACAGGAATGAAGGGCGACGACGTTGCAGCCACCCCCTACGAAGCGGCATTCGTGTTGACTTCCAAGGGCCAAGCAGCGGGCACAAAAAAAGCTGCCCTTGGCAGCTTTCCTTGTTCCACCTTCAGTCGAAAGGTGGCGATGTATGGCGCAGCGGACGGGACTCGAACCCGCGACCCCCG
The DNA here is from genome assembly GCF_051948915.1 of Stutzerimonas sp. Brlt_14. Taxonomy (NCBI): domain Bacteria; kingdom Pseudomonadati; phylum Pseudomonadota; class Gammaproteobacteria; order Pseudomonadales; family Pseudomonadaceae; genus Stutzerimonas; species Stutzerimonas sp. Brlt_14. Next base: position 604,867 of record NZ_JAYJLM010000002.1, read on the forward strand.
GCGTGACAGGCCGGTATTCTAACCGACTGAACTACCGCTGCGCGTCGGCCGGACTTTCGTCCGTAATCTCACAAAGGTTGGTGGCTGATGACGGGATCGAACCGCCGACCCCCTGCGTGTGATGCAGGTGCTCTCCCAGCTGAGCTAATCAGCCGATCGCCTTGCGAGGCGCGCAATTTACTCACCCCCCTAAGCTAAGTCAACAACAGCATTGAATTTTTTTTACTGAACCGTGGTCAACAGGAGCTGCCACCTCGCTTTGTAATCTTGGCGGCCCATCATCGAGTCGTCGCACGTGCCGGCAAATTCGCTGCGCCAGTGCCGAAAGTGTTCTAGAAATGCTGTAACGCCTGACAGAGGCAACCTGCGTACAGGGAACCGAACAACAAAAGCGCCACGGAGTATTTCGCTTGCCACTGCCGGGAAAACTTCACAGTTACCGCCGCTACGTCCCTTTGTTTTTCAGCGCCGTGCTTCTCTGCCTGTTCGCTTTCTATCTGGCGACCCAGATCGAGCAATGGGTCCAGTTGACCCGTGCCCCGGCACCTGCCGACCTTTATGAAGATCAGGCCGCTAGCCTGGGCAGGCCCGACATGCAGCGACTTGAAATCCTCTTTGGCACCACCGCCGCCTCCGAAACCTATACGCCAACCGCAGCGGCGAGCGGATTCACGCTGCGCGGCAGTTTCGTCCATGCCGAGCCGCAGCGCTCCAGCGCCATCGTCCAGGTCGATGGCCAGCCACCGCGGCTGTACTGGCAAGGCGAGGAACTCAGCAGCGGCGTCAGCCTGCATCGGGTGTTCCCTGATCGCGTCGAATTGCTGCGCAACGGTACCGTCGAGGTGCTCCATTTCCCACAGGTGCGCTCGCCAAGCTACATTCCGGACGAGCCGGCCGACGTGTCCTATCAGGATGAGGTCCCCTATGCCGAACCGCAGGACGAGGAGACACAGCAGATGCAGCAACAGATGGACGCCCTGCGCCAGCAGCTGGAAGAAGCCGTGAACCAGCCGGATGCCGCACCCTCCAACGACCAGCCCATGGAAGACGATTGACCGATGTCGAAGCCTTTTTCGCGCCCGTTGCTTGCCCTAATCGCCACCAGCCTGCTGGCCGCCCCCCTGCCCCTGCTGGCCGCCGAACCCGGCATCGAGCCCAGCAATACTCGCCAAGATGGCTGGACGATCAATCTCAAGGACGCCGACATACGCGCCTTCATCGATCAGATCAGCCAGCTCAGCGGCCAGACGTTCATCGTCGATCCGCGCGTGAAGGGCCAGGTCAGCGTGGTGTCCAACGCCACGCTGTCGCTGAGCGAGGTGTATCAGCTCTTCCTCTCCGTCATGGCCACCCATGGATTCAGCGTGCTCACCCAGGGTGATGTCGCACGGGTAGTGCCCAATGCCGAAGCCAAGGCCGAGGCCGGCAGCGGCCCGAGCGGTGGCGATCAGCTGGAAACACGGGTCATCCAGGTGCAGCACACCTCAGCTGCGGAACTCATTCCACTGATCCGCCCCCTGGTGCCGCAGTACGGTCACCTCGCGGCCGTATCTTCGGCAAACGCACTGATCATCAGCGACCGCAGCGCCAACATCGCTCGTATCCAGGATCTGGTGCGCCAGCTCGACCGAGCTGAAAGCAACGATTACGGCGTGCTGAACCTGCAGCACGGCTGGGCGGTGGACATAGCCGAGGTCCTGCGCAACTCACTGGTACGCGGCGAAGCGAAGTCCACTGCTGGCGTGCAGATCATCGCCGACTCACGCACCAACCGCCTGATCTTCATCGGCCCCAGCGAGGCGCGCAGCAAGCTCGCGGCGCTCGCGCAGACCCTCGACACACCCACCACCCGTTCGGCCAACACGCGCGTCATCCGGCTGCGCCACAACGACGCCAAGTCCCTGGCCGAGACCCTGGGCGACATATCGGAAGGTCTGAAGAGCCCCGAAGGCGGCGAAGCCACCACCAGCCGCCCACAGAACATCCTCATCCGTGCCGATGAGAGCCTGAACGCACTGGTACTGCTCGCCGACCCGGAGCTGATCGGCACCATGGAAAGCATCGTCCGACAGCTGGACATTCCACGCGCCCAGGTCATGGTCGAGGCGGCAATCGTCGAGGTGTCCGGTGACATTACCGATGCCCTGGGCGTGCAGTGGGCCATCGATGCGCGCGGCAGCACGGGTGGCGCGGGCGGGGTCAATTTCGGCAACACCGGCATTTCCGTCGGCAGCGTGCTCAATGCGATCAACGAAAATGAAATTCCCAACAACCTGCCCGACGGCGCCATCATCGGCGTCGGCACGCGCAGTTTCGGCGCGCTGATCACTGCACTGTCGTCCAACAGCAAGAGCAATCTGCTCTCGACGCCGAGCCTGCTGACCCTGGACAACCAGGAAGCGGAAATCCTTGTCGGCCAGAACGTCCCGTTCCAGACCGGCTCGTACACCACCGACGCGGCGGGCGCTAACAACCCCTTCACCACCATCGAGCGCCAGGATATCGGCGTCACGCTGAAGGTCACGCCACACATCAACGAAGGCGCGACCCTGCGCCTGCAGATCGAGCAGGAGATTTCCTCCATCGCCCCCAGCGCCAGCCTGACCGCCCAGGCGGTCGACCTGGTGACCAACAAGCGCGCAATCAAAAGCACCATCCTCGCCGAGGATGGCCAGGTCATCGTGCTTGGCGGCCTGATTCAGGACGATGTCACCCGCACCAATTCCAAGGTGCCGCTGCTTGGGGACATCCCACTGCTTGGAGGGCTGTTCCGCTCGACCCAGGAAACCCACATCAAGCGCAACCTGATGGTGTTCCTGCGGCCCACGGTTATTCGCGATCGCGCCGGCCTTGCCGCGCTTTCGGGGAAGAAGTACAGCGACATCCGGGTGATCGAGACCGATTCGGCCAGTCCGACCATCCTTCCGGCCAACCCCACCCAGCTGTTCGATGGTCGAGGCGAGCCTGCGCCGGCCATCGACCTACGTCAGTAACGACGATGCCTGGTAACGTTGAACGCTCCTGCGGGAGATGAGACAACCCTCAGCGGAAGCCCAACGGCTGCCGCTGAGAAATCATTGGCTCAGAGCGCGGCCAATCCGCGGGCCAGATCGGCCTTGAGATCGTCGACATCTTCCAGCCCAACCGCGACGCGGATCAGGCTATCGCGGATGCCCGCCGTCGCGCGATCCTCGGCCGAAAGTCGACCATGGGTGGTCGAGCCGGGATGGGTGATGGTGGTCTTGCTGTCGCCCAGGTTGGCGGTGATCGAAATCAGCCGGGTGGCGTCGATGAAACGCCAGGCGCCCTCCTTCCCTCCGACCACCTCGAAACTCAGCACCGCGCCGAAGCCCTTCTGCTGCCGCTTGGCCAGCTCGTGCTGCGGATGGCTCGGCAGGCCAGCGTAGAACACCCGCTCGACGCCCGGCTGCTGTTCCAGCCATTCGGCCAGTATCTGAGCGCTGGCACAATGAGCTTGCATGCGCAGGCGCAGGGTTTCCAGCCCCTTGAGAAACACCCAGGCATTGAATGGGCTGAGCGTCGGCCCGGCGGTACGCAGGAAGCCGACGATTTCCTTCATCTGCTCGCTGCGCCCGGCAACCACACCGCCAAGGCAGCGGCCCTGGCCGTCGATGTACTTGGTCGCCGAGTGGATGACGATATCGGCCCCCAGTTTCAGCGGCTGCTGCAGCACCGGCGTGCAGAAACAGTTGTCCACCGCCAGCATGGCGCCCTTGCCGTGGCAGAGGTGCGCCAGCGCGGCGATGTCCACCAGCTCAGCCAGCGGATTGGACGGCGATTCGACGAATACCAGCTTGGTGTTTTCCTTGAACGCCGATTCCCATGCGGCGAAGTCGGTGAGCGGGACGTAATCGACCTGCACCCCGAAGCGCTTGAAGTACTTCTCGAACAGCGAGACGGTGGCCCCGAACACGCTGCGCGATACCAGCACATGGTCGCCCGCCGAACACAGGCTCATCACCGTGGCGAGGATCGCTGCCATTCCTGAGGCAGTGGCGACCGCCTGCTCGGCACCTTCCAGCGCAGCGATACGCTCTTCGAAGGCCCGCACTGTCGGGTTGGTATAGCGCGAATAGACATTGCCCGGTACATCACCGGCAAAACGCGCGGCCGCATCGGCGGCGCTGCGGAACACGTAGCTGGACGTGAAGAACAGCGGCTCGCCATGCTCGGCTTCCGGCGTACGGCGCTGACCAGCGCGCACGGCCAGGGTGTCGAGGCCGACCCCGTCGAGCTCGCTATCCAGCCGTCCGGCTTCCCATTCGATGGTCATAGTCTTACCTCAGCCGGCACCGCTTGGCGTGCCGGCATGAATCAGTTGTTGTACAGATCGATGATCGCGCTGACGGCATTGGTCTTGGCCTTGCTCAGGTCATTGCGCGCCTGTTCGATCTTGTGCAGATAGGCCTCGTCGATGTCGCCGGTGATGTAGTTACCGTCGAACACCGCGCAATCGAAGTTCTCGATCTTCACCTTGCCGCCACCCACCGCATCGATCAGATCCTCGAGATCCTGATAGACCAACCAGTCGGCCCCGATCAGCTCGGCCACCTCCTCGGTGGTGCGGTTGTGGGCGATCAGCTCGTGGGCGCTGGGCATGTCGATGCCATAGACGTTGGGGTAACGCACCGCCGGCGCCGCCGAACAGAAGTAGACGTTCTTCGCGCCGGCTTCGCGAGCCATCTGGATGATCTGCTTGCAGGTGGTGCCGCGCACGATGGAATCATCCACCAGCATGACGTTCTTGCCACGAAACTCCAGATCGATGGCATTGAGCTTCTGGCGCACCGACTTCTTGCGCGCCGCCTGCCCGGGCATGATGAAGGTGCGGCCGATGTAGCGATTCTTGACGAAGCCTTCGCGGAACTTCACACCGAGCCGATTGGCCAGCTCCAGCGCCGCGGTGCGGCTGGTATCCGGAATCGGGATGACCACATCGATGTCATGGTCCGGACGCTCGCGCAGAATCTTGTCGGCCAACTTCTCGCCCATGCGCAGACGAGCCTTGTACACCGAAACCCCGTCCATCAGGGAGTCGGAACGCGCCAGGTAGACGTACTCGAAGATGCAGGGCGCAAGCTTCGGTGCATCGGCGCACTGACGGGTGAACAGCTTGCCGTCGGTTGTGATGTACACCGCCTCGCCAGGCGCCAGGTCGCGAATCAGGGTGAAGCCGAGCACATCGAGCGACACGCTTTCCGAAGCGATCATGTACTCGACGCCTTCGTCGGTGTGGCGCTGGCCGAAAACGATCGGGCGAATTGCATTCGGGTCGCGGAACCCGACGATGCCATAACCGGTCACCATCGCCACCACGGCGTAGCCACCGCGGCAACGCTCGTGGACCTTGCTGACGGCGGCGAAGACGTCCTCTTCGGTCGGCTGCAGCTTGCCGCGCACGGCCAGTTCGTGGGCGAACACGTTGAGCAGCACCTCCGAGTCGGAGCTGGTGTTCACGTGGCGCAGGTCCGACTCGTAGATTTCCTTGGTCAGCTGGTCGACGTTGGTCAGGTTGCCGTTATGCGCAAGCGTGATGCCGTACGGCGAGTTCACATAGAACGGCTGCGCTTCGGCCGAGCTCGAACTACCAGCCGTGGGATAGCGGATATGACCGATGCCCATGTTGCCGACCAGGCGCTGCATGTGGCGTTGCTGGAACACATCGCGCACCAGGCCGTTGTCCTTGCGCAGAAACAGCCGCCCATCGTGGCTGGTCACGATACCGGCTGCGTCCTGGCCGCGGTGCTGCAGTACGGTAAGCGCGTCATACAGCGCCTGATTGACGTTCGACTTACCGACGATGCCGACAATGCCACACATGCAAGGAACCTCTCAGTTATTACAGGCAGACCGGATACCGCGGCAGGCCGAGCATCCGTAAACGAAAGACATCAACCCGGCGGGTTGAGCGACCCAGCGAACCATTGCCCGCTGAATCCGAGAATCAGGTTCTTCGACCAATCGGCGATCAGGAGAAAGTGTGGCAACAATGCCGATTCGCGCCACCACAGGTCCTGCTCCACCGGTCCGAGGCTCAGTAAGCCGGCGAGCACCACAATCAAGAGGCCACCGCGTGCGGCACCGAATACCATGCCGAGGAACCGATCGGTCCCCGACAGACCGGTCACCCTGATCAGCTCGCCGATCAGAAAATTCACCAGCGCTCCGACCAGCAGGGTCGCCACGAACAACAGCGCGCAGGCCGCGATCACCTGGGCCGACGGTGTGCTGATGTACTCAGCGAGGTGGTGGGACAACGCACCACCAAACATCCAGGCAACCACGCCAGCGATGATCCAGGTCAGCAGCGAAAGCGCCTCCTTGACGAAGCCGCGCTTCAGGCTGATCAGGCTGGAAACGGCAATGACGGCGATGATGGCCCAATCGACCCAGGTGAATGCCACGATGTTTTCTGCAAGGAGGAAAAGGCGGCGCATTTTAGCAGAGCGCAAGCGCCAGGGGTACGCGCCAGTGACCCGGCGATGAGAGGACAACTGCGGCTGGCCACCCGCTGCCTGACCAGCCGCTCAGCGAGTCAGCTTCCTTCAGGTTTGAAGCGCACCACGAAACCGTCCAGCTTCTGCTGGCGCTGCAACACATCGCGAAGCCTGTTCGCTTCGCTGCGCTCCACGAGCGGCCCGACAAACACACGATTCATGCCGTCCGCCGTGCGGATGTAGGCGTTGTAGCCCTGGGAGCGCAACGTCTGCTGCAGACTCTCCGCGCTGGCCCGATTCGACAGGCTGGCCAGCTGAATCGACCAGCTGACAGGCAGGTTATTGTTGTCGAGCCGCGGCTCCGCAACCGGTGGCTCGGTCTTCGCTGGTGCTGGCTGCTCGGGCGTCGCTGGCGCGGAGGCTGTCGGCGCGACAGGCGCGACGGGCTCGATGGGTGCTGGAGCCGATGCGACGGCAGGCGGCGCGGCGTCCGGCTCGGCGCCTTCTTCGATGATCTCGAAGCCTTCGGGTACGGACTGCGGTTCCGGAACGTCGACCGGCTCCATTTCGATCTCCGCCACCACTGGTGCAGCTGGAATGCTGGGCGCATCAACGGTGACATGCCGCAGGTCGTCCTGCCGATTGAACAGCATCGGCACGAATATGACCGCGATCGCAATAAGCACCAGCGCGCCGACCATGCGTTGCAGCAATCCTTTATCCAGCAGTGCCATGTCCACCATCCCCTACCTGTTGTTCCAGCCACTCAAGTGCCGCGGCCACGCAGTAGAACGAACCGAAAACCAGTATCTCGTCGACCGATTCCGCCCTGGCGCACTGAGCCTCGAGTGCTTGCTCGATAGTTGCATACTCGCTGACCGATGCTCCGCGCTCAAGCAGCGCGGCAGCCAACTGTGTAGCCGATTGCGTCCGCGGCGTAGGCAACGGGGCCACCGCCCAATCCGAAATCGATGGCACCAGGGCATCGAGCACGCCCGCCAGGTCTTTGTCTGCCAGCAACCCGAAGACCGCCAGTCTTGTCCCAGCGACAGGCCGTTGTTCGAGACGTTGCGCGAGAAAAGCTGCTGCATGCGGGTTATGGCCAACGTCCAGCAACAGCGCAATCCGCCGACCATTCCAGACGACCTGTCGGCTATCGAGACGCCCCACGACCCGTGTCTGCAGAAGCGCGCGGGCCAGCCTTGCCGGGTCCCACGGCAGACCGAGCATTGCGTAGGCCTGCAACGCTAACGCCGCGTTCTCCATTGGCAAGGTGAGCAGCGGCAAGCCGTGTAGTTCCAGCGGCGCTCCAGCGGCGTCGACACCCCGCCAATGCCAATCCCCTGCCCCCATCGCCAGATCGAAATCTCGCCCGCGCAGCAGCAGGGGGGCACTCAGTGAATTGGCGTGGTCCAGCAATGGCTGTGGTGGATCCAGGTCACCACAGAGCGCGGGCTTGCCCTCGCGGAGGATACCGGCCTTCTCGTACGCGACGCTCTCGCGGCTATTGCCCAGCCAGTCGGCATGATCCAGGCCGATGTTGGTGATCACGGCCAGATCGGCATCGACGATATTGACGGCATCCAGCCGCCCGCCGAGCCCCACCTCCAACACTACGGCATCCAGCCCGGCACGCTCGAACAGCCAGAACGCCGCCAGCGTGCCCATTTCGAAATAGGTAAGGGAAATCTCGCCACGAGCCGCTTCGACCACGGCAAACGCTTCGCAAAGCTCTGCGTCGCTCGCTTCACGACCACTCAGCAGGACACGCTCGTTGTAGCGCAACAGGTGGGGGGAGCTGTAGCTGCCAACTTTCAGCCCCTGAGCATTCAGCAACGAGGCGATGAAGGCACAGGTGGAGCCCTTGCCGTTAGTGCCAGTGACCGTGACCACCAGAGGGGCCGGCCGTGTCATGGCCATCCTGGCCGCCACCGCGCGCACCCTATCGAGGCCCATGTCGATGGCGGTCGGGTGCAACTGTTCCAGGTAGGCGAGCCAGTCGGCCAGGCTCCGGCTGGTCATGCCTTGGCCGTTACCTGAGATGTCTCTACCGGCGTCGGCAGTTTCTGCATCTGGGCCAAGAGGCGAGCGAGGCGGCTACGCAACTCGGCACGGGGAATGATCAGATCGATCGCACCGTGTTCAAGCAGAAACTCGCTGCGCTGGAAGCCTTCCGGCAGTTTCTCGCGCACAGTCTGCTCGATTACTCGCGGACCCGCGAAGCCGATCAGGGCCTTAGGCTCCGCTACGATCACGTCACCAAGCATCGCCAGGCTGGCGGAAACGCCGCCGTAGACCGGATCGGTCAGCACGGAAATGAACGGCAAGCCTTCCTCGCGCATGCGTGCCAGGACCGCGGAGGTCTTGGCCATCTGCATCAGCGAGATCAGCGCCTCCTGCATGCGTGCGCCGCCCGAGGCGGAGAAGCACACCAGCGGGCAGCGCTTTTCCAGAGCGACGTTAGCGGCACGCACGAAGCGCTCGCCCACGATTGCACCCATGGAGCCGCCCATAAAGGAAAACTCGAATGCGCAAGCCACTACCGGAACGTTGAGGACCTTGCCGCTCATGGCGATCAGAGCGTCCTTCTCCCCCGTCTGCTTCTGCGCTGCAGACAGACGATCCTTATACTTCTTGCTGTCGCGGAACTTCAGACGGTCGACCGGCTCAAGCTCCGCAGCGATCTCTTCGCGGCCGTCGGCATCGAGGAAGATGTCGAGTCGGGTACGCGCATCGATGCGCATGTGATGCTGGCACTTGGGGCATACATCGAGGGTCTTCTCCAGCTCGGGGCGGTACAGTACCGCCTCGCAGGAGGGGCATTTGTGCCAGAGGCCTTCGGGTACCGAACTCTTCTGCGTCTCCGAGCGCATGATCGAAGGGATCAGTTTGTCTACCAGCCAGTTGCTCATGCTCTTGTTCTCCAAAGCTTCAGTCCCGAGCGCACACGCGCTGCAGGCAGATTGATCGTTTTGCGATCGGAGGCTTGCTGCTCTCCTGATCGCTTATCGGACGCGCCTGGAGGCGCAGCCGCAAAAACCTGATTACCGCCCGAGGGGAGATGAATCAGCGAAACGGTGCCGGTCCACCGGCGACTCGTTACTGGACGGCCCCGGCTGGTCAGGCGTCACATGACCGAGCGCACACGCCTGACAAAGGTTTCAACCTTGACGGCATCCTTGATGCCCTTGCTCGCCTCCACCCCACCGCTGATATCCACCGCGTACGGTCGAACCTGGGCAATGGCCTGTTCGACGTTATCCGCCGTCAACCCTCCTGCCAGAATCAGCGGCTTGGACAAGTTCGGCGGAATCAACGACCAATCGAAGCACTCTCCTGTGCCTCCAGGAACGCCGGCGACAAAGGTATCGAGGAGAACGCCACTGGCGTTGGCATAGAGCGCCACCTGCGCGGCTATATCCTCTCCGCCGCCTACTCTCAACGCCTTGTACCACGGCCGGTGGAACCCTTCGCACTGTGCCGGCGATTCATCGCCATGGAACTGCAGCATATCCAGCGGAACGGCGTCGAGAATCTCGTTGATTTCACAGCGACTGGCGTTCACGAACAGACCTACGGTTGTGACGAATGGGGGCAACGCGGCAACGATCTCGCGCGCCCGCTGCAGGCTGACCGCACGCGGGCTTTTGCCATAGAAAACCAGCCCAATGGCATCGGCGCCGGCTTTGGCTGCGATCAGCGCATCTTCAACCCGGGTTATGCCGCAAATCTTGCTGCGAACGACTAGCAAAGGAGCTTACCTATCAACAGGGAAACCGGATGGTAACAAAAGACCTGCCAGCTGCAAGCGAATGCTGCGGAGCCCTCTCCCATCAGCGCCGCACATCTGGCAAGCCGGAAAGAAAATGCGGACCGAGGTAGCGTTCAGGTAGTTCGAACTCTGCCGGATAATCGACCTCGACCAGATAAAGGCCATAGGGATGAGCAGTTACGCCGCCTGTGCGGCGAACTCGCGACTCCAGCACTTGCGCAGCCCACTCCACCGGCCTTTCGCCTGCCCCGATGGTCATCAGCACACCGGCAAAATTACGCACCATGTGATGAAGGAATGCGTTCGCGCGTACGTCGATCACGATGAGCCGTCCGAACTGGAGCAACTCGAGATGATGAATGGTCTTGATCGGCGACTTGGCCTGACACTGTCGAGCACGAAACGCACTGAAATCGTGCGTGCCAACCAACGCTGCCGCGGCGGCACGCATCCGCTCGATATCCAGCGGGCGATGGTTCCAGGTGACCTCTTCCGCCATATGCGCCGGCCGAATCTGATCGTTATAGATCACATAGCGGTAACGACGAGCCATTGCACTGAAACGCGCATCAAAATGCGGGGGCATCTTCTTGGCCCAGGTCACGCTGATATCGGGCGGCAGGTTCATGTTCGCCCCCATTACCCAGGCGTGCATGCTCCGTTCTACCGGGGTGTCGAAATGCACCACCTGGCCGCTGGCATGCACCAGCGCATCGGTTCTGCCGGCGCAACTGAGCGTAACGGGATGCCCGCCGGCGACTCTGGTCAAGGCATTCTCCAGCGACTCCTGAATGGAAGGCACACCGGCGCGCTGGCGTTGGAACCCGCGATAACGGGATCCTTTGTACTCGACACCGAGAGCTATTCTGGAAACGCCGACGGCAGCCATTTCGGCTGCCGTTTCGGGTACTGCTTGGTTCATGATCAGGCTAGTTTGGCGAGCATCTCGCGCGCCTCTTGCTGTTGCACGTCGCTGCCCTCGGAAATCACTTCGTCCAGAATATCGCGAGCACCTTCGGCATCCCCCATGTCGATGTAAGCGCGGGCAAGATCCAGCTTGGTGGTGGTCTCATCGGTATCGGAGAAGAAGTCGAAGTCATCGTCCGCACCGCCTGCAGCGCTCGTCGCAGCCGGCACTGTGGTTGGTTCGCTCAGATCATTGGACAGATCATCCAGCTCAGCTTCGACCACATTCAACTGCTCGGCAAAACTCTGGGGTTGCGCTTCCACCTCAGGCTCGTCCAGGGAGATATCGAAATCTTCTGGCAGCTGCTCAGGCGTGTTCGTGTTGACCGGCTCGGCCAGTTCGAAATCGAGATCGTCACCATCGAAAGCCGTGGGTGCTTCGGTCGGCTCGTCGTCGAGAGTCAGCGAAAACCCGCTATCGGCCGGCGTGCTTTTCTCAGCCTCGAGATCGAAGGAGAAGTCGGAGATATTCTCCTGCGAAGTTTCCTGCAGGCTTTCGCCCTGATCGAGTTCGAAAGAGAAGTCACTTGTAGCTGGCGACTCGTTCCGCTCGACAGGAGTCTCATCCAGCATCAGGTCATCGAAGTTCAGCGAGTCGTCAGCCGGTACCGCCGTAGGACGCTCGTTATTCAGATCGATATCCAGATCATCCAGGCTGAGGTCGAAGGCATCATCCAGATCCTGCCCTGCAGCCGGCGCAACAGGCTCGTCAAGCTGCAGGTCATCAAGACTGAGGCTATCCACATTCTTATGAGCAGCCGCAGCCGCAACTGCCGAACCTGCCAGCGCAGCGGCCATGGCTGGGTACTTCTGCTTGAGCTGCTCGACTTCGCCGGCAGCCCCGCCGATTTCGCGCAGTTCGCTTTCTTCACGAGCGAAACCATCGCGATTGCCAAGCTCTGCGTAGACCTCCATGAGCTTCAGGCGCAGGTCGCGTCGGTGCGGCTCGTCATTGAGTGCGTTCTGCAAGAGTTCGGCAGCCTGATTGAAGCGGCCATATGCGATATAGATGTCAGCCTCGGCCAAGGCATCCCCAGTGGTAGACGTCAGCTCGTCCGACGCAGTGCTGGCGGAGCCGGAAAAGGGGGCGGGCTCTGGATGCTCCTGTCCGATATCGACGAAAGCAGGCGTTCCGACGCGCAGGTCTTCGACGGCCTCTTCAGCCAGCAGGCTTTCCTGCAGTTCGGCTTCCTTCATCGCGTTACGACGTGACAAGGCCATGAGCCCCAACAGCAGCAGCAACAGTGCGCTACCGCCGACCACGCCGAGCAGCAGGGTGTTCGAAAGCAGGTCGTCGATCAGCCCGCGAGGCTCAGGCTCTACCGCGGGGGCGACCGGTCTGGCCGGCGCGGCGGGCTTGGCGGCCGGCTGCGCCGCCGCAGGACGCTCAGCGGGGGCAGGCGCGGCGACTGGCGCAGAGTCTTGCTGACCTGTGCCCGAGCCAGCCGACGGCTCATCAGGTGCGGCGCTTTCGTTGGCGGCACCGCCTTCAGACGGCGCGCCAGCAGACGGCTCAGCCTGACCGGCATTCTCGGCACCGGACGCGGCCGGAACCTGCCCTTCCGCACCGAGCTGCGCCTGCAGTTTGGCCAGCTGATCATCTTTGAGCTGCATGAGCCGCTGCAGTTTTTCCAGCTGTCCTTGCAGATCATTCAACCGATCTTTCAGCTCGTCATTCTCACGCCGGCTGGAATCGAGGCTTTCCTGAGTTACCGCAAGCTTGTCACGAAGAGCCTTACCACCATCGGCAGAGCCGGTTTCGGATCCTGCCGTCGACTTCCCGGCGTCAGCAGCCACAAGACGGAGGTTGTCTCCGGAGTCGCTACGGGAGGGCGCAGCACCGGCCTCGGTGCGACGGGTCGCATCCAGTTGACGAGCACCTGCTACAGCGCCTCCTCGGCTCTGACGCCAGGCAGCGTTCTGCTCGGCGACCTGGGTGATCGCTTCAGCTTGCGAACGGCGGGATATCTGCTCTGCATCAGGCAGACGAAGCACTTGCCCGCTCTTCATTCGATTGATATTGCCGCCGATGAAGGCATCGGGGTTCAGATCCTGGATCGCCAGCATGGTCTGATGGACCGTGCCGTTACGACGATTACGCTCCGCGATATCCCACAGCGTATCGCGAGCCGATACCTTGTATTCGCTACCGGACTGCGCTGGCGCCGCCACGGAAACACCAGTAGCGGGCGCCGCAGGTGCGGCTGCCGGACGAGGCGGTGCGGTGCGAACGGGCTCGACGGCACGAGCAGGGGCAGAAATAGGCAACTGCGGCGCAGCAGCGGCAGCAGTTTCAGGCGAATAAAGCGGAGGGTCCAGCAGCAGCGTGTACTCGCGCAGCAGGCGACCGTTAGGCCAGAGGACCTCTACGAGAAAATTGAGATATGGCTCGCGTACCGGCTTGCTCGACGAAACCTGGATGACACTTTTTCCGTTTGGACGCAGTACGGGCGTGAACTTCAGGTCGGTCAGAAAGTACTGGCGATCAATACCGGCACGATTGAATTCCTCAAGCGAGGCGAGAACCGGAATCACCTCTCCCGGTGCCAGGTTTTTGGCATCGAGCAGCTCGATTTCGGCGATCAGCGGTTGATTCAAAGACGACTGAAGCGTGACCTCTCCCAACCCAAGCGCATGGGCCATTTCTGTAGTCAGCGCGGTAGCAGCCGCGATTGCCAGCACCAGATTGCGAACCCGAACCATTATTTAATCCCTTGTTTATCTTTTTCTCGAACTACGAGAGGGTCTTATTTCACTGCCCGCGCCACCTTACGGTGGCTCCCCTTCAGCGATAAGCCGTTCAGCGCATCGGCTAGAAATATTCTTTGAATTTCCAGTAAGTATCTTTTACAGATAGTCTTTTATCAACAACTCACCGGACTGCACAGCATTCAGTGCCGCGCCTTTTCGCACGTTATCAGACACAATCCACAAATTGACTTCACGCGGGTCGCTGGTGCCTTGGCGGACCCGGCCGACATGAATGACGTCCTGCCCCACGGCATCCTCGACCGCGGTCGGATAGTCACCAGCCTCGACCAGCTCGATGCCGGGCGCCGCGTCCAGTGCTGCCGTCAACGATTGCATGTCGGCTTCGGCGCCACCCAGCAGAGAAACCACCAGACTCTCGCCAAAGAAAACCGGCACCTGGATGAAGGTTGCGGCAACCCGCAATTTCGGAAGATCCAGCAGCTGCCGAAGCTCTGCTGCCACACGTCGCTCCTGATCGGCATGCCCGGCGCCGTCAAGCTCCTCGACCTGGGCGAGCATATTGAAAGCCATTTGCCGACCAAATACCCGCGGTTCGAGCGGCCTCGCGTTCAACAGCTCGCTGGTCTGGCGCGCAAGCTCTTTGACACCCGCACTACCGCGACTGGAGACCGGCAGGCAAGCCGTAACCGTAACTCGCTGCAGATCCAACTGCTGCTGGATAGGTGCCAACGCAATCGCGAGCGCGACCGACTCCGGCAGCGGGCTGCTGAAGCAGCGGCAATCGGAGATCGCCTCGACTCGGCCACCATTGACCTCCGGCACCAGACAAGGCTGCTGCTCGACCGCGACCGTAGCGGACAGATCGATGACTCTGCATCCAGCGGCCTTCGCGCTGACTCGGCATCGAGCGGCCATATCGCTCGCTCCGACGAGAAACACCAATTGCACGCGAGTGAAATCGAACCGATCCGCATCGCCGGTGCGCAGGTTACGTCCCTTGAACGGCACGCTGTGGCCGATACCCTCGCCGCTATCCAGCAAGTGCAGCTCGGAAAGTGGAAATCCACGCTCTTCGAGCACTTCGACCAGGGCCTCACCTACCAGGCTGACCGCTCCTACAACCGCAACTCCGACAAGCGAGGGCATCATCTTCTCCATGCATCAGGACGGGCACTGTAGCGAAATGGCTGATCGCTGCAAGCAGCGCCGCCGAGCGGCGCGCTGCGCAGACGAAAACGCCGCGACGAATCGCGGCGTTTCGGCACTTCAAGCAATGCTCATCAACGTTCCAGCAGGATACGCAACATGCGGCGCAAAGGCTCGGCGGCACCCCACAGAAGCTGATCGCCGACGGTGAACGCGCCCAGATAATGCGAGCCCATGTTCAGCTTGCGCAGGCGCCCGACCGGAACGCTCAGCGTGCCGGTCACTGCCGCCGGGCTCAGCTCCCGCATGCTGGCGTCGCGATGATTGGGCACCAGCTTGACCCAGGGGTTGTGCTGGCTGATCAGCCCCTCGATGTCGGAGATCGGCACATCCTTGTTCAGCTTGATGGTCAGCGCCTGACTGTGGCAGCGCATGGCCCCGACACGTACGCAGATGCCATCGACCGGAATCGGGTTCTTGAAGCGACCGAGGATCTTGTTGGTTTCGGCCTGTGCCTTCCACTCCTCGCGGCTCTGCCCGTTCGGCAGCTCCTTGTCGATGTAGGGGATCAGGCTGCCGGCCAGCGGCACGCCGAAATTGTCGACCGGGAAGGCCTCGCTTCGCTGGGTTTCGGCCACCTTGCGGTCGATGTCGAGAATGGCGCTGGCGGGATTGAGCAGGTCGTCGGCCACTGCCGCATTGATGGCACCCATCTGCTTGATCAGCTCGCGCATGTTCTGCGCGCCGGCACCGGACGCCGCCTGATAAGTCATGGCGCTCATCCACTCCACCAGGCCGGCCTCGAACAGGCCGCCCAAGCCCATCAGTGCAAGGCTGACAGTGCAGTTACCACCGATATAGTTCTTGGTCCCGGCGTCCAGCTGCTGGTCGATCACGCGGCGGTTCACCGGGTCAAGCACGATCACGGCATCGTCCTGCATGCGCAAGGAAGAGGCGGCGTCGATCCAGTAGCCCTGCCAGCCGGCTTCGCGCAGCTTGGGGAAGACTTCGTTGGTGTAGTCGCCGCCCTGGCAGGTCAGGATCACATCGAGACCTTTCAGCTCGTCGATGCTGTAGGCGTCCTTCAGCGCAGCGGTTTCCTTGCCAATATCGGGGCCTTGGCCGCCAACGTTGGAGGTGGTGAAGAACACAGGCTCGATCAGGTCGAAGTCCCGCTCTTCCAGCATCCGCTGCATGAGCACGGAACCGACCATACCGCGCCAACCGATCAGACCTACACGTTTCATCGCAACTACACCTATAGAAAAAGTGGCCCGCGCAGATTAAGGCGGGCCGAAAGATTACAACTTCGCGAGGGCCGCGACTACTGCATCACCCATCGCCTGAGTACCGACTTTGTTACAACCTTCGGACCAGATGTCGCCAGTTCGCAGGCCCTGATCGAGCACATCGCTTACCGCCTGTTCGATGGCATCGGCCGCCGCGATCTGGTTGAAGCTGTAACGCAGCATCATCGAAACGGAAAGAATGGTCGCCAACGGGTTGGCGATACCTTTGCCGGCGATGTCCGGTGCCGAGCCATGACACGGTTCGTACATGCCTTTGTTGCCGGCATCCAGCGAGGCGGACGGCAGCATGCCGATCGAGCCGGTGAGCATGGAGGCCTCGTCCGACAGGATGTCGCCGAACATGTTGTCGGTGACGATTACGTCGAACTGCTTCGGCGCGCGCACCAGCTGCATGGCCGCGTTATCGACATACATATGGCTCAGTTCGACTTCCGGGTAGTCCTTGGCGACTTCCTCGACGACCGCGCGCCACAGCTGACTGGAAGCCAGCACGTTCGCCTTGTCCACCGAGCAGAGCTTCTTGTTGCGCACCATGGCCATGTCGAAACCGACCTTGGCGATGCGGCGGATTTCGCTCTCGCTGTACGGCAGCGTGTCGTACGCCATGCGCTCGCCGTTCTCCAGCACCTTGCTCTCGCGCGGCTGGCCGAAGTAGATGCCACCGGTCAGCTCGCGCACGATCAGGATATCCAGACCGGCGACGATTTCGGGCTTGAGCGACGAGGCATCGGCCAACTGCGGATAGAGCAGCGCCGGACGCAGGTTGCCGAACAGGCCCAACTGGGAACGGATCTTCAGCAGACCACGCTCCGGACGGATGGCCGGATCGATGGTGTCCCACTTGGGCCCGCCGACCGCGCCCAGCAGAATGGCGTCAGCGGCGCGGGCACGCTCCAGCGTATCGTCGGCCAGCGGCACACCGTACTTGTCGACGGCCGCGCCGCCCAGCTCGTCATAGCTCAGCTCGAAGCCCAGATCGAACTTGTCACTGGCCAGCTGCAGCACCTTGACCGCCTCGGCCATGATTTCCGGGCCGATGCCATCGCCGGGGAGAACCAGAATCTGTTTGGACATTTCCTATTCCTTATAAGAGGTCACATCGAGGCAGGGCGTACCGATGGGCTGAGCCCACCTGGTTTTTTGTTCGGCACCAGCCTCGGCTTTTTTGCGTTGCCAGATGGCGCCGAGCAGTCGGGGCGCCATTGCGAGGATCTTTTCGCAGGATGAGACCGAACCCCACCCTGCTTGTCGTACAGACTACTTGATCGCGCCGAACAACCAAGGCTGGCTCTGCTGGTGGCGAGATTCGAAGGCCTTGATGGCCTCGGCGTCCTGCAGGGTCAGGCCGATATCGTCCAGACCATTGAGCAGGCAGTGCTTGCGGAAGGCATCGACCTCGAAGCCGTATTGCTTGCCGTCCGGACGGGTAACGGTCTGCGCAGCCAGATCGACGGTCAGCTGGTAGCCTTCGGTCGCCTCGGCCTGCTGGAACAGCTCGTCCACCTCCTCTTCTTTCAGCACGATCGGCAACAGGCCGTTCTTGAAGCTGTTGTTGTAGAAGATGTCGGCGAAGCTCGGCGCGATGATGGCGCGGAAGCCGTATTCGTCCAGCGCCCACGGCGCATGCTCACGGGAGGAGCCACAGCCGAAGTTCTCGCGGGCCAGCAATACGCTGGCGCCCTGATAACGCGGGAAGTTCAGCACGAAGTCCTTGTTCAGCGGACGCTGCGAGCAATCCTGGTTCGGCTGACCGACATCCAGATAGCGCCACTCGTCGAACAGGTTGGGGCCGAAGCCGGTGCGCTTGATCGACTTCAAGAATTGCTTCGGAATGATCTGGTCGGTGTCGACATTGGCGCGATCGAGTGGGCAGACCAGGCCGGTGTGTTGGGTAAAGGCTTTCATGTCTGGTCTCCTCAGGCCTGGATCAATTCGCGTACGTCGATGAAGTGGCCGGTAACCGCTGCGGCAGCAGCCATCGCCGGGCTGACCAGGTGGGTACGCCCGCCCGCACCCTGGCGGCCTTCGAAGTTGCGGTTGGAGGTCGAGGCGCAATGCTCGCCGCTGCCAAGCTTGTCCGGGTTCATCGCCAGGCACATGGAGCAACCCGGCTCACGCCATTCGAAGCCGGCCTCGATGAAGATCTTGTCCAGTCCTTCTGCCTCGGCCTGCTGCTTGACCAGGCCCGAGCCCGGCACCACCAGCGCCTGCTTGACGCTCGCGGCGACCTTCCGCCCCTTGGCGACTTCAGCTGCGGCGCGCAGATCCTCGATCCGCGAGTTGGTGCACGAACCGATGAACACGCGATCCAGACGAATGTCGGTAATGGCCTGATTGGCCTGCAAGCCCATGTACTTCAGCGCGCGGGTGATGGAATCCTTCTTCACCGGGTCGGCCTCTACGGCCGGGTCCGGCACGTTCTGATCGACAGCCAGTACCATCTCCGGCGAAGTGCCCCAGCTGACCTGCGGCTTGATGTCCTCGGCCTTGAGTTCAACGATGGTGTCGAACACCGCGTCGTCGTCGGAAACCAAGTCCTGCCACAGCTTCACGGCCTTGTCCCAATCCGCGCCCTTCGGGGCGTAAGGCCGCCCTTCGACGTAGGCGATGGTCTTCTCGTCCACGGCGACCATGCCCACGCGGGCGCCCGCCTCGATGGCCATGTTGCAGATGGTCATGCGCCCTTCCATGGACAGATCGCGAATCGCGCTGCCGGCGAATTCCAGGGCATGGCCGTTACCGCCAGCGGTGCCGATCTTGCCGATCACCGCCAGCACGATGTCCTTCGCGGTGACGCCGAACGGCAACTTGCCTTCGACGCGGACCTGCATGTTCTTCATCTTCTTGGCGACCAGGCACTGGGTGGCGAGCACATGCTCGACCTCGGAGGTGCCGATGCCGTGGGCCAGCGCGCCGAAGGCGCCGTGGGTGGAGGTATGCGAATCACCGCAAACCACGGTCATGCCGGGCAGTGTCGCGCCCTGCTCCGGGCCGATGACGTGGACGATGCCCTGACGCACGTCGTTCATCTTGAATTCGAGGATGCCGAAATCGTCGCAGTTCTCGTCCAGCGTCTGCACCTGGATGCGCGAGACCTCGTCGGCGATGGCTTCCAGGCCGCCCTGACGCTCGCCCTTGGTGGTCGGCACGTTGTGGTCCGGCGTGGCGATATTGGCGTCGATGCGCCATGGCTTGCGATTGGCCAGACGCAGCCCTTCGAAGGCCTGCGGCGAGGTCACTTCGTGGAGGATGTGACGATCGATGTAGATCAGCGACGAACCATCGTCGCGACGTTTCACCTCGTGCATTTCCCAGAGCTTGTCGTAGAGCGTCTTGCCGGCCATCGGACT
The DNA here is from genome assembly GCF_051948915.1 of Stutzerimonas sp. Brlt_14. NCBI lineage: Bacteria > Pseudomonadati > Pseudomonadota > Gammaproteobacteria > Pseudomonadales > Pseudomonadaceae > Stutzerimonas > Stutzerimonas sp. Brlt_14. The sequence continues at coordinate 624,581 of NZ_JAYJLM010000002.1, forward strand.
TTTCCTCATCTGCTTTCTATGCGGGGCGAATAGCCCTTGCGCTTATGGGGACGATGCTAGGGGCTTGCGTTGAATTACTCAAATTCATATTTTTCATCCAATGCATTCCTGTTTGGAATTCACTGCACCGGAAGACTTTCATGGACCTCGCCAACCTCAACGCCTTTATCGCTGTCGCGGAAACCCACAGCTTCTCGCTGGCTGCCGAACGGCTGCACCTGACCCAACCCGCGGTTAGCAAGCGCATCGCCGCGCTGGAAGCGCAGCTGGACGTGCGGTTGTTCGATCGACTGGGCCGCGAGATCAGTCTCACCGAGGCCGGCCGCGCCCTGCTGCCCCGCGCCTATCAGATCCTGAATGTACTGGACGACACCCGCCGCGCCCTGACCAACCTCAACGGCGATATCGGCGGACGACTGAGCCTGGCGACCAGTCATCACATCGGCCTGCATCGACTACCACCGCTGTTGCGCGCCTTTACCCGCGCCCATCCGCAGGTCAGCCTGGATATCCGCTTTCTCGACTCGGAAGTGGCCTATGACGAGGTACTGCACGGCCGTGCCGAGCTGGCGGTGATCACCCTGGCGCCACAGACCGCCGAGCCGGTGCTGGCGGTAAAGGTCTGGGACGATCCACTGGATTTCGTCGTCGCACCGGAACATCCGCTGGCCGCCAAGGCAGATATCACCCTCGCGGATATCGCCGGCCATCCAGCGGTATTCCCCGGCGGCAACACCTTCACTCACCACATCGCCCAGCGGCTGTTCGAGCGTGAGGGCCTGACGCCGAATATCACCATGAGCACCAACTATATGGAGACCATCAAGATGATGGTCTCCATCGGGATTGCCTGGAGCGTGTTACCGCGCAGCATGCTCGACGAACAGGTAGTCAGCCTGCCTCTGCCAGGCATTCAGCTGAACCGGCAACTCGGCTACATCCTGCACCGGGAGCGCACCCTGTCCAATGCGGCCAGGGCGTTCATGACACTGCTGGATGCTGAACGCGGTGACTGACCAGACGAGACAACTACGAGAAAGGGCGCCCTATGGCGCCCTTCTCTTCTTTGCAGATCAACCCTCCAGCGCGGGCCGCTGATCGGCATTGATCGGGATGCGTTTGGGCTTGGCCTCTTCCGGCACCACGCGCACCAGGTCGATGTTGAGCAGGCCACTGTTCAGCGCAGCGCCTTTCACCTCGATGTGGTCGGCTAGCCGGAACGACAACTTGAACGCCCGCTGAGCGATGCCCTGATGCAGATAGGTGACATTCTCGGCCTCGCTTTCGCGCCGCCCGCCACTGATGGTCAGCACGCTGCGCTCGACCTGCAGATCGAGGTCGGACTCCTCGAAGCCGGCGGCTGCGACCACGATTCGATACTGGTCGTCACCGTGTTTCTCGATGTTATAGGGTGGATACGAGCTGCCGGTGTCGTTACGCAGGGCGGACTCGAACAGGTCATTGAAACGATCAAAGCCCACGGATTGCCGGAACAGAGGGGCCATGGGGAACGAACTCATGATAAACCTCCTGAAATCAGCGAGTTGAAACAGGCGGGACCCGCCTTCGGCATCCCGCTGATCTCTAGATAGGAACCGTTCTGCAGATTTCAAGGCGCAGAAAAATGAGCCTGCCAACGAGAGGTAACACCATGTCCAGAGTCATGCTGATCACGGGTGCCAGTCGTGGTATCGGCGCCGCCACCGCCCGGCTTGCAGCCCACCAGGGCTACGCGCTATGCCTCAACTATCACCAACGCGAAGACGCGGTGAAACAGGTGCTCGAACAGGTCCGCACTGCGGGCGTATCGGCAATCACGGTCAAGGCTGATGTCGCCGACGAGGGTCAGGTGGTGCAGATGTTCGAGATGATTGATCGCGAGTTCGGCCGCCTCGATGTACTGGTCAACAACGCCGGCATGCTCGAACAACAGATGCGTCTGGAGCAGATGGATGCCGCTCGCTGGATGCGCGTGCTCGGCACCAACGTGATCGGCAGCTTCCTGTGCGCACGCGAGGCGATCAAGCGGATGTCGACGCGCCATGGCGGCAGGGGCGGCGCCATCGTCAACCTGTCCTCGGTGGCCGCCCGCCTCGGCGCACCAGGCGAATACATCGACTACGCGGCCGCCAAGGGCGCCATCGACAGCATGACCCTGGGCCTGGCCAAAGAGGTCGCCAGCGAAGGCATCAGGGTCAATGCGGTGCGCCCGGGCGTGATCCATACCGATATCCACACCGCCGGGGGCGAGCCGGATCGTGTCGAGCGGGTCAAGGCAAGTGTGCCGATGGGGCGCGGCGGGCAAGCCGAGGAAGTTGCCGAAGCCATACTTTGGCTCGCCAGTGAGCACGCCAGCTATACCACAGGCGCGTTGCTGGACGTCAGCGGCGGACGCTGATCGGCCTAACCCAGCGCCGCCACCGGAATACCGACAGTATCGACGCCAAGCATCGCGTCGATCCGCGCGCAATCGTTCTCCCGACGCAGCGCGGCAAAAAGCGCCACCGCCTCGGGGTAATTGCGCGTAAGCAGCGCCAGCCACTGCTTCAGTCTGCCGGGCGCATAGCGTGGTGCGATCTTGCCTCGCGCCTGCTGCCAGAAGTCGACCAGCATGGGCTGGAACTCTGCCCAGCTCATCTCGGCGATGTTTTGCCCCTGTTTGGCTGCGGCGATCTGCCGTGCCAGATCTGGCCGCGAAACCAGGCCGCGACCCAGCATGATGTTCTCCGCACCGCTGACCTCTCGACAGCGACGCCAGTCTTCCAGGGACCAGATATCGCCATTGGCGTAAACCGGCACCGAGACCACTTCCTGCACGCGAGCCACCCACTCCCAATGAGCCGGCGGCTTGTAGCCCTCGACCTTCGTTCGCGCATGCACCACCAGCTGCTCCGCCCCGCCGTCGACCAACGCCCGAGCGCAATCAAGTGCACCGTCCGGGCTGTCGAAACCCAGGCGCATCTTGGCGGTGACCGGGATGTGCGCCGGCACAGTTCGCCGTACCTCACAGAGGATGGCGTGCAGCAAATCAGGCTCCCTGAGCAGGATGGCCCCACCGCGCGATTTGTTTACCGTCTTGGCCGGGCAGCCGAAATTCAGATCGATAGCAGGCGCACCCAGTGAGCAGGCATAGGCAGCGTTATCAGCCAGACAGGCAGGATCGGAGCCCAATATTTGAACGCGCACAGGGGTTCCGGCGCGAGTAACGGCGCCAGCCTGCAATTCGGGTGCAAGTTTGCGAAAGCTGCTTTGCGGCAGCAGACGATCAGAGACTCGGATGAACTCGGTGACGCACCAGTCGACCCCACCCATCCGAGTCAGAACGTCGCGAAGGATTTCGTCGACCAGCCCCTCCATGGGCGCCAAAGCGATCTGCATACCAAGCCAATAGATGTTGAAAGGTTGGGCATTGTACGGATGCCCGACCGCTTTATGAATGTTGCGTGGCCGGTAGCGGGCTATTCTTCGATGGTCCCGCCAATGGTGTCGGTTCCCGTGGTAGCACCCATGCCGCCTGTGGTTCCGGTATTGCCCGTTCCCATGGTGCCCAGGTCACTGCCCTGCTGCGCCTTGTGGTCCCGACTGTCATGGCCTTCCGACTTTTCGCTGTGCTGGTCGGAACGCTCGCTCGATTCAACCGAGCTTTCGTTTGCAGCTCCCGGACGACGAGTGTCATCGGCGTTCTCCGCCGAACCGGCGTACGCCCCCGCAGAACCCGCCAGAAGCAATACTGTTACCGCTGTGAGTGCCCGATTCATGGCTACCTCCTATCGCTGAACGACTGCGTTAATCACTACGTCTTTCCAATTTGGGACGGCGACGGTGCTCCATGTCGGTCTCATTGCCACCATGGCCGGGTTCGGCCGTGTCGTCGTACTGCTCCGCCGCTGGCTTCTTGGAGGATGCGTCACCTGCCTCAGACTGGCCCTGGTCATCCTCCAGATAGTCGATACCGTCGCCAATGCCCATCGAGCCATTGCCGGCGGCGCCGCGATCCGCCGCGCCCGTGTTCTGAGCCAACGGGATATCAGCGAACGGTAATTTCAGATCCTGCGCGCTGACTGTTGAAGCAAGCGCTGCAACCAGCACACCAAGCTGAATACGCATGTCCGACACCTCCGCATCATCCACTTGATACTTGGGCAGCGGCGATTCCAACGAGTGCGCCGGCGAGCGACCGATGGCATGCCGGAACCGCTTTCAGCGAGCGGGGTAACAACCACAAGGACGAATATTGGATTCAAAGAGGAAGCTCCAGATGGAACCTGCGCTGATACTCCTGATGATGATCCTGGGTTGGCTGTCGGTAGCGCTCTCCATGCTCTGGGGCATGACGAGGATCGCTCGTCGCCATCACCCGCCGCAGGCTCGCCCGGCAAGCAAACAGTGTCTGCCACACCAGCCAGCAGCTCCCGGCACCCTGCCCTCATGGCACGCCTGACCGGTATTTCCATCTGATTTCAAATAAACCCGTGACAGCCGCGTTTAAAGCTGTAGAATGCGCGTCGCGGGATGGAGCAGTCTGGTAGCTCGTCGGGCTCATAACCCGAAGGTCGTCGGTTCAAATCCGGCTCCCGCAACCAATTTAAAAGGCCACTCAGATGAGTGGCCTTTTTTGTGCGCGCAAAACTCTGAGGCGCTCGTGTTGGCACCAGACCTCGCATGAATCGCTAACCTTTTGAATGAAATACGCTTTTTCCTTCCTTTTGATTGACATCGAGTAATCAGGCTGTAGAATGCGCCCCACAGACGCGGGATGGAGCAGTCTGGTAGCTCGTCGGGCTCATAACCCGAAGGTCGTCGGTTCAAATCCGGCTCCCGCAACCAAATCACGAAAAGGCCACTCAGACGAGTGGCCTTTTTCGTTTGCGCGTCTTTTTTGTCACGGACAGACAAGCGCGCCCCCTCTTTCGGCCAGTCAGCCGCGTCTTGTAACAACGGGTCCGTAGAATTAACTCTTTATCCGAAGCTAATTACCACATTCGCTATAACCATTCATGATAGCCCTAGGCCAGCCCGCGTCAAAAACAAAACTCTTTTCAACTCAATAAGTTGGCTCTCCTAAACACCTCGCGATCCCCATCCGCAACTTTTTTTTGGCTCCCTGGCTTGACTTGGTTCACGTTATGACGGATATATAGTCGCAACAGGGAGCAATACGTTGCAAACCAGTTTAAGACCAACTGGACAGGTCAAGTTTTGCGGCGCAAGAGTTAAATCCCCTGCCTGATTAGTATCGCTTTTAGTAAAGCGATGCAGGCTCGTTCGCCACAAGCATTGAGAGAATCGGGGCTCGCAGAGTGCCCGGAGTGCGGTAGCCATGCCCGATTCTTTCAAAGCCGCACGCGGACGCTACCGATCGCAGATGACGGGGAATTACGTATAAGTTATTCAACTCGACATATAAACAAGTCGATGGCGGTAGCTTTGTCTAATAAAAAATATTCTAGATCGGTATTAACTTTTGCCACAGGCTAAAACCTACTGCCCAGGCATTACGCCGTAATTCTTTATTTCCACTCAGAACGCCGACCAGCAGCAGCGTGTAGTAGCTGCGGCTCGACAAACCGTTTCGCCTCGCCTTTGCGCAGGGAGAACTACAGTGTCAACGATCTTTTATGGAACGGAAGATCAGGACAAGGCATTGATTGCGCGGGATATCAATCAGAATGGCTACGCCTGCATACCCGGCTACTTGAACAATCTGCAACTAACTCAACTGCGCGAGCAGGTTCACGAGCAGGCTCGACAGCATCATGGTGAATATTTTGCTCATCATGACGGTGAACAGGTAGCGGGCTCGTTACTTGCCACGTTGAGCAGCGCGCCGGAGTTCCAGTCGCTGCTGGACGACGTTTACCAGCTCGGCGCGGGCAAGGCGGCGCCAAGCAAGCGCATCTACCTGGTGATGCGATGCGTGCAGGGGCAGACAGGACGCAAGGAGTCGAACTGCTTCCACTACGACGCTTCGCTGGTTACGGCACTGCTGCCGGTGGAAATCCCGCAGGACGGCGACCAGCGCGGCGACCTGCTGGTATTTCCCAACCTGCGCAAGCTTCGCAAGTACGTGCTGGTCAACGTGGTGGAGAAAGCACTGCTGCAGAACAAGTTGAGCCGCAAACTGATTAGCCGCGCGATAGGCCTCGGGCTGCTCAAGCCACAGCGCCTGCAGCTGGTACCCGGCAATCTCTACCTGTTCTGGGGTTACCGATCCCTGCATGCCAACGAGCCTTGTGATCCGGCGCAGCTGCGCGCTACCGCGATCTTCCACTACGGCGATCCCCACGCCGGCAGCCTGATGACCCGAATGATCCTCAGACACAACCAACGCAGGGCACGGCGGGCTAGTGCGATCGGCGCGCATCAACCTGTCTGAGCGCGCATCTGTAGCACCCAGCGATAACCCCCGAATGCCATTCGGGGGCGGCTGAGCTTCGATAAGGAAATCACCATGATCAACGTGACCAAGTCGTACCTGGGCAGCAAAAACAAGCTCAAGGCTTACATTGACAGGATCTACAACACCGGCTGGCTCACCAACAACGGACCGTTAGTGACTGCACTCGAGCAACGACTCAAGGACTACCTCGGGGTGAGGAACATCATCCTCACCAACAACGGCACCATCGCGCTGCAGATTGCCTATCGAGCGCTGGGATTGACCGGCAGCGCCATCACCACCCCCTTCAGCTTCGTTGCCACCACCAGCTCGCTGCAATGGGAAGGCATCAAGCCGATCTTCGCCGACATCGATCCGGCGACCTGGAATCTGGACCCGGAACAGATCGAGCGAAATATCCAGCCCAACACCTCCGCCATCGTCGCGACGCACGTATTCGGCAATCCTTGCGATGTCGAACGCATCGAGCAGATCGCGCGCAAGAACAATCTGAGGGTCGTCTACGACGGCGCCCATGCGTTCGGCGTTCGTCACAAGGGGCGGTCGGTCTACGACTGGGGCGATATCAGCACGCTGAGCTTCCATGCGACCAAGCTGTTTCACACCATCGAGGGTGGCGCCATCGTCACCAACGACGACGCGCTGGCCGATCGCATCCGTCTGCTCTGCAACTTCGGCATCGTCGACACCGACCAGATCGAAGGCATCGGCATCAACGCCAAGCTCAACGAGTTCTCTGCCGCGATGGGCATGTGCGTACTCGACGACATCGAGCTGATTTTCGAATGCCGGGCGGAGATCGGCCATCGCTACGAGCGGCGCCTCGGCGAGCATTTCGAGCTGCAACGACCGCAGCCCGAATCCCAGTGCAACTACAGCTATTTTCCCGTTGCCCTTGCCGACGAAAGCCAGCTGCTGCGCTGCCGCTCGCAACTGAACGAGAACGGCATCAACCCCCGCCGCTACTTCTACCCCTCGCTGGACACGCTCGACCATCTGCAGCCGCAGGTACCACAACCACGCTCGCGAGCGTTGAGTCGCAAGGTCCTGTGCCTGCCGATCTATCCCGGGCTGCCGCGCAAGGTGCAGGAGAAGGTCATGCAGACGTTGATCCAGGAGGCAATCCACAGCGAGCAGTCGAGCCGCACGCTGTTCCAGCCCCTTGCCGAAGCGTTCGGGCTGTTCAACGCCGCGGAGCGCCTGCCGGGCGCCGACTACCCGCGCATGCCCCTGACATCCGGAGGCCAGCAATAACCCATGTCAGATCCCAAGCGGTTATCGGTGATCCGCAACACCAGCCTGAACTACCTCGGGCAGGCGTATGCCCTGCTTGTCGGCATTATGATCCTGCCGTTCTACCTGAAGCACCTCGGCGCCGAAGCCTACGGCCTGATTGGTTTCTTCGCGGTGCTCCAGGCCTGGTTGCAGTTACTCGATGCCGGGATGTCGCCTGCACTGGTCCGACAGGTCGCGCAGTACCGCGGGCAGGGCGACCTGTCCGCCGCGCCCGGCCCCGCCGGGCGCCTTCTGCGCTCGTTCGAGCTGCTGTTGCTACCGATTGCGCTGGCGACCTGCGTGGCGATCTACCTGAGCAGCGGCTGGATCGCTGGAACCTGGCTGCAGGCCCGCGAATTGGGTACCGGCACCATCATGCAATGCATCAGCCTGATGGGCCTGATGGTCGGGCTGAGGCTCTATGCAACCCTGTACAAAAGCGGACTGCAGGGCGTCGAGCTGCACGGCTGGCTGAACGCAGCGAACGTACTGATCGCTACCCTGCGTTACTTCGGTGGCCTGATTCTGGTCGCCCTCGTGTCGCAAGATCCGCTGGACTTCTTCCTGTTCCAGACGGCCGTCGCCCTGGTGGAAACGCTCGCCTTCGCCAGCAAGGCTTATGTGCAACTGGCCAGCCCACGTTTGCTCACCGGCATCGACTGGCGCGTGGTCAAGCCGGTGCTGCCATTTGCCGGCGGCATGTTCTTCACCTCGCTGCTGTGGATCGTGCTGACCCAGCTGGACAAAGTGCTGCTTTCCAAGGTGCTGCTGCTCAAGGAGTACGGCTACTTCTCGCTGGTGGCGCTGATCACCACCGGCATCATGACTCTGACCAACCCCTTGGTGCAGACGCTGTTGCCGCGCATGACCATGCTCGTGGCCGAAGGGCGAATCGCCGAGATGGAGCGGCTGTACCTGAACGCCACCCGCTTCGTCTGCAGCGTGCTGTTTCCCATCGCTGCGGTGATCGCCTGGCACGGTCAGGCGCTGATCTACGCCTGGACTGGCGATGCTGCCGCTGCCCAATGGAGCGAACGAATGCTGTTCTGGTACGTGCCGGGCAGCGCACTGATGGCGGTCGGTGCCTTCCAGTTCTACCTGCAGTACGCCTACGGCCAGCTGCGCCTGCACATCTGGTACAGCGTGGTTTCCACCGCCATCAGCATGCCGATCGTGATCTACGCAGCGCTTGCCCACGGTGCCTACGGTGCCGCACTGGCGTGGTTCTTCCTGCGCCTGGCGACCTTCGTGATCTGGCCACCGGTGGTGCACCGGCGCTTTGCTCCGGGCCTGCAGGGCGTCTGGGCACGAGACATGTTGCGGATTACCGCCGCGACCGTGATCGGCGTGGCACTGGGCGAGCCGCTGTTCCTGCTGATCGTCAGCGACAACCGCTTCGACATTCTGATCGCGCTGGCCGTAAGCGGGTTCATCTGCCTGCTGCTGGTCGCGGCGACCTCGAAATCACTGCTACTCAAGCTTCATCTACTCATCACCAAGCGAGCATCCAAAAATGGAATTGAAGAGCGAGCAAGCCTTGATTGAACGTTGGGGCGGCAAGACCGAACCGCTGCTGAGCGTCGTCTGCCTGGCCTACAACCACGCATCTTTTATAAGGAAGGCGCTGGAGAGCTTCCTCCAGCAGGAAACGGATTTCCCTTTCGAGGTGATCGTCCACGACGACGCCTCGACTGACACCACCGCCGCGATCATCGCCGACTACGCGGCGCGCTACCCCAGCATCATCAAGCCGATCTACCAGACGCAGAATCAGTTCAGCCTCGGCGTGCCATTCAGCACGCGGCTGTTCGCCCGTGCGGGGGGCAAATACATCGCCTATTGCGAAGGCGACGACTACTGGACCGATCCGACCAAGCTGCAGCAGCAGGTGGACTTTCTCGAGCAGCATCGTGACTACGTGATCACCTATCACGATGCGTTCATGTTCAACAGCCAGGGCATCATCCAGAGCCCGCAGCTGACCGGAAAGCTGCGCAAGGACGCCACTGCGCTGGAACTGATGCAGGGCCGTCCGCTGTCGACGCTGACGGTGTGCTTTCGCAACCTGATTCAGGAACTTCCGCCGGAACTGCTCGGCGTGAAAGTGCTGGATATCTGCTGGTGGTCGCTGCTCGGCGCCTACGGCAAAGGCAAGTTCATGGAAGGCATCAGCCCCGCCGCCTACCGGGTGCACGAGGGTGGCATCTTCTCCATGCAGCCGAGCCGGCAGCGCATCCAGATGGCCATGCACGCCCACTATTCGCTGGCAAGCTATTACAACCGCATCGGCAACAACGCGCTCTACGAGTACTTCCTGATCCAGGTGTTCGGCGAGTGCCTGTCGCTGATCTCGCCGTTCAGCAAGATTCAGGCGCTTTCAACCATCGCCCAGAACATCAGCCTCAACCTGCTGCGCCGGTTGAGCCCACGGCTGGCCAGGAGCTGATCAGCCCGACCCCGCTTCTTTGCAAAAACGCACCATGAGGAAGGATTCCCAATGACTGCCTTGACCCGCTCTTCGCTGGAATATGACGCGGACAACCGCATCGACCTCGCCGGAATAATGCGCACCGCCTACGATCACAAGGCGCTGATCATCACCATTACCGGCTTTTTCGCTGCACTGGGCGTGCTCTATGCCCTGATCGCCACGCCGATCTACCAGGCGACCGCGATGATCCAGATCGAACCGAAAAAAGCCGCGATCACCGGCGTGCCGGAAATATCGGCCCGGCCGGATTCGGTGTCCCAGGCGGTCACTGAAATCTCCCTGCTCAAATCCCGCGCAGTGCTCGGCAAGGCTGTCGAGGAACTCAAGCTCTACATCGTCGCCAAGCCGCGGCAGTTTCCGCTGATCGGCGGCTACATGGCCCGTCAGCATGACCCGGCAACCGACGGCGCGCTGGCCAAGCCCCTGTTCGGGCTGACCGCCTTTGCCTGGGGCGGCGAGAAGCTCGACGTCTTCCAGCTCGACGTACCCGAGGCCTATCTGGGCATGGACCTCACCCTGGTAGCCGGCACGGCCGGTAACTACAGCCTGTATGACGACGAGGAGCAGCTGATCCTCCGCGGCCAGGTCAACCAGGCCGTGGAAACCCAGGGCTTCAAGGTGCAGATCGCCGAACTCGAGGCTCGTCCGGGCACCGAGTTCAGGCTGGTCAGAAATCGCCCGCAGACCACTGCGCTGGACTACCAGGATCGCCTGAAGGTCGGCGAGGCCGGCAAGGATTCGGGGATCATCTACATGTCGCTGGAAGATCCCGACCCGCAGCTGGCCAGCCGCGTGCTGGACGAAATCAGCCGTCTGTACGTCAGCCAGAACATCCAACGCAGCTCCGCCGAGGCGGCCCAGCGCCTGGACTTCCTGCGCTCTCAACTACCTCAGGTACGCAAGGAGCTGGAGAAGGCCGAAGCCGCGCTGAATGCCTACCAGACCAGCTCCAAGTCGGTGGATATCAGCATCGAGACCAAGGGCGTGCTGGACCAGATCGTCGCGCTGGAAACGCAGATATCCGAACTGTCGCTCAAGCGCGTGGAGTACGACCGCCTCTATACCCGCGAGCACCCGACCTATCGCACGCTGATCACCCAGATGAACGAGCTGCAGGCGCAAAAGGCACAGCTGCTGAAGAAGGTCGACGCCCTCCCCATGACGCAGCAGGAGTTGCTACGCCTCCAACGTGACATGGAAGTCACGACCCAGACCTACACGCTGCTGATGAACCAGGCACAGGAGCAAGACATCCTGCGCGCCGGCACCATCGGCAACGTGCGCATCATCGACAACGCCTACTCGATGATCGAGAAGCCGTCGAAACCGGTCAAACCGCTGGTGGTGGCCATCGCGATCTTCGTCGGCCTGCTCGTCTCGGCGGCAGTCATCCTGCTGCGCCAGGCCTTCTACCGCGGTGTGGAAAGCCCGGACGTGATCGAGAAGCTTGGCGTGCCGGTCTATGCCGGCCTGCCCTACAGTGCTTCGCAGGATCAGCTGAACCGCAGCCGCAAGAGCCGCGACGGCAAAACCCGGCTGCTCAGCCTCACCGAGCCGACCGACCTGGCCGTCGAATCGCTGCGCAGCCTGCGTACCAGCCTCAAGTTCGCCATGCTCGAGGCGCGCAACAAAGTGCTGATGATCACCAGCCCGACCCCTTCGGTTGGCAAGTCGTTCGTGTCCAGCAACCTTGCTGCGGTGATCGCGCAGACCGGCCAGCGCGTGCTGCTGATCGATGCCGACATGCGCCGCGGCTACCTGCACACGCTGTTCGGCATGGCGCCGCGTCACGGGCTGTCGGATGCACTGGCCAGTGGCCTGAACCTGGCGGAGATCACCAACCGCACCGAGCAGAAGAACCTGCACTTCATCTCCGCCGGGTTCTCCGCGCCGAATCCGTCCGAACTGCTGATGCACGACAACTTCTCCCGCCTGCTGCGTGAAGCGGAAAAGCTCTACGACTTCATCATCATCGATACGCCGCCGGTGCTCGCGGTGACCGACGCCGTACTGGTCGCCCAGCAGTCGGGCACCAACCTGTTGGTGGCCCGCTTCGGCCTCAGCACCAGCTCGCAGATCGATGCATCCAAGCGGCGGCTCGCGCAGAACGGCGTGCTGCTCAAGGGCGTGATCCTCAATGCCGTGAAGCGCAAGGCCTCGACCTCGCCGTACGACAGTGGCGCCTACGGCTATTACACCTACACCCAGCAAGCCTGATCGCCAGACAAGGAGGTGCACCGTGCTCAGAACCGTCTCGATGATGCAGCCCTACCTATTTCCCTACCTGGGCTATTTTCAGTTGATCGCACTCAGCAACGTGTTCGTGCTGGGTGACGACCTGCAATTCGTCAGGGGCTCCTGGATGAACCGCAACCGGATTCTCGTCAATGGCCAACCCAAGCTCATCAGCTTCCCGCTGAAGAAGGGCCACCAGACCGAGCGCATCAACGAGCGCTGGCTCTGCGACGACTTCGACAAGGAAGCCGCGGGGCTGATGCTGACCCTCGAGCGTTGCTACGCCAAGGCACCCCAGCGCGACGCGGTGCTGCCGCTGATCCGCGGCATCCTGCAGTGCCCGGAACGCAATCTGGCGCTGTTCACCGAAAACTCGCTGCGCTGCCTCTGCGCCTACCTGAACATCCGCACGCTGATCTACCGCGGCTCCAGCCTCGGCTTGCCGGCGAAGATGGACATGCAGGACCGCGTCATCCAGATCACCCATCGCATGGACGGCGAGCTCTACCTCAACCCCATCGGCGGCATGGAGCTGTACTGCCCTGCCCGCTTCCGCGCCGACGGCCTGCTGCTGCGCTTCCTGCGCATGGATGAGGTCACCTACGCGCAGCTCAAGCATCCGTTCGTGCCGTCGCTGTCGATCATCGACGTGCTGATGTTCAACAGCCGCGAAGAGATCAAGGAATTGCTGCAGCGCTTCAGCGTGGTCGAGGGACAGGAAAAAAGGGCAACGCTGACACTGGCGTGACGACATTCCGCCTGCCATCGGGATTCGGGCAGGCCAATCAGGGAAGGACATCCCCATGACACCGAGCAATACCGCACGCTGGTACCTGATACAGACCAAGCCACGCCAGGAAGCCCGCGCCGAGGAGCACCTGCAGCGCCAGCACTTCGAGTGCTACCGCCCGCTCAAGGCGCCTGCGCCCTTGCGCGGCTCACAGGGGACCAAGTCCGGCGAGGCGCTGTTTCCGGGCTACCTGTTCATCCGCCTCGATTGCATTCACGACAACTGGTACCCGATTCGCTCCACTCGGGGCGTCAGCCGCGTAGTTAGCTTCGGCGGCCAGCCAACGCCGGTACGCGACGAGCTGATCGAACAGTTGCGACAGCGCCTGGCCCAGCCGCAGACCATGGCGGCGGCGACGTTCTCACCCGGCGAACGGGTCCAGGTCAGCGGGGGCAGCTTCAGCGACATCGAAGCGATCTTCGTCAGCAGCGACGGCGAAGAACGCTCCGTCATCCTGCTCAACCTGCTGCAGCGTGAGCAGAAGGTCCGGGTACCCACCCGTTATCTCCAGTCCTACTCCTGAGCCAGGCGAGTGCCCGTAGGGCCATGCGAGCAGCCTGACAGGTTCAATCAGCGAGCCAACCGATGAAGATCCTATTTCTCAATGCGTTCTATGCACCGCACATCGGCGGAGGCGCAGAAGTCATTCTCCGCCATCTGGCCGAGGGGCTGCAGCGCCGCGGTTGCGAGGTAGCCGTGCTGGCCACCGGCCCGGACGCCGGCTTGAACATGCAGATTCAGGACGGCGTGCGGGTCTATCGCGCCAATCTGGCGAACAGCTACTGGCATTACACCCAGCAGCGCCCAAGCCGCCTCGCCCGCCTCGGCTGGCACTACCGCGACCGCTACAACGCCGACATGCGCCTGCACGTACGCGACGTGATCGAGCGCGAGCAGCCGGAGATCGTCGTCAGCAACAACCTCACCGGCTGGTCGATTTCCGCCTGGGACGAAATCACCGCCGCGGGTCTGCCGATCGTCCAGGTACTGCACGACCTGTACCTGCTCTGCCCAAAGGACACGATGTTCAATCGCGGCAAGTGCTGCCAGCGCCAGTGCGGCCTGTGCTCGGTGTTCCGCCTCGGCCACGCCGGTGCGTCGGCGCAAGTTGCCACCGTGGTCGGTGTCAGCCGCTTCGTGCTCGAACGAGTCGCCACGCAAGGCTACTTCAGCCACGCCCGCCGCCATGTAGTGCACAACTGCACGCCAGCCAATCCCGGCCAGGGCAGCAAGCCGAAGCAGCGCAGCAACCATCCGCTGCGTTTCGGCTATATCGGCACGCTCTCCGAGAACAAGGGCGTCGGCTGGCTGATCGAGCAGTTCCAGCGGCTGGACATCGACGCCCGGCTGGATATCGCCGGGCGCGGCAAGCTGGATTACGAGGCCAAGCTGAAGGCCATGGCCGATCCGAAGAAGGTCAGTTTTCTCGGCTACTGCGACAGCGACGAGTTCATGCAGAGCATCGACGTGCTGGTGGTGCCGTCGCTGTGGGACGAGCCGTTCGGCCTGGTGGCCGTCGAAGGCTGCGCCAACAACCTGCCGGTGATCGCCAGCAACATGGGCGGCCTGCCGGAGATCATCCGCGACGAGTACAACGGCCTGCTCTGCTCGCCCGACGATCCTGATTCGCTCGGCATCGCCATGCTCTGGCTCTACATCGACGGCGGGTTGCGCCAGCGCCTCGCCGGCCAGGCACGAGCCAGCGTGCTGTCGCTGCTGGATATGGAACGCATGCTGGACCAGTACCAGTCCATCCTGCACGAGACACTTCAGGGAACGAGAATTCACCATGAACCAGAGCCTGCTGATCACCCCACGGCGACGCGACTCGAACCCGTTGGCCTTCGACAAGCCGACATTGTTGACGCTGGTCGTCGCCTCGCTGCTGCTGACTGAAACCTTCTCCGGTGCCCTGCGCTACTACTTCGACATGGCCGGGATCTCCTGGCTGCTGTACCTGCCGAAGGTCGCCTGCCTGGCAGCGCTGAGCCTGGAGCTGCTGCGCTACCGCGGCTGGCCGCTGTTCTGGCTGGTGATGCTGGGGCTGGTGACATCCAGCCAGCTGGCGCTGATGCACGGGGCGGAGCTGCATAACATCGGTTTCAGCCTGTTCATCTACATTCCGCTGCTGTTCGGCCTGATCTGCGGCCGGCATCTGGAGCTGCGGCTCGGGCTGTTGCGACGGGTCATCGGCTTCTGCCTGATCGCCTCGTTCGTCGGCATCGCCCTCGACCTGACGACCAGCGTGCCGTGGAAGGGCTACAGCTACATGGTCGGCGAGGTGGAACTGAGCGCCAACCGCTCCTGGGCATTCGACGACATCGACCGCATCGGCGGTTTCGCCCGCATGTCCACCGCGCTGTCGGTGATGATCGCGGTCTACAGCCTGTTCATCGCCGCATTCATCCGCTCGCGGCTGCTGCGGCTGCTGCTTTACGTCGCGGCCCTGATCGGCATCGTGCTGACCACCAACAAGTCCACCGCGGCGGCCTATGTACTGACGCTGCTGATGCTGATCTTCACGGCCTATCGCTTCGCCAGCGCCGCGGTCTTCCTCATCGCCGTGCTGGTCGGCCTGATGCTGCCAGCGATCAGCCTGGTGTTGAGCCTGGACCCGAATGCGGCCAACAACGGCACGCTGCTCGCCTCGTTCGCCGACCGGCTGATCAACAGCTGGCCGAACTTCATCGGCGTCATGCTCCGCGAGGGCTGGGGCTGGTGGGGCGCGGGCTTCGGTGCGGTGGGCAGTGCCGGTCACGCCTATCCGGTGCCAGGCCTGGAGCTGCTGGTCATTGCCGATAACACCGCGCTGTACCTGTGGGGGATGCTCGGCGTGTTCGGCGTGTTGCTCTACCTGCTCTGCTTTCCTCTGATGCTGCGCCTGCACGAGCGCGGGCCAAGGCTGCGCGACGCACTGCTGCCGATCGTCTTCTGCCTGTGCCTGGTGGCCTGGGCCACGGACGTACTGGAGGTGACCACCGCCACGCTCTTCCTCGGCCTGGCCATTTCCCACGTGCTGACGCCAGCCCGGGCGTCGGCCCGCGGTCTCGCCCCGCAACGGCTGCCGGAACTGCGACACCTGACCTGAGCATCAACCATCACGGATGATCCACATGACGATTCGCTCTACCCTGCTCCACGCTTTGCTGCTCGGGGGGCTGCTCGGTGCATCCCTACAGAGCGCCGCACAGACCACCGAGGAACCCTTCGTCGTCGGTGTCTGCGCCCACGAGCTGCACCGCGGTGATCCCAGCGGCCGCGCCTACGCCATGATGCGCGATGCCGGCATCACCTCCGTGCGCACCGATGCCCACTGGGCCTATGTCGAGCGCCAGCCGAACCAGCTGAAGATCGAGCCGTCCTGGCACCGCTACCTCAAGGAAACCGCCCGTCACGGCCTGAGCACCCAGTTCATCCTCGGCTATGGCAACCAGCACCACGGCGGCGGCGAAAAACCCCGCACCGAGCCGGTCCGGGCGGCGTTCAACCGCTACGTCAATCACCTCAGCGAGGCTTTCAAGGGTCAGGTGGCCTATTACGAGATCTGGAACGAATGGGACGTGGAGGACCCGCGCGACCCCAGGTTCACCCAGGACTACGCCCGCCTGATCGCCGATGCGGCCGGTATCGTTCGCCAGCGCGACCCCGCCGCCAAGGTCCTGGCCGGCGCGGTGACCACCCAGGGCATCGAGTCGGGATTCGCCCTGCGTCTGCTGGAGAACGGGCTGATGCAATCGGTGGACGGCCTGTCATTGCATCCCTACGTGCATTGCCGCGGCTGGCGACGCAACACCCCGGAAGCCTGGATCGACTGGATGGCCGAGGTGGACAAGGAGCTGACCCGCGCCGCGGGACGGCCCGTGCCGCTCTACCTCACCGAGATGGCCTGGCCGTCGCATCAGGGTGCCTGCGGCATCGACGAGAACCTGCAGGCGGCCTACCTGGCACGGGCGTTCTTCCTCGCCAGGACGTTGCCGAGCATCCGCGGCATGTGGTGGTACGACTTCCGCAACGACGGTACCGACAGAACCGAGCGCGAGCACAACTTCGGCCTGGTCCGCCAGGACTTCACGCCGAAGCCGGCCTACCGCGTGCTCACCGCCGTCAGCGATATCGTCGCCAACTACCGCTTCATCGGCCGCGACGAGAACAGCGACGGTGACGTGGTGGCGCTGCGTTTCGCCCGTGGTGAAGACGAACTGCTGGTGGCCTGGAGCGCCGGCAAGCCGCGCAACCTGGAGCTCGAAGCGCTCGACCCGCAACCCGGCCGGGTGGCGTTGATCGATACGGCGCAACCACAGCACGGCCGTGTCACCAGCAACGCCCGCTGGGAATGCACGGGCAGGGGCGGTCGTTGCCGCACAACGCTCAAGCTCGATGGCTTTCCCAAGATCGTCAGCCTGCGCGCCGTGCAGGACTAGCGCCCCACTGCTTTGCGCGCAACCGGCCGCCGCGCCGGCCTTGCGCTCGGCCGCCGGCCGATAGAACCGGGCCAGGTCCACTGGCCCGCTGCCAATCACAACGCAACGCACCCGCTGCGTCACAGTCATCGCGCGAGCGCTGCCGGCCCGCGCGATCGCCCTTTGCAAGGAGAGACCCATGATCGTCATCAACGCTCGCTTCCTGACCCAGGAAACCCGCGGCGTGCAACGTTTCGCCGAACAGGTCTGCCTGGAGTTAGGCGCCATGCGCAAGGACCTCACCTTTGTCGCGCCTCAGGACACGCCCGTGAACGGCAGCGCCGAACGGCTGCAGGTACGCCGCATCGGACGCAACCGCGGTCACCTGTGGGAACAGCTGGATCTGCCGCTGTGGCTGGCACGCAACGGGCGACCGCCGCTGGTATCGCTGTGCAACACCGCCCCGCTGATCTACAGCAACCAGATCGCGACCCATCACGACATCACCTACGTGCGCCATCCGGAAAGCTATTCGCGCACCTTTCGCGGTTTCTACAAGGGGCTCACACCGCTGCTGCTCAAGCGCATCAAGGCGCTGATCACGGTCAGCGATTTCTCCCGCAAGGAGATCGCCCGCTACTACGGTTATCCCAGCGAGAACATCTGCGTAGTGCCCAATGCCGTGTCGGCGAAGTTCCGCCCACCCGCCCCCGGAAACCAGCCACCAGCTGGCAGGCCCTATCTGCTCGCCGTGTCGTCGCCCAATGCGCACAAGAACTTCGCTCGCATGGTCGCCGCCTTCCTCAGCCTGGAAGGCTTCGACGAGGTGGAGCTGCACATCGTCGGCGACTCCCACTCGGTGTTCTCCGGCAACGACTACCGGCTGGAAGGCAATCCCCGGGTACGCGTGCTCGGCCGCCTCGACGACGAGCAGCTGGTGCGCGAATACCAGGGCGCCACCGCGTTCGTCTTTCCGTCGCTCTACGAAGGCTTCGGCATACCGCCGCTGGAGGCGCAGGCCTGTGGCTGCCCGGTGATCGCGGCGCGGGCCGCGTCGATTCCCGAAGTGCTCGGCGAAAGCGTCCTGTATTTCGAGCCATTGAACATCGAGGACATCGCCCGCTGCATGCGCCACGTGCTGCAGGACGCCGGCCTGCGCGAAGACCTGCGCACCCTCGGGCTGGCCAACGTCGAGCGCTACTCCTGGAAGCGCTCCGCGCAGACGGTTTCCCAGCTGATCGACGAGACGCTGATGGGCAGAAGCAAGCCACCGACCTTCATCGCCTGGTCGTCGGACCGCCCCTAGCAGCGCCGAGCCTATGCCCGGCCCGTACATTTCCATCCGTCAAACGAGGCAGACCATGGAACGGTTGGTGCACATCGACGCGCTGCGAGGCGGCGCATCCATCCTTCTGATTGTTCATGTCGTAGCGCTGCCGCTGCTGACAGAGCCCGGTTCCTCGCCGGCCATCGACCTCTGGCTGGTGGCCACGCTGTGGCTGCTGTTCGGCTGCGGCTTTCTGGTACCGGCCGCCTTGCATGCAGGTGGCAATGACGGACGCGGCTTCGCCATCCGGCGCCTGCTGCGCCTGCTGCCGGTGTATCTGCTGGCGGTCCTCCTGACTGCGGTGCTGCTACCAAGCTTGCCGGCCTGGCTGCCCGGCGTGACGAGCCGCTACCCAGGCATGGCATTCGAGGCCGTGAGCGCCTACGGCGCCCTGCCGCCCCTTCTGCTGTTCTACGGGCTGTGCCTGCTGCTGCATGCGCTCGGCCTGCTGCACAGCGTGAGCCTGCGGGCCGGCTGCGCCCTGGTGCTGCTCGCGGCCGCACTGCTGCTGGCCCTGACCCAGCAGCTGATCGACAGGACGCTGCCGGTCACCCTGCCGCTGGTGTTGTCGCTGATGTTCTTCGCCTCGTTGCGCTACGAGGTGCAGCACGAGGCCAGCAGCTACGCCCGCCGGCGCGCCCGTGAATATGCGCGCTACACGCTGCGGGTTTACCTGCTGGTGCTGCCGGTGATTTTCGTTGCCGGCTGGGCGCGGGACGGCTCGGCACAGCAGGCCGCCTGGCCGGGACAGTTGCTCGGCTACGCCGTGGCCGTCGCCCTGTTCCTGCTGTTCACCGGTCGCCTGCGCCTGCGGGCGCCATTGCTCATCTGGTTCGGCAGCCTCAGTTGCTCGCTCTACCTGCTGCTGCCGGCGATGCAGCGCCCGGGCCAGCTGTTGACGCAGACGCTGGGCCTGAACGGTCCGCTGGCGGCCAGTGCCGGCGCGGTATTTGGCCTGGCGCTGGCGATCACAGCCGCCCTGCTCTGCCGCCGCCTGCTCGAGCACCCGCTGACGCGCGCCGGCAATCGGCTCACCGGACAGCGCGGCGTACTGCCCCTGGGCCGTCTGCACAGCCGCTGACCAACGCTTTCCGTATCGCGGCCTGGCCGCTCATTCGTTTCGACCAAGGATGTCATCCCATGAAAGTTGCCATCGTTCACGATTGGCTGGTGACCTACGCCGGCGCCGAGCGCGTGCTGGCCGGTTTGTGCGCGGTCTGGCCGGAGGCCGACCTGTTCGCCGTCATCGACTTCCTCTCCGATGAAGACCGCGCCCATCTGGGCGGCAAGCGCGCTACCACGACCTTCATCCAGCAGCTGCCGAAGGCGCGGACGCACTACCAGAAGTATCTGCCGCTGATGCCGCTGGCCATCGAGCAGCTGGACATGTCCTCCTACGACCTGATCATTTCCAGCAGCCACGCGGTGGCCAAGGGCGTACTGACCGGCCCCAACCAGTTGCATATCAGCTATGTGCATTCGCCGATCCGCTATGCCTGGGACCTGCAGCACCAGTACCTGCACGAGGCCAGCCTGGAGCGTGGCATCAAGGCCAAGCTCGCGCGCATGCTGCTGCACTACATGCGCATGTGGGACCAGCGCACGGCCAGCGGCGTCGACGAGTTCATCGCCAACTCGCACTTCATCGGCCGGCGCATCAACAAGAGCTACCGGCGCCAGTCCACGGTGATCTACCCACCGGTAGACACGCGCCAGTTCACGCTCCACGAGGCCAAGGAGGACTTCTATCTGACCGCCTCGCGCATGGTGCCGTACAAGAAGATTCCGCTGATCGTCGAGGCCTTCGCCGCGATGCCGGACAAGCGCTTGATCGTCATCGGCACCGGTCCTGAGATGGACAAGGCACGCGAAGTCGCAGGGCCCAACGTGACCTTGCTCGGCTATCAGAGCTTCGAGGTACTGCTGCACCACATGCAGCGCGCCAAGGGCTTTGTCTTCGCCGCCGAGGAAGACTTCGGTATCGCCCCGATCGAGGCTCAGGCCTGCGGCACGCCGGTGATCGCCTATGGCCGCGGCGGGGTGCTGGAAACCGTGCGCGGGCTCGACCAGCCGGAGCCGACCGGCGTGTTTTACCCGGAGCAGACGACCGACTCGATCATTGCCGCCATCGCGGAATTCGAAGCGAATCGCGCACGCATCACCCCTGCCAACTGCCGCAGCAACTCGGAACGTTTCTCCGGCGAGCGCTTCGAGCAGGAAATCCGCGCCTTCGTCGAGGCCCGCGTGCGCGAGGCCCGCTTCGAAGGCCAGGACCTTAGCTCCGCAGCGCAGCCCAGCACCCCGCTCTACCCAGCCGCGGTGGTGCCGATCAAGCAAGCCTGAACGACCTACCCAGCCATTCATCTACGCATTTACGAGGTTTCAAGGATGAACACGGTAAAGCAGTGGATGAGGGCCACCCGCGCCCTCGGTTTCGCACTCGTGCTGGTGGTCGATCCGGCCAGGGTGATCGTCGAGTCGCTGAGCGCCGACGCGGGCATACCGGACGTTCAGGGCAGCACCTCGCCGTCCTGCGACAATGCCCGCAGCCCGAGCCCGATCGCCTACAGCGAGTCATCCAACGATTCAGCGCTGCCCTGCGCCACCACCAGCGGCAGCCAGGGCACCAGTCAGTCGCCTGGCCATCCGGGCCATCGCGTCGTCGAGCCAGCCTCCGGCTCGTTCTGGTATGCCCCGACGGACAGCAGACGTTATTCATTCTGACCATGGGCGTCGCAGCGCCCGGCCACTCAGGAGCCTCAGCATGAGCACAGAAGGAACCGCCAGATCTCCGCTGATTCTGGCCGATGGCTACTCCTACACCGAACTCATTCCCGTGCCGGACAGCCCTTCCGGCTTCATCCGCATCTTCCACGCCTTCTTCAGCCCGCAGGAAGAAACACCCGAGCCCGAGGTGGAGGCGTACCACACGCCGCTTGCCACACCGGAACAGAGCTGAGGACCGTCACCATGCACAACCAGGCTCGCATTCAACCGTGCCGCCAACAGACGCCGGCTCTGGCCGACATGGCCTGCGACATGCCGGTCAAGCGCCAGACGACCATCGTCACGGTCACCTACGGCGATCGCCTCATCTACCTGCGTCGCCTGATCGAACAGGCCTTTGCCTTCGAGCAGATTACCCGCGTGGTGGTGGTCAGCAACGCCTCCCGCGCACCGCTCGAACAGCTCACCAGCCGCTGGCCCGGCCAGGTGCGCATCATCCCGCTGGAGCAGAACACCGGCTCGGCCAACGGCTATGCGGTAGGCCTGCAGGCCGCGCTCGAAGAAAGCGCCGAATACCTGTGGATGATGGATGACGACAACGCGCCCACCGCGTCCGCCGTGCGCCTGTTGCATGAGGAACTGGCGCGGCTGGGCGATGAGGTGGGCCTGCAGAATGCCGCGGTGCTGGGCTTCCGCCCCAGCCAGCAGGAGGATATCGCTCGCGGCGTGCCGCGGCGCTTCGCCATCCAGCCGCGCTCCAGCTATTTCGGCTTCCATGTCGCGCAACTGCCCTACAAGCTCTGGCGGCGCCTGCCCTGGGGCCGGCCCAAAGGAACGCCGCCGCGCGCCATCGACTTGCCGTTCGCCCCCTACGGCGGCATGCTCGCGCATCGCAGCCTGTACCAGGCGATCGGTCTGCCGTTGCGCGAACTGGTGCTCTACGCCGACGACACCGAGTACACCCGCCGCATCACCGCCATGGGTGGCCGTCTGCGGCTGGTCACCGATGCGCTGATCGACGAGCTGGAGCTGTCGTGGAACATCAAGGCGCACACCCGCAACATCTACGAGGCCTTCCTGCTCGGCGATTCGGACTTCCGTGCCTACTACACGGCCCGCAACCAGGCCTGGTTCGACACCCATGTGTGGGCGGCCTCGCCCTGGCTGTACCGCCTGAACCGTCTGATCTTCCTCGGCCTGCTGCGTCATGTCGCGCGGCGCCAGCAGGTGCCGGAACGACTGCGGCTGATCGAACAGGCGATCCGTGACGGCGAAAGCCGCACGCTGGGGATGAGCCAGACATTCCCACTGCGTTGAACACGCCCACAGGAGGTTCCAATGTCCGCGCCCACCCCGCCGAACCGAGACAACAACTTCGATTTCCTGCGTTTCTTCGCCGCCGCGATGGTGGTGTTCGGTCACAGCTACGGCCTCGCCGGGCAGGCGCACCGAGAGCCGTTGCGCCTGTTCAGTGGCAGCTACGACTCGGCGGACATCGCCGTGCACGTATTCTTCGTCATGAGCGGCTTCCTGATCGCCGCCTCCTGGCTGAACAGCCGCAGCGTGCTGGACTTCGCCGCCAAGCGGGCGCTGCGCATCATGCCGGCGCTGATCGTTTCGGTGCTGTTCGTCGTGCTCGTGATCGGGCCGCTGGCCACACGCCTGCCGCTGGGCGAGTACTTCAGTGCACCCGGCACCTTCGCCTACCTGAGTAACGCCGCGCTGATCACCGAGTTCCGCCTGCCCGGCGTGTTCGCCAGCAATCCCTTCCCGGACACGGTCAACGGCTCGCTGTGGACGCTGCCCTACGAGGTGCTGATGTACGCCACTGTGGTAACGCTTGGCCTGCTCAAGGCATTCGGTCGCAACATGGCGCTGATCAGCCTGCTGCTGATGGTCGTCACGCATTTCTGGCTGATCCCACTCTACGAGGTGCAGAGCGACCTGCTGTACAAGGCCACCCGACTGGGAGCGTTCTTCTATGCCGGAGTGGCCTTCTACCTGTATCGCCAGCGAATCCTGTGGAGCTGGAAGCTCGCCACGCTGATGGTGGTCGCCAACCTGATCTTCGTGCGCAGCGACCAGTGGGAGTTCGTCCACGTGCTGACGCTCCCCTACCTCACGCTCTACCTCGCCCAGCTACGCATCCCGCGCCTGGCCGGGTTCGGCAAGGCCGGCGACTTCTCCTACGGCCTGTACATCTTCGCCTTTCCGATCCAGCAGCTGATCATGCACTGGAGCGATGGTCGGCTACCGCTGCTGCCGTTCATGGCCTTGAGTTTCATCACCAGCCTGGCCGCAGCCGTGCTGTGCTGGCATCTGATCGAAGCGCCGGCGCTCAGGCTCAAGCGCTATCTGCCGCAGCCACCCGCACAGACCGCCGGCGTCGCTGCAACGTCCCGCTGAACGGCACGTTCGGCATGGCTAAAAAATGCTCAGCTCTGTATACTCGCGCGCCTTTTTCATGCGCGGTTTTCGAGGTTCAAAGTCGATGAGCAAAACGCCAACAGTCGGGTTCGTGAGCTTGGGTTGCCCCAAGGCAACGGTCGACTCTGAACGCATCCTCACTCAGCTGCGCATGGAGGGCTACCAGATCGTGCCGTCCTATGAGGATGCCGATGTGGTGGTGGTCAATACCTGCGGTTTCATCGACAGCGCCAAGGCGGAATCGCTGGATGCCATCGGCGAGGCGATCGCCGAGAACGGCAAGGTGATCGTCACCGGCTGCATGGGCGTGGACGAGAACAACATCCGCGGCGTGCATCCCAGCGTGCTCGCGGTCACCGGCCCGCAGCAGTACGAGCAGGTGGTCAACGCGGTGCACGAAGTGGTGCCGCCGAGCATCGAACACGATCCCTTCGTCGATCTGGTGCCGCCGCAGGGCATCAAGCTCACCCCGCGCCACTACGCCTATCTGAAGATTTCCGAAGGCTGCAACCACAGCTGCAGCTTCTGCATCATCCCGTCCATGCGCGGCAAGCTGGTCAGCCGCCCAGTGGGCGATGTGCTCAGCGAAGCCGAGCGCCTGGTCAAGGCCGGCGTGAAGGAAGTCCTGGTGATCAGCCAGGACACCAGCGCCTATGGCGTCGACCTCAAGTACAAGCTGGACTTCTGGAACGGCCAGCCGGTCAAGACGCGCATGCTCGAGCTGTGCGAGGAGCTGGGCAAGATGGGCGTCTGGGTGCGCCTGCACTACGTCTACCCCTACCCCAACGTCGACGACGTGATCCCGCTGATGGCCGCCGGCAAGATCCTGCCGTACCTGGACATCCCCTTCCAGCATGCCAGCCCGAAGGTGCTCAAGGCGATGAAGCGCCCGGCGTTCGAGGACAAGACTCTGGCGCGCATCAAGAAATGGCGCGAGATCTGCCCCGAGCTGACCATTCGCTCGACCTTCATCGTCGGCTTCCCCGGTGAGACCGAAGAAGATTTCCAGTACCTGCTCGACTGGCTGACCGAAGCCCAGCTCGACCGCGTCGGCTGCTTCCAGTATTCGCCGGTTGACGGCGCGCCGGCCGAGGCCATGGACCTGGAGCCGGTACCGGACGAGATCAAGCAGGATCGCTGGGACCGCTTCATGGCGCACCAGCAGGCCATCAGTGCCGCGCGCCTGCAGCTTAAGGTCGGCAAGGAACTGGATGTACTGATCGATGAAGTGGACGAGGACGGCGCCATCGGCCGTTCCTGGGCCGATGCCCCGGAGATCGACGGCATGGTCTACGTTGACAGCGAACAACCGCTGCAGCCGGGCGACAAGGTGCGCGTGCGCGTCACCAATGCCGACGAGTACGACCTCTGGGCCGAAGTGATCTGAACTGCTCCGCTACAGAAAAACGCCCCGCACTAGCGGGGCGTTTTCATTTCTGCGCAACCAGTCCTCGGCAGCCTACGGCGAAGCCTTCTCCACAGACTGCAGATCCGTCAACGCTGCGGTGGTTGCCGCACCGGTGCGCCGTTGGCGACGTAGTAGCTCGCCGTGCTGCGCGGCAGCGGGCTGCGCCCACGGATGCGGTCGGCGATCTTCTCGGCCAGCATGATAGTGGTGGCGTTGAGGTTGCCGGTGATGATCTGCGGCATGATCGAGGCATCCACCACGCGCAACCCGTCCACTCCATGCACACGGCCCTGCCCGTCGACCACGGCCATGTCGTCGGTGCCCATCTTGCAGGAGCAGGACGGGTGATAGGCCGTCTCCGCGTGCTCGCGGACGAAGGCGTCCAGCTCGGCGTCGCTCTGCGCCTCCACGCCCGGATTCAACTCGCGACCGCGGTAGGGATCGAGCGCCGGCTGCGCGATGATCTCGCGGGTGATGCGGATGGCATCGCGAAACTCGCGCCAGTCCTGCTCGTGGGCCATGTAGTTGAACAGGATACTGGGGTCGACCCGCGGATCGGTGGAGCGAATCTCGATGCGGCCGCGACTGGGTGAACGCATCGAGCCGACGTGGGCCTGGAAGCTGTGGCCGTCATGGGCGTTGCTGCCGTTGTAGCTGACCGCCACCGGCAGGAAGTGGAACTGGATGTTCGGCCATTCGAACTCGTCGCTGCTGCGGATGAAGCCGCCGGCCTCGAACTGGTTGCTGGCACCGATGCCGCTGCCGAGGAATAGCCACTCGGCGCCGATCGCCGGCTGGTTCCACCACTTGAGCGCCGGGTACAGCGACACCGGCTTCAGGCACTCGAACTGCAGGTACATCTCCAGGTGGTCCTGCAGGTTCTGGCCGACGCCGGGCAGCTCCTGCACCAGCGTGACGCCGAGCTTCTTCAGCAACGCGCCAGGGCCGACCCCCGAACGCTGCAGGATCTGCGGCGAGGCGATGGCGCCGCCGCACAGCAGCACTTCGCGGCGCGCGCGCGCAACGTGGGGCTGCTCGCGGCCGCGCAGATAACGAACGCCGACGGCACGCTTGCCCTCGAACAGCACGCGGTCGGTGACGGCATGGGTATGGATGGTCAGGTTCGGCCGCTCCTTGGCCTGGTCCAGATAACCGCGCGCCGTGCTCGCGCGCCGGCCCTGGGGCGTGACGGTGCGATCCATCGGGCCGAAGCCTTCCTGCTGGTAGCCATTGAGGTCATCGGTACGCGGATAGCCAGCCTGCACGCCCGCTTCCACCATGGCATGGAACAGCTCGTTGTTGTCGGCCTTGGGCGTGGTCACGCTGACCGGGCCGTCGCCGCCGTGGTAGTCGTTGGGGCCGATGTCGCGCGACTCGGCCTTGCGGAAGTACGGCAGGCAGTCGAGGTAGGTCCAGTCCTCCAGCCCCGGTGCCTTGGCCCAGTTGTCGTAGTCCAGGGCGTTGCCGCGGATGTAGCACATGCCGTTGATCAGCGAAGAACCGCCCAGGCCCTTGCCGCGACCGCAGTCCATGCGGCGATTGTTCATGTGCGGCTCGGGATCGGTCTTATAGGCCCAGTTGTAGCGCGTGCCCTGCAGCGGATACGCCAGCGCCGCAGGCATCTGGGTGCGGAAATCCAGCCGGTAGTCCGGGCCGCCGGCTTCCAGCAGCAGCACGCTGACGTCGGCGTCCTCGGTCAGGCGCGCGGCGAGCACGTTACCCGCCGAGCCGGCGCCGATGATGATGTAGTCATATTCCATGGTTCAAACCTCCCTCAGAACACCGAGGCGAACTCGCCCAGCTCCACCTGTACCGACTTGACCCGCGTGTAGTGCGCCAACGAGGCGATGCCGTTCTCGCGGCCGATGCCTGACTGCTTGTAGCCACCGACCGGCATCTGCGCCGGCGATTCGCCCCAGGTATTGATCCAGCAGATGCCGGCCTCGAGGCGATGGATGATGCGGTGCGCCCGCGCCAGGTCAGGGGTGACCACGCCCGCGGCCAGGCCGTACTCGGTGGCGTTGGCGCGACGGATGACCTCCTCTTCGTCCTGGTATTCGAGCAGGCTCAGCACCGGGCCGAAGATTTCTTCGCGCACGATGCTCATGTCGTCGCTGCAGTCGCTGAAGATGGTCGGGGCGACGAAGGCGCCCTTGGCGTACTCGCCCTCGGTCACCCGCTCGCCGCCACACAGAATGCGCGCGCCGGCGGCCTTGCCCTGGGCGATGTAGTCGAGCACCTTGTCCATGTGCGCAAAGCTGACCAGCGGGCCGAAGTTGGTCGCCTCCTGCTGCGGATCACCCAGGCGAACGCGCTGCACACGCTCCAGCAGCTTGGCCTCGAACGCTGCTTTCAGGCCCGCCGGGACGAACACCCGGGTGCCGTTGGTGCACACCTGGCCGGAGCTGAAGAAGTTGGCCATGACCGCGATATCGGCTGCGCGATCCAGATCGGCATCCTCGCAGACGATCAGCGGCGACTTGCCACCCAGTTCCATGGTCACGTCCTTCAGCGACGACGCCGCCGCACTGGCCATGACCTTCTTGCCGGTGGCCACGCCGCCGGTGAACGAAACCTTGGCGATGCGCGGGTGCTCGGTGATCAGCGATCCGACACCGGCACCACTGCCGGTCAGCACGTTGAACACGCCATCGGGCAGCCCAGCTTCGCTGAAGATTTCCGCCAGCTTCAGCGCGCTCAGCGGCGTCACCTCGCTGGGTTTGAAAATCATCGCGTTGCCGGCGGCCAGCGCCGGAGCCGCCTTCCACAGGGCGATCTGGATCGGATAGTTCCAGGCGCCGATGCCGGCGACCACGCCAAGCGGCTCCCGTCGGGTGTAGACGAAGCTGCTGTCGCGCA
The DNA here is from genome assembly GCF_051948915.1 of Stutzerimonas sp. Brlt_14. NCBI lineage: Bacteria > Pseudomonadati > Pseudomonadota > Gammaproteobacteria > Pseudomonadales > Pseudomonadaceae > Stutzerimonas > Stutzerimonas sp. Brlt_14. The sequence continues at coordinate 652,920 of NZ_JAYJLM010000002.1, forward strand.
GCGGAATCTGCTCACCCTCGATGGCCGGGGCAAGGCCCGCGTAGTACTCCAGCACGTCGGCGCCGGTGATGATATCAACGCTGCGGGTTTCGCTCAGCGGCTTGCCGGTATCCAGGGTTTCCAGCAGCGCCAGCTCGTCGTTGCGCTCGCGCAGCAGATCGACCGCTCGACGCATGATTCGCGCCCGCTCCATACCGGTCAGTGCAGCCCAGATGTGCTGGCCCCGCTCGGCGCTTTCGACCGCGCGCTCCAGGTCGGCCGCACCGGCCTCAGCCACATCGGCCAGGACTTCGCCGTTGGCCGGGTTGATGCTCTGGAAGGTCTGGTTGCTGCTGGCGTCGACGTAGCCGCCATGGATATAGAGTTGCTGCCGTGGAAAACGGGCCATGTTCTAGCTCCTGTGATCGAGGCGACAGCGGATCGACGCTGCCGCGACGTGAATGGAACGTCCGGGGATCGCCCGGACGTGTGTGGTCAGGGCGTCGGTGTCGCGCCCGGGTTGGGCATGCCGCTTTCACCCCCACCGTTCTCGCGCTGCAGATGCAGGAAGTGCATGTGGTGTTCGTAGTGGTCGAGGACGTCCTCGATCAGCTGGCGCCGCGAGTAACCCATCAGGTCGTAACCCAGGCTGCCCTGGCGCAGGTGCACCTCGAGCCGGTAGTAATCGGCCTTGCTGCTCTGGGTGCGCATGGCGAACGACGGCATGGTGCTGCGCACCGGCCAGATCTGATAGGTGAAATCCTGCTCGCTGCCCAGGTTGACGTTGAGGATCAGATGCTCGTTGCCCGGCTCGCCCTCGAGAATCTCCACCGGTACGCCCTTCTCGCCCAGCGCCTTCTTGATCTCTTCCATGGCCGGCCTGCCGACCTCCTTCAGATAGCGGCGAATCTGCGACTGGCTGGGGAAGCTCATCGCCCGCGAAAGACGCTGGCTCCAGTTCATGTGGGTGTGCTCCAGCGTGGCTCGCCCGGACAGATATCCGGCAAGGCTCTTCTGGTAGCTGTCGGCCATCACCCCTTCAACATGCAGGGCCTTGAACAGACCCACCATCATGAACAGCAGCACGATGGAGAACGGCAGCCCCATGATCACCACGGTGCCCTGCAGCGCCGTCAGGCCACCGGCGATCAGCAGCGCGAGGGTGAGCACGCCGATGATCGCGGCCCAGAGGATGCGCATCCACACCGGCGCATCGCTGTTCACATCCTTGAGGATGGAGGTGAAGTTCGACAGCACCAGCGAACCGGAGTCGCCCGAGGTGACGAAGAAGACGATGGCCAGGATGGTCACCACGATGGTGGTGATCCCCGACCACGGCAGGCTCTGGAGGAACAGGTAGATCGATGAGCCAGGGTTGTTCATGGCCTGCTCGCCGAACTCCAGCGCGCCGCCCATGACCATCTCGATGGCGCTGTTACCCATGATCGACATCCAGGCCATCATGAAGGCCAGCGGCAGCAACAGCGTGCCGATGACGAACTCACGAATGGTCCGGCCGCGGGAAATGCGCGCCAGGAACAGCCCGACGAAAGGCCCCCAGGCGATCCACCAGGCCCAGAAGAACACCGTCCAGGCGTTCAGCCAGTCGGTCGGGCGCTGGTAGGCGTAGGTGTCCAGCGACAGGCTGATGAAGTTGGAGAAGTAGTCGCCGACATTCATCACCAGAGCATTGAGCAGGAATACCGAGTCGCCCACCACCAGCACGAACAACAGCAACAATACGGCCAACAGCATGTTGAACTCGGAAAGCCGGCGAATGCCGCGCTCCACGCCGGTGGCCGCCGAGATGGCCGAAAACACCACGATCAGCACCACCAGCACGGCCTGGGTCAGGGTCCCTTCGGGGATGCCGAAGATGTAGTTGAGGCCGAAGTTCAGCTGGATGATGCCGATGCCCAGACTCGTGGCGATGCCGAAGATCGTGCCCAGCACGGCCGCGCCATCCACGGTGTGGCCGATGGGGCCATAGATGCGTTTGCCGAAGATCGGGTAGAGCGAGGAGCGAATCGACAGCGGCAAGCCCTGGCGGAAGCTGAAATAGGCCAGCGACATGCCGACCAGCGTGTAGACGCCCCAGCCGGAAAGGCCCCAGTGCAGGAAGGTCAGCTCCATGGCGTGGCGTGCCGCCTGGGTTGTGCCGCCCTCACCTACCGGCGGTTCGAGAAACTGGGTGATCGGCTCGGCGATGCAGAAGAACAGCAGGTCGATGCCGATCCCGGCGGAAAACAGCATCGCCGCCCAGGTCACCACGTTGAATTCAGGTTTGGAGTGATCCGGCCCGAGGCGGATCTTGCCGTAACGACTGGTGGCGACGATCACCACGAACAGCAGGTACAGCAGCACGGCGAGAAAGTAGAACCAGCCGAAGCTGTTGGATATCCAGCCGAGTACCGTGTTGATGACCGCCAGCGAGCGATCGGTGAAGAACATCGTCCATACGGCGAATACCACGATGGCGATGGCGGAACCGTAGAACACTACGGGATTGATTCGATCAGCGGGCGCGTCGGAATCATTGGGCGAGAGCTCAGCCTCGTTCATCAGTTCTATCTCCTGAACTTGTTCTGGCTTTACGACATCGCAGTGCGACGTATTGCGGCAGGTAGCGTGCAATTCCATGGAAATTGCGCGGGCCTGATGGCGGGGCGGGCATGCAAGACGTGCTGTGCTGATGACAGCCATACCCTTCGGCGACAAGAGCGCCGACAAAACAAAAGCGTTGATTTGCTCCGATCAGATGAAATACGCGAGGCATCCTACACGATAAATGCCAATCCCGCGAACAAACCGAACCACCCACAGCCTGCTCGGTGCCGGCCAGCGCCTTCGCTACCCCGGCGTTCGGCAACGCGCAGCAGCGAACCGGTGAGCATCGCGGCGTGGCTGCGGCTGCATTTTCAGCGGTACGGACGCTGGCTTATGATCGGCCCCGCGTAACCAGGCGCTCCCTTCAACCTGCAGAGATGAACCTATGTCGTCCGATCCTCGTTTCACTGCCATGCCCGACGCCAACGGCTACTTCGGCCCCTACGGTGGCCAGCTGGTGCCGCCGCACCTCAAGCAGGCGATGGACGACATCAACCTGGCCTACGAAGAGATCCGCCAGCGCGAGGATTTCCAGCAGGAACTGGCGGCCCTGTTCGCCGACTACGTGGGCCGGCCGAGCCCGATCTTCCATGCCCGGCGCCTGTCCGAGCAGCTCGGTGGCGCGCAGATTCACCTGAAGCGCGAGGACCTGAATCACACCGGGGCACACAAGATCAATCACTGTCTGGGCGAGGCACTGCTTGCCCGGTTCATGGGCAAGACCAAGGTGATCGCCGAGACCGGCGCCGGCCAACACGGTGTCGCCCTGACCACCGCCTGCGCGCTGGTGGGCATCCCCTGCGAAATCCACATGGGCCAGGTGGACATCGAGAAGGAACATCCCAACGTCACCAAGATGAAGATCCTCGGCTGCAAGCTGGTGGCGGTCACCCGAGGCGCGGCGACGCTCAAGGAAGCGGTGGACAGCGCCTTCGAGGAATACCTGAAGGATCCGCAGAACTACCTCTACGCCATCGGCTCGGTGGTAGGCCCGCATCCGTTCCCGAAGATGGTCCGCGATTTCCAGTCGATCATCGGTCAAGAGGCGCGCGGCCAGTTTCTCGCCAGGCATGGTCGCCTGCCGGACCAGGTGGTCGCCTGCGTCGGCGGCGGTTCCAATGCCATGGGCATCTTCACAGCCTTCCTGGAAGACGCCGCGGTCGAGCTGGTGGGCATCGAGCCGGCCGGCGAAAGCCTGGACAAGCCCGGCCGCCATTCGGCCACCCTGTCCAAGGGCAAACCCGGTGAACTGCACGGCATGGCCTGCTATGTGCTGGAAGATGCCGAGGGCAACCCGTCCGCAGTGCACTCCATCGCCTCCGGCCTGGACTACCCCGGTGTTGGCCCACAGCACAGTTATCTCAAGGACATCGGCCGGGTGAACTACCAGACCGCGACCGACCAGGAGTGTCTGGATGCCTTCATGACCCTGTCGCGCGTCGAAGGCATCATCCCCGCCCTGGAAAGTGCCCATGCGGTGGCCTGGGCGATTCGTACCGCGCCGACGCTGGGCAAGGACAGCCACATTCTGGTCAATCTGTCCGGCCGCGGCGACAAGGATGCCGACTACGTCGCCAAGCTGCTCGGCCTGTAAGCCTGGCGCCGGGCCGCCACCTCCCGAGAGGACGCGGCCCGACGTCGCGCAGCGCGGCGCCATAGCGGGTAAGATGCGCAGCCGCCCGTCCGTATCCAGGCCTGCCCCCATGCAACATAGCGTCTCGCCGATCGGCTACGTCCGCTCCTGCTTCAAGGAAAAGTTCGCCATTCCGCGCCAACCCAGCCTGGCCCCGGCCGCACGCGGCGTGCTGGAACTGCTGCCGCCGTTCGACAAGGGCGATGCGGTGGCCGGACTCGAACAGGTCAGCCATGTATGGCTGCTGTTCCTCTTCCATCAGGCGCTGGAAAGCACACCACGTCTCAAGGTGCGACCGCCGCGCCTGGGCGGCAATCGCATGGTCGGCGTGTTCGCCACCCGCGCGACGCATCGCCCCAACGGAATCGGTCAATCGGTGGTCAGGCTGGATCGCGTCGAAGCGGATCGGCTGTTCATCTCCGGCATCGACCTGCTGGATGGCACGCCGGTGCTGGACATCAAGCCCTATGTTCCCTACGCCGATGCCCTGCCGGATGCGCGCAACGACATGGCTGCGGACGCGCCGACACTGATCGAGGTGCAGTGGACGGAAAGCGGGTTGCTGCAGGCCCACCGCGAAGCGCTGCGCCTCGGCGAGCCACTGCTGGAACTCATCGAGCAATGCCTGGCACAGGACCCGCGCCCCGCGTACCAGAAGCCGGAGCCCGAGCGGCGCTACGGCGCGCAGTTCTGGGATGTCGACGTGCGCTGGCACTACCCTGCGCCGGACACGATCCGCGTGCTCGAGGTGATACCCGCGACGCCGCGACCGACCTGACGCCGGCGCGGCGCGACGTCACTTGCCGGCCGGGGTCAGCAACAAACGCTGCGTGCCATAGACCTTGTCGAGATTTTCCGTCTTGAACGGGAAGCTCAGGTACTGCGCCTTCAGCCACGCCTCGATGCCGTCGGCGTAGTGCGGGCTGGCCGGGTTGCCGGATTGGCCCGAACTGTTCAGCCCGATCATCGGTTCGTCCAGTCCGAAGTCGACGATGATGCGCATTGCCGGGATCAGCCAGGTATCGAAGTCCGTGCCCAGGTGATAGGCCGAGGCGTTCAGCGTGCTGTGATCGCCGCCCATGGCATAGGGACCACGATCGAGGTAGTTGCCGATGGCGTGGATTCTGCTGCGCTGGCCGGCCGCCATGTGCGGTGCCAGCTGCGTCGCGCCGGAGGTCCAGCGAGCGGTATGCAGCTTGCCCCATTGCCAGGCGCTGCGCTCGTTGCCCAGACGGGTTTCCAGCAAACTCACCGCAGCGGCCAGGCTGCGCGCCAGGATCGCCGGTTTGTCTTCGCTCTGCGCGGTGCGCTGGTCGTTCCAGAACGGGCTGTCTTCGCGACCGAGCAGATGGTCCGCCTGGGCCGAATAGGAAGTGTTGGCGGTCTGTACCAGCGCACGCCAGGCCGGCGAGTCCTCAGGCCCCAGTTCGTCGAGGAAGATGTGCCGCGCACTCTCGTGCAGGAAGGCGCCATACAGCGCGGCGTTGGCCGAATCGGCCGCGAGCTTGCCATCGAAGGCGAGCAACCGATCCAGCGCCTCGCGCGCCTTGCTGCGTTCGGCGGCCGGCAGGGCATCGATCGCCTGGCGCAGCGGCCCGGCCATGCCCGGCGCCTCGAACATCGTCCTGAGCTTGGCGGCGAACGGCGTGACCTGGTCGTACTGCATGGCGATGGTGCTGCGGGTGTCATGCTTGCCCCGCCCGGCCAGCTCCGCCAGTCGCTCGTAGCGCTCCGGGCCGTACCAGGAGCTGGACAGCTGCATGCCATAGCCGCGCGGCACGCTGCGCTGGTTGGCGGTGCCTAGCCAGCCCTGGAGCGGGTCCTGGTCGTAGGGATGCAGCATCGGGTCGGCATAGCCATCCCAGTCGTAGCGACCGTCCCAGCCCGGCGACGGCACCAGCCCCAGCCCCTCGCGACGGTTGGGGAAGCGCCCGGTCACCTGCCAGCCAATGCCCTGCTGGTCGGCGAACACCAGATTGAGCGCGGCGGCGCGAATCTCCCGGGTCGCCTCGAAGGCCTGGTCCACCGACTGCGCGCGGGACAGGTCGAAGAAGGCGTCCAGCGTGCGATCGGCTTCCAGCTGCGTGGTTTTCAGCGCCAAGCCGTAGCCACTACCGAGCTGCAACGGTTGCAGAGGGTGCTTGCGCTCGCCGAGTACGCTGTTGAGCAGCGGGCCGTTGCGAGTTTCGAAAATGGTCTCGCGGATCGGCCGCTCGCCCTTGACGAAGTAGGTCTCGTGGCGCTCGCGGGCCGGCAGCCATTTGCCGTCGGCCAGGTACATCAGCCGCGAGCCTTCGCGACGCACCTGCTCGAGATAGAGGTCCTGGTTGTCGCCCATGACCATGGTCATGCCCCAGCCGAGCTTGCCGTTGAAGCCCGCCACCACGGCGGGGACGCCGGCGATGGTGACACCCGCCGCCTGGAACTTCGGTGCGCGGATCTGCATGAAATTCCAGTACGAGGGCATCGACAGCGGCAGGTGCGTGTCGTTGGCCAGGATCGGCTTGCCGCTGCGCGTGTTGCTGCCGGCGATGGCCCAGTTGTTGGAAGCCGCCATGCCGGCCGGCGTCAGAGCCGCCAGCGGCTGTGTGGCACGTTCGAGTGCCGCCAGCCCGGGCACATTGCCACCCAGCTTCAAGCCCTTGAGCTTGTCCACCTCGTCGAACGGCAGCACCTCGTCCGGGTAGATGGGCAACAGCCAGGCCAGCTTGTCGCTACCCACTTTCTGCGCCATCAGCAATGCGGCGACCTCTTCCTGCAGGTTCTGCGAAAGGCCGAAATTGAGCAGACAGAACACCAGCACCGAATCCTCGGGCTTCCAGTACTCCGGTTTGTAGCCGGACTCGGCGAGGTCCATCGGCAGTTTGTCGCGATGGCGATACAGGTAGGCGTTCACGCCACGGGCGTACACCTCGAAGAACTTTTTCATCCTCGGCGAGGATTCACGGTACAGCAGCTCGGCGCTCTGGCGCAGATTGACCGCCCGCATGAAACGGTCGGTTTCCAGCACGCCGGGGCCGACCATTTCCGCCAGGCGGCCCTGGGCCATCAACCGCAGGCTGACCATCTGGCTCAGTCGGTCGGTGGCGTGGACGTATCCCATGGCAAACAGCGCATCGTGAAACGACGAGGTTTCGATCAGCGGCATGCCCATGGAATTGCGCCGGATGCTCGCACTGCCCGCCAGCCCGGTCAGCGGTTGAACGCCCTGTGCCGGCGGCAGACTGGCGCTGTAGCGGTTATCGAGATAGGCCTGACAACCGCCGAGGCCGGCCAGGCCGAGCGCGGCCCCCAGCGTCAGGCGAACCAGGGCGTACGGCAGACGCAGAGACATCGAAGACTCCTGTGCGGGCTTGGCGAGGATGGTGCTAACAGATTAGAGGGCGTACGGCGAAGAAGGTCGGTCAGGCCGCGTCGCGCGATTTTGGCAGAGCCTCGTCGAGCAGCCAACGGGCCGAGCGGCGCGCCTCTGCCTTGTGCCGCAGTTCCAGCGCGCTGAACTGCGCTTCGTGGCGACGGCGCTCGCTCTTGTCCAGGGCCTTCCAGGCGGCATGGGTCGGCACCTGTTCGGTGGCCTCGAACAACTGCTGGAACACCTGACAGCGCGGATGTTGCCCGAGCTCGGCGTCGTAATTGTCGAGCAGCACCTTGATGCGGATGGCGCCCTCGATGAGCGGCAGCTGCTCGTCCAGCAGACAGCTGGCGAGAATCCGCAGATCCTCCGCCAGCGCCGTCTGCCGTTTTTCCTTCAGCTCGGCCTGCTGCCATTCATTGCGCCAGACACGGCGCCAGAGATACAGCGCATAGCCCGCCAGCGCGGCGATCAGCAGCGTGGCGGCGGCGAACAGGCTCACGGAAAGTGTCATGACAGGCTCAGGCGCCGTGGCACTTCTTGTATTTCTTCTGGCTGCCGCAAGGGCACGGGTCGTTGCGTCCGACGTCCTTCAGCGGATTACGCACCGGCTCGTGGCCATGATTGCAATGCGGACCGTGAACGTGGTGATGGTCATGGTCGTGATCGTGGTTGCAGTCGGGACCATGCACATGGGGCTCGTGACTCATCTGGGTACTACTCCGGAATAAAGTTGCCCGGGATTATCTCGCCATTGCTGGAAATGTGCACGCGTCGCCCGGCCATCAGCCCGGTCTTGAGCTCGCCGGCCAGTCGGTAGTTGATCGGCCGATCCGGCTTTTCCAGCAGCCGCACGATGTACTTCATATGCCGCCACAGGTTGGTATGCACCGGCACTTCGTAATATTCGAAGCTGTTGGCGGGAACGGTCAGCCAACCGCTGGACTCGCCGCTGGCCAGCTCCACGTCGTTGAGATGGACGGTGTAGATGAGGCCGCGTACAGGCAGGCTGCGATCGTTGGGGTTGTCGATGCGAAAACGCAGCATGAACTGCTGTTCCAGCAGCCGCGCCTTGATGATATCGACCTTGGTGAGTTCGACTTTCGGGTCCTTGAAGTTACCCGAGAACCAGGTCGAACAACCGGCCATGCCGCCAAGCAGCGTCAGCAACACGACCGTTCTTAGAATTCTTATTGTGTGTGCCTGGCAAGACATTCCGGTACTCCAAAGGACGGCCAAGTGTAGCAAGCAGCATCTTCACCGCAATGGGGTGCCGCCGCAAAAATACCAGTCTCAGGCCGCATTATGACAACGTCGTGGCAGGTAGCCGCCCGGACCGCGCGCACCTGCCTGAAGAGCAATCAACCGGCCAGCATCCGCGCCAGGACCAGTCGGGCCTTGCCGATGCCCGCGGCGAGTGCCGCCTCGATCTGCGCCATGGTGATCACCCCGCTCGCCTTGCCCGCAGCCGGATTGACCACCAGCGCCAGGCAGGCGTACGGCAGTTCCAGCTCGCGGGCCAGTGCCGCCTCGGGCATGCCGGTCATGCCCACGATGTCGCATCCGTCGCGCTCCATCCGAACGATTTCCGCCACGGTTTCCAGGCGCGGGCCCTGGGTGCAGCCGTACACACCGTGACTGCTGAAGGCGAACCCCTCTGCCGCCAGCGCGCCGATCAGTCGTTCGCGCAGCGCTTCGTCGTACGGGTAGCTGAAATCGATATGCGTCACATGATCGATGTCACCCTCGAAGAAGGTCTGCTCACGACCATAGGTGTAATCGATGATCTGGTGCGGCACGCAGAAATGTCCGGACCCCATCGCCGCGTGAATGCCACCCACTGCATTGACCGCGAGCACCGCGTCAGCGCCCGCCTGCTTCAATGCCCAGAGGTTGGCGCGATAGTTCACCTGGTGAGGCGGCACACGATGCGGATGGCCGTGCCGCGCAAGGAACAGCACCTCGCGACCGCCATACTCGCCCCGCAGGATTTCCGCAGAGGGACGTCCATAGGGCGTATCGATCAGCTGTGCGCGGTGCAGCTTGAAGCCGGTCAACTGGGTCAGGCCGGTGCCGCCGATGATGGCATGGACAGTCATGGGGATTCCTTGAAAAGAGAAGGATCAGTCAATCAGATCGGCAGCCTTCAGCGCGCCGATGGCGTCCAGCCAGCGAGGGTTCTGCTTGTAGTCCGCCGGGCAACCCGCCCGGCCACGCATTCCCGCCAGCGCGGTCGACGGCGTCACCTTCAAGCGCTGCAGCGCAGTCAGCGCCAGCTCTGCGGCCGCACGATCGTTGCAGACCAGCCCCATGTCGCAACCAGCGCCCAGAGCGGATTCGATCCGCTGCGCCGCGTCGCCTGCGACATGCGCTCCGGCCATCGAGAGATCGTCGCTGAAGATCACGCCTTTGAAACCCAGCTCGTTGCGCAGGATGTCCTGCAACCAGCGCCGGGAAAAACCGGCGGGCTGCTCGTCGACCTGAGGATAGATGACATGCGCCGGCATGATCGCATCGAGCGTGCCACTCAGCGCCATGAAGGGAATCAGATCACAGCGGCGCAGCTCGTCGAGGCTGCGCTCATCCACCGGTATCGCGACATGCGAATCGGCCTCAGCCCAGCCGTGCCCGGGGAAGTGCTTGCCAGTGGCGGCCATGCCGGCGGCATGCATGCCGCGAATAAAGGCGTCGATCAGCGTCACCGCGACCTGAGGATCACCCTCGAAGGCGCGTGCGCCTACCACCGCGCTCCGCTGATGATCCAGATCGAGAACCGGCGCGAAGCTGAAATCCAGGCCCACCGCAAGCACCTCGCTGGCCATGACCCAGCCACAGGCTTCGGCCAGCCTGGGAGCGTCGGTGCAACGCGCCAGTTCGCGCATTGCCGGAAGCCGCACGAAACCCTGGCGCAGCCGCTGCACGCGGCCGCCTTCCTGATCCACCGCCAGCAGCAGATCGGGGCGCACGGCGCGGATCGCACGGCACAGTTCCTCCACCTGTCGCGGAGACTCGATATTGCGAGCGAACAGAATGAGCCCACCCACTTCGGGTTGGCGCAGCAGGTGCCGATCCTCGGCAGTCAGCCAGGTACCGGCGATGTCCAGCATCAATGAACCGTGCATACAGACGCAGATCCTTATTCGAGTTCAGCGGCAGCCCAGCTCGGGCAAGGTGCCTCGGTGATGCGCACCTGACAGTGAGGCGGCACCCTGGGGAAAAGTTGCAGCAGATCGGCATTGCGCATACGCACGCAACCGTGGGAAAGCGGCACACTCATAGGTTCGCAATCGGGCGTGCCGTGGATGTAGATGTAGCGGCGGAACGTGTCGACCTGCCCCATCCGGTTGACGCCCGGCTCGCAACCGCTGAGCCAGAGGATGCGGGTCAGGATCCAGTCGCGCCCGGGAAACACCGCATGCAGCTCGGGTGTCCAGATTTCACCGGTCCAGCGCCGCCCGCGCAACACCGCCCCCTCGGGCAGGCCATCACCGATGCGCGCACGCACCTGATGCACGCCGCGCGGTGTACAGCCGGAACCATTCTGTTCGCCGACACCGTTACGAGCGGTGGACACCGGAAAGCGCAGACGCAGCTGCCCGCCGGCAAAGCCATAAAGCTGCTGGTCAGCGACGGAGATATGCAGAAGATCGAGAAAGGCCATGGGCGGCTAGCTTAGCCGATCACCCGGCAGGCTTGTAGCTCAAGCCTTCGCCGGGATGGCCACGGCGTTGCGCCGCGCGATCGGTTGCGCCGCCGCCAGGGTATTGTCATCGATACCGCTGTCGGCACGCATGCCGGCTGCCAGGAACGGCACCATCATGCGCATCACCTGCTCGATGGAAGTCCGAACGCCGAAATCGTTCTCGGAGATCGCACGCAGCGCCTTGATACCGGACATGCTGAATGCCGCAGCCCCGAGCATGAAGTGCACGCGCCAGAACAGCTCGATGGGCGGAATGGCCGGCGCGGCGTCGTGAACCTTGAGCATGTAACGACGGAACACCTTGCCGTACATGTCTTCCAGGTAACGCCGCAGGTGGCCCTGGCTCTGACTGAAGGACAAGCCCAGCAGGCGCATGAAGATCGACAGGTCGTCGCCGCTGCGCGGTTTGACCGCCAATGCCTGCTCCACGAGGATTTCCAGGAGCTCCTCGAGCGTGTCCTTCTTGTCGGTGAGCGCCTCGCGGCGATCCAGCTCACGCTCCAGGCTGGCACAGAACGGCCCGAGGAAACGCGAGAACACCGCCTGGATGAGCGCCTTCTTCGAACCGAAATGATAGTTGACCGCCGCGAGGTTGACCCCAGCCTTGCTGGTGATCAGGCGAAGCGAGGTCTCGGCGAAGCCTTTTTCCGCGAACAGCTGTTCCGCTGCATCAAGAATGCGCTCAACTGTTTCCGACTGCGCCATGCCCCCTCCGAAAGACAAACAACTGTTTGAAACTTACGTTTCACCGACCGGCAAGTCAACCACGAAACGCCGCATGGCACTAGCGTCATTGTCGCAGACGCACCGTCCAGCCCGCCGGCTGACCCGACATGAAACATTCATTGCCAAGGCCGGATCACTGTATATAATCCCAGTCACTGTATAAAAGAACAGAGACCGACATGATCAAGCTGACGCCTCGCCAGACGGAAATCCTCGCCTTCATCAAGCGCTGCCTGGAAGACAACGGTTATCCGCCAACCCGCGCGGAGATCGCTCAGGAGCTCGGCTTCAAGTCGCCCAATGCCGCGGAGGAGCACCTCAAGGCGCTCGCCCGCAAAGGCGCCATCGAGATGACGCCCGGCGCCTCCCGCGGGATACGTATTCCCGACTTCGAGCCCGCACCTGCCGAAACCGGCTTGCCCATCATCGGCCGCGTCGCTGCTGGCGCACCGATACTGGCCCAGCAGCATGTCGAGGAATCCTGCCAGATCAGCCCCGCCTTTTTCCATCCGCGCGCCGATTATCTGCTGCGTGTGCACGGCATGAGCATGAAGGACATCGGCATTTACGACGGTGACCTGCTGGCCGTGCACACCACCCGTGAGGCCCGCAACGGCCAGATCGTGGTGGCGCGGGTCGGCGATGAGGTGACCGTCAAGCGTTTCAAGCGCGACGGCAAGAAGGTCTGGCTGCTGGCGGAGAACCCGGAATTCGCCCCCATCGAAGTCGACCTCGAACATCAGGAATTGGTCATCGAAGGCTTGAGTGTCGGCGTCATACGCCGCTGAGGAGAAGGTTATGCAGTACCAGACCAGCACTTCCCGGCCCCAACTATCGCTGTTCGACGGTGTCATCGCACAAAGCCTGGCACCTTTCGGCAGCCTTGCACCGCGCAGCAAACCCGAGCAGGAGAAAAAGGATCACCTGAGCGAGTTGAGCCTCAGCGGCAGCAGTCAGCACTGCCATCTGCTGCTCACGCCGATCCTGCGCGAACTCGGCGACGCGACGGACAGCCGCTGGCTGACACTGATCGCGCCGCCCGCCTTCCTTTCACAGAGCTTCCTGCGCAAGTGCGGCCTGAACCGCGAGCGCATCATCCTGCTGCAACCACGCAACGCGGAAGGCGCGCTGGAACTCGCGTGCAAGGCGCTGGCGTCCGGCTGCAGCCATACCGTCATCAGCTGGCTCGGCCAGATCGACGACGCGACACGCAGCAAGCTGCGCAACGCCGCCAGCCTGGGCGGGGCGCAGAGCCTGAATATTCGTCTGGGTTGTTGAGTGGCGGCGAGCACAAGGACGTGCTGCCTGTTGTGAAGTGAAGGCCGAGCCCCGGAGCAGCTGCGCTCAGTGCAGAACGCGCGGCTCGTCTGCATCGTGGTCGAAATCGCCTTCTGTCATCCGACCCGCCATCTGAACGCCAACATTGAACATCGCCTTGGCAATCTCCACATGCTGCCCCTGCAGGAAGAGCTTGGCGTCGTCGGAAAAGTCGAGCGTGACCAACACCTCTTCGTCCTCGGCACGACGAAGCACGATGCGCCCGTCTGGTAGCTCGACGATTTCCAGAAAAGATGTAGGCATGGATCAGCTCCGCGTGAAAGGCCGCCATTGTAGCAGCCGGTCGCCGTCGCGGCAGCCTTTGGCGCTTCAGGCCACCAGTCCGGCGCGTTGCGGGGCGCACACCTCGTGCGTTGCGCCCCGAAAATGACGTGCCCAAGGCGGATCGGCAACGTAGCATGCGCTGAAAAAAGCGCGCGCATCTCTGCGCCGGGACAAGGAATCGTGCATGACCACCCGCACCTTGCTGCTCACCGCTCTGGCCATGCTGGCGTTCGCCGGCAACTCGATCCTCTGCCGGATCGCGCTGCGGGACACCGCCATCGATCCAGCCAGCTTCACCGGCCTGCGGATAGTCGCCGGAGCGCTCACTCTATGGCTGCTGTTGCGCGTCGACAGGGCCGACCAGCCCCTAGGGGGTGACTGGGTCGGTGCCATGGCGCTGTTCGTCTACGCGGCCTGTTTTTCCTTTGCCTATATCGACCTGGACGCTGGCGCCGGCGCACTGCTGCTGTTCGGTGCCGTACAGCTGAGCATGCTTGCCTGGGGCTTGCTGAGAGGCGAGCGTTTCAGCGCCGGGCAGCTCGCCGGCCTGCTGCTGGCGGTCAGTGGATTGGTGATCCTGCTGCTCCCGGGGAGCAGCACCCCGCCCTTGGATGGCGCTTTGCTGATGATCCTGTCCGGCATCGCCTGGGGCGTCTATTCGCTCCGTGGACGTGGTGCAGCCACACCGCTTGCAGCCACTGCGGGTAATTTTCTCCGGGCGGTTCCATTGGCGGCGGTGCTCTGCCTGCTTTCGCTGGGCCAGCAGACGTGGGATTGGCCGGGCGTGGCCTACGCGCTGCTTTCCGGGGCGCTGACGTCAGGGGTCGGCTATGCCATCTGGTACGCCGCCCTGCCCGGTCTGGCGGCGATACAGGCCGCCAGCGTGCAACTCAGCGTTCCGCTACTGGCGGCCATTGCCGGTGCCGTGCTGCTGGGCGAAGCGATGACCACAACGCTACTGTTGGCCGGCACCGCGATTCTGGGCGGCATCGCCCTGGTCCTGCGCATCAGGCATCGCCATTAGCCCGGCGTCGCCGGTTACCACTCGGTGAGCGATTCGCGAAAGCGCAGCGCCAGCCCCTTGAGGTTCTGCCGCCACGCTTCCAGCTCGGCGCGGGTCAGCGGCGGAGTCTCGTCCTCGACGGTGACCGCCTCGATCAATGGCTGCCGCGGATCGGTCTTGGCCTTGGCCGGGGCGCGCGGCGGCTGGAACAGCTGACGATAGGCGGCCAGCAACTGCCCGAGCCAGGTACTCGGCTGTTCCGACAGTTCCAGCAGCTCGGCGAGCTCCGGACTCGGCGCGGCCTCTAGAACGCTGCGCGTCAGGAACGCCTCCACCACCGGCGCATCGGCGCCCGGCGAGCGATAGTAGCCGGCGATCTCGTGGCAAAGGCCGAGCAACGCGCCGTACAGGTGAAACAGACACGCCTCGCGCTCGGCCTGGATAAGCCCCTGAGAGTTCATCGAGGCAGTCTCTTCGGCCTTGCGCCAGCTTTCCAGCGAGAGGCCTGCAAAGAAGATCTTCTGGTTGGTACGGGTGTAGAGCTCGTGAGCCATGGCATGCTCTCCGGAAGAGAATGTGCAGAGAATGGACCTTCGACGAACGCTGCACCAGAGCGAACGACGAACAGACGGCGTGGGCGTGAGGCAATCAACCCGACCGACTCGCCTGGCGAGTCGGTCGAGCCAGGATCAGCGCTTGTCTTCGACCTGCCACTTGCCGCCGTCGTAGAACGCCTTCCAGCCGGTGGGCTTGCCATCCACTTCGCTCTGCACGTACTGCTCCTTGGTCTTGCGGCTGAAGCGGATCACCGCCGGGCGGCCGTCCGGGTCCTGCTGCGGTGCCTGGAGCAGGAAGTGGTACTTGGGATCGATCTCGTCCTTGTGGGGAATCAGCTCTCGCACCAACGGCGCGCGGGTCTCGCGATTCTTCGGGAACTGGCTGGCAGCCAGGAACAACCCGGAAGCGCCATCGCGCAGTACGTAGGTATCGTCGACCTTCTCGCACTTGAGCTCCGGCATCTTCACCGCATCCATCTTCGGCGGCGCCGGCTCGCCATTCTTCAGCAGCTTGCGGGTGTTCTTGCATTCGGCATTGGTGCAGCCGAAGAACTTGCCGAAACGACCGGTCTTGAGCTGCATCTCGCTGCCGCACTTGTCGCATTCCAGGCTTGGCCCCTCGTACCCCTTGATACGGTACTGACCTTCCTCGATCTCGTAGCCGGAGCAGTCCGGGTTGTTGCCGCAGATGTGCAGCTTGTGCGTCTCGTCGAGCAGGTAGGCATCCATCGCGGTGCTGCAGATCGGGCAGCGATGCTTGCCCAGCAGCACGCGGGATTCGGACTCACCCTCGTCATCCGCGGCGATCTCGTCACCCGGAATGAGGTTCACCGTGGACTTGCAGCGCTCCTTCGGCGGCAGGCTGTAGCCGGAACAACCAAGGAACACGCCGGTGGACGCGGTGCGGATCATCATCGGCCGGCCGCAGACCTTGCACGGGATGTCCGTCAGGGTCGGCTGGTTGGCACGCATGCCATTCTCGCTGGACTCGGCGACCTCGAGCTTCTTGCGGAAATCACCGTAGAACTCGTCCAGCACATGCTTCCAGTCGCGCTCGCCCTGAGCGACGTCGTCCAGATGCTCTTCCATGCCAGCGGTGAAGCCATAGTCCATCAGGTTGTTGAAACTCTCGGAGAGGCGTTCGGTGACGATGTCGCCCATCTTTTCCGAGTAGAAACGGCGATTGTGCAGCGAGACGTAGCCCCGATCCTGGATGGTGGAAATGATCGCCGCATAGGTGGATGGCCGGCCGATGCCGCGCTTCTCCATCTCCTTGACCAGACTGGCTTCGGAATAGCGGGCCGGCGGCTTGGTGAAGTGCTGGCTCGGGTCGAGCTTGAGCAGCTTCATGGCGTCGCCCTTGCTCATTTCCGGCAGCACGTCGTCCTCGCCAGCCTTGCTCTGCTGCGGCATGACCTTGGTGTAGCCGTCGAACTTGAGGATGCGCCCCTTGGCACGCAGCTCGAAGTCACCGGCCTCGACCGTCACGCTGGTGGACAGGTACTGCGCCGGCGGCATCTGGCAGGCGACGAACTGACGCCAGATCAGCTCGTACAGGCGCTCGGCATCGCGCTCCATGCCGGACAGCTGGTTCGGCCGCAGGTTGACATCGGACGGGCGAATCGCCTCGTGCGCTTCCTGCGCGCCCTCCTTGCTCGAATACAGGTTCGGCTTTTCGGGCAGGTACTTGTCACCGAACTCGCCTTCGATGAAACCGCGCACCATGCTGATGGCGTCGGCCGACAGGTTGGTCGAGTCGGTACGCATGTAGGTGATGTAACCGGCTTCGTACAAGCGCTGGGCCATCATCATGGTCTTCTTCACGCCGAAGCCGAGGCGATTGCTCGCCGCCTGCTGCAGGGTCGAGGTGATGAAGGGCGCCGAAGGCTTGCTGCTGGTCGGCTTGTCCTCACGCTTGGTCACGCTGTAGCTGGCGCCCTTGAGCTTCTCCAGCGCAGCATTGGCCTGCGCCTCGTTCAGCGGCTTGAACGCCTCGCCCTTCTCGCGGGCGACTTCGAAGCGCACCTTGGCCTGCTGGGCAGTCGCCAGGTCGGCATGAACTTCCCAGTATTCTTCCGGGACGAAGGCGCGGATCTCGCGCTCGCGCTCGACCACCAGTTTCACCGCCACCGACTGCACGCGACCGGCAGACAGGCCGCGGGCGATCTTCGCCCAGAGCAGCGGCGAAACCATGTAGCCAACCACCCGATCGAGGAAGCGCCGCGCCTGCTGGGCGTTGACGCGATTCAGATCGAGCTCGCCCGGCTGGGAAAAGGCCTCCTGAATCGCCTTCTTGGTGATCTCGTTGAACACCACGCGCTTGTAACGGCTGTCATCGCCACCGATGGATTCGCGCAGGTGCCAGGCGATGGCCTCCCCTTCTCTATCCAAGTCGGTCGCGAGATAGATCGTGTCGGCTTCCTTGGCCAGGCGGCGCAGCTCCTCGATAACCTTTTCCTTGCCGGGCAGGATCTCGTACTTGGCCTTCCAGCCATGTTCCGGATCGACGCCCATGCGCGCGATCAGTTGACGCTTGGCCTTCTCCTTGGGCGACAGCGCAGGCGCTTCGGCCGCCGCAGCCTTGCCGCGCTTGACCGGCTCCTTGTTGGCCGAGCCGCTGGTGGGAAGGTCGCGGATGTGGCCGATACTCGACTTCACCACGTACTGGTTGCCCAAATACTTGTTGATTGTCTTGGCCTTGGCCGGTGATTCCACGATGACCAGCGATTTACCCATGGAGAGGAGAGTTCCTGAATCTAGAGGTGAACAGAGGCGGCGCCTCCGGCAGTTTGAATACCCGTGCCGTCGGTAATCGGCAAGGCATCAGCGAACGTTCGTGCGCGTTTTGCGAACGGGGCGGCTCTGCAGGATATTCCTGCTCGGCTCGGCCTGGCGCGGACCAGAGCGACGATTCGAGGCCATGAACCGGACGCCTGGGTTAGCGCTCTGTCTAAAAAGCACCGCTATATATAGTGGCGATGGAGCTGAGGTCAAGCGCGGCACTGGTAGCCCTGTGCCAGCTCAATCCCGAAAGACGCTGGCCTCGGCTTCGATCAGCGCGAACCTCGGCACCGTTTCACCGTTGACCTCGACCGTCTCGGTAAACATCGACAGTGGCCGCACCCAGAGTCCGCGCTCGCCATACAGCGCCTGGTAGAACACCACCAGCTCCTCCGTCTCGGAGTGCCGGGCCACGGCGAATACGCGATATTCCGGCCCCTTGTAATGGCGATAACGCCCCGGCTCCAACTGCATGCCTACCTCCACGCAACGACAAAAAAGAAAAACCGGGGCACCAGGCCCCGGCTTCCATGCACCGGCTGACAACATTCTTTCCGCAAACCTGCAGAAATGGTTGTCAGCCTAGCGCAGTCATTTGCATCTGTCTGTCAGAGGCGTTCGAAGACCGTACTGATCCCCTGGCCCAGACCGATACACATGGTGGCGACACCGAGCGTACCGTTGTTCTGCTTCATCACGTTCAGCAGGGTGCCGGAGATGCGCGCACCGGAGCAGCCGAACGGGTGACCCAGGGCGATGGCGCCGCCATGCAGGTTGACCTTCTCTTCCATCTTGTCGAGCAGCTTGAGGTCCTTGAGCACCGGCAGAGCCTGTGCTGCGAAGGCTTCGTTCAGCTCGACGTGGCTGATGTCGTCCATGGTCAGACCGGCGCGCTTGAGCACCTTCTGGGTGGACGGAACCGGGCCGTAACCCATGATTGCCGGGTCAACGCCAGCCAGTGCCATGGCGCGAACCACGGCCAACGGCTGGATGCCGAGATCCTTGGCGCGCTGGGCCGACATGACGATCATGCAGGACGCACCGTCGGTGATCTGCGAGGAGGTACCGGCGGTCACGGTACCGCCCTTCGGGTTGAACGCCGGCTTGAGCTCGGCCAGACCCTCAAGGGTGGTTTCCGGGCGAATGGTCTCGTCGTAGTCGAAGACCTTGAGGAAGCCGTTCTCGTCGTGACCTTCCATCGGGATGATCTCGTCCTTGAACTTGCCTTCCTGAGTCGCTTTCCATGCCAGCTGGTGCGAGCGGTAGCCGAACTGGTCCTGGGCTTCACGGGTGATGCCGTGCATCTTGCCGAGCATCTCGGCGGTCAGCCCCATCATGCCCGACGCCTTGGCCGCGTGCAGCGACAGCTGCGGGTTCGGGTCGACGCCATGCATCATGCTGACGTGGCCCATGTGCTCCACGCCACCGATGACGAACACGTCGCCATTGTTGGTCTGGATAGCCTGCACGGCGGTGTGCAGCGCGCTCATGGACGAACCGCACAGACGGCTCACGGTCTGGCCGGCGCTGGTGTGCGGAATGCGGGTCAGCAGCGACGCCATGCGGGCGATGTTCCAGCCCTGCTCGAGGGTCTGGTTCACGCAGCCCCAGATCACGTCCTCGACCTCGGCCGGGTCGATCTTCGGATTGCGCGCCAGCAGGCCGTCGATCAGCTGTGCGGACATGGTCTCGGCGCGGGTGTTACGGTGCATGCCGCCCTTGGAGCGCCCCATCGGGGTGCGACCGAAGTCGACGATGACTGCATCTCTTGGATTCAGGCTCATGAATTCTCTCTCCCTCGATTAACCGTAGAAGCGCTGGCCGTTGGCAGCCATCTCGCGCAGCTTCGCGGTCGGGTGGTACAGCGGGCCCAGGTCGGCGTACTTGTCGGCCGTCGCGACGAACTCGGCGACGCCGATCGAATCGATGTAGCGCAGCGCGCCACCACGGAAGGGTGGGAAGCCAATGCCATAGATCAGGCCCATGTCGGCTTCGGCAGCGGTCTCGACGATGCCGTCTTCCAGGCAGCGCACGGTTTCCAGGCACAGCGGGATCATCATGTAGTTGATGATGTCCTCGTCGGACAGCTCGCGAGTCTCGGCAACGATCGGCTTGAGCAGCTCGTAGGCCTCGGCATCGACGACCTTCTTCGGCTTGCCCTTCTTGTCCATCTCGTAGGCGTAGAAGCCCTTGCCGTTCTTCTGGCCCAGACGGTTGGCCTCGTACATGACGTCGACGGCCGTGCGGGTGTCGTCCTTCATGCGATCCGGGAAGCCTTCGGCCATCACGTCACGGCCGTGGTGGCCGGTGTCCATGCCGACGACGTCCATCAGATAAGCCGGACCCATGGGCCAGCCGAACTTCTCCATCACCTTGTCGGCACGAACGAAGTCGACACCGTGCGCGATGGCGCGGGCGAAGCCGCCGAAGTACGGGAACAGCACGCGGTTGACCAGGAAGCCCGGGCAGTCGTTGACCACGACCGGGCTCTTGCCCATTTTCTTGGCGTAGGCGACGGTGGTGGCGATGGCGGTTTCGCTGGTCTTCTCGCCGCGGATCACCTCAACCAGCGGCATCATGTGCACCGGGTTGAAGAAGTGCATGCCGCAGAAGTTTTCCGGACGCTTGAGCGCCTGGGCCAGGTAGCTGATGGAAATGGTGGAGGTGTTGGAGGCGATGATCGCGTCCTCGCGTACGTGCCCTTCCACCTCGGCCAGCACGGCGTGCTTGACCTTCGGGTTCTCGACCACGGCTTCCACGACGATGTCGACATTGCCGAAGTCGCCGTAGGACATGGTCGGACGAATCGCGTTGAGCGCCTGCGCCATCTTCTCCTGCGTCAGACGGCCCTTCTCGACACGCTTGCCGAGCAGCTTGGAGGCTTCGTCCAGGCCCATCTGGATACCCTCTTCGCGGATATCCTTCATCAGGATCGGCGTGCCCTTGACGGCTGACTGGTAGGCGATGCCGCCACCCATGATGCCGGCGCCGAGTACGGCTGCCAGTTTCACGTCGCGGGCCTGCTTGTCGTAGGCCTTGGCCTTCTTCTTCAGTTCCTGATCGCTGAGGAACAGGCCGACCAGGCTCTGTGCAACCGAGGTCTTGGCCAGTTTGACGAAGCCGGCGGCCTCGACTTCGATGGCCTTGTCACGGCCGAAGTTGGCGGCTTTCTGGATGGTCTTGATAGCTTCGACCGGAGCCGGATAGTTCGGGCCGGCCTGGCCAGCCACGAAGGCCTTGCTGGTTTCGAAGGCCATCATCTGCTCGATGGCGTTGAGCTTGAGCTTGTCCAGCTTCGGCTGGCGCTTGGCCTTGTAGTCCAGCTCGCCGGAGATGGCGCGCTTGACCAGGTCCAGGGCAGCTTCCTGCAGTTTCTCCGGAGCGACGACGGCATCGACCGCGTGCACCTTGAGGGCGTCTTCGGCACGGTTTTCCTTGCCGGAGGCGATCCACTCGACGGCGTTGTCCACACCGATCAGGCGCGGCAGACGCACAGTACCGCCGAAGCCCGGGTAGATGCCCAGCTTGACTTCCGGCAGGCCGACCTTGGCGGTGGTGGACATGACGCGATAGTCGGCAGCCATGCACATCTCGAAACCGCCACCCAGGGCGATGCCGTTGATGGCGACCACGGTGGGTACGCCCAGGTCTTCGAAATCGCTGAAGATCTTGTTCGCTTCGAGGTTGCCGGCAACCAGCTCTTCATCGGGCAACTTGAAATTGTCGACGAACTCGGTGATGTCGGCACCGACGATGAACACATCCTTGCCGCTGGTGACGATCACGCCCTTGACCGAAGCGTCGGCCTTGATGGCATCGACAGCCTGGCGCAGATCGTTGAGAGTGAGGCGATTGAATTTATTGACGGACTCACCCTTGAGGTCGAAATTCAATTCGACGATGCCGCTCTCAAGAGCCTTAACCGTGATGGCTTTACCTTCGTAAATCATCAACTGATCTCCAGGTATGGAAGCTGAACGTTACGTGTCTCACGTCTTCGGCCCTGACTCGACCGCGCCTCGCGGCGAACGACACCCACCGACACGATAATCCGGGTGACCGGCATCTGCTCTGGCAAACGCTCGATTCATACGCCCGTTTGATTTGGGTCGGCACACCTTCGGGTAAAAGCGCAGCATTGTCAATCGGCTGCTTTGCCTAACCGAAAGTGACCTGCAAGCGGACATTTCGCGACTACCCGGTCACCATCGACAGCGCCGATCCGCCTGCATTCACCCTATCCATGGCCGCGTGGCTCGGCGGTCGGCCCGGCTGAAACCGGGCCGTACCAACCGGGTCAATCCTAGACGCAGTCGAGCAGGTACACTGCCGCATTTCGTTGCACGCCATGTGCGGCCAACGCACCACCGAATCCGGAGTACTGCATGTCCCAAGCCCCCATCGCCCGCGCTGACACCGGCACCGACCCTTACCGCTGGCTGGAGAATCGCGACGCCGAGGACGTGCTGGCCTATCTCAAGGCGGAGAATGCCTATCTCGAGGAGCAGCTCGCCGATCAGGCCGAACTGCGTGAAGCCCTGTTTCAGGAGATCAAGAGCCGCATCCGCGAAACCGATCTGTCACTGCCCTCCCCGTGGGGGCCGTGGCTGTACTACCAGCGCACCACCGCAGGCGACGAGTATCCCCGGCACTACCGCTGCCCGCGCCCCCTGGATGGTTCGCTGACCGTCGATGAAAGCGCCGAACAGCTGCTGCTCGACCCCAACGAGCTGGCCGGCGGCGGCTTTCTTTCGCTGGGTGCCTTCAGCGTCAGCCAGGACCACAGCAAGCTCGCCTACAGCCTCGACCGCGAGGGCGACGAGATCTACCGGCTGTACGTCAAGGACCTGGCCAGCGGCGCGGTCACCGAGCTGCCCTTCGACAACTGCGACGGCAGCATGACCTGGGCCAACGACAGCCAGACCCTGTTCTATGGCGAGCTGGACGACACCCACCGCCCGCACAAGATTTACCGCCACTGCCTTGGCGATACGGACAGCAGCGAGGTTTATCACGACCCGGACGGGCGCTTCTTCGTGCATTGCTACCGCGCCAGCTCCGACCGCCAGCTGGTCATCCTTTCCCACGGCAAGACCACCAGCGAAGCCTGGGTGTTGTCGGCGGACCAGCCGGAGGGCAGCTGGACCTGTCTGGCGCCGCGCCAGGAGGATCACGAGTACTTCCCCGATCATGGCCTTTACGAAGGCCAGTGGCGCTGGCTGATCCGCAGCAACCAGGCGGGTATCAACTTCGCCCTTTATCACGCCAGCGAGACCGAGCCAGGCCGCGAGCACTGGCAGGAGCTGGTCCCGCATGATGACGCGGTGATGCTCGAGGATGTCAGCCTGAACGCCGAGGCGATCACCCTGACCCTGCGCGAAAGCGGCCTGCCGGTGATCGAGGTACGACCGCAGGGCGTCCAACCCTATCGCCTGCAATTGCCCGATGCGGCCTACAGCCTGCACGTGCAGAACTCGCTGGAATTCACCAGCACGGTGATCCGCCTGCGCTACGAGGCGCTGAATCGCCCGGCGCAGATCCGCCAGCTGACCCTGGCCGACGGCACGCAGGAGGTGCTCAAGGAAACCCCGGTGGAAGGCCCCTTCGATGCGGACGCCTATGAAAGTCGGCGCATCTGGGCCACCGCCCAGGACGGTACGCAGATTCCCATCAGCCTGGTCGGCCGGCGTGACAGCTTCGGCAAGCCCGCACCGCTCTACCTCTATGGTTACGGCGCCTACGGCCACAGCCTCGACCCCTGGTTCTCCCACGCGCGGCTGTCGCTGCTCGACCGCGGCTTCATCTTCGCCATCGCCCATGTGCGTGGCGGCGGCGATCTCGGCGAGGCCTGGTACCGCGCCGGCAAGCTGGAGCACAAGCCGAACACCTTCAGCGACTTCATCGCCTGTGCCGAGCAGCTGTTGGCCGACGGTTACACCACATCGCCACGCCTGGCCATCAGCGGCGGCAGTGCCGGCGGCCTGCTGATCGGTGCCGTGCTCAACCTGCGTCCGGAACTGTTCGGTGCGGCGATCGCCGAGGTGCCCTTCGTCGACGTGCTCAACACCATGCTCAATGCCGACCTGCCGCTGACGGTGACCGAGTACGACGAATGGGGCGACCCGAACCAGCCCGAGGTGCACGAACGCATCCGCGCCTATGCGCCCTATGAGAACGTCCGGGCCCAGGCCTATCCGCCACTGCTTGCCGTGGCCGGCTACAACGACAGCCGCGTGCAGTACTGGGAGGCCGCCAAGTGGGTCGCCAAGCTGCGTGCCACCCGCACCGACGACAACCTGCTGCTGCTCAAGACCGAGTTCGGCGCAGGTCACGGTGGCATGAGCGGACGCTACCAGGCGCTCAAGGACGTGGCGCTGGAGTACGCCTTCGTGCTCAAGGTGTTCGGCATGGCCTGATCGGACCATGCCTGCCGACCTGCGGTGGCGAACAGGCGGCTCCGGCAAGAGTCATTCATTGAGAATGTCTTCGTCGGAGCCCCCCATGAACAACTCTTCCAAGCACCTCGAACAGAACGTCCACGGCTGGGAGCGCGCCATGTCCCTGGCCGGCGGCCTGTACTTCCTCGCCAAGGGTCTGCGCCGCGGAGGCCTCGGCGGCCTGCTGCAACTGGGCATCGGCGGGATGGCCGTTGCCCGGGGCGTGACCGGCCACTGCGAGGCCAAGCGCGTGTTCAATGAAGTCAGCGAACAGGCGGGCATGGCCGAAGGGCGCTCGCACCATATGCCGTTCGAGCGTTATGACTCGAACAAGGAGCAACTGCAGGCCAACGCCGCAGCTGCTACCAACGGCACCACGGTCACCGGCAACGACGATCTGAAAAGCCCGCCCGCCGGCGTCTGAACATCGCCCTGCGGGCCTGTGGCAAGCGGACCTGTCTGCGAACGAAGCTGCCAGGCGACATGAGCCCCGCGAGTCGACCGGCGCGCGAGCAAGCTCGCACGCAGCGGTCACGGGGAGCCGTAACGGCATTCCGGCCGCCTCGTAGACCGCTCGCAGGACGCCCGCGAGTTCAGCACCACTTCACCGCTTCATGGGCCTCAATCAGCTGATCCACCACACCCGGATCGGCCAGCGTCGAGGTATCGCCCAGGGTGTCGTAGTCGTCCGTGGCGATCTTGCGCAGCAGGCGGCGCATGATCTTGCCGGACCGTGTCTTCGGCAGCCCCGGCGCCCATTGGATGGTATCCGGCACAGCGATCGGGCCGATCTCGTGCCGGACCCACTGCTGCAGCTCCTGGCGCAGCGTGTCGCTGGGCTCGGTACCAGCAACCAGAGTCACGTAAACATAGATGGCCTGGCCCTTGAGCGGATGCGGCACGCCAACGGCCGCGGCTTCGGCCACCTTGGCATGCGCCACCAGGGCGCTCTCGATTTCGGCGGTGCCCATGCGGTGTCCGGAGACGTTGAGCACATCGTCGACGCGCCCGGTGATCCAGTAGTAACCGTCCTCGTCGCGGCGCGCGCCGTCGCCGGTGAAGTACATGCCGCGGAAGGTCTTGAAGTAGGTATCGACGAAACGGTCGTGGTCACCGTAAATGGTGCGCATCTGCCCTGGCCAGGAGTCGAGAATCACCAGATTGCCCTCCGCCGGGCCTTCCAGCAGGTTGCCGAGATTGTCCACCAGCCCCGGCACTACGCCGAACAGCGGCCGCGTCGCCGAGCCGGGCTTGAGCGCCGTGGCACCGGGTAACGGGCTGATGAGGATGCCGCCGGTCTCGGTCTGCCACCAGGTATCGACGATCGGGCAGCGCGACCGACCGACCGTCTCGTAGTACCAGTGCCAGGCTTCCGGATTGATCGGTTCACCCACCGTGCCGAGCAGGCGCAGGCTCGAACCGTCGGCACCCTCCATCGCCGCCGGCCCCTCGGCCATCATCGCGCGGATTGCCGTCGGCGCGGTGTAGAGGATGTTGACCCGGTGCTTGTCGATGATCCTGGCGATACGGGTAACGTCCGGATAGTTCGGCACGCCTTCGTACATCAGGGTCGTCGCACCGTTGGCCAGTGGGCCGTAGATCAGATAGCTATGACCGGTAATCCAGCCGATGTCGGCGGTGCACCAGTAGATATCGCCGGGGCGGTAGTCGAAGACCCGCTCGTGGGTCAGCGCGGCGTACAGCAGGTAGCCGCCGCAGGTGTGCAGCACGCCCTTGGGTTTCCCGGTGGAGCCCGAGGTGTAGAGAATGAACAGCGGCTCCTCGGCGCCCATTTCCTTCGGCGCGCAGACCTCGCCGGCAACCCGCATCAAGTCGTCGTAGGAGACATCCCGGTGCGGGTGCCAGCGGATGTTCGCTCCGGTGCGGCGCACCACGATGATCTTCTGCACGCAACGGGTCTGCGGGTTCGTCAGCGCCTCGTCGACGTTCTCCTTCAGGGCGATGGTCTTGCCGCCACGTATGCCCTGATCGGCAGTGATCACCACCTTCGAGCTGCCATCGATGATGCGCCCGGCCAATGCCTCCGGCGAGAAGCCGCCGAACACCACCGAGTGGATCGCACCGATGCGCGCGCAGGCCAGCATTGCCACCGCGGCCTCGGGAATCATCGGCATGTAGATGGTCACCACGTCACCGCGGTGCACATCCTGGCCACGCAGGGCGTTGGCGAACTTGCAGACCTCCTGGTAGAGCTCGCGGTAAGTGATCTCGCGGTGCTCCGAGGGGTCGTCCCCCTCCCAGATGATCGCCACCTGATCGCCGCGCTCGGCCAGGTGCCGGTCCAGGCAATTGGCCGACACGTTCAGCGTGCCGTCGGCAAACCACTTGATATCGACGTGGTGGTCGTCGAAGGAGGTGCGCTTGACCTCGCTGAAGGGCCGAATCCAGTCCAGCCGTGCCGCCTGTTCACGCCAGAATCCTTCAGGGTTGATCACCGACTGCTGATACATGGCCCGATAAGCGGCCTCGTCGGTCAGGGAGTGCTTTGCAGCCTCAGGGGACACGGGATACACGGACGCAGCACACATGGCAGTCACCTCGGGTTATCTGGTTATTTTCCGGTCGCAGCCTTGTCTCGCAGGCGAACCCTCACCACCCGATCGATCCACCCTTCCCGTGCGGATCGCCAACCACGCGCCTGTCAGACGTCTGCTTCAGCCGATGCCGAATACCGCAGCGGCCGCGACCAGCGGCCACTCTCCAAGCATAGACACTGTTTCGCGGCCATTTGCCGAGGGCTGCTGTCTCAATTCGTAACAGCCATCGCCGGGAGCCCCCATGTCAGCACCAAGCAATGCCCTGTTTCGTCAGCTGCAGCGGATCCCCCAGAGCATAGTCTTCTACCCCACCGTGATTCCGGCCGGCTACTTCATGCTGGGCGGTCTCGTCCTGCTCTTCGAAACGACCGACCTGGCTCACGCCTGGCGAAACATGCTGCCGCCCGGCCTGGCAGAGGCGGACAACGCCCGGGAAATCCTCGGCACGCTCATCACCAGCATCATTTCGCTGACCGCGTTCAGCTTTTCCATGGTCATGGTCGTGCTCAACGGGGCCGCCTCGCGACTGTCCCCGCGCGTGCTGCCCGGGCTGATCAGCGATCGGCGCAACCAGCTGATCCTCGGCAACTACCTGGGCTGCATCCTGTTCTTCCTGCTGATGATCGCCTTCATCAACAAGAACGAACCCGATAGCCTGCCTGCGTTCGGCGTGCTGCTCGCCGTACTGATGGGCCTGGGCTGTATGGCCCTGTTCGTCGTATTCATCCGTTCCATCTCGCAGTCCATCCAGGTGGACTGGATCGTCGGCCAGCTCTACCGCAGCGCCTGCCATAACCTGGCGCAGCGTTGCGAGCGCCTGGGGTCGATCACCGCGGCGCCGGATGACCGCGACTGGTACTGCATCGAAGCGGTCACGCCCGGCTATCTGCGCGAGGTCAACGAGCAACGCCTGCGGGAGCTCTTGGGGCCGGACGATCTGCAGGCGGTGCTACAGGTGGAGCCCGGCTTCTTTCTGGTCGAAGGGCATCCGTTGCTCAAGGTCAGCGCCGAACTGGATGCCCGGCGAACCCGACAGGTGCTCGACTGCTTCGATTTCCACGATGAAGAGTTCGCCGGCGCCAACGTTTTCTATGGCATGCGGCAGATGACCGAAATCGCGGTAAAGGCCATCAGCCCGTCGATCAACGATCCGGGCACGGCAATACGCGTGCTCAATCTGCACGGCGTGTTGCTCGGTCGCCTGGGTGGCGTCCCGCCGCTGGACGTGGGCTGCATCGACAATGGCAAGCCCAGGCTGTTCTATCCACAGCTGAGCCCGCAACGACGGCTGACGCTTATCCTCGACCCGATTCGTACCTATGGCAGCAATGACCCGGCGATCGTCATGGCGCTGATGCAGTGCCTGAAGACTGCCTTGCACGGGCAGGCCTCCAGCGACCAGTTGGAGGCCTACGTGGATGAATTGGCGGCGCTGCGCGACGCCGCGGATACGGACCTGCGGAACGACCGTGACCGCCGTGCGGTCAACGATCTGCTGGAGCGCATCAACCGCCTGCATGACGAACTGGCGCCGCTGGCATTACTGCCAATTCCGGCGAAAAGCTGAAGGCAAAAAAAAAGCGGCCTCAGGGGCCGCTCGGTCAACCATCCGGTTGGAATACACACTTGTCCGATCACGCAGATAGACGCCGCCATTCTGTGCAGCCAGCGCCGTGGCCGAAACTGCACATTGGTCTAACAGACCATTGGCGGGCTTGCCTCAGGGCGCAGAGTTGGCTGCCTGGGCCGCCTCGATGAGCTCCTTGCCGATCTCGCCCTCGAACTTTTTCCAGGCCGGTTGTACCGCTTCGCGCCAGCGGGCACGCTGCTCGTCGGTCAGCACCAGAATCTCGCTCTTGCCCGAGTCGATCACGCCCTGCTTGGCCTTCTCGTTCAGCGCCTCGGCCTGGCGGTTCACCTCCACGGTGACCTCGTCGATGATCGCTTCCAGCTCGCCGCGCACCTCTGCCGGCAGGCCGTTCCAGAACCTGGTGTTGGTGATCAGCAGGTAGTTGCCGATGCCGTGGCCGGACTCGGTGATGTACTTCTGCACCTCGTGGTACTTCTGGCTGTAGATGTTCGACCAGGGATTGTCCTGGGCATTGACTACGCCGGTCTGCAGGCCCTGGTAGATCTCGGCGAAGGCCATCTTGCGCGGCACCGCCCGCAGGGCGGTGTACTGGGCGGCCTGCAGGTCCGAGGGCTGTACGCGGAATTTCAGCCCGCGGGCGTCGGCCGGCTCGCGCAGCGGCTTGTTGGCAGTGAAGTGGCGCATGCCGTTGAGCCAGTAGGCCAGGCCGGTGATGCCCTTGTCCTCCATGGATTTGAGCATGGCGCGCCCCTTGTCCGACTGCTGGAAGCGCTGCGCCGCGGCCATGTCGTCGAACAGGAACATCAGGTCGAACAGCTGCAGCTGCTTGGTGTACTGCTCGAGCTTCGACGGTGCTGGCGCCAGCAGCTGCACCTCGTTCATCAGCAGTGCTTCCATCTCCTTGCCGTCGCCGTACAGCGAGGAGTTGGCGAACACCTGCACTTCCACCTGGCCGGGCAGGCGCTCTTCCACGAGCTTCTTGAACATCAGCGCGCCCTGACCCTTCGGCGTGCTGTCGGCGGTGATATGGGAGAACTTGATCAGGATCGGATCGGCCTGGGCGCCGAGGACGCTAAACAGCGCGGAAGCGGCGAGCAGACGGGTGATGCCACGGGTGAGTCGTGCCATGGAGAGCTCCGTTTTGTAGTTGTGTGAGCCATGCAGCTGGTCCGACTCTACCCCGCTGCCCCCTCGGGCTGAATTGCTAATTGGCCAAGCGCGACTTCGCGTTTGGCGAAGGCCGTGACGCGATCGCGCCGTCGAACGGCTTCGTTCAGGCCTGGCCTTCGCGAAGCGTGAGGTGCTCGAGCATCTGCCGGGCAGTCACCGACAGGCTTTCCAGATTGCGCACGCCGAGCTTGAGTTCGCGCCGCGCCCAGACATCGGTCAGCGGCACCATGGCCACGTCCAGCGCCGGCAGGTAGTTGCGCACCACCTGCTCGGGCAGCACGCCGATGCCCATGCCGGTGTGGATCATCCGGCAGATCGCCTCGAAGCTGCGTACCTGAATGCGCAGGCGCAGCGGCGTACCCATCAGCTGCGCCGACTGCTGCAGCAGGGCATGCAGTGAGGCGTCCTGCTGCAGGCCAATGAAGTCGAAGCCTGCCGCCTCGCGCAGTGCAATGCATTCGCGGCCGGCCAGCGGATGCTCACGTGGCGTGACCAGCACCAGCCGATCCTCGCGGTAGGGAAACACCTGCAGGTCCTCGGCCGGCATGTGCCCGGCGAAGATGCCGATATCGGTCAGCCCCTCGCGCAGGGCGCGCAGGGTGTCACTGCTGACGCGCTCCTCCAGGTCGATCTTCACTTCCGGGTGCTGGCGAGCGAAGGCGCTCAGGTCTTCGGGCAGGAACTCGATCACCGCCGAGGTGTTGGCGTGGATGCGCACATGGCCCTTCACGCCCTGGCTGAACTCGCTGAGGTCAGCGTCCAGCTGCTGCAGGTTGTCCAGCAGGTTGCGCGCGCGGTGCAGCAGCGCGTGGCCGGCCGGCGTCAGCTCGACGCCCTTGGGCTGGCGATAGAGCAGGCTGACGCCGAGCTGCCCTTCCAGATCGCTGACGCGCTTGCTCACCGCTGCCAGCGCCAGATGCTCGCGCTCGGCGGCGCGGGTCAGGCTACGGGTCTCGGCGATGGCGACGAACAGCCGAAGGGTGACGAAATCGATGCGGCGCATGGGCAGGCTTCCGTATTCGCGGGTGACGAAGCATGCACCTATTCCCCCCGCTATTCCACGGCCGCACGTCTCCTGGCTTCGTGGAGCGCGAAGCCATGCTTGGCCAACGACCAATTGTCCGCTGCCGATGGGTCGGTCATGCTCGGCACCATGAATCAACCGGCACAGGTGTCGTGATGAGCGAACAGACAGACAAGAGCCTGCCGCTGCAGGGCCTCAAGGTGATCGAGATGGGCCAACTGATCGCCGGCCCTTTCGCCAGCAAGCTGCTCGGCGAATTCGGCGCCGACGTGATCAAGATCGAGCCCCCCAGGGTCGGCGACCCGCTGCGCAAGTGGCGCAAGCTCAAGGACGGCACCTCGCTCTGGTGGCATGTGCAGTCGCGCAACAAGCGCTCGGTGACGCTGGATCTCAAGGCCGCGGAAGGCCAGGAAATCGTCCGCCAGCTGGTGGCCGAAGCCGACATTCTGGTGGAGAACTTCCGCCCCGGCACGCTGGAAGAATGGGGCCTGGGCTGGGATGAGCTGTCGAAGCTGAACCCGCGGCTGATCATGCTGCGCATTTCCGGATACGGCCAGACCGGCCCCTATCGCGACCTGCCGGGGTTCGGCGTGATCGGCGAAGCCATGGGCGGCCTACGTCACCTCTCCGGCTATCCGGGCCAGCCGCCGGTGCGGGTCGGCGTCAGCATTGGCGATTCGCTGTCCTCGCTGTATGGCGTGATCGGTGTATTGCTCGCCCTGCAGGAGCGCAACCGTAGCGGCCAGGGCCAGGAAATCGACGTGGCGCTGTACGAGTCCGTATTCGCCATGATGGAAAGCCTCGTGCCCGAATACGACGCCTTCGGCTATGTACGCGAGCCGGCTGGCAGTGCCCTGCCCGGCATCACGCCGTCCAATTCCTATTTGTGCAACGACGGCGCCTACGTGCTGATCGCCGGCAATGGCGACAGCATCTACAAGCGCCTGATGACCCTGATGGGCCGCCAGGACCTTGCCGATGATCCGCGCTTCGCCCACAACGACGGCCGCGCCCAGCACGCCGAGCTGATCGATGCCGCCATTGGCGAATGGACCATCCAGCACAGCCGTGACGAGGTGATCGAAGCACTCAAGGGCGCCCGCGTACCGGCCGGCTATCCCTACACCGCCGCCGATATCGTCAAGGACCCGCACTACCTGGCGCGGCAGATGATCGAGCAGGTGCAGACCTTCGCCGGCCCGCTCAAGGTACCGGGCGTGCTGCCCAAGCTGTCGCGCACGCCAGGGCGCATCGGCGAAGGCGGCCCGCAACTGGGCGAGCACACCGACGATGTGCTGGCCGGCCTCGGCCTCACCGATGAACAACGCCAGGGCCTGCGCGAACGCGGGATCATCTGAACGCCACGCAGGGGTGGACAAGGCGAAGCTTGTCCACCAGCCAGCAAGCCACAACGGTGGATGGGTAGAGCGTCATCCACCCTACGAAACCCCAGGACTCCCCATGAGCAAACGCCTGTATATCCAGGAAGTCGCCACCCGCGACGGCTTCCAGATCGAAGCGAACTTCGTGCCGACCGAAGCCAAGATCGCCCTGATCGACCGCCTCTCGCAAACCGGGCTGGCGAAGATCGAGGTCACCTCCTTCACCTCGCCCAAGGCCATCCCCAACCTGCGCGACGCCGAGGACGTGATGCGCGGCATCCGCCGTGCGGAGGGCGTCGAGTACACCGTGCTGGTGCCCAACGCGAGGGGCTGCGAGCGAGCGCTGGCCTGCGAGGTGGACGAGATCAACCTGGTGATGTCGGCCAGCGACACCCACGGCCTGGCCAACCTGCGCATGACGCCCGAACAGTCGCTGGTGCAGTTCCGCGAAATCATCGAAGTCACTCGCGGCAGTGGCGTGTTCATCAACGCCTCGCTATCGACCACCTTCGGCTGCCCCTTCGAGGGCGATGTGCCCGAGCGGCGCATCTATGAGCTGGTGCAACGCCTGCTGGAGATCGGCGTGCAGGGCATCACCCTCTGCGACACCACCGGCATGGCCGACCCGGCGCAGGTCGAGCGCATCTGCCGCGAAGTGCTGAGCCGTTGGCCCGACGCCGTGTTTACCGCGCATTTCCACAATACCCGCGGCATGGGTCTGGCCAATGCACTGGCGGCACTGAACGCGGGCATCGACCGCTTCGACGCGTCCCTCGGTGGTCTGGGGGGCTGTCCCTATGCGCCGGGGGCCAGCGGCAATATCTGCACCGAGGATCTGGTGCACATGTTCCAGCGCATGGGGCTGGAAACCGGCGTCGATCTGGACCGGCTGCTCGAGGCCGCAGAACGCTTGCCGATGCTGGTCGGCCACGACGTGCCGAGCGCGATCCTCAAGGCCGGCAAGGCCGACCGGCGTTATCCGAAACCGTCGTCTCTCGTCGGCTGAAGCCCGCCGCCCGCACTGGCGCTACGCTCGTCAGCGGCGGCAAGGGCGCCCAAAAGCGGTGCAATAAAGGCAAAAGAGACAGCAATATGCACAGTTTGTGATCACTCGCGCTGCGCATCAGTCCGATCCGCTCATGAGTATGCAAGGGCTGCAACGGTCCTCGGCCCCCCAACACTGATGCGGAGCCCGTCGTCTGTAGCAGCGGGATGACGTCACGCCCCGCTGGGCAGGCGAATACTGCTTTTTTTTACCCGTGCTTAATATTTGGCATAGAAGTTTCAGAGGGACTTCACCTCACCGCGCTCAGGTCGTTTATCGACGGCTGCGACGGAACGGGAGACCGCAGCGCCAAAAGCGCTGCCCACTTATTGCCTTGCTTACCCTGCAGGGCGGTTTCGGGGAACAGACATGTTCGATGCGTTCGAATCCTTCAGGGCGCGTGTCAGCGCGCTTCGCAGCGATGCGGATTTCTGGTCGCTACGCCACGTAAAAAGTCAGACGCTTCACCTTGGAGTCATCAAGGCCACCCCCCTTCCGGTACACACCACCTTTGACGAAGGCGTCATGCTGACTGCCCAGGTCAACGGTTTCGAAGCCTATGCGGCAACCTCCGACCTGAGTGCGGACGGCCTTCAGCGAGCACTGGTAAAAGCCGAACAGCTCGCCGCCGCAGCGGCGTCCCACGCCCTCTCGCTGCCAACCGCCTCGCCGTCACGCACGGGCCAACGCGCCGACTATGTCTCTCTCGACCTCATGCAGGCCCTGCCGACGGTTGCCCAGTGCCTGGACCTGCTGCTTCAGGAGTGCGACGCCGTGCCGTCGGATAGCCGGATCGTCAACCGGGAAGCCCGACTGAGCTGGGAAACTCGCGAGCAGCTGTTTTTTGACAGCACGGGCTCGCAGTTGCGTTTTGCTCAGCGTTTCGTCTACCCGAACATGCAAATCACCGCCTACGACGGTCATGACAGCCAGATTCGCAGCCTCAGCGGCGGAAACTTCGCGCAGCAGGGCGGCCTCGATGTGCTGGCCAGAAGCGGGCTCTTCGGCGCCGGCGCTCGCCTGGCCGATGAGGCCCTGCAACTGCTGCTGGCGCCAAACACACCGAGCGGCAAACGCCACCTGTTGCTGATGCCCGACCAGATGATCCTGCAGATCCATGAGTCCATCGGCCACCCGCTGGAGATGGACCGGATCCTCGGAGACGAACGCAACTACGCCGGGACCAGCTTCGTGAAGCAGGACGATTTCGGGCATTACCGTTATGGCTCGCCGCTGCTGAACGTCAGCTTCGACCCGCATATCCCCGAAGAACTGGCCAGCTACTCCCACGACGATGACGGCACGCCGGCCCAAAAAGCCCTGCTGATCGAAGACGGCATTCTCAAACGCCCGCTCGGCGGCTCGCTGTCTGCCCGCCGCAGCGGTATAGAAGGGGTGGCTAGCAGCCGCGCCTGCAGCTGGAATAGACCCACCATCGACCGGATGGCCAACCTCAACGTGGAGCCGGGCGAGGGCAACCTCACGCAACTGATCGAAGGCATTGAGGACGGGATTCTCATGGCCTCGAACCGCTCCTGGTCGATCGACGATGCACGCAATAAATTCCAGTTCGGCTGCGAGTGGGGTCAGATGATCCGCAAGGGGCAACTCTGCGAAGTGGTCAAGAATCCGAACTACCGGGGTATCTCCTCGCGATTCTGGTGCAACCTCGTCGCGGTCGGCGACCACTCGACCCGGCAGGTGCTGGGCACTCCGAACTGCGGCAAGGGCGAGCCGAACCAGGCCGTCCGGGTCGGGCACGCCTCCCCCGCCTGCGTGTTTGCTGGCATCGAAGTCTTTGGAGGTGGTCAATGATGGCGCTCTCGAACACCACCCAGGCACTGGAGCATTTCCAGGGCATCCGCGAGGCGCTGCAGCGCGCGCTCAACGCCGGAGAGCACTACACGCTCTGGTACAACGCCGAAGCCTCCGATTTCGTCCGTTTCAATCATGGCAAGGTCCGCCAGGCCGGCCAGGTCGACCAGATCGAGATGACCCTCGGCCTGGCGCGCGACCGCCGGCATGCCAGTGCCCGGCTGACCTTGCAGGGTAATGTGATTCTGGACAGGCCCCGGGTTACCGAGGCCGTCAGCCAGCTGCGAGGCGTTCTGTCCGATCTGGCGCCGGACCCTTACCTGCAACTCAACCACCTCGGCTGGACCAACGAATCGTCCAGCCTGCAGATGGCGCCTGCTCCGGGAGATGTTATCGAGCAAATCGGCAATGCCTCGAAAGATCGAGACATCGTGGGGTTCTACGCCAGCGGGCCGATCTATTACGGTTACGCCGACTCTGCCGGTGCGTTCGGTTGGCATGCGGTGAGCCAGTCGAGTGTCGAGTGGAGCCTGTTCGACGACGCCGGACGCGCGGTGAAGGCGCAACTGGCAGGGCCGGCATGGAACCCGGCGGCTTTCGAGGCACGCATGGCGCAAGCGGATCTTCATCTGGAGATGCTGCGCAAACCGGTGCGGGTCCTGCAGCCAGGCGCCTATCGCGCCTACCTGGCCCCGGCGGCGCTGGGCGAACTGCTGGGCCTGATGGCATGGAGCGCCTTTTCCGCCAGGGCGTTGCGCACCGCGCAAAGCCCGCTGCAGCAACTGTTTGCCGGGCAGCAGTCACTGAGCCCTCAACTGGGCCTGAGCGAACAGGTCAGCGGCTCACTATGCCCGGCGTTCACCCGCGATGGCCGGATCCGTGACGACCTTCGCCTGATCGAACACGGTAAGCTCGTCGGCGAATTGGTCAGTGCCCGCAGCGCACGCGAATACGGCCTCCGCGAAAACGGCAGCGACATGGAAGAGATGCCCCGCTCGCTCTGCATGGATACCGGAACCATCGAAACCGAGCAGGTACTGGCTGAACTGGACACCGGTCTGTTCATCAGCAACCTGTGGTACGTGAACCACTCCGACCTCGCCACCGCCCGCCTCACCGGCATGACGCGCTATGCGACCTTCTGGGTTGAAAAAGGCCAGATCGTTGCGCCGGTGGATACCATGCGGTTCGATGACAGCCTTTACCAGTTCCTCGGTCCGCCGCACCTGCTGGGGCTCACCCGGCAGCGCGAACTGTCGCCCAGTCATTCGACCTACGGGCGACGCCATACCGAGTCGATGTTGTTGCCCGGCGCGCTGACAACCAAGTTTGTCCTCACGCTCTGATTAGCGCACAACTTACCTTTCCGACGGCATATCTCCTACCACCCATGAGGTGAATGGGGTGGGTGATATGCCGCCGGAACGCCGCACCTTCAACCGGCATTATTAACAACATGCGGAATCACATGACTGTTTCCGTGACAGCCCTGCTTACAGTAACGAATCACGCAAATAACAGTTAAATGGACGATGCAAAAGGGTAACGCTCCTATTTAAAACACAATCCTGACACAATGGGCAACTTTGGAGCAGCGACCAATAGTGGCGGTGC
Source organism: Stutzerimonas sp. Brlt_14 (assembly GCF_051948915.1). Taxonomy (NCBI): domain Bacteria; kingdom Pseudomonadati; phylum Pseudomonadota; class Gammaproteobacteria; order Pseudomonadales; family Pseudomonadaceae; genus Stutzerimonas; species Stutzerimonas sp. Brlt_14. The sequence continues at coordinate 689,499 of NZ_JAYJLM010000002.1, forward strand.
AACCGCCAGCGCCGCCGCCATCGCCTGGGCCAAAGGCATCTAGAACCCCTGCATAACTCTTTGAATTATAAGTTATTTATTTATATATATCTGAATAGAAGGGATGGCATAGAGCTTGCTTTACGATTCATGAAGACGTTCTAATTAAAACCGTATATACAGTTCCTGACTAACAAGACAGGATTAATTATTTACCCGAAGTCGTTACTCTGCACCGGAAGGTCGTTCTACTCATAAAGTTAGCGAGTGCCGGAATCGGCGAACAAACAATGTGGCTCCGCTAATGAGTCGACCGGCACTTTTTCCCAAAAGGGAGAACACTAAATGGGAAACGCAGTATTGGATAACCTCAACATCAAAGGAGAAATACTGTCCTCCTCTGCCCAATCAGCATTCACGTTTCGCGTTAACGAATCGTCTCCGAACATCCTCAGCCGGCGAAACATGGGGCTGCTGGTGGGCGCGTCGCTGGTGCTCCATGCCGGCCTTGCCTGGTATCTGCTTTCGGGCGAAGCGCCCGAGGAAGTGGCGCCGCAGATCCCGGAAATGATCATCGAGCTGAGCAGCACGGCGCCTCCTCCCCCGGAACCTGCGCCAGAGCCACCTGCACCGGAACCGCCGCCTCCGCCAGAACCGCCTCCACCGCCGCCGGAGCCCGAGCCGGAGCCGGAGCCGGAGCCGGAGCCAGAACCCGAGCCGCCCGTACAGGAGGAAGCGATAAAACCCCCTCCCAAGCCGGAGCCACCGAAACCCAAGCCGGTGCCAAAACCTGTGCCCAAGCCCGAGCCCAAGCCGCAACCCAAGCCACAACCTGCGCCTGCGCCTGCGCCTGCGCCACCGCCGCAACCGGCGCCGCCCGCTCCTGTGGTTCCGGTGGCCCCACCCGGTCCGCCAAAGGAAACGCCCGCGGTCTCGGGCCTTGCGAGCCTGGGCAACCCCTCGCCGCAATACCCGTCATTGGCGTTGCGCAGGGGCTGGGAAGGCACCGTCACGCTGCGCATCCGGGTTCTGCCCAATGGCCGCGCAGGCAGCGTGGAAGTGACCAAATCCAGTGGCCGCAGCCAGCTCGACGAAGCGGCAGTGGCAACGGTCAAGGGCTGGAAATTCATCCCGGCCAAACGGGGCGATGTAGCCATCGAAGGCTTCGCCACCCAAACGATTGATTTCAAGTTGCCGCGCTGAGGCAGCAACGCCGATTGCTTAACGAGAGGGATACACGATGAACGAAACTGTCAATTCACTGATCGTTCCAGGCGTCCTCTGGGGGCTGGTGCTGTTTTCGGTAGCCACCTGGGCCATCTTCATGGTCAAGCTGGCCCAGTCCATGAAGGCCCGCCGCCAGAACAAGCATTTTCTGAAGGCATTCTGGGGCGCACCGGACCTGCTGACCGCCGCCGAGCATGCATCACAGTACCCGGGCCCGATGGCACGCATCGCCAACAGGGGCTTCCTGGCCATGGCACCGGATGAAACCCCTCGCAATACCCTGCAGCTCGCGCAGAGCATCGATCGCGGCAACCGCGTCGAGCGCAACCTGCGCCAGCAGATCCTCAAAGAGCGTCGGGCGCTGGAAGCGGGTCTCGCCGTGCTCGCCAGCATCGGCAGCACCTCCCCGTTCATCGGGCTGTTCGGCACCGTGTGGGGCATCATGGATGCGCTCACGATGATCGGCGTCACCGGCAATGCCGGCCTCGACACCGTTGCCGGTCCCATCGGCCATGCACTGATTGCGACCGGCGTCGGCATTGCCGTCGCAGTACCCGCGGTGCTCATCTACAACTTCTTCCTTCGCCGCCTGAAGCTCGCTGGCGCGCACATGGACGATTTCGCCCATGACTTCGACAGCCTGGCGCAGCGCAGCGATTTCGCGCTGAGTCGCAAACCGATCGCCCAACAGAACGCCGCCATGCGCGAGGCCAGCTGACATGTCCTTTTCTACCCAAGACAACGACGAAGTCCTCAGCGAAATGAACGTCACCCCCCTGGTGGACGTCATGCTCGTGCTGCTGGTGGTGTTCATCGTCACCACCCCGCTGATGACCAATGCCATCAAGATCAACCTGCCCAAGACCGGCGCCGTCGCGCCTGCGGAGATGAAAGACCCCGTCGTGGTCAGCGTCGATGCGGACGGCAAGTTCTACCTCGACAAATCGGAGATCGAACCCGACCTGCTCGAGCTCAACCTGCAGGACGTCAAGGCCGGCGACCCTGAAGTCAGGGTGCAGCTGCAAGCCGATGAAAACGTCAACTACGGCCAGGTGGCGAAAGCCATGGCATCCATCGAACGATCGGGAATCACCCGCATTGCGGTCATGACCTCCCACTGAATTCCTGACGACATCCATGCGGCCGGGGCGAAGCCTCGGCGGTATAGGTGAAGTGTTGCCAGGTGAAAGGCCCGGGAAGGCATAACCAGACCGGTGCAATAGCGGCTCAAGAAGCCACGCCCCAACGCCCGAGACGAGGGATAACAAAATGACGACGTACCGTAGTAGTTTTGCTCGCACCCCCCTGGCAGCAGCGATCACCCGTTACCGGTTCGTGCCGCTCTGGCTATTGGCACTCGGCGCGCCTCAGGTCGGCGCGCAGGAAATCACCGATGAATTCGAGCAGTCGCAGGCAGCCACTGTCGTGCCCTCGGTGACCGAACTCCAGCGTATCGAGGTGACGGGGTCGGCGATCCGCCGGGCCGACGCCGAAACCGCCGTACCGATCACCATCCTGCGTGCCGAAGAGCTGCAGAAGCAGGGCGTGACCACCACCCAGGAGCTGGTCAACCGCATCGTCGGCAGCCAGACCACCACCACCGCCGCCCAATCGATTGGCAGTGGAACCGGCGGTGCCTCGTTTGCCGACATGCGCGGTATCGGCGCCAACAAGACCCTGGTGCTGCTCAACGGCCGGCGGCTGGCCAACAATGCCATCGATGGCGCCGCGGTGGACCTCAACACCATCCCGTTCGCGGCCATCGACCGGGTGGAGATCCTGCGGGACGGCGCCTCGGCGCTTTACGGCACCGACGCCATCGGCGGCGTAATCAACTTCATCACCAAAAAAAGCGTCACCGAAGGCCAGTTCAGCGCGGGTTACACCTACCCTACCGAGTCGGGCGGTGCCCAAGGACGCAACTACAGCGGCAGCTGGGGTTTCGGCGATCTGCAGGAAGACCGCTTCAACGTCTTTGGGGTGGTGAATTACGACAAGCAGGACAACCTCACCGCAAGCGACCGTGACTTCACCAACGACTTCAGACCCAGCCGTGGTTTGAACGGCACCTCGGGTACCGCCTATCCGGGCAACTACACCCAGGGGGCGAACGCGACCAACCCGCTGGCCGACACCGGCTGCAACGGCGCGAACCTGATAGCCAGCAACGGCCTGTGCCGCTTCAGTACGCGTGAGTACATCGACCTGATACCGGAAACCGAAAAGACCTCGGTGTTCACCATGGGTACGTTGAAACTGGCCGATGACCATAACGTAAGCCTGGATTATTTCTGGGCACGCAACAACAACACCACAACCATCGGGCCATCCCTGCTGACCGGCCTAAGTGTGGGACCCGATACGCCCTTCTATCCGGGTAACGGCTCGACACCCTTGCCCACCAGCTTCGATCTGATCACCACCGACCCGGTAACCGTCGGCTGGCGCGAGAGCGACGCCGGCGCGCGCATACAAAAGGACCAAAATACCGGTCAACGCCTGCAACTGGTGTTCGACGGCAATCTCGCCGGTGCCTGGGACTACAACGTCGGCGCATCCTATAACGAAAACAAGGTGGTCAGCTCCCTGCGTGGCGGCTACCTCAACGACGAGCTGGCGGCTGATGCCATTGAAAACGGCATCATCAACCCGTTCGGGCCGCAAACCCAGGCTGGGCAGGAGCTGATCAACAGCATCGGGGTAAACGGCGACTACATGACTGCCGTAGGCCGGGTCAAGACCATCGATGGACGGGTGAGCCGGGAGATCGGCGACTGGTTCGGCGCCGGCCCGGCCGCCATCGCATTGGGCGGCGAGTACCGCGAGGAAGATTTCCACGCAGCCTATGACACCGGGATCACCTCGCTGGTGGGCAGCCTCGGCGTCAGTGGGGACCCGACCGTCAGCGGCGACCGCAACGTACAGGGCCAGTACGCCGAACTGAACGTGCCGGTCTTCGATAGCCTGGAGCTGAGCGCGGCGATTCGCCACGACAAGTACAGCGATGTGGGCAGTACCACTAACCCGAAATATTCGTTCCGCTACCAGCCGTTCCGGGAACTGGTGATCCGTGGCGCCTACAGCGAGGGTTTCCGCGCGCCTTCGCTGTATGAGCTGTACGATCCCACCTACATCACCTATAGCGCCGGGAGCTACAACGACCCGGTCCTGTGCGCTGGCGGTTCGCCGAGCAACGGTGGCGTGGCCAACCGCGACTGCGACCAGCAGGTGCTCAACCAGACTGGCGGCAACACCGACCTGACGCCCGAGACGGCGCGCAACAAGACACTCGGCTTCGTCTACCAGCCCCTCAGCAACCTGTCGGTGGGCGTCGATCTGTGGTGGATCGACATCTCCGGGCAGATCGCGGAGTTTTCGGAAACCTCGATCTTCGCCAACCCTGAGCTCTATGCCGACCGCATCGTGAGGGCGGCGGATGGTTCGATCGACTACATCATCACCGGCCTGTCGAACCAGGGGAAAGTGAAGACGAGCGGCATCGACCTGTCCCTCGACTACCTCTTTCCGAACAGCCCCTACGGCCAGTTCGGCCTGTCGATGCAGGGCACCTACGTGACCCGTTACGACTACCAGGACGAGGCAGGCGGCGCCTACATCGAGAACGTGGGCGACTTCCAGGGCAATGGTGTCATTTTCCGCTGGAAGCACAATCTCGTGGGCACCTGGAACGCGGGGCCATACCGGGCATCCCTGACCAACCGCTACATGTCCGGCTACAACGATTACGATACCGAAGGAAACGCTCGGGTTTCGTCGTACATGATGTGGGACCTGGCGGCCGGCTATAACTGGCGCCAGACCCTGGATCTGGACGTGGGCGTGAAGAACCTCTTCGATCGCGACCCGCCGTTCACCAACCAGGCCGTGACCTTCCAGAGCGGTTATGACCCCCGTTATACCGATCCGCTGGGAAGGACCCTTTACACCCGCGTCACCTATCGCTTCTAAGCCACAGCGGCCCCCGCCCGCGGCGGGGGCCGCCCTTTCGACAGACACGGCATGGATTCGGACCGCACGCCACCAATCGCCTGACGAGATGATGCCCTTGAACGTTTCTTGCCTGCTTCAGAACTGCTCCCTCGGGCGCTGCTCGCGGCGCCCCCTGTTTTTTATCCTTCTGGCAAGCGTCAGCGCCCTGGCCTTCGCCCAACCTGACGTGTCCATGACCGTCTACGGCGAACCTCCCAGGTATGCGGCGGACTTCCAGCACTTCGACTACGTCAACCCGGATGCCCCCAAGGGCGGCAGCCTGCGCCGCTCATCCCAGGAAACCGACCTGTTCACCTACCTGCTGCCGTACGTCGACAAGGCCACCGGCGTGTCGCAGCTCGATACCTGGGTATTCGAGCCGCTCGCCTACCGTTCACTGGACGAGCCCTACAGTGTTTATGCCCTGGTGGCCGAGAAGATGGAGCGCGACCCGGACAACCGCTGGGTGCGCTTTTTCATCAACCCAAAGGCACGTTTCCATGACGGCCACCCCATGACCGCAGAGGACGTCAAATTCACCTTCGAAACATTGATGACCCAGGGTTCACTGAGCTACCGACAGTTCTATGGCTTCGTCGAGAAGGCCGTGATCGAAGCTCCACTGACGATACGCTTCGACTTCAAGGAAGGCGCCAACCGCACGCTACCGCTCGACCTGGCCAGCATGCGGGTGTTGCCGCAGCACTGGTGGAAAGACCGCGACTTCCGCAACGGCGGCGGCTACGAGCCACCGCTGGGTAGCGGGCCCTACCGGGTCAGCAAGGTGGAGCCCGGACGCAGCGTAGCCTTTGAGCGCGTGAACGATTGGTGGGCAAAGGACTTGCCCGTCAGCCGCGGCCTGTACAACTTCGATCAGCTCGTCGTGAATTTCTACGGCGATATCGAGGTGTCCCGACAATTGCTGATTGCCGGCGCCTACGACTACAACCGCGAGTACTCCGCAACCGGCTTCACCATCCGCTATGACAGCCCTGCCTTGCGCGATGGCCGGCTGCAGAAGGCCATCCTGGCCAGGGGCAAACCCACGGCGCCACAGGGCTTTGCATTCAACCTGCTCAACCCGATCTTCCAGGACCGCCGGGTGCGCGAGGCACTGACCCTGCTCTGGGACTTCGAATGGACCAACAAGCAGATGATGCGCAACTTCTATACGCGCCAGCACAGCTACTTTCCCAACACCGAAATGGCTGCCACCGAGCTACCGACCGCGCAGGAGCTGGCCATTCTGGAACCCTTGCGGGGGCAGATTCCGGATGAAGTCTTCAGCCGGGTATACCGGGCACCTGCGACCGACGGCAGCGGCTTCGTCCGCGACAAACAGCTCCAGGCGCTGACGTTGCTGCAGGAGGCCGGCTGGCGACCGAAAGGGGATAAACTGGTCAACGCCGACGACCAACCCCTGGAATTCACCTTTCTCGACGGCCAGGGTTTCGATCGTATGCTGCTGCCCTACAAGCGCACCCTGTCGCAAATCGGCATCACCCTGAACCTGCGGCGGGTGGATACCTCGCAGTACATCAGCCGGGTCAACGGCCGCGATTACGACATGATCGTCACCGGTTTTCCGCGCAGCGGTATTCCCAACCCCTCCCCAGGCAGCGATCTCTACGACCTGTTCGGGTCCAGCAGCGCCACCTCGGTGGGCAGTTCAAATGCCATGGCGTTGCAAGAGCCGGCCGTCGACGTGCTGATCGCCGGCCTGGTCGACGCCACCAGCCGCGAGGACATGGTCCTGCATGCCCGCGCGCTGGACCGGGTCCTGCAATGGAGCCACCTGATCATTCCCAACTACTACTCGGACGGGACGCCCACCGTGCACTGGAATCGATTCGGCCGGCCGAAAATCGAGCCTGCGTATGACGTGGGCCTGGAAACTTGGTGGGAGGTGAGCCCCACCGCGCTCACCAACGAACAGATGGCCGAACGCCTGAAGGACACTGCGCCATGATCAGCTATCTACTAAGGCGCATGGCGCTGGTGGTGCCAACGCTGCTGTGCATCATCGTGATCAACTTCATCATCGTGCAGGCGGCGCCCGGTGGGCCGGTGGAACAGGCCATGGCCCGCATGCAGGGCTTCGGTGGCACGGGCGTCGGTCAGGCAGCGCCTGAAACCGGCAGCGTTTCGTCCGGCGGCAGCCGCGCCAGCCGTGGCCTCGACCCGGAGCTGATAAAGGAGCTCGAACGCCAGTACGGCTTCGATAAGCCACCCCACGAGCGGCTCTGGCTCATGCTCAAGAACTACGCGTCCCTGGATTTTGGCACCAGCTTTTTCCGGGGCGCGAAAGTCACCGACCTGATCCTGGAAAAACTGCCGGTATCTCTCTCCCTCGGGCTGTGGGCCACCCTCATCACCTATCTGGTGTCGATCCCGCTCGGCATCCGCAAAGCCGTCAGGCACGGTAGTGCCTTCGACGTCTGGAGCAGCACGGTCATCATCGTGGGTTACGCGGTACCGGCGTTCCTGTTCGCCATGTTGCTGCTGGTGGTGTTTGCCGGAGGGAGCTATCTGAGCTGGTTTCCGGCCGTGGGGCTGACGTCCGAGCATTTCGAGGAGCTGAGCCCGGCAGGCAAGGTCATCGATTACCTGTGGCACCTGGTGCTGCCGGTATCAGCGCTGGTCATCGGTGGCTTTGCCACCCTGACCATCCTCACCAAAAACAGCTTTCTCAACGAGATCAGCCGCCAATACGTGGTGACCGCCAGGGCCAAGGGGCTTACCGAACGGGCGGTGCTCTACCGCCACGTGTTCCGCAACGCGATCCTGCTCGTCGTGGCCGGACTGCCCACCGCGCTGATCGAGGTGTTCTTCGCCGGTTCGCTGCTGGTCGAGGTGATCTTTTCCCTCGATGGCCTGGGGCGAATGGGCTATGAGGCAGCGCTGTACCGCGACTACCCGGTGGTATTCGGCACCCTGTTCATCTTTACCCTGTTCGGGCTGCTGGTAAAAATCATCGGTGACCTCAGCTACACCCTGATCGACCCACGTATCGACTTCTTAGCGAGGACCGCCTGATGCCTGCTCTCTCGCCGATCAATCGCCGCCGACTCCAGCGCTTCAAGGCCAACCGCCGCGGCTGGTGGTCGCTCTGGCTGTTTACTGCGTTGCTCGTCATCTGCCTGTGCGGCGAACTGGTCGCCAACGACAAGCCGCTCCTGCTCAGCCACAACGGCACGCTCTACTTTCCGATCTTCAAGCCCTATCCGGAAACCGAATTCGGCGGGCAGTTCCCCTTTCCGCCGGATTACCGCAGCGAATACGTGCGCCACCTGATCGAGGATCACGGTGGCTGGATGCTGTTCCCGCCGATCCCGTTCAGCTACGACACGGTGAACTACGACCTCACGGTCCCCTCTCCGAGCCCACCCTCCACGGAGAACTGGCTGGGCACCGACGAACAGGCGCGCGATGTGCTGGCACGCCTGCTTTACGGCACACGGGTATCGATCCTGTTCGCGCTGGCACTGACCCTGATCAGCGTCATCGTCGGCGTGACCGTCGGCGCCCTGCAGGGCTATTACGGCGGAAAGGTCGATCTGTTCGGCCAGCGGCTACTGGAAATCTGGTCGGGCCTGCCGGTGCTCTATCTATTGATCATTCTCTCGGGCTTCGTCGAGCCCGGCTTCGGCTGGCTGCTGGGCATCATGGCGCTGTTCTCGTGGATGGCGCTGGTGGACGTGGTGCGCGCCGAGTTCCTGCGCGGGCGTTCCCTAGAATACGTGAAAGCCGCCCGGGCGCTGGGCCTTTCGGACCGCATGATCATGTGGCGCCACATCCTGCCCAACGCGCTGACCTCCACCATGACCTTCGTTCCCTTCATCCTCACCGGGGCCATTACCACCCTGACCGCGCTGGATTTCCTGGGCTTTGGCATGCCGCCTGGCACCGCTTCGCTGGGTGAGCTCATCGGCCAGGCCAAACGCAACCTGCAAGCCGCCTGGCTGGGCCTTACCGCCTTCGCCGCGCTGGCGACCATTCTCAGCTTGCTGCTATTCATCGGCGAATCGGCCCGCGACGCCCTTGACCCGAGGTCCGCATGAACCAAGACAACCTGATTGAAATCCGTGACCTGAGAGTGGCCTTCGCCGGGCAGGAGGTGGTTCACGGCATCGACCTGGACATCCGTCGCGGCGAATGCCTCGCGCTGGTCGGCGAGTCCGGCTCGGGCAAGTCGGTGCTGGCCCACTCGCTGTTGCGCCTGTTGCCCGCGTCCACCCGGACCTCCGGAGCCATCCGCTATGCGGGCGAAGACCTGCTTGGAGCCTCGGAAAAACGGCTTCGCGAATTGCGCGGTAACCGAATCGCGATGATCTTCCAGGAACCCATGACATCGCTCAATCCGCTGCACACCGTCGAACGGCAGATCGGCGAGATCCTGTCTCTGCACAAGGGGCTCACTGGCAAGGCGGCACGGGCGCGCAGCGTGGAGTTGCTGGAACTAGTGGGCATCCGCGAGCCGACCGCACGGCTCAACGCCTATCCCCACCAATTATCTGGCGGCCAGCGGCAGCGGGTGATGATCGCCATGGCGCTGGCCAATGAGCCCGAGCTGCTGATTGCCGACGAGCCCACCACGGCGCTGGACGTGACCGTCCAGGAAACCATCCTGCTGCTGCTCAAGGACCTGCAGGCGCGCCTCGGGATGTCGCTGCTACTGATCAGCCACGACCTGAACCTGGTGAGCAAGATCGCTCAACGTGTCTGCGTGATGCGCCAGGGCAGCCTGGTGGAGCAGAACGAATGCCGCAGCCTGTTTTCTGCGCCGCACCACCCCTATACCCGCCTGTTGCTCGATGCGGAGCCCTCCGGCGACCCGCTACCCTCACGCAGTGACGACACGCTGATCCGGGCCTGCGGCCTGCGTGTCTGGTTTCCCCTGCCCAAGCCGTTGTTCAGCCGCCAGCAGCGCTACGTCAAGGCTGTGGATGGCATCAGCTTCGAACTCACGCGCGGGCGTACCCTGGGCATCGTCGGCGAATCCGGTTCGGGCAAGTCGACCCTCGGCCAGGCGCTGCTGCGCCTGGTGGGTTCCCAGGGCGAGATCCACTTCGGAACCCAGCGCCTGGATGCACTGAGCGCGAAGGCCATGCGCCCACACCGCAGGCACCTGCAAGCGGTGTTCCAGGATCCGTTCGGCAGCCTGAGCCCGCGCATGTCGGTTGAACAGATCATCCGCGAAGGCCTGGACATCCACCGCATCGGGACCGTGGCCGAGCGCGAGCTCGCGGTGATCCGCGTCCTGCAGGAAGTCGGCCTCGATCCGCAGACGCGCCATCGCTATCCCCATGAATTCTCCGGGGGCCAACGCCAGCGCATCTCCATCGCCCGAGCGCTGGTCCTCGAACCCGAGGTGATCCTGCTCGACGAACCCACCTCGGCGCTGGACCGCACCGTGCAGAAGCAGATCGTCGACCTGCTGCGCAACCTGCAGGCGGTACATGGGCTGACCTATCTGTTCATCAGTCACGACCTGGCGGTGGTCCGCGCCCTCGCCCACGACCTCATGGTCATCAAGGACGGTATCGTCGTCGAACAAGGCGATGCCCGGCAGATTTTCCAGGCACCGAGCCACCCCTACACACAGGAACTGCTGCGTGCCTCTGGACTGGCCGAGCAGCAATCCGCAGCCGGCTGGGCGAGGACGGCAATCTGATGGGGCAGCGACCGGCCTGTGCTCGACTGCACGCGCGGCCGCCGCCGCGCCCCAACCATCGAGGTCATTGCGGAAGTAACCTCAGCGGTCAATCTTTAATATCGGTTTCACGGCGTCCGGCCTGTGAATTGGGATGAAAAGGGGCCTGGTTCCGCTGCCCCTGCGGACCACCCAACCTGCGTCACAATTCGTCGAAGCACATGACCATCGCCAATAAGCTGGCTAACGCCTTGCTCCTTCACGGTTTCTTCTAAGGATGGTCTGAAGCAGCCTGTATTTCCGGTCGACTTCAGCCTGCGCCGTTTTTGAAAGCGGAAAACCGATCCAAAATGATCAGTTCGCCCACCGATATCGGTGTTTATGGCCGCCGCGATAACTTCGCCGCAGCCATTTCCCACATTACAGGCGCACCTCTCCTGCATTCGCCAGCAAATGTCTGCGAGCCATCCAGAGGTTCGACAGGGCGAACAGCGTCACCAGTTGCGCCGTGTTCTTCACCAGTCCGCGGAAGCGCACCTTGGTATAACCAAACTGCCGCTTGATCACCCGGAACGGGTGCTCGACCTTGGCGCGCACCTGAGCCTTGGCTTTCTCGATCTTGCGCTTGGCTTTGTATAGCGCACTGCGTTTATCGAGCTTCTTGTAGGTGCTACGTCGTGCCGCCACCTGCCAGATAACCTTCCGATCAGCATGCTCCGGACGTTTCTCAACGCCAATGTAGCCCGCGTCCGTACAAACTACGTTCTCGTCGCCATGCAGCAACTTGTCGACCTGAGTAACGTCCGCAACGTTGGCCGCCGTACCCACTACGCTGTGCACCAGGCCAGACGTGTCGTCCACGCCGATATGCGCCTTCATACCGAAGTGGTGAGTCGACCGCAGGAACTGCCCCCACAGCCGCTCGCAGAACCGTACGTGACACTCTCGCGTCATACGGCTCCCGTTATCCAACCTTGTTGCCCAGCCACTCGCCAGTGATGGAACAGTCGGGGTGCCGCCATACGCATCTTTTCCACCCATCGGCTACCACGCCGCTTCCGCCTGTGAAGGGCCTTGTACTTTCGTCGGGCCCAGCGTTCAAGTGCGCGGTCAATGTGTTGGAAGATGCCAAGCATGGACGTCCGATAAAACGAGCCATAGTAGTGCCACCACCCCTGTATCACCGGATTGTATAGCCGAGCCACATCGGCCAGCGTCACGTGGGTTTGACTATTGAGTCGCCACCTGCGCACCGTTTGCCGCATCCGCTTCAAGGCACCCTCGCTCGCTCCCGGAAGGAAGCTCGTGAAAAGCCTGCCTTCTTTGCTGAGTGCCTTCCTCGGCCTGAACATAAAACCCAGGAAGGTGAAGCTCACATGCAGATGCTGTTCGGTACGGTTGCTGTCCTTGCAATACACGATCTTCGATTTCTCAGGATGCATCGTCAGCCCGCAGTCCGCTAGCCGTGACGCGATGGTTCGCATCATATATTCCGCCTGCTTCCGACTACGGCAGTGAACCACCGCATCGTCTGCATACCGGGCGAACGGACAGTTCGCGCTGGTGCGTTGCATCCACATGTCGAAGGCGTAGTGCATGAACAGATTCATCAGGATTGGACTGACTACTCCTCCTTGCGGAGTGCCGCGGTCGCGTGGAACGCAAACGCCGTCCTTCGTTTCGAACGGAGCAACCAGCCACCGCTCAATGTACAGAAGAATCCAGTCTTCCTTGATGTGGGCGCGTACCGCTTTCATCAGCAGCCCATGATCAATCTGATCGAAAGCCGCCTTGATATCAAACTCCACGACCCAGTCATATCGCCAGCAGCGTTCACGAGTGATTGCCACGGCCTGCTTCGCCGACCGTCCAGGCCGATACCCATAAGAGTCCGGATGGAAGATCGAGTCCAGCTCTGGCTCGATGAGAAGCTTGACTACGGTTTGCGCAACACGGTCAGAGACCGTGGGCACTCCCAGCTTGCGCATGCCTCCCGACGCTTTGGGAATCTCCACCTGCTTCACCGGCGGCGGGAAGTATGATCCCGACGACATCCGGTTCCACAGCTTGTAAAGATTCTTCGACAGGCCCTGCTCGAAGTCGGCAATGGTTTCATCGTCGACGCCAGCAGCACCACGGTTAGCTTTAACCTGCTGGTATGCCTCCCATACCGTGCGCTTCGCTAATCCATAAGGTTTCGCCGATATCATGCTGCTCATCCCCGGAGGTTGACAGCATTCGTCGGCAGGATAACGCCGCCCCTTCGCTCCACCGCCATTACAGAGGCTTCATCACTACTACGGGAGGCTCCGCCCCTCGCTCCAGCATCGGTATTCTTCCTCATGGTGTTGGCCATTTGTCATTTTCCTTCGCATCTGGAGCAAGGTTCTCACGTTCCATACCAAAGCCTATATGGAGATCATGCCGCCTATACACCGGCTGCCATCGGGTCCGTAAGCAGGTAACGCCCCGACTCGTCCTGAAGCCAATACTCAACCTCAGTTTCGACAGCACCTTGGGCATAACGATGCGTCATCGGACGGTTTGCTTTCGCTCATCTTCTCCATACTCACCTGCCACCCTCAGGGGTGACTTTTCCTCGGTCGCTCACCACCACGCCTTTTGGGCGCAGCAGCACCGGGTGGTTTGAAGTCCGCTCCTGCAAGCCGACTTCGGAAGGCCTACTTCCATCTTCGGTACAGCATCACAGGTCAACTGACCTGTGTTCGTGACACACAATATTGGTTTCCCTTCTTGGTCTGGTGCATCTCCGGGTCGCGTTTGCCATCTTTATTCTTCGTCGAACTCGGCGCATTGATCAGCGTGGCATCGACGATGGTGCCCTGGCGCAGCGACAGGCCACGGTCGCCAGGTAGCCGTTGATCACGGCCAGGATTCCAGCAGCCAGTTCGTGCTTCTCCAGCAAACGACGGAAGTTGAGGATGGTGGTTTCGTCCGGAATGCGCTCCAGGCTCAACCCTGCGAACTGGCGCAGAATGGTGGTCTCGTACAACGCTTCCTCCATCGCCGTATCGCTATAGCCGAACCAGTTTTGCATCAGGTGCACGCGCAGCATCGCCATCAATGGATACGCTGGACGTCCGCCTTCACCCTTCGGGTAATGCGGCTCGATCAGAGTAATCAAACCTTTCCAAGGCACCACCTGATCCATCTCGATCAGGAACAATTCTCTGCGGGTCTGCTTGCGCTTGCCGGCGTACTCGGCGTCAGCGAAGGTCATCTGCTTCATCGGGATACTCGGGCAACGGGTTCGGCGTATTTCACCAGATTCAAGAAGTCTTCTTCAGGGTTTCCCTAATGGTGTGAGGCAGAAGTCGCCTCGACTCGAACACATCCGCTGGCAGTTCCTCTGGGCATGGCCCTGGGCGCCTGTGCACTCGCCGAACCGTTGCCGCCACCAGATCTGCTGCTTGAATCCAAAGCAATGAGCGCAACAGGTCGGCGTCCACGGGGCGATCGTCGAACGCGCGGATGCTGCGCCGTTGGCGCAGCGCATCGCTTACCTTCATAGAAAATCCTGTGCCGAGCATCGATTACCGGCAAGTGTCCCGTCGAGACACCTGCCCGCGCAACCGGGGCACCCGGCGCATGGCCGGGTGCCGCTGGTGCATCAGCGCTGGTTCGAGGCTTCGGCTGCCTTGATCAGGTCGGCGCCGATCTCGTTCTCGAACTTCTTCCACACCGGCTGCATCGCCTCGCGCCATTTGGCGCGCTGCTCGGGGGTCAGCTCGATGATCTCGGTGGTGCCGGCCCCCGCGATGGCCTGCTTGTCCTTCTGGTTGAGCTCATCGGCCTGGCGGTTTACCTCAACCGTCACCTCGGCCATGACCGCTTCCAGCTCGGTGCGGACGTCCTCGGGCAAGCCCTTCCAGAACTTCGTTTTGGTGATGACCATGTAGTCGATCAGGCCATGGTCCGATTCGGTCATGTACTTCTGCACTTCGTGCACCTTCTGGCTGTAGTAGTTCGACCAGGTGTTCTCGGTGCCGTTGACCACGCCGGTCTGCAGGCCCTGGTAGACCTCCGAGAAGCTCATCTTGCGCGGGTTGGCGCGAATCGCCTTGAACTGCTCGTCGAGCACGTTGGAAGCCTGCACGCGGAACTTCAGGCCGCGGGCGTCCTTGGGCTCATGCATCGCCTTGTTGGACGACAGCTGCTTCACGCCGTTGTGCCAGTAAGCCAGGCCGGTGATGCCCTTGTCTTCCATGCTGCTCAGCAGTCCCTGCCCTTGCGGGCTGGCCTGGAAACGGTTGACGGCCTCGATGTCATCGAACAGGAACGGCAGATCGAAAATCTGGATGCCCTTGTCGTAGTGCTCGAACTTGGCCAGCGACGGCGCCAGCATGTGCACGTCGCCGAGCAGCAAGGCTTCCATTTCCTTGCCGTCGCCGAACAGCGACGAGTTCGGGTAGACCTCGACCTTCACCTTGCCCGGCAGACGCTCCTCGGCCAGCTTCTTGAACAGCAGGGCGCCCTGCCCCTTCGGTGTGTTGTCCGCCACCACATGGGCGAACTTTATGGTCACGGGGTCGGCGTGCACCAACCCGGCGACGGTGAAAGAAAGCGCGCAGGCGAGTGCCTTGAGCTTGTTACTCAGCATGGAAGTACCCTCTTGTTTTTGTCGATTGGTACGTTTCGCGGGCAAGCGTTGCGGTCAGGGCACCGCTTGCCCGGCACGTTGCAGCAGGCGACGGGCACGGCCGATGACGGGGGCGTCGACCATCTGTCCGTCCACCACGAATACCCCATCGCCGGAAGCTCCGGCGGCGAGGATGCGTTGCGCCCAGTCCAGTTCCGCGGCACTGGGCATCAGGGTTTCATGCACCACGGCCACCTGGCTCGGGTGGATGCACAGCAGGCCGCCAAAGCCCATGTCACGCGCGTCGGCAGCGGCACGGGTCAGGCCATCGAGGTTCTTGATGTCGGGAAAGACGCTGTCCAGCGGTGCTGCCAGCCCGGCCAATCGCGACTGCAGCAGCAGCGCATAGCGTGCCTGGTCAAGCATGCGCTCGGCGCCGGCGGTGCCATTGGCCAGGCCGAGATCGAGGCCCAGGTCCAGCGCGCCGAAGGACAGCCGCTCGACACCCTGGGCGTCGGCAATTTCCGCCAGATTGGCGAGCCCGCGGGCACTTTCGACGATTGGCCAGACCGGCTTGCCGCAGCTGGCCGCCAGCGCAACCTGCACCGCGCTTTCGACCTTCGGCAGCAGCACGCCGGCGACGCCGGCATGACGGGCACAAAGCGCCAGGTCCGCGGCCTGCTCGGCATGGGTTGGCGCGTTGATGCGCACCAGCAGGCGCGCCGCCGGGTTGGCAGCGAGGAAGGCATCGAGGTTGCCCCTCGCCTCTGCCTTAAGGTTCTCCGCGACCGCATCCTCGAGGTCGACGATGACCGCGTCGGCGCCGCTCGCCAGCGCCTTGGGAATGCGCTCCGGACGGGTCGCCGGGACGAACAGCGCGCTACGGATGATCGATGAGTTCATGGGCTGGCTCCTGGGCACGCTCATACCGCGCCCTGCTCGTGCAAGCGCTGAATGTCGCCGGGGGCGTAACCCAGCTCGGCCAGCAGGCTGTCGGTGTGCTGGCCCAAGGCGGGGATCGGGTCCATGCGCGGGGCGAAGGCACTGTTGCGCCCCGGCGGCAGCAGCGCAGGCAGGCGGCCGGCCGGGCTGTCCACCTCGCTCCAGCGCTGGCGCGCCTTGAGCTGCGGATGCGCCCAGACGCCGGCCATGTCGTTGACGTGCGCATTGGCGATGGGCGCGGCATCTAGGCGCGCAATCACTTCGTCAGCACTCAGCTTGCCGAACGCGTCGACGATGATCGCGCGCAGCGCCTCGCGGTTGTCCGAGCGCTGCGAGTTGCTGGAGAAGCGCTCGTCCTGCGCCAGCTCCGGCTGCAGCAGGACCTTGTCGCAGAACGCCAGCCACTCGCGCTCGTTCTGCAGGCCGAGCATTACCGTGCCGCCGTCGCCGGTAGGGAACGGGCCGTAGGGGTAGATGGTGGCGTGGGCGGCGCCGGCACGCGGCGGCGGCGTCGCGCCCTTGTAGGCGTAATACAACGGGTAGCCCATCCACTCCACCAGGCTTTCGAGCATGGAAACGTCGACGCGGCTGCCCTCGCCCGTCTTGTCGCGCAGCATCAGCGCCGAAAGCACGCCGGTGTAGGCGTACATGCCCGCGGCGATGTCGGCGATGGAGCAGCCGGCCTTGGCCATCTCGGTTTCACCCGGCCCACCGGTGACGGAGAGAAAGCCGCCCTCGCTCTGGATCAGCAGGTCATAGGCCTTCTTCTGCTCGTAGGGGCCGCCCTCGCCGTAGCCGGAAATGTCGCAGACGATCAGCCGCGGAAAGCGCTCGTGCAGCGCCTCGAAGGACAACCCCATGCGCGCGGCGGCGCCCGGTGCCAGGTTCTGCACCAGCACGTCGGCCTTGGCCAAGAGCTGGTCGAGCACCTGGGCAGCGGCGTCCTGCTTCACGTCCAGGCTCAGGCTTTCCTTCGAGCGGTTGGTCCAGACGAAATGCGAGGCCAGGCCGTCGACCCGCTCGTCGTAGCCGCGGGCGAAGTCACCGGCACCGGGCCGCTCGATCTTGATCACCCGTGCGCCGAGGTCGGCCAGCTGGCGCGTGCAGAACGGCGCGGCGATGGCGTGCTCGAGGCTGACTACGGTGATGCCATCGAGTGGGCGGGGTGGTTTGACTTGGGTGTCGTTCATGTTCGGTTCCTGCAATTTCGGCGTAGGGTGGAAATCGCCGAAGCCATTTCCACGCGTTTGTTCAGGTCCATCCGGCTCCAAGCGATGCGACGGGGTGCCGTACAAACCGGTGGAAAAGACCTGCGGTCGTTTTCCACCCTACGAGTCAGGCCAATGCGTCCAGCCGCTGCAGCTCGCGCAGGCGCCAGACCGTATCGATCAGCACGCCCGCCTCGTCATCGCTGCGCGCCGCGGAGAACTGCACCAGGCGGCGGAACTTGTCCTCCAGCTCGGCGCGGCTCAGCGTGTTGCCCGGGTCGCCCTTCGGCTCGTCGATGGCGCCGTGCAGCGTGCGGCCATCGGCGGTGATCACTTCGACGCGACCGAGCCAGCGTGCCGGGTAGGCGCCGTCCACCTCGGGATCGAGCGTCATCGAGACCTTCTCGCGGAACTCGCCGACGCGCGGGTCGCTGAGCGCATGGCTGTGGAATTCGGTCAGGCCGGCCTTGCCGTACAGGGCGATCAGCCCCAGCACGGTGCCCATGGAGAACTTGGCCTGATGCACCGTCAGCGGCACCGTCACGCGGCCGAGCACGTCGATCGCGCCCTGGTGCACGCGGGTGGTGACCGAGGCGATGTCATCGGCCCCGAGCCCTTCGCGCTGCATCAGCGCCAGCAGCGCATCGGCCGCCGGGTGGGTATGCCGGCAGGAGGCGTGGAACTTGAACGAGGTTTCCGCCAGCGCCCAGCGCATGCCGAGCCGGTCGGACAGCTTGCTCGGCTCGGCATCGCGGGACATGCCCGCCGCCATGCCCTGCTCGCCTTCGAGGATGTTCTGCGCGCCGGTCAGGCCATCGGCGGTCAGGTAGGCGGCGAGCAGGCCATCGGCAGCCGCCTTGGCGGTGTGCAGTTGCTTGGAGTCCGCCGCGTCACGGAGAAACTCCCACAGCCCCGCCGCTTGCGTACCGGCGCTGCCGAGCAGATGGGTGAACTGCTGCTGGTCGAAATCCATCAGCTTGCCAACGGCCACCGCCGCGGCCAGGGTGCCGACCGTCGCGGTGGTGTGGAAGATGCGGTAATGCGAGCGGCCGAGGAACTCGCCGATGCGGATGCCCGCCTCGTAGCCGGCCACCGAGGCCACCAGCAGCTCGCGGCCGGACTTGCCGAGATCCTGCGCCGCCGCCAGCGCAGCGGGAAACACCACCGTGGCCGGGTGCAGCACGGAGCTGTTGTGCAGGTCGTCCTGCTCCACCAGGTGCGAGCTGGCGGCATTCACCAGCGCGGCGAAATAGGCCGAGCTGCTCTGGCCGTTGACCAGAATGCGCGCCGGCCCGTCGGCCGGGCCCATCTTCTGCGCGTAACGCTCGAACAGCGGGATCGGGTGCGAGCCGGCGCTGGCCAGGGCCGAGCCGAGCCAGTCGAGAAAGAGGTCTTCGGTGCGGGCGAGCACCGGTTCGGGGATCTGCTCGTAGGCGAGCCCGGCGAGGAATTCGGTCAGGGCACGGGTGTGCTGGCTCATGCGTTGGGCTCCAGCGGATTCTCTAACGGATTGGACAGTTCGATGAGGTTCTGGTCGGGGTCGCGCAGGTACACCGAGCGGATCGGTCCGGTCGCGCCGGTGCGCTGCACCGGACCTTCGACGATGACGACCTGCTGCGCCTGAAGGTGTGTGATCACCTCGGCCAGCGGTGTGGCAACGATGAAGCAGAGGTCCGCCGAACCCGGGGTCGGGCGCTCGGCCTTGGGCTCGAATTCGCGCCCGGCCTGGTGCAGGTTGATCTTCTGGTTGCCGAAGGCCAGCGCCTTGCGCCCTTCGCCGAAGGTCACCACCTGCATGCCGAGCACGCGGGTGTAGAAGTCGATCGTTGCCTCGAGGTCAGCGACGGTCAGCACCAGGTGGTCGAGATGGCTGATATTCATGACGCACTTCCCTTTTTCGTAGGGGTGGAAATCGCGAAGCATTTCCACCACCCGTGTCGCCTGTTCGATATGCGTGGAAAAGGCTTCGCCGTTTCCATCCTACGTCTGGCTCCGTTAGAACGAACGCGGCAGCTCGAGCAAGTGCTCGGCCACGTACGACAGGATCAGGTTGGTGGAGATCGGCGCTACCTGATACAGCCGCGTCTCGCGGAACTTGCGCTCGACGTCGTACTCGTTGGCGAAGCCGAAGCCGCCGTGGGTCTGCAGACAGGCGTTGGCGGCCTCCCAGCTGGCCTTGGCGGCCAGGTACTTGGCCATGTTGGCCGCCGCTCCGGCATTGCGACCGGCGTCGTATTCCTCGCAGGCGCGCCAGCGCATCAGGTCGGCGGCTTCGATCTCGATATGCGCTTCGGCGATCGGAAACTGCACGCCCTGGTTCTGGCCGATGGGCCGGCCGAATACCACGCGATCGCGGGCGTACTGCGCGGACTTCTCGACGAACCAGCGGCCATCGCCGATGCACTCGGCGGCGATCAGCGTGCGCTCGGCATTCAGGCCGTCAAGGATGTAGCGAAAGCCCTTGCCCTCCTCGCCAATCAGGCTGCTGGCGGGAATCTCCAGGTTGTCGAAGAACAGCTCGTTGGTCTCGTGGTTGACCATGTTGGCGATCGGCTGCACGGTCAGGCCGTTGCCGATGGCCTCGCGCAGGTCGACGAGAAAGATCGACATGCCCTCGGACTTGCGCTGCACCTCGGCCAGCGGCGTGGTGCGTGCCAGCAGGATCATCAGGTCGGAATGCTGGATGCGCGAGATCCACACCTTCTGCCCGTTGATGACGTACTTGTCGCCCTGGCGCACTGCGGTGGTCTTGATCTTGGTGGTGTCGGTGCCGGTGGTCGGCTCGGTGACGCCCATGGACTGCAGCCGCAGCTCGCCGCTGGCCAGCTTCGGCAGGTAGTAGCGTTTCTGCTCCTCGCTGCCGTTTCTGAGCAGGGTGAACATGTTGTACATCTGCCCGTGGATGGTCCCGGAGTTGCCGCCGCAACGGTTGACCTCCTCGAGGATCACCGAGGCCTCGGCCAGACCCAGGCCGGAACCGCCGTATTCTTCCGGGATCATCGCCGACAGCCAGCCGGCCTCGGTCATGGCGGTGACGAAGGCTTCCGGGAAGCCTTTCTCCTCGTCTATCTTGCGCCAGTACTCGGCGGGAAATTCGGCACAGAGGGCGCGCACGCCTTCGCGGATGAAGCTCAGTTCTTCGGTCTTGTTCGGGGTCATCTCGGTTTCTCGCTTGTGCGGCACGCGGCCTCAACGGTGGATAAGGCTGCGCCGTGATCCACCCTACGATTCAGTCGAATTCCACTTCGGCTTTCTGCGCCAGGCCGTTGTGGTCGCCGGCCCAGAGTTCGGCCTTGCCCGGCGCGACGATGCGGCCGCCGACCTCGAACGGCTGCGGCGCGATCAGCGGGCGCAGGCCGCGGTAGGCGAAGCGGCGCAGGCGGGCGTCGGGATTGGCGCGGCAGAAGGCGCGCAGGTTGAGCGTGGCGATCAGCGGGCCGTGAACGACCAGGCCGGCATAGCCTTCGGTCTCGGTGACGTAGGGCCAGTCGTAATGGATGCGATGGCCGTTGAAGGTGACCGCCGAATAACGGAACAGCAGCGTCGGCGCGGGTGTCACCGCCTCGCGCCAGCCACCGGCGACCATGGGTTCGCCACTGCTGGTCTTCGGCGGGCTCGGCTCGCGGTAGACGATGTCCTGCTCCTCGCGGATGGCCAGGCGGCCGTCCTGCAGGTAGTCGTGCTGCACGGTAACGAACAGCAACGCACCGGTGCGGCCATGCTTCTCCTCGATGTGCTTGATGGTCGATACCCGCCGGGCCTCACCACCCGCTTCCAGCGGGCGGAAGAATTCGACGCGGCCACCGGCCCACATGCGGTTGCGGTTGTCCGCCGGCGGGAGGAAGCCACCGCGCGCCGGGTGGCCGTCCTCGCCCAGCCCGCTTTCGGCAATCGGGTCCTGGAAGAAGCACCATTGCCACAAAGGCGGCAGCGCTTCGCCATGGGCGGGAGTGCTTTCACCGAAGGTCGCGGCAATGCGCATCAGCAGGTTGCGGCTGAGCTGGTCGTGGACTTCTTCGCTGCGGCCAATCCAGGCAGAGGTATCGGTCATCGTCGGGTTCCGCTGTTGTCTTGTTTTGCCGCAGGATGCTACGAAGCCGGCGTTCCGAGAATTTGTATTTACCGACACCGGCGTTCGGCTAAGCTGAACGCCCGACCCAAGCCGAGGCACCTCATGCATTTCGATCTGGCCGATCTGCGCCTGTTCATCCATATCGCCGAGTCCCCCAGCCTGACCCAGGGCGCGCGCCGCGCGCACCTCTCACCGGCAGCCGCCAGTGCACGTATCAAGGCGCTGGAAGCTCAGTTCGATAGCCGCCTGCTCTACCGCGACAGCCGCGGGGTGGAGCTGACGCCGGCCGGGCACAAGCTGCTGCAACATGCGCGGCTGATCATGCGCCAGGTGGACTATCTGAAAAGCGAGTTCGCCGAATACGGCACCGACTCGGCCGGTCACATCCGCATCTTCGCCAATACCACGGCCGTAACCGAATTCCTCCCGGAGGTGCTGGCCGGATTTCTCGCCGAGCGCCCCGGCGTCACGGTGGACCTGCAGGAGCGCCTGAGCCGCGACATCGTGCGTGGTGTGCTGGACGGCAGCACCGACATGGGCATCATCGCGGGCCCGGTGCAGGCCGAAGGGCTGCAGGTATTGCACTTCAGCACCGACCGCCTGCTGCTGGCGGTACCGGTCGGCCATCCGCTGGCCGGGGAAGCACAGGTCACGCTGCGCCAGACCCTGGCCTATCAGCACATCGGCCTGCACGAGGGCAGCACCCTGCTGACCTTCCTGCGCGATCAGGTGGAAAAACTCGGCGGCCAGCTCTCCCTGCGCATACAGGTCTCCAGCTTCGAGGCGGTCTGCCGGATGATCGAGGCCGGTGTGGGCATTGGCATCATCCCCGAGTCGGCAGCGCGCCGACACAGCCGCACCATGCAGCTCGCCCTGGTCACACTGGACGAACCCTGGGCAGTGAGAGAACGCAGCATTCTGGTCCGTGAGCTGGACGCCCTGCCCGGCAGCGTGCGTGCGCTGATCGCGACCCTGGTTCCCGGTGACAAGGACTGAGCGAACGTTACGCCCCCGATGCTGCCGAAAGGCGGGTAGCCCCGCTTCGGCGGACCATCGCAGGGAGCCCCAATGTCCGCAGTCACCAACAGGCTGTTTCGCCTGTATCACCGCGTCACCGGTAGCATCGCCTTCTACCCGACTCTGATCGCGGTCGGCCTCGCCAGCCTGTGCGTCGTCACCATCGTCTTGGAGATGACCTGGCTACAGCCTTACAAGGAAGACCTCGATCTGGGGCTGGTGAAGAACGCCGACAACGCCCGTCTGATCCTCGGCACGCTGGTGGCGGGCATCATCTCGCTGATGGTGTTCAGCTTCTCGATGGTCATGGTGGTGCTCAACTCGGCCGCGTCGTCGCTGTCACCGCGGGTGATCCCGGGGCTGATCAGCAGTCGCAGCCATCAGGTCGTGCTGGGCGTTTACCTCGGCACCATCATCAATTCGCTGATGCTGATCTCGACCATCCAGGAAGGCGACGACATCAACGTGCCGAGCCTGGGCATCTTCCTGGCGCTGGGGCTCGCAGTCATCTGCCTGTGCCTGTTCGTCTACTTCATCCGTTCCATTTCGCTCTCCATCCAGGTCGATTTCATCCTCAACCGCGTCTACAAACAGACTCTCGGTCAGCTGCGCGCACGCCGTCGTCAGCTGCAAGACAGCCATGGCCCGGCTTGGCCGGACGACGCGCAGTGGTCCGTCGTGCGGGCGCGGCGCTCGGGGTACTTCAAGGCACTGAATGTCACAGCCGCCCACGGCGTTCTCGACGAGCACGACGCGCGCATGACGGTGCAAGTGCATTACGGTTTCTTCGTCATGCCCGGGCACCCGCTGATGCGCATCGACCGTGAACTCGACGATGACTGCACGAACCGTCTGCTCGACTGTTTCGACTTCTACGTCGAGGAGTATGCGCACCGACACTTCTTCTTCGGCTTCAAGCAGATCGTCGAGATCGCCGTGCGCGCGCTAAGCCCGGGTATCAACGACCCGGGAACCGCGATCAAGGCGATCGACATGCTGAGCGTACTGCTGGCCGAGCGCATGGAGATGCCCGACCATGAGGTCGCTCACGCCCAGGATCGACCGCGGATATTCATCCGCGAACTGAACCTGCACCAGCTGCTGCAGATGACCTTCGGCCCTCAACGCCGCTATGGCGCGGACGATCTGCAGGTTTTGCAAGCACTGCTGCAAGCCTGCAAGAACCTGCTCTACGCCGCCAAGGACGCTGACACCGAACGGGTGCTGCTGCGCCACGCCCAGGCGGTGGTCGACCAGGCAGCGATCAGTCTGAGCGGCGCGCTCGACCGCCAGGCGATGGTCGAGGCCGTGCGGTCGTTGAATCAGGCCGTGCGTCATGCCGAGCCCCTGCAGTGCGCCACGTTGCGGGAATCCTGAATGCCGTCCGCTGCCAAATGCACAACGCAGGGGTGCCGCCGACTCGCACCATTTCGCCATCCATTGCGAATTTATTCTGAAATCAGCAAGTTAGGTGGCGCCAGCGGCCAGCGCCCGACGTACCTGGACTTGCCTTCGCCGGCTTCGCTGCCTAGGGTTACCGCATGACGTCCTTGATCGCTCCCATCAGTTCACTGCTCGCCGGCGTGGCTCTGCTGCTGCTCGGCCACGGGCTACTCAACACACTCCTGACCCTGCGCGGCGTGGCCGAAGGCTACTCGACGGGGATGGTCGGCCTGCTGATGTCCGGCTATTTCGCCGGGTTCCTGATCGGCACCTGGCTGGCGCCATCGCTGATTCGCCGCATCGGCCATATTCGTACGTTCTCCTTCTACGCCTCGGTGGCCGCCACCGCCGTGCTGCTGCACGTGATGATCGTCAATCCGTGGGTATGGCTGGTCCTTCGCCTGGTTTACGGTATCGCCCTGGTCACGCTCTACATGGTGATCGAGAGCTGGCTCAACGCCCAGGTGAGCGGCGAGAAGCGTGGCCAGGTATTCGCCGTGTACATGGCAGTCAACCTGGGTGCGCTGGCGGCGGCTCAGCAACTTCTGGGGCTCGACAGCCCGATGGAATTCACCCTGTTTGCCCTGGCGACCATCCTCATCGGCGGCGCGATGATGCCCATTACCCTGACCCGCCAGCCGCAGCCGACCTTGCCCGACATTCCGCCGACCGACCTGCTGCAGCTGGCGCGCATCGCCCCACTACCGCTGATGGCGGCCGGCATCTCGGGTTTCGTGCTGGGTGGCTTCTGGGGCCTGGCACCGGTGTATGCCAGCGAGATCGGCTTCGATGCGGCAGGCGTGGGGCTGCTGATGAGTGTCACCATCCTCGGCGGGGCCGTGCTGCAGTGGCCGATCGGGCTGTTTTCCGACAAGCACGAGCGGCGCACCGTGCTGCTCTGGGTAGTGGCGCTGGCGGCCGTTCTCGCGCTTGCCGTGGCACCTCTGATGGCCAGCCCGCTGCTGCTGGGGCTGATGTTCGTCTGGGGTGGCCTGGCGTTTTCCATCTATTCCATCGCCGTTGCGCAGATGGTCGATCAGCTCAATCCCGACGAGATCCTTTCCGGCTCCAGCGGCCTGCTATTGGCCAACGGCTTCGGCGCCGCGCTGGGCCCGGTGGCAGCCGGCGGCCTGATGCATCTGGTCGGGCCCATCGCCCTGCCGCTGTTCTTCGCGGTGGGCCTGGGCGTACTGGCGTTCTATGCCTTCTACCGGCCGCGCAAGGTGTTCGATCTGGTGACCGAGCCGCACGGCCACTTCACGCCGATCCTGCGCACCAGTCCCACCGTCATGGAGCTGATGCCCGACACGCCGGAAGACGCCGCCAAGCACGAGCCGGCCAACGGAGTCGAGCTGGATGACGTGCCGCCCCCCGAGGCAACGCCCGACGTGCGCACCGGCACCTGACCTCAGTAGTCGATCCGACCTCGCCCCGCCTTGATCGCACCTCGCCGGCTCTTGCCTTCGAGCCGGCGCCTCTTCGAGCCGAGGGTCGGTTTGGTCGGGCGGCGGGCCTTCTCCACCTTGCCAACGCTGCGAATCAGCTCCGCCAGCCGCTCGAGCGCATCGAGGCGGTTCTGTTCCTGAGTACGATAGCGCTGCGCCTTGATGACGACCACACCCTCCGCGGTGATGCGGCTGTCGCGCAGCGCCAGCAAACGTTCTTTGTAGAACGCCGGCAGCGACGAGCCCCGGATGTCGAAACGCAGGTGCAACGCGCTGGACACCTTGTTGACGTTCTGCCCGCCGGCACCCTGGGCGCGTATCGCGGTCAATTCGATCTCGGCATCCGGCAGCTGCACGGTATTGGAAATTTCCAGCATGGAGTGCGCCATGGACGATTGAGCCGGCGATTGTCCTACGCCGTGCCGAACCACGACATACTTTTTCGAAATTTGCCGATCAGGTGCCGCCGGCGCTTCGGCTAAGGTAATTTCCCCGCCCCCAGGGATCTGCACATGGACTCGATCACCCAGGCCTTACTCGGCGCCAGCGTACAGGGCGCG
Organism: Stutzerimonas sp. Brlt_14; assembly: GCF_051948915.1. NCBI lineage: Bacteria > Pseudomonadati > Pseudomonadota > Gammaproteobacteria > Pseudomonadales > Pseudomonadaceae > Stutzerimonas > Stutzerimonas sp. Brlt_14. The sequence continues at coordinate 715,635 of NZ_JAYJLM010000002.1, forward strand.
ATGCTCGGACGCTGGCAAGGCCGCAAGGCGCTCGCCTACGGCGCCGTGCTCGGCACCCTGCCCGACCTCGACGTGGTCATCGACTACGGCGATGCAGTCGCCAACATGACCTATCACCGCGGCTTCAGCCATTCGCTGTTCGTCCTCAGCATCGTGGCCGTGTTGCTGACCTGGCTGATCAGGCGCTTCCGCCCCGATGAGCGATACTCCGGCACCCGACTGTTCCTCACCATCTGGCTGGTGCTGGTCACCCATGTGTTGCTGGACGCCTTCACCAGCTATGGCACCCAGCTGCTATGGCCGCTGACCACTCCACCGATCGCCTGGTCCAGCATCTTCATCATCGACCCGCTCTACAGCGTGCCGCTGCTGATCGCGGTGCTGGCCGGCGCGCTGTTTGGCTTGCATGGCCGCACGGCCCGATGGCCCGCTTACGCGCTGGTGCTGACCACTTGCTACCTGGGTTTCACCCTTGCCGGCAAGCAGATGGCCGAACAGCGCGTGCAGGCCAGCATCACCCGCCAGGGCATCGAGGTCGAGCGGATGTTCAGCACACCGACGCCCTTCAACAGCCTGCTCTGGCGGGTGATTCTGGTAGAGGGCGAGCACTACTACGAGACACTGGTGAGCTGGTGGGACGACGCGCCACCGGTGCTGGTGCGCCTGCCACGCAATGCCCACCTGGCCGATGCGCTGGACGGCTCACCTCAGCATGAACGGCTGCGCTGGTTCAGCGGCGATGTGCTGCGCTACGACGTGGACGGCGACCAATTGCTGGTGACCGATCTGCGGCTGGGCATGACCGGCTTCCATCCGTTTCGTTTTCCTCTGGCCGAACGCAGCGCCGAGGGCTGGCAGCTGGTGGAACGCCCCGAACGCCTGCCGGCCAATCGGGGCAATATGCGCCGCCTGGAGAGCATCTGGCAGCGCATCTGGCAGCAGGAACCCGCGCTGCCCCTGGCCGCCTGGGCGGCCGAGCTGAACGGCAAGACGATCAGATAACGCGGCTCGCGCGCGAGCCGCGTCTGCCACGCGCCGTCAGGTACGGAACTGGCGGACCAGCTCCTGCAGCTCCACGCCCAGGCGAGCCAGCTCGGCGCTGGCACCGGCGGTCTGTTCTGTGGCACTGGCGCTCTGATCGCCGATATCACGCACGCGCGTCACGCTTTCGGAAATGTTCTCGGCTACCGCGCTCTGCTGCTCGGCTGCCGCGGCGATCTGCTGGTTCATCTGCTCGATGGTGGACACCGATTCGGTGATCCGACCCAGCGCGACGCCCGCCTCGTTGGCCAGGTCGACGGTGCGCTGAGTGAGGCTGCGGCTGCTCTGCATCTGCTCGACGGCCTGCTGTGCAACCCGCTGCAGATTGGCGATCAGCCCTTCGATTTCCTCGGTGGAATCATGGGTACGGCGCGCCAGAGCCCGCACCTCGTCGGCCACCACGGCGAAACCGCGGCCCTGCTCGCCGGCACGGGCCGCCTCGATGGCCGCGTTGAGCGCCAGCAGGTTGGTCTGCTCGGCAACCGCGCGAATGACTTCGAGCACGCTGCCGATCCGCCCGCTTTCGGCGTGCAGCGCCTCGATCGCATGGGCGGACTGATCCACCTCACCGGCCAGATTGCCGATCTGCCCCACGGCGTCCTGCACTACCCGATCCCCCTGGCGCGCCTGCTGATCCGCCTGACGCGCGGCGATGGAGGCCTGCTCGGCGTTGCGTGCGACTTCCTGCACCGTGGCCGCCATTTCATGCATGGCAGTGGCGACCTGCTCGGTTTCCACCCGCTGGGTCTGAACGCCGGCACTGGTCTGCGCGGTCACGGCGGAAAGCTGGTCGGCTGCCGCGGCGATCTGGCTGACGCCACCGCCGATGCGACCGATCAGGTTGCGCAGGCTTTGCGTCATGCCATGCATGGCGTCCTGCAACTGCCCCACTTCGTCACGGCGCGAGCTGGGCTGGGAGTGCGTGAGGTCGCCGCTGGCGACGCGCTGCGCTTGCTGAACGGTGGTGCGCAGGGGGCCGACGATCATCCGCGAGATCATCGTGGCAGCCAGCAGGCCAACGAAGATCGCCAGCGTACCGATCACGCCGAGCAGCAGGTAGCTGCTGCGGCGCTGTTGCTGCATGGCATTGCTCGCGTTGTCCAGCGCCTCGTTCGCAGCGGCGATCACCACCTCGGACTGTTGCGCCATCGAGCCTTCCAGGGCGATTCGCTCGGCGCGATTCTGGCGGAATTCGTCGAATGCGCTGCGATAGTGCTCCAGCTCCACCAGCGCCTTGTCCATGGAGGCCTGCTGATCGTCGTTCAGCCAGATCTTCAGATTGCTGCCGATGGCAACCACGTTGGCGTGCAGCTCGCTCCAGCTCTTGGCGGCCGCATCGGAACTGTTGGCCACGAACAGATTTTCCTGGGTCCGCATGTCGAGAATCTGCTTGGTCAGGCCCGAAGTCGCCTCGGCCACCGTCAGCGGGTCGCTGCCCTTGAGGCGATCCCCCTCCAGGCGCAGCACGCGCACGGCGTCGTACATGTCCAGCTCGATGAACTCGAACTCTTCACGGCTGACCTGCGCGGCATCCTGCATGCGCGTGCGCAGCGCCACGCCGCGTTCGATCAGCTGCATGTAGCGGTCGAACTGTCGGCCGTACTCGTCGGCGGCCTGCTGGATTCGCGTCAGGTAGGCACGCTCCTGCGTGCTCGAAGTGGCGGCCAGGCCGGTCAGCTCGGAACCGAGTCGCTGCAGCGATGTGTGCAGCGCGTCGGCCGAGGCCTGCTGACGTGTCAGCGCGTAGTCACGCTCTGCGCCGCGCGCCGCAAGAATCGACGCATTGACGCTGGACAGCTGCTCGATCTGTTGCGCCCGACCCAGAATCTCGTCGACCGCAACGAAGCCGGTCGCCGCGACGCCAAGCGTGAGCAGCAGTACCAGACCGAAGCCGCAGATAAGCTTTTTGGCAACCGAAAGATTGGTGAATAGGTTCTGCACTGGTTCCATCAGAAAGGTTCCACAAAAAGGGGCACGCTCGGGAAGTCGGCAGAGATTACTAATAGTTGAGTGTGGCGTCAGGATATTTTTGACGCCTTAAGACTGGCGGTCGCCGCCTGGCTCGGGGCGGCGAAACAATCATCGGCAGGCGAAACGGCGATGGTCCGGTACTGCGTGGGGCAATCAGTGCTGCAGATGCCCATACAGGCGCGCATAAAGCCCGCCCTCAGCGATCAGTTGCTGATGATCACCATCCTCGGCGATTCGCCCACCGTCGAACACCAGCACTCGATCGGCCTGTTTCACCGCCGACAGGCGATGGGCGATGATCAAGGTGGTGCGGTCGCGGAGGAACCGGTTCAATCCCTGATGCAAGGCGTACTCGGTCGCGGCATCGAGGGCCGAGGTCGCTTCATCCAGGATCACCACCTTGGGTTCGGCGAGCACCATGCGCGCCACGGCCAGCCGCTGCCGCTGACCGCCGGACAGTCGCACACCGGAGCGCCCGACGATGCTGTCGAGCCCGTTCGGCAGCTGGCGAATGGTATCGGCCAGTTGGGCGATCTCCAGCGCCCGCCAGCACGCCTCATCGTCCCGCTCGCGCCCCATGGTGAGGTTGGCACGCACGCTGTCGTTGAACAGCGCCGGATGCTGCAGCACGACCGCCACATTGTCGCGCACCGTGGCCAAACCGATTTCCTCGAGCGGAACGCCGCCGAACCGAATCTGCCCCGATTGCGGCTGGTAAAGCCCCAGCAGCAGCTGCACCAAGGTGCTCTTGCCACCGCCGCTGGCGCCGACGATCGCGACCTTTTCCCCCGGCGCGATGCTCAGGTTCAACCCCTCCAGAACCGCTTCGTCCTGGTAGGCGAAGTGAAGGTCGCGCACATCGATCGCCACCGTCGCCTGATCGGCGAATGGGTTGCGACCGCCGACATATTGCGGCTCGTCGGCGCGCGCCAGCAGCTGATTGATCCGCCCCAGCGCCCCGCCGGCCGCGTAGAACGCGTACTGCAGGCTCAGCAGTTGCTCCACCGGGCCGATCATGAACCACAGGTAGCTGAATACCGCGAGCATCTGGCCGATCGACAGGTCGGAAAACAGCACGGTCAGCATCGCCGCGGCACGGAACACGTCGATGCCGAACTGGAACAGCAGACCGCTGGCGCGGTTGGAGGCGTCGGTCTTCCATTGCGAAGCGACGGCGTAATCGCGGACCTCCCGCGCGCGTAGCCCCAGTCGACCGAGGAAGAATCCCTGGCGGTTGCCGGCACGCACTTCCTGTATCGCATCGAGGGTTTCGGTAAGCGCCTGGGTGAAGCGCGAGGTGCTGTCGTTCTCCAGCTTCTTCAGGTGCTTCACCCGCTTGCCCAGCTGCACGGTGGCGTAGATCACCAGCGGGTTGAAGAGCAGGATCAGCAGCGCCAGCTGCCAGTGCATCCAGACCAGGATCGCCGCTGTGCCGATGATCGATAGCACCGCCACCAGCAGACGGCTGAGGGTGTCACCGATGAATTTGTCGATGGTCTCCAGATCGGTGACCAGATGGGTCGCGACCGTACCGCCGCCAAGGCTCTCGTACTCGCCAAGGGCAATGCGCTTGAGGCGCTCGATCAACCGCACGCGAATGCGGTAGACGATGTCCTTCGAAAGCCGGGCGAACAGCCGTGCCTGCAGGACGTTGAACACGAGCGCCGAGGCCCGCAGCAGCAGGGTTATGCCAAGCATCAGGCCGATGTAGCCGGCCGCACTTTCCCAGCTGGCGGGCAGAAAGCGATCCATCACGCGCAGTGCCGCATCGCCGGTGCCGAGCAGCACTTCGTCTACCAGCAGCGGCAACAGCAAGGGGATCGGCACGCTGCAGAGCGTGGCCAGAACCGCGACCAGGTTGGCCAGAATCAACGCCTTGCGGTGGCGCAACGCAAGGCGGCGAATCTCCGCCCAACTGAGCTGGTCAGGCATGCGCATTGTGCTCCAGCCAGCGGCCCAGGAATGGAGCCAGCACCGTCAGAGGCTGGTAGCCATTGGTGAGCAGGGCCAGCTGGCCCTGGTGCTCGGCGAGCAGGGTCGGGAACCCGGCGATACCAAGATTCTCGACCCAGCTGAAATCCGCTGACGTTTCGGCCTTGGTGGCCGGGTCGTCATAGCTTTCGGCGAAGCGCTCGCGGGAGAGCCCGGCCGCCTCGGCCAGCTCCACCAGCAGCGCGGCTTGCGTGACATCACGCCCCTGTTGGTAGAAGGCCTGCTGGATCAGCAGCGACAGCGGCCAGACCCGGCTCTCATCGAGCCCGCGCGCGGCGACCAGGGCTCGGCAGGCGGGTTCGGTGTCGTAGATCAATCCCGCCGGCAAACCGCCCTCGAAATCGAATGGCTGTCCAGTGGCGTTATGCACAGCTTGCCAGTACGACAGCGTGCGCGAGCGCCCGGCCTCATCCATCGCGACCTGTTCTCGGCGCAGGCCGCCGACCCTCAGCACGAGCGGCACGCCGTGCTCCGCGGCCTGCTCGGCAAGCCCCTGCAGCACGGGAGCGAAGCCCCAGCACCACGAGCACATGGGATCCATCACATAGATCAGTCGGGCCACTTCGTTACTCCCCTTAACTGCTTGGCGTGCTCGCGGGCCGGCGTGAATCAGCGTTCCTGCTCCCGCGGATCACGGCCGATGGGGTGAGGCTGGTTGCGCTGGCGGGCCAGTTCGATCTGCTTCTGCCGTTCGCGCGCACCGGCTCGCGTCTTCTCGCTCAGAGTGTCCCAGCAATGCGGGCAGCTGATACCCGCAGCGTAGTGCTCCGATTGCCGGTCATCCACGGACAGCGGAGCGCGGCAGGCATGGCACAAGTCGAACTCACCGGCACTGAGGTCGTGGCGAACGGTGACCCGGTTGTCGAACACGAAGCAGTCACCCTTCCAGCGCGACTGGCCCTCGGATACCTCTTCCAGGTATTTGAGAATGCCGCCCTTGAGGTGATAGACCTCTTCGAACCCTTCGCCGAGCATGTAGCTCGAGGCCTTTTCGCAGCGAATGCCACCGGTGCAGAACATCGCGACCTTCTTGTGCTTCGCCGGGTCGTAATGCGCCTTGATGTAATCGGGAAATTCGCGGAACGACTTGGTCTGCGGGTCGATCGCGCCCTCGAAGGTACCGATCGCCACTTCGTAGTCGTTGCGGGTGTCGATCAGCAGAACCTCGGGATCGTCGATCAGCGCGTTCCAGTCCCGCGGCTCGACGTAGGTACCGACCCGCTGATTGGGATCGACACCGGGTACGCCCAGCGTGACGATCTCCTTCTTCAGCTTCACCTTGGTGCGATAGAACGGCTGTTCGTCGCAGTAGGATTCCTTGTGGTCGATGTCAGCCAGGCGAGGGTCACGGCGAAACCAGTCGAGCAGCGCATCGATCGCCTCGCGGGTGCCGGATACCGTACCGTTGATACCCTCCTCCGCCAGCAACAGGGTGCCCTTGATGCCGTTTTCGGTAAGCGTCGCGAAGAGAGGGTCACGCAAGGCGACGTAGTCCGGCAGCGATACGAACTTGTAAAGCGCTGCCACAGCGATTTTTCGTGTCATGGGGTTTTCCACCAGTGGTCACCCGCGTAAAGGGTGGACCGGATACAAACGAAAGCGCCGGCGTGGGCCGGCGCGAGCGCGATTCTAGCAAAGAACATCCGGGATGTTTCCCGTCCGTTGTCGCCTCTATTTATGCCCACCGGCGCAAACCGGTGATGCCGGAGCCACACGCTGCTGGGCCCATTCTTCCGGCGTGTAGGTGTGCAGGGCCAGTGCATGGATCTGCTGCATCAGCGGGCCCATGGCGGCGTAGGCTTTCTGGTGACGCTTGACCGAGTTCAGACCCGCGAACTGCTCGCTGACGATGACCGCCTTGTAGTGCGTCTCCAGGCCGCGGCTGTGAGTGTGGCTTTCATCGAGCACTTCCAGGTGCTCGGGCTGCAGAACCTGCAGGGCGTTTTGGATCAGATCGAGTTTGCGCATTGCCTGCTCTCTCAAGGCTTCTGTTTTTCGAGTTCGGCCGTCATGTCGGCCAACAGCTTGTTCACTTCCGGCACCGCGCTTTCGAGTTTGGCCTGGGTTAGCTGGGCAGACCGTGCATTGAGCTCCGGCAACTTGGCGAGCATCTTCTTGCCCAGTGGCGACTGATAGAAATCGATCAGCTGATTCAACTCGGTTTCGGAAAACTGACTGGTATAGAGGGACACCAGATCGGGCTTCAGCTTGTCCCAGCCTATGGCCTTGTCCAGCGCGGTGTTGGCCTGGGCCTGATAGCGCTCGAGCATCGCCTTCTTGCTCTCGGGCGCCTGAGCCTCGGCGAAACGCTGCGCGAACATCTGCTGTACTTGTGCATAGACAGGCACCGCAAGCCGATCGGCGTTCGCCAGCTTGAGGAAACGTTCCGCGCTGCTGGCGTGGCTGGCGGTGTCGGCCAATGCCGAAGAGCTGATGCAGAACAACAGCATTGCACAGCGCAACGCCTGGGTACGTAAGGTTGGCATTGGAAGTCCCTTGGGAAGGCGATAGGTAGCCCTCAACGGACACATTCTGCGCCGAGAGTTCCAATGCCTCAAGCAACGACCGGCGGGCTATGGAACCGCCGGCACCGCAAGGCGGCCTAAACCAGCAATATCGAGCAGGAGCATGGCATGACGCGTATAGAAACCGACAGCCTGGGGCAGGTCGAAGTACCGGAGCAGGCTTACTGGGGTGCCCAGACGCAACGTTCGCTGAGCAATTTCGCAATCGGTGCCGAGCGCATGCCGATCGAGGTGCTGCATGCGCTGGCGCTGATCAAGAAGGCGGCAGCCAGGGTCAACAACCGCATCGGCGACCTGCCGCCTGACGTCGCGCGACTGATCGAACAGGCCGCCGACGAGATCCTGCATGCCCAGCACGACGACCAGTTTCCGCTGGTGGTCTGGCAGACCGGTAGCGGCACGCAGAGCAACATGAACGTCAACGAGGTCATCGCCGGACGCGCCAACGAGCTGGCCGGTGGCAAGCGTGGCGGCAAGTCTCCCGTGCATCCCAACGACCACGTCAATCGCGCGCAAAGCTCCAACGACTGCTTCCCCACAGCGATGCACATCGCCGCTGCCAAGGCGGTCCACGGTGAGCTGCTTCCGGCTTTGGCCGAGTTGTCCGGCGGGCTGGCCGAACTGGCCGCGCGGCACAACAAGCTAATCAAGACCGGGCGCACCCATATGATGGACGCCACGCCGATCACCTTCGGCCAGGAAATGTCGGCATTCGTCGCTCAGCTCGACATTGCCGAGCGGACGATTCGCCAGTGCCTTCCGGCTGTTTATGAACTGGCGCAAGGCGGCACCGCAGTAGGTACCGGTTTGAACTCGCCACATGGCTTCGCCGAAGCGGTCGCAGCCGAGCTGGCCGCCCTTTCCGGCCTGCCGTTCGTCTCGGCACCGAACAAGTTCGCCGCCTTGGCCGGCCACGAGCCACTGGTCGCGCTCTCCGGCGCGCTGAAGACGCTGGCGGTCGCCTTGATGAAACTCGCCAATGACCTTCGTCTGCTCGGCTCAGGACCTCGCGGAGGCTTCGCCGAAGTGCGATTGCCAGCCAACGAGCCTGGCAGCTCGATCATGCCTGGCAAGGTCAACCCGACCCAGTGCGAAGCGCTGTCCATGCTCGCCTGCCAGGTGATGGGCAACGACATGACCATCAGTTTCGCAGCGAGCCAGGGTCATCTGCAGCTCAACGTGTTCAAGCCGGTGATCATCCACAATCTGCTCCAGTCGATTCGGCTTCTGTCCGACGGCTGTCGCAACTTCAATACCCACTGCATCACCGGCCTCGAGCCCGACCCGGCACGCATGGCAGAACATCTCGAGCGCGGCCTTATGCTGGTCACTGCGCTGAATCCGCATATCGGCTACGACCGAGCGGCCGAAATCGCCAAGAAGGCCTATGCGCAAGGCACCACCTTGCGAGAGGCAGCGCTGGAGCTTGGCTACCTGAGCAGTGAAGAGTTCGATCAGTGGGTGCGGCCGGAAACGATGCTCGAGTCGGGACAGCGGGAGTAACGGACGCTGCTGATGATCGGACGCCGGTCATTCGAGCGATCCTTCCTGGTTCGGCGAGCACGGCAGGCGCGGACCACCCCCGTGCCGGTGCTCGCCAGTGTCGTCGGACTCCAGCCGCAGCCGTCGATTCGATGATCGCTCGACCTAGGTGAATGCGGCGCAAACACCAGTGACAGCAACTACAGCCAGGTTGATGTCTACCTCTCGACCCGCCAGCGGTTCAGCCGCTCGGCCCAGGTGAGCATCCTCGGCGAGCGGTGCTGTTGCCGCCAGGCTTCGGCGACACGTCGCAGTGCTTCACCCTGGGTCGGACTCAGCTGGACTGCGTCGCCCAGCTTGTGCAAGCCCACCTTGTATTTCATCGCCACAACGAACCCGGCCAGTGTTTCACTCGCCTGCTCGCCAACGATGGTGACTCCCAGAATGCGGTCGTGGTCGTGCTCGGTGAGCACCTTGACGAACCCCTGCTCGGCGCGTTCGGCAACTGCACCGGGAAGGGTCGCCAGGTCCAGTCGGGTCGTCTGGAACTCGAGCTTCAACGCCCGCGCTTCGTGTTCGGTCAGGCCCACCGTAGCCATCTCCGGCGAGGTATACACGGCCCGAGGCAGGACTCGATCGCTTACCACGAACCGCTTGAGCCCGCCGAACAGCGCGTTGACCGCTGCGTACCAGGCTTGGTGCTCCGCCACATGCGGAGCCCCGTACGGCCCGGCGACGCTACCCACCGCGTAGATATTCGGGTAACGCGTGGCCAGATACTCGTCCGCTTCCAGCGTACCGTCATCGCCACAATGCAGCTTCAACTCGTCCAGTCCCAGTCCTTCGACATCGGCGTATTGCCCGAGCATCAGCAACAACCGATCAAAGGGCAGCGATTGCTCTTCGCCCTCGCCTGCCCGGCAAATCAGCCGGTGCTCACTGCCGGTCGACTCGACCCGCTGCGCCGTCAGTCCAAGGCGCAGGTCGATGCCGGCGGCAATCAGTGCAGCGGTCAGCGCCTGGGCAGCTTCAGCATCTTCCTGGTCAAGCAGGCGCTCGTCGGGGCTGGCTACGGTGACCCTGGAACCCATGCGCTGAAAGAGCTGGGCGAACTCGCAGGCGCCTGCCCCGCCGCCGAGAATGAGCAGGCGCTCGGGCCGCTCGTGCAGTTGCAGCAAGGTATCGCAGGTCAGGGGCTCGACTGCGTCCAGACCGGGGATAGGCGGTAGCCACGGCCGGCTTCCGGTGGCAATGACGACCGCCCGGGTGGTCAGCGTGCGGCCTTCCACCTCGACCGTCCAGGGCGAGCTCAGCCGTGCTTCGCCTTCAACCACCTCGACGCCATGCCGCGTGCAATCGTCGACCGATGCGTGATGCCGGGCGGACTCGGTCAACTGGCGGACCTGCATCATCAATTCGCCAAACGCTTCGACGGGGGGCTGGCCGCCGTGCCTTGTATGGAGTTCGTTTGCCAGGCGTCGAAATGCCTTGGTTGGCACACCGCCCTCATGCATGGCAACGCCACCGAGGCGCTCGCGCTCAACCAGACACACCCGCGCCTTGTAGGTCGCCGCTATGCGCGCCGTCGCCAGCCCGCCCGCACCGCCACCGATTACCACAAGGTTGTAATCGAAGCGCTTCGGCTTGCGCCAGCCGCGGTACACCTTGCGAGCCTTGTAATAGGTGAGGAGCCGCGTGGCGATGACCGGGAACACCGCAAGCAATACCAGCGTGCTGATGATGCTCGGCGACAGGATGTCGGACAGCGCGCGCACGGCGACCAGCTTCTCGCCCGCGTTCACATAGATCGCATTGCCGGGCAGCATGCCGAGTTGGGTGGTCCACCAAAAGGTCCAGACCTTGATTCGCGTCAGACCCAACGCTGGGTTCAGCAGCACGAACGGTACGATGGGGATCAGTCGCAACGAGACGAGGTAGAAGGTGCCATCGCGCGTCAGCCCCTTGTTGATCCCGGCGATCTGCTTGCCGAATCGCTTCTGCACCCAGTCTCGCAGCATGAAACGACTGATGAGCATGGCCACCAGTGCCCCCGCATTCGAGGCGAAGGATACGAGCAACGTCCCCTCTATCAGACCGAACAGGGCCCCGGCAAGCAAGGTCAGCACCACCGTACCGGGAAACGACAGCGCCGTAAGCGCCGCGTAAACAACGAAGAACACCCCAGCAGCCCACCATGGATGATCCTGGACTTTGGCCTTCAGGGCGCCGCTGTGGGCCTTGATGGATTCGAGGGTGAGGTACTCGCCGAGGTCGAAAGCGAAGAAACAGACCACTGCGACAATCAGCAGGGCCACGATGATCCATCGGCTGGCTTTCATCCGTGCACGACCTTAGTAAACCGTGAAACGGAACGGCAAGGGACGCGGGTAAGACCGTCTGCGAGATTAAGGAAAGCGAAAAGCATCGGGATGGTGTTCTCCATTGACGTCCTGTTGGAGCTTCGAGGCGCGCCGGCGTTCCAGCAGATAAGCAATATGGCCGGGACGGCATGGGCCCGATGACCGCTTTACTTCGAACTTCGCAATCCCGCTCGCGTCAGCTCGACGTCCCGCGACGGTGTTGTCCCACCGTGTTGGAGGCGCGATCCTCAAGGTGCGTAGACTTGCCGATCGTTCAAAAGCCGTTGAGGCGCGCAGGTAAAGATCCGCGCAAATTTCCAAGCTCCGCGTACTTGACCGATAATCGGGCGCCCGGTGACGGGACGTATCGTCGCTATATGAGTCAAAGTTCTTAGACGACGTCGTGCACGTTTCTCTCGCTGCGCTACCGGGAGCTGATCCGCATGATGCATACCACTTACAACGTCTCTCTGGTCGTACTGTCGGTCATCATCGCGATAGCCGGCTCCTACACCGCCCTGGACCTCTCCAGCCGCACACGAGAGACCGAAGGCTGGCCTCGACAGGCCTTCGTCGGCGCCGCTGCCCTCTGCATGGGCGGCAGCATCTGGGCCATGCACTTCGTAGGCATGCTGGCATTCGGCATGCCGGGCATGCAGGTCCGTTATGACCTGGCGTTGACGCTCGCATCCTTTGCGGTACCTATCGCAGTTACCGCCATCAGCTTCTTTGCTGTAAGCAAGCGCGGTATTACGCCCCGAACGCTTGGCTTGGGTGGCCTTTTCATGGGACTGGGCATCGGTGCAATGCACTACATCGGCATGGCGGCAATGGTCGTAGATGCCGAGCTCAGCTACGCCACCGGTTGGGTGGTACTGTCGTTCATCATCGCAATCAGCGCCGCGACGGTAGCGTTGTGGCTATCAGGCCGAGGAACCAGCCTGTCAGGGCAGGCGCTGTCGGCTGCGGCAATGGGAGTCGCGATCTCCGGCATGCACTACGTGGCCATGATCGGCGCGCATTTCACGCCATTGGATGACGCCATAAGCGCCACGCATGACGGTGAGCTGGATATGCTATCGCTGGCTGTTGCGATATCCGCGGCGACCTTCATCGTTCTGTTTTTCGGCCTGGTGGCCTCGATGTACGACAGGCGTCAGGCGCGTCGTAGCTGGCAGGAGGCATCGGCCCTGCGCCTGAGCGAAGAGCGATTGCGCGAGTTGTACAGCAAGACGCCACTGCCATTGCACTCCCTGGATCAGGATGGGCGTCTCGAATCGGTAAGCGATGCGTGGTTATCACTGGTGGGCTACCGCCGTGAGGACGTGATCGGCAGACCGCTCGTGTGTTTCATGACCGAGGCGTCGTCTCGTCAGTTCCTCGAGCATGACTGGCCGTCGCTGCTCGAAACTAGCGAATGCCGAGACGCGGAGTACCGCTTGGTCGCCCGAGCCGGAACGTTCGTCGATGTGCTGGCCTCGAGCCGGGTGGAACGTACATCTACCGGGCCGCTTATCCTCGGCGGGCTCATCAACGTGACGGAACGCCGGCAGGCTGAAGCGGCCTTGCGGCAGGCGCAAAAGATGGAGGCGATGGGCAAGCTGACCGGCGGCATCGCCCATGACTTCAACAATCTCTTGGCCGTCATCGGTGGCAGCTTCGAACTGTTGCGCAAACGGCTGCCGCCGTCAGATCCCCGTACCGAATCACTGATCGAAAATGGCTTGCAGGCGACTCGCCGAGGTGCGGGGCTTGTGCAACGTCTGTTGAGCTTCGCGCGTAAACAGGAGCTGCGACCAAGCGCCGTCGCACTGCCAGATCTGGTCATCGGGATGCGAGAGCTCTTGAAGCGCTCGGTGGAAACCAACATCAGCATCGATCTGCGTTTTCCGCTAGATCTGCCACAGGCGTACGTCGATGCGAACCAGCTGGAGATGGTCCTGATCAACCTGGTCGTCAACGCCCGGGACGCCATGCCGGACGGCGGATCGATCTGCATCGAGGGACAGTCCCGAACAGCCGCCGAAGCCGGAAGAATCGATGCGCCCGGCTACGTCATTCTTATCGTTCGAGACGACGGTATCGGTATGGAGCCGGAAGTTCTTGCCCGCGCTACCGATCCATTTTTTACAACTAAGGGGCCCGGCAATGGCACGGGGCTGGGTTTGTCGATGGCCCATGGCCTGGCCGAACAATCCGGGGGTCGTCTGCAGATCCACAGCCGCCCCGGCAAGGGCACCACAGTGGAAATCTGGCTACCCATCGCCACAGAGCGACAGGCCGAGCAAACGTCGGACCGTGTCGAACCTGGCCCCGGCCCACAGCTAACTGCCCCTGCCGAGCTATCGCTGTCGGTCCTGGTCGTGGATGACGATCCCCTGGTGTTGGACAATACGGCTTCGATGCTCGAGGATCTCGGCTGCCAGGTAACCGCGGTCAACAGTGCGGAAACGGCATTGGGTCTACTTACCCAACGTGTTGCTTACGACATTCTGATAACGGACCACATGATGCCTGGCATGACCGGCGCTCAACTGGCGGACCGGCTGCGAAACGAGCAGCCAGAGCTGCCTGTCCTTGTGGTCAGCGGCTACGCCGATCTCGCCGACAGCCCACGTCAGCTTCAAGTCCTGGCCAAGCCGTTCACCCAACAGACCCTTCTGGACGCCATCCAGCAATCGATAGGGCCTTCAGGCAAGGGCGCTGTTGTGGTGGACTTTCACCAGAAGCGATAGTGAGAGCCGCCTATCGCGGCGGGTCCCGTTCCTACAGCGCAAGGTCTGGCTAACGTACGAACAGCTTCAAACCTTCCGAAGTAGGCTCTGCTCAGCCGTGACGCTTGCTGTAGACGGGCGTAGGCACACTGCGGCCCACATCGGAATCGTCGACGACTCGAGCACCTCACGCTGCGCGAAACATCCACTCAAACGGCAGCCCTTCGATTTGTTGCATGACGAATGCCGCGCATCGGACGCAGCCGTTCATTCATTCGAGCTGACCGGGATGCAAGGCATCTCCCCGCTCCGCCAGCCAGAGAATATGCCAGAGGCACGAACAGCAATCGTCATTTAGGCAGGATTGTTGACTAGGCGGCTGGGTAGGATCGGAACGAGGAAGAACGAGTACCTTGCCTCTCGTCGGTCTTTGGACTTAGACGGTTAATGTGGAACCGCAGTTTGCTAGGCCGCGTTAAATAGGGTGACCTTATCGCACCACCGTAAGCCCTACCCTGCCCACTCTCCGTCACCAGCTGCCTTCCAGGCTTTCCGGTGCGGCAGCCAGGCCCCCCAACGACGTGGCTCCAACATCATCAATATGCTTGGCCAGATGAGCTTGCCTGCTTTCATCCAGCAGGTCCGCTTAGCGAGCCAAGCTATCACCGACAATGCTGTATCAGTGCAGCAGCCGTACTTTTACCTCACCCCGCCGCAGCGCCTTCACAGCCACCGGCTGCATCGGAGCAGCCGGCCTCGGTTCAGGCTCAGTTCTGCGCGGCCGCTTTTCCAGGGC
>NZ_JAYJLM010000003.1:0-725514 GCF_051948915.1 Stutzerimonas sp. Brlt_14
AAAAAAAAGCCGCTGCAGATGCAGCGGCCTTCTTCAGCAGCAACCGATCAGTAACCGAGGGCGAAATCTTCCTCGGCCATCTCCATCAGGTTGTCGGCGCCGGACAGCATGGCGTCCACATGGGTACGGGTACGCGGCAGGATGCGTGCGAAGTAGAAGCGAGCAGTCTGCAGCTTGGCCTTGTAGAAGCCCTCTTCCTCGGTGCCGGCCGCCAGCTTCTCGGCTGCGACGCGCGCCATGTCGGCCCAGAAGTAGGCCAGGCATGCATAGCCGGAGTACATCAGATAGTCGACCGATGCGGCACCGACTTCTTCGCGGTTCTTCATGGCGGCCATACCGACCTTCATGGTCAGCTCGCCCCATTCCTTGTTCAGCTTGGCCAGCGGCTCGACGAATTCCTTGACGGTATCGTTGCCTTCGTTGGCCTGGCAGAACTTGTGCACGATCTTGGTGAAGCCCTTGAGCGCCTCGCCCTGAGTCATCAGCACCTTGCGGCCGAGCAGGTCGAGCGCCTGGATGCCGGTGGTGCCTTCGTACAGGCAGGAGATGCGGCTGTCGCGCACGTTCTGCTCCATGCCCCACTCGGCGATGAAGCCGTGGCCACCGTAGATCTGCACGCCGTGGTTGGCCGCTTCGAAGCCGACTTCGGTCATGAACGCCTTGGCGATCGGGGTGAGGAAGGCCAGCATGGCGTCAGCCGCCTTGCGCTGCTCCTCGTCCTGGCTGCGCTGCATCACATCGACCTGCTTGGCAGCGAAGTAGAGCATGGCGCGGTTGCCTTCGGCGAAGGCCTTCATGGTCAGCAGCATGCGGCGCACGTCCGGATGCACGATGATCGGGTCGGCGGCCTTTTCCGGAGCCTTGGGGCCGGTCAGCGAACGCATCTGCAGACGCTCACGGGCGTACTTGATGCCGCCCTGGAAGGCCACTTCGGCGTGGGCCAGGCCCTGCAGCGCGGTACCCAGGCGCGCGGTGTTCATGAAGGTGAACATGCAGTTCAGCCCCTTGTTCGGCGGGCCGATCAGGAAGCCAGTGGCGCCGTCGAAGTTCATCACGCAGGTGGCGTTGCCGTGGATACCCATCTTGTGCTCGATGGAGCCGCAGGACACGCCGTTGCGCTCGCCCGCCTCGCCTTCGGCGTTCGGCAGGAACTTCGGCACGATGAACAGGGAGATCCCCTTGGTACCGGCAGGGGCGTCGGGCAGGCGAGCCAGTACGATGTGGACGATGTTCTCGGCCATGTCGTGCTCGCCAGCGGAGATGAAGATCTTGGTGCCGGTGACCTTGTAGCTGCCGTCGACCTGCGGTTCGGCCTTGGTGCGCAGCATGCCCAGGTCGGTACCACAGTGCGGCTCGGTCAGGCACATGGTGCCGGTCCACTGGCCGGAAACCAGCTTGGTCAGGTAGGTCTGCTGCTGCTCGGGAGTGCCGTGGGCATGCAGGGTGTTCATGGCGCCGTGGGACAGGCCGGGGTACATGCCCCAGGACCAGTTGGCTTCACCGATCATTTCACTCATGGCCATGCCGAGAGACTCCGGCAGGCCCTGGCCGCCGTGCTCGACGTCGTGGGCCAGGCTCGGCCAGCCGCCTTCGACGAACTGCTGATAGGCCTCCTTGAAGCCGGTCGGCGTCTTCACGCCGGACTCGCTCCAGGTACAGCCCTCGGTATCACCGACGCGGTTCAGCGGTGCCAGCACCTGCTCACAGAACTTCGCGCCTTCATCGAGAATGGCATTGACCATGTCCGGGGTGGCGTCTTCACATCCCGGGAGGCTCTGATAGTGCGCCTCGTAGCCGAGCAGCTCGTCACGTACGAAGCGGATATCGCGCAAGGGGGCCTTGTAATCGGGCATAGCGTAAACCTCAGCGGTGAGTTCTTGTTGCAGCTGACCGGCAAGTCCGGCCATTCGAATTCGATTCCGACCGTCGGACGATACGCCCGATGGGTCAAACAGGCGTTTGAAACATACGTTTCGACCTGAGCGATGTCAAGCAGGGGAAGGGTCGCCGTCGATCGGCTGAATCGGCCAGATTACGGGCACAGTCGCACCCGCCTCGATGCCAGACAAGGCAGATGGGTCTACTGGAAATGCATTGTTGCAATCACTTGTCGGGGTGGCGTAAGTGATGGCGAGCCAGACAACGAGCGTGGAAACAGCCGAACAGGCGCCTGGCAGAGCGGCGCGCTCGTAGCAAGAGAAAGGGGAGCGGGAAGCTCGATCAGGCCTGAGTGTCGATCAGCGTACCGAGCACTTCGTCGGCGCTCTGGATCATGCGGGCGCCGAGCTTGGCAGTGTGCTCGCCGACTTTCAGCTGGATCAGCTCTTCGGTGAGTTCGGCGACCGCCTGGGAATTGCCCAGCGCGGGCGCACTGGCGGAGGCGATGCTGGATGCGGCCTGCTCGACGCGCTGCTGACCGTCCTGGAAGGCGCTCAGCCCGGCGCCCATGAGGCTGTTGGTGATCTGCATGGTTCGCTCCACGCGCTATCAGGTTGCCGGCATTCAAGCAGATACCGGGTGCGCCGGCAAGGCGCTAGTTCGTGGAACCTCGACCGCTCGGCAGTTGCAGGGCGCCGAGCGACAGATGGCGGGCGACCTGCTGCGCATCTGGCTGGTCCAGACGCGGCACACGGCCAAGACAGGGCGCTGGCAGCAGCTCGGCCAGCGTCGCCAGATTCTCCTCCAGGCGCGAGGTTGCCGGGTCGACGATGTTGGCCACCCAGCCGGCCAGTGCCAGCCCATCCCGGGCAATCGCCTCGGCACTGAGCACCGCGTGATTGATGCACCCCAGCCGCACGCCGACGACCAGGATCACCGGCAAGCCCAGCGCCTGCACGACCGCCGAAAGACTTTCCTGCGCGTTGAGCGGCACGCGCCAGCCGCCTGCACCTTCCACCAGGGTGAAATCGGCCTGCCGCGCCAAAACCGGCCGTATCACTTGAACCAGACGCTCGGCGCTCAGCTCGACACCGGCTTCGCGAGCGGCGATATGCGGCGCGATCGCCGGCACGAAGGCGAACGGGTTGACCGTGGCGTAATCCAGCGCTGGACTGCACTCGGCCTGCAGCGCCAATGCGTCGCTGTTGCGCAGGCCGGCGTCGGTCAGTTCGCAGCCGGAGGCGACCGGCTTGATCGCCGCGGTGGACATCCCCTGCGCGCGGGCGGCATGCAGCAGGCCGGCGGCGATGGTGGTCTTGCCGACATCGGTATCGGTACCGGCGACGAAGAAGGCCAGACTCATTTCAGGGTTCCTTGCGCAGCAGGCCGTAGACGACCTGATAGGTGGCCGGCAGCCCCGCCGCCTGGCGGTAGCGCTCGTAGGCGCTGACCAACGCGCGGATGCGTGCACGGCCGGTGAGCCCGCCCGGGCGACCGGGATTGAGGTTGTGCGCGCCGAGCGCCTTGAGTTCGTGGGTCAGCTGCCGCAGATCGGCAAAATGCAGCACCTCGGGGCGAACCTCGAGGCCGAGCAGTTGCAGACCGCTGTCCCGGCAGAGTCGCTGGTAGGTGTCCAGGGTGCGAAAACGGTTGACGTGGGTGAAACCGTCCACCGCCTGCCAGCTGTCACGCAGCTCTTGCAGGGTGCCCACACAGAGGCTGCTGAAGGCAAAGGTGCCGCCCCGGCGAAGCACCCGTCGCGCCTCGCCGAGCACGCTGGCGAAATCTTCGCACCACTGCAGGGCCAGGCTGGAAAAGATCAGGTCCAGGCCAGCATCGCGTAGCGGCAGGCGTTCGGCGTCGCCAGCCACGAAATACCGCGCGCCTCCCTGCGGCCGAGCATGGCGCAGCATTCCTTCGGCGATATCCAGTGCGACACCCTCGGCGTGCACGAAGCGGCTTCCCAGCACGCGGGAGAAATAGCCGGTGCCGCTACCCAGATCGAGCCAGCTGGCGACCTGCAGATCGGCGGGCAGCCGCGCCAGCAGCTGGTTGCCGACCTGCCGCTGCAGGGCCGCGACGCTGTCGTAGCTGGCCGCCGCGCGAGAAAAGGACGCGGCGACCTGGCGCTTGTCCGGCAACAGGGTGGTGCTGTCAGTCATCCTCGCCCTCACCCATGAAGGCCAGCATGGCCGTCGCCACGTCTTCCGCGCGTTCCAGCGGCAAACCATGGCTGGCATTGGCCAGCACATCGACCTCCACATCCGGCAGGCAGGCCAGCAAGGCGTCGGCCGCGGCCGCCGGTACCAACGCATCGCTGCCGGCGAACAGGTGCAGCTGCGGCCCGACATAGCGCTGCAGCGCCGCGCGCCCGTCCAGTTCGGCGAGCAGGCGCAGACCCGCGGCCGACACCGCCTGCGGCTGATCCAGCAGGCTCACCTGCAATTGCCGGGCAAGGGTGCGTGGATCGTAGGCGCCGCGACTGCAGAGCAAACTGAAGCGCTTGAGCGTGTCGTCCGGGCCGAGGCGGAAGGCTTCCTCGAAGGCATCGAACACTTCCGCTTGCATGGCCGTCGGCCAGTCGTCGCGACTGCGAAAGCAGGGGTTGCTGCAGATGGTGATCAGGCCGGGGCAGCTGTCGCCGCGACGCGCGGCCAGTTGCGTGGCCAGCATGCCGCCCAGCGACCAGCCGGCCAACCAGGTGTCAGGCGGCACTCGCGCATCCAGTTCGTCAAGCCAGGCGCCGGATTGCGGTTGCGTTGGCAGCAACGCGATCTCGACCTGCAACCGCGGTTCACGCTCGCGCAGCAGTTCGGCCAGGGGTTCCAGCGCCGCCGGGCCGAACGCCCAGCCGGGTAGCAGAATCAGTCGATCACGCATCGTCGCACTCCTCGGGCAACAGGGCCCAGCACTCGGCCAGCGCCTCCAGCAGGCGCTCGATCTGCGCATCGCTGTGGCTCGCGGTGAGGGTGATCCGCAGTCGCGCGCTACCGGCCGGAACGGTCGGCGGACGTATGGCGCCGACCAGGATGCCGCGCTCGCGCAGCAAGGCCGACAACCTCAGCGCCCGCACACTGCTGCCCACCAGCACCGGCTGGATCGGCGTCGGGCTGGCCATCAGCGTCAGGCCGATCTGCGCCGCGCCGGCGCGAAAGCGCGCGACCAGTCGGTTCAGCTGGTCTCTGCGCCAGCCCTCGCTGCGCAGCAGTTCCAGGCTTTTCAGTGTGGCACAGGCCACCGCCGGCGGCTGGCTGGTGGTGTAGATGTAGGGACGGGCGAACTGGATCAGCGTTTCGATCAGCTCCTCGCTGCCGGCGACGAAGGCGCCCGCGGTACCGAAGGCCTTGCCGAGGGTGCCGACCAACACCGGCACCTCGTCGATCCCGAGACCGAAATGCTCGGCGATGCCGCCGCCGGTGGCGCCCAGCGGGCCGAAGCCGTGGGCATCGTCGACCATCACCCAGGCGCCATGTCGCTTCGCCTCGGCGCAGAGCGCCGGCAGGTCGGCGAGGTCGCCGTCCATGCTGAACACGCCATCGGTGACCACCAGGGTGTTGCCGCTGGCCTTTTCCAGCCGCTTGGCGAGGCTGCTCGCGTCGTTATGCAAATAGCGAGAGAAGCGCGCACCACTGAGCAGACCGGCATCGAGCAGGGAGGCGTGGTTGAGGCGATCTTCCAGCACCGTGTCACCCTGCCCGACCAACGCGGTCACCGCCGCCAGATTGGCCATGTAGCCGGTGGAGAACAGCAGCGCGCGCGGCCGGCCGGTGAACTCGGCAAGCGCCTCCTCCAACTGGTGATGCGGCGTGCTGTGACCGATCACCAGATGCGAGGCACCGCCGCCCACGCCCCAGGTCGCGGCGCCCTGCTGCAGCGCCGCGATCACCTCGGGATGGTTGGCCAGGCCCAGGTAGTCGTTGGAGCTGAACGCCAGCAGGCGTTCACCGTCGACCGTCACCTCAGGCCCTTGCGGACTCTGCAGCAGCGGACGCCGGCGGTAGAGGTGCTCGGCACGACGGGCGGCGAGACGGGAAGCGAGATCGAATGTCATGGCAGGAACCGGAGACGGTGAACAACCGCAAGCGGGCAGTCACTGGGAAGAAACCAGAGCAGGCACCGGGAGGACGAACGCGACGCTCATCCCCCCGGCGAGAAGATCAGACCGCGGCGTTGTAGAACAGCTTGCTGTCGCGCTGCTCGATCAGCGCCTGCTCGATGGCTGCCTGGTGCACCTCGTCGGCGTGCTCCTGACGCTCTTCCGGCTTGATGCCCAGGCGCGCGAACAGCTGCATGTCCTTGTCCGCCTGCGGGTTGGCGGTGGTCAGCAGCTTCTCGCCGTAGAAGATCGAATTGGCGCCAGCGAAGAAGGCCAGGGCCTGCATCTGCTCGTTCATCTGTTCACGCCCGGCCGACAGACGCACATGGGATTTCGGCATCATGATCCGCGCCACGGCGAGCATGCGGATGAAGTCGAACGGATCGACGTCCTGTTCCTCGGCCAGCGGCGTGCCCTTGACCTTGACCAGCATGTTGATCGGCACCGACTCCGGGTGCTCCGGCAGGTTCGCCAGCTGGATCAGCAGGCCGGCGCGATCGTCCAGCGACTCACCCATGCCGAGGATGCCGCCGGAGCAGATCTTCATCCCCGCCTCGCGCACGTAGCTCAGCGTCTCCAGACGCTCGGCGTAGGTGCGGGTGGTGATGATGTTGCCGTAGAACTCCGGCGAGGTATCCAGGTTGTGGTTGTAGTAATCCAGGCCCGCAGCGGCCAGGGCGCGGGTCTGCTCCTGATCGAGCTTGCCGAGAGTCATGCAGGTTTCCAGGCCCATGGCCTTGACGCCCTCGACCATCTTCAGCACGTAGGGCATGTCCTTGGCTGACGGATGCTTCCAGGCCGCGCCCATGCAGAAGCGCGTCGAGCCGATGGCCTTGGCCTCGGCTGCGGCCTCCAGCACCTTCTGCACTTCCATCAGTTTCTCTTTATCGAGACCGGTGTTGTAGTGACCGGACTGCGGGCAGTACTTGCAGTCTTCCGGGCAAGCACCGGTCTTGATCGAGAGCAACGTGGAAACCTGAACACGGTTGGCGTCGAAGTGCTGGCGATGCACGGTCTGCGCCTGGAACAGCAGGTCGTTGAAGGGTTGCTCGAAGAGCGCCTTGACCTCGGCGAGGGACCAGTCGTGGCGGGTAACGGAAGCGGAGGTGGCGCTCATGGGCATTCCTTGTAATTAATAGCGGCTCGGCGGCCTGGCACGGATGCGGAATGGTTAGCCAAGCCCGATACGCTGTCAACCAGGAAGGGAATCATGGTTTACAACTGGTCAATTATTAAACAGACCTGCCTACTCTGCGACGAGCGCTGCGAGGGTCAGCCACTGTGCAGCCCCTGCGAGGCGGATCTGCCGTGGCTCGACGCTCGGTGCTCGGTCTGTGCGGTCCCGCTGCCCAGCCGCGGGCTGGTCTGTGGCGAATGCCTGAAGCGACCGCCGAGCTACGACCACGTCGAAGTGCCCTGGCGCTTCGCCTTCCCGGTGGATGCGCTGATCACCCGCTTCAAGCACCAGGCACGCTGGCCCTATGGCCGGCTGCTCGGCGAACGCCTGGCACATCATCTTGAGCATGCCTTCGCCGATGGGCTGCCGCGGCCGGACCTGCTGCTGCCGGTGCCGCTGGCCCGTCGGCGCTTGCGCCAGCGTGGCTTCAACCAGGCGCAGATGCTCGCCGACTGGCTGAGCCGCCCACTGGGCATCGCCACCGACGCCCGCGTGCTCGAACGTGTACTCGACACACCGGCTCAGCAGCAGCTGGACGCCGCCACCCGCCGCCGCAACCTGCGTCAGGCCTTCGCCATCGCAACCGGTGCCGACGTCAAGGGCCGGCATCTGGCGCTGGTCGACGATGTGCTGACCACCGGCGCCACCGCCGAAGCCCTTGCGCGCCTGCTCAAGCGCGCCGGCGCCGAACGGGTCGATGTCTATTGCCTGGCGCGCACCCCGAAACCAGGCGAATGAAGCCGCCGACCGATGGAGGGCGTACACTGGACGACCTAGTCAGCGGAGCCGGTCATGTCCCATCCCTTCGACACACTCACGCCGGACCTGGTCCTCGACGCCGTGGAAAGCATCGGCTACCTCAGCGATGCCCGCGTGCTGGCGCTCAACAGCTACGAGAACCGCGTCTATCAGGTGGGCATCGAAGACGAAGCGCCGCTGATCGCCAAGTTCTATCGTCCGGGCCGCTGGAGCGACGCGGCGATCCTCGAGGAGCACCAGTTCAGTGTGGAACTGGCCGAGCGCGAGGTGCCGGTGGTGGCACCGCTGGAGCGCAACGGCACGACGCTGTTCGAGCACGCCGGCTTTCGCTTCGCCCTCTTCCCGCGCCGCGGCGGCCGCGCACCGGAGCCCGGCAATCTCGACCAGCTCTATCGCCTCGGCCAGCTGCTGGGCCGCATGCATGCGGTAGGCGCCAACCGCCCGTTCGAGCACCGCGAAACCCTGGGCGTGCAGAACTTCGGCCATGATTCGCTGAGCACGTTGCTGGAAGGCGACTTCGTGCCGCGGAGCCTGCTGCCAGCGTATGAGTCGGTGGCGCGGGACCTGCTCAAGCGGGTCGAGGATGTCTTCGCCAGCACAGACTTCACCCCGATCCGCCTGCATGGCGATTGTCACCCAGGCAATATCCTCGCCCGCGACGACGCCTTCTATCTGGTCGACCTGGATGACTGCCGCATGGGCCCGGCAGTACAGGATCTGTGGATGATGCTCGCCGGCGAGCGACACGAGCGGCTCGCCCAGCTGGCCGAACTGGTGGACGGCTACAACGAATTCCACGATTTCGCCCCGCGCGAGCTGCCGCTGATCGAGGCCCTGCGCGCGCTGCGGCTGATGCACTACAGCGCCTGGCTGGCACGACGCTGGGACGACCCGGCCTTCCCCATGAGCTTTCCCTGGTTCGGCAGCGAGCGCTACTGGGGCGACCAGGTGCTGATCCTGCGCGAGCAGATGTCGGCGTTGCAGGAAGAGCCGCTCAGGCTGTTCTGAGGACGGCCAAGCGGAGCGACTTCAGCCCCGTGACGGTGGATGTGAAAAGCGACATCCACCCTACGAAACCAGGCGTCTGCGTAGGGTGGATCGCGCTTTATCGATCCACCGGGTGGCGACCTCGGCGGCTCAGGCCTCCTCGATCAGCCAGTCCAGCCGCCAGCTGCCCTGGCTCTGCGCCAGCTGCTCGGCCAGCCAGGGCAACAGCGCACGCAGTTCGTCCTCCAGTCCCCACGGCGGGTTGACGATGGCCAGACCCGAACCGCTCAGGCGGCTGGCGTCGTCGGCGGGGTGGACGAATAGTTCGGCGCGCAGCAGTTTCGGGGCGCCGCTGCGGGCGAGGTCCTGATAAAAGCGTTTGAGCTGGCGCTCGTCCTTGATCGGATACCAGATCACGCCGATGGTCTGGCGCATGCGGCCGAGCGCTTCCTTGAGCGCCGTGACGCATCGGCTCAGTTCGTCGGCCTGTTCGAATGGCGGGTCGATCAGCAGCACCACGCGCTTCTCGCGGGTCGGCATCAGCGCTCGCGGTACATGCCAGCCCTCGCCCCGGTGCACCGCCACGCGGCGGTCGCCGGACATGTTGTCCTTGAGCAGGGCGCCATCCTCGGGATGCTTCTCGTTGAGCTGCAGCCGATCCTGCTCGCGGGTCAGCTGCCGCGCCAGTTCCGGCGAGCCCGGGTAGTAGCGCAGCGCGCCGTCCGGGTTGAGCGAGCGGATCACGCCGAGGTAGTCGTCTAGTAGCGCCGGGCGGGTTTCGGCCTGCCAGATGCGGGCGATGCCCTGCAGCCACTCGCCGGTGCGGCTGGCCTGGTCGCCGGCCAGGTCGTAGAGGCCGACGCCGGCGTGGCTGTCGAGGTAGGCGAACGGGGCCTCCTTGCGCGACAGCAGGGCGAAGATCCGGCTCAACACCAGGTGTTTGAGCACATCGGCGTGGTTGCCGGCATGGAAGGCGTGGCGGTAGTTCATCTGATCCTCCTGGAGAGCGGCGCAGTTTACCTGTCGGCCCTGCCCAGCGCAGGCCCGGCATGACCGGCGTCGTTTTCCCCAATCACCGACACGGGCTACAGTGGCGCCTCACGACGACTGAACGGAGCTGCCCCATGGACCTGCGCGATCTCTTCGGCATCGAGCACCCGATCATCCAGGCACCCATGGCCGGTGCGCAGAATCACCTGCTGGCCGCGGCGGTGTGCGAGGCCGGCGGGCTGGGTTCGATCCCGGCCGGCATGCTCGATGCGGCAGCGCTGGACGCCGAGCTGACCGCCATCGAGGCGCTGACCGACCGACCCTACAACGTCAATTTCTTCTGTCACCAGACGCCACCCGCCGACCCGACGGTCTTCGACGCCTGGCACCGGATGCTCGCACCCATGTTCGCCGAATTCGACGTCGACCCAGCAGACATTCCGGCCGGCGCCACCCGCCAGCCGTTCGACGTGGCAATGGCCGCGGTGCTGGAGCGGCACAGGCCCGCACTGGTCAGCTTCCACTTCGGCCTGCCTAGCCCCGACCTGTTGCAGCGCGCCCGCGCCACCGGGGCGAAGATCGCCTCCAGCGCGACAACGGTCGCCGAAGGCCTCTGGTTGCAGCAGCACGGCGTCGACCTGGTGATCGCCCAGGGCCTGGAGGCCGGCGGCCACCGCGGCATCTTCCTCAGCGAGGACCTGACCACCCAACTCGGCACCTTCGCCCTTCTGCCGCAACTGGTCGCCGCGCTGGACGTACCGGTGGTCGCCGCCGGCGGCATCGCCGATGCCCAGGGCGTGACGGCAGCGCAGGCCCTGGGCGCCGCTGGTGTGCAACTGGGCACGGCCTACCTGCTGTGCCCGGAGAGCCGCACCAATGCGCTGCATCGCGCCGCGCTGAAGAGCCCGCACGCAGCGCATACCGCGCTGACCACCCTGTTCAGCGGGCGTCCGGCACGCGGCATCGTCAACCGCATCATGCGCGAGCTGAGTCCGCTGCCCGAAGGCGTGCCGCCCTTCCCGCTGGCCGGCAACGCCATCGGCGCGCTGCGCGCCCAGACCGAGAAGCAGGGCCTGGATCACTGCACGCCGCTGTGGGCCGGGCAGAACGTCAGCGGCTGCCGGGAGATTCCGGCCGGCCAGCTGACGCGTGAACTTGCCGGCGGCTGGCGGGCCTGAGTCATTACGCATTCCGTCGCGGCGAGCCCTGAGCCGCCGCGACGGGGCATAGAATCGACCGCACGTCACACGGAACGCCGCCATGAGCCCACTGACCAACACGCTCGTCTTCCTGGCCACCCTGGCCGGCATGGAAGTCTTCGCCTGGTGGGCGCACAAGTACGTGATGCACGGTTGGGGCTGGGGCTGGCACAAGTCACACCACGAGCCGCGCAACGGCTGGTTCGAGAAGAACGACCTCTATGCGGTGGTGTTCGCTGGCGTGGCGATCCTGCTGATCGCCCTCGGCACGGCCGGTTACCACCCGCTGGAATGGATCGGCGCCGGGATGACGGCGTACGGTTTTCTCTATTTCGTCGCTCATGACGGGCTGGTCCATCACCGCTGGCCTCTGCGCTACGTGCCGCGCAACGGCTATCTCAAGCGGCTGTATCAGGCGCACCGTCTGCACCATGCGGTCGAAGGCAAGGAGCGCTGCGTGTCCTTCGGTTTCCTCTATGCGCCGCCGCTGCCGGTGCTCAAGCGCCAGCTGCGCGAGCTGCACGACGGGCCGTTGCGCAAGAAGAATTAGGGTCTGTTGACGTTTCGGCGCGAGCCGCGTTGCCGCGTCAAATGGCGCCAACTTAGGCGCAGGACGCCGGTAATGGTTATTCCCTTGCCAAGTCCTGCAACGACAGCTGGCGCCATTTGCCGCGCAACCCGATGGGCCGGGCCCATTTTTGCGCGGCGCGGCGTTATTCGTCGTTCATTTGGAATAACCAAACTTCTCTCCTCATGCCTTGCTCCGCGGAAAAATGAGCTCCGGCGCGGCCGCGAGCGAAACGTCAACAGACCCTACCTAGCGAGGACGTCTCCAGAGATCGTCAGGACGCGGCCTGACCTGCATCCGCCGCGAGGCCAGCGCCAGCACGCCGCCCCCCAGCAGGAACTGCAGCTTCTGCCCTTTGCTGGTCGACACCCGCGCATCCCAGGCCGCCGCGCCGCGCGCTTTCACCTCGACGCCGATCTGCCGGTAGACGCCATGAGCCGTGGCAATCGACCAGGCCGAGCGTAGCGGCAGGTCGCGCAGGCCCTGAGACGCAGAGCGATAGTAGGGCTCGGCCAGATCCACCAGTCGCGCCGCCAGCGTCGCCAACGCGGCGCGATGCTGAGGCAGCGCGACCTCGTCCTCCGGAATACCCACCTCCGCCAGCCACTCGGCCGGCAGGTAGACGCGCCCGATCTGCGCATCCTCGACGATATCGCGGGCAATGTTGGTCAGCTGAAAGGCCAAGCCCAGATCACAGGCGCGATCCAGCGTCGGCTCCGCCTCGGCGCCCATCACCCGCGCCATCATCAGGCCCACGACGCCGGCAACGCGGTAGCAGTACAGCAAGGTGTCGTCGAGGGTCTGGTAGCGGTAGCCCTGCACATCCATGCGAAAACCCGCCAGGTGCTCCAGCGGATGGGCCTTGGGAATCCGGTGCCGCTGGATCACCTGCTGGAAGGCGGCGAACGCCGGATCGGCCATCGGCTCGCCAGCGTAGGCGCGCTCGGTGAGGTCGACCAGCTCGGCCAGCCGCGCCTCACCGCTGTTGCGATCGCCCTCGACCTGGCCATGCCCCAGCGTCTGGCCGTCGATCACATCGTCGCAATGACGGCACCAGGCGTAGAGCATCACCGCGCTCTGGCGGGTGCGCTCGTCGAACAGCTTTGCCGCGGCGGCGAAGCTCTTGGAGCCGACATTGATCGCCTGAGTGGAGTGATCGATGACCTGATCGTTCATCCGGCCTGCCCCTTCAACATGAAGTCCTCCAGCATCAGCCCGGCGGTGGCCTTGGCCGAACCGACGACGCCCGGCACGCCGGCACCCGGGTGAGTGCCGGCGCCGACGATATAGAGGTTGGGAATCACGTCGTCGCGGTTGTGCGGGCGGAACCAGGCGCTCTGGGTGAGGATCGGCTCCAGCGAAAACGCCGACCCGAGATGGGCATTGAGCTCGTCGCGGAAATCCTGCGGCGTGAAGATCCGGTGGGTCACCAGATCGCCACGCAGCCCCGGCATGTAGTGCCGCTCCAGGTACTCGAAGATGCGGTCGCGGTACTTCGGCCCCTCCTCCGCCCAGTCGATATCCGCCGTGCCCAGGTGCGGCACCGGTGCCAGCACGTAATGGCTGGCGCAGCCTTCCGGCGCCAGCGAAGGATCGGTGACGCAGGGCGCGTGCAGGTAGAGGGAAAAGTCGTCGGCCAGCGTCTCGCGCTTGAAGATCTCGTCGATCAGCTCGCGGTAACGCGGGCCGAAGCACACCGTGTGATGCTGCAGGTGCTCATGGCGGCGCTTGAGGCCGAAATGGATGACGAACAGCGACATCGAGAAACGCTTGCCGGAAAGCCGTTTGGCCTCGTCGCGACCACGCTCCTCATGCCCGAGCAGCTGCTTGTAGGTGTTGACCACATCCGCGTTGGAAGCCACCGCATCGGTGTCGAAGCGGCGACCGTCACCGGTGATCACGGCCTTCGCGCGTCCAGCCTCCAGCTCGATCCGCGCGACCTCGGCGTTCAGCTCCAGCCTGCCGCCCATATCTTCGAACAGCCGGACCATCCCCTGCACCAGCGCCCCGGTGCCGCGGCGGGGAAACCAGACACCGCCCTGGCGCTCCAGGGCATGGATCAGCGCGTAGATGGACGAGGTCTCGAACGGATTGCCGCCCACCAGCAGCGAGTGAAAGGACAGCGCCTGGCGCAGCCGGTCGTTCTCCACGAATTTGGCCACCATGCTGTACACGTTGCGCCAGGCCTGCAGCTTGGCCAGCTGCGGCGCGACGCCGATCATGCTGCGAAACGACAGGAAGGGCACGGTGCCGAGCTTGACGTAGCCCTCCTCATACACCGCCCGCGAATAGGCGAGAAAGCGCTGATAGCCGGCCACGTCGCGAGGGTTGAGCGCGTGGATCTGCCGGTCCAGCTGGGCCTGGTCGTTGACGTAGTCGAAGCTGTAGCCGTCCTCCCAGCACAGCCGGTAGAAGGGGCTGACCGGCAGCAGCTCGACATAGTCGGCCATGCGCTTGCCGGCGCCGCTGAAGAGTTCTTCCAACGCCGGCGGATCGGTGATCACCGTCGGCCCGGCGTCGAAGGTGAAGCCCCGGTCGTGGTAGACGTAGGCGCGGCCGCCCGGCTTGTCGCGCTTCTCCAGCAGCGTCGTCTGGACGCCGGCGCGCTGCAGGCGGATCGCCAACGCCAGCCCGCCGAAACCGGCACCGATCACCACCGCCCGCCTCACACCGCCTGTTGCCTGGTTCATCGTCTGTCCTTGTGCAGATTGCTGGCGGCCAGCGCCCGCAGCGCCTCGCCCACCGGCACGGGAGGTTTGCCCGAGACGATGCGCAAGCGGTCCCAGGCAGTCAGCTCGGCCGCGTAGAAGCGCTGGATCAGCGGTTCGCGCAGCCGGTAGAAACGCTGCATCACCGCCCAGCGGCGATCCGCCGGGCCGGCCATGAACAGCATGCGATTGAGCAGGCGGAAGAAGCCGCGCCGGCGCCACTGCAGCGTGGAATAGTCGCGAATCGCGGCGAACAGGCTGCCTGCGTCCCAGCGATCGAGGGCGACCAGGTGGTCGGCCAGGCGCACCGCATCGGGCAGCGAATAGCCCGTGGTGGGGTGGAACAGCGCGGCCGACAGTCCGCTCTGCGGCACGCCACGCGCCTCGCCCCAGAACGCCGCGATATCGCCGGACAGCACGATGGGCAGCACGCCCTGCTCCTCGCGCAGCACCTCGCGGATCGCCCAGCCGCGGCCCTCGGCGTAGCGCTGGATATTGGCGCGCAGTGCCTCTGGCGCCACCGCATCGCCGTCGGCGTAGTAGGTGTCTTCGATCAGCAGGCTGTCGACGCTGAGCGGCAGCACGTAGACGAAGCGATAGCCGTCTTTCTGAGCGACGCTGGCGTCCATGATGATCGGCACCTGCAGGCCATGGGGCTGCTGCAGACGCAGCTCCTGGCCGAGAAACTTCTGGAAGCCCAGCGCCAGCTGAGCGCTGCGCCGCACGCCGCGCCCGTCGATCACCGCCCCGGCCTCCAGGCTCTGCCCGCCGAACAGCCGAACGCGTTGCGGCTCGACCGCGGACACCTCCACGCCCAGGCGAATCTGCCCGCCGAGCTCAGCCATCAGGTGCTGATGAAAGCGCGACGAGAAAATGCTCGCGTAGCCGCTGCCGAGCTGCCGTCGCAGGGCGGGAAAGATCACCTCGTAACCCGGCCAGCGCTGCTCCACCAACGGTGCCAGCCAGGCCTGCTGCACCGGGGTCAGGTCGTGCTGGTGAAACGACCAGGTGTGGTTGCCGCCGAGGGTTTCGCCCTGCTCCAGGAGCAGCACGCGCAGCTCCGGCCGCTGCTGGCGCAAGCGCAGGGCCAGCAACCCGTTGGCCAGGCCACCGCCAACCAGGATCAGGTCTGCATCAGGCGTCATCGGCCACCTCCGACCGAGGCCGCACGCAGCCGAGCGCGCTTTCGATCAGCTCGGCGGCGCGGGCCGCGCCACCGGCCTGGCGAACCTCTTCACCGAGCACCGCGGCACGCTGGCGGAAGGCCGCTTCGTCGAGCAGCCGCCGCAGCGCATGGGCGATACGCGCCGGGCTGGCCAGCGCCGGAAGCAGGCGCAGCCCGACGCCGGCGTGCTCGATACGCGCGGCGACACCGGGCTGGTCGAAGGCGATCGGCAGTGCCAGCATCGGCACACCCGCCTCCAAGGCATCGAGCACGGTGTTCAGCCCGGCATGAGTCACCACGGCCGACGCCTGCGCCAGCACGGCCCGCTGCGGCGCGAAGTCGGTGACCCAGCATGCGCCTTCCTGCCGGAGCCTGGCGGCCGCTGCGGCATCCAGCCCACCGCAATGGGCGATCAACAGCTGCACATCGAGCCGCCGACAGGCGCGGGCGATATTGCGTAACAGGCCGTAGCGGTGGCCCTGCAGCGTGCCCAGCGAGGCGAAGACGAAAGGCCGTGCGCGGTCCAGCGGCCACTCAAGCCCGGCCGCCATCGGCAGCGGCTGGCGCAGCGGGCCGAGCGCATGAAAGTGTGGCGGCAGGGCCTGCCGCGGAAAGTCGAAGCCGTTCACCGTCTGGCTGATCTGCAGCAGCGGCGACAGACAGTCGCTCAGGCTCGTGCGCCTGGCCAGGCCGAACACCCGGCAATAGCGCTCGATCACTTCGCCGTGCGGCCGCATCAGCCGATCGTAGACGCCGCTGCTGTGCCGGTTGAGCTGCTCGCCCCAGTCCGTGGCCCGGTAGCGCCAGGGCATCACCGGCAGTGGCACCAGCGGCTCGCGGTTGAACGGCAGGGCGCAGGCGATGGAAACGAATGGCAGCCCGAGGTGCTCGGCCAGCAGCGCACCGGCCGGCTCCATCTGGTCGGCCAGCACCGCCTCCACTTCCAGCGCCCGCAACACGGCAGGCGCCTCGCGGCAGAACAGCTCGGTGCTCGCCGCCATGTCGGCGATCACCCGGCGAATGCCGAACGGTCCGGGACTGGCGGCACGACGCACCACAGCGGCCAGCGAGCCCGGCGGATGGGTGTCGGTACCGATGGCGGCGAAGCCCGCCGCGGGCAGGTCCAGCAGCGCGCCGACATCGGCCTGCTGGATAAAGGTCACACGGTGGCCATGTTGCTGCAGCTGCCAGGCGATCGCCTCGAACGCCCGCAAATGGCTGAGGAAGGGCGGCGCAATTGCCGCAAAATGTGTCATCGGAGCGCCGGACCGGGCATCAGCAGGCGGACAGCTGCAGCAGCCGCGCCTGTCGCAGCCCGGCGAGATCGGCCGAGCCGGTACAGAAACAGGCGATGCGCAACTGCTCGATCAGCACTTCGAAATGGCTGACCACCGCCTCGCTGCTGTGCATCGCCGCCTGCAACACGCCGGCCGCCTGCCCCACCAGATCGGCGCCCAGGCAGATCGCCTTGGCCGCCTCGACGCCATCGCGGATACCGCCGGAAGCGATCAGCGGCGTGTTCGGGCAGGCATCGCGCACCGCCAGCAGTGCCTGCGCCGTGGGTATGCCCCAGTCGGCGAAGGCCTCGGCAATGGCCTGCTGGCTGGCGTCTGCCGCCCGCGCGGCCTCTACCGCAGCCCAACTGGTGCCGCCGGCACCGGCCACATCGATGGCGGCCACCCCGGCATCGACCAGGCGCCGAGCCACCGCCGCGGATATTCCCGCGCCGACTTCCTTGATCACCACCGGCACCGGCAGGCGCGCGGCCAGCGCCTCGATCGCCTGCAGCACGCCGCGCCAGTCCCGATCGCCACCGGTCTGCACGGCCTCCTGCAGCGGGTTGAGGTGCACGATCAGCGCGTCGCCTTCGATCATCTCCACCGCCCGCCGCGCCTCGTCCACGCCATAGCCCCGAACCAGCTGGGCGGCGCCGAAGTTGGCCAGCAGCAGGATGTCCGGCGCCAGCTGGCGCAACTGGCCGGTGAGGCCCTGATCGCCGGCGGTTTCCAGCGCTACCCGCTGCGAACCCACGGCCATCGCAATGCCCAGCTGCTGGGCGGCCTCGGCCAGATGCGCATTGATCGCCGCCGAGCGCGCCGCGCCACCGGTCATGGAGCTGATCAGCAAGGGCGCGCGCAGGCGCCGTCCGAACAGCGCCGTCTGCAGGTCGATCTGGTCCAGGTGCAACTCGGGCAGGGCGCAGTGCTCAAAGCGGAAGGCGCCGAAACCGGTCCCTGTCGCGGCGATGGCGCGGGTGGGGTCGAGGACGATGTCCAGATGATCGTTCTTGCGGCTGACCAGCGACTGCTTGCTCATGGAAATCGGCTCCCGGGAAGACTTCTTTGGACGTGAAGCCCTGAAAAAAGTGCTATACGACGGCACGACTTGTACAACTTTTTGTCAAACCGTCCAATAGTTGTACAACATTATCCGCAACCCTGGTGCTCGGACTGGGCGCAGCGAGGGCAACGCCATGCAAACGCAGAACTCCAGTCTCCCGCTTCCGCAATGCGACAACCTGCTGCGTCTGCGCCGACAGGTCGACGAGCGACTGGCGCTGCGCCTGCCATTTCCGGAATCGGAGCTGGACACCGTCACCCAGGCCCTGCGCGAAGGCACCCTGGCGCCCGGCAAGCGGCTCAGGCCGTTGCTGCTTCTGCTGGCACTGGGCGATCTGGATGCCGATCCGGCGATCGGTCTGGATCCGGCCTGCGCGCTGGAGATGATCCATGCCGCCTCGCTGTTTCTCGACGACATGCCCTGCATGGACAACGCCAGCCTGCGCCGCGGCCAGCCGACCATCCACCTGCGCTTCGGCGAGGATGTCGCCGTGCTCGCCTCGGTGGCTCTGCTCAGCCATGCCTACGGCATCACTGCCATGGCGCCAAGCCTGAGCCCGCGCCAGCGCAACGATGCGGTCGCACTCTTGGCCAGGGCGGTGGGCGCGCAGGGGCTGGTCCGCGGCCAGTTCCGCGACCTGCACGGCACAGGGCAGTCGCAGCAGCTGGATGCGGTAATCGCCACCAATCAACTGAAGACCGGCTCACTGTTCACCGCCGCACTGGAGCTGGCGGCCTTGCTGGTCGGTGCCGACCGCGCGCTGACCGCGCACCTGCGCGGTTTCGCCAGCGAGCTGGGCATGGCCTTTCAACTGCTCGACGACATCGCCGACGGCCTGAGCCCCGAGCAGACCGGCAAGGACTGCCAGCAGGATCGGGCCAAGGCCACGGTGGTGTCGCTGCTCGGTCCCCAGGCCGCGCGCCAGCAACTGGCAACGCATCGCGAAGCGGCACTGATGCACCTGGAAGCGGCCGGGCTGGCCGAGGGCGAACTCGCCTCGCTGATGCGTCAGTTGCTCGGCTAGGAGGAGGTCGCCCGTGTTGACGCTCCATCAGTGCAATGGATGGAGCTAGGCAATGGAAAACGGGCGTCCTTAGACTCGGGCCGATAGAAATGGAGGTTGACCATGACCGAGACCCTGCTCTGCCCGCGCAACCTGGCCTTCGAACTCTACGAGGTGCTGGACGCCGAGGCCCTGACGCGCCGCGAGCGCTTCGCCGATCACAGCCGCGAAACCTTCGATGCCGCCATCGGCACCGCCCGCAGCATCGCCGAGAAATATTTCGCGCCGCACAACCGCAAGTCCGACGAGCACGAGCCGGTCTACCAGAACGGCGAGGCGGTGCTGATCCCGGAAGTCAAACCAGCGGTCGACGCCTTTATCGAGGCGGGTTTCCACAATGCCCAGCGCAGTTTCGACGACGGCGGCATGCAGCTGCCCAACCTGCTGTCGCGTGCCTGCTTCGCCCACTTCCAGTCGGCCAACATCGCCACCAGCTCCTACCCGATGCTGAGCATGGGCGCCTCGCACCTGATCGAGACCTTCGGTTCCGAGGAGCAGAAGCGGCGCTTCCTGCAGCCTATGCTCGAGGGCCGTTTCTTCGGCACCATGGCGCTTACCGAGCCGCATGCCGGCTCCTCGCTATCGGACATCCGCACCCGCGCCGAACCGGCCGGCGACGGTAGCTACCGGCTCAAGGGCAACAAGATCTTTATTTCCGGCGGCGACCACCCGCTGTCGGAAAACATCGTGCACATGGTGCTGGCCAAGCTGCCGGACGCACCGCCCGGGGTTAAGGGCATCAGCCTGTTCATCGTGCCGAAGTTCCTGGTCAACGACGACGGTTCGCTGGGCGAACGCAACGACGTGCTGCTGGCCGGCCTGTTCCACAAGATGGGTTGGCGCGGCACCACCAGCACCGCGTTGAACTTCGGCGACAACGGCAACTGCGTCGGCTATCTGGTGGGCGAGCCGCACAAGGGCCTGGCCTACATGTTCCAGATGATGAACGAGGCGCGCATCGGTGTCGGCATGGGCGCGATCATGCTCGGCTACGCCGGCTACCTCTACTCGCTGAACTACGCCCGCGAGCGTCCGCAGGGCCGACTGCCGGACGGCAAGGACCCGGCGTCGACCCAGGTGCCGATCATCGAGCACACCGACGTCAAGCGCATGCTGCTGACGCAGAAGGCCTACGTCGAGGGCGCCTTCGACCTCGGCCTGTATTCCGCGCGGCTGGTGGACGACGAGCACACCGCGGAAAGCGAGGAGGCGCGGCGCAGTGCGGCGGAATTGCTCGACCTGCTCACCCCCATCGTCAAGTCCTGGCCATCGGAGTTCTGCCTGAAGGCCAACGAACTGGCGATCCAGATCCTCGGCGGCCACGGCTACACCCGCGAGTACCCGGTGGAGCAGTACTACCGCGACAACCGCCTCAACCCGATCCATGAAGGCACTCACGGTATCCAGTCGCTGGACCTGCTCGGCCGCAAGCTGATGCAGAACAAGGGCGCCGGCCTGCGCCAGCTGATCGGGCTGATCCAGGACTGCTGCCAGCGCGCCGCCGAATACGACTCGCTCGGTGCCTTGCGCCAGCCACTGGAACAGCACGTCGCCCGGCTGACCAGCGTGACCCAGGCGCTTCTGGGCGACCTGATGGCAGGGAAGGTCAACCAGGCGCTGGCCAACTCGGCGCTGTATCTGAAGGTGTTCGGCCACGCTGTGATCGGCTGGCGCTGGCTGGAACAGGCACTGCGTGCCGAGCGCGGGTTGGCCGAGGGCAATCCGGCAGATGCCGACTTCTACCGCGGCAAGCTGCAGGCGGCGCGCTATTTCCTGACCTGGGAAGTGCCGGCCTGCGCCCACGAGCTGGCGCTTCTGGAAGCCCGCGACGACACCTGCCTGGGCATGCAGGACGCCTGGTTCTAGCCCACTGGAGATATTGTTACAACGCCCCGCCGATGCGGGGCGTTTTTTGACAGCCCGTCAAATCATCAGGTTAGAATCGCTGGCATATCCCGTGCATGGGCGCGAGGCGGCTTTCTCTAACGGAGTGTTCATTTGGACGTCGGCAACATCAACCACCTGTTCTTCATCGGTGCCTTGTTGGTGGCTGCAAGCATCCTGATGAGTTCGCTGTCGAATCGCCTCGGCGTACCCATCCTGGTCATCTTCCTTGCCGTCGGCATGCTCGCTGGCGTCGATGGCGTCGGCGGCATCGTCTTCGAGGACTACCGCCTCGCCTTCGTCATCAGCAACCTGGCGCTGGCGGTGATCCTGCTCGACGGCGGCATGCGCACCCGCACCGCCACCTTCCGCGTCGCGCTGAAACCGGCCTTTTCCCTGGCCACCCTCGGGGTCGCCATCACCTCGGGCCTGACCGGCCTGGCCGCCGCCTGGCTGTTCGACCTGCCGCTGCTGCAGGGCCTGCTGATCGGCGCCATCGTCGGCTCCACGGATGCCGCGGTGGTGTTCAACCTGCTCAACGGCAAGGGCCTCAACGAGCGGGTCGGCTCGACCCTGGAAATCGAATCGGGCAGCAACGACCCGATGGCGATGTTCCTGACCGTCGCACTGATCGAGATGCTGCTCGCCGGCCAGTCCACCTTTGGCTGGGATTTCCTGCTCAGCCTGCTGCAGCAGTTCGGCATCGGCACCGTGCTCGGCCTGCTCGGCGGCTGGCTGCTGCTGCAGCTGATCAACCGTCTGTCGGTGGCCGACGGCCTCTATCCGCTGCTGGCGGTGGCCGGCGGCCTGATGATCTTCGCCCTGTCCGGCGCCATCGGCGGCAGCGGCATCCTGGCGATCTATGTCTGCGGCCTGCTGCTGGGCAACCGCCCGATCCGCAACCGCCACGGCATCCTGCACATGTTCGATGGCCTGGCCTGGCTCAGCCAGATCGGCATGTTCCTGGTGCTCGGCCTGCTGCTAACGCCCAGCGAGCTGCTGCCCATTGCCATCCCGGCGCTGCTGCTGTCGCTGTGGATGATCCTCTTCGCCCGACCGCTGGCGGTGTTCGTCAGCCTGCTGCCGTTTCGCAGCTTCCACCTGCGCGAGCGCCTGTTCATCTCCTGGATCGGCCTGCGCGGCGCGGTGCCGGTGATCCTCGCGGTGTTCCCGCTGATGGCCGGGCTGGAAAATGCCCAGCTGTTCTTCAACGTGGCGTTCTTCATCGTCCTCGTATCGCTGCTGCTGCAGGGCTCGACGCTGGCCTGGGCGGCGAAGAAGGCCAAGGTGGAAGTCCCGCCGTCGCCGATGCCGGTCTCGCGCACCGGCCTGCAGGTGCACACCACCAGCCAGTGGGAGATGTTCGTCTACCGCCTGAGCGCCAGCAAATGGTGCGTCGGCGCCGCGCTGCGCGAGCTGAAGATGCCACCGGGCACACGTATCGCCGCACTCTTCCGAGGCAAGGAACTGCTGCACCCCTCGGGCAGTACGCGGCTGCAGGTCGACGACATTCTCTGCGTGATCGGCCATGACGAAGACTTGCCGGCCCTTGGCAAGCTGTTCAGCCAGGCGCCCACGCGCGGCCAGGACCTGCGTTTCTTCGGTGACTTCATCCTCGAAGGCGACGCTCGGCTCAGCGACATCGCGGCGCTCTACGGCCTCAAGCTCGGCGAGGTGGATGGCAACCAGACGATCGGCGCCTTCATGGCCGAGCAGGTCAGTGGCAATCCCGTGGTCGGCGACCAGGTCGAATGGAACGGCCTGACCTGGACCGTGGCGGCGATGGAGACCGGCGAAGTGCGCAAGGTCGGCCTCAAATTCCCGGAGGGCGACAAGCCCGGTCCGCAGCTGATGTTCTAGCGGCATCCCGCCCGCGAGCGGCGCCGACAACCGCCCGTCCGTCGGCCAGTTGCGCGGTACTCGC
This sequence comes from Stutzerimonas sp. Brlt_14, assembly GCF_051948915.1. Taxonomy (NCBI): domain Bacteria; kingdom Pseudomonadati; phylum Pseudomonadota; class Gammaproteobacteria; order Pseudomonadales; family Pseudomonadaceae; genus Stutzerimonas; species Stutzerimonas sp. Brlt_14. The sequence goes on from NZ_JAYJLM010000003.1 coordinate 22,739, forward strand.
GCAGAACTGGCGCAGCCCGTAGACTTTCGCCCTCTCTGGTCATCCGCCTACGTCACGCCCCCATGTCACTTCTGCGCAACCTGCTGTTCTCGACGATCTGCCTGTTCGTCGCTCCCCTGCACGCCCAATCGCTGGAAAGCCTGACTGGCACGCCACCGGCCGCCGAAGGCGAGGCGAAACCTGCGCAACTGTCGCTGGGCGAGCAGACCCAACGCATGGTTCAGCAGACCGAAACCAGCAACAAGCGCGCCGAGGACCTGAAGGCGCTGCTGGCCCAGGCCCCCAAGGAAATCGCCGAGGCCCAGCGCGAACTGGCCAAGCTCAAGGCCAGTCCCGATGAAGACCCGGCACAGCGCTATGCCAAGCAAACGGTCGAAGCCCTGGAGCAGCGTCTGAGCGCGCGGGTCGAAGAGCTCTCCGAATGGCAGAAGCAGTTCAGCGCTGCCAACAGCATGATCATTACTGCGCAGACCCGTCCGGAGCGCGCCCAGGCGCAGATCGGCACGGCGCAGACGCGCATCCAGGAAATCAACAACCTGCTCAAGAACGGCCGCGAATCGGGCAAGCCGCTGAGCGAGGAACGCCGCGCCCTGCTGGACGCCGAGATCGTCTCGCTCAATGCCCAGATCGAGCTGCGCCGCCAGGAGCTTGCCGGCAACAGCCAGCTGCAGGACCTGGGCAAGGCACGCCGTGACCTGCTGGCCGAACGCATCGCCCGTGCCGAAAAGGAAACCCAGGCACTGCAGGCCCTGATCAACGAGAAGCGCCGCGCCGAATCGGAGCAGACCGTCGCCGAGTTCTCGGCACGGGTGCAGCAGGCCGGCTCGGACAAGCTGCTCGCCGCCGAGAGCGCCGAGAACCTCAAGCTCTCCGACTACCTGCTGCGCGCCACCGAGCGCCTCAACCGTCTCAACCAGCAGAACCTGCAGACCCGCCAGCAGCTCGACACCCTCAACCAGACCGACCAGGCGCTGGAGGAGCAGATCTCGGTGCTCGAGGGCAGCCTGCTGCTGTCGCGCATCCTCTACCAGCAGAAGCAGGCATTGCCGAGCCTGCAGCTGGACAAGAACCTCGCCGACGAGATCGCCGACATCCGCCTGTACCAGTTCGAGCTGAACCAGCGCCGCGAGGCCGCTGGCAATGCCAGCGCCTATGTCGAGCAGCTGCTGGCCCGGCAGAACGAGGAGGATGTGACCCCGGAGCTGCGGCGCACGCTGCTCGACCTGGCGACCACCCGCAGCGAGCTGCTCGACCGCCTCAATCGCGAGCTGGATGCGCTGCTCAACGCCTCGATCACCCTGCAGCTGAACCAGAAGCAGCTGCAGGACACCGCGCGCGCGCTCAGCGATACCCTCGACGAGCAGATGTTCTGGATTCCCAGCAACAAGCCGCTGGATCTCAGCTGGCTGCAGGGCGCCCCCCAGCGCCTCAAGGCCCAGCTGGCGTCGATGCCCTGGCTGTCGGCGCTGCAGGAACTGGGCGCCGGTCTCAAGGAGCGGCCGCTGTTCTTCCTGCCGCTGCTGCTGCTGATCGCCGCCCTGCTCTGGTGGCGCAACAAGATCGACGCCAAGCTCAGCTCGCTGAGCGAGCAGATCGGCCACTTCCGCAACGACAGCCAGCTGCATACACCGCTGGCGCTATTGCTCAACCTCTTGCTGGCCTTGCCTGGCGCATTGTTCCTCGCCCTCTGCGGCTATCTGCTGCAGATGGATGCACGCGGACAGAACTACGTGCTCGGTGCCGCCCTGTTCGAAATGGCCCAGGCCTGGCTGGTGTTCTACAGCGCCTACCGCATGCTCTCGCCGGGGCGTGTCGCCGAGCTGCACTTCGGCTGGTCACGGCCGCAGGTGGCCTTCCTGCGCGACGAGATCCGCCGCCTCGGCCTGATCGTCATGGCCCTGGTGGCGGTGGTCAGCGTCGCCGAGCACCAGCCGGCGCGGTTGGCCGACGACGTGCTCGGCATCCTCGTGGTGCTGACCTGCTTCGCCCTGATGAGCTGGCGTCTCAACCGCCTGCTGCTCAAAGGGCCATCAAGCCAGAATGCGCCGCCAGTGAGACTGATGATCGGCCTGCTGTTCAGCGTGCTACCGATCGCGCTGATCGTCGCGGTGGGCTTCGGCTACTACTACACCGCGCTGAAGCTGACCGACCGGCTGATCGACACCCTTTACCTGCTGATGATCTGGATCGTCGTCGAGGCCGCGCTGATCCGCGGGCTGACGGTAGCGGCGCGGCGCCTGGCCTACAAGCGCGCACTGGCCAGACGGCAAGCCATGGCCGATGAGCAGAGCGATACGATCGAAGCCCAGGGCGAGCCTGGGCTGGACATCGAGCAGGTCAACCAGCAGTCCCTGCGCCTGACCCGCCTGACCATGTTCGGCGTGTTCCTGGTGGCGCTGTACTGGGTGTGGTCGGACCTGATCTCGGTGGTCTCCTACCTGGACAACATCACCCTCTACGAATACACCACCGGCAGCGGCGAAACGCTGACCACCGCGGCGATCAGCCTGAACAACCTGCTCGGCGCGCTGCTGATCATCGCCGTCACCGTGGCCCTGGCACGCAACCTGCCGGGTCTGCTGGAAGTCATGGTGCTGTCCAAGCTGCGCCTGGCCCAGGGCAGCGCCTACGCGACCACCACCCTGCTGTCCTATGCGCTGGCCGGCTTCGGCATCGTCGCCACGCTGTCCACCCTCGGTGTCAGCTGGGACAAGCTGCAGTGGCTGGTGGCAGCACTCTCGGTGGGCCTGGGTTTCGGCCTGCAGGAGATCTTCGCCAACTTCATTTCCGGCCTGATCATCCTCTTCGAGCGCCCGGTACGCATCGGCGACGTGGTCACCATCGGCAACCTGTCGGGCACGGTCAGCCGGATCCGCATCCGCGCCACCACCATCACCGACTTCGACCGCAAGGACATCATCGTCCCGAACAAGACCTTCATCACCGGCCAGCTGATCAACTGGTCGCTGAGCGACACCGTGACCCGCGTGACGCTGAAGGTCGGCGTGGCCTACGGATCGGATCTGGAGGAGGTGCGCAAGCTGCTGCTGCAAGCCGCCCGGGACAACCCGCGGGTGCTCAAGGAGCCGGAGCCACAGGTGCTGTTCCTCAACTTCGGTGAAAGCACCCTGGATCACGAGCTGCGCATCCACGTGCGTGACCTCGGCGACCGCAACCCGGCCACCGACGAGATCAACCGCTTCATCGACCGCGAGTTCAACAAGGCCGGCATCAACATCGCCTTCCGCCAGGTCGACGTGTTCCTGAAGAACTTTGCCGGCCAGCAGCTGCAATTGAGCGCCACGCCCAAGCCCGCCGACGAACAGAAGCCGTCGACCGACGATCGCGGCTGAGGAACGCTCTGCCAGGTCGCAGCCTCCAACGTCCTGAACACGCCCGGCACCTGCCGGGCCATTGCTGCTGTACGCCGCCGGAGGCATCTTGAAAAGCCTGACCCAACTGACCTTCGACAACCGCTTCGCCCGTCTCGGCGACACCTTTTCCACCGAGGTGTCGCCGCAGCCGCTGAGCGATCCGCGCCTGGTGGTTGCCAGCGAAGCGGCGATGGCGCTGCTGGATCTGGAGCCGACCGAAGCCGAGCAGCCGCTGTTCACCGAGCTGTTTTCCGGGCACAAGATCTGGTCCACGGCCGAGCCACGGGCGATGGTCTATTCCGGCCACCAGTTCGGCAGCTACAACCCGCAGCTCGGCGACGGCCGAGGCCTACTGCTCGGCGAGGTGGTGAACGAGGCCGGCGAGTACTGGGACCTGCACCTCAAGGGCGCCGGCAAGACGCCCTATTCGCGCATGGGCGATGGTCGCGCGGTGCTGCGCTCGTCGATCCGCGAATTCCTCGCCAGCGAGCACCTGCACGCCCTCGGCATCCCCAGTTCCCGCGCGCTGTGCGTCACCGGTTCGGACACCCTGGTCTACCGCGAACGTCCCGAGCGTGGCGCCATGCTGCTGCGCCTGGCGCCGAGCCACGTGCGTTTCGGCCACTTCGAGTTCTTCTACTACACCCGCCAGCACGGCGAACTGAAGCAGCTGCTCGAGCATGTCATCGAGGCGCACTTCGCCGAACTTCTGGAACATCCCGAACCGTTCCACATGTTCTTCCGCACGGTGCTCGAACGCACCGCCGCGCTGATTGCCCGCTGGCAGGCCTACGGCTTCTGCCACGGGGTGATGAATACCGACAACATGTCGATCCTCGGCATCACCTTCGACTTCGGCCCCTACGCCTTCCTCGATGACTTCGATGCCCGCTTCATCTGCAACCACTCCGACGATACCGGCCGCTACTCCTTCGAGAATCAGGTGCCCATCGCCCACTGGAACCTGGCCGCGCTGGCCCAGGCGCTGACGCCCTTCGTCGAGGTCAAGGTGCTGCGCGAAACCATGGAGCTGTTCCTGCCGCTGTACGAGGCCGAATGGCTCGATCTGATGCGCCGCCGGCTGGGTTTCAGCCAGGCCGAGGATGGCGACGCCGAGCTGATCCGCCGCCTGCTGCAGTTGATGCAGGGCAGCGCGGTGGACTACACGCGCTTCTTCCGCGAACTCGGCGAGCGCCCGGCCGCACAGGCCGTGCAGCGGTTGCGCGAGGACTTCATCGACCTGCAGGGCTTCGATGCCTGGGCGGCGGACTATTGCGCGCGCAGCGCCCGCGAGGGCGGCGATCCGGTCGCGCGGCAGGCACGGATGCACGCGGTCAATCCGAAGTACATCCTGCGCAACTACCTGGCGCAGCAAGCGATCGAGGCGGCGGAGAAAGGCGATTACACGCCGGTGCGCGAGCTGCATGCGGTTCTCAGCCGCCCCTTCGACGAACAGCCCGGGATGGAGCGCTACGCCGAGCGCCCGCCCGAGTGGGGCAAGCATCTGGAAATCAGCTGCTCGTCCTGAGACCGCCGCCCTGGGGCTGCGAGCTGGCTATTCGCCCAGCGGCAGCAGCACGCGGAACACGGAGCCGCGACCTTCCTCGCTGTGCACCTGGATACGCCCCTGGTGCGCACGCACGATCTGATCGGCGATGAACAGCCCCAGGCCCAGCCCGGCGCTGCTTTCGCTGCCTTCGGCCCGCTCGAACTGGTGAAAGATGCGTTCCAGGCTCTTCGGACTGATGCCGATGCCGTGGTCACGCACTTCGATGCAGGCACCTTCGGCACAGGCGGCGACGCTCACCTGCACCGGCCTGCCGGCACCGTAGCGCATGGCGTTGGTGAGCAGGTTGGCCAGTACCTGCTCGATGCGGAAGGCATCCCAGACCCCGACGATGGGTTCGTTGCGCTCCAGCCGCAGCTCGCAGCCGCAGGCTTCCATCTGCGCCGCGAAACTTTCCACCACGTTGCCCACCAGTGCGGCGAGATCGGTGCGGTTCGGGCGGATCGACAGCTTGCCGGTGCGGATGCGCGAGACGTCGAGCATGTCGTCGATCAGCCGGATCAGGCTCTGGATCTGCCGCTCGTCCTTGTCCACCATGCCGCGCAGGCGCTCTTCGCTGAAAGCGGCGAGGTTGTTGCGGCTGAGCTGCAGCTTGCGCAGCTGAACCTCGAGGATCAGGGTATTGAGCGGTGTCTTCAGTTCGTGGGAAACGATGGACATGAAGTCATCGCGCATGCGCACCGCATCTTCCAGTTCGGCCTTGGTCTGCCGCAATTCGTCGAGCAGCACCTCCTGCTCGCGGCGGCTCTGCTCCAGCGCCTCGAGTTGACGGGCCAGGCGCTTGCGGCTGCGGTACAGGTCGACGAACACGCTGACCTTGCTGCGCACCGCATGGGCATCCAGCGGTTTGTGCATGAAATCCACCGCACCGCTCTCGTAGCCCTTGAAGGCGTAATTGAGCTCACGGCCGGCGGCGCTGACGAAGACGATGGGGATCTGCTTGGTACGCTCGGTGCCGCGCATCAGCTCGGCCAGCTGGAAGCCGTCCATGCCCGGCATCTGCACATCGAGAATGGCCAGGGCGAACTCATGTCGCAGCAACAGCTCCAGCGCCTGCTCGGCCGATTCGGCCTGGTGCACCCGGACGCCCGGCGCCTGCAGCAGCGCATCCAGAGCCAACAGGTTCTCCGGCAGGTCATCGACGATGAGCAGGTTCACCTCGTCGTTACGGTCGGGCATGGTCACTCCAGTTCTCGCAACAGTCGGTGAATGTCACGTAGGGGCAAGATGTAGTCCGGTGCGAAGCGCTGCAGCGCCGCGCGCGGCATGGTCGGCACCGCCGCTTCGGCAGGGTCCTGGATCACGGTCAGGCCACCGACCCGATGGATCGCCTCGAGGCCGGCAGCGCCGTCCTCGTTGGCGCCGGTCAGCAGCACGCCAGCCACCTGCGGCCCCCAGACATCGGCCGCGGATTCGAACAGCACGTCGATCGAAGGCCGCGAAAAGTGCACGGCATCATCCTGGCTCAGCGACAGGCTGCGGTCGCCTTCGACCAGCAGGTGATAACCGGGCGCCGCGAAACACAGCATGCCCGAGCTTAGCGGATCCTTGTCTTCTGCTTCCTTGACCCGCAACCGGGTTCTGCGCGCGAAGATTTCCACCAGCTGGCTTCGGCCGTGGGCCGGCACATGCTGCACCACCAGGATCGGCGGGCGGTAGGTGCTTGGCAGGCCCTCGAGCACCACGCCCAGCGCCTCCAGGCCGCCAGCCGAGGTGCCGATCACCACGGCCTCGATGGGCGGCTGGCGTCTGGCCTGCAGGATCGCCTGATCGGAGCTGCTCATAGTTTGCGGAAGATCCTTTCCGATTTGTCGAACGGCTCATAGAGACCGGCGTAGCCCGAGAACTCGACGGTCTCCTTGCTGCCCAGGCCGAGGAAGCCTCGGTGACAGAGCGACTCATGGAACAGACCGAAGGCGCGATCCTGCAGCGGCTTGTTGAAATAGATCAGGACGTTGCGGCACGAGATGAATTGCGTTTCGGAAAATACGCTATCGGTCGCCAGACTATGATCGGCAAACGTAACCTTTTCTTTCAGTGACTTGTCCATGATCGCCGAGTCGTAGGCGGCGGTGTAGTAGTCGGAAAAACTGCGGGTGCCGCCGGCCTGCTGGTAGTTGGCGGTGTACTGGCGCAGGTGGTCGATGGCGAAGATGCCCTGACGTGCCTGCTCCAGCGAGCGCGGGTTGATGTCGGTGGCGTAGATGATCGTCCGCTCCAGCAGCCCCTCCTCCTTGAGCAGGATGGCCATCGAGTAGACCTCCTCGCCGGTGCTGCAGCCGGCGACCCAGATCTTCAGCGACGGATAGGTGCGCAGCACCGGCACCACGTGCTCGCGCAGCGACCGGTAGTAGCTCGGGTCGCGGAACATCTCGCTGACCGGGATGGTGAGGTACTGCAGCAGGTCCATGAAGGCGTGCGGGTCGTAGAGGATCTTGCGCTGCAGTTCCGAGATGCTGCCGCAGTCGAGCTGCTTGAGCGCCAGCAGCACCCGGCGCTTGAGCGAGGCGCTGGAGTAGTCGCGAAAGTCGTAGCTGTACTTGAGGTAGATGGCCTCGATCAGCAGCTTGAGTTCGATTTCGATGTTGCGGTCGCCCATTTCACAGCAGCTCCACTTTCGGCAGCCAGACGCGGATCAGCGAGAACAGACGGTCGAGGTCGATGGGCTTGGCCAGGTAATCGTTGGCGCCGGCACGCAGACAGCGATCCTGATCGTCCTTCATCGCCTTGGCGGTCACCGCGATGATCGGCAGCTTGGCGAAACGCGCCTCCTTGCGGATTTCCTGCATGGCGGTAAAGCCATCCATCTCCGGCATCATGATATCCATCAGCACCAGGTCGATGGTCTCGTCGTGCTGCAGCTTGTCGATCGCCTCCAGACCGTTGCGGGCGATTTCCACCAGCGCGCCCTTCTGTTCCAGCGCGCTGGTCAGGGCGAAGACGTTGCGCACGTCGTCGTCCACCACCAGGATCGTGCGGCCCTCGAAGGCCTTCTCGCGGCTGCGCGCGCTTTTCAGCATCTTCTGCCGCTCGGGCGGCATGTCCGACTCGACCTTGTGCAGGAACAGGGTGACCTCGTCGAGCAGGCGCTCCGGCGAGCGCGCCCCCTTGATGATGATCGAGCGCGAGTATTTGAGCAGCGCCGCTTCCTCGTCGCGGGTCAGGTTGCGCCCGGTGTAGACGATCACCGGCGGGAAGGAGCAGATATCCTCCTTGGCCATGCGTTCGAGCAGTTCGCTGCCATCCATGTCCGGCAGTTTGAGGTCGATGATCATGCAGTCGAACACGGTGCTGCGCAGCAGTTCGAGGGCCTGCTCGCCGAACTCGACGGCGGTGATCTCGATGTCCACGTCCTCGATCAGCCGCGACATGCTCTCGCGCTGCAGGGCGTCGTCCTCCACCAGCAGGATGCGCTTGACCTTCTGCGCCAGCTTGGCTTCCAGGCGACCGAACACGTCCTTCAGTTCCTCGCGGGTGGTGGGTTTCATCGCGTAGCCCACCGCGCCCATCTGCAGCGCGGCTTCCTTGCGATCCTCCACCGAGACCACGTGCACCGGAATATGGCGGGTCGCCGAGTTTTCCTTGAGGCGCTCGAGCACGGTCAGGCCGGAATGGTCCGGCAGGCGCATGTCGAGCAGGATGGCATCGGGCTTGTACTGCACCGCGGTGTCGAAGCCGTCGTCAGCGTTCTGCGACAGCAGGCAGCTGTACTCGAGTTCGTGGGCCAGGTCACGGAGGATGCGCGCGAACTGCGGCTCGTCCTCGATGACCAGCACGCAGCGCTCCTTGAACGGGTACTTGTCGCGGTCGTCGGGCAGGCGCTCGTAGGACACGGCGCCGCGGTTCGGCAGCTCCGGCTCGTCGCGGCGCGCCGGCGGCGGCGTGATCGCTTCGGCCATGGTGACCGGTGCACGGCTCGGCTGCGGCGCGGTGGTCGGCTCGACGGCGAGCGGCTCGCTGTAGCTCTGCGGCAACACCAGGGTAAAGGTACTGCCGGCGCCCGGCGCACTCTGCACTTCGATCTGGCCGCCCAGCAGGTTCGCCAGCTCGCGGGAGATCGACAGGCCCAGGCCCGTGCCGCCATAACGTCGGTTGGTGGTGCCATCGGCCTGGCGGAACGCCTCGAAGATCGCCGCCTGCTGCTCCGGCGCGATGCCGATGCCGGTGTCGCGCACCGCGAAGGCCAGCATGCCGCCATCGCGCGGCTCGACGCGCAGGGTGACCGAGCCCTTCTCGGTGAACTTGAAGGCGTTGGCCAACAGGTTCTTGAGGATCTGCTCCAGGCGCTGGCGGTCGGTGAACAGGGTGGGCGGCAGGTCGTCGGCCAGTTCGACGCTGAAGCTCAGGGCCTTCTCCATGGCCTGTGGCAGGAACAGGCTCTTCATGCCATCGACCAGCCGCGCGAGGATGGTCAGTTCCGGGTGCACCTCGAGCTTGCCGGCTTCCACCTTGGAAATGTCGAGAATGTCGTTGATCAGGGTCAGCAGGTCGTTGCCAGCAGAATAGATGGAGCGGGCGAACTGCACCTGCTCCTCGCTCAGGTTGCCGGCCGGGTTGTCCGCCAGCAGCTTGGCCAGGATCAGCGAACTGTTCAGCGGCGTGCGCAGCTCGTGGGACATGTTGGCCAGGAACTCGGACTTGTAGCGGCTGGCACGCTGCAGCTCGTCGGCGCGCTGCTCGAGCATCAGCTGGGCCTCGTTCAGGCGCTGGTTCTTCTCGTCCATCTGGTCGCGCTGACGAGCCAGCGCTTCGGTCTGCTCGGCCAGCTGTTCGTTGGTCTGCTCCAGCTCGGCCTGCTGCTCTTCCATGTGCGTCTGCGACTCGCGCAGGGCATTGGATTGCTCCTCCAGCTCCTCGTTGGCGGCACGCAGTTCTTCCTGCTGCACCTGCAGCTCCTCGTTGAGCTGCTGGGTTTCGGCCAGCACCTTCTGCAGCCGCTGGCGGTAACGCGCCGCTTCGATGGCCGAGCCGATGCCCGGGGCGATGCGTCGCAGCAGCTCGCTGTCCTGCTCGCGCAGCGGTCGCAGGAAGCCCAGTTCGATCACGCCATTGAGCAGGCCGCTGTCTTCCACCGGCACGATCAGCACCGCGCGCGGTGTGGTGTCGCCCAGCGCCGAGGTCACCTTGAGATAGCCGGCCGGCAGGTCTTCGAGCGCCATCATCCGCCGCTCCAAGGCGGCCTGCCCGACCAGCCCCGTACCGACCTCGAGGCTACGCGCGCTCTGCAGATGTTCCGGGTCGTAGGCGTATTCGGCGACGCGCTGCAGCTTGCCGTCCTGCACCACGTACAGCGCGCCGACGGCGGCGTCGATGTAGCGCGAGAGGAAGTTCAGCACGCCCTGGCCCAGGGCCGGCAGCGCCAGTTCGCCGATGATCGACTCGCTCAGCTGGGTCTGGCCGGTGCGGTACCAGGCCTGCTTTTCCAGCGCCTCGGCATGCGCCTGCTGCTTGCGCAGCGATTCGGAGTAGGTCGCCGACAGCGTGGTCAGGTCACGGCGACCGAGAAAGACCAGCAGGCCGCTGAAGATCAGGCTGAACAGCAGGAAGCCACCGATCAGCGCCGTGGTGACGATTTCCGAGGTGTCGGTACGCTCGGCACGCAGCTGGCGCTCGGTGGCAATGAATTCGTTGAGCAGCGTGCGGCGCTGGTTGGTCAGGTCGAGGCCGCGGCGGGTGCGCACGTACTCGACGATCGACTCGCCGGCGCTACGCCGCGCGATCCCTTCTTCGGCAAAGGTGAGCCAGAGATGATGCGCCGCCTCGACCTTCTGGATGCGCGACAGCTGCAGCGGGTTGTTGCCGGCGAACTCCTTGAGCTCGCCCAGCTCCTGCTCGATTTGCTCCAGGCCCTGGCGGTACGGATCGAGGAACGGCTTTTCGCCGGCGATCAGGTACCCACGCAGGCCGGTTTCCAGATCGGCGACCAGGCGCAGCGCTTCATGGGCGTGGGCCACCCCCTTGACCGACTGATCGACCCAGTGGCTGACGCTCAGCAGGTAATAGACGATGGCACTGAAGAAGAAGGCGCTGAGGAAGCCGAAGCCCAGGGGCACGGCCACGTTGCGATTGAGGATGCGCCTGAAATTGTTCTGATCGATGAAGGACTCGCTCATCTGGTTTCCTTTCCGTGTACCGGGGCAGGTCTGACGCAGCGCGGGGGCATCACCTGCGGGCGATGGCGCTCGGTTTCCGGCGTTTTCTTGAGTGTTTCGCGCCTAATAGGTTCCGTAGCGCAGGAGGCGCGACTCTACACGGCCAGCGGAGGGAGTTCAAAAGCGGGCCCGGCCGAGCCGGGCTCTGAGCGATCAGCGGCGGGCGATGATCCAGACGGCGTGAATGATGCCCGGAATGTAGCCCAGCAGCGTGAGCAGGATGTTCAGCCAGAAGGCACCGGCAAAACCGACCTGGAGAAAGACGCCAAGCGGTGGCAGCAGAATCGCGAAGATGATGCGGATAAGGTCCATCAGGGTCTCCGTTAGTCAGGAATTGGCCATTACGACGCTCACTGAATCGACCTGATCGACGCCAACGGGTTCCTTCGTCAGCGGGGCAGACCCGCCGCCCTCAGGGCAGCGGGAACGAGTCCGAAGGCGACCGGATAAGCCGCCGAGGGCATCTGATGGATGCACAGAGGGGGAAGACGCAGCCACCACGGTGGCATCGTTGCGTCATGCCGCTTCGCCTTTTGAGCCAAGGGGCGGCGCCAGCTATCGCTTAGCCTGCTAACCATCTCAGACCAAAGGAGTAGCCGCCATTGGCCATTGGTCGATAGCCGAGCGATCCACTGGGGCAAGCGGCGAACTCGGCCGGGCCTGGGCGGGTCGTCTAAGCAGCTGCGGGCCACCGAAAGCGCCCGTTCATTGCAATGACCAGAGGACTTCCCATGCCAGAACCAACCGCGGTGATCTGTGGCGCGACTGCCGGTGTCGGCCGCGCCAGCGCCGAGGCCTTCGCCAGAGCCGGCTACCGCGTCGCGTTGATCGCGCGCGGCGAGCAGGGCCTGAGCGACACCCAGGCGCAGCTCGAAGCGCTGGGAGCCCGTGTGCTGGCGATCGCCGCCGATGTCGCCGATGCCCCAGCCTTGGAAGCGGCCGCCACGCGCGTCGAGGCCGAGCTGGGACCGATCGACGTCTGGGTAAACGCGGCGATGGCCACGGTGTTCGGCCCGTTCTCGGCACTGACTCCCGAAGAAATCCGCCGCGTCACCGAGGTGACCTACCTGGGCAGCGTGCACGGCACCCTGACCGCCCTGCGCCACATGCGCCCACGCAACCGCGGCACCATCGTGCAGGTCGGCTCGGCGCTGAGCTATCGCGCGATTCCGCTGCAGTCGGCCTACTGCGGGGCCAAGTTCGCCATCCGCGGCTTCATCGACTCGCTGCGCTGCGAGCTGATTCACGACCGCAGCGGCATTCGCTTGAGCATGGTGCAACTGCCGGCGCACAACACGCCGCAGTTCGACTGGGCACGCAACAAGGTCGGCTGGCGTGCACAGCCGGTGCCGCCGATTCATACACCCGAGGTCGCCGCCCGTGCCGTTCTGCGGGCGGCCCGGGAAGCGCCAAGGGAATTGTGGGTCGGCACCGCCAGCCTGAAAGCGATCATCGGCACGCTGTTCATGCCCGGGCTGCTCGACCGCATGCTGGCCCGCCAGGCCTGGGACGGCCAGCTGATCCCCGAGCGTGAGCCCGAGGGCCGCCCCGACAACCTATTCGAGCCCGTAGAGGGGCTGCACGCCACCCAGGGTCGCTTCGGCGACCAGGCGAAACCGCGGGCGATCGCCTTGAGCGCGGCAAGCGTCGGCAAGCTGGCGCTGGGCGCCGGCGCGCTGCTGGCGCTGGGTGCGGGTTGGGCGCTGGGGCGTCGCGGCCGCTGAGCCGGTTCAGCCCTGCGGCGGCCGTGGCGTACGCTTGCGGCGGATGTTGATCCAGGAAAGCACGGCCAGCGCCAGCATGGCGCCGGTCATGTTGTAGTTGCCGATCGCCGCATAGCCGAGCGCGGCCAGCGAACAGGCGCCGAAGCCGATCCAGCGCACGGCGGCCATCATCCGCTCCACCGCCCGGCTGCGTGGCGCCGCCATCAGTGCGCACCACGCTGCATGCGCGTCAGCTCCTGCGCGTCATGGCTGCAGAACAGCGTGACCTCGTCGCGGTGCTCCAGCGACAGCGTCCACAGCCGGTGCTGATTGGCCAGCCGAGCGGTGCGATCGACCTCCATCATGCGCTGGTAGAAGCGCAGCCCCGGCGTGCAATGGCGCTCGTTGCGGCCGACCTCCTCGCGGAAGAAATAGGCGTCGCCGGCATGCAGCAACCAGCCGCTGTCGGTCTGCACGGCGACCCCGGCGTGACCGTGGGTATGCCCCGTCAGCGGGATCAGCTGAATTTCCGGCGGCAGCCCGCGCAACTCGCGAACGGCCTGGAAGCCGAACCAGAGATCGCCGCCCGGCTCGTAGAACTGCCAGTGGCGCACCTCGTCCCACTGCCGGTGACGGTAGCGGCTGTGGCCGATGAAGCTGCGTGTCGCCCGGGCGGCATCCATCTCGCGCTGCAGCACGTGCACCTGGTCCTGGGGAAAATCCGACAGGCCCCCGGCGTGGTCGAAATCCAGGTGGGTGAGCACGATATGGCGCACGTCCTCGGCCGCGAAGCCGAGCCGGTGCAGCTGTTCCAGCGCGGTGTAGCGCGGCTCCAGGCGGATGTTGTTGAGCGCCCGGAAGAACGGACTGAGCCGCTCGCCGGGGCGCCGCACGTCTTCGGTGCCGAAACCGGTATCCACCAGCACCAGCCCGTGCTGGTCGGTTTCCAGCAGCAGGCAATGGCAGACCAGCTGCGCCGTCAGGCCCTTGCTGAAACCATCGAACAAGGCCCCGCCGAGCGGACACATGCAGCCACAGTTCAGGTGATGGATGCGCATGAAGACTCCTCGATCGGCATGCAGGCCGCGAAGGCCGGCCCTCACTGGTTCTGAGGTCACTGCCGCGACTGGAGTTCAGCCCGGTCGGCGGATACGCGGCGTCCTGCCTCGCCGCGCTACGACGGCGGTGGTCTAAGCTGCCAGCAAGGGCACGACACTGTGCCGTGCCGCTGCCAGAGGACATCCGCCATGCCTCGCCATCCCGCCCGCTGGCTGCTGGCCCTGCTGTTCGCGCTCGCGGTCCAGAGCGCGAGTGCCGCCGATCCGGTGACGCTGCTGCGGGTCGATGGCGCCATCGGTCCGGCCAGCGCCGATTACATCCTGCGCGGCCTGCAACACGCCCGCGACGAGGGCGCACAGCTGGTGGTGCTGGAACTGGACACCCCCGGCGGGCTGGACACCTCCATGCGCGCCATCATCAAGGCGATCCTCGCCAGCCCCATTCCGGTGGCCACCTATGTCACCCCCAGCGGCGCCCGTGCCGCCAGCGCCGGCACCTACATGCTCTATGCCAGCCATGTCGCCGCGATGGCGCCGGGCACCAATCTCGGCGCGGCGACGCCGGTGCAGATCGGCGGCATGCCCGGTGCACCGCCGGAGCAGCCGAAGGGCGAGCGTGAAGACGACGCCAAGGCGTCCGGCGACGCCCTCGCCCGCAAGCAGGTGAACGATGCGGCGGCCTATATCCGCGGGCTGGCCCAGCTGCGCGAACGCAACGCCGAGTGGGCCGAGCAGGCGGTGCGCGAGGCGGTCAGCCTGTCGGCCAGCGAAGCCCTGAACCTCAAGGTGATCGATTACCTGGCGCGCGACGTGGCCGACCTGCTGCGTCAGCTCGACGGCAAGACGCTGGCCACCATCGAGGGCGAGGTCAGGCTGCAGACGGCCGATGCACGCCTGATCGAACACGCGCCGGACTGGAGGGTGCGCCTGCTGGCGGTGATCACCAACCCCAGCGTGGCGCTGATTCTGATAATGATCGGCATCTACGGGCTGATCCTCGAATTCTCCAATCCCGGCATGGGCGCCGGCGGCGTGCTGGGCGGCATCTGCCTGATCCTGGCGCTGTATGCGCTGCAGCTGCTGCCGGTGAACTACGCCGGGGTGGCGCTGATCCTGCTCGGCATCGCCTTCATGGTGGCCGAGGCCTTCCTGCCCAGTTTCGGTGTGCTCGGCATCGGCGGGGTCGCCGCGTTCGTTGCCGGCGCGGTGATTCTGATCGACACCGAGGTACCCGGCTTCGGCATTCCACTGTCGCTGATCGTGCCACTGGGCTTCGCCAGCGCGCTGCTGGTGTTCGCCATCGTCGCCATGGCACTGAAGGCGCGCCGCCAGCGGCTGGTCGGCGGTGATGCCGAGCTGATCGGCAGCCTGGCGCCGGTCACCGGCATCTCCGCGCAGGACCCGCACAGCGGCTGGGTGCATCTGCAGGGCGAGAACTGGCAGGTACGCAGCGCCACCCCGTTGCAGGTCGGCCAGCAGGTACGGGTGGTCGCCCGGGAGGGTCTGCAATTGAACGTCGCGGCACAGCCATCAAGCAATCGAGAGGAGCTGAACCATGGGTTATGAAATGAGTTTTCTGGTGCTGCTGGTGCTGGTCGTGGGGCTGCTCGCCTCGGCGTTCCGCATCCTGCGTGAGTACGAGCGCGGCGTGGTGTTCATGCTCGGGCGCTTCTGGAAGGTCAAGGGACCCGGCCTGATCATGATCATCCCCGGCCTGCAGCAGATGGTGCGGGTCGACCTGCGCACCCTGGTGCTGGACGTGCCGACTCAGGATGTGATCTCCCGTGACAACGTCTCGGTGAAGGTCAACGCAGTGGTGTACTACCGCGTGCTGGACGCGCAGAAGGCGATCATCCAGGTCGAGGACTATCACTCGGCCACCAGCCAGCTGGCGCAGACCACACTGCGCGCAGTGCTCGGCAAGCACGAACTGGACGACATGCTGGCCGAGCGCGAGCAGCTCAACAATGACATCCAGCAAGTGCTCGATGCACAGACCGACGCCTGGGGGATCAAGGTGTCCAATGTCGAGATCAAGCACGTCGACCTCGACGAATCCATGGTCCGCGCCATCGCTCGCCAGGCCGAAGCGGAACGCGAGCGGCGCGCCAAGGTCATTCATGCAGAGGGCGAGCTGCAGGCTTCCGAAAAGCTGACGCAGGCCGCCGAAATGCTCGGCCGGCAATCGGGCGCCATGCAGCTGCGCTACATGCAGACGCTGAGCAACATCGCCGGTGACAAGAGCTCGACCATCGTTTTTCCGTTGCCCATCGAACTGCTGCAGGGCATCAAGAACCTCGACAGGAAATCCTGAGTGCATCCATCCGCCACGCTCCACCTGCCATGGCAGCCGCTGCGTCTGCTGCTGATCGCCCTGCTCGCCCTGACCCTGGGCGCCTGCGCGGCACTGTCCCCGCGCGACCCGCTCAACGTTCAGGTCGCCGGCATCCAGCCGCTGCAGGGCGAGGGCCTGGAGGCTCGCTTCCTGGTCAAGCTGCGCCTGCAGAACCCCAACGAGGGCGCCATCGACTACAGCGGCGTCGCCCTCGACCTGGAAGTCAACGGCCGGCGGCTGGCCAGTGGCGTCAGCGACCAGCGTGGCACGGTGCCGCGCTTCGGCGAGAGCGTGCTCGAAGTACCGGTGACCATCTCGGCCTTTTCCGCGGCACGCCAGGCGCTGGGGCTGGCCGAGCACATCGGCCTCGACGAAGTGCCCTATGTGTTGCGCGGCAAACTCGCCGGCGGCCTGTTCGGTACCCAGCGCTTCATTGAGAAGGGCACATTCGACCTGTCACCCGTGAACGACTCGCCCTATCGACGCCCCTGAGCAGCTGCTCCACACGCATGGCTGCGCTTGCAAAAATGCACGCGAGGGGGCCGTGAAGCGACCTTACCGGCATAATCGAGCACCGCAGCAGGTGGATCACAACTTCCATGCAGACGACCGCCACGCCATTTCCGCGCCATACCTCCGTGCTGATCCTCGCCGCACTGGCCAGCTCCTTTGCCGCCAATCATATTGCCGCACGCATCGCCTTCGACCATGACACTGGACTGCTACTGGCCGTGCTCTGCCGCGCCGGGGTGACGATGCTGGCGCTGGCCACACTGGTGTTCTGGCGCCGCGAGTCGTTGCAGCTGAGCCCCGCCACCTGGCGCTGGCAAGTCCTACTAGGCCTGCTGATCGCAGTGCAGAGCATCTGTATCTATTCGGCTGTAGCACGCATTCCGGTGGGGCTTGCACTGCTGGTGGTCAACCTCTCGCCGATCCTGCTGGCACTGCTGACCTGGCTGCTCGGCGGCCCCCGGCCGACCCGCCAGACACTGGCGGTCATGGGCCTGATCCTGTTCGGCCTGGTGCTGGTGCTCGACGTGCCTGCACGTCTGGTCAGCAGCGAGGCGCCGGACGGCCAGTGGGTCGCCGGCATCCTGTTCAGCCTGACGGCGGCCGCGGTGTTCGCGGTGGCGCTGTGGGTCACCGAGCACAAGCTCTCGCAGATGGCCGGCTCGGTACGCAGCATGCTGACCCTGATCGTGGTGTTCCTCGCCTCCGCCGCGCTCGGCAGCAGCAGCCTGATTCCCGGCGGGCTCGGCCTACCCAGCGCCAGCGCCGGCTGGATCGCCCTCGCATGCCTGGTGCTGCTCTATGGCGCCGCCTTCTCGACGCTGTTCATCTGCATGCCGCGACTGAACATTGCACGCAACGCTCCGGTGATGAACATGGAACCGGTCGCCGGCATGCTGCTGGGGTGGCTGGTGCTTGGCCAGCTGCTCGGGCCCTTGCAAGTGCTCGGTAGCCTGATCGTCGTAGGGGGGATCGTTCTGCTGGCGTACCGCCGCTAGGGCCGGCGCCCGCCGTTGCCGGAACCCAGTCGTTCGCGTCCGCTGCGGTCAATCTGCGGGCATTGCCCCGCACGACAGCGGTTGGCCTCGTGATTGGGGTCTTCCTGCATCAGCTTGCGGGTGACGCCGTTGGTCCAGCCGAAGCCGTCCTGCAGCGGATACTCGCCGCCGCCGGCGTGCTCGGTACAGGGTCGCAGCACGTACTTCTCCACCAGCTTGTTCTCGCGCTCGAACAGGTGGCTGACGATGGTCAGCCAGCGCTCCTCGATGTCCAGCGCCAGCGCATCGTGGCCGTAGTGCTGCAGCCCACGAATGCCAATCCACTGCAGCGGTGCCCAGCCATTGGGCCGATCCCACTGCTCGCCGCTGCCACCGATTTCGGTGGTGGCCAGGCCGCCTGGCGCCAGCAGGCGCTCCTGCACCGTCGCCGCCACCGCCGCGGCCTGCTCGGCACTGGCCATGCGCACGAACAGCGGGGCCAGCGTCGCGGCAGTGAGATTGTCGCGCTGCCGGCCGCGCTGCCAGTCGTAGTCGAAATAGGCGCCAGCGCGGGAATTCCACAGGTACTGATCGATTGCTGCCAGGCGCGCCTCGGCACGGCGGGCGAAGGCTTCGGCACAGGCGTGCTGGTTCTTCACCGCAGACAGCTCGGCGATCTGCCGCTCCAGCTTGTAGAGCAGCGCGTTGAGGTCGATCGGCAGGATGCTGGTGGTGCGGATGGTCGCCAGCCGGTGGGCATCGTCGAGCCAGCGCGAGCTGAAATCCCAGCCCGACTCGGCACCGGCGCGCAGGTCGCGATAGACCTCGTGCCGCGGCCGGCAGCTGGAGCGCGCGGTTTCCACATCCTCGCGGTAGGACTCCTCGCGCGGCGTTGCGCGCTCGTCCCAGTAACGGTTGAGCACCATTCCATCGGCCAGACACACGCAGCGTCGATGCGCCTCGCCCGGGCGCAGCACCTCGGCGCCCTCCATCCAGAAGGCGTATTCCTTGTGCAGTTGCGGCAGGTAGTCGCTGGCGCGGTGGACTCCGGTTTCCTCGAACAGCTCGGTCATCAGGGCGAACACCGGCGGCTGCGAACGGCCCAGATAGTAGGTGCGGTTGCCGTTGGGCACGTGGCCATAGGTGTCGATCAGGTAGGCGAAGTTGTCCGCCATGGCCCGCAGCAGGTCGCAATGCCCGCTCTCGTCCAGGCCGAGCATGGTGAAATAGGAATCCCAGTAGTACAGCTCGGTGAAGCGCCCGCCCGGCACCACGTAGTCGTGCGGCAGCGGTAGCAGCGAGGAGTGTTCGGGGTGGTCCTGAGGATGGCGGGTGAGGATCGGCCAGAGCCGGTCGATATGTTCGGCCAGGCTGTCGTCGGGGTTGGCGACGAACGCCTTGACCGGCATTTCGTACAGGCTGAAATGCTCATGGACGAAGGCCTCCAGGTCGAAGCCCGGCTCGCCGCAGCGGGCGCGATAGTCCTCGAGGATGGCTTCGGGGTGCCGACGCGGCGCGCAGTCGACGAAGGTCTTGCTGTCGGGAAACACCCGCTGCATCTGCACCGCGACGAAGAGTTCCTGATAGCGCTCGGCAGGCGTGAGCGTGTCGGCCCGCGAGATGGCGCTGGTGTCGTGGCTGAACGGCTGGCACGGCGGGATATCGGTCATTGCTCGCTGTAGTTCCATAGCAGGCCGCCATCGACCACCAGTGTAGTCCCGGTGATGTACTCGGCGTCGGGTGAGGCCAGAAAGGCAACGACGCCGGCGACGTCGTGCGGGCGGCCGAGACGGCCGGCAGGGATGTTCTGCAGCAGGTTGGCGAGCTTGTCCGGCTGATTCATCAGCTCGCGGTTGATCGGCGTTTCCACCGCGCCGGGCGCCACGTTGTTCACCGTGATGCCCAGCGGCGCCAGCTCGATGGCGATGTTGCGCATCAGCATCTTCAGTCCGCCCTTGCTCGCGCAGTAGGCGGTGAAGTTGGGATGCGGCAGCTCTTCGTGCACCGAGCTGTTGTTGATGATGCGTCCGCCGCGGCCCTGCTCGCGCAAATGGCGGGCAAACGCCTGGGCGAGGAAGAACGGCCCACGCAGGTTGACGTTCAGCACCTGATCATAATCGTCCGCCTGCGCGTCGAGGAACGCCGCGTGCCGCTGCACGCCGGCATTGTTGACCAGGATGTCCAGCTGGCCCATCTGCGCGATGCTCTCGCGCACCAGCCGATGGCACTGCTCGACGTCACCGACATCGGCGGCGATGAAGCACACCCTCCGGCCCAGGGCGCGGACCTGCTCGAGGCTCTCGCGGGCCTGTTCGTCGTTCTCGCGGCCGTTGATGACAATGTCGGCGCCCTCTTCAGCCAGGCGCACGGCAATGCCGCGGCCGATGCCCTGGGTGCTGCCGGTGACCAGAGCCACCTGATTCTGCAAGCGCATTGCCACCCTCCGCACGCGCCGATCCGCGTGCTGCCGTTTCGATTAGCGATGCAGATGAGACGAGCACAAGCCGCCGAGCGTTCCCCCGTTTCTGACCAATTGGGCAGCCCGTCGCGCGGCGCCGCTCTGTTAGCTGACTAACCTTTCTCTCCTCTGGCCAAAGGCGCAAAATGGCCGGCTCTCCGCTGCTCGTCGAAGGACGTCATGGCTACCGCCAATCTGCGCAAGGGTTATCTGCTGGGGCTGGCCACCTTCAGCATCTGGGGCATGTTCCCGCTCTACTTCAAGGCACTCGAACAATACGGCGCGCTCGAGATCGTCACCCAGCGCGTGATCTGGTCGGCCGTGTTCGGCTCGCTGGTGCTGCTGGTCTGGCGTCATCCGGGCTGGTGGCGCGAACTGCTGGCGCATCCACGTCGCCTCGGCGTGCTCGGCATCTCCAGCGTGCTGATCGCGGCCAACTGGCTGATTTACGTCTGGGCGGTGAACCACGACCGAATGGTCGAGGCGAGCCTTGGCTACTACATCAATCCGCTGGTCAACGTGCTGCTCGGCATGCTCGTGCTGCGCGAGCGGCTGCGTCCGCTGCAGTGGCTGGCCGTGGCCATGGCCACCGTCGGCGTCAGCCTGCAGCTGCTGATGCTCGGTGAATTTCCCTGGATTTCCCTGGTGCTGGCGCTGAGCTTCGGCACCTACGGCCTGCTGCGCAAGCAGGCACCGGTGGCCGCGCTGCCGGGGTTGGTAGTGGAAACCTGGCTGCTGCTACCGGTGGCGCTGATCTGGCTGTTCTGGTTCGGCAACGGCGCGAGCACGGAACCGGCGTTCTGGACCAGCACCGATGCGCTCTGGCTGATGGCGGCAGGCCCGGTGACCCTGATCCCGCTGCTCGGCTTCAACGCCGCCGCGCGCCACCTGCCCTATTCGACACTGGGCTTCCTGCAATACCTGACGCCGACGCTGCTGCTGATCCTCGCCGTGCAGCTGTTCGGCGAGCCATTTCCGGTCGATCGCCAGCTGGCATTCTTCTGCATCTGGGCCGGCCTCGCGGTATACAGCCTGGACGCCTGGCGGGTGATGCGCAAAAGCACCGGCTGAGTGCTACGCCTGCTCGGCCGGCTGCAGCTTGAGCTCCACCATCAGGTCGTCGGCGAGGGTTTCCAGGCGCTCCTGCAGCCGCTCCAGCGACAGGTCGCTGGGCACCGCCAACCGTACTTCGGCACGAAACAGCAGCTCGCTGCTCATCGGCGCCGGCAGCACCTCGGTATCCAGGCTCTCCAGATTGACGCCGTGCTCGGCGAGCAGGTGGGTGATGTCGCGGACGATGCCCGGCCGGTCGTTGCCCACCAGCTCAAGCTGGATTTCCTGCCAGCTCGCCGTCGGTTCCGCGCCGCTGTGAGCCAGCAGCACGCGTATGCCCTGCGCCTGCAGGCCTTCCAGCGCGGCGGTCAGCTCGGCATGGGCGTCCGCTGGCACCGCCACCCGCAGGATACCGGCGAACTGCCCAGCCATGCGCGACATGCGGCTCTCCAGCCAGTTGCCGCCGTGATCGGCGATGCACTTGGCCAGTCGTTCGACCAGACCGGGCTGATCGTCGGCGATGACGGTGAGAACGAGGTGATCCATGGACGGGCTCCTGTAGTGAAGAAAGCGCCTGCGCAGGCGACAGCCCATTAGGTATAGCAGGCGGGCCGGGCAACGGCAGGCCGCGGCACTGGCGGGCCGCTTCGCACGGCCGAGGCAACCGGCCCTTTCAGCGGACTGATTTTCCCCGACGCTTCATGTAGTATCCGGCGACCTCGGACTACAAAAAGCGAAACCGTCCGGCGAATTAGAAGAACCAAGTGAGGCGAGTAATGACTGAGCGCGTTCAAGTCGGTGGCCTGCAGGTCGCCAAAGTCCTGTACGACTTCGTGAACAACGAGGCGATTCCCGGTACCGGCGTCGATGCCGCCGCCTTCTGGGCTGGCGCCGACAGCGTGATCCACGACCTGGCGCCGAAGAACCGCGCCCTGCTGGCCAAGCGCGACGAGCTGCAGGCCAAGATCGACGCCTGGCACCAGGCCCGCGCCGGCCAGGCCCATGACGCCGTGGCGTACAAGGCCTTCCTTCAGGAAATCGGCTACCTGCTGCCGGAAGCCGAAGACTTCCAGGCCACCACCGAGAACGTCGACGAAGAAATCGCCCGCATGGCCGGCCCGCAGCTGGTGGTGCCGATCATGAACGCGCGCTTCGCCCTGAACGCCGCCAACGCCCGCTGGGGCTCGCTGTATGACGCGCTCTACGGCACCGACGCCATCTCCGAAGCGGACGGCGCCACCAAGGGGCCGGGCTACAACGAGATCCGCGGCAACAAGGTCATCGCCTATGCGCGCAATTTCCTCAACGAAGCTGCACCGCTGGAAACCGGCTCGCACGTCGATTCCACCGGCTATCGCATCGAAGGCGGCAAGCTGGTCGTTTCGCTGAAGGATGGCAGCACCACCGGCCTGAAGAACCCGGCCCAGCTGCAGGGCTTCCAGGGCGACGCCAGCGCACCGATCGCCGTGCTGCTGAAGAACAACGGCATCCACTTCGAGATCCAGATCGACCCGGCCAGCCCGATCGGCCAGACCGATGCCGCCGGCGTGAAGGACATCCTGATGGAATCGGCACTGACCACCATCATGGACTGCGAAGACTCCATCGCCGCCGTCGACGCCGACGACAAGACCATCGTCTACCGCAACTGGCTCGGCCTGATGAAGGGCGATCTGGTCGAGGAGCTGGACAAGGGCGGCAAGCGCATCACCCGCGCCATGAACCCGGACCGCGTCTACACCAAGGCCGACGGCAACGGCGAGCTGACCCTGCACGGACGCTCGCTGCTGTTCATCCGCAACGTCGGTCACCTGATGACCAACGACGCGATCCTCGACAAGGCAGGCAACGAAGTGCCGGAGGGCATCATGGACGGCCTGTTCACCAGCCTGATCGCCATCCACAACCTCAAGGGCAACACCACCCGCGCCAACAGCCGCACGGGCTCGATGTACATCGTCAAGCCGAAGATGCACGGCCCGGAAGAAGTCGCCTTCGCCACCGAACTGTTCGGCCGGGTCGAGGACGTTCTCGGCCTGCCGCGCAACACCCTTAAGGTCGGCATCATGGACGAGGAGCGTCGTACCACGATCAACCTCAAGGCCTGCATCAAGGAAGCGCGCGAGCGCGTGGTGTTCATCAACACCGGCTTCCTCGACCGCACCGGCGACGAGATCCATACCTCCATGGAAGCCGGCCCGATGGTGCGCAAGGCGGCCATGAAGTCCGAGAAATGGATCAGCGCTTACGAGAACAACAACGTGGACGTGGGCCTGGCCTGCGGCCTGCAGGGCAAGGCGCAGATCGGCAAGGGCATGTGGGCCATGCCTGACCTGATGGCCGCCATGCTCGAGCAGAAGGTCGGCCATCCGCTGGCCGGCGCCAACACCGCGTGGGTACCGTCGCCGACCGCAGCCACCCTGCACGCGATGCACTACCACAAGATCGACGTGCAGGCGCGCCAGGCCGAACTGGCCAAGCGCGAGAAGGCTTCGATCGATGACATCCTCACCATCCCGCTGGCACAGAACACCAACTGGAGCGAGGAAGAGAAGCGCAACGAGCTGGACAACAACTCGCAGGGCATCCTCGGCTACATGGTGCGCTGGGTCGAACAGGGCGTTGGTTGCTCCAAGGTGCCGGACATCAACGACATCGCGCTGATGGAAGACCGTGCCACCCTGCGCATCTCCAGCCAGCACGTGGCCAACTGGATGCGCCACGGCGTGGTAACCAAGGACCAGGTGATCGAGAGCCTCAAGCGCATGGCCCCGGTGGTCGACCGCCAGAACCAGGGTGACCCGCTGTACCGCCCGATGGCGCCTGACTTCGACAACAGCGTGGCCTTCCAGGCTGCGCTGGAGCTGGTCCTCGAAGGCACCAAGCAGCCCAACGGCTACACCGAGCCGGTCCTGCACCGTCGCCGCCGCGAGTTCAAGGCCAAGAACGGCCTGTAACCGCCAGCCGCGACAGAAGAACCGCCCTTCGGGGCGGTTTTTTTATGCCTGCGCCCTCGCAACAGCCCGAAACACCGGGCTGACCCTGATCAGCTTCCGCAGCGCCCGGCCTGACTAGACTTACGTCCAATTGGGTCCGACCGACCCGCAGCCCACCATGAACAAAAAATGGAAGCCGACCATGAGCACACCTGACGCCTTCGCCCAAGCTGGGAAGACGGCCGTACTGCAGAATATCCACGGCACCATGGAGTTCCTGCGCAAGTACGCCCCCTTCAACCAGATGGAGCCGGCCCACCTGGCCTATCTGGTGGAGAACTGTGAGCTGCGCTTCTATGCCGAAGGCGACTGCATCATTTCTCCCGAAGACGGCGTGGTGCAGCACTTCTATATCGTCAAGCAGGGCCGCGTGCACGGTCAGCGCCCGCACACCGCCAAGCGCGGCACCGATACCACCTTCGAGGTCATCGTCGGCGAGTGCTTCCCGATGGCGGCGCTGATGGGCGAGCGGGCGACCCGTACCGCACACCTGGCTGCCGAGGACACCTTCTGCTTCCTGCTCAACAAACCGGCCTTCGTCAACCTGGTGTCCAACTCGCCGGTGTTTCGCGACTTCGCCATGCGCGGCGTGAGCAGCCTGCTGGATCTGGTCAATCAGCAGGCGCAGATGCGCGCGGTGGAGAGCCTCGGCGAGAACTTCTCGCTGGAAACCAGCATCGGCGAGCTGGCCCTGCATCATCCCGTCTCCTGCCTGCCGTCCCGCCCGCTCAACGAAGCAGTGGCGATGATGCAGGAGGAGAACGTCGGCAGCATCGTCATCGTCGACGAAGCGCTGCATCCGCAGGGCATCTTTACCCTGCGTGACCTGCGACGAGCCATCGGTACGGGCACCACGGACCTGAGTCAGCCGATCGCCCAGTTCATGACCCACGATCCGTTCTACCTGCCGCCGGACGCCACCGCGTTCGATGCGGCCATCGCCATGACCGAGCGGCATATCGCTCATGTCTGCGTGGTGGACAACGGCCTGCTGCGCGGTGTGATCTCCGAGCGCGACCTGTTTTCCCTGCAGCGCGTGGACCTCGTGCATCTGGCCCAGACCATCCGCCATGCCGATCGCGTCGACGCCCTGGTGGTCATCCGCAACCGCATCAAGCAGCTGGTCGACAACATGCTGGCCCACGGTGCCTCGTCGACGCAGATCACCCGCATCGTCACCCTGCTCAACGATCACACGGTGTGTCGGGTCATCGAACTGGCCATCGCGCATATGGGCGATCCGGGCGTGCCGTTCACCTGGCTGTGCTTCGGCAGCGAAGGGCGCCAGGAGCAGACCCTGCACACCGACCAGGACAACGGCATTCTCTTCGAGGCCGCAGATGCCGCCGAGGCCGCGCACATCCGCGGTCGCCTGCTGCCGCTGGCCGAGCGTATCAACCGTGACCTCGACACCTGCGGCTTCACCCTGTGCAAGGGCAACATCATGGCCAGCAATCCGCAGCTGTGCCTGTCGCGGCAGGAATGGAGCCGCCGCTTCAGCTCCTTTGTCCGTGAGGCGACGCCGGAAAACCTGCTCGGCAGCACCATCTATTTCGACCTGCGCAGCATCTGGGGCCCGGCCGAAGGTTGCGAGCAACTGCGCCAGTATCTGCTCGACGAGATCAAGGACAACAGCCTGTTCCAGCGCATGATGGCAGACAACGCCCTGCGCCATCGTCCCCCGGTCGGCCGCTTCCGCGACTTCGTGGTGGCACGCAAGGGCGAAGGCAAAGACACCCTGGACCTGAAGGTGCAGGGACTGACTCCGTTCGTCGACGGCGCACGCCTGCTGGCGCTGAGCAACGACATCGGCACCTGCAACACCCTCGAGCGCCTGCGCAAGCTGGTGGAAAAGGGCGTGATCGAACCCAAGGATGGCGCGGCCTACGAAGAGGCCTACCACTTCATCCAGCAGACCCGCATGCAGCAGCATCAGCAGCAGGCACGCGATGGACTGCCCTATTCCAATCGCCTGGATCCGGATACGCTCAATGTGTTGGATCGACGCATCCTGCGCGAGTCCTTTCGCCAGGCCCAGCGTCTCCAGGCCAGCCTCGCGGTGCGCTATCAACTATGAGCATGTTCTGGTTCAACCCACGCGGTCCGAAGTTGCCTCCCGAACAGCAGCAACGCGTTGCCGAGCTGCCGCGCCCGGAACTGCCGCAGCCCGTTCCGCTACGCCAGCAACGACTGGTGGTGCTGGATCTGGAAACGACCGGGCTGCACCTCAAGCGCGACCTGGTCATCGCCATCGGCGCGGTGGTCATCGAGGACGGCGCGATCGATTATTCGCAGCAGTTCGAATGCACGCTGTGCCGTCAGGTCAAGGTCAATGAAAGCGTGCTGATCCATGGCATCGCGCCTAGCGAACTGGCCAACGGGCTGCCGCCGGCCGAAGCGCTGCTCAGCTTCATGGAGTTTGCCGCGGGCAGCATCATCCTGGCCTTTCACGCCCCCTTCGACCAACGCATGCTGGGCCGCGCGCTGAAGAACGAGCTGGGCTATTCGCTGGAGAACAGCTTCCTCGACGTGGCCGACCTGGCCCCGATGCTGTTCCCCGAAGCGATGATCCACCGCGGCAGCCTGGACCACTGGCTCGACTACTTCAACATCCATATCCCGCAGCGTCACAATGCGTCCGCCGACGCCATGGCGACAGCCGAGATCGCGCTGATCCTGCTCAATCGTGCCCAGCGCATCGGACTGACCACCTTCGACGAGCTGGCGCAGCGCCTTAGGTGCTGGCAGCGCGCCCGCAAGGCGGCATTCAATTCGATCTGAACCTGGCGACACGACCGCGGCCGTTCGGACCGAGATGACGGACACAGACGCAGCCATGCCCGAAAGGACAGGACGACCCAAATCTCAGGCCGCCCACGCATGAAGTGACGGTGCGCCTCAGATCACGCTGATGCGCGTACGGAATCAGCGCCCGCTTTCGCAGATGGACCGATACAGCGGCGAATCCTGCTCGAGCTGGGTCAGTGTCTCGACCTTCGCCTCGCCGGCCTCATTCAACCGGAACATCGCCTTCTCTCTGCACAGCAACTGATAGCGTCCACTTTGCACGGTGGACATCAGGCTGGTCTTTTCGAAGCGATACAGCACGAAGCGGGCAACGCGTCCCTGATCGGTGTCCTGGATCTGCGCATTGGCTTCATCCAGCACGGTGTAGGCCAGCGGCATCGGGAACGCCAGGGTCCAGGGTCGCCAGAGCATGTTGCCTTTCTCGCTCGATACCACCACCGAACCCTCCGGCAGACGGGCCTGGGTGCTCTCGAACCAGGTGTATTCGTAGTGGATGGTGTACGCCAGCATGCCCAGGCCAGCACCTACCGGAATGATCCACTTCGGCAGGCGCTTGCGCGTCAAGGAGCGCAGCGCCAGTGCAATCCCCGCACCCGCCGTACCGGCGACAATTGCAGCAATCAGATGCCAGAACATATACAACTCCCCTAAAAAAATCGGGCTTCCAATTGGAAGCCCGACTTCTACCTCAACCTTGTTTCAGACAGGGTCTGATGTCTGGTTGCATTATCGATCAGTGATCAAGCGCAGCGCCAGCACCTTTCGGGGTACGCACGCTCTCGACCAGATCCTGGATTTCCTGCGGCGGAGCCTGAGTCGCCAGGGACACGGCATAGGCCACGATGAAGTTCAGGATCGCACCCACGGCACCGAAGGCCTGCGGGGAGATACCCATCCACCACTGATCAGGCGTGTTGGCCAGGCTGTTGGTGCCAGGGATGAAGAACCAGCCCAGGTACAGGAAGATGTACACCGCGGTGGACACCACACCTACCAGCATACCGGCCACAGCACCTGCGCTGTTCACGCGCTTGGAGAAGATACCCATCATCAGCGCCGGGAACAGGCTCGCTGCAGCGAGACCGAACGCCAGTGCCACTACCTGAGCCGCGAAGCCCGGCGGGTTCAGACCCAGATAGGTCGCCAGGAGAATGGCTGCCGTCATGGACAGACGAGCGGCCAGCATCTCGTTCTTCTCGCTGATCTTCGGATTGATGAGCGTCTTGATCAGGTCATGACTGATTGCCGAGGAGATCGCCAGCAGCAGACCAGCCGCAGTGGACAGCGCCGCCGCGATGGCACCCGCCGCGATCAGGCCGATGACCCAGCCTGGCAGGTTGGCGATTTCCGGGTTGGCCAGAACGATGATGTCGTTGTTCACGGTCAGCTCGTTGCCGTTCCAGCCACGCTCCTGCGCAGTCGGAGTGAAGGCAGCGCTGGCGTCGTTGTACATCTGTACGCGACCGTCGCCGTTCTTGTCTTCCCACTTGATCAGACCGGTACGTTCCCAGGTCTGCACCCACTCAGGACGATCTTCGTAGCGGATTGCTTCAGCCTGCGGGCCTTCCGGATAGATGGTCTGAACCAGGTTCAGACGAGCCATGGAGGCAACAGCCGGAGCGGTGAGGTACAGCAGGGCGATGAACACCAGAGTCCAGCCAGCGGACCAGCGAGCGTCAGCTACCTTCGGTACGGTGAAGAAGCGGATGATCACGTGCGGCAGACCAGCGGTACCGATCATCAGCGACAGGGTGAACAGGAACATGTTCAGCTTGTTGTCGATGTCGGCGGTGTAGGCAGCGAAGCCCAGGTCGGTTACGACCTGATCCAGCTTGTCCAGCAGCGGCACGCCGGAGTCGACGTGAGTGCCGAACATGCCGAGCATCGGGATCGGGTTGCCAGTCAGCTGCATGGCAATGAACACGGCCGGAATGGTGTAGGCGATGATCAGAACGATGTACTGAGCCACCTGGGTGTAGGTGATGCCCTTCATGCCGCCGAATACGGCGTAGGCGAACACGATCGCGGCAGCGATCCAGATACCAGCGGAGTTGCTCACTTCCAGGAAGCGGGAGAACGCCACACCAGCACCGGCCATCTGACCGATTACGTAAGTAACGGAGATGAGGATGAGGCAGATGACGGCTACCAGGCGCGCACCACGGCTGTAGAACCGGTCACCGATGAAGTCCGGTACGGTGAACTTGCCGAATTTGCGCAGATAGGGGGCCAGCAGCATGGCCAGCAGCACGTAGCCACCGGTCCAGCCCATCAGGTACACGGAGGTGGCATAACCGCCGGAGGCGATGATACCGGCCATGGAGATGAAGGATGCCGCAGACATCCAGTCTGCCGCAGTCGCCATACCGTTGGTTACAGGGTGAACGCCACCGCCGGCGACGTAGAATTCCTTAGTCGACCCGGCGCGAGCCCAGACCGCGATCCCGATATAGAGCAGGAACGAGGCGCCCACGAACAACATGTTGATCCAATATTGGCTCATGGTGGTTACTCCTCAACCCCGAATTCCTTGTCCAGTTTGTTCAGCCGCCACGCGTAGTGGAAGATGATCGCAATGAACACGATGATGGAACCCTGTTGAGCGAACCAGAAGCCAAGATCCGTTCCCCCTACAGGGATACCGGATACCAGCGGACGCAGGAGGATACCGAAACCATATGAGACAAGAGCCCAGACCACTAAGCTCCAAGTGATAAGGCGAACATTCGCCTTCCAGTACGCAGCAGCATTTTCTTTATCGTTGTCGGCCATTGACGTTCTCCGCCTTATTTTTATTGCGTGTGAAGGGAACCCACATGCTGAATTTAACAGGGCAGGGTTTATGAATGAAAGCCCCGACTTTAGTCTGACAAACAACCCGCAAAGACCAATCCAGATGCCGAAAAGCGCCGCCGCAAAGCGTCCCGGGCTGGCGATTTGCCATGAATCGACCTGCTCGCCGTAACCTTTGTGGCAGACGGTTTTGACGCATGCAGGTGCGGCGGGCTGACGCGGCGCTCGCTCCACCTTCGGGCAGTCGCCTCGGACGCATATCGAGACCGACCGGTCACGAAATTAAATTCACCGCGTAATTATCATCCCCAAGTTCGAAAAGTATAACTTGGAGATTGAACTCTTAATGAAAGATAAATATTTAAAAAACAAGAGCAATGAACTTAAGAAACGATGTAATTAACTTATCGTCAGTTCATTGCCTTTTGATTGCAAACGAAGCGGTCGCCACACTCCATCGAGGCAGCCTCCTTCAAGCAGGTTTCCAGAGGTCGTGGCGCGCGGATAGACGGACGTCGAGCCGCACGTCGACGCCTCACATGCCAGCAGCGCCCTGCGGGCACCCTCGAGCCTGGCTCGGAGCCGAACAGGGCTGGCTACGGCAGGCCTTGCGGCCTATCGGCAGGCGCGAAGCGGAGAGACGACCTGGCCGGACAGATGCCGTTCGGCGCAGGTCGCGTGCAGTTGGTGACCTGCGTCTAGCAGGCAGGCTGACCCGCCGTGTATTTCTCGGTCGGGTAGATCGCCGCGTTGAGATCACGAATGGTCTCTGCGCCGATCAGCAAGGGGTAACTGAAGTGCGTCCGGTCGGTGAGGTTGACCTGCACCTCGCGCAGCTGATCGCCGATGCATAGCTGCATGCCCACGACGGGGCGCTCGGCCCGCGGCGGCTCGCTGTCGGGATCGACGTTTCCGGCCTCCTCGGCGCGGGTCTTGATACGACTGATACCGAGCAGCCGCTGCTCATAAAGGGTGTCATCGGCACCATCGACGGCCAGACGGAAGCGCACCCAGTCCTCGCCATCGCGTTTGAACTGTTCGATGTCGCGGGCCGACAGCGATGCGGTCATGGCACCGGTATCCATCTTGGCGGGCAGGATCTTGCCGATCTCTTCGACCTTGATGTGCTCGTAGCGGCCATAAAGGGTGGGTTCGGCCGCGAACGCCGGTAGCGCCAACAGCCCGGCAAGGAAAAGAACGCGAGACAAAACAACCTCCTGGGAGCGAATGATGGACAGTTTTCGATCAGCCGCCCCCCGCTGGGTTCAGTCTTCGCGCCTTTCAAAACGTTTCACCAGGCAGGCAGATAGCCATGCCGACCGCGCCGAACGCTCCTGCCGGCAGCCTGATAGACTGCAGACCGATTTCCATCCGAAGGCTCCAACCGTGTCCAGTCCCGCCTTTTCCACCCTGCCCCTTTCCGCCGCCATGCTGGCCAACCTCGAAGCCCTCGGCTACGCGACGATGACGCCGATCCAGGCGCAGAGCCTGCCGCTGATGCTCAAGGGGCACGACCTGATCGCCCAGGCCAAGACCGGTAGCGGCAAGACCGCAGCCTTCGGCATCGCCCTGCTCGACCCGCTCAATCCACGCTATTTCGGCTGCCAGGCGCTGGTACTTTGCCCGACCCGCGAGCTGGCCGATCAGGTCGCCAAGGAGCTGCGCCGACTGGCGCGGGCAGCGGACAACATCAAGATCCTCACGCTGTGCGGCGGCGTCTCCATCGGCCCGCAGATCGCATCGCTGGAGCATGGCGCCCATGTGATCGTCGGTACGCCGGGGCGGGTGCAGGAGCACCTGAAGAAAGGCACCCTCAAGCTCGACGGCCTCAACACCCTGGTGCTCGATGAAGCCGACCGCATGCTGGACATGGGCTTCTACGACGCCATCGCCGAGATCATCGGCCAGACCCCGGCCAAGCGGCAGACGCTGCTGTTCTCGGCCACCTACCCCGCCAGCATCGAGCAGCTTGCCGCCAGTTTCATGCGTGCGCCGCAGCAGGTGCGGGTCGAGTCACTGCACACGGACTCGCAGATCGAGCAGCGCTTCTACGAGATCGACCCCGAGCAGCGTCTGGATGCGGTGGCGCGCCTGTTGGCCAGCTTCCGCCCGGAAAGCTGCGTGGCCTTCTGCTTCACCAAGCAGCAATGCCAGGAGCTGGTCGAGTACCTCAACGGCAAGGGCATCTCGGCAGCGGCGCTCAATGGCGATCTGGAGCAGCGTGATCGTGATCAGGTCCTGGCGATGTTCGCCAACCGCAGCCTGTCGGTGCTGGTGGCTACCGATGTCGCCGCCCGCGGGCTGGATATCGACGCATTGGACATGGTGATCAATGTCGAGCTGGCCCGCGATCCGGAAATCCACGTCCACCGCATCGGCCGGACCGGACGCGCCGGCAACCAGGGCCTGGCCGCGAGCCTGGTGGCCCCAGCCGAAGCCCATCGTGCCCAGGCCATCGAGAAGCTGCAGAAGTCGCCGCTCAACTGGCATTCCCTGGACGAGCTGAAAGCCGGCGCGGGTGCGCCGCTGCAACCACCGATGGTGACGCTGTGCATCGCGGCCGGGCGCAAGGACAAGCTGCGCCCGGGCGACATCCTGGGCGCCCTGACCGGCGACGCCGGCCTGCCGGGCAGCCAGGTCGGCAAGATCGCCATCTTCGACTTCCAGGCGTTCGTGGCGGTCGAACGCGATGCGGCCAAACAGGCCCTCAAGCGCCTGAACGAAGGTAAGATCAAGGGCCGCTCGCTGAAGGTCCGCGTGCTGCGCTGAAGCCAGCCGCCGCCAAGCCGATAGCAAGCAGGCCAGCATCAGGCGGCCGGAGGGTTGAGCCCCGGCCGCGGCCGTGACAGCGTATGCACTGGCGCTGCCCTATCTGCCCGTCCCCAACCGGATCGCTCCATGCCGCAACCCTCGCTCAGCCAGTACTTACGCCGCCTCTGGGCGCTGGAGAAGTTCGGCTACAGCCTGCGCGTGCTGATCGCCATGGCCGGCAGCATGGGCCTGGCCTGGTACCTCGGGCAGCCATCGCTGATCATTCCGCTGTTCCTCGGCATCATCGCCAGCGCCCTGGCGGAGACCGACGACAGCTGGCTGGGCCGGCTCAGCGCCCTGCTGGTGACCCTACTGTGCTTCAGCATCGCCGCGGTAGCCGTCGAGTTGCTGTTTCCCTATCCGTGGCTGTTCGTTGCCGGCCTGGCGTTGTCCACCTTCGCCCTGGTCATGCTCGGCGCGCTCGGCGAACGCTACGGCGCGATCGCCCAGGCCACGCTGATCCTCGCCATCTACAGCATGATCGCCGCCGACCAGCGCAACGGCGAGCTGCAGCAGTTCTGGCGCGACCCACTGCTGCTGGTGACCGGCGCCGCCTGGTATGGCCTGCTGTCGGTATGCTGGAACGCGCTGTTCGCGCACCAGCCGGTGCAGCAGAGCCTGGCGCGGTTGTATCGCGAGCTGGGCCTGTACTTCCGCTACAAGGCAGCGCTGTTCGAACCGGTGCGCCAGCTGGACGTCGAACAGCGCCGGCTCGAGCTGGCGCAGCAGAACGGCCGGGTGGTCAGCGCCCTGAATGCGGCCAAGGAAACCCTGCTGCACCGCCTGGGCAGCGGCCGCCCCGGCAGCAAGATCAATCACTACCTGAAGCTTTACTTCCTCGCCCAGGACCTGCACGAGCGTGTCAGCTCTTCGCACTACCCTTACCAGGCCCTCGCCGAAGCCTTCTTCCACAGCGACGTGCTGTTTCGCTGCCAGCGCCTGCTGCGCCTGCAGGCCAGCGCCTGCGCCGAACTCGGCGAGGCCATTCAGCTGCGCCAGACGTTTCGCTACAGCGATGCCAATGCCCAGGCACTGGAGGACCTGCAGGCGTCGCTGGAGCACCTGCGCGAGCAGAACAACCCGGCCTGGCGCGGCCTGCTGCGCTCGCTGCGGGCGCTGTCGAGCAACCTCTCCACCCTGCAGCGCCAGCTCGCCAGTGCCAGCGATCCCGCCGCGCTGGAAGGCACGCAGGACAGCAGCCTGCTGGATCGCCAGCCGCAGACGCTGCGCGAGGCGTTCAACCGCATCCGCCTGCAGCTGACGCCGACGTCCCTGCTGTTCCGCCACGCCTTGCGCATGGCCATCGCCCTGGTCGCGGGTTACGCCGCGCTGCACGCCATCCACCCCGAGCAGGGCTACTGGGTGCTGCTGACCACCGTATTCGTCTGCCAACCCAACTATGGCGCCACCCGGATCAAGCTGGTGCAGCGGATCAGCGGCACCGTGCTCGGCCTGGTGGTCGGCTGGGCGCTGTTCGATCTGTTCCCCAGCCAGCCGGTGCAGGCACTGTTCGCCGTGGTCGCCGGAGTGGTGTTCTTCGCCACCCGCAGCACGCGCTACACCCTGGCCACGGCCGCGATCACGCTGATGGTGCTGTTCTGCTTCAACCAGGTCGGCGATGGCTACGGGCTGATCTGGCCGCGCCTGTTCGATACCCTGCTCGGCAGCCTGATCGCCGCCGCCGCGGTGTTCCTGATCCTGCCGGATTGGCAGGGCCGGCGTCTGAACCAGGTGGTCGCCAACACCCTCAGCTGCAACAGCGACTACCTGCGCCAGATCATGCGCCAGTACGACAGTGGCAAGCACGACGACCTGGCCTACCGCCTGGCCCGGCGCAACGCCCACAACGCCGATGCCGCGCTGTCGACCACCCTCTCGAACATGCTTCTGGAGCCCGGCCACTTCCGCAAGGATGCCGAGACCGGCTTTCGCTTTCTGATCCTCTCGCACACCCTGCTGAACTACCTGTCCGGCCTCGGCGCCCATCGCGAAAGCCTGCCTGACGATGCCAGCGATGCGCTGCTCGAGCGCGCCGCGGAGCAGCTGGCGGCGAGCCTCGACGATCTGGCCACGGCGCTGGCACAGAACAAGCCGGTGGCCATCTACAGCGAAGAGGAAGAAGCGCTGGCGCAGCAGCTCGAACAGATTCCGGAGGAGATGGACGATGCCCATCGCCTGGTGCAGACCCTGCTCGGGTTGATCTGCCGTCAGCTGGCACCGCTGCGCAGCATGGCCGCGCACCTGATCAAGCAGCAGCCGGTCCAGCGCTAGTACTGGGGCAACGCGTCCGGGGCGGGCATGGCGTGGCGGCGAAAGATCGCCGCGTAGCTGCCGTCCTCGAGCATCGCGGCGATCTCGCGCTCGAAGGTCGCCACGATGTCGGTCGCCTGCGGGTGGTCGCTGCGCACCACCAAGGACAGCCCGGCCCGCCTGAACTCACCGGGGACGAAGGAAAGCTCATCCCGCTCATGGCCCAGCTCGCGCTCGAGATGGAACAGTACGGTGCGCTCATCCTCCAGCGTCAGGTCGACACGTCCGGCGAGCACCATCGCCGCCGCCTGGACGAAACTCGCAGCGTAGCCCTTCTGCAACCGTGCGTTGTCGTCCAGTTCGTCGCTGTACATGTAGCCCCGGCTCAAGGCAATCGGGTGGCCGATCAGGCTATCGAGGCCGTCATAGCGAAAGTCGCTTCCGCGTCGCTGGACCCAGCGCATCCGGTTGACCAGAAACGGGCGAGAGCTCAGCGTGTAGTCGACGCGCTTGAGCGTCGGCCAGCCATTGACCATGTCGTAGCTGCCGTTGCGCAGGCCGAACAGAGCGCGCTCCCAGGGCACCTCGATGTACTCGACCCGGTAGCCCCCGCGCTCCAGCGCGGTGCGGATCAGCTCGACGGACAGCCCCTCGCCGGGCAGGCTCTTGTCCGTATAGGGCGGCCAGATGTTGCCGGCCAGCCGAAGCACTTCGGCGGGCAGCGAAGCGCTCGCCAACAGCAGCATCAGTCCGAACAATCGTCGCATGGCCATCACGTCCACCCGCCCCTCTGGCAAAGCGCTATCAGCCCATCAGAACACAATGCAGGTCGATTGACGTCGGCGCCTCGTCGGATGCCTGGCTGCAGCGAAACCGCGAGCGGAGTACCATCGCGCGTTTTCGAACGAGGTATGCATTGGTGCAGACTGACGTGGTGGTAATCGGCGCCGGTGCCGCCGGCCTGATGTGTGCATTCACCGCCGCCGCGCGCGGCCGCCAGGTGCTGCTGCTCGACCACGCCAACAAGGCGGGCAAGAAGATCCTCATGTCCGGCGGCGGGCGCTGCAACTTCACCAACCTCTATACCGAGCCGGCCAACTTCCTTTCCAGCAACCCGCACTTCTGCAAGTCTGCCCTGGCGCGCTACACCCAATGGGACTTCATCGAGATGGTCAGCCGCCACGGCGTGCCCTATCACGAGAAGAAGCTCGGCCAGCTGTTCTGCGATAACAAATCCAGCGACATCCTGGAGATGCTGCTGGACGAGTGCGGGCGGGCCGGAGTCGATCTGCGCCTGGACACCGCCGTGACGGCGATCGAGCGGCTCGATCAGGGGTATGCGCTGCAGACCGGCATCGGCGCGGTGCGCTGCCAGTCGCTGGTGATCGCCACTGGCGGGCTGTCGATCCCGACCCTGGGCGCCAGCGGCTTCGGCTATCAGATCGCCCGCCAGTTCGGCCACAACGTGCTGCCGACCCGCGCGGGCCTGGTGCCATTCACCATTACCGAACCGCAGCTCAAGACCCTGTGCAGCGAACTGTCCGGCACCTCGGTGGAGGATTGCCTGGTCAGCTGCAACGGGCAGAGCTTCCGCGAGAACATCCTCTTCACCCATCGCGGGCTGTCCGGCCCGGCGATCCTGCAGATCTCATCCTACTGGCACCCGGGCGACGTGGTGCATATCGACCTGCTGCCGCACCTGGATCTGGTGGAATGGCTGACGGCGCAGCGACAGGAACGCCCCAACATCGAGCTCAAGACGCTGCTGGGTGAGGTTTTCACGCGCAAGATGGCCGGCCTTCTGTGCGAGCAGTGGTTCAGCTCACGGCCGCTGAAGCAGTACGGGCCCAGCGAGCTGGAAGCGATCGCGAACAAGCTGGCGGACTGGCAGGTGGTACCCGCCGGAACCGAGGGTTACCGGACGGCGGAGGTCACGCTGGGCGGTGTGGATACGCGCGAAGTGTCGTCCAAGACCATGGAGTCGCAGAAGGCGCCAGGGCTGTACTTCGTCGGCGAGGTGCTCGACGTCACCGGCCATCTGGGCGGCTTCAACTTCCAATGGGCCTGGGCGTCGGGCTACGCGGCCGGACAGTTCGTCTAGCCGGCGCAGCGCCGGAACCGCTACTCGTTGGTCCGGTTGGACGGCGGCGAGATTTCCCGCGGGCCGGCGGGATCGGTAGCGGTGTTCTGGTATTCCTGCTGGTTGCGGCTGTTGTTATCCAGCGCAGACTCCTCGTCGTCCGGCGAGCAACCCACCAGCGCCAGGGCAGCCAGTGCACCAGCCAAGATAAAACTCGACTTCATCGCTTTTCTCCTGCGCATGACACCCTGAGCCCGCGGCCCAGGGTGCCGGGCCGCGCTTACTGCGAAGTGCCGGTGCCGGTTCCAGTGCCAGTGCTCGGCGCGGTACCGGAGCCGGACTCGGTGCCCATGCCGCTGCCATTGTCGGCAGGCGGAGTGGCCATGTCGCCCGAAGTACCGGTGCCAGTGCCCGTTCCGGTGCTCGGTGCAGCGCCGGTACCGGTGCCGGTTCCAGTGCCTGCAGGCGGCGTGGTGGTGTCAGTGGAGGGTGCGGCCGGCTGCTCGGTGGTGGCCGGCGGCGGGGTCGGCTCGCGGTCGCGGTCTTCGTCCGGGCCGCAACCGACCAGCAGAAGTCCGAGTACGGGGGGCAGCAGATAGGTAAGACGCATGGTTAACCTCCTTCAGAGTGATCCGGCGGGTGGCCGGAGAATTCTTGAATCGTCAGATTCACAGAAGGTTGACCTTGTTAAGGCGCAAGAGTGCCCCAGCCGTCTCATTCCTGGCGGCGCGCAGATGCCGGTCAGCCAGGCAGACAGGCCGGGAGCGGGTCGTTCAGCGTCGTCCCGGGCGTGACCGGATGCAATGCCCAGAGCTCGTCGAAACGATGCTCGCGATCGAACATCCGCTGCAGTTCTGCCGCCGAGCGCGGAGGACTGAACCAGTAACCCTGCACCAGCTGACAACCCTCGGCGCCGAGAAAGGCCACCTGTTCGGGACGCTCCACGCCTTCGGCGACGACCGCCAGGCCGAGGCTCTGGCCGAGCCCGATGACGGCGCGACTGATGGCCACCGAGTCGGGATCATCCGGCGCTGCGGCGATGAAGCTGCGATCGACCTTGAGCACGTGCAGCGGATAGCGTTTGAGGTAGCCGAGCGAACAGTAGCCGGTGCCGAAATCATCCAGGGCCAGGCGCACGCCGAGCGCCGCGATCTCGTGCAGGCTGCTCATGGTCGCCTCGCTATCCTGCATCAGCAGCGTCTCGGTGATCTCCAGCAGCAGGCTGTCCGGTCGCAGCCCGGTCTCCCGCAGCACGCGCGCCAGCAGATCGGTGAAACCGGGCTGCTGCAGCTGACGTATCGACAGGTTGACCGCGCAGTACAGTTGCGTCTGACCGGCCTGCTGCCAGCGACGGACCTGGCAGCAGGCCTCGCGCAGCACCCACTCGCCGACGCGAACGATCTCGCGCGACTCCTCCAGCACCGGAATGAACTCGTGCGGCGCCACTGGCTTGTCGTTGAAGCGCCAGCGCAGCAGCGCCTCGACGCCGACGACATAGGGTCGGCCCTGCTCGACGCGGCAGATCGGCTGATAATGCAGGGCGAATTCCCGCCGCGTCAGCGCCTGGGCCAGCGCGCTCTCCAGCTCCAGCTGACGGGCCGCCTTGGAATGCAGGCCGTCGCAGAACAGGGCGAACTGGTCCTTGCCCGCACTCTTGGCGCGATACAGGGCCAGGTCGGCCGCCTGCAGCGCATTCAGCGCCTGACCATCACGCTGCAGCGGCGCGATACCGATGCTGGCGCTGACCGACAGGGTGCGCTCGCCCAGCTGCAGCGGTTGGCGCAGGGCCACCAGCATGCGCTGGGCGACGCGCTCGGCATCGGCTTCGCAGGCCAGATCGCCAAGCAGGGCGACGAATTCGTCGCCGCCGAAACGGGCCAGGTGGTCACCCGGCCGCAGACATCTCAGCAACCGCTGCGCCACTTCCACCAGCACCTGGTCGCCAGCGCCGTGGCCGAGGCTGTCGTTGATCAGCTTGAAGCGGTCCAGATCGACGAAGAGCAAGGCCGCGGCCCGCCCGTGGGGTCGCTGCTGCACCTCCTTGAGCAGTTCGTCCAGGTGCAGACGGTTGGCCAGGCCGGTCAGGGCATCGTGGCGTGCCGCATGGCGCAGGCATTCCTCGGCGGCCTTGCGTGCGCTGATGTCGGTCTGCGAGCCGGCCATGCGCAGGGTTCCCTGCTCGCAGCGCTCGGCGACGCCGCGCACCAGCACCCACAGGTAGTCACCGCCCTCGATGCGCACGCGGTATTCATGGGCCAGCGACGGCGTTCGCCCGTTCAGGTGATCGGCGATCGCCTCGCGCAGCCCAGGCAGGTCGTCCGGATGTACCCGCTCGAACCAGCTGCGGCTGGTATAGCTCGGCTGCGCAGGCATGCCCAGCATGGCGGTCCAGCGCTCGGACAGGTGCAGCTGGTCGTGCTCCACGTTCCATTCCCAGATGCCGTCCTCCGAGCCGCGCAGCGCGCGCGTCAGCCGCGCCTCGCTGTCCTCCAGGGCGTGCCGCTGAGCGGCGCTGTAGGTGTCGATGGCGAGGATCATGTCGAAGAAGACGATCTTCAGCAGGCTGTCGTACAGCCTGTGCTGCTCGTTGTCGCCGAGCAGCGTGCGCAGCATCTCCGACAGGTAGAAGCGATAGGCACCGAGGTACCATTCCAGGTCGACGCCGACCCGCTGATGCACCAGCCCCACCAGCAGGCGGTCACGCACGTAGTCGCGCTCGTAGGGACCGTTCCACAGGCGCCGGTAGTATTCCTGCTGGCGCTGCTTGAGCCGCATCAGCCCGGCGCAGTCACTGTGCAGGGTGGCTGGCTGGCCGAAGTCGGCGAGGTGTTCGTAGAGCTTGTCGATGAAGGCGCGATGAGCCGCGTCCAGCTCGGCCGCGGCGCGGTTCAGGCGCAACGCGTCGCCGGTCTGCCACTGCAGGAAGCGCTTGCGGGTCAGGATCTGTTCGAGGCCCAGTCCCACTCGTTGCAGCAACGCCTTCAGCTCGTCTTCCATCCACGCCCCTTGCTTCCCTGCCGCACCCATGCGCCTGAGAACATCATCCAGGCCTGAGCAACGGAAGTTGATACTAGAAAGCCATCAAGGGTCGCAGCGACGCCTGGTCGCACTATTGATGCACGTCAGCAAAGATGCAGGTGCCGCGGGGCGGAAGCAGAGCGGACCGGGGCAGGGAGCCCCGGTGGCCGGTAGGCGAGGTTCAGGCTGCCTGCTTGGCAGTGAACTCCTTCTTCAGACGATTGCGCAGCTCGATCATCTGCGCACCCATTTCCTCGAGGCGCTTGGCGTCGAACAATTCGCGCGCCTGCGGGAACATTTCCGATTCCTCTTCCTCGATGTGGTGCTCCAGCAGCTCCTTGCAGACCTTGGCCCGTCCGGAGAACTGGACGCTGCCCGGATCGGTGGCCTTCAGATCCGGCAGCACCAGCGAATCCACGGCTCGGTGCTCTTCCTTGGCCTCGTGATACATCTTCAGCTCTTCCTTGCCGCCGGCTTCCTTGTAGGCGGGGTAGAGAATCTGCTCTTCCAGCTGGGTATGAATGGTCACTTCCATTTCCAGCTTGCTGAGCAGCTCGGTGCGCGTCTTCACGGCGCGCTCGGTGGATTCGGTCAGGCGCGTCAGCAGGTCCTTTACGCGCTCATGATCCTCGATCAGCAGGTCGATGGCGTTCATGTGGCTGTCCTCTTCGGCTTCACGGGCTTGATGACCGGGCTCTGGCGGCCCGGTTTGCTACGGCTGCGGCATGGGCCGCAGCCGTAGGGCTCAGGCGTACTCGTAGGTCGGCAGTGCGGTACGGCTCTGGCTCTGCAGATGGGCGATGGAAGGCGACATGCCGGCTTCCAGTGCCAGATCACGGCGAACCGAGCTGACGACCCATTCCAGCTGAATCCGCGTCTGAGTCTGGCCTTTCGACAGGGCGCGCTTTACCAGCGTGCGGTCGTCGTTGCGCAGGGTCAGCAGCAGGCCGCCGTCGGGACGGGGCTCGGTAAGCACTTCGAACTCAGGGAATGCGGCAGTAAGAAATTGTTGTGCAGCGGTCATTGTTCTGTACTCCAAGAAAGTTCCAGCGAACATTAAAGGAGCAGCGTTCGTGCCAACCCGCAAAACAATTAATTTTCCTTTAATAACAAATACTTAACTCAATGCAGTCAGGAATTAGACCGTGCAAAACGCAATACAAAGCGTGACGCAGGTTGCATTCTGCGGCCTGCGTCAGCCGCGAGAAGCCTTGCGCCAGACACTGGCGAGCCAGGGTTGCTGGGCCCGAGGCAGCCCGGCAGGACGATAGTAGTGCTCCAGTTCGACGAAGCCCGCGGCCAGCAACCGCGCCCGCCAGCTTGGCCAGCTATACCAGACACCGTAGCGGTCACCGCTCCAGCCCTCCTCGTCCTGACCGCGGGGATTGGAGCAGAACAGCACGCCGCCCGCCTTCAGCGCCTCGTGCAGACGGGCCAGCACGCCGGGCAGCTCCGCGCTCGGAACATGGAACAGCACGGCGTTAGCGAAGATGCCGTCGAAGCTCTCCGTCGGCAGCTGCAGCTGCAACAGGTCCTGCTGCCAGACCTCGCAGCCGCTGTCCGCTCGCGCCATCTCGACGAATGCCTCGGTGCCGTCGAGGCCCACCGCGACGTGCCCTCGTGCGGTCAACGCCTTGAGATCGCGTCCGGGCCCACAGCCGAGATCGAGAATACGCAGCGGCGCCGGCGCCTGAATGTGACGCAGAAGGGCATCGATGTTCTGACTGACGTCGTGGTCGCGGGTGCCGTCGCGAAAAGCCTCGGCGTTGAGGCGGTAATAGTCGAGGGTGCGCTGTGCCGCGCGGTCCGGATCGCTCATGGCATTCATCTCCTGCAGGGCATCGCCCACCCTAGCGTGCATGCGCGCCAGCTGCCAGCCCATGGCCCCGGCGAAGGTCGGCATTGAGTCGCGCGCTGGAAGCGGCGAGGATAGCGGCGACAAAACCGTGCGTTACTGCACAGCAGTGGACGGAAAACGACGACCGTCCGGCCGCAGGACTGAAACTTGCAGCGTGCAACCTGTCGAAATCCTGTCCGGCCCCATGACGGCGGGCTGGATATGCAGCACGTAACGCAACATCGAGATCCATCATGAACCACGCACTGCCAAAAATCGTTCTGCTCGTCGAAGACGAGCCGCATATCCTCAGCCTGCTCTCGGACTATCTGGCCAGCGAGGGCTATCAGGTGCTGGAAGCGGACAGTGCGCCTAAGGCTTTCGAGATCCTGGCGACCAAACCGCATCTGGATCTGCTGGTCAC
Source organism: Stutzerimonas sp. Brlt_14 (assembly GCF_051948915.1). NCBI lineage: Bacteria > Pseudomonadati > Pseudomonadota > Gammaproteobacteria > Pseudomonadales > Pseudomonadaceae > Stutzerimonas > Stutzerimonas sp. Brlt_14. The sequence continues at coordinate 64,943 of NZ_JAYJLM010000003.1, forward strand.
CGACTTCCGCCTGCCGGGCAATGTCTCCGGAGTGATGATCGCCGAGCCCGCGCTCAAGCTGCGGCCGGAGCTGAAGGTGATCTTCATCAGCGGCTATCCCATCGAGATCTACGAATCCGGCAGCCCCATCGCCCGCTCGGCACCGGTGCTGGCCAAGCCCTTCGCGCTGGACACCTTGCGCTGCCAGATCCAGGAACTGCTCGCCAGCTGAGCACACATGCAGCGCAGAAACGAAAAAGCCCGCAAACGCGGGCTTTTTCATGTCCGATCGATCAATTGATCTTCGGATCCAGCTCGCCGTTGGCGTAGCGCTGGAACATGCCTTCCAGCGAGATCGGCTTGATCTTGCTGGCATTGCCGGCGGTGCCGAAGGCTTCGTAGCGGGCGATGCAGATGTCGCGCATGGCGGCGACGGTCTTGGCCAGGTACTTGCGCGGGTCGAACTCGCTGGGGTTCTTCGCCATGAACTCGCGGATCGCGCCGGTGGAGGCCAGACGCAGGTCGGTGTCGATGTTGACCTTGCGTACGCCGTACTTGATGCCCTCGACGATCTCCTCGACCGGCACGCCGTAGGTTTCGCCGATCTCGCCGCCGTACTCGTTGATGATCTTCAACCACTCCTGCGGCACCGAGGAGGAACCGTGCATCACCAGGTGGGTATCCGGGATGCGCGCGTGGATTTCCTTGATGCGCTGGATCGACAGCGTGTCGCCGGTCGGCGGCTTGGTGAACTTGTAGGCGCCGTGGCTGGTGCCGATGGCGATCGCCAGGGCGTCGACCTTGGTCTTGGCGACGAAGTCGGCGGCTTCTTCCGGATCGGTCAGCAGCTGGCTGTGATCGAGCACGCCCTCGGCGCCGACGCCGTCTTCCTCGCCGGCCATGCCGGTTTCAAGGCTGCCCAGGCAACCCAGCTCGCCTTCCACGGAGACGCCGCAGGCATGGGCGAAGGCGACGGTCTGCTGCGTCACGCGCACGTTGTACTCGTAATCGGCGGGGGTCTTGCCGTCTTCGCGCAGCGAGCCGTCCATCATCACCGAGGAGAAGCCGAGCTGGATCGAACGCTGGCAGACGTCCGGGCTGGTGCCGTGGTCCTGGTGCATGCACACCGGGATGTGCGGGAATTCTTCGATCGCCGCCAGGATCAGATGACGCAGGAACGGCGCACCGGCGTATTTGCGCGCACCGGCGGAAGCCTGGACGATCACCGGGGAATCGGTCTTGTCGGCCGCTTCCATGATGGCGCGCATCTGCTCGAGGTTGTTGACGTTGAAGGCCGGCACGCCGTAGCCGAACTCGGCGGCGTGGTCGAGCATCTGGCGCATGCTGATGAGTGCCATGTTTTCCTTTCTCCCGGTCTGGGTCGTTTGATCGTGTAGAGCCTGCCGCAGTGGCCGACGCTGTTCAAGCGCCGCACGCTGGGCGCGGCATTGTAGAGGCGGGAGCGACAAATGCCAGCGTCCCGCCAGCGCTTTAAAAAACGTAGCCTCGCATCGCGAGGCCGCAGTAACCGATGGTCCGCTAGATACTGATGAGCGACGCGCTGCAGCCGTGGGCCAGCACCTTGTCATCGGCGACGCGATACACCAGCGCCTCGTTGCCCTTGTCATGGAAGGCAACTACGCCATCGCTATAGAAAGTGCCATGCGTTGCAGGTTCCTTGCGCAACGTATGAACCTGCTCGCTGTTGCCGATCCTCAGGTCGATGGCGTTGCGCTGATCATCGGCATAGCGCCAGGCGATGTGCTGCTGGCTCTGGCACTTCCAGCGCACGAACGGCGCGTCCGGGCCGGACTGCCAGTGGCCGCAGCCGCCGAGCAGCAGCGCGGCGAGCAGCATGGGCAAGCCTTTGTTCATTCCATCTCCTTGGGAGTCAGTCGGGGCAGTCCTGCAGACCACCCTGGGCGACGGTCGGATCGCCGGTGGCCTGCATCTCAACGCGCTGGTCGTGTTCGGCGGTCGGGCCAAGCACCGGCGGAGGGTCGAGCACCTGGCAGGCGGTGTGCGGCGAACTGCCGGCGCAACCGGCCAGGCCCAGGCAACAAACGGCAACAGCGACGTAACGCATGGCGAATCCCCTTTCCTTGTTCCGATAAGAACAGAGACCACGGCGAGCCGCCGGGGTTGCCGTCTGCATCAGCGGGCGGCCAGCGCCGAGGGCGCCGCCGGCAGCCCGCCCGGCCATCAGCTGGCGCGTTGCTCCAGTACCTCGACCGCCGGCAGCACCTTGCCCTCGACGAACTCGAGGAAGGCGCCACCACCGGTGGAGATGTAGGAGATCTGTTCGGCCACGCCGTACTTGTCGATCGCCGCCAGGGTGTCGCCACCGCCGGCGATGGAGAACGCCGGGCTCTGGGCGATGGCCTGGGCCAGCACCTTGGTGCCGTTGCCGAACTGATCGAATTCGAACACACCGACCGGTCCGTTCCACAGGATGGTCTGCGAGGCCTTGAGCATCTCGCCGAACATGGCCGCGGTCTTCGGCCCGATATCCAGGATCATGTCGTCATCGGCGACATCGCCGATGGCCTTGACCGTGGCCTCGGCGCTTTCGGCGAACTCCTTGGCGACCACCACATCCACTGGCAGCGGCACGGCAACCTTGGCCGCGATGGCCTTGGCGGTGTCGAGCAGATCGGCTTCATGCAGCGACTTGCCGACCTTGTAACCGGCCGCGGCGAGGAAGGTGTTGGCGATGCCGCCGCCGACGATCAGCTGGTCGCAAATGTCGGCCAGCGAGGTCAGCACGTCGAGCTTGGTCGACACCTTGGACCCGGCGACGATGGCCACCATCGGCCGCGCCGGCTTGTCCAGGGCCTTGCCCAGTGCTTCCAGCTCGGCAGCCAGCAGCGGGCCGGCGCAGGCGACCTTGGCGAACTTGGCCACGCCATGAGTCGAGCCCTGGGCGCGATGCGCGGTGCCGAAGGCGTCCATGACGAAGACGTCGCACAGCGCGGCGTATTTCTGCGCCAGCTCGTCGGTGTTCTTCTTCTCGCCCTTGTTGAAGCGCACGTTCTCCAGCAGCACCAGCTCGCCCGGCTGGACCTCGACGCCGTCGAGGTAGTCCTTGATCAGCGGCACCTCACGGCCGAGGGCCTTGGACAGGTAATCAGCGACCGGCTTGAGGCTGTCTTCCTCGCTGTAGACGCCCTCTTCCGGACGGCCCAGGTGCGAGCAGACCAGCACCGCGGCGCCTTTTTCCAGCGCCAGCTTGATGGTCGGCAACGAGGCCAGGATGCGTGCATCGCTCTTCACCGCACCATCCTTCACCGGCACGTTGAGGTCCTCGCGGATCAGCACGCGCTTACCCTGGAGGTCGAGATCGGTCATCTTCAAAACGGTCATGTTGGTCTTCCTTAAGGTCGAGAAGCAGCGATGTTCCAAGCGCGTGCCACTACGGGCGATGAGCCACGCGCAGGTAATGGTCGGTGACGTCGAGCATGCGGTTGGCGAACCCCCATTCGTTGTCGAACCAGGCCAGCAGATTCACCAGGCGCGGGCCGGAGGCACGGGTCAGGCTGCCGTCGACGATCGCCGAATGTGGGTCGTGGTTGAAGTCGCAACTGGCATGCGGCAACTCCGTGTAGGCCAGCAACCCCTGCAACGGGCCGCTTTCGGCGGCCTCGCGCAGCACCTTGTTGATGGTCTGCGCATCGGTATCGCGCGCCGTCTGCAGCGTGATGTCCAGGCAGGAGACGTTCACCGTCGGCACCCGCACGGCTTTGGCCTGAATCCGCCCGGAGAGTTCCGGCAGCAGGCGTTCGATACCCCGGGCGAGCCCCGTGGATACCGGAATCACCGACTGGAAGGCCGAGCGGGTGCGGCGCAGGTCGTCATGGTGGTAGGCGTCGATCACCGGCTGGTCGTTCATCGCCGAGTGAATGGTCGTGATGGAGGCGAACTCGATGCCCACCGCGTCATTGAGCAGCTTGAGCAGCGGCACGCCGCAGTTGGTGGTGCAGGAGGCGTTGGACACCAGCCGCTCGGTGCCGCTCAGCTGCCCCTGATTGATGCCCATCACCACGGTGGCGTCGACATCCGCCGCACTGGCCATCGGCTGGGAAAACAGTACCCGCGGCACACCCGCCGCGAGGAAGCGCTCGCCATCGGCACGGCTGGTGTAGGCGCCGGAACATTCCAGCACCAGATCGACGTCGAGTGCCCGCCAGTCGATGGCTTCCGGCGTCGATGCACGCAGCACCTTCACGCAGTCGCCGTTCAGGTGCAGGCAGTCGCCCTCCACGCCCACGTCGCCTGGAAAGCGACCGTGAGTGGAGTCGAAGCGGGTGAGGTATTCCAGGCTGGCCATGTCGGCCAGGTCGTTGAGGGCAACGAACTGAAAATCGAAGGCGGCGCCGCGCTCATAGAATGCACGCAGCACGCAACGGCCGATGCGGCCGTAGCCGTTGAGAGCGACGCGATAGGGACGGGCGTTGGCCATGGGTTCTCGTCGGTCCTGCAGGTGGAAAGCGGCAGTTGGCTCTCCACCCTACGCGGATGGGGCTTGATGGGATGGATGACCGCAGCCATCCACCCATCGTCGCGATCAGTCCTCCAGCAGCTCTTCGGCGACCGCGAGGATGTTGTCGACGGTGAAGCCGAACTCCTCGAACAGCTGGCCGGCCGGGGCCGACTCGCCGTAGGTGGTCATGCCGATGATGCGGCCGTCGAGGCCGACATACTTGTACCAGTAGTCCGCATGGGCCGCCTCGATGGCGATGCGCGCACCGACTTCCACCGGCAGCACCAGTTGCTTGTAGGCCGCATCCTGGGCGTCGAACACGCTGGTGCAGGGCATGGAGACGACGCGCACCTTGCGGCCCTGCTCGGCCAGCTTGTCGGCGGCCTGCACCGCCAGGCTGACTTCCGAACCGGTGGCGATCAGGATCAGCTCGGGCTCGCCGGCGCAGTTCTTCAGGATGTAGCCACCGCGGGCGATGGCCGCTTCGGTTTCGTTGTCACGCACATGGAACGGCAGGTTCTGCCGCGAGAAGATCAGCGCGCTCGGACCGTCCTTGCGCTCGACCGCATGCTTCCAGGCCACCGCGGACTCGACCGTGTCGGCCGGACGCCAGGTATCCAGGTTCGGCGTGGTGCGCAGGGCGACCAGCTGCTCGACCGGCTGGTGGGTCGGGCCGTCTTCGCCGAGGCCGATGGAGTCGTGGGTGAACACGTAGATCACCCGCTGCTTCATCAGCGCCGACATGCGCACGGCGTTGCGTGCGTATTCCATGAACATCAGGAAGGTCGCGCCGTAGGGAATCAGGCCGCCGTGCAGGGCGACACCGTTCATGATCGCGGCCATGCCGAACTCGCGCACGCCGTAATACATGTAGTTGCCCGAGGCATCCTCGGCCACCACCGGCTTGCAGCCCTTCCACAGGGTCAGGTTGGAGCCGGCCAGGTCCGCCGAGCCGCCGAGCAGCTCCGGCAGCAGCGGGCCGAAGGCGTTCAGGCAGTTCTGACTGGCCTTGCGGCTGGCGATGGTTTCGCCCTTGGTGGCGACTTCACGGATGAACTCGCTGGCCTTTTCGGCGAAGTCCGCCGGCAGCTCGCCGGCCATGCGCCGCTTGAACTCGGCAGCCAGCGCCGGGAATTCGGCCTCGTAGGCGGCGAAGCGCTTGTTCCACTCGTTCTCGGCGTCGGCGCCCTTCTGCTTGGCGTCCCACTCGGCGTAGATCTCGGCCGGGATTTCGAAGGGGCCGTGCTTCCAGCCCAGCGCCTCGCGGGTCAGGGCGATTTCGGCCTCACCCAGGGCAGCGCCGTGGGATTCTTCCTTGCCCTGCTTGTTCGGCGAGCCGAAGCCAATGATGGTCTTGCAGCAGATCAGGGTCGGGCGGTCGCTTTTGCGCGCGGTCTCGATGGCCATCTGAATCTCGTCGGCGTCGTGACCGTCGACGTTACGGATCACCTGCCAGCCATAGGCCTCGAAGCGGCGCGGGGTGTCATCGGTGAACCAGCCGTGCACCTCGCCATCGATGGAGATGCCATTGTCATCGTAGAAGGCGATCAGCTTGTTCAGGCCCAGCGTGCCGGCCAGCGAGCAGACTTCGTGGCTGATGCCTTCCATCATGCAGCCGTCGCCGAGGAACACGTAGGTGTTGTGATCGACGATGTTGTGGCCGGAGCGGTTGAACTGCGCCGCCATGACCTTCTCCGCCAGGGCGAAGCCGACGGCGTTGGCCAGACCCTGACCCAGCGGGCCGGTGGTGGTCTCGACGCCGGCGGTGTAGCCGAACTCCGGGTGGCCCGGGGTCTTGCTGTGCAGCTGGCGGAAGTTCTTCAGGTCATCGATGGACAGGTCGTAGCCGGTCAGGTGCAGCAGCGAGTAGATCAGCATCGAGCCATGGCCGTTGGACAGCACGAAGCGGTCGCGGTCGGCCCACTGCGGGTTGGTCGGGCTGTGCTTCAGGTGGTCGCGCCAGAGCACTTCGGCGATGTCCGCCATGCCCATGGGGGCACCGGGATGGCCGCTGTTGGCTTTCTGCACGGCATCCATGCTGAGTGCGCGGATGGCATTGGCTCGCTCACGACGGCTGGGCATCGCTGAATCTCCTGCGGGGGTGTACCTGGAAAAAGGCGGCCATTTTCCCCTACCGAGGGTGGCCGGGGCAATGACTGAATGCCCTGGCAAGCGCCGTCAATCCAACAGCTCGATGCCCTGCCCGGTGACATCCGGCAGGTGCTCGAGCAGATAGTCGCGCATGCGCGTCAAGGTGGAAGACTCGTTGTCGCCGGCAGGCCAGACCAGGTAGTAGCTGTCGCCGGATTTCACCGCCTGCCCGAACGGCAGCACCAGACTGCCGCGCTGCAGCTCGGCACCGACCAGCGCCAGATCACCGATCGACACGCCATGCCCCTGGGCAGCGGCGGAGATGCCCAGCTCCAGGGTGTCGAACAGCTTGCCCTGCTGCCAGGCGACCTCGTCCGCCCGCCCGGTGCGCTGCAGCCAGCGCCGCCAGTCACGGCAGTCACGCGACGGGTGAATCAGCTCGGCCGCCGCCAGCTGCTCGGTGCTCCAGGGCGCCGCGCCGAGCAGTTCCGGCGCGCAGACCGGCACCAGCCATTCGTCGAACAGCTTGACCCGGCGCCAGTCGGCCGGAAAACCGCCATTGCCCAACAGGATCGCGCAGTCGAACGGCTCGCTGTGGAAATCCACCGCGTCCAGATCCATCCAGGCGCTGGTGAGCTGCACACGATTCTGCGGATGCGCCAGCTGAAAGGCGTTCAGCGCGCCGAGCAGCCAGCGCATGGTCAGCGTCGAAGGCGCCTTGAGGCGAAGCGCGCCGCGCTGGCGCGTCACCGCGACGCAGGCGTTCTCGATGGTACGGAAACCGATCTTCAGCTCCTGCGCCAGCAGGCGACCGGCATCGGTCAGCACCAGCCGCGAGCCATGTCGCTCGAACAGCTGGCAATCCAGATGCTCCTCCAGGGTCTTCACGTGCCGGCTCACCGCACTCTGGGTGATGAACAGGCTCTGCGCCGCCTGGGTGAACGAGCCGAAGCGCGCCGCCACCTCGAACGCACGCAGCGCATACAGAGGCGGCATGCGCGGTACTGCCATAACGGATTCCGGCATGACTAAAACTCATCCTTAGCGGCTGTTTTTTCCATTTTTCAATCCTCATGCACCTCCCAATACTGCGCCAGCTAAGGGTCGCAGGCCAACCCCGCCAAAACACCCATCACGCCAGCACATACAAAAGTCAGGGAAGGATGTCATGCACAACGATCATTACGAGACGCTTCTGGCCCGCGCCGTGACCAAGGGCGCGCTGCAGCATGAGCAGATTGGCGAGATCCTCAATTTCAGGCTGTTCGGCAACAAGCGCGGCTACCTGACACTGGAAAACCTGCCGGTCGGCGATATCCCGCCCACCCCGCCCAGCCGCGAACAGCTGAACAAGCCCGACGAGAGCAGCGAACGCCTGTTGCTGCAGGCGACGGCGCTGCTGGGCGAGCCGATCGGCTACCTGCAGGAGTCCGATGGCTGCATCGTCAACAACTTCTTCCCGCTGCAGACGCAGTCCCGAGCGGCGAACTCCGACAGCTTCGACACCGAACTGGATCTGCACACCGAAAACGCCTTCCACGCCGTGGTACGGGACTATCTGGTGCTGCTCTGCCTGCGCCAGGACCCCGCCGCCGAAGCGGTGACCTACATCGCCTCCATCGAGCGCATCCTCGAGCGTCTGACCTTCGAAGAGCAGGCCTTCTTCCTCACCGAGCCGTACAACTTCCTGTCCGACTACGGCCCCACCGGCAAGAACCAGCGCATCGACATCAACCGCCACCAGACCATCCTCTATGGCGATCCGGACGCGCCCTTCTTTCGCTTCGACCCGCAGTTCATGCTGGCTTTCAGCAGCCGCGCCCAGCAGCTGATGGACAAGCTGCGCAACATCGCCTGGGAAGTGGTCGAGCCCGTGCGCCTGAACCGCGGCGACATGCTGATCATCGACAACCGCCGCACCGCCCACGCGCGCAGCCCCTTCAGCGCGCGCTTCGATGGCAGCGACCGCTGGATCCAGCGCGCCTTCGCCATCACCAATCCCAACTTCTACGCCGAGCGACTGGGCAAACGCAGCCGCGTATTCGGCCTGGTGACCGAACTATGAACGCCACCTACCTCGCCTTCGCCGCCGCGGTCGCACTGCTGATCGCCTCCCCCGGACCGGTGGTCGCCCTGGTGGTGGCCGACGCCCGCCGCCGCTGGCCGCTGTGGACCATCCTCGGCGGCGCCGTGTCTGCGCAGATCCTGATGATCGCCGCGCTGGTGATGATCTACCTCGCACTGGACCTCGACCCGCTGGTGCTCGAGGCCGGGCAGATCCTCGGCGGGCTCTACCTGATCTGGCTGGGCTGCGACGGCCTCTGCGGCGGCGGCGGCGAAACCACCACGCCGCGCCGCAGCGAGGCGCACTATTTCTGGCGGGCCATGGCGGTGGGCCTGTCCAATCCAAAGGACATCCTGTTCTTCCTCGCCTTCCTGCCCGGCTTCATCCTGCCGGCGCAGCCGTTCGCTCCGCAGGCCACGGTCCTGATCGTGATCTGGCTGGTGATCGATCTGAGCATCCTGCTCGCCTACAGCCTGCTGTCGCGCCGCCTGGCCGGCGAGGGGCTGGTTCAGCGGTTGCTGGATATCCTGCCCAACTACTTCCTCATCGGCCTGGGCCTGGTGTCCTGCACCCTGGGGCTGTCCCGCCTGCTGCAGTAACCCTGCACCCGCAAGGGCAATATCAAAACTTTTTGATACTGCCCTTGCTGTACGAAAAGTGACCGACTAGACTGCGCGGCCTATGAGCCTGCGCTTTCCCCAGATCCGTTACGACGCCAGCGACCAGCTCGCCGCCCTGTGCAAGGCCGGTGGCGATGCGCTGCGCCTGAACGTGCTGCGCGTGCTGGCCAGCGACTCCTTCGGCGTGCTCGAGCTGGCGCAGATCTTTGCCATCGGCCAGTCGGGGATGAGCCATCATCTCAAGGTGCTCACCCAGGCCGGCCTGCTGGCCACCCGGCGCGAAGGCAACGCGGTGTTCTACCGACGCAGCCTGGCGCAGCTCGACAGCCCTGGCGGCCGGCTGCACGCGGCATTGCTGGAGGAAGCGGACCGGCTGGAACTGCCACGCGAGATCGACGCCCGCATCGCCGCCGTACACGCCCAGCGCAGCGCCGCCAGCGAGGATTTCTTCGCGCGCATGGCCGACAGTTTCCAGGCCCGCCAGGACCTGATCGCCGGCCTGCCACAGTACCGCGACAGCGTGGTGGCCCTGCTCGACGCGCTGAACTTCGACGCCGAAGCCACGGCGCTGGAAGTCGGCCCCGGCGACGGCAGCTTCCTGCCGGAACTGGCCCGGCGCTTCGCCCGGGTGGTGGCGCTGGACAATAGCCCGGCGATGCTCGACCTGGCCCGCGCCCATTGCGAACAGACCGGGCTCGGCAACGTCGAACTCAGGCTGACCGACGCCTTGCACGATGACTGCCCGGCGGCCGACTGCGTGGTACTGAACATGGTCCTGCATCATCTGGCCGCGCCGGGTGAGGCAATGAAACAACTGGCGCGGCTGGTAAAGGCGGGCGGCAGCCTGCTGATCACCGAGCTGTGCAGCCACAACCAGAGTTGGGCCAGGGAGGCCTGCGGCGATCTCTGGTTGGGCTTCGAACAGGACGATCTGGCCCGTTGGGCCGATGCCGCGGGGCTCACGCCCGGCGAGAGCCTCTACATTGGCTTGAAGAACGGTTTTCAGATCCAGGCCCGGCACTTTTCCCGGCCCGCTCCTGACGACCGACTCACCCACCGGTAATAGGAAACCGATAGATGAGCGAATACTCGATTTTCACCTCCGAGTCCGTGTCCGAAGGGCATCCGGACAAGATCGCCGATCAGATCTCCGATGCGGTGCTCGACGCCATCATCGCCGAGGACAAGCACGCCCGCGTGGCCTGCGAAACCCTGGTCAAGACCGGTGTAGCCATCGTCGCCGGTGAAGTGACCACCAGCGCCTGGGTCGATCTGGAGCAGCTGGTCCGCGACGTCATCGTCGACATCGGCTACAACAGCTCGGAAGTCGGTTTCGACGGCGCCACCTGCGGCATCATCAACATCATCGGCAAGCAGTCGGTGGACATCGCCCAGGGCGTCGACCGCACCAAGCCGGAAGACCAGGGTGCCGGCGACCAGGGCCTGATGTTCGGCTATGCCAGCAACGAGACCGACGTACTGATGCCGGCGCCGATCCGTTTCTCCCACGCCCTGGTCGAGCGCCAGGCCGAGGCGCGCAAGAACGGCCTGCTGCCGTGGCTGCGTCCGGACGCCAAGAGCCAGGTCACCTGCCGCTACGAGAACGGCCAGGTGGTCGGCATCGACGCCGTGGTGCTGTCGACCCAGCACAACCCCGACGTCAAGCAGAGCGATCTGCGCGAAGCGGTGATGGAGCTGATCATCAAGCACAGCCTGCCGGCCGAGCTGCTGCACAAGGACACCCAATACCACATCAACCCGACCGGCCAGTTCGTCATCGGCGGCCCGGTAGGCGACTGCGGCCTGACCGGACGCAAGATCATCGTCGACACCTACGGCGGCATGGCCCGTCACGGCGGCGGCGCCTTCTCCGGCAAGGACCCGTCCAAGGTCGACCGCAGCGCTGCCTACGCCGGACGCTACGTCGCCAAGAACATCGTTGCCGCCGGTCTCGCCGATCGCTGCGAGATCCAGGTGTCCTATGCCATCGGCGTGGCGCAGCCGACGTCCATCTCGCTGAACACCTTCGGCACCGGCAAGCTCGGCGATGACAAGATCATCGCCCTGGTGCGCGAGCACTTCGATCTGCGCCCCTACGCGATCACCCGCATGCTCGACCTGCTGCACCCGATGTATCGCGCCACCGCCGCCTACGGCCACTTCGGCCGCACCCCCTATGAGATGACGGTGGGTGCCGACACCTTCACCGCCTTCACCTGGGAGAAGACCGACAAGGCCGACGCCCTGCGCGCCGCCGCCGGGCTGTAAGCAGCCTCCGGTCAACGGAAAACCCCGCCGGCCTGAGCCGTGCGGGGTTTTCTGCTTTCTGGACCGGATACATCCAGCGTCACGCAATCCGCACCAGGTCACGAAACCTGCATGCCAGCGCCTTTGCGCACCAGAAGCAAAACGCTATCATCGCCGCCCTTTTCGAACGGACTCGATCGATCACCTGTCGTGATCGACATTACAAGGAGCTTATCCATGCGTATTTCCCACCTCTTCGGCTGCGCCCTGCTCGCCCTCTCGAGCGCCTCGCTGCAGGCGGCTACCAGCGATGTGCAGGCCAAATGCGAACAACAGCTGAACGCCCAGCAAGGCAACCTGGAAACCGGCAAGCTGCTCGGCCAGATGCTCGGCAACGAGAAGCTCAGCAACGCCATCGCTCAGGTGGAGGGTGGCTGTGCACAACTGAACGGCGAAGAACTGGCGGCCAATGCCAACGCCACCGAACAGGGCGCGGCGATCGACGAGAAGGTCCAGGCCGTGACCCAGGCCAAGGATGCCGTGCTCGGCCTCGGCAAGATGTTCGGCAAGTAAGCTTCAAGTGCTGTAATTGAAAACGCCCGCATCTGCGGGCGTTTTCGTGTGCGGCTCAGTTCTTCAACCGATAGCCGGTCTTGAAGATCCACCACACCGCCAGCAGGCAGGCGGCGAGAAAGCCGAGGATCATCGCCAGGCTGATGCCGACACTGATGTCCGAGACGCCGTAGAAGCTCCAGCGGAAGCCGCTGATCAGGTACACCACCGGGTTGAACAGCGTGATCTTCTGCCACAGCGGCGGCAGCATCTCGATGGAGTAGAAGCTCCCGCCGAGAAAGGCCAAAGGCGTGACGATCAGCGCCGGGACGATCTGCAGCTTCTCCCAGCCGTCGGCCCAGATGCCGATGATGAACCCGAACAGGCAGAAAGTAACCGCCGTCAGCACCAGGAACAGCGCCATCATCAGCGGATGCTGGATCTCATAATCGACGAACAGGCGCGCCGTCAGCAGGATGATCACGCCGAGAATCAGCGATTTGGTCGCTGCTGCGCCAACGTAGCCGATGACGATCTCGACATAGGACACCGGCGCCGACAGCACCTCGTAGATGGTCCCCGAGTAGCGCGGCATGTAGATGCCGAACGAGGCGTTGGAGATGCTCTCGGAAAGCAGCGCCATCATGATCAGGCCGGGAATGATGAAGGCGCCGTAGGGGATGCCGTGCATGGCCTCCATGCGCGCGCCAATGGCCGAGCCGAACACCACGAAGTACAGCGAGGTGGAGATCACCGGGGTGGCGATGCTCTGCAGCAGGGTGCGCCAGGTGCGCGCCAGTTCGAACAGGTAGATCGCGCGGATCGCGTAAACATTCATGCAGTTGTTCCTTCAGCGACCGTGAACGAGGTTGACGAAGATTTCCTCCAGCGAGCTCTGGCTCGACTGCAGGTCCTTGAAGTCGATGCCGTGGGCGGCCAGGCGCTTGAGCAGCTCGGCGATGCCGGTGTCCTCGTGCTGGGCATCGAAGGTGAACACCAGCTGGTTGCCGGCATCGGTCAGCTCCAGCGGATAGCCGGCCAGCTCTTCCGGGATCGCCGTCAACGGGCGCTGCAGGTGCAGGGTCAGCTGCTTCTTGCCGAGCTTGTGCATCAGCACATGCTTGTCCTCGACGAGGATGATCTCGCCCTTGCTGATCACCCCGATGCGGTCGGCCATCTCTTCGGCCTCCTCGATGTAGTGGGTGGTGAGGATGATGGTCACGCCCCGTTCGCGCAGGCCGCGGACCATCTCCCACATGTCCCGGCGCAGCTCGACATCGACGCCAGCGGTGGGCTCGTCGAGGAACAGGATCGATGGCTCGTGGGACAGTGCCTTGGCGATCATCACGCGGCGCTTCATGCCACCGGAGAGTTCCAGAATCCGGGCATTGCGCTTGTCCCACAGGGACAAATCGCGCAACAGTTTCTCGAGGAACGAATCGTCCGGCGCCTTGCCAAACAGCCCGCGCGAAAAACGCACCGTCGCCCAGACGCTTTCGAACCCCTCGTTGAACAGCTCCTGCGGCACCAGGCCGATCTTCGAGCGGGCGGCGCGGTAGTCCTGGACGATGTCGTGGCCGTCGACCACTACGCGGCCGCCGCCGGGGTTGACGATGCCGCAGATGATGCTGATCAGCGTGGTCTTGCCGGCGCCGTTGGGTCCGAGCAGGGCGAAGATCTCGCCCTTGCGGATCTCGAGGTCGATGCGTTTGAGCGCGGGATGTCCGGACGCGTAGGTCTTGGTGAGCTGCTCGATGGCGATCACTGGGTACACGGGCTCGTCTCTTCGAGGAATTGAGGGGCGAATTGTAGATAAAAAGCGCGTCCTCCCGTGTCGCCGATTTCGGCCGACCGCTTCGCTACTGACCACGGTCATGGCAGCGGCATGGCAGCAGGGGGATGCTCAAGGAAGCTCGAAATAGGGATGTCAGCTGGGAGGCTTGCCCAAGATGAGACAGATAAAACTCACCTACGTCGCGCTGTTCGTCGGACTGACGCTGCTCTGGCTGCTGGTCGACAGCTTCGTCATGGCGCATTACCAGATCTGGCCGCTGCGCAAGGTGATGGTGCACTACAGCGGTGTGCTCGGCATCGCCGCGATGAGCGTGGCGATGATACTGGCGGCGCGGCCACGGCGCTTCGAACGCTTCTTCGACGGCCTGGACAAGACCTATCGGCTGCACAAGTGGCTGGGCATCAGCGCCCTGGTGATCGCCATCTTCCACTGGGGCTGGGGCCAGATTCCGAAATGGCTGGTGGGTTTCGGCTGGCTGGAGCGACCGGCTCGGCGCGCCGGCGAGGGCCAGGTTCACGAAGGCATCTTCGCCCTGCTGCAACGCTTTCGCGGCATCGCGGAGACCATCGGCGAATGGGCCTTCTATGCCGCGGTCATCCTCATCGTGCTGGCACTGGTCAAGCGCTTCCCCTACCGCTGGTTCTTCCGCACCCACCGCTGGCTGGCACTGGTCTACCTGGCGCTGGTGGTGCACGCGGTAGTGCTGACGCCGCCGGATTACTGGACGTCGCCGCTGGGCCTGGTGCTGGCTGTGCTCATGGCCGCCGGCTCGCTGGCCGCCTGCATCTCGCTGCTGCGCCGCATCGGCCGCAAGCATCAGGTGGTAGGCCGCATCGAAAGCCTGACCCATCACCGCGACAACCGCGTGCTGCGTGTCGACATCAAGCTCGATGGCGCCTGGCCGGGACACAAGGCCGGGCAGTTCGCCTTCGTCACCTTCGACGACAAGGAAGGGCCGCACCCCTTCAGCCTCTCCTCGGCCTGGTGCAACGACGGCCGGCTGGCCTTCTCCATCAAGGGCCTCGGCGACTACACCCGCACCCTGCCCCAGACACTCAAGGTGGGCGACCCGGTGAAGGTGGAAGGTCCCTATGGCTGCTTCGATTTCCACAGCCGCAAGCCGCGGCAGATCTGGGTCGCCGGCGGCATCGGTATCGCGCCGTTCATCGGCCGCCTGCAGGCGCTAGCCGACAGCGGTAACGGGGACAACGTCGACTTCTTCTACTGCACCAGCGCGCCCGACCAGGGCTTCATCGAGCGCATCCGCGAGCTGGCCGAGCGCGCCCGGGTGCGCCTGCATGTGCTGGTCGCCAGCGAAGGCGGGCGGCTGACGCCCGAACGCCTGCGCCAGCTGGCGCCGCAGTGGCAGGACAGTGACGTCTGGTTCTGCGGCCCTGCCGGTTTCGGTCAGGACCTCAGCCGTGACCTGCAGCGGCGCGGCCTGCCGGCGCGGGATTTCCATCAGGAACTGTTCAACATGCGCTGACGCACGGTCGGCTTGCGCCTGGCAGGCGACAATCCGGCATCGGTCCGCCGGCGTCGGCGGGCCGCGCCCCCGTCACCAGAGCAAGGATGCTCGCCATGCCACGCCTGATCGCGCTATCGCTGTGCCTGTTCGCCCCTGCCTGCCTCGCCACCTGTCCGAACTGGGACGACGCGCGGGCACGCCAGGAAATCCACCAGCTGCAGGCGCAGCTCGCCCAGTGGGACGATGCCTATCACCGGCGCGGTCAGTCGCTGGTGGACGACGAGATCTATGACCAGAGCCGGGCGCAGCTGGACGGCTGGCGGCGCTGCTTCGTCGGCACCGGCGCGGCACCTGATCCGCTGCAGGATGCCGGCGGTCCGCTGCGCCATCCGGTCAGACAGACCGGCCTGGTCAAGCTCGCCGACGAGCAGGCGGTTGCGACCTGGATCGCGCGGCGTCGCGACCTGTGGATTCAGCCCAAGATCGACGGTGTTGCGGTCACCCTGGTCTATCGTCACGGCGCCCTGCAGCAGGCCATCAGCCGTGGCGATGGCCTTACCGGACATGACTGGACAGCCAATGCCCGCAGACTGGCGGCGATCCCTGCGCGCCTGGCGGTACCCGACGAGGTCATCCTGCAGGGCGAGCTCTACTGGCGACTGGACCGGCATGTCCAGGCATCGCATGGCAGCGCGGGGGCTCGCGGGCGCGTGGCCGGCGCCATGGCCAGCAACGGCCTGGACAGGAACACTGCCGCGCGGATCGGCCTGTTCGTCTGGGACTGGCCGAACGGCCCGGACAGCATGAACGCCCGACTCGGGCAGCTGGCGGCACTCGGCTTCCCCGATACGCAGGCGTTCAGCCAGCCCGTGGAGACACTGGAACACGCCCGCCACTGGCGCGAGCACTGGTATCGCCAAGCGTTGCCGTTCGCCACCGATGGCGTGGTGCTGCGCCAGGAGCAACGTCCGCCGGCCGAGCGCTGGCAGGCCGAGCCCCACTGGGCCGCAGCCTGGAAGTACCCGCTGCGCAAGGCGCTGACCGAGGTGCGCGACGTCGAATTTCGCATCGGCCGCACCGGGCGGATCACACCGCTGCTGCAGCTCGCTCCGGTCCAGCTGGATGATCGACGCGTGCGCATGCTGAGCCTCGGTTCGCTGGATCGTTGGCAGGCGCTGGACGTGCGCCCCGGTGACCGGGTCGCGGTTGCGCTGGCCGGGCATAGCATTCCGCAGCTGGACAGCGTGGTCTGGCGCCACACCGAGCGGGCTCCGGTCGCCGCGCCCGATCCGCGGCGCTATCACCCCGACAGCTGCTGGCGGCCAGCGCCCGGCTGCGAACAGCAGTTTCTCGCCCGTCTGGTCTGGCTGGGCGGCAGGCAAGGCTTGGCGCTCGAGGGCGTCGGCGCCGGCAGCTGGCAGGCATTGCTGGAGGCCGGCCTGCTACCCGACCTGCTCGCCTGGCTGGAATTGGATGCCGCCGCACTCGAGCAGGTGCCCGGCATTGGCAAGGCCCGCGCCAACAAGCTCGCCGCGAGCTTCGCCCGAGCTCGGCAGAGGCCGCTGGCGCAATGGTTGAAGGCGCTGGGCCTGCCGGCCAAGCAGCTGCCGCCCGAAGCGGACTGGGACGCGCTCGCCGCACGCGACCTGGCGCAGTGGCAAGCCGAAGCGGGAGTCGGTCCGGCGCGGGCGAAACAGCTGCAGGCGTTCTTCCGCGCGGCGGAGCTGCCCGCGCTGCGCGAACGACTACGCGCCGTCGGGGTTCCGGGCACCTGAGGGACTTTCGCCCGAACCCTGCGGTCGATAGAAGCTGGATAACAACTATGGAGGCGTGGCATGTCTTTGCGACATCTGCCCATTGCCCTGCTGACCGCCTGCGCTGTCGTCAGCCCGCTGCTCGCCGCCGCCCCGCAGGCAGACCCTCAGTGCCATGCACAGCGCCAGGCGCTGCGCGAGCAGCTGCAGCAGGCACGCCTGCAAGGCGACAAGCTGCAGCAGACCCAGCTCAATGCCGAGCTGCAGACCCTGACCAAGCAGTGCCAGGGCCTGGTCGCGCTGCACCCGCGCCAGGTGGAATACGAGCACGTCAACCGCCAGGTGGAGCGTCGCGAAACCCTGCTCCGTGAAGCACTGGGCACCGGCAATGCGCAGCTGATCGAGCTGCGCCGCGATCAGCTGGCCAAATCCCGGGAAAAACTGGAAACCCTGCGCCGCTGAGCCGCCTCAGTAGGCGCGGAACTCCTTGTGGCAGGCCTCGCAGGCATCCTCGACACGCTGGAAGGCCGGGACGACACGCTCAGCGGTCACCGGACCCGCGGTCGTCACCTCCACCAGCGCAGCCGTGTCGGCCTCCAGCGCGCGGGCCAGTTCCTGGAAGCGCTCCTGGCGCTGCCAGACATCGTCACGCGCGTCGCTCTGCTTTTCCTTGACCTCCGGATAGTGCTGCCAGGGTTGGCGCGACAGCTCGTCGAGCTTGGCGGCGCCGCTGGTGAACGCCGTGCCGTCGAATGGGATGCGCCCGCGCAGCATGCCGCCGAGGTCTTCCTTGGTATCGAGCATCGCCTGATAGATCGCCTTGCGCTTGCCCAGCGGCGAGTCAGGGTCGACACGATCACAGCCTGCCAGCAGCAGCGCGGCGAACAGGGGAAGGCACAGCAATCTCAACGTCATGGTTCGGCCACTCACGGATACGAAGCGCGGGATTATCCCCGCCCGTGGGCGGTTGAACAAATCAGTCGGGCTTGGACTTCGTCAGCAAAGATTGCGCACCGCCTTTATTGCGACCAGCTGCCGCCGGCACTTTCGCAGTCGATCTTGGCCTGGGCGCGATCACTGGCGTGATAGTGATACGTGACGATGGTTGCGTCCTCGCTGATCTGGGTCGGCAAGGTACCGTTCTTCGCCTGGGAACCGGTGGCGCGCTCGTTGGCGAGGGTTTCCGGGGTCATCGGCGCGGTACAGATGCCGAAGTGCCCGTCCGGACAGCTGTCACGGATCTCGCGGCGGGAGTTCTTCACCGCCTCGTTGTCCTGACAGACCCAGTTGATGGCGTCGTCCTTGTCCACGCCGTGGAACTCGAAGCACTGTTCGGTCACCACCGGCGCCGGTACCGCACCGGAGGTTTCGCTGTGGACATAGCAGGACTGCGCTGCGGCCGGCAGGCTGATCGCACCCACCAGCAGGAAGGGCGCAAGGCGAAGCATGGGGTTCATGGCGGTCTCCTGAAACGGTTTCGCCCGGCAAGGGTCACCGAACCTTCAACTTCGACCGTCCGGTCATCCGTGGAGTTCGCCGAGCAGCGGGCTTGGGATTGCCGGACGGCGCGGCTATAATCGCCGGGTTTCACCCGATCGACTCCGCTTCGATCGTGCCCGCCACCCACCCGAGGGGCGCTGCAGCAGGTTCCAGAACCTGTCAGGCTCGGATGGGGCGTTTCCTCGAACGCATCAACGGCGCCCATTCGCAACCATACGAATGGAGAACTCTTCGATGAGTGCTGTCATGACGCCTGCCGGTTTCACCGACTTCAAGGTCGCCGACATTTCCCTGGCCGCCTGGGGCCGCCGCGAGATCATCATCGCCGAATCGGAAATGCCCGCCTTGATGGGCCTGCGCCGCAAGTACGCCGCCGAGCAACCGCTCAAGGGCGCGAAGATCCTGGGCTGTATCCACATGACCATCCAGACCGCGGTGCTGATCGAGACGCTGATCGCCCTCGGCGCCGAGGTACGCTGGTCCTCCTGCAACATCTTCTCCACCCAGGACCAGGCCGCTGCCGCCATTGCCGCTGCCGGCATCCCGGTATTCGCCTGGAAGGGCGAAACCGAGGAAGAATACGAGTGGTGCATCGAGCAGACCATCCTCAAGGACGGCCAGCCGTGGGACGCCAACATGGTGCTGGACGACGGCGGTGACCTGACCCAGATCCTGCACGACAAGTATCCGCAGGTGCTCGAGCGCGTGCACGGCATCACCGAGGAAACCACCACCGGTGTGCACCGCCTGCTCGACATGCTCAAGGGCGGCACCCTGAAAGTGCCGGCGATCAACGTCAACGACTCGGTCACCAAGAGCAAGAACGACAACAAGTACGGCTGCCGCCACAGCCTGAACGACGCCATCAAGCGCGCCACCGATCACCTGCTCTCCGGCAAGCAGGCGCTGGTCATCGGCTACGGCGACGTAGGCAAGGGCTCGGCACAGTCGCTGCGCCAGGAAGGCATGATCGTCAAGGTCTCCGAGGTCGACCCGATCTGCGCCATGCAGGCCTGCATGGACGGCTTCGAGCTGGTTTCCCCCTACAAGAACGGCATCAACGACGGCACCGAAGCCAGCGTCGACGCCGCGCTGCTGGGCAAGATCGACCTGATCGTCACCACGACCGGTAACGTCAATGTGTGCGACGCCGGCATGCTCAAGGCGCTGAAGAAGCGCGCCGTGGTGTGCAACATCGGTCACTTCGACAACGAGATCGACACCGCCTTCATGCGCCAGAACTGGGGCTGGGAAGAGGTCAAGCCGCAGGTGCACAAGATCCACCGCACCGGCAAGACCGTCGACCCGACCAACGATGACTACCTGATTCTCTTGGCCGAAGGCCGCCTGGTGAACCTGGGCAACGCCACCGGCCACCCGAGCCGGATCATGGACGGCTCCTTCGCCAACCAGGTGCTGGCGCAGATCCACCTCTATAACGAGAAGTTCGCCGACCTGCCGGTGGCCGAGAAGACCCAGAACGTCACCGTCATGGTGCTGCCGAAGAAGCTCGACGAAGAAGTGGCGCTGGAGATGGTCAAGGGCTTCGGTGGCGTGGTCACCCAGCTGACCGCCAAGCAGGCCGAGTACATCGGCGTTGCCGTCGAAGGTCCGTTCAAGCCGGACAGCTACCGCTACTAAGCAGGTCACGTCACAGGCTGCGAGGCGCCAGGTGCGCTCGCGGCCTGCGGCTTGCAGCTCAAGGAATTTCTGTATGACCTCTTCGAACCGCCCTTCCATCAGCTTCGAGTTCTTCCCCACCAAGACCGAAGCCGGGCATGAAAAACTGCTGAACGTGGCGCGCCAGCTGGCGGGCTACCAGCCCGATTTCTTCTCCTGCACCTACGGTGCCGGTGGCTCGACGCGCGACCGCACGCTCAACACCGTGCTGCAACTCGACGGTGAGGTGAAGATCCCCACCGCCCCGCACCTGTCTTGCGTTGGCGACACCAAGGCCGAGCTGCGCGAGCTGCTGAACCTCTACAAGAGTGCCGGCATCCAGCGCATCGTCGCCCTGCGCGGCGACCTGCCGTCGGGTATGGGCATGGCCAGCGGCGAGCTGCGCTACGCCAACGAACTGGTGGAGTTCATCCGCGCCGAGACCGGTGACCACTTCCATATCGAGATCGCCGCCTACCCGGAAATGCATCCCCAGGCGCGCAACTTCGAGGACGACCTGGCGAACTTCGTGCGCAAAGCCAAGGCCGGCGCCGACAGTGCGATTACCCAGTACTTCTTCAATGCCGACTGCTACTTCTACTTCGTCGAGCGCGTGCGCAAGCTCGGGGTTCAGACGCCGGTGGTGCCGGGCATCATGCCGATCACCAATTACAGCAAGCTGGCCCGCTTCTCCGATGCCTGTGGCGCGGAGATCCCACGCTGGGTGCGCAAGCAGCTCGAAGCCTATGGCGACGACATGCAGAGCATCCAGGCCTTCGGCGAGCAGGTGATCACCGAAATGTGCCAGAAGCTGCTGGCCGGCGGTGCGCCGGGCCTGCACTTCTACACGCTGAACCAGGCCGAACCGAGCCTGGCGATCTGGAACAACCTCGGGCTGTCGCGCTGAGTTCCGGCCAGCTCCGGGGAAATACGGAGCTGGCTAATGAACCCGTGACCTGCGACACTGTCAGAGCAATGCGGCGTTAACAGCCTCTGTTATACTCCGCGCTTCCGCCAGGCTTACGCTCGGATGCCAGCATCTTGAAATGCGGCAGGACCGAACGGGATCGCACGCCAGTCGCGATTCGAGCCAGGCATGACCATCCCAGGGCCTCGCCCCTAACAAGACAGGATTACTCATGTCCTTTGCTTCCCTCGGTCTCTCCGAGGCTTTGGCCGGTGCCGTCGAGGCCGCCGGTTACACCCAGCCTACTCCCGTGCAACAGCGGGCCATTCCCGCCGTGTTGCAAGGCCGTGACCTGATGGTCGCCGCCCAGACCGGAACCGGCAAGACAGGCGGCTTCGCCCTGCCGGTACTCGAACTGCTGTTTCCGGGTGGTCACCCGGATCGTGAACACCGCTACGGCCCGAAACAGCCGCGCGTGCTGGTGCTGACACCCACCCGCGAGCTCGCCGCCCAGGTTCACGACAGCTTCAAGGTCTACGCCCGCGATCTGCCGCTGAAAAGCGCGGTGATCTTCGGCGGCGTCGGCATGAATCCGCAGATCCAGGCCGTGGCCAAGGGTATCGACGTGCTGGTCGCCTGCCCCGGTCGCCTGCTCGACCTGGCCAACCAGAAGGCCATCGACCTGTCGCACGTGGAAATCCTCGTCCTCGACGAAGCCGACCGCATGCTCGACATGGGCTTCATCCATGACGTCAAGAAGGTCCTGGCCAAGCTGCCGGCCAAGCGCCAGAACCTGCTGTTCTCGGCCACCTTCTCCAAGGACATCACCGACCTCGCCGCCAAGCTGCTGCAAAACCCGGAGCGCATCGAGGTCACCCCGCCGAACACCACCGTCGAGCGCATCGAGCAGCGCGTGTTCCGCGTCGCCTCAAGCCACAAGCGGGCCCTGCTCGCCCACCTGATCACCCAGGGTGCCTGGGAGCAGGTGCTGGTCTTTACCCGTACCAAGCACGGTGCCAATCGCCTGGCCGAGTACCTGGAGAAACACGGCCTGCCGGCTGCCGCGATCCATGGCAACAAGAGCCAGAATGCCCGCACCAAGGCCCTGGCCGACTTCAAGGCCAACCAGGTGCGCATCCTGGTGGCCACCGATATCGCCGCCCGCGGCCTGGACATCGACCAGCTGCCGCATGTGGTCAACTTCGAGCTGCCCAACGTCGAGGAAGACTATGTGCACCGCATCGGCCGCACCGGCCGTGCCGGACGCAGTGGTGAAGCCATTTCGCTGGTAGCGCCGGACGAGGAGAAGCTGCTCAAGGGCATCGAACGCATGACCAAGCAGCGCATTCCCGATGGCGATCTGCAGGGCTTCGACGCCAGCAGCATCGAGGCAGAGAAGCCGGAAGTCCGTGAGCCCCGCCAACCGCGCCCGCAGCGTGGCGAGCGCAAGGCACGTGGCGAGCGCGACAAGCCGGCGGAAAAGGGTGCCGAGCAGAAGGAGCGCAATCGCCGCAGCAAGAGCAAGACGCGCAAGCCGGCCCGCGATGGCGTGGCCAGCGAAGCTCAGGGCGTTGCCCGGCCGCCGCAACTGCCGCCGGATCGTGCGCCGGACGAGTTCCTCGATGACGAAGTGGACAATTTCGGCAATCGCGTCGATTACGTCAGCCCCTATCAGAACAAGCAGAACCGCGGACGCCGTACCGGCGGCGGTCAGGCCCAGCCGGGCTCCGCACCGCGTGCAGCTGGAGCTGCCCGCAACGGCGGTGGCGGCGCAGCGGGAAGCAAGGGCAAGCGTCCCGCCGCTGGCCAGGGCCAGGCGGCGCGCAACGGCCAGCCACGCAATGGTCAGCCGCGGCGCAAGAACGAGGGTCGCCGCATCGATGAGCCGGTCGTCACGCGTCAGGAAATGGCCAAGCCGCGCGAGAAGCAGCCGGTGATCATTCACAAGGAATCGAAGATCGATCGTCTGCCCAGCCTGGAGCAGCTCGAGCAGTTGCCGTCCCGCCCGCGTGGCGAGAAACCGGCCCTGCTGACGCGCAACCGCGAAGCCTGACCCGCGCCGGAACGAAAACGCCGCCCGCTGGGCGGCGTTTTCGCATCTGCAGCACGGCGACGACCTCTTCAGGGCTGCGTCGCCATGATCCTCAGCCCTCCGGGGTGGCCTGCACGGTCTCCTGCCAGCCACCACCCAGCGCCTTGAACAGGTTCACCTCGCTGGTCAGCTGCGCCAGACGGTCGCTGATCAGCTGCTGCTGCACGCTGAACAGCTGGCGCTGCGCGTCGAGCACGGTCAGGTAGCTGTCGACACCGGTGCGATAGCGACGCTCGGCGAGGTTGTAATAATCCTCGCTGGTCTGCAGCAGATCACGCTGGGCCTGCACCTGGCGCACATAAGTGGCCTGGGCGGCGAGCCCGTCGGCGACCTCGCGGAACGCCGTCTGGATGACCTGCTCGTATTGTGCCACCTGGATGTTCTTGCTGATCTGCGCGTAGTCCAGGTTGGCCCGAAGCTGGCCGGCGTTGAAGATCGGCACGCTGATGCTCGGCGAGAAGCTCCAGTAGCCGGAACCGCCGTCGAACAGACCGGACAGCTCGCTGCTGGCGGTCCCCGCCGCGCCGGACAGGCTGATGCGCGGAAAGAAGGCCGCACGCGCGGCGCCGATGCTGGCATTGACCGCACGCAGCTGGTACTCCGCCTGGAGAATATCCGGGCGTTGCTGCAGCAGGTCCGAGGGCAACCCGACCGGCAACGTCGCCAGCTGGGTGCGCTCGAGACCTTCGCCGCTCGGCAGACCGGCCGGCAGGCTCTGGCCCAGTAGCAGGGTCAGGGCATTGCGGTCCTGCGCCACCAGGCGGGTGTACTGCTCGATACTCACCCGCGCACTGTCCACCGCGCTGCGCGCCTGACGCAGCTCCAGTGCCGAAGCGACGCCGACGTCGAAACTGCGCTGGGTCAGACCAAAGCTCTCTTCATAGGTTTTTAGCGTATCGCGTGTGACCTGCAGCAGTGCCTGATCGGCCTGCAGCGTCAACCAGGCGTTGGCGACGCTGGCAATAAGGCTGATCTGGGTACTGCGCTGCGCGGCCTCGCTGGCGAAGAACTCCTCCAGCGCCTGGTCGCGGAGACTGCGCAGCCGGCCGAACAGATCGAGCTCCCAGGAAACACCAAAGGTCGCGCTGTACTGGCTGCTGATCGCAGGCTCACCGCTCATGCTCAGGTCTCCCGGCGTGCGGCTACGCGTGCCGGCGCCATCGGCGCTCACTGCCGGCAGCAAATCTGCGCGCTGGATACGATAAAGCGCCCGGTAGGCATCAACGTTGAGCGCCGCAACACGCAGGTCACGGTTGTTCTCAAGCGCCACTTCGATCAGTTGCTGCAGCGCCGGGTCGCGGAAGAACTCACGCCAGCCAAGCGTCTGCTCGGACGCCTGTGCCGCGCTCTGCTGATAAGCCTCGCCTTGCGGCCAGTCGCCGGCAACCGGCGCATCCGGGCGCTGGTAATCGGGTATCAGCGAGCAGCCGGTGAGCGCCGTCATGAGCGCCAGACTCAACAGAGACTTGTTCACAGCGAGTCCTCCTTCACACCTTCGTTGGCGGGCTTCGTGCGGTCGAAGATTGTGCAGATCATCACGTAGAACAACGGAATCCAGAAAATCGCCAGCACCGCAGCGGAGATCATCCCGCCGATCACGCCAGTACCGATGGCGTGCTTACTGCCCGCGCCAGCCCCGGAAGCAAGCGCCAGCGGCACCACCCCGAGAATGAACGCCAGCGACGTCATGATGATCGGCCGCAGACGCATGCGACATGCCTGCAATGCCGCATCGACATGGCTCATGCCCTGCTCGTGCAGCGCCTTGGCGAACTCCACGATAAGGATCGCGTTACGCGCCGACAGACCAATGGTAGTGACCAGGCCCACCTGGAAGAACACCTCGTTGGAAAGGCCGCGCAGCAGCGTAAAGGCAAGCGCGCCGACGATGCCCAGCGGTACGACCAGCATGACCGAGAACGGTATCGACCAGCTCTCGTACAACGCCGCCAAACAGAGGAAAACCACCAGTAGCGACAGGGCATACAACGCAAGGGTCTGCGAGCCCGCCAGACGTTCCTCGTAGGACTGTCCAGTCCAGGAGTAACCCACCCCAGGCGGCAGCTGAGCGGCAATGCGCTCGACCTCGGCCATCGCATCACCCGAGCTGTAGCCGGGGGCCGGCTCGCCGAGCATTTCGATCGCGCTGACCCCGTTGTAGCGGGAAAGCTTGGGTGAGCCGTATGTCCACTCACCGGTCGCGAAGGCGCTGAAGGGCACCATTTCCCCAGCGTCGTTGCGCACGTACCACTTCTGCAGATCTTCGGGGCTCATACGGGCACTGGAGACGCCCTGCAGATACACCTTCTTGACTCGACCGCGGTCGATGAAGTCATTGACGTAACGGCCACCCCAGGCGATCGACAGGGTGCTGTTGATCTCCGCCAGCGAAACGCCCAGTGCCCGCGCCTTTTCATCGTCGATAAGCACCTGATACTGCGGTTCGTCGCGCAGGGTATTGGGCCGCACCCGGGTCAGCACCGGACTCTGGCTGGCCAGCTGCATGAACTTGTCGCGGGCCTGCTGCAGCACTTCCTGGCCAACGCCGGCGCGGTCCTGCAGGAACAGGTTGAAACCGGTGGCGTTACCCAGCTCCATCACCGCCGGCGGCGCAAAGGCGAATACCTGAGCGTCACGGAAACTGGCGAAATGTTGCTGCGCACGCTGAGCCAGGGCGAATACGCCGTCCTCCTCGTTGGTCCGCTCGCTCCAAGGCTTCAGGCTGATGAAGGCGATACCCGAGCTCTGACCGCGGCCGGCGAAGCTGAAGCCGGTCACGGTAAAGACGGAACGAACGATGTCGCCCTCCTCTTCCAGCAGATAGCTGCGCATGGCGTCGATGCTCTGCTGGGTGCGCTCAGCAGTCGAGCCCGACGGGGTCATGACCTGAGCGAACAGGACGCCCTGGTCCTCTTCCGGCAGGAACGCGCTGGGGATTCGGCCGAACAGGACGACCATGACGCCGACGATCAGCACATAGAGCAGAAGGAACGGTGCCTTGCGCCTGAGGACGGCTTTCACACCGCGCTCATAGCCATTGACGCTGCGCTCGAAGGTGCGATTGAACCAGCCGAAGAATCCGCCTTTCTCGTGGTGATCATCCTTGTCGATCGGCTTGAGCAGCGTCGCACACAGCGCCGGTGTGAAGATCAGCGCCATCAGCACCGAGAGCACCATCGCCGAAACGATGGTGATGGAAAACTGCCGATAGATGACCCCGGTCGAGCCTCCGAAGAAGGCCATCGGCAGCAGTACCGCCGACAGCACCACGCCAATGCCGATCAGCGCGCCCTGGATCTGGCCCATGGACTTGCGCGTCGCCTCCAGAGGCGAGAGCCCTTCTTCGCGCATCACCCGCTCGACGTTTTCCACCACCACGATGGCGTCGTCGACCAGCAGGCCGATGGCCAGGATCATGGCGAACATGGTCAGGGTGTTGATGCTGAAGCCGAACACCGCCAGCACGCCGAAGGTGCCCAGCAGTACCACCGGTACCGCGAGCGTCGGAACCAGCGTCGCACGGAAGTTCTGCAGGAACAGGTACATCACCAGAAACACCAGCACGAACGCTTCGAGCAGCGTTTGCATGACACCGGTGATGGAGGCGGAGATGACCGGCGTAGTGTCGTACGGGTAGACCACATCGACGCCCGGCGGGAAGAACGGCTTGAGCTCCTCGATGGTCTTGCGTACACCATCGACCGTATCCAGCGCGTTGGCGCCAGTGGCCAGTTTCAACGCCAGGCCGGCAGCCGGCTTGCCGTTGAAATGCGCGCTGACCGAGTAGTTCTCACCGCCCAGCTCGACCTTGGCGACATCACCCAGACGCACCTGCGAGCCGTCGCTGTTGACCTTGAGCAGGATGTTGCGGAACTGCTCCGGAGTCTGCAGACGGGTCTTGCCGATCACCGTGGCGTTGAGCTGCTGCCCGGGCAGCGCCGGCAAGCCACCCAACTGGCCGGAAGACACCTGGACGTTCTGCGCCTGGATCGCCGAGCTGACATCCTCCGGCGTCAGGCTGAAGTTGTTCAGCTTGGCTGGATCGAGCCAGATGCGCATCGCGTACTGGGCACCGAACACCTGAAAATCGCCCACGCCCTTGGTGCGGGAAATCGGGTCCTGCATGTTGGCGACGATGTAGTTGGCCAAGTCGCGTTGATCCAGACTGCCGTCAGTCGATACCAGACCGATGATGATGAGGAAGTTGCTTACGGCCTTGGTGACGCGGATGCCCTGTTGCTGAACCTCTTGCGGCAGCAGCGGCGTTGCCAGCTGCAGCTTGTTCTGCACTTGGACCTGAGCGATATCGGGGTTGGTGCCCTGATCGAAGGTCACGGTGATTTCCATGCTGCCGTCGGAGTTACTCGACGAACTGATGTAGCGCAGCCCGTCGATACCGTTGAGCTGTTGTTCGATGACCTGCACCACGGTGTCCTGCACGGTCTGTGCAGAGGCGCCCGGGTAGCTCACCGAGATACCGACCGCGGGCGGGGCGATGCTCGGATACTGGTTGACCGGCAGGTTGAGGATGGACAGGCCGCCGGCGAGCATGATCACCAGAGCAATCACCCAGGCGAAGATCGGCCGGTCGATAAAGAAGTTGGACATGACTAGGAACCCCTCAGCCTTCTTGGCCTTGGGGCTGTGCGTTCACCCCCCGGTTATCGACGTTGGTCGCCGGCGCCACCTCGACCTCTACACCCGGCTGGATGAACTGCAACCCCTCGGTGATCACGCGATCACCGGGCTGCAAACCATCGCCGACCAGCCAGCGATTGCCGACCGCGCGCTCGGTCTTGATCGTGCGCAGCTCGACCTTGTTCTCCGCGTTGACCACCATCGCGGTCGGTTCACCCTTGGCGTTGCGTGTCACGCCTTGCTGCGGCACCAGGATCGCCTCGCTTTTCATGCCTGCGACCAGTTGGGCATGCACAAACATGCCAGGCAGCAGAACCTTGTCAGGGTTGGGGAATACCGCTCGCAGCGTCACCGAGCCAGTGCCGGGATCCACCGTCACTTCGCTGAACTCGAGCTTGCCTTCATGACCGTAGTCGCTACCGTCTTCGAGCATCAGGGTCACCTTGGCAGCGTTCTCACCGGCCTTCTGCAGACGTCCTTCAGCCAGATCACGGCGCAGCGCAAGCAAATCGCGAGCGGGCTGTGTCACGTCCACATAGATCGGGTCAAGTTGCTGGATGGTTGCCAGCTCCTGCTCCTGGCCATTGCTGACCAGCGCGCCTTCGGTCACTGCGGAGCGGCCGATTCGCCCGGAGATCGGTGCCAACACCTTGGTGTAGCGCAGGTCGATGCGCGCCCGCTCCAGCTCCGCTTCGGCCTGCAGGCTGGCGGCGCGGGCCTCGTCATACGCCTGCTTGCTGACGGCCTGGTCCTTGACCAGCTCGGCATAACGGTCGGCCAGCGACTTGCTGGACGCCACGCTCGCCTGGGCGCTCTTCAACGTGGCTTCGTATACCGATGGATCAATCTGATACAGCTGCTGCCCGGCCTTTACGTCACTGCCTTCGGTAAACAGGCGTTTCTGGATGATGCCGTTGACCTGCGGTCGCACCTCGGCGATGCGGTAGGCGCGGGTACGCCCCGGCAGCTCGGTGGTTACCGCGAACGGCTCTGCCTGCAGGGTCACGATACCCACCTTGGGCTTCTGCTGGGCCGGTGGGGCGGCTTCTTCCTGACAGCCGGCCAGGAAAACAGCCATGGCGAGAATGGACATCAGGGCAGCATTGGCTGACTTGATTGGCATGGAAAGACCTCTTGAAGACCTGGCAGGCGGGAGTGGGCAACAGCACACCGCAGACGCGGAGAGCGTAAAGGCCCGAAATATACTTACATCCATGACTGTCTGTAAACCTGAAAAGACTCGTCGGACCTGCTGCAAATATTGCAAAAGGTGTGTTCATAGGCCCGTTCGCCACAGCTTTGTCCGCTGCGCAATCCGCGCCGATACATAATCCAGGCAAACGCAGAACGCCGGCAAGATGCCGGCGTTCGGGTTCCACGGGGAGCGTTTACTTGCGCACACCTTCGACCGAGATGATCAGATCGACCGTTTGCGACGCCGGCCCGAGGTCCATCTTGATGTCGAAGTCCTTCAGCGTCAGCGTCGTACTGCCTTCGAAACCGGCACGGTAGCCACCCCAGGGATCATCACCTTCGCCGATGAACTTGGCAGCGATCACCACCGGTTTGGTCACGCCGTTGAGCGTCAGGTTGCCGGTGATGTCAGCAGTGCCGTCGCCGGTGGACTTCACCGAAGTCGACTCGAAGGTCGCTACCGGGTGCTTGCCGACGTTGAGGAAGTCATCGCTGCGCAGGTGCTTGTCGCGCTCGGCGTGGTTGGTATCGACGCTGGCAGTCTTCAGCGTGACATTGACCTTGCTCTCTGCCGGCTTGGCCGCATCGAAGCTGAAGCTGCCATCGAAATCCTTGAACGTGCCCCACAGCCAGCTGTAACCGAGGTGGCTGATCTTGAAGTTGACGAAGGCGTGCTGGCCTTGCTTGTCGATGGCGTAATCGGCGGCGAATGCCTGGCCGCCGACCAGGGCCGAGCCGAGGACCAGCGCTGCGAGCGTTTTCTTGAGCATCAGTGACTCTCCTATCGGGGTGATTAATCGGTGCTGCGACCGAGCATGCGCATCAGCGTCGCGTCGCGATCGATGAAATGGTGCTTGAGCGCGGCGAGGGCATGCACGACGGCGAGGATCACCAATGCCCAGGCGGCATACTCGTGAACCAGCCCGGCGCGATCGGCCTGGTCCGCAATGGAGGTGATAAGCGCCGGCACGTCGAACAGGCCGAACACACCGATCGGCCGGCCGTCGGCCGTGGAAAGCAGATAACCCGAGACCATCACCACGAACAGCCCGAGATAGAGCAATCCATGGCCGAGCCTGGCGGCCGTTCGGGTCAGGCGGCCCTGGCTGGCCAGCGGTGCCGGTGCCGGGCTGACGAAGCGCCAGAGCACCCGCAGCAGCATGACCAGCAGCAACAGGATGCCGATACTCTTGTGCAGGTCCGGTGCGGTGCGGTACCAGCTGCTGTAGTAGTTCAGCCCGACCATCCAGAAACCCAGGGCGAACAGACCGAATACCGCCACGGCCACCAGCCAGTGCAACGCGATACTGGTCAGCCCGTAGTGCG
The DNA here is from genome assembly GCF_051948915.1 of Stutzerimonas sp. Brlt_14. Classification (NCBI taxonomy): domain Bacteria; kingdom Pseudomonadati; phylum Pseudomonadota; class Gammaproteobacteria; order Pseudomonadales; family Pseudomonadaceae; genus Stutzerimonas; species Stutzerimonas sp. Brlt_14. Next base: position 95,310 of record NZ_JAYJLM010000003.1, read on the forward strand.
TGGAAGAGTCGCGCCAGCGCATCGAATCCATCCTTCAATTTCGAGGACTAGAAGCCTAGCCGGTTACCTATCGGAATGGAGCGCATTTTTTGTTTTGAAACATCGAGCAAACCGATGAGTATCCCCATCGAGACGCAACCGCCAGTTCTGCTAGGCTGCGCAACTCACCGCGCAAGGAGTCACCATGAGCCTGAACGACAGCTGGATGCAACGCGACCTCGCCGTACTCTGGCACCCCTGCACCCAGATGAAGGACCACGAACAGCTACCGCTGATTCCCATCCGCCGCGGTGAAGGCGTGTGGCTGGAGGACTTCGACGGCAAGCGCTACCTGGACGCGGTCAGTTCCTGGTGGGTCAATGTGTTCGGCCATGCCAATCCGCGCATCAATCAGCGCATCAAGGACCAGCTCGACCAGCTCGAGCACGTGATGCTCGCCGGCTTCAGCCATCAGCCGGTGGTGGAGCTGTCGGAGCGCCTGGTCGCCTTGACGCCGGCCGGCCTGGAGCGCGTGTTCTACACCGACAACGGCTCCACCGGCATCGAGGTGGCGTTGAAGATGAGCTTCCACTACTGGCGTAACAGCGGCCGCGAGCGCAAGCAGCGCTTCGTCACGCTGACCAACAGTTATCACGGCGAAACCGTGGCCGCCATGTCGGTGGGCGACGTGGCACTGTTCACCGACACCTACAAGCCACTGTTGCTGGACACGTTCAAGGTGCCGAGCCCGGACTGCTACCTGCGGCCCGAGGGCGTCAGCTGGGAAGAACACTCGCGGCAGATGTTCGCGCACATGGAGCAGACCCTGGCCGAACATCACCAGGACATCGCCGCGGTCATCGTCGAGCCGCTGATCCAGGGTGCTGGCGGCATGCGCATGTACCACCCGATCTACCTCAAGCTGCTGCGCGAGGCCTGCGACCGCTACGAGGTGCACCTCATCCACGACGAGATCGCCGTCGGCTTCGGGCGCACCGGCACCATGTTCGCCTGCGAGCAGGCCGGCATCACGCCGGACTTCCTCTGCCTGTCCAAGGCCCTTACCGGCGGCTATCTGCCGATGGCCGCGGTGCTCACCACCGACCGCCTGTATCAGGCGTTCTACGACGACTACTCGACCCTGCGCGCCTTTCTTCATTCGCACACCTACACCGGCAATCCGCTGGCCTGTGCCGCCGCACTGGCGACGCTGGACATCTTCGCCGCGGACAACGTCATCGAGGCGAACAAGGCGCTGGCCGCACGCATGGCCAGCGCCACCGCGCACCTGGCCGAGCATCCACATGTGGCCGAGGTGCGCCAGACCGGCATGGCGCTGGCCATCGAGATGGTTCAGGACAAACCCAGCCGTACCGCCTACCCCTGGCAGGAACGGCGCGGGCTGAAGGTCTACCAGCATGCGCTGGAGCGCGGCGCCCTGCTGCGCCCGCTGGGCAGCGTGGTGTACTTCCTGCCGCCGTACTGCATCACCGAAGAGCAGATCGACTTCCTCGCCGCGGTTGCCAGCGAAGGGATCGATATCGCCACCCGCGACACCGTCCAGGTGGCGATGCCGAGCGGCCTCTATCCGGGCTTCCGCGATCCGGGCTGAACACCACGCAGCGTGCGGCGGCCTGCTGAGCGGGCTGCCGATGCTTTAGACTTGCCGTTCCATCCACCACGCCCTGCCGTTGCCCTATGCGCCTATCCCGCTTCTTCATCGACGCCCCTCTTTCCCTCGGCCAGCATGCGTTACCCGAGGCATCGGCTCATTACATCGGGCGAGTCCTGCGCCTGTCGGCCGGCAGCGCGGTGCAATTGTTCGACGGCAGCGGTGCCGAGTACCGCGGCGAACTGCTGGAGGTGGGCAAGAAGAGCGTCAGCGTGGAACTGCACGAACGCCTGACGGGAATGCCGGAATCACCGCTGCGAATCCACCTCGGTCAGGGCCTGTCCCGTGGCGAGCGCATGGACTGGGCGATCCAGAAGGCTACCGAGCTGGGTGTCAGCGAGATCACCCCGCTGATCAGCGAGCGATGCGAGGTCCGCCTCAACGATGAGCGCGCCGACAAGCGCCTGGCCCATTGGCGACAGATCGCCATCAGCGCCTGCGAGCAGTGCGGCCGCTCGGTACTGCCGATCATCCATGCGCCGGTCACGCTGCGCGACTGGCTGGACGTCGAGGCCGACCTCAAGCTCGTGCTGCACCCGGTGGCCGAGCCGCTGGCGAGCCATGCCAAGCCGCAGAGCCTGGCATTTCTGATCGGCCCGGAGGGCGGCCTGAGCGATAGCGAAGTCGAGCTGGCCAGCGGCCAGGGGTTTCTGCCGGCCCGGCTCGGCCCGCGAGTACTGCGCACCGAGACCGCACCGGTTGTGGCGTTGAGCGTGGCGCAGCAGCTGTGGGGCGACTTCTAGCCGCGGACCGCAGTCAGATCAGGCCGGCGTCCGCCAGCTTCTGCTCCAGGCCGACCAGGTCGGGAATACGTGCCTGCATATCACCGAGGTTGACCGCATCCAGCTCCAGCGGTGCAAGTTCTACGTCCGCCCGCGCCAGGCTCGCATCGACCTTGATCGAATGCGGAATGCCCTGCACCAGCAGGGCAATGAACTTGACGTGATCGCGCCCGCCGACAGCGTTGAGCACGGCCACCCGCGCGGCGCTGCCCACCGGCTGCGGCTCGCCGCTGGAGGCGGCCTCGAATGACAGCAATGGCAGGCTCAGGTCGCGCCACTGCACCTGGCCGAGAAACCAGGCCGGCATGCCCTGTACCGCCTGTGGCGCACGGTAGGGAATCAGCTCGGCTACCGCCACGTTGGGTACCAGCAGCATGCGATCGGCAAGCGGCATCAGCAGCCCGGTAAGGCTTTCCGCGTCCTGAGAAATGACCGTCTGACTCATGAATTATCCCGTTGAAAAGACGTGGTGGGCGCCCCGGCCTGGTTCACCAGATGATTGACTAGCGCCTGCGCCAGTTCTCGTGGATCACCGCTGTAGGAGCTGTAACCGCCCTCGCGAAGGTTGTCCGGCATGCTCGAGCAGGCGCAGGAATCGGCGCGCTGCGTCCATACCTTGCCGCCCTGACGCAGCACGTACGCCGCCGCGGCACTGCCGTCGCTACCCATGCCGCTGAAGGCGATGACACCGCAACGGCCGCCGAACTGCTGGGCCAGGTTCAGCATCATCTGGTCGATCGAGGGGCTGTACGGCTCTGGCCAGCAGCGGCCGGTCAGGCGCGCGCTACCATCGTCCTCGAACGCCAGCTCCTCACTGATCGGGGCGATTACCACCTCGCCGCAGCGAACCGGCTCGCCCGGGCGGACCTGCCGCACCTGCCACTGGCTATGGCGCCCCACGGCCTGGGACAGCGCCGACTCGAAGCTCGCCTCGATATGCTGGGCGTAGACGAAGCCCACCGGCAACCCGCCGGGCAAGGCATCCAGAAAGGCCTTCACCGCCTCCGGCCCGCCCAGCGAGGCTGCCAGCAGCCAGACCTGATGTGCCGGTTCTCCGGCACGCAGCGCGGAATCGGCCAGCACTGCAGGCAGCGTCAGTCGCTCCGGACGCTGCCCTTCGCCCTGCAACACGTCCAGCCGTGGCCCGACGGCACGCGACGGATCGCCCACCAGGCGCTTGAGCTTGCTGAACAGGCTGCGCTCCCAGCGTGGGTAGAACTCCGAATGGCGTTCCGGCGCATGCCCTTCGCCGAACAGCACCCGCGTGGTGTCGCGTTCCAGCAAGGCATCCACCAGCGGGGAGTCTTCGGTCTGAGCCAGATCCACCAGCCACAGGTCCGCTTCGGTGCTATCCAGATCGGCAGGCTCAAGACGCGCCGGGTCGTTGTTCAGCACCACCTGATAGCCACTTCCGGTCAACGCCTGCTGGAGCACGTGACGCTGCAGCGAGGTATCGGCGAGTACCGCAATACGGGTGGAGAGCACTTCAGACATCGGCGTGGACCAGGCGCTGGATGGCCTCGAGTAGGACGGACTCCTGGTACGGCTTGCCCAGGTATTCGTTGACACCGATGCTCAACGCGCGATCCCGGTGCTTCTCGCCGGTACGCGAAGTGATCATGACGATCGGCAGGTCCTTGAGGCGCTCGTCATGGCGCACCAGTGTGGCGACCTCGAAGCCGTCCATGCGAGGCATCTCGATATCCAGCAGCATGATGTCCGGCTTGCGCTCCTGCAGCTGGGTGATCGCATCCACCCCATCCTTGGCGGTCAGCACGTTCATGCCGTTGCGCTCCAGCAGGCGGCTGGTGACCTTGCGCACAGTGACCGAGTCGTCGACCACCATGACCAGCGTCGGCCGCTCGCTTTCCACCTCGACGGATTCGGGCAGCTGATCGATCAGCCTCGGCTGTTGCTGCTGAATGATCTGATGCGCATGCAGGACACGAATAGTGGCCAGCAGATCGAGAATCACCACCACGCGACCGTCGCCGAGGATGGTCGCACCGGAGATGCCATGGACGCCGGCGAACTGCGGGCCGAGGCTCTTCACCACGATCTCGCGCGAGCCGGCCAGGCTGTCGACCTGCACCGCGACACTGTGCTCCTTGGAGCGCACCAGAATCACCGGCAGCGGCAGACTCTGTCCGACCAGCTTCGGCTTCTGCCCATTGTTCAGCAGATCGCCGAGGTATCGCAGCTCGTAGGCCTGACCGGCATATTCGAAGCGCGGCGCATCCGGCTGGTAGTAAGCCTCCAGCTCGTACGGCGAAACCCGCACGATACCTTCGATGGTGTTCAGCGGAATCGCATAGAGGTCCTCGCCCGAGTAGACCATCAGCGCCCGGTTGACCGACACCGTGAACGGCAGGCGAATCAGGAAACGCGTGCCCTGGCCCAGCGTCGATTCGATGCTCATGGAGCCACCGAGCTGCTTGACCTCCGAATGCACCACGTCCATGCCGACACCACGGCCGGAGATCTGCGTGACGCGCTCGGCGGTGGAGAAACCGGCCTCGAGGATGAATTGCAGGATCTCGTGTTCGGACAGACCGCTGTCGGCGGACATCAGGCCGCGTTCGATCGCCTTGCGCCGCACCGCCTCGAGGTTGATGCCGCCACCGTCGTCCGTCAGCGTCAGGACGATATCGCCGCCTTCACGCGCCAGATCCAGGCGGATCGTGCCCAGCTCGGATTTGCCGGCGGCACGGCGCCGTTCGACCGACTCGATACCGTGGTCCACGGCATTGCGCAGCATATGCTCCAGCGGCGCGACGATTCGCTCGAGCACGCTGCGGTCCATCTCGCCGGTGGCGTTGCCGACCAGGAACTCGACCTGCTTGCCGAGTTCACCGGCCACCTGCCGGACGATACGACGCAGACGCGGCACCAGCCGCTCGAAGGGCACCATGCGCGTACGCATGAGGCCTTCCTGAAGCTCGGTATTGACGCGTGCTTGCTGCAGCAGCAGGGTTTCGGCATCGCGGTTACGCGCAGCGAGGGTTTCCTTCAGGTCGAGCAAGTCGGAGGCCGACTCGAACAGCGCACGGGACAGCTGCTGCAGCTGCGAATGGCGGTCCATCTCCAGCGGATCGAAATCGTCATAGCCGGCCCGCTCGGCCTCGGCCTGATAACGGCTGAGAATCTGCGCCTGGGTTTCGGTATCCAGCCGGCGCAGCTGATCGCGCACGCGCTCGATGGTCGCTTCCATTTCGCCGAGCGTGAACCCGACGTCGCTGACTTGCTGCTCCACTCGACCCCGGAAGATCGAGGTTTCACCAGCCAGGTTGACAAGCCCTTCCAGCAGTTCCGCCGGCACCTTGACCAGTTCCTGTGGTGCTCGACGCGCAGCGGCTTCCTGAGCGGCCTGCTGGGCGCGCCGAATAAACGGCAGGACCTTTGCCGGCGCAGCACTTGGCGCCGGCTGGCTGCTCGCCGCAATGATCGGCTGCGGCAGTGTCAGCGGCTCGCTCGGCAACGGCGACTCGGTCTCCTGCAGCTCCGCATGCTGTGGCTCCGAATGCAGCGGCTCGGCGCTATCGCTGGCAAGGCTGTCGCGCAACTGCTCGACGTCCTTGAGCAGCGCGTCATAACCCTGTTGTACATCGAGGAACAGGCTGTCCGGCCAAGGGGCGCCCTGTTGCTGCGCCTCGCTCAGGCGCTGCTCCAAATCATGGGCCATGTTGCCCAGGGCAGTCTGCCCCGCCAGGCGTGCCCCGCCCTTGAGGGTGTGCAACACGCGAAGCATGTCAGCCAGGGGAGCCGCGTCCTCGCGGCCAGCATCCCAGCGGCCCAGGGCCGACTCCATCTCTCCCAGCAGGTCATCCGCTTCCTCGACGAAGATATCGAGGATCTCGGCCTCGGCCGACTGCTGCGCATCCTCCTGAGCAGCCTTCAGCGATACGCTGCTGGGGATGCTCAGCTGTTCCTCGGGGTTGTTGCGAAATCGGCGAATCGTCTCGATCAGCGCATCACCGCTAGGGATCGGATTGTGCGCCCGCACCGCTTCGAGCATCTCCGCCAGACGGTCCTGGCAGGCCTGCAGGAGGCCGAACAGCTCGGAACTGGCTCGGTAGCTGCCAGCGCACAGCCCCTCATAGAGAAACTCGAGTTCATGGGCGAGATCACCGATCTCGCGGATATCCGCCATCCGTGCGCCACCCTTGAGGGTGTGCAGATCCCGCTGCAGTGCTTCAAGCTCGAAGCTGTTGTCGACGTCCGCCATCCAGCGCTGCAACCCGCCGGCCGCGCTTTCGATAAGGTCGAAGCCCTCCTCCAGGAAGATCTCCACCAGCTCGGGGTCGCGATCTACCAGCTCTGGCTGACGATCGACCGCTTCGGCTCGCGGGGCATCCGCGGCCACCTCGAACGACGCGGGCGCGTCTTCGATTTCAGGCAATTCGAGCTCGATCTCGTCCTGCGCTTCGCTGAACGAGGCCTCGGTGGCTTCGACGTCCTCCAGGGGACTGACTGCTTCACCCTCTTCGCTGATGAATGACTCATCGATGTCAGCCAGTGGCAGATCGATGACCTCCATGACCGGCTGGTCCGGCACAGCGTCAAAAGCGTCCTCGCCCTCGAGTGGCTCCTCGAACGTATGGGATTCATTACCCTGATCCGGCTGCGCCTCGGCAACTACGTCCTCGGATTCGAACGCAGGAAAAGCGCCCTGACGAAAGGCGCGCATCGACTCGATCAGAGCATCGGCGCAGCTCATCGGCAGCTGGCGTTGCAGTTGCTCGAGCTGCAGGGCCAGGTGATCGTGGCTGCGCTGCAACAGCGTCGCCAACTCGACGGAGTGGACGTAACGGCCGTCGGAGAGACCCTCATAGAGCGATTCAAGCTCGTGCGCCAGGTCACCGATCGGGCGAATGGAGGCCATTCGGGCGCCACCCTTGAGGGTATGCAGGTCGCGCAACAGCGCCGAGAGGGCCATCTGATTGGCGGGATCGGCAAGCCAGCGATCCAGCGCCTGGCCTGCGCTCTCCATGAGATCGACCGCTTCATCGAGAAATATCTCGACCATTTCATGATCGAGGTCATCCTGCGCTTCGTCCACCACAGGATCGGCCGGCCACGCTTCGGCTTCGGCTTCGGCTTCGGCTTCGGCTTCGGCTTCGGCTTCGGCTTCGGCTTCGGCTTCGGCTTCGGCTTGCAATTGTGTAACGGGCGCGGGCTCGGCCGCTGCAACCTGCGGCTCGGCAAATGACTGCGCAAGATCCAGCGGGTCTATCGCCTCGGCCAGCAACGCCTCCAGACGCGCCAGCAGTTCAGACTGCTCGCTGACCTGCAGCGCTGCCGCCACCTGGTCCATCATCCCGACCAGCGCTTCATGACCGCGCTCGACATCATCGAAGAAGCGCTCGCTGACGGCGAGCCGGCCCTCTTCGACGACGGCATACAGGCGCAGCAGGACCTGACACAGGGCCTCCATCTGCGGCAGATCGGCCATCTTGGCGCCCTGCCCGAGCGTGGTCAGCTCCTGCAGCAGGGCGGACAGCTCCTGGCGCTCGGCCGGATGCTCACGCCAGCTACGCAACAAGTCTTCTGCGTCCAGCAGAATATCCATGCCTTCGGAGAGAAACAGCGCAATCATGCTCGGATCGCGCGCCTCGCCTGCATCGTTCTGCTGGCGGGCACCCGCCTCGACCAGTCGCGCCTGATGCAACGCATGCACCTTGGCCAGGAACGCGGGGGCCCCTTCGATCGGTGCCAGCGGTTCATGGTCGAGATTGACCAGCCCCTGCCGCAGCAGCGACTCGGCCTCGTGCAGCAACTCGGCTTCCGCCAGGTCCATCTGGATCAGGTTGGTCTTGAATTCCTTGACCATCTTTTCCAACGGCGTCGCGATTTCCGCAACGGGCAGGATGCCGGCCATGTGCGCACTGCCCTTGAGGGTGTGCAGCGCGCGCTGCAATGCATCGGTCACCGGTTGGGGTAGGCGTTGCGCGCAATCTGCGAGAAAGCTGACGAGCGTGGTCAGGTGCGACTCTGCCTCGTTGCGAAAGATTTCCAGCAACTGCGGGTCCAGCGCATCGTCATCGTTTTCAGGCAGAACCGCCTGAGGCGCTTCGGCGATCGGTGCGGGCTGTGGGTCCACGTCAGGCACAAAGGCCTCGACAACCTCAGCGACGGGCTGAGGCAGCGCTACCGGCTGCCCCTTGGCCAGCGCATGTGCGGTGGCGGCCAATCGATCGACATCGTCACGCTGGCGCTGCGCCTTGGCGGCGAACTCCTCGACCAGCGCCGGCATCAGCTCGACGACGTCACGCACCACCTGCCTGACCGAATCGCCGGCGACGATGGTGCGATCCAGGACGCGATTGAGCAGGTTCTCGATGGACCATGCGAGTTCGCCGATGATCAGCGCCCGCACCATCCGTCCGCTGCCCTTGAGGGTGTGGAATGCACGGCGGACTTCACCCAGTGCATCCTTGTCATCACCGTCGGAGAACCAGCGCGGCAGGTATTCGCCGATGGTTTCCAAGACTTCAGCGGCCTCTTCGATGAAGACTTCAAGCAGGTCTTCATCGACCGGCTCCTCGTCGGCAGGCGGAGGCAGGAGGCTTGGCGGAACATCCTGCGCCGGCGGATTGATGGCGGTAACCGGCGCGGCCATCACCTGCTCCAGGCTGATTGCCGGCTCGGGTTCGACAACGGGAGCTGCTTCGGGCTGCGTGAAGTCAGGCAGGGTCACTTCGGGAAGGTCGAGCTCGGCAACCTGCGCCACGCTCCAGTCCTCCAGGCTCGGCTCCTCGTCCGCCGTCTCGGCAAGGGCCGGAGCAGCCGACGACTCATCATCCGGCAGACTGAAGACGATCTCATCGTCCGTGGAGGTTGAATCCCCTAGTGTCCACTCGGGCTCGAATTCCACCGCCTCGATTTCGGGTTCGGCTTCCGCGGCGTCGAGCAGCAATTGCGACTCGCTGACGAACGCCGGCTCCGATGCGTCCGGTTGTTGTTCTTCAGAGGGCTCGGCAAAGGCAAACGTGTCGGGACTCACCTCCAGCTCTTCCGGAAGCACTTCGATCTCGTCCAGTGGATCCAGCATCTCGGATTCGGCGATCTGCTCTACCGGTTGCGGCTTCTCTTGTCCCAGCGAATAACCCAGGTTCTGCAGACTCTCCTCGGCCACATCGAGAATCAGGTCGCCTTGCGTCCCGCAGTCTTCCGACAGTCGCTCCAGGTAGTACTCGACGCTGGTGATCGCATCCGCCAAGGTGTCCAGGCTCTGCCAGTCAGGCACAGCCTGGCGGGCCAACAGCTGGTCCTGAATGTAGCTGTTACAAGCCTGCAGCAGCGCTGCAGCACGCTCCAACGGAATCATGGCCAGGCCGCCACGGACCTGGGTCAGCAGATCGGGAACGCGCGCCAGGTGCTCGTGATTCCATTGCGAGGCGATGAACTCGATGATCGCATCCTTCGCCTGCTCCAGCCCGTTGCGCGCTTCGCGAATAACCAGCTGGTGAATCTGAGCCACATCGGTGGTCGGCAGATGATTCGCTTCGCTGCGCTCCTCCGCAGGGCCTCCGACCATGCCGGCGAGCGTGGCCTCGACATAGAGCAATGCTCCGGCGATATCCATCAGCACGGCGTCGTCGGGCGCCTGCCGTCCCTGCGCAACGGACTGGACCAGGGCGATCTGGTCGAGAATGATCTTGCGCGGCTGCGCGAAGCCGAGCACCGCCAGGGTATCGGCGATCTGCTTGAGCGGCACTTCGAGGCTCGCAAGCTCGGAAATGACCTTGCGATCGCTGCGCACGAACAGGTCAAGACTGTCCTTCACGCGGACCAGTTCCTCGCACAGTGCCGTGACCACCGAGCGCATCGCGCCTCGGTCCGGGCCAGCCAGCTGGGCGCGTTCCTGATCAACCACGGTGCTGTCCGGCAGCGCTTCATCGAGGCGATAGTGCTGCTTGAGCGTCTGGATGCGCGGCGTCTGCCCGGGCGCCTTGGCGACATAGAAGAGCAGATTCTTGATCAACTCATCAGGCGCAGCCTGGTTGATACCATCTGCGCCCTCCTCGACCAGCCGCTTGAGCTGCTTGTCCACCTGCCGCAGCAGGGTGCGAACCGATGTACCGTTGCTTACACCACCACTGGCCAGCCCTTCGACCAGCCCCGACGCGATCTGCCAGAGCGCAGCCAGCGGCGCATCCTTGCAAAGCTGTTCCAAGCGGGCAAATACCCGAGCCATATAGCCCAGATTGGTCGGAAGATCCTGGTTGCGGATCACGCCCACCAGTGCGACTTGCAGCATCTGGCGCAGCTTGCGCAGCAATGCCGGCAGCTCCTCGGTGCGCAGGCGCTCGACGGACTCGCGAGAAAGCGCCGGGGTGCGCCCGGAGAGATCGGGCGAGAAAAGGCTGGTTTCCGAGAGCAGCTTTTCGCCACGGGCGGCACGCAGATCATTGAGCAACGGCAGGACGACCATCGGCAGGTCGCGACGGGCGCTCTGGATGCGATCCAGATAGACGGGAAGCTGCAGGATGGCCTGCATCATCACCTCGAGCGCTTCGCCCTGGTTGGCCACGCGGCCTTCGAGCAGCGCACGCGCGAGCTGCTCCATTTCCTCGGCGAGCAGTGCCGCGCCGAAGAACTCGACCATCTGCAGAGTGCCATGTACCTGATGCACATAGGTCAGGCAAAAGCTCATCCGAGTCGAGTCCTGTGGATTCTCGACGAACGCCTCCAGCGCCTGACGCGCCTGCTTAAGCGTTTCGGCAATCTCGCCTTTCACCCACTCCAGGGCGACATAATCGTGCCGATCACCCATAGCGACTCCGCTCATAAACTTTTCCGGGTAAAAGCCAGAACCTGATCATTGGCAACCGGAAGCAGATCCGGATGTTGCCAGCCGACCACCTCGCCTACGCCTATCACCAGCAGCCCCCCTGGGGCCAGGCACTCGGCCAGGCGATTGAGGATGTCGCGACGACGCCAGCGGCGGAAGTAGATCAACAGGTTCTGGCAAAAAATGACATCCATGCCGGAGATCGGCGAATTCGCCAGCTCCAGCACATTGAGCCTTGCAAAGCAAACGCGTGCAGCGAGATCAGGGACGACTTGAAAACGATCATCGGGTAACGACAGGAAGTAGCGCTCACGCCATGCCGGCTCGACCTGCTCCAGCCGACGGGCGCTGTAGACCGCCGCGCGACACTTGGCCAGGGCGCTGAGGCTGATGTCGGTGCCGGTAACCCCGAAACCCACCTTGACCGAGCTATGCGCCTGTGCCTCGGCAGCGGTCATCGCCAGCGAGTAGGTTTCCTCGCCACTTGCACAACCCACGCTCCATAACGTCAGTGGCCGATCACCCGCCCTTTGCTCCAGACACTGGTCCAGATGAGCCTTCAGCGGCTCGAAGGAAGCGGGATGGCGAAAGAAGCGCGTCTCCTGGACCGTCAACCGATCCATGAGCGTCGACCATTCGACCGCACCTCGCGGACCGGACGTGACCTGACGATAGTAGGTGGCATAGTCGGGAGCCCCGACTTCGCGCATCCGTGCACTCAGGTTGGCCTGCAGGAAGCTGCGCCGCTGCTCGCTGACGACCATGCCGGAACGCTCTTCGAGAAGCGTCTGCCAATCATGGAATTCCGCCGGCGACATATCGGCCAGGGGCTCCAATGCCCAGTCCAACCTCGGCTGCATGCCCTGCCCCTCGCTCGTGATCATCGGCGGCAGCCATCAATGACTGCCGCACCCATCAAGTCAGGCCTGATCCTGAGCATCCGGCAGGGTAAAACCGGAAACGGAATGGCGCATCTCGTTGGCCATCTTCGCCAGGTTACCAATGCTCTTGGCAGTAGCGGTGGTACCCGACGACGTTTGCGAGGTGATCTCCTGGATCACGTTCATGGTGTTGGAGATGTGACCAGCCGAGGAAGCCTGCTGGCGTGCCGCGTTGGAAATGTTCTGGATCAGCGCCGCCAGGGTCTTGGATACCTTCTCGATCTCTTCCAGTGCCACCCCGGCGTCCTGCGCCAGACGGGCTCCGCGCACCACCTCGGCGGTGGTCTGTTCCATCGAGATGACCGCCTCGTTGGTGTCGGTCTGAATGGTCTTAACCAGCGCCTCGATCTGCTTGGTCGCCGCCGACGAACGCTCCGCCAGACGCTGTACTTCGTCCGCTACCACCGCGAAGCCCCGGCCTGCGTCACCCGCCATGGAGGCCTGGATCGCCGCGTTGAGCGCGAGGATGTTGGTCTGGTCGGCAATGTCGTTAATCAGGCTGACGATGTCACCGATCTCCTGGGACGATTCGCCGAGACGCTTGATCCGCTTCGACGTGTCCTGGATCTGCTCGCGAATGTTGTCCATGCCGGTGATGGTGTTGTGCACCACCTCGTTGCCCTTGTTGGCGATGGCTACCGAGCGCTCCGCTACCGCCGACGACTCCGCGGCGTTGGCCGATACCTGGTCAATCGACACCGCCATCTCGTTGATTGCCGCCGACGCACCGGCGATCTCCTGCGCCTGATGCTCGGAAGCCTCGGCGAGGTGCATGGCCGTCGCCTGGGTTTCCTGGGCCGCGCCCGATACCTGCACGGCAGTCTGGTTGATGGTGGCTACCAGTTCACGCAGCTGGTCGATGGAGTAGTTGATCGAGTCGGCGATCGCACCGGTGAAATCCTCGGTTACGGTGGCGGCTACCGTCAGGTCACCGTCAGCGAGGTCGCCGATCTCGTCCAGCAGTCGCAGAATCGCTGCCTGGTTACGTTCGTTCTTCTCGGCGGTTTCGCTCAGGCGGCGACGTGCCTCCTGAACCATCACCAGGCCGATGAGAATGATCGCTGCCAGTGCAAGCGCACCCAGCACGTAGCCGATGATGGTGTTGATGTAACGCGCATCGGCGCGATTCTGCAGGCCTTGCGACAGCGCAGAGGTCTTGTCCAGCAGGGTCTGGGAAACTTCGAAGATGCTGTTCGCCGATTCGCGCACCTGGAACAGTTCCGGCGACGTCTCGAGAATCTCGTCCACCGAGCCGGATACGAACTGGAACAGCTCGGAAATTTCGGAAAGGCGATCGCGTGCCTCTTCGTCGGCAACCGCGGTGATGCCCATGGCGACGTTGCCTTCGATCATGGCGTTCAGAACCCGCCCGAACAGACTGGCATCACGACCGAACATGTCCGCCGCCTGGACCGAATCCTGGTCACCGGAAAGCACCTTGTTCACCGAACCGAGGATACGCTCCGCCAGCAACGACTGACGCTGCGCTACCGATACCTGAGCCGCAGGCGCACCGCTCTCCAGCAGGATGTCGACGACTTCCTCGTATTCGACCTGAAGCTGGGGAATGGTTTCTGCCAGGGTGCTGGCAACCTGATGCAGCGAGAGAACGGTTTGTTCACTGGAGAGGATGGCGTCGGTGTCGCGACGCAGCGTGTTCCAGTCCTGCTCTACGGCATTGACCTCCGCGCGCAGCGACTCGGGCACGGCGGGCAGGCCAATGCTGTCGTTGCCCTGAGACAGATAACCCCAGCGCTGGTTGAAGTCGTTACGAGCCTGTTTCAGGGAAGCAAAAGCCTCCTGTGTTCCCGTTGCCGCTTCCACGGCGTCCTTGGCGATCTGCTGGGACAGTACGCGCAGCTCTCCAGCGTGAGCGATGTACTCGTTATCGTGATCCGCTTGCGTATTCACGTACGCGAAGTTCGCGAACAGCAATACGATCGAAACGATCAGCACGATAAACAAACCGGTGATCAGCGTATTGCTGCGCACCCCGCTCAACAAAGCATTAGCATTCATTTTGATCATTATCCGGCCCCCGCCTGGACCTCCGTGCGCTTCCATCCAAGAACCAAAAGGCCGACCTCGGTCGACCCCACCTACAACTCAATAAGCGACGTCTAGAAACGCCTGATGTGTTGCCAGAGCGTGCGGGCTGAAGACCAGCCAGGGCTGCTCGCGCTGGAACACACCATGAATGAACGGTTGAATCGATGCCTCGATCGGAGGCAGCTCCTCGGAAAAGGTCTCCACCGGGAAGTGCTGCATGCCGAAGACTTCGTCGACGGTCAATCCGGCAAACACTTCCTGATGATCAACGACCAGTACCCTGCGCTGCTTTCGCAATGGCGAGAGCTCAAGTCCGAAATACCCACAAAGGTCCATTACCGGCAGCAATCTGCCACGGACGTTCGCTACGCCCTTGACCCAGCTCTTGACGCCGGGCAGCAACGTATATCGAGGCTCATGCAGGATTTCACCGACCTCTCCCATCGGAGCGACGAACAGTCGCCCGCCCATCCGGAAACCGATCCCTCCCCAGGTTTGTACGGCTTCCTGCTGCGAAGGCAGACCGGCCGCATAGCTGCGGCATCGTTTATCTAGCTCCAGCAACTGCTGAAACGGCGTTTGCATGTCAGGCATGCTGGCCACGTCCCTTTGTCCGAGTGTTGGCTACCCCGGCATCAGCCTGCCAGAACGGCATTCAGGGTTTTCAGCAGTGTCGCTTCGTCCACCGGCTTGGTCAGGTAATCCTTGGCCCCCTGGCGCTTGCCCCAGACCTTATCGGTTTCCTGATCCTTGGTGGTAACGATGATCACTGGAATGTGACTGGTTTCAGAATCTTTGGTGAGCTGGCGCGTAGCCTGGAAGCCGTTCAAGCCAGGCATGACGATATCCATCAGCACGGCGTCCGGTTTTTCCTGGCGAGCCAACGCTACGCCGTCGGCCCCATTCTCGGCCTTGAGCACCACATGACCATGCTTCTCCAGCATGGCGGTGAGCTTGTACATTTCGGTCGGCGAATCATCAACAATCAGAACGCGAGCCATGATTTCTCCATTAGGAAGGCTTCAGCGGCAAACAATGCCGAACTTCAGGACGCTTGCTCCACCGGCGCGAAATCAGGGACATGAGCCTTGATTGCACCGAGCAGCTCTTCTTTGCTGAACGGTTTGGTGAGGTATTGATCGGAGCCGACAATGCGCCCCTTCGCCTTGTCGAACAGGCCGTCTTTGGAAGACAGCATGATCACTGGCGTCGACTTGAAGGAACTGTTGTTCTTGATCAACGCGCAGGTCTGATAACCGTCCAGCCTGGGCATCATAATATCGACAAAGATGATGCGGGGATGAGTATCCGCAATCTTGGCGAGGGCATCGAAACCGTCCACTGCGGTGATGACATCGCAACCTACTTTCTTCAGCAGGGTTTCAGCAGTGCGACGAATCGTTTTCGAATCGTCGATCACCATGACCTTCAAGCCCTCGGAGTGCTGTTCCATTTCGCCCTACCATCGCCTCGGTGAGTCGTAGTTTATCGTTATGTCAGTGCGCCGGAGGCCCTGCCACCGATGGGCTGCACCCAATCGCCGGACCTTTTTAGCACACTCCTCCTGGCCACGCTATCAACCGGAAAAGCATCCGGATTTTCCTTGACCCAGTGCACAACCACGGCCAATCTGCAGCGACCTTTTGCGCCACCGGCGGCACGTTGCCGCCCATAGCTGGAGAAACTCTCATGACCGTTCGCGTCGGGATCATCATGGACCCTATCGCGCAGATCGCCTTCAAGAAGGACAGCTCGCTTGCCATGCTGCTGGCCGCCCAGGCGCGAAGCTGGACACTCTTCTATATGGAGCAGCGAGACCTTTATCAGCTCGGCAACCAGGCCCGCGCACGCATGCGCTCGCTGCAGGTCTTCGACGACCCGCAGCACTGGTTCGAGACAGGCGAGGAGGTCGACATGGCCCTTGCCGACCTCGATGTGATCCTCATGCGCAAGGATCCGCCATTCAACAGCGAGTACGTCTACGCAACCTATCTGCTGGAACTGGCGGAAAAGGCGGGAACGCTAGTGGTCAACCGTCCACAGAGCCTGCGCGACTGCAACGAGAAGTTCTTCGCCACTCAGTTTCCGCAGTGCACACCGCCGACCTTGGTCAGCCGACGCTCCGACATTCTCCGCGAGTTTGCCAACGAGCACCGTGACATCATTCTCAAACCCCTGGACGAAATGGGCGGCGCCTCGATCTTCCGTCATCGCGAGGGCGACCCCAACCTGTCCGTGATCCTCGAAATGCTGACCGAGCATGGCAGCCGGCAGATCATGGCGCAGCGCTACATTCCGGCGATCAAGGATGGCGACAAGCGCATCCTGATGATCGATGGCGAGCCGATCCCCTACTGCCTGGCGCGGATTCCCGCGGCTGGCGAGACACGCGGCAACCTGGCCGCCGGCGGCCGCGGCGTGGCGCAACCGCTGTCCGATCGCGACCGCGAGATCGCGGCTATCGTTGGGCCGCAGCTGCGTGAACGTGGCCTGCTGTTCGTCGGCCTGGATGTCATCGGCGATTACCTCACCGAGATCAACATCACCAGCCCGACCTGCATCCGCGAAATCGACAATGCCTTCGATACCCGTATCGGCGAACGCCTCATGGACGCGATCGCGGCCAAGCTGCAAGCTTGAACCAGCTAACAGCTTTGAGTTCGGAGCTTGCGACGGCGAGCTCAAAGCCGGCAGACTGCGCGGCACTTCGAGCCGACCCGACACGCGATGAACGCCGCTATCCGCCATCCTGCGCCTGAAACGACCCGAGTCCGCCCCGCGGACCGGCTCGGCTTCACGCTTTTCCTGGCTGCCGCACTGCACCTGGCCCTGATCCTCGGCCTGGGCTTCACGCTGTCCGAACCGAAGCAGATCAGCAAGACGCTGGAAATCACCCTCTCGACGTTCAAGAGCGAGGAAAAGCCCAAGGACGCGGATTTCCTTGCTCAGGACAACCAGCAGGGCAGCGGTACGCTGGAGCACAAGGCGTCGCCGAAGACCACCGAGCAGGCACCCTTTCAGGACACCGAAGTCCGCAAAGTCACTCCGCCCGCCGCACCCCCGCCCAGCACCCGGCCTGAGCCGGCCAAGACGGTCGTCACCACGCGCAGCCCGCAGCAGCAGAAGGCAGAGGTCAAGCAGCAGACGCAACCACAGCCCGAGCCGCAGTCCGCCCCGGCATTCGACAGTTCGCAGCTGAGCGCCGAGATCGCCAGCCTTGAGGCCGAACTGGCGAAGGACGTCGAGCGCTACGCCAAACGACCGCGGGTCAGCCGACAGAACAGCGCGGCCACGATGCGTGACATCAGCGCCTGGTATCGCGACGAATGGCGCAAGAAAGTCGAGCGCATCGGCAACCTCAACTACCCCGACGAAGCCCGCCGCCAGCAGATCTACGGCAGCCTGCGCATGCTCGTCACCATCAACCGCGACGGCACCGTGCAGGAACTGCGCGTGATCGAGTCGTCCGGCCAGCCGGTGCTCGATGATGCCGCACTCCGCATCGTTCGCCTGGCCGCGCCGTTCGCCCCCTTCACCGGCGAACTGGCGCAGAAGTACGATCAGGTCGAGATCATCCGCACCTGGCGCTTCGAACGCGGTGACCGGCTGTCCAGCCGCTGAGACGCACGCGGGACCAACGGTCGCAGCTGTAGCCGGAATGCGGTGCAACGCTTAAGCTAACGCGCATGAAAAGCACCGCGCCCAGCTACCTCAAGCATCACT
This sequence comes from Stutzerimonas sp. Brlt_14, assembly GCF_051948915.1. Lineage (NCBI taxonomy): Bacteria > Pseudomonadati > Pseudomonadota > Gammaproteobacteria > Pseudomonadales > Pseudomonadaceae > Stutzerimonas > Stutzerimonas sp. Brlt_14. The sequence goes on from NZ_JAYJLM010000003.1 coordinate 113,250, forward strand.
TTCTGATCGCCATGCCGCAGATGGCCGATCCGAACTTTGCCCAGACGCTGATCTACCTGATCGAGCACGGCCCGGAAGGCGCCATGGGGCTTATCGTCAACCGTCCAAGTGGCCTGAGCCTGGCCGATGTGCTCGAGCAGCTGCGCCCGGACGAACCGATTCCGGCACTTTGTCAGAGCCTGCCTATCTTCGCAGGCGGCCCGGTGCAGACCGACCGCGGCTTCGTCCTGCATTCGGCCGAGCAGCAGTTTCAGGCGACCTTGATGCTCGGCCCGCTCGGCATGAGCACGTCCCAGGATGTGCTGTTCGCCATTGCCGACGGTCAAGGCCCGCAGCGGCATTTCGTGGCGCTGGGCTACGCCGGCTGGGAAGCCGGCCAGCTGGAAGCGGAGCTGGCCGACAATACCTGGCTGAGCTGTCCGGCCGACCCACAGATCCTATTTGACCTCCCCCACGATCAGCGCCTGCAGGCAGCCGCCGCCTCGCTGGGCGTCGACCTGCGCCTGCTCAGCACCCAGGTCGGCCACGCATGAGCACGCCGCGGCTGCTGCTCGGCTTCGACTATGGCACCAAGCAGATCGGCGTCGCCGTCGGCCAGGTCGTGACCGGCCAGGCCCGCGAGCTGTGCGTGCTCAAGGCGCAGAACGGCGTACCCGATTGGCAGCAGATCGAGGCGCTGTTGCGCGAATGGCAGCCCGACGCGCTGGTGGTCGGCCTGCCGCTGAACATGGACGGCAGTCCGAGCGAGATGAGCGCTCGCGCAGAGAAATTCGCGCGCCGCCTCAACGGCCGCTTCAACCTGCCGGTGCACACCCACGACGAACGCCTGACCACCTTCGAGGCCAAAGGCGAGCGGCTGCGCCAGGGCCAGCACGGAGGCTATCGCGAACGGCCGGTCGATGCCCTGGCCGCCGCCCTGTTACTGGAAGGCTGGCTGAACGATCACGCCGGCGCCTGATCCCGAAAGGAGACCCCATGATCCTGCCAAATCCCGAACAGCTGCTGCCCGAGATGACCGACGCACTGGAGCGCTACCTGAACGAGCGCGACATCCGCGAGCCGCGCTTCATCGGCATTCGTACAGGCGGAGTCTGGGTCGCCCAGGCGCTGCTCGATGCACGCGGACAGAGCGAACCGCTCGGCGTGCTCGACGTGTCCTTCTATCGCGACGACTTCACCCAGAAGGGCTTGCATCCGCAGGTGCAGCCTTCGGAGCTGCCATTCGAGATCGAGGGCCAGCACCTGGTGCTGATCGACGACGTACTGATGACCGGCCGTACCATCCGCGCCGCGCTCAACGAGCTGTTCGACTACGGCCGGCCTGCCAGCGTGACCCTCGTCTGCCTGCTCGACCTCAACGCCCGCGAACTGCCGATCCGGCCTGACGTGGTCGGGGCGACGCTGTCGCTGGCGCCGGATCAGCGCATCAAGCTGCTTGGTCCGGCGCCGCTGGCGCTCGAGCCGCAGCGACTGGAAGCCAGCCAGTCCTGACGCCGGCACCCTCCATCTAACGCCTATCTCCCGCTGCCCACCGAGATCCTGCGATGACGCCCACTGACGCCAAGCGCCCGCTACAGCTGAACGACCAAGGCCAGCTGCGCCATTTTCTCTCCCTCGACGGCCTGCCCCGCGAGCTGCTCACCGAGATTCTGGACACCGCCGACTCCTTCCTCGAGGTTGGCGCGCGTGCGGTGAAGAAGGTTCCGCTGCTACGCGGCAAGACCGTCTGCAACGTCTTCTTCGAGAACTCCACCCGCACCCGTACCACCTTCGAACTGGCGGCCAAGCGCTTGTCGGCCGACGTCATCACGCTCAACGTCTCGACCTCCTCCACCAGCAAGGGCGAGACCCTCACCGACACCCTGCGCAACCTGGAAGCCATGGCGGCGGACATGTTCGTGGTGCGCCACGCGGACTCCGGAGCCGCGCATTTCATCGCCGAGCACGTTAGCCCGGACGTGGCGGTGATCAACGGTGGCGACGGTCGCCATGCGCACCCGACCCAGGGCATGCTCGACATGCTCACCATCCGCCGGCACAAGGGCAGCTTCGACAATCTGTCGGTGGCCATCGTCGGCGATATCCTGCACTCGCGGGTGGCGCGCTCGAACATGCTGGCCCTGCGTACCCTGGGCTGCCCTGACATCCGTGTGATCGCGCCGAAAACGCTGCTGCCGGAAGGCATCGAACAGTACGGCGTGCGCGTATTCACCGACATGAACGAAGGCCTGCGCGACGTCGACGTGGTGATCATGTTGCGCCTGCAGCGCGAACGCATGCAGGGCGGTCTGCTGCCCAGCGAAGGCGAGTTCTACAAGCTCTACGGCCTGACCACCCAGCGCCTGGCGCTGGCCAGGCCGGACGCCATCGTCATGCACCCGGGCCCGATCAACCGCGGCGTGGAGATCGAGTCCGCGGTGGCCGACGGCCCGCAGTCGGTCATTCTCAACCAGGTCACCTACGGCATCGCCATCCGCATGGCCGTGCTGTCCATGGCGATGAGCGGCCAGACCGCGCAGCGCCAGATCGATTCCGAATCCGTATCCGAGGAGCAGCAGTGATGGTGGCAACAAGAATCCTCGGCGCGCGCGTTATCGACCCCAACAGCGGGCGCGACGAAGTCGCCGATATCTTCCTGCAGGATGGCAGGATCACGGCCATTGGCCAGGCTCCTGCCGGCTTCGAGGCTCAGCAGACAATCGATGCGCAAGGCCTGATCGCCGCACCCGGGCTCGTCGATCTCTCGGTCGCCCTGCGCGAGCCGGGCTACAGCCGCAAGGGCACGATCGCCAGTGAAACCCTGGCTGCGGCAGCCGGCGGCATCACCAGTCTGTGCTGCCCACCGCAGACGCGTCCGGTGCTGGACACCGCCGCGGTGGCCGAGCTGATCCTCGACCGCGCCCGCGAATCCGGCCATGCCAAGGTCTTCCCGATCGGTGCGCTGACCCGTAACCTGGCCGGAGAACAGCTGTCCGAGCTGGTCGCCTTGCGCGAGGCCGGCTGCGTCGCTTTCGGCAATGGGCTCACCGAGTTCGCCAGCAACCGCAACCTGCGCCGCGCCCTGGAATACGCCGCCACCTTCGACCTGACGGTGATCTTTCATTCCCAGGACAGCGACCTGGCCGAAGGCGGCCTCGCCCATGAGGGTGCCGCCGCCAGCTTCCTGGGCCTGTCCGGCATTCCGGATACCGCGGAAACCGTGGCCCTGGCGCGCAACCTCCTGCTGGTGGAGCGCTCCGGCGTGCGCGCGCACTTCGCTCAGCTGACCAGCGCCCGCGGTGCGGAGATGATCGCCCAGGCCCAGGCGCGCGGCTTGCCGGTAACCGCCGACGTGGCCATGTATCAGCTGATCCTCACCGACGAGGCGCTGCACGGCTTCTCCAGCCTCTATCACGTGCAGCCGCCACTGCGCGGCACGGCCGATCGTGACGGCTTGCGCGAGGCGGTCAAGGCGGGCGTGATCTCGACGATTTCGAGCCACCATCAACCGCACGAAGCCGACGCCAAGCTGGCGCCGTTCGGTGAAACCGAGCCGGGGATCAGCAGCGCGGAGATTCTTCTGCCACTGGCGATGACGCTGGTGGACGACGGCTTGCTCGACCTGCCGACCCTGCTGGCGCGCCTCACCAGCGGCCCGGCCGCCGCGCTGCAACTGTCCGCCGGCAGACTGCAGGCCGGCCAGCCCGCCGACCTGGTGCTGTTCGACCCGCACAGCTCGACCCTGGTTGGCGAAAGCTGGTACTCGAAAGGGCGCAACTGTCCGTTCATGGGCCATTGCCTGCCGGGTTCGGTGCGCTACACGCTCGTCGACGGCCACATCAGCTACCAGGCCTGAGCGCAGACGGCCGGGGCGGCTGCTCGCCCGCTCCGGCCCAAGGCTTCTCGGCCGCGCTCAGACCCGCGCGCGATTGCGCTCGGATATCTGTGTGTTCAGCGTCCAGAAGTCGTAGAGCACGCCGATGAAGAACAGCCCGCCGGTGAACAGGTAGAGGATGCCGGTGATCCACTTGCCCTGATACATGCGGTGCACGCCGAAGACGCCGAGAAAGGTCAGCAGGATCCAGCCCACCGTGTAATCGATAGGTCCCGGCTGGAAGCGCAGGTCCGCTTCGCGATCCATCGAGGGGATCAGGAACAGGTCGATGATCCAGCCGATGAAGAACAGGCCGAGGGTGAAGAACCAGATGGTGCCGGTGATCGGCTTGCCGTAGTAGAAGCGGTGGGAGCCGAGAAAGCCGAATATCCACAGGAGATAACCGATCAGCGTGCTGTGAGTGTTCTGCCGCATCCGAACCTCGATAGGCGGTTGAGTGAATGACGAACAGCTTATCCGATAATTCGCTCAGCCAGCGCCGCCAGACGGCCACCGAAGCCGTCGCCTGCCGTGATACTGTATATGCAAACAGTACTCATGATTCCCGTCATGCAACTGATCGACAAACTCAGCGTGCTCGCCGACGCTGCCAAGTACGACGTTTCGTGTGCCAGCAGTGGCGCGCCGAAGCGCTCGTCCAAAGGCAAGAGCGGGCTCGGCGCCACCGATGGCATGGGCATCTGCCACAGCTTTACCCCGGATGGTCGCTGCGTGGCGCTGCTGAAGATCCTGCTCACCAATTTCTGCCTGTACGACTGCCAGTACTGCGTCAATCGGCGCTCCAGCGACGTACCCCGCGCGCGCTTCACGCCGGAGGAGGTAGTCGAGCTGACGCTGGACTTCTATCGCCGCAATTGCATCAGCGGGCTCTTCCTCAGTTCCGGCATCATCCGCTCGGCCGACTACACTATGGAGCAGCTGGTGCGGGTCGCCAGGCTGCTGCGCGAAGAGCATGAATTTCGCGGCTACATCCACCTCAAGACGATTCCCGATGCCGACCCGCTGCTGATCGCCGAAGCCGGGCGCCATGCCGACCGGCTCAGCGTGAACATCGAGCTGCCGACCGAGAGCAGCCTGATTCGCCTGGCCCCGGAAAAACAGGTGCTGACCATCAAGCAGGCCATGCACACCATTCATCAGGGCGAGGCCGAGGCCAGCGCGGAGAAGCGTGCACCGCGTTTCGCTCCTGCCGGGCAGAGCACGCAGATGATCGTTGGCGCCGATGACACCGACGACCGCACCATCCTGCATACCGCGCAGTCCCTTTACGGCGACTATCGCCTGCGGCGGGTCTACTACTCCGCGTTCAGCCCCATTCCGCACAGCCCGAAAAGTGTGCCGTTCGCCGCACCGCCACTGTTGCGCGAGCATCGGCTGTACCAGGCGGATTTTCTCATGCGCGGCTATGGTTTCTCGGCCGGCGAACTGCTCAGCGGCCCCGGTAACCTTGCCCTGGACGTAGACCCGAAACTGGCCTGGGCGCTGGCCAACCGGGAACATTTCCCGATCGACCTCAACCGTGCCGAACCGACCATGATTGCCCGCGTTCCCGGTATCGGCGTGCTCAGCGCCAAGCGACTGGTGGACTTGCGACGGCACAAGCGCATCCGCTTCGAGGACCTGACCCGCCTGCGCTGCTCGCTGGAAAAGGCCAAGCCGTTCATCGTCACCCATGACTACCGCCCCAGCCTCGCCGGGCAGGAATCGGCGGCGTTGCGGCAGCACCTGCGCGACGGCTCGCCAACGCAGATGGCGCTCTGGTGATGCGCACGGTGCGCTTCGACGGAAGCTTCCAGGGCTGGCGAGACGCGGCGCGGGTGCTGCTGCAGGAGCAGATCGCACCGCATGAGGTGAACTGGGCAAGCGGCGGGGACGTCGGCTTGTTCGATGAGCCGATGTCCGCGCCAGCAGCCACTGACGGGCCGCGCATCCGCGTACCTCGGCAGCTCCTCGATGAGTTGGAGATGGCCGCACGCTTTCGCACCGAGCATCGCTGGAGCCTGCTGTATCACGTGCTCTGGCGGGTCATACAGGGCGACGCCAGCGCCCGAATGGCGGGCGATGTCGATGGCAGCGAGCTGTATGCCCGAATCAAGGCGGTTCGCCGCGAGGCGCACCATCTGCATGCCTTCCTGCGCTTCAGCCCGCTGGAAGATGGCGACGGCCCGCGGCATGTAGCCTGGTTCGAACCGGCGCACGACGTGCTGCCATGGGCCGCACACCATTTCGCCGAGCGCATGGGCGAGAACAGCTGGCTGATCGCGACACCGGACGATGGTGTCTGCTGGAACGGTCAGACCCTTCATCACGTCCGCCCCTGCCCGCCACAATGGCAGCGCCTGGCGCAGAGCGCTGCCGACCCCGGCGGCGAACTATGGAAGGCCTATTACGAGAGCACCTTCAATCCGGCCCGATTGAACCGCAGCGTGCTGCAAAGCAACCTGCCGGTACGGTTCTGGAAGAACCTGCCCGAAGGCATGCTGATTCCGCAACTGATGAGTCGCGCACGCGCCGGTGCGCAGCGTGATGGCCAGGCCGAGCGCGTTGCCGCCCGGCAGGGCAAGCGCATCGGCCGGCAACCGGACGCGGACGCTTAACGGAAGCGCCGGCCCGGGTCCTCGTTGCTGACCTCCAGGCTCAGGCCCTGGGATACGCTGGTCAGGTGCTCACCGTCGGTTTCCGAACCCAGCTTGATCAGCAGTCGCAGGTCGTTGGCCGAGTCAGCATGCAGCAGGGCATCTTCGTAGGTGATCTCCCCCTGCACGTAGAGGTTGTACAGCGCCTGGTCGAAGGTCTGCATACCCAGCTCGGTGGAGCGCTTCATCAGCGATTTCAGCTCGTGCACCTCGCCCTTGCGGATCAGGTCGGCCGCCAGCGGCGTATTGATCAGCACCTCGATGACCGCACGACGACCCTTGCCGTCCGGGGTCGGAACCAGCTGCTGGGCGACGATGGCCTTGAGGTTGAGCGACAGGTCCATCCAGACCTGGTTGTGCCGGTCCGGCGGGAAGAAGTTGATGATGCGGTCCAGCGCCTGGTTGGCGTTGTTGGCGTGCAGCGTGGCCAGGCACAGGTGGCCGGTTTCGGCGAAGGCGACCGCGTAATCCATGGTTTCGCGGGTACGGATCTCGCCGATGAGGATCACGTCCGGCGCCTGGCGCAGGGTGTTCTTCAGGGCCACCTCGAAGGAGCTGGTGTCGATGCCCACTTCGCGCTGGGTGACGATGCAATTCTGGTGCTGGTGGATGAATTCGATCGGGTCTTCGATGGAGATGATGTGCCCGCTGGAGTTCTTGTTGCGGTAGCCGATCATCGAGGCCAGCGACGTCGACTTGCCGGTACCGGTGGCGCCGACGAACAGCACCAGACCACGTTTGGTCATCGACAGCTTCTTCAGGACGTCCGGCAGCTTGAGCTCTTCGATGGTCGGGATGTTGGTCTCGATGCGACGCAGCACCATGCCGGCCAGGTTTCGCTGATAGAACGCGCTGACACGGAAGCGACCGATGCCGCGGGCACTGATGGCGAAGTTGCATTCGTGGTTCTCGGTGAACTCGCGGCGCTGCTGCTCGTTCATCACGCCGTGCACGGTTTCCCGGGTCATCTCCGGCGACATGGGCGTCTTGCTCACCGGCATGATCTTGCCGTTGACCTTCATCGACGGCGGCACGCCAGCGGTGATGAACAGATCGGAGCCGCCTTTTTCGACCATCAGGCGCAGAAGTTTCTCGAATTCCATCGTCGTACTCGCAATCGTGGCAAGCGCCGCACCGGGCGGCGTCCGGGGTTGTCAGGCGTTTAGAAATTCTCGGGCTGCTTGGCCTTTTCCCGCGCGCTGTCGCGGCTGATCAGGCCCTTGGCCAGCAGCCCCTTGAGGCACATGTCCAGGGTCTGCATGCCGAGCGAACCGCCGGTCTGGATCGCCGAGTACATCTGCGCCACCTTGTCCTCGCGGATCAGGTTACGGATCGCCGGGGTGCCGATCATGATCTCGTGGGCCGCGACGCGGCCGCCACCGATCTTCTTCAGCAGGGTCTGCGAGATCACCGCCTGCAGCGATTCGGAGAGCATCGAGCGGACCATGGACTTTTCTTCGGCCGGGAACACGTCGACCACGCGGTCGATGGTCTTGGCGGCGGAGGTGGTGTGCAGCGTGCCGAACACGAGGTGGCCGGTTTCCGCGGCGGTCAGTGCCAGGCGAATGGTTTCCAGGTCGCGCATCTCGCCCACCAGGATGATGTCCGGGTCTTCACGCAAGGCCGAGCGCAGCGCCTCGGAGAAGCCCAGGGTGTCGCGGTGCACCTCACGCTGGTTGACCAGGCACTTCTTCGACTCGTGGACGAATTCGATGGGGTCTTCGATGGTGAGAATGTGGTGGTATTTGGTGTTGTTCAGGTAATCGAGCATCGCCGCCAGGGTGGTCGACTTACCCGAGCCGGTAGGCCCGGTGACCAGCACCAGCCCGCGCGGCACGTCGGTGATCTTGCGGAAGACCTCACCCATGTTGAGGTCCTCCATGGTCAGCACCTTGGACGGAATGGTCCGGAACACGGCGCCGGCGCCGCGGTTCTGGTTGAAGGCATTGACGCGGAAGCGCGCCACACCCGGCACCTCGAACGAGAAGTCGGTTTCGAGGAATTCCTCGTAATCCTTGCGCTGCTTGTCGTTCATGATGTCGTAGATCAGCGCATGCACTTGCTTGTGGTCCATGGCCGGCAGATTGATGCGCCGCACGTCACCATCGACGCGGATCATCGGCGGCAGGCCGGCGGAAAGGTGCAAATCCGACGCACCCTGCTTGGCGCTGAAGGCCAGCAGTTCAGTGATATCCATGGGACTCCCCAATTACAAGCGAGCAGGTAGAATGCCGCGCAGACCCCAAGGCGGCGGGCGCAAGTAATGTCCACGATAGAGAAGAATATTGCAAAGGTCGGAGCACGCATCCGTGAGGCGGCGCAAGCTGTGGGTCGTGAGCCCGCCACGGTGGGCCTGCTGGCCGTCAGCAAGACCCAGCCAGCCGCTGCCATTCGCGACGCATTGGCCTCCGGCCTGCGCGATTTCGGCGAGAACTATCTGCAGGAAGCGCTGGACAAGCAGGCCGAGCTGGACGACCTGCCGCTGACCTGGCATTTCATCGGCCCCATCCAGTCGAACAAGACCAAGGCCATCGCCGAACACTTCGACTGGGTGCACTCGGTGGACCGCCTGAAGATCGCCCAGCGCCTCTCCGATCAGCGCCCTGAGGCGCTGCCGCCGTTGAACATCTGCCTGCAGGTGAATGTCAGTGGCGAGGCCAGCAAGTCCGGCTGTGCACCGCAGGAGGTGCAGCAGCTGGCGCGGGCGATCACCGCGCTGCCACGACTGCGCCTGCGCGGTCTGATGTGCATCCCGGCCCCCAGCGAGGATCCGGCCGAGCAACGCGCCGCCTTCGCCCGTCTGCGGCAGCTTCGCGACGAGCTGGCACTTGATCTGGATACGCTGTCCATGGGCATGAGTCAGGATCTGGAAGCTGCCATTGCCGAAGGTGCGACCTGGGTTCGCATCGGCACTGCTCTCTTCGGCGCCCGTGACTACGGCCGCCCTCAATAAAGGAATCGCTATGACCTCTCCCCGCATCGCCTTCATCGGCGCCGGCAACATGGCCGCCAGCCTGATCGGCGGGCTGCGTGCCCAGGGCCTCGCCGCTGAAGCCATCCGCGCCAGCGACCCCGGTGCCGAACAGCGCGCGAAAATCAGCGCCGAACACGGCATCCAGACCTTCGCGCAGAATGCCGAAGCACTGGCTGACGCCGATGTGGTGGTGCTGTCGGTTAAGCCGCAGGTGATGCAGGCCGTCTGCCGCGACCTGGCCGCCCACCTCGAACATGGGCCGCTGATCGTGTCCATCGCCGCCGGCATCAGCTGCGACAGCCTGCAGCGCTGGCTCGGCCCGCGGCCGCAGGCGATCGTGCGCTGCATGCCCAACACACCGGCGCTGCTGCGCCAGGGCGTCAGCGGCTTGTTCGCCAACGCCAAGGTCAGTGCCGAGCAGAAGTCCCAGGCCGAACAGCTGCTGTCAGCCGTCGGCATGGCGCTGTGGCTCGACGAGGAGCACCTGATCGATGCGGTGACTGCCGTTTCCGGCAGTGGCCCGGCCTATTTCTTCCTGCTCATCGAGGCGATGACCGCTGCCGGCGAGCAGCTCGGCCTGCCTCGCGAAACCGCCGCTCAGCTGACCCTGCAGACCGCGCTGGGCGCAGCCCGCATGGCCTGCGAGAGCGATGTCGAGGCGGCCGAACTGCGACGCCGCGTCACCTCGCCGAACGGAACCACCGAAGCGGCGATCAAAGCCTTCCAGGCTGGCGGCTTCGAGCAGCTGGTGCAGCAGGCATTGAACGCCGCTGCACAACGCTCGGCCGAACTGGCCGAACAACTGGGCCAATAAGGAGCATTCATGTCCCAACTCTCGCAAGCCCTGATCCTCGTCATCCAGACCCTGGGCAGCCTTTACCTGCTGATCGTGCTGCTGCGCTTCATCCTCCAGCTGGTGCGTGCCGACTTCTATAACCCGCTCAGCCAGTTCATCGTCAAGGCCACTCACCCGCTGCTACGCCCGATGCGCCGCGTCATCCCGAGCATGGGCTCGCTGGACCTGTCCTCGCTGGTACTCGCGATCATCGTGCAGATGGTGCTGATGGCGCTGATCCTGCTGATCGCCTACGGCACCACCGGCAATCCGCTGCTGCTCCTTGTCTGGGCGCTGGTCGGCATCACCGGTCTGTTCCTCAACATCTTCTTCTGGGCGCTGATCATCAGCGTGATCCTCTCCTGGGTCGCACCGGGCAGCCACAACCCGGGCGCTCAGCTGGTCAGCCAGATCTGCGAGCCGGTGCTGATGCCCTTCCGCCGCCTGCTGCCGAACCTCGGCGGGCTGGATATCTCGCCGATCTTCGCCTTCCTCGCGATCAAGCTGCTGGACATGCTGGTGGTGAACAACCTGGCCACCATGACCCACATGCCGAACATCCTGCGCATGCTTATCTGAGACGCCGTTCATGCTTTGCAGTCAAAGCGGCGGGCCGACGCGAAAAGCGCCTCGGCTTGCCGCCTGGCAGCACGTAGACTGCATTTTCTCGGCTGTTTCCATCCTGCCTCGCGGCATGACCGCGGGGATGTGAACGAGGACATCGACTCGACCCGAGCCGGCGATGACCGTCCATGCCACCGGCAGGCCCGTTCGGTCGCGTCAGGCCTGGACTGAATTGACCGCGCATCGGCGGGTCCGATAATTCGCCGAATCACACCGGGAGCTGGATGAGCATGGAACGACTCGATCGACACGTGGACGCCTACGTCACCTGGAAGCGCGATCTGATTCGTGAGATCACCCGCTATCGCAGCTGGCTGGCGCACAACCGATTGAGCAGCGAGGCCGTCGACGCGCGCCTGGAACGTGCGCTACGGGTGCTGCGCACCGATCACATCACCCTGGCGTTCGTCGGCGAATACTCCCGCGGCAAGACCGAGCTGATCAACAGCCTGTTCTTCTCCAGCTATGGCCAGCGCATCCTGCCGTCCCGCGCCGGTCGCACCACCATGTGCCCCACCGAGCTGCTCTTCGACCCGCGTTCGGAACGATCCTATATTCGCCTGCTGCCCATCGAGTCGCGCCTGGAAGACACCAGCATCGCCCAGCTCAAGCGCACCTCGCGACTGTGGCTGAACCTGCCGCTGGACCCACGTGACCCGCAGAGCATGGCCGAGGCCTTCGCCCAGGTGGCGCAAACCAAGACCGTGCCGGTGGAACAGGCGATCGCCCTCGGCTTCGATCCCGCCACGCTGGAGAGCGTGGGCGGCGGCGACAATGTACTGGTGCCCGCCTGGCGTCACGCCATGGTCAACTTCGACCATCCGCTGCTGCGGCAGGGTCTGCGCATCCTCGACACGCCCGGTCTGAACGCGCTGGGCAGCGAACCCGAACTGACCCTGTCGATGCTGCCCAACGCCCAGGCCATCGTCTTCCTGCTGTCCGCCGACACCGGCGTCACCGCCAGCGACATGCAGATCTGGCAGCAACACATCCGCCAGCTCGACGAAGACACGCAGAACAGCCTGTTCGCCGTGCTGAACAAGATCGACGTGCTCTGGGACGATGTCGCCGGCGAGGCATTCGTGCAGAACGCCATCGAGCAGATCCGCGAGACCACCGCGCAACAGCTGGGCATCGATGCGGCCGACGTCCTGCCGCTTTCGGCCAAACAGGCGCTGATGGCGAAGATCCGTGGCGACCAGGCGCTGCTTGAACGCAGTCAGCTGGCCGAGCTGGAGCAGCTGCTCAGCCAGCGCATCCTGGCGCAGAAGGAGCGCCTGCTCGAAGATCAGGTGGTGCTCCAGGTAATGGCGCTGATCCAGAACAGCCAGCACGCCCTGCGGTTGCGCCTGGAAAAGGTCATCGAGCAACGCGACCTGCTCGCCAGTCACCAGCAGGGCAGCGGCCAGATGCTGCTTGAGCTCACCGCGCGCACGCGCCACGAGCACAACCGCCACCACAAGCGTCTGCTCGACCTGAAGACCAACCAGCGCCTGCTGCAGCGCCAAGGCGAGCTGCTGCGCGCGGCGATCCGCGCGGAGCGGCTGGAAGAGCACCTGACCCGCCTGCGCCGCAGCCTGACCGGCAGCCTGACCACGCTGGGGATCAACCTGGCGATCCTGCATTTCTTCCGCTCGGTTGAGCAGGACCTGGGCATCCTCGAACAGGAAGCCGAACGGGCCAACAAGATGGTGTCGGCGATCTATCGCCGGCATAGCGAAGAGAACCCGCTGCACGGCATCGACCCGCCACTGTTCCAGCTGCAGCCCTACCAGCGCGAACTGCGTGCCCTGCAGGGCAAGGCCGACCAGTTCCGCCTGCAGCTCAAGACGCTGCTGACCGAGCAGCGCACGCTGACCCGGCGCTTCTTCGCCACCCTGGTGCAGGAGGTCATCGGCCTGCATCAGCGCCTGCGCCAGGAAGCCGAGCGCTGGTCCGGCGATGCCCTGACGCCGCTGCTGCAGTTTTCGCTGGAGCACAAGCAGCAGCTGGAAACCCACATGCTGCGCCTGAAGAGCCTGGCCAAGGAAAGTCAGCAGAACAGCCAGCGCGGTCAGCTGCTGACCCGCTACAGCGGCGAACTGGAACAGCAACTGACGCAGGCCGCGGAGATGCTGCGCGCGCTGCGCCGCCCTGCACCGCTTCGCCGCCAGAGCAAGGTGGTCAGCCTGAGCAGCGTCCAGATCAGCTAGCTTCGCTGCCATTTGCCGCCATCGTGGATGGCGAAATGGCAACGCGCCCGCCCGCCGCTGTATTTCAGGATGAATTGCAGCGCGCTTACCTTTAGACTTTGCCGCCTTCTCCAAGCAAGAGCCAGGGTCGATGCCCACTGCAATTCCCGCCGATTCCGTTGGCCTGGTGAGTCCGCAGGTCGCGCATTTTGCCGAACCACTGACACTCGCCTGCGGCCGCACGCTGGCCGATTACCAACTGATCTACGAAACCTACGGCGAACTCAACGCCGCGCGCAGCAATGCCGTGCTGATCTGCCATGCCCTGTCCGGCCATCACCATGCTGCCGGCTACCACAACGAGGACGATCGCAAGCCCGGCTGGTGGGATTCCTGCATCGGCCCGGGCAAGGCCATCGATACCGATCGTTTCTTTGTCGTCAGCCTGAACAACCTCGGCGGCTGCAACGGCTCCACCGGCCCCAGCAGCACCAACCCGGCCACCGGCAAACCCTACGGCGCGGACTTCCCGGTCGTCACCGTGGAGGACTGGGTGCACAGCCAGGCACGCCTGGCCGATCGGCTCGGCATCAACCAGTGGGCCGCAGTGGTCGGCGGCAGCCTGGGCGGCATGCAGGCCCTGCAGTGGACCATCAGCTATCCCGAGCGGGTGCGTCACTGCCTGGCGATTGCCTCGGCGCCCAAGCTGTCGGCGCAGAACATCGCCTTCAACGAAGTGGCACGCCAGGCGATCCTCTCCGATCCCGAGTTCCACGGCGGGCATTTCCAGGAAATGGGGGTCATTCCCAAGCGCGGCCTGATGCTGGCACGCATGGTCGGCCACATCACCTACCTGTCCGATGATGCCATGGGCACCAAGTTCGGCCGCGGGTTGAAGAGCGAAAAGCTCAACTACGACTTCAACAGCGTCGAGTTCCAGGTCGAGAGCTACCTGCGCTACCAGGGCGAGGAATTCTCCGGGCGCTTCGACGCCAACACCTATCTGCTGATGACCAAGGCGCTGGATTACTTCGACCCGGCCGCGGCCAACGATGACGACCTGGCCCGGACCTTCGAGGTCGCTCAGGCGGACTTCTGCGTGATGTCCTTCACCACCGACTGGCGCTTCTCGCCGGAACGCTCGCGGGAAATCGTCGACGCCCTGCTCGCGGCACGCAAGAACGTCTGCTACCTGGAGATCGACGCGCCGCAGGGTCACGACGCCTTCCTGATTCCCAACCCCCGCTACCTGCAAGCCTTCCGCGGTTACATGAACCGCATAGCCGTATAAGGAACGAAGATGCGCGCCGATCTGGACATCATCCAAGACTGGATCCCGGCCGGCAGCCGAGTCCTCGACCTCGGCTGCGGCAACGGCGAGCTGCTCGCCTGGCTGCGCGACCACAAGCAGGTCAGCGGCTACGGCCTGGAGATCGACCCGGACAACATCGCCGCCTGCATCGACAAGGGCGTCAACGTCATCGAACAGAACCTCGACCTCGGCCTTGGCAACTTCGCCAGCGACAGCTTCGACATGGTGGTGATGACCCAGGCGCTGCAGGCGGTGCACTACCCCGACAAGCTGCTCAAGGAAATGCTGCGAGTCGGCCGCGAGTGCATCATCACCTTCCCCAACTTCGGCCACTGGCGCTGCCGCTGGTACCTGGCGAGCAAGGGCCGCATGCCGGTATCGGAGTTCCTCCCCTACACTTGGTACAACACGCCGAACATCCACTTCTGTACCTTCGAGGATTTCGAGCGACTGTGCCAGGAAAGCGGTGCCAGGGTGCGCGAGCGTCTGGCCGTGGACCGCGACCACAAGCACGGCTGGGCGAGCCGTCTCTGGCCCAATCTGCTGGGCGAAATCGGCATCTATCGTGTCACCGGGCCGTCCCGCTGACCCACCAACGCAGGAGGTAGACCCATGAAACGCATGCTGATCGGCCTGCTGGCCGCACTGCTCACCTTGCCGGCACTGGCCGAGCGCAAGCACAGCGTCGGCGAGTACGACATCCATTACATCGCCTTCAATTCCGGCTTCCTGCAGCCGGACATCGCCGCAGCCGCCGGCCTGGTGCGCAGCAAGACCCAGGGCGTGGTCAACGTGTCGGTGGTCAAGGATGGCAAGCCGGTCGCCGCCCAGGTCAGCGGCCAGGTGAAGAACCTGCTCGGCCAGGATCGCCAGCTCACCTTCAAGCAGCTCAAGGAAGGCGACGAGGCGATCTACTACCTGGCGCAGTTCCCCTTCGACTCCCAGGAAACCCTGCGCTTCCGCCTCACCGTGCAGCCGACCGGCGCGCAGCCGTTCAGTTTCGAGTTCAACCAGGAATTCTTCCCCGACCGATGATGCCTTTTTCCGAACTGGTGCTGGCCAGTCACAACGCCGGCAAACTCAAGGAACTCCAGGCCATGCTCGGCGACGCCGTGCGCGTCCGCTCGGTGGCCGAGTTCAGCGCCGTGGAGCCGGAAGAAACCGGCCTGTCCTTCATCGAGAACGCCATTCTCAAGGCGCGCAATGCGGCACGGATCTCCGGCCTGCCGGCCCTGGCCGATGACTCGGGCCTGGCGGTCGACGCCCTGGGCGGCGCACCGGGCATCTACTCGGCGCGCTACGCCGATGGTCAGGGCGACGCAGCCAACAACGCCAAGCTGCTGCAGGTGCTGCGCGACGTGCCGGACGCCGAGCGCGGCGCGCAGTTCGTCTGTGCGCTGGCCCTGGTGCGGCACGCCGACGATCCGCTGCCGATCATCTGCGAAGGCCTCTGGCATGGGCGCATCTTGCATGCGCCGCGCGGCGAGCACGGCTTCGGCTACGACCCGCTGTTCTGGGTACCGGAGTGCGACTGCTCCAGCGCCGAGCTGCCCGCCGCGCAGAAGAACCAGCTCAGCCACCGCGCACGCGCCATGGCCCTGCTCAAGCAGCGGCTGGGGATATGATCGCCGCAAGCGCCGCGCCGGCAACCGGCCAGGGCCGCTTCGAACTGCCGCCTCTGGCGGCGTACGTCCATATCCCCTGGTGCGTGCGCAAGTGCCCGTACTGTGACTTCAACTCCCACACGGCCGGCCCTGAACTGCCGGAAGAGGCCTATGTGGCCGCGCTGCTGGCGGATCTGCGGGCCGACCTCGAGCACGTCCAGGGCCGCCGGCTGAGCTCGATCTTCTTCGGTGGCGGCACGCCAAGCCTGTTCTCCGCCCGGGCACTGGCCGCCATCGTCGAGGGCCTGGAGCATCTGGTCGGGTTCGCCGACAACATCGAGATCACCCTGGAAGCCAACCCCGGGACCTTCGAGCAGGCCAAGTTCCGCGATTACCGCCAGCTCGGCATCAATCGATTGTCGATCGGCGTGCAGAGTTTCCAGGCCGCCAAGCTCAAGGCGCTCGGGCGCATCCACGACGGCGGCGAAGCCATCCGCGCAGCGGACATGGCCCGTGCCGCAGGCTTCGAAAACTTCAACCTCGACCTCATGCATGGCCTGCCGGACCAGAGCCTGGAGGATGCGCTGAGCGACCTGCGCACCGCCATCGCCCAGCAGCCGACGCACCTGTCCTGGTACCAGCTGACCCTGGAACCGAACACCCTGTTCTGGAGCCAGCCACCGCAGCTGCCGGAAGACGACATCCTCTGGGACATTCAGGAGGCCGGCCAGGCACTGCTCGGCGAGCACGGCTATCGCCAGTACGAGACCTCCGCCTATGCCCAGCCGGGCCGACAGGCGAGGCACAACCTGAACTACTGGACCTTCGGCGACTTCCTCGGCATCGGTGCCGGTGCCCATGCCAAGCTCAGCCATGCCGACGGCCGCATCCTGCGCAGCTGGAAGACCCGCCTGCCGAAGGACTACCTCGATCCGGCCAAGGCCTTCCGCGCAGGCGAGAAGCAGCTGACCGCGGACGAGCTGCCCTTCGAATTCCTGATGAATGTGCTGCGCCTCACCGACGGCGTGCCGGCCGTGCTGTTCACTCAACGCACAGGGCTGGCGCTGGATGCGATCGCCAAGCCACGGCGCGACGCCGAGGCTCGGGGTCTGCTGTCCAACGATCCCGACCGGCTGGTGGCGACGCCCAAAGGCCAGCTGTTTCTCAACGACCTGCTACAGAGCTTCCTGCCTTAAGGACCCTGCATGGATTTGCTACTCGACCTGATCGTCACGCTGTCGCGCTGGAGCCGCAGTCACCTGTCCGATATCTCCCTCGCGCTGATGGCAACACTCTTCGTGCTGTTCGGCCCGGCGGTGAACGCCTGGGTCAAGAACACGGTGAGCAGCCTCAACTTCTTCCTGCGTACGCTGATCTTCGTGCTCGTCTGCGCGGTGGGCTACGGCCTGGCCATCGTCTTTCTCACACCTTGGATGACCCAGGGCCTGGCGCACCTGAACAACTACAGCCTGGCGCCGGTGCTGCTGCTGATCTTCTTCCTCATCGGCGTGATCGCCGACCGCAACTGACGCCACTCAGCCTTCGCGCAGGAAGCGGTCGAGATCGACCGCCTCGCCGGGCTGCAGGTGCAACTGCTGCCGCAGATCCGCATACAACGGGTCATACAACGCGTGAAAGCCGAACAGGATGTCCTGCCTGACCTGTACGCCATGGTCACGCAGGCACCGGCGAATGCGCTGCAGGAAGTTGTAGGCGACATCCCGATGCATCCGGAACTGCTCGTCGATATGCACCTGAGGTGCCTCGACGCGCAGGTGAAAGCACGCCCACTCCGGCCTCGGTTCGGCACCTTCGACGTGATAGTCGAGGGTCAGGTGATAGCCGGGGCGCGCCTCGGTCGGCAGCCGGCTGATTTCCACATGTCCGGGTCTGAACACCGCTTCCCCTCGCTCGAAGCTGACTGCGCAATGGCTGTGCCGGTCCGGCTGCGTTCATCGCACCGCAACCGGCCAAAGGCATCCTTGCACCATCACTCACACACTTTCTTGACGTCTGTCATGACCGCAACGCACTGGCAGGCATTCAATGGTCCCGCTACGCACGGTCTTGAAAGGAGACAGGGTAATGACCACGACCTCGAAGCAACTGAAACTCAGCGCGCTGGTGGCGCTGGTGATGGGTTCGATGATAGGCGGCGGAATCTTTTCCCTGCCGCAGAACATGGCGGCCAGTGCCAGCGCCGGCGCCATCCTGATCGGCTGGGCAATCACTGCCGTGGGCATGCTGACTCTGGCCTTCGTGTTCCAGAGCCTGGCCAACCGCAAGCCGGAACTCGACGCCGGTGTCTACGCCTATGCCAAGGCCGGTTTCGGCGACTACATGGGCTTCTCCTCCGCCTGGGGCTACTGGATCAGCGCCTGGATCGGCAACGTCAGCTACTTCGTGCTGCTGTTCAGCACGCTGGGCTACTTCGTTCCGATGTTCGGCGAGGGCAATACCCTGCCGGCGGTGATCGGCGCCTCGCTGGTGCTCTGGGGCGTGCATTTCCTCGTCCTGCGCGGTATCCGCGAGGCGGCGTTCGTCAACCTGGTCACCACCATCGCCAAGATCGTGCCGTTGATCCTGTTCATCGTGATCACCGCGGTGGCCTTCCGCCTGGACGTGTTCACTGCCGACTTCTGGGGCCGTGGCAACCCGGAGCTGGGCAGCGTGATGCAGCAGGTACGCAACATGATGCTGGTGACGGTGTGGGTGTTCATCGGTATCGAGGGCGCCAACGTGTTCTCGGCGCGCGCCGAGCGCCGTAGCGACGTCGGCCGCGCCACGGTCATCGGCTTCTATAGCGTGCTCGCGTTGCTGGTGCTGGTGAACATCCTGTCGATGGGCATCATGAGCCAGGCCGAGCTGGCGGGCCTGAAGAACCCTTCCATGGCGGGCGTGCTGGAGCAGGTGGTCGGTCGCTGGGGCGCGGTGCTGATCAGCGTCGGCCTGGTGGTTTCGCTGGCCGGTGCCCTGTTGTCCTGGACCCTTCTGTGTGCCGAGATTCTCTTCGCCGCCGCCCGTGACCACACCATGCCGAGCTTCCTGCGCAAGGAAAATACCCGCCACGTTCCGGTCAATGCGCTGTGGCTGTCCAACGGGCTGATCCAGCTGTTCCTGATCATCACCCTGTTCAACGCCTCCACCTATCTCAGCCTGCTCTACCTCGCCACCTCGATGATCCTGGTGCCGTACTTCTGGTCGGCGGCCTATGCGTTGCTGCTCGGGGTTCGCGGCGAGGGATACGCGAACGCCGCGGGTGAACGGCGCAAGGACACGCTGATCGCCGCCGTCGCTACGCTATATGCCGTGTGGCTGGTCTATGCCGGTGGCATCCAGTATCTGCTGTTGTCGGCGCTGCTCTATGCGCCGGGGGCACTGTTCTTCGCCAAGGCCAAGCGCGAACTGGGGCAGCCGGTATTCAGCGGCGTCGAGAAGCTGATCTTCGCCGCCGTGCTCATCGGGGCGGCGATCGCGGCCTACGGCCTCTACGACGGTTTCCTGTCCCTCTGACCGGCGCCCCGGCGCCCTCTCTCGCCAAGGCCACAAGCGTTGGCGAGCCACTCTGCACCTACCGGTGCAATGACTGACGGAGGCAAATGCCATGACTCAGCAACTAACGAAACTGGGTGTCCATTCCGAGGCGGGCAAGCTGCGCAAGGTGATGGTCTGCTCGCCCGGCCTCGCCCACCAGCGCCTGACGCCGAGCAACTGCGACGAGCTGCTGTTCGACGATGTGCTCTGGGTCAACCAGGCCAAGCGTGATCATTTCGACTTCGTCACCAAGATGCGCGAGCGCGGCGTCGAGGTGCTGGAAATGCACAACCTGCTGACCGAGACGGTGAGCAATCCGGTGGCGCTGAAGTGGATTCTCGACCGCAAGATCACCGCCAACCAGGTCGGCATCGGCCTGCAGGACGAGGTGCGTAGCTGGCTCGAAGAACAGCAACCCCGGCAACTTGCCGAATTCCTGATCGGCGGGGTGTCCGGCAGCGACATTCCGGGCACCCGCAGCGGCGAAGTCGTCAGCCTGTTCCGCGACTATCTGGGCCACTCGAGCTTCATCCTGCCGCCGCTGCCCAACACCCTGTTCACCCGCGACACCAGCTGCTGGATCTACGGCGGTGTATCGCTCAACCCGATGCACTGGACCGCGCGCCGCCAGGAAACCCTGCTCGCGGCCGCGATCTACCGCTTCCATCCGCAGTTCGCCGGCCAGGACTTCAAGGTCTGGTACGGCGACCCCGAGCTCGACCACGGTCTGGCCACGCTCGAAGGCGGCGACGTGATGCCGCTCGGCAAGGGCGTGGTGCTGGTCGGCATGGGCGAACGCAGCTCGCGGCAGGCCATCGGCCAGTTGGCGCAGTCGCTGTTCCGCCACGGCGCGGCCGAGCGCGTGATCGTCGCCGGCCTGCCGCGTTCCCGCTCGGCGATGCACCTGGATACGGTGTTCAGCTTCTGCGATCGCGACCTGGTGACCATCTACCCCGACGTGGTGCACGGCATCGTCGCGTTCAGCCTGCGCCCCGACGAAAGCAAACCCGGCGGCATCGACCTGCGCCGGGAAAAGGCCAGCTTCCTCCAGGTGGTCGCCGAAGCTCTCGGCCTGCCCGCCCTGCGGGTGGTGGAAACCGGCGGCGACAGCTACGAGGTGGAGCGTGAGCAGTGGGACGACGGCAACAACGTGGTCGCCCTTGAACCCGGGGTGGTCATCGGCTACGACCGCAACACCTTCACCAACACACAGCTGCGCAAGGCCGGGGTGGAAGTCATCACCATCAGCGCCAGCGAACTGGGCCGTGGTCGCGGCGGCGGCCACTGCATGACCTGCCCGATCGCGCGCGACGCGCTCGACTACTGATCACCGCGCCGGGCCCACCCCGGCAAACCGACATTGCGGAGGAC
The DNA here is from genome assembly GCF_051948915.1 of Stutzerimonas sp. Brlt_14. Taxonomy (NCBI): domain Bacteria; kingdom Pseudomonadati; phylum Pseudomonadota; class Gammaproteobacteria; order Pseudomonadales; family Pseudomonadaceae; genus Stutzerimonas; species Stutzerimonas sp. Brlt_14. The sequence goes on from NZ_JAYJLM010000003.1 coordinate 134,185, forward strand.
TCACCCCATGGCCTTCAACATTCACAACCGCAGCCTGCTCAGCCTGATGCACCACAGCGAGCGCGAACTGCAGTACCTGCTCGATCTCTCCCGCGACCTCAAGCGCGCCAAGTACAGCGGTACCGAGCGCCAGCATCTCAAGGGCAAGAACATCGCGCTGATCTTCGAGAAGACCTCCACGCGAACCCGCTGCGCCTTCGAGGTGGCCGCCTACGATCAGGGCGCCAACGTCACCTACATCGACCCCAACTCCTCGCAGATCGGCCACAAGGAAAGCATGAAGGACACCGCGCGGGTGCTCGGACGGCTGTACGACGCCATCGAATACCGTGGTTTCAAGCAGGAGATCGTCGAGGAGCTGGCGCGCTACGCCGGCGTGCCGGTCTACAACGGCCTGACCGACGAATACCATCCGACGCAGATGATCGCCGACGTCATGACCATGCGCGAGCACAGCGACAAGCCGCTGCACCAGATCAGCTACGCCTATCTGGGCGATGCGCGCAACAACATGGGCAACTCCCTGCTGCTGATCGGCGCCAAGCTGGGCATGGATGTACGCATCGCCGCGCCGCGCGCCCTCTGGCCCAGCGAGCAACACGTCAAGGCCTGCGAGGAATTCGCCGCGCAGAGCGGTGCGCGCCTGCTGCTCACCGAGGATACGCAGGCGGCGGTGCAAGGCGTCGACTTCATCCACACCGACGTCTGGGTCTCGATGGGCGAGCCGATGGACGCCTGGGCCGAGCGCATCCAGCAGCTGCTGCCCTACCAAGTGAACGCGGCGCTGATGCAGGCGAGCAACAACCCGCGGGTGAAGTTCATGCATTGCCTGCCGGCGTTCCACAACAGCGAGACCAAGGTCGGCAAGGAGATCGCCACGCGCTATCCGCACCTGGCCAACGGTATCGAGGTCACCGAGGAGGTGTTCGAATCCCCGGCCTGCATTGCCTTCGAGCAGGCGGAGAACCGCATGCACACCATCAAGGCGATCCTGGTCTCCACCCTCGCCGACATCTGACGTGACCGGCGCCCGTGATGGGCGCCCTGGAGGAACCGACATGCGCATCGTCATTGCGCTGGGCGGCAATGCCCTGCTTCGCCGAGGGGAGCCGCTGAGCGCCGAGAATCAGCGAGAGAACATCCGCCGGGCCTGCGCACAGATCGCGCAGATCGCACCGGGCAACCAACTGGTGGTGGCCCACGGCAACGGCCCGCAGGTCGGGCTACTGGCCCTCCAGGGGGCCGCCTACAAGGACGTACCCAGCTATCCGCTGGACGTCTTGGGGGCCGAAACCGAGGGCATGATCGGCTACATCATCGAGCAGGAGCTGGGCAATGTGCTGCCATTCGAGGTGCCCTTCGCCACCCTGCTGACCCAGGTCGAAGTGGATCCGCAGGATCCGGCCTTCCAGGCGCCGAGCAAACCGATCGGCCCGGTCTACGGACGCGAAGAGGCACAGCGTCTGGCCGAACAACGGGGCTGGAGCATTGCGCCGGACGGCGACCATTTCCGCCGCGTGGTGCCCAGCCCGCGGCCGAAGCGGATCTTCGAGATCAGGCCGATCAGCTGGCTGCTGGAGAAGGGCAGCGTGGTGATCTGTGCCGGCGGCGGTGGCATTCCGACCGTCTACGACCAGCACGGACGGCTGCAAGGGGTCGAGGCGGTGATCGACAAGGACCTGTGTTCAGCGCTGCTGGCCGAGCAGCTCGCCGCCGACCTGCTGGTGATCGCGACCGATGTCGACGGCGCCTACCTGGACTGGGGCACCCCGCAGCAGCGGCGGATCGCCGAAGCCCACCCAGACCGACTGCAAGGCCTGGGTTTCGCTGCCGGCTCCATGGGACCGAAGATCGAAGCGGCCTGCCAGTTCGCACGTAATACCGGCAAGGTCGCGGTGATCGGCTCGCTCGAACAGATCGAGGCCATTGTCCGCGGCGCAGCCGGTACCCGCGTCAGCCTGGCGGCCGCAGGCCTGTGCCAGGCGTGAAAAAAAGGGCGCCAGTGGCGCCCTTCTTTTATCCCGGTGATCCTCAGTTGCCGCGACGCAGCGCCTGCGGCGAGAAATCGCGTGGGCCGAGCTTCACGTTGAAATCGTACATCGGCTCGTTGTTGTCCAGGCCGTCGACGAAGTAGTTGCCATCCTTGAGATGGTAGAGCGTCTCCAGCGTGCTGTTGAACATCGGCACGTCGTAATAGCTGATCGGATGGCTTTCCTGCAGGCCGATCAGCTGCCCCTTCTCGTCATACAGATCGACTGCCAGGATCGCCCAGCTGTCCTCGTCGATATAGAAGCGGCGCTTGTCGTAGAGATGGCTGAAGCCCTTGCGCAGCGTGGCTTCGACCACCCAGACGCGGTGCAGCTCGTAGCGCAGCAGGTCGGGGTTGAGGGTGCGCGGCTGGACGATGGTGTCGTAGGAAATGCCCTTCTGATGCACGGCGTAGCTGTTGTAGGGCATGAGCATTTCGCGCTTGCCGAGCAGTTCCCAGTCGTAGCGATCCGGGGCGCCGTTGAACGAGTCCACCACATCGGCCGTGGCCAGGCCACTGGTGTCAGGCTGCAGGGAGTCGTAGGCCAGCGAAGGCAGGCGGCGCACACGACGATCGTCCGGGCTGTAGCGCCACGCCTTGCGGGTGGTCAGTACCTGGTCGATCGGGTCCTGCACGACCAGCGCGGTGCCGGAGAGCTTGGCCGGCGCGGTGACGCGGTACTTGTAGTACAGCACGGTGTTGTCCAGATCGGCGTAGGTCATCCCCTCGCGGTTGTAGACGTAGTACACGTGCCGGTCGCGCTTGATGTAATTGGCCCGACCACCGATCACCACCGCCTGGTTGTTGATCATGTGGCTCTGGTCACCCTTGTAATGCAGGATGTGGTTCCAGATGACCTCGATGCCGCTCTGCGGGATCGGGAAGGGAATCCCGGCCGCCGCACCCTGGATGCCGTTGCCGTTGGCGATCAGCTCGGCACTGACGGCATTGAAACGAGTGGCATCGTAGATCCGCTGCGGTACCGCAGCGCTGCGGCGGGTCGGGAATACGCGCAGGTGGTAGTCCGGATAGCGCTCCAGCAGCGCCTTCATGCCTTCGGGAAGCTGGTTTTCATGTTCCTTCAGATTGTTGCGATCGACCCGGTACAGCAGCGAATCTCCGGCGAACGGGTCGGGATGATGCATGCCCGGCTCGTAGCCGGCCGGTGCCTGGACGCCACCGGTCCAGGCCGGAATGGTGCCGGCGGCATTGCCCGCCCGCTCCGCGCCCAGCGGCGTCAGGTCCTGTCCCAACCGCGCGGCCTGGGTGCTGTCCACCTTGGCCTGTGCCTGCACAGCGGCACAGGCCGCCAACAACAGAATTCCAATCTTTCCGTACATCGTCTACTCCCCCAATTATGCGCGACGCAGGGCATGGCCATGCCCGGCTGACGGCATTGCATTTGTTGTCTGGTATGGGCAGGCATGCCGTCCTGGCAGGCACTCTTCCCTGGCCGCTGTTGCGGCTCTTCGATTGGATCCGGCGAGCGATCGCGTAGGCTGGCAGGCAGGCCAGGCGGCGGCGCGGCGTCTCGGGTGTCGCTTGTCTGGCCTCGCTCAGTCGATGCGCTGGAACTTCAGGTCCCAGACGCCATGGCCGAGCCGCTCGCCGCGGCGTTCGAACTTGGTCACCGGGCGCTCCGTCGGGCGTGGCACGCAGCGTCCGTCTTGCGCCAGATTGCGGTAGCCCGGGGCGACATTCATCACCTCGAGCATGTGTTCGGCATAGGGTTCCCAGTCGGTGGCCATGTGCAGCACGCCGCCGACCTTCAGCTTGCGCCGCACCAGCTCGGCGAAGGCCGGCTGCACGATGCGGCGCTTGTGGTGACGGCTCTTGTGCCAGGGGTCCGGGAAGAACAGCAGCACGCGGTCCAGGCTGGCGTCGGCCACGCAGTCACGCAGCACCTCCAGGGCGTCGCAACTGTAGACCCGGACGTTAGTCAGTTTCTGTGACACAAGTCCGCTCAGCAACGCGCCGACGCCCGGTTTATGCACTTCCACGCCGATGAAATCCTGCTCCGGCGCCGCGGCGGCCATTTCCAGCGTCGAGTGGCCCATGCCGAAGCCGATCTCGAAGGTCCGCGGCGCGCTGCGGCCGAACACCTCATCGAAATCGCGCAGGCCATCGGCAAGCTCCAGGCCATACTTCGGCCAGCCCTGCTCCAGGCCGCGCTGCTGGCCTTCGGTCATGCGCCCGGCGCGCATCACGAAACTCTTGATGGTGCGGCGGTGCTCGGTTTGCTGCTCTTCGGCCGCGGGGTTCTGCTCAGTCATGGTCTGCCTGCAAGGTATAAAAAAGCCGGCCCCGACGAAGCGTCGAGGCCGGCCACGAAAGGTGTCAGCGAATCAGCCCTTCCAGCGGCGAGGAGGCACTGGCATAGAGCTTCTTCGGCATGCGACCGGCCAGGTAGGCCAGGCGCCCGGCCTCGATGGCGTATTTCATCGCCTCGGCCATCAGCACCGGATTCTGCGCATGGGCGATGGCGCTGTTCATCAGCACCGCCTCGCAGCCGAGCTCCATGGCGATGGTGGCGTCGGAAGCGGTGCCGACACCGGCGTCGACCAGCACGGGGACGGTCGCCTCCTCGAGGATGATGCGCAGGTTGTATGGGTTGCAGATGCCCAGACCGGTGCCGATCAGGCCGGCCAGCGGCATCACCGCGATGCAGCCCATCTCGGCCAGCTGGCGCGCGATGATCGGGTCGTCGCTGGTGTAGACCATCACGTCGAAGCCGTCCTTGACCAGCACGTCGGCGGCCTTGAGGGTCTCGATCACGTTCGGGAACAGGGTCTTCTGGTCGGCCAGCACTTCCAGCTTGACCAGCTTGTGGCCGTCGAGCAGCTCCCTGGCCAGGCGGCAGGTGCGTACCGCATCCTCGGCGGTAAAGCAGCCGGCGGTGTTCGGCAGGATGGTGTAACGCTCCGGGCTGATCACGTCGAGCAGGTTCGGCTCACCCGGGTTCTGGCCGATGTTGGTGCGGCGTACCGCGACGGTGACGATCTCGGCACCCGAGGCCTCGATGGCCGCACGCGTCTCTTCGAGGTCCTTGTACTTGCCGGTGCCGACCAGCAGGCGCGATTGATAGGTGCGACCGGCCAGGGTGAAAGGCTTGTCGTTCGGAACTGGGCGCATGGGAAATCCTCGTTCGGACGTGTTGCTGCGGGCTGTGGGCGCCGCAGAGGCGGCGTCATTCGGATGAGTGGGTGCGGTTAACCGCCGCCGATGGCGTGCACCACTTCGACCTGGTCACCTTCGCTGAGCGCGGTGCTGGCGTGCGCGCTGCGCGGCACGATATCGCGATTGAGCTCGACGGCCAGGCGGCGACCGGTCAGTTCCAGGCGCGCCAGCAGGTCGGCCACCGTCTGGCCGGCTGGCAGCTCGTAGGGTTCGCCGTTGAGTTGAATCTGCATGCTGTTCGCTGCCATTGCGAAAGGGGACGGCATTCTAGCCCGAACCACCCGGTGCACCAAGGCGCACCCCGCGGCCGTTCGTCCCGCTCAGCCGCGGATGCGCCAGCCCGCCAGCGCCAGACACAGCCAGCCCGCGAGAAAGGCGGTGCCGCCTATGGGCGTGATCATGCCGAGCTTGCCGACCCCGGTCAGCGTGAGCAGATAGAGGCTGCCGGAGAACAGCAGGATGCCGACCACGAACAGGCCGCCCGCCGCGCTCAGCAGGCGGCCGGGGCGTTGCAGCGCGAGCAGCGCGACGCCGAGCAGCGCCAGGGCATGGATCAGCTGGTACTGCACGCCGATCTGGAATACCGCGAGATGGGCGGCGCTCAGTTGGCTGCGCAAGCCGTGGGAGGCGAAGGCGCCGAGGGCGACGCCGGTCAAACCGAACAGGGCGGCAAGCACGAGATAGCTACGAATCATTGCTTTTCCGGTCGATGGCCTGAGCGGCCGCTATAATGCCCGCTCTTTTCGCCCACGACCACGTGCCATGTTGCGAAACCTGCTGCTGCGCCTGTCCAAACTGCTGCTCTGGCTGATCGCCCTTTCGGTGCTGCTGGTCCTGCTGCTGCGCTGGGTGCCGCCGCCCTTCACCGCGCTGATGATCGAGCGCAAGATCGAATCCTGGCGCACCGGCGCGGCGATCGACCTGACCCGCGAGTGGCGACCATGGCGCGAGCTGCCCGACGACCTGAAAATGGCCGTGATTGCCGCCGAGGACCAGAAATTCGCCGACCACTGGGGCTTCGACGTCGCTGCAATCCGCGCTGCCCTCAGCCACAATGAGCGAGGCGGATCTCTGCGCGGCGCCAGCACGCTGAGCCAGCAGGTGGCCAAGAACCTGTTTCTCTGGTCCGGCCGCAGCTGGCCGCGCAAGGGACTGGAGGCCTGGTTCACCGCGCTGATCGAATTGCTGTGGCCCAAGCAACGCATTCTCGAGGTCTACCTCAACAGCGTCGAATGGGGCGACGGCATCTTCGGTGCGCAGGCGGCGGCGCAGCATCACTTCGGTACCGGCGCGCCCTATCTGTCGGCCCACCAGGCCAGCCTGCTGGCCGCGGTGCTGCCCAACCCGCGACAATGGAACGCTGGTAAACCGAGCCGCTATGTGAACAATCGCGCGGCCTGGATTCGACAGCAGATGCGCCAGCTCGGTGGCAGCCATTACTTGCAGCGAATCAAACCGAACCACCCGGAATGGTGGCCGAGCTGGCTGTGAGCCGGCATGCAGCACGACCGGCGCAGCAGGACGCAGCACTACCGGTGCCTGATGACCTAGCGCCCGCTCGCCATGGTGCGATGGGGTTTGACTGTGCAGTATTCGATCGGACCCAAGAGCAACGATGAACACCTCTCTCGTCCGGCTGAGCCTGGGCTACTTCTGCCTGGCGATGCTGTGGATCCTTCTCGGCGACACCCTGCTCGGCCAACTGGTGAGCGGTGACGGCCAGGCCTGGCAGATGGGCAAGGGCGCCCTGTTCGTGACGCTCACCAGCGCCCTGCTGTTCGTGCTCGGTCGCCGGCACGTCCGTCGCTTCGATGAGCAGCAGCGCGCCCAGCATCTGCAGGAAACCAGCCTGAAGCAGGCCGCCGCGGTTTTCGACAGCACCCAGGAAGGCGTGCTGGTCACCGACCCGCAACAGCACATCGTGCACGTCAACCCGGCGTTCTCGCGGATCACCGGTTACAGCACCGAGGAAGTGCTTGGCCAGACACCGAAGCTCTTCGCCTCCGGCAAGCATGACGCCACCTTCTACCGGCAGATGTGGCAGGCACTGCAGGAAGATGGCGTCTGGAGCGGAGAGATCTGGAACCGGCGCAAGAACGGCGAGGTGTACCCGCAATGGCAGAATCTGCGCTGCATCTACGACAACGAGGGACAGCTCAGCCACTACGTGGCGGTTTTCTCCGATCTGTCGGCCCTAAAGCGCTCGCGCGAGGAGCTCGACCAGCTCGCGCATTTCGATCCGCTGGTCAACCTGCCGAACCGTCTGCTGTTCACCGAACGCGCCAAGCAGGACCTTGAACGCGCCCGGGCGAACAAGCGCAGCGGCGCGCTGCTGCTGATCGACCTCGACCACTTCAAGGACATCAACGAAAGCCTCGGTCACAACCTCGGCGATACCCTGCTGCAGGCCGTCAGCGCGCGCCTGAGCGAGCAGCTGGAGAGCGGCATGACCCTCGGCCGCCTGGGCGGCGACGAGTTCGCCCTGCTCTGCGAGGACTATGGCGCGGAAAAGGCAACCGCCCTGGCGCTACGCATCCTCGATCGCCTGAACGAGCCTTTCCGGCTCGGCGAGCGGGAGCTGTTCAGCAGCGCCAGCATCGGCATCGTGCTCTACCCCTACCCCACCGACGTGCAGAACGTCGAGCAGCTGATGCGCAATGCCGATTCGGCGCTGTTCAAGGCCAAGAGCAGCGGCCGCTCCACCTACGCTTTCTACTCTCAGGAGCTGACCAGCCAGGCGCGCCAGCGCGTGGAGCTGGTCACCGCATTGCGCCAGGCATTGGAGCAGGGGCAACTGCGCCTGCACTACCAGCCGATCTACGACCTGCGCCAGGGCAGCATCAGCGGGTTCGAGGCGCTGGTGCGCTGGCAGCACCCGGAGAAGGGCCTGATCTCGCCCGCCGTGTTCATCCCCATCGCCGAGGAGACCGGGCTGATCAGCGCCATCGACCACTGGGTTCTCCAGCAGGCCTGCCACCAGGCCCGGGAATGGCTCGGCCAGGGTCGCCCACTCGGCTTCATCGCGGTGAACATCTCCAGCCGGCTGTTCGGCAACGGCGACCTCGACCTGCAGATTGCCACTGTCCTGGCCAGCAGCGGGCTGGCAGCACGCCATCTGGAGCTGGAAATCACCGAAAGCGCCGTCATGCAGGACCCGGACGGTGCGCTGGAACTGCTGCAACGGCTGCGCGCCCTCGGCGTTCAGCTGGCCATCGACGACTTCGGCACCGGTTATTCCTCGCTACAGCGTCTCAAGCGCATGAACGTGCACAAGCTCAAGATCGACCAGGGCTTCGTCCGCGGCTTGCCGGCGGACCGCGAAGACGCCGCCATCACCCGCTCGGTGATCGGCCTGGCACATAACCTCGGCCTGAAAGTGGTTGCCGAGGGGATCGAGATTGCGGACCAGGCGGCGTTCCTTCTGGAGCAGAACTGCGACTATGGCCAGGGCTACGGTTTCGCCCGACCGAGACCGGCCGACGAGATCGACTGGCAACCCACCGCGCTCGACTACGGACAGCGCTGCCGCTCGTCGAGACCCTGACGAAGCGCTTATATCAATAGGCCATCACCGGGGGTAAGCTGACAGAACGGTCAAGGACCGCATTCCGAAAGCCCAGGTCGAAACCGGCAGGCGTTGCGCCGCCCGGCCCGATCGACCAGCGACCCGCCCGTCGGCCGAAGGTCGGCAGATCGGGTAAACACGCGTACCACAGCGAACATGATGAGCGACCCATCGATTCACCACAGTCCCCCTGGCGGCTTGCGCCAGTTCTTCACCCGGCGAAACGGTATCGCCTGGGGCATGCTGGTGTTCACGCTGCTGGTGCAGCTGGTCGTCTGGCAGAGCCTGCGCGCCAATGAGGACCGGGCCGCCCAGGAGCAGTTCCAGATGCTGGGCGAGAAGGTCACCGAGGCGATCCGCAAGCGCCTGCGCGACCATGAACAGATCCTGCTCGGCGGCGCCGGCCTGTTCGACGCGGTGGAGCAGGTCAGCCGCGAACAATGGCGGCTGTACGTCGAACGACTGGCCCTGGCCGAGCGTTATCCGGGCATCCAGGGCGTCGGCTTCACCCAGGCCATCCGTCCAGCTGAGCGAGCCGCCCATGTGGCGCGCATCCGCTCCCAGGGCTTTGCCGATTACGACATCCACCCAGCTGGCGAGCGCGAGCTGTACACCTCGATCATCTTTCTGGAACCGTTCAGCGGGCGCAACCTGGCGGCCTTCGGCTACGACATGTACGCCGAACCGATACGTCAGCAGGCCATGCAGCGCGCGGCGCAGCTCGGCGAGACCAGCATCACCGGCAAGGTGACGCTGGTACAGGAGACCCATGGCACGGTCCAGGCCGGGGTGCTGCTCTATGTGCCCGTGTATCGCCCGCACCTGCCGACAAGCACGCCGGACGAGCGCATGCAGGCGCTGCTCGGCTTCGTCTACAGCCCCTATCGGGTCGACGACCTGATGCGCGGTATCCTGCGCGCCGCCGACCTGCCGCTGGCGCTGCACATCTACGCCAGCGCCGACGAGGCACCCGAGCATCTGCTGCACGCCTCGCGCGAGGCACCTGCTCCCGGCAGCGCGCGCTACAGCGCGCTGCAGCGACTCGAACTGTACGGCCAGACCTGGACGCTGCGCATGGACAGTCGCCCCGAGTTCGAGGATCGCTTCCATGCCAACGAGGCGCTGGTATTCGGCCTCGGCCTCGGCCTCAGCCTGCTGGTGTTCTTTCTCACCTCGTCACTGGCGCTGCGTCACGGCCGCGCCCAGGCCCTGGCCGAGGAAATGACGCGGCATATCCGGCAGAGCCGGCACGACCTGCGGCTGAGCGAGGAACGTCTGTCGCTGGCGCTCAAGGGCAGCAACGACGGGCTCTGGGACCTGGACCTGGAAGCCGGCAGCATGTACGCCTCGCCCCGCGCGTGGGAAATGCTCGGCTATCGCCCCAACGAGCTGCCCTGCGACCTCAAGCTGTGGGAGCGGGTGATCGTCGCCGAGGATCTTGCCCAGCAGAAAGCCAGACTGGCGCAGACGATGCTCGCCAACGTCGACCACTTCACCACCGAGTTGCGCCTGCAGCACAAGCACGGCCATGTCGTGCCGGTGCTGCTGCGCGGCTACATCCAGCGCGACCCGCAGGGCATGGCCCAGCGCATCAGCGGCACGCTGATGGACCTGACCGAACGCAAGCGCATCGAGCAGATGAAGAACGACTTCGTCTCCACCGTCAGCCACGAGCTGCGTACACCGCTGACCTCGATCAGCGGGGCGCTGGGGCTGATCGTCGGTGGCGCGCTCGGCAAGGCGCCGCCGTCCATGCAGCAGATGCTGGAAATCGCCTACAGCAACAGCCTGCGCCTGGGCCATCTGATCAACGACCTGCTGGACATGGAGAAGATCGCCGCCGGCAAGATGAGCTTCGAACTGCGCGAACACTCGCTCGGCGAGCTGCTCAAGGAATCCCTGGCGAGCAATCAGGCGCTATGCGATCAGCACGGCGTGCGCTGCAGCCTGGAGCACGCCACTGACGTGCGGGTCTGGGTGGATGGCATGCGCCTGCAGCAGGTGCTCGGCAATTTCCTGTCCAACGCCTTCAAATTCACTCCGGCGGGTGGTCACATCCGCGTCCACAGCAGCCTGCGCGGCCAGCGCGTGCGCATCAGCGTCACCGATCAGGGACCGGGTATTCCCGAAGCGTTCCGCTCGCGGGTGTTCGAGAAATTCGCCCAGGCCGATGCCTCCGACAGCCGGCAGAAATCCGGCACTGGCCTGGGTCTGGCCATTACCAAGGAGCTGATCGAGCGCATGGGCGGCACGGTGGGCTTCGACTGCGAGCCGGGCCAGGGCACGACCTTCTGGTGCGAGCTGCCGATCCAGCTGCCCTCCGCCGAGACCGACGGCGGCGAAGATCTGCCACGCATTCTGGTGGTCGAGGACGAGCCGGACACCGGCCGCCTGTTGCATCTGATGCTGCGCGAAGGCGGTTACGCCGCGGACCGCGTGCAGAGCCTGCACCAGGCCAGGGAAAAGCTCGCCAGCGAGCATTACGAAGCCATGACCCTCGACCTGCACCTGCCTGATGGCAGCGGCATGCAGCTGATCGCCGAACTGCGCGACAAGCCCGTGCTGCAGGATCTGCCCATCGTGGTCATCTCCGCCGCCCACCAGTTCGACCGCGCGCAGTTCCCGGAAGAGATCGTCTGGCTGCACAAACCGATCACCAATGCGCAATTGCTGGCCGCGGTCGAGAAAGCGCGTGGGCACCGCCGTCCCGGCAGCCCATGATCACAGACAGAATATGACAGGCAAAAAAAATCGCGGGAGCCGTCGGCATCCCGCGATTCATTCCTGCTGAAGGGCGTCAGGCCTGGATCGAGCCCTTGAGCTTGTTCATCGCGTTCTTTTCCAGCTGACGAATGCGCTCGGCCGACACGTTGTACTTGGCCGCCAGGTCGTGCAGGGTCGCCTTGTCCTCGTTCAGCCAGCGCTGCTGCAGGATGTCGCGGCTACGCTCGTCCAGCCCCTCGAGCGCGGCGTGCAGGCTGGAGGTGGAGCTGTCACTCCAGTCGGCATCTTCCAGCTGACGCGCCGGATCGTAGCGATGGTCTTCCAGGTAGTGAGCCGGCGACTGATAGGCGCTGTCGTCATCGGCATCGGCTGCCGGATCGAAGGCCATGTCATGGCCGGTCAGGCGGCTTTCCATCTCGCGCACTTCATGCGGCTCGACGCCAAGGCTGTCGGCCACCGCAGTCACTTCATCGTTGTTCAGCCAGGCCAGACGCTTCTTCTGGCTGCGCAGGTTGAAGAACAGCTTGCGCTGCGCCTTGGTGGTGGCGACCTTGACGATGCGCCAGTTGCGCAGGATGAACTCGTGGATTTCGGCGCGAATCCAGTGCACGGCGAAGGACACCAGCCGTACACCCATTTCCGGGTTGAAGCGCTTGACCGCCTTCATCAGACCGACGTTGCCTTCCTGGATCAGGTCGGCCTGGGCCAGCCCGTAGCCGGAATAGCTGCGAGCGATGTGAACGACGAAACGCAGGTGCGCCAGCACCATCTGCCGAGCCGCTTCGAGATCCTGATGATAGAAAAGGCGCTCGGCCAGCTCGCGCTCCTGCTCGACGGTGAGCAGCGGGAGGCTGTTCACGGTCTGCACGTAGGCCTCGAGATTCGCTCCCGGGACTAGCGCTTGAACAGGTTGCAGAGTAGTTGTCATGCAGTACCTCCAATGACGAAGCTGCAGCAGTTTAGCATTGCCGCATGAGACTGCAAGCCTGTGGAAAAGTTCCCCCGCACACCCGCTAAGCGATTGTATTAAAAGGACTTTTACCTTGGCGCAAGCTCGCTGAGGTGCCGTGCGACAGCCAGCCAGGCGCCGATGTAACCAAGGAGCACCGCACCGATCACCAGCGACAGCGCATCGCCGGCCGGCACGCCCTCCAGGCCGAAATCGCTGCCGTACAGGCCGGCCAGATTGACCACCGCCTCGTTCAGCCAGCCGAGGCCGTATGCCAGCAGCAGCCAGGCGATCAGCCCCGCACCGAGGCCGTAGATGGCCCCCATGTAGAGGAATGGGCGGCGCACGTAGCCGTCGGTACCGCCGACCAGCTTGACCACCTCGATCTCGGTGCGGCGGTTCTCGATGTGCAGGCGAATGGTGTTGCCGATCACCAGCAGCAGGGTGGCCACCAGCAACAGTGTGAGGCCGAAGACGAAGCGGTCGCCGAGCTTGAGGATCGCCGTCAGCCGCTCGACCCAGAGCAGGTCCAGCTGCGCCTGCTGCACGCCGGGCAACTCGGCCAGCTGCTGGCGCAGCGCCTCGAGCTTGTCCTTGTCCACCTCGTCCGGGGTCACCAGGATGACGCCGGGCAGCGGGTTCTCCGGCAGCTCCTTGAGCGCCTCGCCGAGGCCGGATAGCTGCTGGAACTCTTCCAGCGCCTGCTCGCGACTGATCCAGTCGGCTTCGGCCACGTCCGGCATTCCGGCCACCTGGTCGCGCAGCCGCTCGCCGGTGGCGGCGTCGACGTCCAGCTGCATGAACAGCGAGATCTGCGCAGCGCGCTGCCAGGAACCGCCGAGCCGCTCGACGTTGTCCAGCAGCAGCGCCAGCCCCATGGGCAGGCTCAGCGCCACGGCCATCACCAGACAGGTGAAGAAGCTGCCGATCGGCTGCTTGAGCAGGCGCCCGACGCTGTCCACCAGGCTCGCCCGATGGCTCTCGAGCCAGGCGTGGAACAGCGTCTTGAAATCGGGCTCGTCGCCGCGCGGCTGCTCCGGCTTCTTCACCGAACCACCGACGCGCTCGGCCGTGCTTGGATTGGTTTTGGCGTTGCGTTCGTTGCTCATCAACTGGCCTCTCCGTCACCGATCAGGCGACCTCGCTGCAGGGTCAGCATGCGATGGCGCATCCGTGCGATCAGCGCCAGGTCGTGGCTGGCGATCAGCACGGTTGTACCCAGACGGTTGATGTCTTCGAACACGCCCATGATCTCCGCGGCCAGGCGCGGATCGAGGTTGCCGGTGGGCTCGTCCGCCAGCAGCAGGGCCGGACGGTGCACCACGGCACGGGCGATGCCGACACGCTGCTGCTGACCGGTGGAAAGGTCCGCCGGATACTGCAGCGCCTTGTCCTTGAGGCTGACCCGCTCCAGCGCCGTCATCACCCGCTGGCCGATCTCGCGCTTGTTCAGCCCGAGGATCTGCAACGGCAGGGCGACGTTGTCGAATACGGTGCGATCGAACAGCAACTGGTGGTTCTGGAACACCACGCCGATCTGTCGGCGCAGAAAGGGAATCTGCGCATTGGTGATGCGCGACAGGTCCTGCCCGGCCAGCAGCAGCTTGCCGCTGGTGGGCCGCTCCATCGCCAGCAGCAGGCGCAGCAGTGTGCTCTTGCCAGCGCCGGAATGGCCGGTGACGAAGAGGAACTCGCCACGCCTGACCTGGAAGGACAGCTCGTGCAGCCCGACGTGACCGTTGGGGTAGCGTTTGCCGACCTGTTCGAAACGGATCATGCGTCTTCCCGCTGAGCGAACAGCGCCTTGACGAAGGCATCGGCCTCGAAGGTGCGCAGATCGTCGATGCCTTCGCCTACGCCGATGTAGCGGATCGGCGTGCCGAACTGCTTGGCCAGGGCGAAGATCACGCCGCCCTTGGCGGTGCCGTCGAGCTTGGTCAGCGCAAGCCCGGTCAGCTCGACCGCCTGGTTGAACTGGCGGGTCTGGTTGATGGCGTTCTGTCCGGTGCCGGCATCGAGCACCAGCAGCACCTCATGTGGCGCCGACTCGTCGAGCTTGCCCATCACCCGGCGGACCTTCTTCAGCTCTTCCATCAGGTTGTCCTTGGTGTGCAGTCGGCCGGCGGTGTCGGCGATCAGCACGTCGATGCCGCGTGCCTTGGCGGCCTGCACGGCATCGAAGATCACCGAGGCGGAATCCGCGCCGGTGTGCTGGGCGATCACCGGGATGCCGTTGCGCTCGCCCCACACCTGCAGCTGCTCCACCGCTGCGGCGCGGAAGGTGTCACCGGCGGCGAGCATGACCTTCTTGCCGTCGAGTTGCAGTTTCTTGGCCAGCTTGCCGATGGTGGTGGTCTTGCCGACGCCGTTCACGCCGACCACCAGGATCACGTAGGGACGCTTGCCGGCATCGATCGCCAGCGGCTGCTCGACCGGCTTGAGCAGGCCGACGAGCTCCTCCTGCAGCGCGGTGTAGAGCGCGCCGCTGTCGGCCAGCTCCTTGCGCGAGACGCGCCGGGTGAGGTTCTGCATGATGGCGGTGGTCGCCTCGACGCCGACGTCGGCGGTCAGCAGGCGGGTTTCCAGTTCGTCGAGCAGATCGTCGTCGATGGCCTTCTTGCCGAGGAACAGGCTGGCCATGCCTTCGCCTATGCTGGCGCTGGTCTTCGACAGACCCTGGCGCAGGCGAGCGAAGAAGCCGAGCTTGGCCGGCGCTTCCGACGTGGCCGCAACGACCGGGGCAGATACCGGCTCGGGCTCTGGCTCTGGTTCGGGTTCGGGTTCGGGTTCGGGTTCGGGTTCGGGTTCAGGGTCTGGCGGCGGCGACTTGATCACCTCGGTCGGCTGCAGATCGGCCTCGACGGCGCGAGGCTCCTCATGCTGCGGCGTGGCGGCAGGCGTTTCGACATTCGCCACGGTCTGCTCGACCGGTTCGCTGTCCGCTTGAGGCTCGGTGGCCGGCTGCTCTGCCGAAGCGGGCTGGGGCTTCTTGCGCAGCCAGCCGAACAGGCCTTTCTTCTCGCCGGGCTCGGCCGGCGTCTTCTTGTCGTAGTTGGAACCAAACATGGAGAAGGTATTCTCAAGGATGCGAAACGCCGGCAGCCAGGCTGCCGGCCTCAAAATGGGTTCTATCCTAGCACCTCGCCAAGCAGGTGCGCTAAGCGCGGCACTGCGACCGAGCCGGCTGTACGGATACCCCGGCTTTGCCTGACCCGCGCCGGCCATTACCATGGCTGCCGTGTCGCCGCCCTGCCATCCACCGTGGCGGGCACTAACCTGGACGAGTCCCGACTATGCCTCTGACGTTACGCCGCGCCGCCGCCCTGCTGCTCGGAGCGCTCTATCTGCCGCTAGTGGCTGCAGCAGACAACCAGCCGACCCACGAGTTCTTCCTCGACAATGGCCTGAAGGTGATCGTTCGCGAGGATCACCGCGCCCCGGTGGTGGTTTCCCAGCTCTGGTACAAGGTCGGCTCCAGCTACGAGACGGCGGGCCAGACCGGCCTGTCCCACGCCCTCGAACACATGATGTTCAAGGGCAGCCGCAAGCTCGACGCCGGCGAAGCCTCGCGCATCCTGCGTGAGCTGGGCGCCGAGGAAAACGCCTTCACCAGCGACGACTACACCGCCTACTACCAGGTGCTGGCCCGCGACCGTCTGGCCGTGGCCTTCGAACTCGAAGCCGATCGCCTGGCCAGCCTCAAGCTGCCGCCAGAAGAGTTCGCCCGCGAGATCGAAGTGATCAAGGAAGAACGCCGCCTGCGCACAGACGACAAGCCCAGCTCGCTGGCCTATGAGCGCTTCAAGACCATCGCCTATCCGGCCAGCGGCTACCGCAACCCGACCATCGGCTGGATGGACGACCTCAATCGCATGCAGGCCGACGAGCTGCGTGCCTGGTACGAGCAATGGTACGCGCCGAACAATGCCACCCTGGTGGTGGTCGGCGACGTGACGGCCGACGAGGTACGCGGGCTGGCCGAGCGTTTCTTCGGCGGCATCGAACGGCGCGAGGTGCCGACGGCCAAGCGGCCGCTGGAACTGGACGAGCCGGGCGAGCGCCGCCTCAGGCTGCACGTGAGGACGCAGTTGCCGACATTGCTGATGGCATTCAACGCCCCCAGTCTCGCGACTGAGGAGAACGCCCGCCAGGTGCACGCGCTGCGGTTGATCTCCGCCCTGCTCGACGGTGGCTACAGCGCACGTCTGCCGGAGCGGCTGGAACGCGGCGAGGAGCTGGTGACCAGCGCCTCGGCCTGGTACGACGCCTACGCCCGCGGCGACAGCCTGTTTGTCCTGAGCGCCGCGCCGAACATGCAGAAAGGCCGCACCCTGGAAGAAGTCGAATCCGGTCTCTGGCGGGAACTGGACGCGCTCAAGGAGGCGCCACCCTCGGCGGACGAACTCGAGCGGGTTCGCGCCCAGGTCATCGCCGGGCTGGTGTACGAGCGCGATTCCATCACCCAGCAGGCCACCACCATCGGCAAGCTGGAAACCGTCGGCCTGTCCTGGCGGCTGATGGACGAGGAGCTGGCGGCGCTCGAGGCCGTCACGCCCGAAGACATCCAGCAGGCTGCGCGCAGCTATTTCACCCGCTCGCGCCTGAGCGTCGCCCATGTTCTGCCCGAGGAAGCCCGAGATGAGTGATTGCAAAGCCCTGCGCAACGGCCTGCTCGGCCTGCTGCTGGCGGCCAGCTTCGGCCTGGCGGGCTGCGATGAAGGCTCCACCGCCCTGCCGCGCCCCGGCGAACCAGTGAAACAGGACGTGGCCCGCGAGGCCGCCCAACCCGCCGTAGCGAGCGAAGCGGCCACGGCAGCGGAGAAACCCCGCCTCGAGTCCCTCAGCGAACTGAGCGACCAGCCGCTGGCCCGACGCAAACTGGACATCCAGAGCTGGCAGACCGCCGAAGGTGCCAAGGTGCTGTTCGTCGAGGCTCGCGAGCTGCCGATGTTCGACCTGCGCCTGACCTTCTCCGCCGGCAGCAGCCAGGACGGTGACGTACCCGGCCTGGCGCTGCTGACCAATGCCATGCTCAACGAGGGCGTCGAAGGCAAGGACGTCAGCGCCATCGCCCGTGGTTTCGAAGGCCTCGGCGCAGACTTCGGCAACGGCTCCTACCGCGACATGGCGGTGGTCAGCCTGCGCAGCCTGAGCGCGCCGGACAAGCGCGAGCCGGCACTGGCGCTGTTCAATCAGGTCATCGGCCAGCCGACCTTCCCCGAGGACTCGCTGCAGCGGATCAAGAACCAGCTGCTGGCCGGCTTCGAATTCCAGAAGCAGAACCCCGGCAAGCTGGCCAGCCTGGAGCTGTTCGCCCAGCTATATGGCAATCACCCCTACGCCCACCCCAGCGAAGGCACGCCCGAGTCGATTCCGGCGATCGGCGTCGAGCAGCTGCGCGACTTCCATGCCCGTGCCTACGCGGCTGGAAATGCGGTGATCGCGCTGGTCGGCGACCTTTCCCGTGAGGAAGCCGAAGCGCTCGCCGCCCAGGTTTCCGCCGCGCTGCCACAAGGTCCGGCACTGCCGACGACGCCCTCGCCCCAACCACCCGCGGCCGGCAAGCACCACATCGACTTCCCCTCCAACCAAAGCCACCTGATGCTGGCCCAGCTCGGCATCCCTCGTGGCCATCCGGACTATGCGGCGCTTTATCTGGGCAATCAAATCCTCGGCGGTGGCGGTTTCGGTACGCGACTGATGGAAGAAGTACGGGAGAAGCGCGGCCTGACCTACGGCATCTATTCCGGCTTCAGCCCGATGCGCGCCGAAGGGCCGTTCATGATCAGCATGCAGACTCGCGCCGAACTCACCGATGGCGCATTGGAACTGGTGCAGCAGCTGGTACGCGATTACCTCGCCGAAGGCCCGACCGAGGCCGAGCTGGAGCGCAGCAAGCGCGAGATCGCCGGCAGTTTCCCGCTGTCCACCGCCAGTAACGCCGATATCGTCGGCCAGCTCGGCAGCATCGGCTTCTACGGCCTGCCGCTGACCTACCTGGAGGATTTCATGGGCGAAATCCAGGCGCTGACGGTCGAACAGGTCAAGAACGCGATGAACAAGCACCTGCAGGAAGATGCCTTCGTCATCGTCACAGCCGGGCCCAGCGTCGAGCAGCAACCGCTGCCGCCGCCCACCGATAAACCAGCCGAACAGCCCAGCGGCGTTCCGGAGCACTGATGGCCAATCCACCCATTCGCCCCAACGCCCACGGCGGCCAGGGCCAGCTGCGCATCATCGGCGGCGAGTGGCGCTCGCGCCGCTTCAGCTTCCCCGATGCCGAAGGCCTGCGCCCTACGCCGGACCGGGTGCGCGAAACCCTGTTCAACTGGCTGGCACCCTACCTGTCTGGCGCACGGGTGCTCGATCCGTTCACCGGCAGCGGCGCGATCTATCTGGAAGCGCTGTCGCGCGGCGCCAGCATGGCCCTGGCGCTGGACGTGAACGCCAATGCCATCGCCAGCCTGCGCAAGCACCTGGACACGCTCAACTGCGGCCACGGCCAACTGCTGCAGAGCGATGCCCTGCGCTATCTGGAAACTCAGACGCCGACCGCCTTCGACCTGGTATTCCTCGACCCGCCGTTCAACAAGAATCTGTTGCAACCGGCCTGCGAGCTGCTGGAGAACAAGGGTTGGCTGGCCGAACACGCCTGGGTCTACACCGAAAGCGAGGCGCTGCCGTCCAGCCTCGGCCTGCCGGGGAACTGGCGACTGCATCGGGAGAAGCAGGCCGGCAAGGTGCACTACGCACTCTGGGAGCGCCACGCACCCACCGCTTGAAGTCGGCGACGTCAGTAGAAGTCGACGGTCTGACCGTTGCGATCGAAGGCCAGGAAGCGGCCGACGTTGCCGGTCTCGATGGCGCTGACCATCATCTTCAGTGGCTGCTCGGCCTCGTCTGCGTTCGGCGTGATGCCGGCCTGGCCGGGCAGCGCCGCGGCGAACAGCAGGTCCCAGGCCACGCCGGTGCGCTCGGATTCTTCACGCAGCGCGGCGAAGTCGCTCAGTTCCTCGGGTAGCTTGTCGACGCAGAGCACCGGTTTCAGCGAACCGCCGGCGTTTTCCTCGAAACGCTGGCGCTCGGCCTCGGTGGCGTCCTCGGGCAGTTCAGCGCTGACAAAGACGAACAGCAGGCGCTGGGGCTCGCGCTCCTGGCGTGCGGCGCCGAGCAGTTGGTCGAAGGGGGTAGGCGTCATGGGCAGGGTTCCGGATAAGACTATCGCGTCACTCTCCACCCCTTGGGCGGCGCTGACCATATCCCCAAAGGCGTAATTCGCCGGGCGGCAGGCATCATTCAATGCCTGCATCATGCTTTTCTTCGAGCCGCCAACGCTCTAACGTCGGAGCAAACGAGGAACCCGAGCGACCGTGTCCGAAACCTTCCAACCCGCCTGGTGGCTTCCCGGGCCGCACTTGCAGACCTTGTGGAACCCCTTCTTTCGCAAGGCGCCGCGTCTCGAACGCCGGCGTGAGCGACTGTGGCTGGCCGATGGCGATTTCATCGACCTGGACTGGCACGGCCCGCATGAGGCCACGGCGCCACTGGTGCTGGTGCTGCACGGGCTGACCGGCTCGTCCAGCTCGCTCTATGTGCTCGGCCTGCAGCAACAACTGGCCGCGCGCGGCTGGGCCAGCGTCGCCATCAACTGGCGCGGCTGCTCGGGCGAGCCGAACCTGTTGCCGCGCGCCTACCACTCCGGCGCCAGCGACGACCTTGCCGAAGTCATCGGCCATCTGCAGGCCAAGCGCCCGCTGGCACCGCTGTATGCGGTCGGCTACTCGCTGGGTGGCAACGTGCTGCTCAAGTACCTGGGCGAAAGCGGCATCGGCAGCCCGCTGCGCAAGGCGGTCGCGGTGTCGGTGCCGTTTCGCCTGGACCAGTGCGCCGATCGCATCGGCCTGGGTTTCTCCCGCGTCTACCAGGCGCACTTCATGAAGGCCATGGTCGCCTATGTGAAGGACAAGCAGCAGCGTTTCCAGCATGAAGGCCTGACCGAGCACCTGGGCGCCCTGCAGCGCCTGGGTCCGCTGCAGGGCATGCGCACCTTCTGGGACTTCGACGGCCGCTTCACCGCACCGCTGCACGGCTACAGCGACGCCCAGGACTACTACCGCCGTGCCTCCAGCCGCTACTACCTGCCAGAGATCACGACACCAACCCTGCTGATCCAGGCCGCGGACGACCCCTTCGTGTTTCGCCACAGCGTGCCGGAACCAACCGAACTGTCGGCGACCACAACCCTGGAGCTGCACCGCCGCGGCGGCCACGTCGGCTTTGTCGAAGGCACACCGCGCCGCCCGCGTTACTACCTGGATCGGCGCATTCCGCAGTGGCTGGCGGGCTGAGACGTTTCAGCCGCCAAATGGCAACCATCGGTGCGGGAAGCGCGCCTTGAGACCGAGCCGGTCAATACGCCACTCAGGCGGCAGACCATCGTGCACCCGCGCAATCACGCGCAGCCTGCGTGTCGGCGCACTGAACGGTGGGCGCAGTTCGACCGGCACCGGCGCGGCATCGTCCACCGCCTGAATCACTACCGCCTGGCGTTGACTATGGTCGGGAAAGATCAGCGTCAGCAGCTTTCCGGGTGTGGCCTCGGCAGCGTGGCGCGGATCGAGATAAACCCAGACCTGCGCCTCGCCGTCGCCCTCGACGCGCAACAGGGGCGTGCCCGGCCCGACGTTCTCGCCAGGCGCGACGAGGATTTCGCCGACGCGACCATCGTTCTCGGCATGCATTTCCAACCCCTGCAACCGGCTGTCCAGCCAGGCAAGCTCCAGGTCGCGCTGGCGCTGCTCGGGTCCGATCTCCGGCTGGCGCCGCTGCTCCAGCTGATACAGGTCGCGGAGCCGCGCGTCACGCTGGTCGGTGGCCGCCAACAGTTCGCCACGGGTAGCCGCGCCCGCTTCGAACAGGCGCTGGACCTGCTGCACGCGCGCCTCGGCACGGGCGAGCAAGCCCTGCAACAGTGCACGCTCCGCGGCCAGAGTCTCTGCGCCGGGACTATTCGACGGCACGCTCGCCGCCTGCAGCAGGAAGCGCCGCGCACGCCACTCCGGATTATCCAGACGAACCAGCACGTCGCCCGCCGTCACCCGTTGCCCCGGCTGCACCAGCACCTGCTGGACCTGCGCTCCGTCGCGCGCGCGCAACTCGCTGCCCGGCAGGTGCAGCTGCGCAGGCGCCTCGATCAGCCAGAGCGTAAGCATCCAGCGGCCGACCAGCCACAACAGCGGGCTGAGCACCGCCAACAGGATGAGGTACCAGCGCAGCCGGAAGGCCAGGCGCTTGCCCGGCGCGTAGAGCACCTGCAGGCCCTGCTCCTGGGTCGGTTGCTGCTCCTTGGCGCTGGAGAATTTGATCTTCATGCGATGTGCTCAATGGGGATAGTGAGACCAGTCCTGCCAGTCGATGCCGGTGATGGCCTGCGTCTGCAGACGCTGACGCCAGCGTTCGGTCTGTGCCTGCAATTGCGCGCGGGATGCGCCACTCCAGCTCTCATCCGGCGCCAGCTGCGGCTCCACGCTCTGTGCCAGCCGGAACGACAAGCCCGGCCAGCGCCGCGCGATCTCCGTCGCCAGCCCCCCGCTGCGTTCAGGGTTGCGGGTATAAATCATCAGGCTGACCCGATGCACGCCACGCTGCTGCAACCGACAGGGCACGCAGTATTCGCCGGCGCGCGGTGCGGCGAACCAGCGGTGATGGCTGGACAGCTCAAGCGGCCAGGGACTGACGCTCGCGGCCGCCGTCAGCGTATCCATCCAGTCGCGCAGCCGCGCCTCGGGGACCGGCCAGCCGAGCTGCTCGACTTCCAGATCCAGATGCAGACCGGCGAACGGCAGCGTCGTCAGCTCACCGAGCAGATCGAGCAACCCCTGACGCCCCTCGGGTTGTAGCCAGTGCGGATCGCCGAGCAGCAGCAGCACCTCGAATCCCTGTTCGCGCGCGGCACTGAGCAACACGCGCAACTGGCCGCGCAAGCGCTCCGGCTCAGCCACTTGGGCAGCGTCGAGGCCGAGGTAGAGACGCTGCATGCCGGCCGCTCGCAGTTGCGCCAGCACCTCGGCGCGCTGGCGCTCGTCGAACAGTGCGCGGCTGTTCCAGACATACACACCCTGGCGCCAGCTTGCTGAGTCAGTCGCCACGCGCTTATCCCGGTCCGGCTGCAGCGCCTGCCAGTCGTTCTCCGCTGGCCCCAGCAACGACGAACGTCCTCCGTCCTCATCAATGAACAAGCGCAACGCTGCTTCCCGCAGCCACAACCCGTGCCAGGCGGCAATCAGGCGCAAACCGGCGTAGCCATGCTCCAGCTCGGCGGCCAGGCTGCCGAGGTAGGCTTGCTCGACATCGCCGTCGCGGCGCAGGCGCTGCTCGCGCACAGCTAACGCCGCCACTTCCAGTTGCTCGCGCGCCTGCAGCAGTTCATCCGCGGCCAGGCGCTGGGCACGCAGCGCCTGCCCGAGTCCCTGTAGCAACTGTTCACGCTCGGCTTCGAGCTGCGCCAGTGCCACCTGATGACGCGCCTCACCCTCGTTGCCCCGCGCCTGACCGTAGGACAGCGGATCGAACGGAGCCGACAGGCTGATGCTCGCCACTAGGCCATTGCCTGGCTTGCTGCCACCGTTACGGTCTTCGTAGCTCTGCGCCACGCTGAAATTCGAGTCGACCCCGGCATACCAAGGGCTTTGCCGATTCCGCTCCGCCTGACTCACCTGGCCGCGCCGCTCCTGCAGACGTGGATGCACCTCGAGCTGCTGCAACCAGGCGCTCAGAGGCTGCGCGCTTGCCGCCAGTGCTTCGGTCTGGGCCTGGCTTTGCGGCTCGATGGGCTGCCCACTGAGTGACTGCAGGCTGTAGCGAGTTTCTTCCAGCACCGGCTCAACCGCCGCACAACGACGCTGCAACGCCTGCCAGCGGCCATCCTGCAGGCGCGCCTCGGAAGCCAGCAGCCAGCCCTCGCGCAGACGCACCGCCAGCTGCTCGCGCGCGCGTCGCGCAGGCTCGGCGATCCCGTCGCACCAGCGCAGCTCCTCCTGCGCTCGCCACCAGTCGGCATAGGCGCTGCGCAGCGCCAGCCGTTGCTCGACACGGGCCAGCTGCAGACGGGCCTGCTGTTGCTGACGCTGGTCTTCCACGCTGCGTACCGCATCCAGCTGGCGTTTCAGGCTGCCCAGCAGCGGATGGCGCAAACCAAGCGCCAGATCGCGACCGTAGTAGTCGTCGCGCACCTCTTCGGTCACCAGCTCCCGATAGCGCCCCGTCCCTGCCGAAGCGAACCACTGCCAACCGGCCTCGGCTTCGCGCTGCCGCTGCAGCGCCTCGAGGGCCACGCGTTCGGCCTCTGCCGCGCGCAGGGCCGGCGCGCTATCGACGCGATCCAGCAACGTCGGCAGCGGTAGCACATCGGCCAGACAGGGCGAGCCCAGCCACAGCAGACCGAGCACAAAGAACGCTCGCAGCATCAGAACCTCTTCGCCTTGCGCAGCACCCACCAGGGCGCCATCGAGGTTTCCTCATGGCCACGCCGGATCATTTCGTTGAGGATCGCCACCGCGCTCCAGCAGCGCATGACGAACATGAACAGCGGAAACAGCGGCACCACCCAGCACAGCCACAGGTCCTGCCGCGGCCGTTCGGACACCATGCTCACCGCCACCACGTAGGCCAACAGGGTGTTGGCCAGGTACACCAGATAGACCAGCCAGGCGAGCACGAGAAAGGTCGACAGCGCCAGCGAGTACAGTCCGACGATGAAGTAGCCGAGGATGATGAACGGCAGCACCAGCTGGAAGAAGAACCCGCTGACCAGCACCACCAGAAAGTTCGGCCAGCCGAGCAGGCGCGGCGTGAAGCTGTGGCGATGCTTGCGCACATAGAGGAAGAACAGATCGCCATCCCAGCGCAGGCGCTGCATGAGGAACTGGCGGAACGTCACCGGCGCGTCGGTATGGCCGATGGCGCACGGCTCGAACGGAATGCGCAGCGGCCGGCGGCCGAAGTAGTTCTTGATGCGCAGGGTGATATCCAGATCTTCGGCGGTATGGGTGTCCCAGCCACCGATTTTCTGCAGAAAGCTGCGACGAAATGCGCCGAACGCGCCGGATACGTTATTCACCACGTTCCACTCGCTGAGGCCGATCTTGGCCAGCTGGATCGACAGCAGGTATTCCAGCGCCTGCATCGCCGTGGTCAGCGAGGCACGGGCATTGCGCACCCGCAGGCTGCCGGCCACCGCCGGCACGTCCGGATCCTGGAAATGGCGCACCACGTTGACCACCATGTCGTTGTCGAACGAGGTGTCGCCATCCAGCGCCATGACGATCTCGCCGGTGCTGTATTCCAGCCCTGCATTCAGCGACGAAACCCGGCCACCGCGCTGCCACTTGGCGATCGGCCGCAGAAAGCGCCGCGGATACAGCTGCGCATCGAGGCGAAAATCCCGCACGGCCTGCATCGTCGCGTGATTGGCCGTCGCGCCGTCGACCACCGGAATCATCTCGATCTCGCCGCGATAAGTCTGCTCGCACAGGCTGAGCAGCGTGGTCTGCACATCGCGCCCTTCGCTGTAGCAGGTGATCACGCAGGACACGCGCGGCTGGTAGCTGTTGCCTTCCGGCAGCTCGAAGGGTTTGCGCACGAACCAGCGCAGCACGCCGAGCAGGATCACCAGGCTGAGCGGCACCTCCAGCAGCAGAAACGCCGGAAACAGCATCACCAGCAGATAGCCCAGCCCGTCGGGCTTGTCGATTTCGCCGAGAATCCCCAGCCACTGCAGCCAGAAACCCTCCATCTCAGCCCAGCTCCCCGTTCAGGCGCGCCAGCAGCAACGCGGCATCTTCCTGTTCGAGCAGGTCGGCCGGTGCGGTGAAGCCGATCTGACGCAGCTGCAGCTGGCCGATCTGCTCGCTGGCCAGACGCTCGGCACCTTCCTGCAGGCGTTTACGCACCACTGCCAGGCCGGCCGCATCGGTGTGCGGCATCATGATCCAGAGAATCTCTTCGCTGACCCGGCTGCAGCGATCGGTGTCGCGCACGGCTTCCTGCAAGCGTTCGACCAGGCTGTCCACCAACGCATGGCCGCGCAGCTCGCCGAGTGCGCTGATGGTCGCCGCCAGGTTGACGAACCGCAAACCAAGCAGGGAGAACGCCGGCTGCTTGTAGCGCCGCACCAGCTGCAGCTGCCAGTTGAGCAACTCGTGGAAGGACTTCTGGTTGAGCAGGTTGAGCGTGCCGAACTGATCGGTCTCGGCGACGCTGCTCGAGTAACCCTGCCGACAACGCAATCGCCCGGCCTCGGCGAGGCGGAAGTGACGCACCTCGCGCACGCGCAGCTTGTCCGGCGCATGGGCCTGGCCACAGTCCAGGCAGCGCGCCTCGACTTCGGCATCGACGAAGAACGCCTGGCAGCTGCGGCAGCGATAGTTCTCCAGCGGCCGGTCGTAATCGCTGCCGATGTGACGCAGGCGCGAGAAACAGTTCGGGCAGAGCAGCAGGCCATCCTTGAGGAAGTGCTCCTGGGCGCCGACGTGGCCGCAGGTGAAGCAGTGCAGCGACGGCTGACGGGCGATTTCCAGCGTCTGGCACTCGGGGCAGACATCCACGTAGTTCAACCGGCCGGAGCCACAACCGACGCACAGGCGCACCCGATCGACCAGCTCGCCCTCTTCCAGCCAGCCCTGCTGGGTCATCAGCTGTAGCCAGGCGAAGGCGTTCGGCGACTCGTCGTCCTCCAGCGCCTCCAGCAGCGGATAGTGATAGTGCTGCGCCACGCCGGCATCGCGCACCGCATGGATGGCGCCGTGCGGGCGCAACCACAGCCAGGCGAGCACGCGCGACTCGAAACGCTCCGGCGCCACCCCACGGTTGAACAGCGCGAAGCGCTCCTGCCAGAGCCGCCAGAGCGGCACCAGGGCGCTCAGATCAGCCGGCGGCGCGCCGTCGCTCAGCGCCTTGCAGGACGCGTCCTGCTCCTGGCAGCAATAGATCAGGCTGAAGCGATAACGCTTGTCCATACGCAGGCTGCGCAAGGCTTCGCCGGCGCGCACCGCCGGCAGATCGAGCAGAACGATGTCATACGCCGGCAGCGCCGCGAGCGCGGACCACTCGGGGTGCCGCTCGTATTCGATACCGACAACAGGGGAAGAAGACGCACCAAGGACAGCGACGCGTGGCATGGGGGACATGGGAAGGAAAACCGGATAATGGCTATGTGATACTTGATTGCCATCATTATACGAGTTCTTTCAGGGTTATTCGCCAGCTATTCGTCGCCTCGACGCTTGAATATTGATCAGGCGCAGCGCGAACGCCATTAATCCGACGAAATACCCTGACAACCATCCGACAGGTACTGGCGCAGCAACGCGCAGACTTCCGCCGAAGCAGCCGGCGATACGAAGCCGACCTCCAGCGCCAGCAGCTGATAGATACCGCGACGCAACTGCCCCGGCCCGAGCTGCACCGAGGGCTCGCCGACGGTACCGAGGAAGCGTACCCAGGAAGTGAGAATGATCCAGGCATTGAGTGCCAGCGCGTCGACCTCGGCGGGGCCCATGCGCAGGATGCCGGCGTCGACGAATCCCTGATAGATCGCCCGCGCGTTGTCCAGGCAACGCGCCGCAAAGGCGCGGTAGCGCTGTGCCAGCGCTTCGTCGGCGGCGAGTAGCGCTTCCAGGTCGCGATGCAAGAAACGGAAGTCCCACATCGCTGCCAGCAGCGCCTCCAGATAGACGGCCTTGTCCGCCACCGTCAACGCCCGTTGCGGCGGGCGCAGGAACTCGTCGATGCGAGCCTCGTAACGCCTGAACAGCTCGGCGACGATCGCCTGCTTGTTGGCGAAGTGGTAGTACAGGTTGCCCGGCGAGATACCCAGGTGCCCGGCGATGTGGTTGGTGGTGACGGTGCGTTCGCCCTGGGCGTTGAACAGCGTTAGGCTGGCTTCGATGATGCGATCGCGGGTCTTGGCTCGGGGTGCCATGGGCGGCGGGGTCTCGGCGATGGAGCGAAGGGGCAACGGTACACGCCAGCGGCCGGGCAAGCACGTCTCGTTGACAGATTAGAGCAATTACTCTAGAAATCTCCCAGCCATCTTTCTTGAGGAGCCTCCATGTCCGCCGACATCCCGCAGGCGCTTGCCGCCATGGAGGCTCTGTTCCAGCGTCAACGCTCGGCCTTTCTCGCTGCGCCCATGCCTTCGGAGGAAGACCGCGTGCGCTGGCTGGACGCGCTGCGCGATGTGCTGGCAACCCACCAGCCGGCGCTGATCGAAGCGATCAGCGCCGATTTCGGCCATCGCTCGGCCGACGAAACCCTGCTGGCGGAAATCATGCCCAGCCTGCATGGCATCCGTCACGCCTGCCGCCATCTGCGGCGCTGGATGAAACCGTCGCGGCGTCGGGTCGGCCTGGCTTTCCAGCCGGCCAGCGCGCGGGTGGTCTACCAACCGCTGGGGGTGGTGGGGATCATCGTGCCGTGGAACTACCCGCTCTACCTGGCCATCGGTCCGCTGATCGGCGCGCTCGCAGCCGGCAACCGCGTGATGCTGAAGATGAGCGAGTCGACACCGGCCACCGGTCAGCTGCTGAAAACGCTGCTCGCGCAGGTGTTCCCCGAGGATCAGGTGGCGGTGGTGCTCGGCGACGTGGAGGTCGGCCGCGCCTTTGCCCGCCTGCCTTTCGACCATCTGCTGTTCACCGGCGCGACATCTGTCGGCCGTGACGTGATGCGTGCCGCTGCGGACAACCTCACCCCGGTCACCCTCGAGCTGGGCGGAAAGTCGCCCGCCATCGTCTCGGCCACGGTGCCGCTGGCCGATGCCGCCGAGCGCATCGCCTTCGGCAAGTGCATGAACGCCGGGCAGACCTGCGTTGCGCCGGATTACGTGCTGGTGCCGCGCGCGCGCCTCGAGGGCTTCGTCAGCGCCTACCGTGAGGCCGTGCTGCGCCTGTATCCGCGCCTGGCCGACAACCCCGACTACAGTGCAATCATCAATGCCCGCCAGCTGAAGCGGCTGCAGGACTACCTGGACGACGCCCGGGCCAAGGGCGCACGGGTCATGCCGCTGTTCGACGCGCCACAGCAGCGGCGCATGCCGCACTGCCTGCTGCTGGAGGTCAACGAGCAGATGCGGGTGATGCAGGAGGAGATCTTCGGCCCGCTGCTGCCGATCGTGCCCTATGGCGGGCTGGACGAGGCGCTGGCCTATGTCAACGCCCGGCCACGACCGCTGGCGCTGTACTACTTCGGCTACGATCGCGGCGAGCAGCAGCGCGTCCTCGAGGGCACGCATTCCGGCGGCGTATGCCTGAACGACACCCTGCTGCATGTCGCGCAGGACGATCTGCCCTTCGGCGGCATCGGCCCTTCCGGCATGGGCCATTACCACGGGCACGAAGGCTTCC
Source organism: Stutzerimonas sp. Brlt_14 (assembly GCF_051948915.1). NCBI lineage: Bacteria > Pseudomonadati > Pseudomonadota > Gammaproteobacteria > Pseudomonadales > Pseudomonadaceae > Stutzerimonas > Stutzerimonas sp. Brlt_14. Next base: position 163,032 of record NZ_JAYJLM010000003.1, read on the forward strand.
TGACATTCAGCAAGGCCAGGGCGGTATTCGCCAAGCAGCGCTTCAACGCCGCACGGCTGATCTATCCGCCCTACGGCAAGTGGTGGCAGAAGCTGATCTACGCTCTGTTCATCCGCTGAAGCGCGACGAACCCATGCACGACCTCGCCATGAACCGCCGCACCCTGCTCAAGGTCGGGCTGCTCGGCGGCGCCATCCTGGCCGCTGGCGGGCTGCTCGGCCGCTGCGCGGGGGCGACCGCCGCCGGCCCCGCCAGCGGCTTCGCCGTGCTGCGTGAGGCCGACCTGCCGCTGCTGCACCGGCTGGTCCCGCTGCTGTTGGACGGGGCGGTAGCTGCCGAGCACATGCCGCAGGCCGTGCAGGCCACGCTGAGCAGCCTCGATCAGGGCCTGGACCACCTCTCGCCCGCCCTGGCGGCCCAGGTGCGCCAGCTGTTCGACGTGCTCGGCCAGCCGCTGACCCGCGGCCCGCTCACCGGCATCTGGGGCGACTGGAGCCAGGCCTCGGACGACCAGCTGCGCACGTTCCTTCTGCGCTGGCAGAACAGCTCGCTCGCGTTGCTGCGCCAGGGGCACGCCTCGCTGCTGCAGATGATCCTCATGGCCTGGTACGCCTGCCCCGCTTCCTGGGCGCACTGCGGCTATCCCGGGCCACCGGCCGTCTGACCAAGGAGGCCGCCGTGCCCGTTCCCGATCTCTTCGCCGAAGGCCTCGCCCGTGGCTGGACCACCCATGACGGCTCGCGCCTGCAGCAGGACCTGACGCTGGAAGCCGATATCGCCATCGTCGGCAGCGGCGCGGGCGGCGCCACCAGCGCGGAAATCCTCAGCGCCGCCGGTTTCAAGGTGCTGCTGATCGAGGAAGGCCCGCTGCGCACCAGCCGCGACTTCGACATGCAGGAAGCCCGGGCCTACCGCTCGCTCTATCAGGAAGCCATCGGCCGCACCAGTAAGGACGGCGCCATCACGATTCTGCAAGGCCGTGCGGTGGGCGGTACCACGCTGGTGAACTGGACCTCGAGTTTCCGCACCCCAGCGCAGACCTTGCAGCACTGGGCCCGCGAGCACGGCGTCAGCGGGCTTTCGGCCGAAGCGCTGCAACCCTGGTTCGAACGCATGGAGCAGCGCCTGGGCGTGGCACCCTGGGCAGTGCCGCCGAACGCCAACAACCAGGTGCTCAGGCGCGGCTGCGAACGGCTCGACTATCACTGGGCGGTGATCCCGCGCAACGTGCGCGGCTGCTGGAACCTGGGCTACTGCGGCATGGGCTGCCCGACCAATGCCAAGCAGTCGATGCTGGTCACCAGCATTCCGGCACTGCTGGACAAGGGCGGCGAGCTGCTCTATCTCGCACGGGCCGAGCGCCTGCAGGTGCGTGGCGAGCAGGTGGTCGGGCTCGACTGCCTGGGCATGGACGAGCGCTGCGTGGCGCCCACCGGCCGGCGCATCCGGGTCATCGCCCGGCACTACATCCTCGCCGGCGGCGGCATCAACACGCCGGGGTTGCTGCTGCGCTCGGAGGCGCCCGACCCACACCAACGCGTCGGCAAGCGCACCTTCCTGCACCTGACCAACTTCTGCGCGGCGCAATTCGATCAGCGCATCGACGCCTTCAGCGGCGCACCGCAATCGATCTATTCGGATCACTTCCAGTGGCGCGACGGGGCTGCCGGGCCGGCGGGCTACAAGCTCGAAGTGCCGCCCATCCATCCCGCGCTCGCGTCCACCCTGCTCGGCGATTTCGGCTCGGAGAACGCGCAGCGCATGGCCGCGCTGCCGCATACCCACGCCATGATCGCCCTGCAGCGCGACGGCTTTCATCCGGACAGTGCCGAGGGCAGCGTCGAGCTGCGCGACGATGGCAGCCCTGTACTCGACTACCGCATGACCGCCTACGCCTGGGACGGCATCCGCCGCGCCTTTCTCACCATGGCCGAGATCCAGTTCGCCGCCGGTGCCCGCGCGGTGCTGCCGCTGCATGCCGATGCCCGTTACGTGAAGACGGCCCGTGCGGCACGCGAACTGATCGAGCGCCTCGACCTGGCGCCGTACCGCACCCGCCTCGGCAGCGCCCACGTCATGGGCGGTTGCGCCATGGGCGAAGACCCGCGCCAGGCGGTGACCGACAGCCTCGGCCGGCACCATCAGCTGCGCAATCTGTCCATTCACGACGGGTCGCTGTTTCCCACCAGCGTCGGCGCCAACCCGCAGCTGTCGATCTACGCCCTGTGCGCGAAGCTGGCAACGCAGTTGGGTGATCGCCTGCACAAGTCCTGAGATTGCCTCGCATTCGCGGCAGATCGCCGCATGGCCATTCAGACTTTACGCTGCCGATACCGAGCCGCTACCATCCACACCCCCACGCATGCGTCAGGACGCCGCGATGAATCGAGTGTTGTATCCGGGAACCTTCGATCCCATCACCATGGGCCACGCCGATCTGGTGGAACGTGCCTCGCGGCTGTTCGATGAGGTCATCATCGCCGTGGCGGCCAACCCGAAGAAGAACCCGCTGTTCCCGCTGGAGCAACGCGTGGAGCTGGCCCGTGAAGTGACCAAGCACCTGCCGAACGTGAAGGTCATCGGCTTCTCGACCCTGCTTGCCCACTTCGTCAAGGAACAGCAGGCCAACATCCTGCTGCGCGGCCTGCGCGCGGTGTCCGACTTCGAATACGAATTCCAGCTGGCCAACATGAACCGGCAGCTGGCCCCGGACGTCGAAAGCCTGTTCCTCACGCCGTCGGAAAAGTACTCCTACATTTCCTCGACCCTGGTGCGCGAGATCGCCTCGCTCCAGGGCGACGTTTCGAAGTTCGTGCATCCGGCCGTGATGCAGGCGCTCAAGACGCGCTTCGGCCAGAACTGAGGGCCGCCGTCGGCCCTGCGTCGAGTGCACGCCGAGCGTCGATGCGGCACAATTGGCCGTCGTAATTTAGCTGTGCCGTGGTTCGAGCCACGGCAGGAGTTCGCTGGATGTCCCTGAAAATCACCGATGACTGCATCAACTGCGATGTCTGCGAGCCGGAGTGCCCGAACAGCGCCATCTCCCAGGGCGAGGAGATCTACGTCATCGACCCCAACCTCTGCACCGAGTGCGTCGGCCACTATGACGAGCCGCAGTGCCAGCAGGTCTGCCCGGTAGACTGCATCCCGCTCGACGAGAACAACGTCGAGAGCAAGGACGAACTGATGCAGAAATACCTGATCATCACCGGCAAGGCGTGATGCGCTGGCGGCGACCGACCCGGCGGAGGCTCCTGTTCAGGGTGCTCCACGGCTGGTTCGCCGCCCTGCTGTTACTGGCCTGCAGCGTCCAGGCCAACCCGCTCGACAATGGTGCCGTCGCCACTGCCCACCCCCTGGCCAGCGAAGTCGGCCGCCAGATCCTTGAAGCAGGCGGCAACGCCTTCGACGCCACCGTCGCGGTGAGCGCCGCACTGGCCGTGGTCGAGCCCTATGGCTCGGGGCTCGGCGGTGGTGGCTTCTTTCTGCTGCGCGAGGCCGCCGAACCGGCCCGTCACGTATTTCTCGACGCCCGCGAGCGTGCGCCGCGCGCCGCCACGCCGGACCTGTATCTGCGCGACGGGCAGTTCCAGCGCGAACTGTCGCTGAACGGCCCGCTGGCGGCGGCGATTCCCGGCACGCCAGCGGCGCTGGTCGAGCTCGCCGAACAACGTGGTCGCCTGCCACTCGAGGCGACCCTGGCGCCGGCCATCGCCCTGGCCCGCGACGGCTTCGAGGTGGATGCGGTGTACCGCCAGCGCGCCAGCTGGCGCCTGGCCGCACTGCGTGACGATCCCGAGAGTGCGCGGCTGTTTCTCGACGAGGGCGATCTTCCGGCCGAAGGTCATCTGCTGCGCCAGCCGGAACTGGCGCAAACCCTGGAGCGACTCGCCAGCAACGGCCGTAACGGCTTCTATCGCGGCGAACTGGCACAGAAGCTGGTCCAGGGCGTACGTGCGGCCGGCGGCATCTGGTCGCTGGAGGACCTGGCCGACTACCGCACCGTGGAGCGCGAGCCCCTGCGTTTCGCCCTGGCCGATGGCCGCGAGCTGATCGGTGCGCCGCCGCCCTCGGCCGGCGGGGTGATCCTCGCGCAGAGCCTGGGCATCCTCGAACGCCTCGCCTGGCGTGAGGCCGAACCGCTGCAGCGCAGCCACCTGGTGGTCGAGGCATTGCGTCGCGCGTACCGTGACCGCGGGCTGCTGGGCGATCCCGATTTCGTCGCCGCACCGATCGAGCGGCTTTTGTCCGCGCGCTACCTGGACCAGCTGGCCGCCGCCATCGACCGCGAGCACGCCACCCCGAGCAGCGACCTGCCACCGGCACCACGCTGGCGCGAGGGCGAGCACACCACGCATTTCGCCGTGATCGATGCCGAAGGCAATGCGGTGGCGGCGACGCTGTCGCTGAACATGATGTTTGGCGCCGCCTTCACCGTGCCCGGCACCGGGGTACTGCTCAACGACGAGATGGACGATTTCGCCGCCGACATCGACGGCAGCAACGCCTACGGTCTGGAAGGCAGCAGCACCAACGCCATCGCCGGGGGCAAGCGGCCGTTGTCGAGCATGAGCCCGACCTTTATCGAGAGCCGCGAGGAATTCACCGCTTTCGGCACCCCCGGCGGCAGTCGCATTCCCAGCATGGTGCTGCTCTCGGCCCTGTCCTATCTGGACGGCGAGCCGGTGCAGGCCTGGCCGGCGGCGCCACGCTACCACCATCAGTACCTGCCGGACGTGCTGCAGTACGAGGCCGATGCCTTCAGCGCGGCCCAGCTGGACGCGCTACGTGCCCGCGGCCACCAGCCCAGGCTGATCGAGCGGGACTACGGCAACCAGCAGGTGCTCTACTGGCACAAGCCGAGCGGCAAGGTCGAAGCGGCCAGCGACCCGCGCGGCATCGGCCGCGCGCTGAAGGTGCCCGCACGGCGCCAGCCGATCACGGCTGAACAATGACCGGGCCGTCGTCCGCCGCCAGCTGCCGCAGCTGACGCGTCAGCTCGTGGCCCTCACCCAGCAGCAGGGCGTTGCGCAGGCTCTGGATGATGCGGCTGGCATAGCCCAGGTCGTTCATCAGCGAGCTGGTCTGCAGGCCGTCCAGCTTGTGATTGCGGATCGACTCGAACAGCCGCCGGCGAAACTCGGCGTCGAAGTGTGCGGCACGTTCGTCCAGCCAGTTCAGCCGCTCGCGCCAGAGCTCATCGGGCAGCTCGGAGTGATTCAGCGCGCGAATTTCCCGTAGCGATTCCAGCAGCTGCCGGCGCAGTTCGACATAGGCCTGGCGCGCGGCGGAATCGTCCTGGCGCAGGTACAGGCCAAGGTTCTTCTGCAGGTGCTTGGCATCCTTGACCGCATCCACCAGCTGCAGCGCGGCGACCTGGCAGTTCACCCAGAACGCCTGATGGCTCTCGTCCAGCGGCAGCTCCAGGCGGCCCATGAACGTCAGCAGATCGGAATACACGCCCTTGATATGGCGCCGGTACAGATGTTCGGCGTCCAGCGCCTGGGCTTCGGGACGGGCATGCAGCAGCGCTTCGTCGACCCGGCCCTGCTGACGCAGCTGCTCGACCGGCAGGTAGAGGGCATGACAGATCACCTCCAGGCTCAGGCGTGCCAGGTGCTGCAGCTCCTGAGCCACCGCGCTGGCCGCGGCATCGGCCGAATCCAGCGCCCGCTCGTTGAGATAGCGCGCATGGGTCACGCCATCCGCCGGCGTTGGCGTCAGCTCGGTGATCAGCACCGTCGGCTCGGCCCGCTCTGGCAGCACGCGCAGCAGGACGTTTGCCAGCTGCGTCTGCCAGGGCCAGAAGAGCAGCACGCCCATGCCGTTGAACAGGCTGTGGAACAGCGCCAGCTGAATCAGCCGGTTCTCGCCCAACCCCAGCGGCGCGACCAGCCACTGCACCAGCCAGGCCAGGGGCACCAGCAGTGCGATCGCCAGGATGGCGGTCGTGACGTTGAACAGCACATGCGCCAGGGCCAGGCGCTGGCCGCTGCGGTTACCGCCCAGCGAGCCGACAAAGGCGGTGGTGACGCTGGTGCCGATGTTCGCACCGATGGCGGTGGCCAGCGCCTGAGTCAGATCCAGCTGACCGGCGGCCAACGCGGTCAGGGTCAGCATCAGCGTTGCGTGGCTCGATTGCAGGACCACGGTGGCGAGCAGGCCGATGCCGACGAACAGCAGCTGGCCGGTCAACCCGCCGGCGTGATACTGCGACAGGTCCATGCCACCGAAGCTGGAAAAGCCGGTCTTGATCTGATCGATACCGAGAAAGATGAAGGCGATACCGAGCACGATGCGCCCGGCCGCCTTGCCCTTGTCTCCGCTGAAGCTGGCCAGCACCCCGAAGACCAGCAGCGGCAAGGCCAGCGGACTCAGGCTGACGTTCTGGCCGGCCAGCGCCAGCAGCCAGATGCCGGTGGTGGACCCCAGGTTGGCGCCGAACAGGATGGCGATACCGCCGGCGAGCTTGATCAGCCCGGTACTGATGAAGGCGATGGTGAGCAGCGATACCAGCGTGCTGGACTGCAGCAGCATGGTGCCGCTGACGCCGAACATCAGTCCCTTGAACGGGGTCGCGGTACTGCGGGCGAGCAGTTGCTCGAGCGTGCTGCCGGCCAGCTGACGCAGGCCCTCCTCGAGGCACTGCATGCCGAACAGGAACAGCGCCAGCCCCGCGCAGAGTTCGAGCCAGCCGCTGCTGGCCCAGAACGACCAGGACAGCAGCAATATGCCCGCGAGGGGCAGGAGGATCTTGAAGAAGGAAGGTTTCAAGATGGCTTCGCGCGGATAGATGAACTGGGAGGCGAAGCCTACTGCAGCGGCACCGCGATCGGAAGGCTCAGCGCCTGCCAGTCGCGGTGCGGATGATGCCGGTCAATTCTGTGCGTTGTAGCCGCTGGTGGTGCAGCCCAGGCAGCGTACGAAGGCTGCCTTGCCTGGCTCGACCACCAGCGCCTTGCCCGCCTCACCGACATTGCCGCCCAGCGCGGTGAACGGCAGGCTGACGACGAAAGCGGCGGCGCCCAGCACGGTCGCGCCGATCAGCAGCGGGCGGGCGATGACCAGGTCACCGATCATGGAGTAGGCCTTCGGCGCCTCGACGGTGTACATCGGATCGCCGCTGGCGTTCTGCGGGACCGATTCCGCGTGCGCCGGCATTGCCAGCAGGCCAGTGGTCAGAGCCAAGACAGCAGCGGTGGAGCGGAACAGATTCATGGTGTGGTCCTTCAGCTGTGCGAAACGCGGCAATTTTAGTTGTGGCGGCCACTATAGCAGCGGCCAGGGCCCGCGGGGCGTGAACGCCGTCAATGCGCGCGCAGTTGCGCCGCCTCAGCGTTGGCAGCGACCGCAGTAGACACTGGCGCGCTGACCGAGGCGAATCTCGCGCAATGTGCCACCGCAGTTCCTGCAGAACTCTCCGCCACGGCCATAGACGAACAGCTCCTGCTGGAAGTAACCGGGCTTGCCATCGCCACCGACGAAATCGCGCAGCGTGGTGCCACCGCGCTCGATGGCCATGGCCAGGATGCGGCGGATCTCCTCGCCGAGCTTCAGATAGCGCGCCCGCGAGATGCTGCCGGCCGGCCGCCGCGGATCGATCCCGGCGGCGAACAGCGCCTCGCTCGCATAGATGTTGCCGACGCCCACCACCACCGCGTTGTCCATGATGAACGGCTTGACCGCCATGCTGCGTCCGCGCGACAGCCGATACAGCCGGTCGCCATCGAAGTCCTCGCCCAGCGGCTCGGGCCCGAGGCTGGCCAGCAGTACATGCGCCAGCGGCTCGTCGCTCCAGAGCATCGCGCCGAAGCGCCGCGGATCGGTGTAGCGCAGGGCCTGACCGGACTCCAGCAGGATGTCGACGTGCTCATGCTTGGCCGCGGGCGATGCCGCGTCCACCAGACGCAGGCTGCCGGACATGCCGAGATGGACGATCAGCGTGCCGCTCTCGGCGCGGATCAGCAGGTACTTGGCGCGCCGCTCGACGGCCTCGATGCGCTGGCCGGACAGACGCACGTCGAGATCCTCCGGAATCGGCCAGCGCAGGCGACGATCACGCACCAGCACGCGGCTGACGCGCTGGCCGACCAGATGCGGCTCGATGCCACGGCGGGTGGTTTCGACTTCGGGAAGTTCGGGCATGGCGAGATACGGTTACAGCGAAGGGATGCCGACCTTAGCAGGCCGGCGCCGGAGCGTCAGCCCACGCCCAGTTCGCGAATGCTTTCCTTCAGGCAGACGAAGTCGTAATCCGACAGGCCGACATAGTCGAGCACCAGGCGCGAGACGCTGTCCCACTCGTGGTCCTCGGGCTGACCGCCCAGCACGCGATGACAGGCACAGATGTGTTCGGCCATCTTGAGGATCGCCAGCAGCGTCTTGATCGGCGCGTCACGCCCGGAGTCGTCGGAGAACAAGGACAACGCGTTGTGGTGATTGGCGATGGCATCGCACAGGTACAGTGGCAGGTTCCACGACTTGGCGGTGAAGTAACCGACCACCGCGTGGTTGGTGCTGAGCACGCGGTTCTCGATGTCGACGATGCGCTGGCCCTCGCCGGTACTGGCGTAGGCTTCCTCCAGCACCGCCATGTAACCGGGGAAGCGCTTGAGCATCAGCGGAATGCCGCAGTTGTGGAACAGCCCCAGTGCGTAGGCCTCGTCCGGCGCCTGGTAGCCGATGCGCTTGGCCAGGGTCAGGCAGGCCATGGCCACGTCCTGCGCGCTGTCCCAGAAGCGATTGAGGGTGACGATGGTCTCGTCGCTCATCTCGCCCTTGATCGACTGGGCGTTGATCAGGTTGATCACCGAGTCGCAGCCGAGCAGGTTGACCGCCTGCTGGATGGAGGCGATGCGGTTGGTCAGGCCGAAATACGGCGAATTGACGATCTTCAGCAGCGCGCCGGAGAGCCCCGGGTCTTGGCTGATCAACCGGGCGATGGCCTTGAGGTCGGGCACCGGCATGACCTGCTCCATCTGCAGATCGACCATGATCTGCGGCTGCGGCGGCACGCTGATGCCTTGCAGCACCCGGCGGATTTGATCGGCGGACAGTTCAACGGCCATGGCGGGGCGCTCGGACAGGTAAGGCAAAGTGCTATCGGCAGGAAAGGGCGAACTTTGGCTGAGATGTGGGTCCCATTTCAAGTGACTCGCATTCGGCGAGTGTTACCGACAGACAGACGGAGGTAAGCCCATGTCCCAATCTCTCAACGGCAAACGCGTGGCCATTCTGGTGACCGACGGTTTCGAGCAGGTCGAGCTGACCGGACCCAAGGAGGCGCTGGAAAAGGCCGGCGCAACCGCCGAGATCATCTCCGCCAAGAACGGCGAGGTGACCGGCTGGAACCACACCACCCCGGCCTCCAAGTTCCATGTCGACAACACCTTCGACAGCGTCCGCATGGAGGATTACGACGCCGTGCTGCTGCCCGGCGGCGTGGTCAATTCCGACACCATTCGCACCGACAAAACCGCGCAGAAGCTGGTCCGGGCGGCGGCGGATGCGAACAAGCCCATCGCGGTGATCTGCCATGGCGGCTGGCTGCTGATCTCCGCCGACCTGGTCAAAGGCAAGCGCATGACCAGCTGGCCCTCGCTCACCGACGACCTGAAGAACGCCGGTGCCGAGTGGGTCGACGAGCAGGTGGTGGTGGACGGCCAGCTCATCAGCAGCCGCAAACCCGATGACATCCCGGCATTCAGCCAGGCGCTGATCGACGCCCTGTCCGCCTGAGCGAGACAGTGGCAGCAAGCGGCGAGCGTTTTTCCGCCGACCCGGCGCGCGCCGCCTGCCGCTCGTTTAGAATGCCCGTCTTTTTTCCGGAGCCCTGCCGATGACCCTGCCCAGCCTGCGCCTCAAAGCCAACGCCGACCGCCGCCTGCGCGCGGGCCATCTGTGGGTCTACAGCAACGAGGTCGACACCGCGGCCACGCCCCTGGCCGGCTTCGCCGCTGGCGACCAGGCCGTGCTCGAAGCGGCCGGTGGCAAGCCGCTGGGCATCGTCGGGGTTTCGCCGAACAACCTGATCTGCGCGCGGCTGCTGTCGCGCGATCTCAAGCACAGCCTGGACAAGTCGCTGCTGGTGCATCGCATCCAGGTCGCGCTGTCGCTGCGTGATCGCCTGTTCGATCAGCCGTGCTACCGCCTGATCTACGGTGATTCCGACCTGCTGCCGGGCCTGGTGGTGGACCGCTTCCACGACCACCTGGTGGTGCAGCTGGCTTCGGCCACCATGGAGCGCAACAAGGATGCCGTGCTGGAAGCGCTGGTGCAGGTGCTCAAGCCGCGCGGCGTGCTGTGGAAGAACGACTCCAGCGCCCGCGATGCCGAAGGCCTTGAACGCTACGTCGATACCGCCTTCGGCGTGGTACCGGAGTGGGTCGCGCTGGAAGAGAACGGCGTGAAGTTCGAGGCGCCGGTGCTGCAGGGCCAGAAGACCGGCTGGTTCTACGATCACCGCATGAACCGTGCGCGCCTGGCGCCCTACGTCAAGGGCAAGCGCGTGCTCGACCTGTTCAGCTACATCGGTGGCTGGGGCGTGCAGGCCGCCGCCTTCGGCGCCAGCGAAGTGTTCTGTGTCGACGCCTCGGCCTTTGCCTTGGATGGTGTGGAGCGCAACGCTGCGCTCAATGGTGTGGCCGAGAAGATGACCTGCGTCGAAGGCGATGCCTTCGAGGCGATGAAGGAACTGAAGAATGCCGAAGAGCGCTTCGACGTGGTGATCACCGATCCGCCGGCGTTCATCAAGCGCAAGAAGGATCTGAAGAACGGCGAGGCCGCCTACCGCCGCCTCAACGAAACCGCCATGCGGCTGCTGAACAAGGACGGCATCCTGGTCAGCGCCAGCTGTTCGATGCACCTGCCCGAGGACGACCTGCAGAACATCCTGCTCGGCAGCGCGCGCCATCTGGATCGCAACATCCAGCTGCTCGAGCGCGGCGCCCAGGGTCCGGATCACCCGGTGCATCCGGCGATCCCGGAGACCCGCTACATCAAGAGCCTGACCTGCCGCATCCTGCCCAACAGCTGATCGGCCATCCGGTTGCGCAGGGCGGCGGACCGCCCTGCGCTTCCCCTGCCTTACTCGATGCCCTTGCGCTCCACACTCCACAGCAGGCTGGTACAGAGCCGGCAGAGCCGCCCATAGAAGGTGCTGCGCGCCGACTGGTCGTCCATCAGCTGGTAGCGGAACCAGGCCGTGCTCGGGCCGCGATACTCGCCGCCATTGCCAACCGGTTCGAAATGGCTGACATAGCGCCGCTCGCCCCAGAAGATCGGCACGTTGGCCCGGCTGTAGACCGGCTGCGCATTGAGGTAGGGCACGGCGATGGTGTCCGCCCCGCCGGACATGAGGAACATCGGCCCGCGCTGGTTGCGCTGCGAGGACGAGTCATGGCCGAGGCCGATGGTGTACGGCTGGATCGGCGCGGTGGCCCGGACGCGGTCGTCCCGGCCGGCCATGATCGAACCGCCGCCGCCCTGGGAGTGCCCCGAGGTCCCGACCCGCCCGGTATTGAGCACGCCGACATAGGTGCCATAGGTGCGGTTGCTCTCCTGCACCAGGTAATCCAGACAGGCGAGCATCTCCCGTCCGGTGCCGGCGTTGGAGGTTTCCGCCGCGGCGACGACGAATCCATGGCTGGCCCAGTGGGTCAGCAGTCCGGAATAGGTCGTCGGCCCGGTACCGGTGCCGTTACCCCAGAGGATGATCGGGTGCCGGACCCCGCCCTGGCCGAGCGTGCGTGGCCGATAGACACGGCAACTGGGCCCCTCGCTCTGGCTGGTGACCGCGTACGGACCGGAATTGTCGAAGCTCGAAACCGCCGGGAACGGCGCGCCGGGCGTATCGGGCAGCGGAGCGGCGATGGTGGAAACGGACAGGGCGACCAGCGCCGTGGCACTCAGGCATCCAAGTGTGAACTTGTGCATCTGCATTCCTCGTTCTTGTCATTGGTATAAGGATTCATCGCCGGTCGAACGCTGCCCTACCGCCGCGAAACGGACACCTACCGGCGACCGACCACCCGCGGGCAGCGCGCATCTGCAGAGGCGCGACAGCCAGCGAAACGGTCGGGAATGGACTGTAGCGAGCGATAATCGACCCGCCAGTCGCACGCAGGCAGAAGCGGACCAGCGGTCAAAGCGGCGAATTTCGGCGGATGCGCACCCCGGACGGCCGTTCAGGCGGCCCCGCGCGGCTAGCTCGCGGCATGCCGGCGTACCGGCAATCGTCCCGCCTGGCCCGGCTGCCGGAACGTGCGTAGAATCGGTGATATCTCGCCATTCACCACACGGCGGACCCAGAGCCCAGGCCCCACGAGCGATTACCCCGCCTCGACCCGGCCCCTTCCGAACGCGCGGTCACCCTCCGTTGCATCCGGCACAGGCGTTGCTCACCATACGCATACCTCCGATTACCTGATTAGCCGCAGGAACCGTCATGCCTGATTACCGTTCGAAAACCTCCACGCACGGCCGCAACATGGCCGGTGCCCGGGCGCTGTGGCGCGCCACCGGCATGAAGGACGAAGACTTCAAGAAGCCGATCATCGCCATCGCCAACTCCTTCACCCAGTTCGTCCCCGGCCACGTGCACCTCAAAGACATGGGCCAGCTGGTCGCCCGCGAGATCGAGAAGCACGGCGGCGTGGCCAAGGAATTCAACACCATCGCGGTCGACGACGGCATCGCCATGGGTCACGACGGCATGCTCTATTCGCTGCCGTCGCGCGAGATCATCGCCGACTCCGTGGAGTACATGGTCAATGCGCATTGCGCCGACGCCATCGTCTGCATCAGCAACTGCGACAAGATCACTCCCGGCATGCTGATGGCCGCGCTGCGCCTGAACATCCCGGTGGTGTTCGTCTCCGGCGGCCCGATGGAAGCCGGCAAGACCAAGCTGGCCAACCACGGTCTGGACCTGGTCGACGCCATGGTAGTGGCCGCCGACGATTCCTGCTCCGACGAGAAGGTCGCCGAATACGAGCGCAGCGCCTGCCCCACCTGCGGCAGCTGCTCGGGCATGTTCACCGCCAACTCGATGAACTGCCTGACCGAAGCCCTCGGCCTGTCCCTGCCGGGCAACGGCACCACGCTGGCCACCCACGCCGACCGCGAGCAGCTGTTCCTGCGCGCCGGGCGTATCGCCGTCGAGCTGTGCAAGCGTTACTACCAGGACGGCGACGAGTCCGTACTGCCGCGCAACGTGGCCAGCCGCAAGGCCTTCGAGAATGCCATGACCCTGGACATCGCCATGGGCGGTTCGACCAACACCATCCTGCACCTCCTGGCCGCCGCCCAGGAAGCCGAGGTCGACTTCGACCTGCGCGACATCGACGCGCTGTCGCGCAAGGTGCCGCAGCTGTGCAAGGTGGCACCGAACATCCAGAAGTACCACATGGAAGACGTGCACCGCGCCGGCGGCATCTTCTCCATCCTCGGCGAGCTGGCCCGCGGCGGCCTGCTGCACACCGATGTTTCCACGGTGCACAGCCCGAGCATGGCCGATGCCATCGCCGAATGGGACATCACCCAGACCCAGGACGAAGCGGTACATACCTTCTTCAAGGCCGGCCCGGCGGGCATCCCGACCCAGATCGCCTTCAGCCAGGCCACCCGTTGGCCGAGCCTGGACCTGGACCGTGCCGAAGGCTGCATCCGCAGCGTCGAGCACGCCTATTCCCAGGAAGGCGGCCTCGCCGTGCTCTACGGCAACATCGCCCTGGACGGCTGCGTGGTGAAGACTGCCGGCGTGGACGAGTCCATTCACGTGTTCGAAGGCACGGCGAAGATCTACGAAAGCCAGGACAGCGCCGTGAAAGGCATCCTCGCCGACGAGGTGAAGCCAGGCGACATCGTCATCATCCGCTACGAAGGTCCGAAGGGCGGCCCGGGCATGCAGGAAATGCTCTACCCGACCTCGTATCTGAAGTCCAAGGGCCTCGGCAAGGAATGCGCGCTGCTCACCGACGGTCGCTTCTCCGGCGGCACCTCGGGCCTGTCCATCGGCCATGCTTCGCCGGAAGCGGCCGCAGGCGGCGCCATCGGTCTGGTGCAGGACGGCGACAAGGTACTGATCGACATTCCCAACCGCAGCATCCAGCTGCAGGTGTCGGATGAAGAGCTGGCCCACCGCCGCATCGAGCAGGACAAGAAGGGCTGGAAGCCGGCGCAGCCGCGCGCGCGCAAGGTCTCGACCGCGCTCAAGGCCTACGCCCTGCTGGCCACCAGCGCCGACAAGGGCGCGGTGCGCGACAAGGCGATGCTGGACGGCTGATCACCTGCCGCAGCCGCAACAAAAAAGCCCGACCTTGTGTCGGGCTTTTTCATGCGCGCTATTCGGTAATCGCCGGCTCCAGCCGTATGCCGTCAATCTCCAAGGCATTGAAACGCGGCGCCACCACCCGCCAGGCCCCACGCTCGATCTGCTCCTTGAGGGTCTCGCCGTCGAGGGTCTGCTCGTCGGCGCTGCGAAGGTGGCCGATCCAGCGCCAGCTGCCGTTCGCCTCACGCCCCAGCACCGTCACGATTCGCGGCCGCGCACCGCGTAGCAGCAGTACCTCGGGCTGGCCGTCGTCATCCAGATCGACGGCAAACAGGGCGCAGTCCCCGTCACAGCCCTGGGTCGCGATCGCCTGGGCCAAGGCGCCGTCGGCATCTTCGAGAGGCGCGCCGATCCATGGCACGGGAGCGGTGTTGGCCATGTCGTGCGCGTGTCGCCAGTTCCAGTAGTTGTCCGCGCCGTCCAGTCGCTGCAGGTCCGCCTGCAGTTGCTCCCGACGCGCGTCGGCGATGCCCGGTTGGCTCAGGCGCTGGCGCAGTTTTTCGAGATGGTCGCGACCGGGCTGTCCCAGCTGAAAGCGCAGCGCGCCGAGATCGGTGCGCTCTGCCGGCACCTGCTCGTCGAGCAGGCGCTGGTACTGATTGGCTGCGCTGAGCTGCAACGGGCTCAACGGTGGCAGATGCATGAGCAGCAACAGCGCCACCGAAACCAGCGCCAGCAGCGGGTTGCTCCGGCGCAAGCCCGCCAACCAGCCATCCCGCCGTTGCAGCACCGCCGCCATCAGCGCCAGCGCGTGCAGCAGCGCCACCAGGGTCGCCCCGAGCGCCACCACCCGATCAGGCGTGAGCCCGTACTGACCGATCCGCAGCCACAGTGCGTAAACCGCAAGACCCGCCAGAAGCGGCAGGCACAGCGAGCTGGCGTCGACCAGCACGCGCAGCGCACGCGGGTAATGCACCGCTTGCCGGCCATCCTGAACGACGCCGTTGAGCAACGCGACATGGGCGAACACCATGGCCAGCAGGATCGGCGTCGCATGGCGGGTTTCCCACAACGGCTGCAGACCGGTGAACGGCAGGCAAACCACGAACAGCAGCAGAATCAGGACCGTCAGCGGCAGCAGGAAGCGACACATCGCCTGCAGCACGTTGCGCAGCGCATCGACCAGTTGGCCACGCTCGAGACCGATCCACAGCCCGATGGCGACGACCGTCGCGCTGGCCACCCAGATAAAGCCGGACGACTCGAACAGCGTTGCGAAAAGCCTGATGCCGACCAGCTTGAACAGGCCAGCCCAGAGCCAGATCAGCAGCCAGAACGCCGCCAGCATCAGCAGCGCCATGAACAGCAGCAGGCCGTTGTTGATGGCATGCCGGTATAGCGCGGCGTAGGCGACACGCCAACGATGATCGATATCCCGCGCCTGGATGAAGGGTGTCAGCACATAGGCCAGGATCAGGTTGCTCCAGAGCAGCAGGGTACCGACGGATTCACCCAGGTAATACCAGCGCGGCTGCTCGAACTGCAGCGCGAGGCCGCCCGCCAGCACGGCCGGCAGCGCGGCAGAGGCAAGTACCAGGCGCCAGCGTCCGGCCTCGCACAGCCCGCCCCAGAGCAGCTGCACCTGCCAGCCGCCAATCACCGTGAAGGCCAGCAGCGCCGAACACAGAATCCGCCAGCCAGCAGCGTGCGGCCAGACCTCGCTGGCCGCCCAGAGCGCCAAACCCTGCAGCAATCCGACCGCCAGATAGACTTTCAGCGGGCGGGCTTCGCCTGTCAGTTCCATGCACGTTCCTTTTGCCGGTGATGCGCCGTCCGATCGCGGCGGGTTGCAGTGTGCGGCCCGTCCGCACGGGCCGCAACGCGAGCGCGACAGCCCGTGATCAGATCGCCAATGCCGTGGGCTCGAGCTGCCCAAGGACGTGTTCGGCAATAGCCAGACAGGCAGTCAGGCCCGGCGATTCGATGCCGAACAGGTTCACCAGCCCGGCGACGCCGTGCTGCGCCGGGCCGTCGATGCGAAAGTCCGCGGCCGCCTCGGCGGGGCCGCTGATCTTCGGGCGGATGCCGGTGTAGGCCGGTTGCAACGAAGCGTCCGGCAGCGCCGGCCAATAACGGCGAATCGCGGCATAGAAGCCCTCGGCCCGTTCCGGCTCGATGCGATAGTCGAGCGCCTCGACCCACTGCACGTCCGGGCCGAAACGCGCCTGGCCGGCCAGATCCAGGGTCAGGTGCACACCGAGGCCGCCGGGCTCGGGCAGCGGATAGACCAGATGGCGAAACGGCGTGCGCCCGCTCAGGCTGAAGTAGCTGCCCTTGGCGAAGAACTGCCGCGGCCGCGCGGCCGGGTCCAACCCGGCGGTGTGCGCGGCGAGGATGGGCGCGCCATGCCCGGCGCAATTCACCACGGTGCGGGCCAGCAACTGCAGCGGGTCGGCGCCGCCCACCTCGACCTGCAAGCCCGCGCTGCCGACGGTGATCGCCGTTACCGGCGCGTTCAGTGCCAGCACCGCGCCGTGGCGCTCGGCATCGCCCAGCAGTGCCAGCATCAGCGCGTGGCTGTCGATGATGCCGGTACTCGGCGAGAGCAGCCCTGCCACCGCCTGTACTTCGGGCTCCAGCGCCAGCACCTCGCGCCCATCGAGGGACTGCAGGTCATCGACCCCATTGGCCAGCGCGTGCCGCCGCAGTTGTTCCAGCGCAGCGATCTGGGCCTCGTCGGTGGCGACGATCAGCTTGCCGCAACGTCGATGGGCCACGCCGTGGCTGTTGCAGAAATCGTAGAGCTGGCGACGCCCGGCCACGCACAACCGGCCCTTGAGCGAGCCCTGCGGGTAGTAGATGCCGGCGTGGATGACTTCGCTGTTGCGCGCGCTGGTGGCGGTGCCAAAGGCCGCCTCGGCTTCCAGTATCAGCACCTCGCGACCGGCCAGCGCCAGCGCACGCGCCACCGCCAGCCCGACCACTCCCGCACCCACCACCACGCAATCCACCCGATCCATGCCAGACTCCTCGACCCGAACAGCCCAAGCCTGCCGCAACCACTGCGGTCGGCCAAGGGTCGGATGACCTGACGAAGCAGTTAAAGGGAACACCGGCATGCGCATCGGCCTGATCTCCGACACCCACGGTCTGCTCCGCCCCGAGGCAGTGGCGGCGCTGCAGGGCTGCGCACAGATCATTCACGCCGGCGATATCGGCAAACCGCAGGTGCTCGACGGGCTGCGCGTCATCGCGCCGCTGGAGGCGATCCGCGGCAATATCGATACGGCCGACTGGGCGCAGGTGCTGCCCGAACGCCTCGACCTGCGCATCGGGGGTCTCACCCTGCACGTGCTGCACGACCTCAAGCAGCTGGATATCGACCCGCTTGCCGCCGGCGTCGACGTGGTGATCGCCGGCCACTCGCACAAACCGAAGGTCGAGCGGCGCGATGGCGTGCTCTACGTGAACCCGGGCAGCGCCGGTCCGCGACGCTTCAGCCTGCCGATCAGCCTGGCACTGCTGGAGCTGAACGACGGCCAGGCGCAGGTGGAGCTGATCAGCCTCAGCTGACGCCCATGTAGCGATCGGCGCGGTGATTGATCGCCAGCACCAGATTCAGCGCCACGGCGCCGAGCACCGACAGCAGCACCTTGTCCACCGGTACGACGAACACCGCGGCCATGACGATCAGCGCGTCGATGCCCATCTGGAAGGTACCGGCGCGCAGGCCGAAACGCTCCTGCAGGAACAACGCGAGGATGTTCACCCCGCCAAGACTGGCGCGATGGCGGAACAGGATGAGCAGGCCGATGCCGATGGCGAAACCACCGAACACTGCGGCGTAAACCACGTTCAGCTCGGCGAAGCGCACCCACTGTGGGGTCAGCTCGGCGAACAGCGAGACCAGCCCCACTGCGCAGACGGTGCGCAGGGTGAACTTCCAGCCCATGCGCCAGATCGCCAGTGCATAGAACGGCAGGTTGAGCAGGAAGAACACCGGGCCGAACGACCAGCCGGCCAGGTACTTGAGCAGAAAGGCCAGCCCAACGGTGCCGCCGGTCAGCAGCCCGGCGTGGCTGTAGAAGGCGATGCCAAGGGCGACCAGCGCGGTGCCGGTGAGCAGCGCCAGAGCGTCCTCCCACAGCGGGTGACGAACGAAGATCGCCGATACGCGCTCGGCTTGCGGCACGTCGGATTCGCGGGTTTGCATCGGCCGGGTCTCGAAAACGGTTGTTGCGAAGGATAGAAGCTGGGCAGGCGGAAGGACTTGGCGCCGATCAAGCGAAGACGGCGCCGATCAGCGCCGTTGCCAGGTCTCGAACCGATACGCAGGCGCCTCGCCCTCGGCCGGATGCGGCTGGCTGTCGATGCACTGCCATTCGTGCTCGTCGAATACCGGGAAGAAGGCATCGCCCTCGGGCTGCGCGTCGATCCGTGTCAGGTAAAGCCGCTGCGCCTGCCCCAACGCCTGGGCGTACAGCTGCGCACCGCCGATCAGCATCAGCTCGGCGACGCCCTGCTCACGCGCCCACTGCTCGGCACGCACCAGCGCGGCATCCAGATCGGTGAAGGTTTCCGCACCGTCGAGCTGCAGATCGGCCTGGCGACTGACCACCAGGTTGAGCCGCCCCGGCAGCGGGCGGCCGAGCGAGTCCCAGGTCTTGCGACCCATGATGATCGGCTTGCCAAGGGTCATGGCCTTGAAATGCCTGAGATCGGCGGGCAGATGCCAGGGCATGCGGTTGTCGAGGCCGATCACGCGGTTCTGCGCGAGGGCGGCGATCATGGCGAGGGGAAGGCGGGTCTGATTCATGGCGGCGAGAATACCAGAGCGGCCCCGATTCCCGCAGCGCCAGCCGTTCGTCGGCTTAACCGTTTTGCAACGCAAGGGGCAACGCAGCGTCAACGTCCGGTCATGCAAGTGGCGCAGGCTGTGACATCCAAACCGAGGAGATGCCGAAATGGCCCGCAAGACCACCGCTTCCCTTCGCCGCTGGCTCACCGCCTGCACCCTGTTGCTACCGCTCGCCGGCTTCGCTGCGCCGGATGAACACGCCGCGAAACACCAGGCTGCGCGGGGCGAGCCGACCCCACTGGTGATCGCCCATCGCGGCGCCAGCGGCTATGTACCGGAGCACACCCTGGCCGCCTATGCCCTGGCCGTTTTCCAGGGCGCCGACTACATCGAGCCGGACCTGGTGATGACCCGTGACGGCCATATCGTCGCCCGCCACGACAACGAGCTGGGCCTGACCACCGATGTCGCCCAGCGCCCCGAGTTTGCCGATCGCAAGCGCACCCAGCAGGTCGACGGCGTCACCCTCACCGGCTGGTTCAGCGAAGACTTCACCCTCGCCGAGCTGAAGACCCTGCGCGCCATCGAGCGCATCCCGGATATCCGCCCGGGCAATGCCCGCATGGACGGCAGCCTGGAAATCCCGACCCTGCAGGAGATCATCGACCTGGTGAAAACACTGCAGCTCAGCCAGGGCCGGCGCATCGGTCTGTACCCGGAAACCAAGCATCCGACGCATTTCCAGCAGCTCGGCCTGGCCATGGAGAAGCCGCTGGTGCGCATCCTCACCCGCAACGGCTACGTCGGGCGCCACGCGCCGGTGTATATCCAGTCGTTCGAGGTGGACAACCTCAAGACCCTCAGCCGCCTGACCCAGCTGCGCCTGGTGCAGCTGTTCAGCTCCGGCCAGCCGTATGACCAGCAGGTGCGCGGGACCAAGCTGACCTACGCGCAGATGGCCACCCCCGCCGGGCTCAAGGCCATCTCCCGCTACGCCGCCGGCGTCGGCCCGGAGAAGAGCTACATCATTCCGCGTGACGGCAACGGCAATCTGGGCACGCCGACCGGCTTCGTCGCCGCCGCCCATGCGGTCGGGCTCAAGGTCCATCCGTACACCTTCCGCGCAGAAAACGCCTTCCTCCCGGCCAACCTGCGCAGCAGCGACAAGCGCCACGAGCGCGGCGACAGCGAAGCGGAGATCCGCGCCTTCCTCGATGCCGGCATCGATGGCCTGTTCATCGACCAGCCGGATATCGCCGTGCGCCTGCGCAACGCCGACTGACGACCACAGCGGGGAGCCGCAACGGCTCCCCGTTTCCCCGTTCCGCGCGGCAGCGGTTATCCTCAGGGCTCGACCCGCCAGCGAGAAGCCGCGTGACCGTCCGCCCCTCTCCCGATCTCACTCCGCTCGACCGAATCTGGCTGACCGAAGCCGTGCGCCTGCGCGAAGAGCATGCCGGGCCGCTGGACGACGACGAGGCCAACCGCCAGGCCCGTACCCAGGGCGGCGATCTGCCGGCGCTGATCGAGCGCCGCGCGCTCTGGCTGGCGCACCGTGACGGGCTCATCGAGGCGCTCCGGCACTGGCGTCAGGGCGCCCGCCTGGGCGCGCTTGCGCTGATCCTGCTGGCGCTCTTCACCGGTGCCGGGCTGGCCTTCGCCGCGCTCGGCGACGGGCAGCGACCGGTCAACGTGTTCTGGGCGCTGGGCAGCCTGCTCGGGCTGAACCTGCTGACCCTGCTCGGTTGGCTGCTCGGCCTGCTGCTGACCGGTGACAGCAGCGGCGCGCTGGGGCGACTGTGGCTCTGGCTGAGCGAAAAGCTCGCCCGCGATGCCCGCGCCGCGCAGCTGGCCCCAGCCCTGCTGAGCGTGCTGCATCAGCGCCGACTCGGCCGCTGGTTGCTGGGAACAGGCGTGCACGCCCTATGGCTGCTGGCGATGACCAGCGCCCTGCTCACCCTCCTCGCCCTGCTGGCGACCCGCCGCTACGGCTTCGTCTGGGAAACCACCATCCTCGGCGAGAACGCCTTCGTCGGCCTGACCCAGGCCTTCGGCGCGCTACCGGCCCTGCTCGGCTTCAGCGTGCCGGATGTCGAGCAGATCCGCGCCAGCGGCGCACTCGCCGGCGATCTGGACGGCGCCCGGCAACGCTGGGCCGGCTGGCTGGTCGGCGTGCTGCTGGTCTACGGCCTGCTGCCGCGACTGCTGCTGGCGAGCCTCTGCCTGTGGCGCTGGCGCCGTGGGCGGGCTGCGCTGACCCTCGATCTGAACCTGCCGGCCTACCGCCTGCTGCGCGAGCGCCTGCAGCCACCCAGCGAGCGCCTCGGCATCCGTGATGCGGCGCCCGCCCAACTGCACGCACCGACTGCCGGCGCTCAGCTCGATGGCAGCGCTGGCGCCGTGCTGGTGGCCATCGAGCTGGACGGCAGCCGCCCGTGGCCGCCGGCTCTGTCCAAGGGTATCGCCGATGCCGGCATCCTCGACGACCGCGAGGGGCGCCGACGGCTGCTCGATCAACTCACCCGCTTTCCGCCGGCACGCCTGGCCGTCGCCTGTGATCCGCGACGCTCACCCGACCGCGGCACCCTGGCGCTGATCGGCGAGCTGTCGCGCTGCGCGGCGGCGACTCGCGTCTGGCTGTTGCAGGCACCCCCGGGCGAGGCGCTGGACAGCGCGCGCCTGGAAGACTGGCACCAGGCGCTGGATACCCTGGGGCTAGCGCATTCGAACTGCGCCCCGCTGCGCTGGCTGGAGACAGGCCATGACTGAAGCGCTGAAACTGGCCGTGGTCGGCCATACCAATGTCGGCAAGACCTCCCTGCTGCGCACCCTGACTCGCGACATCGGCTTCGGTGAGGTCTCGCACCGGCCGAGCACCACCCGCCACGTCGAGGGTGCGCGGCTGTCGGTGGACGGCGAGCCGCTGCTGGAGCTTTACGACACCCCCGGCCTGGAAGATGCAATCGCCCTGCTCGACTACCTCGAACGGCTAGAGCGCCCCGGTGAGCGCCTCGACGGCCCGGCACGCACCGCGCGCTTTCTCGACGGCAGCGAGGCACGCCAGCGCTTCGAGCAGGAAGCCAAGGTGCTGCGTCAGTTGCTGGCCAGCGACGCCGGGCTCTACGTGATCGACGCCCGTGAGCCGGTGCTGGCCAAGTACAAGGATGAGCTGGCGGTGCTCGCCGGCTGCGGCAAGCCGCTGTTGCCGGTGCTCAACTTCGTCGCCCAGCCGGGGCACCGCGACGAGGAATGGCGTCAGGCCCTGGCCCGCCTCGGCCTGCATGCACTGGTGCGCTTCGACAGCGTAGCGCCACCCGTGGACGGTGAGCGCCGGCTGTACGAAAGCCTGGCGCTGCTGCTGGAACAGGCGCGACCCAAGCTGCAGCGACTGATCGAGGACCACGAGGCCCAGGCTGCTGCACGCCTGGCCAGCGGCCAGCGACTGATCGCCGAACTGCTGGTGGATGTCGCCGCCTGCCGACGCAGCGTGGCCGCACAGCCGGAACTCGAGCGCGGCGCCATTCGTGAACTGCACGATGCCGTGCGCCGCCGCGAACAGCGCTGCGTCGAGGCGCTGCTGCGCCTGTATGCCTTTCGCCAGGACGATGCAGCGGCCAGTGATCTGCCGCTGCTCGACGGGCGCTGGGGCGACGACCTGTTCAACCCCGAGACCCTCAAGCAGCTGGGCGTGAAGATCGGCGGCGGCATGGCCGCAGGTGCCGCGGCCGGTGCCGGCGTCGACCTGATGGTCGGCGGCATCACCCTCGGCGCCGCGGCGCTGCTCGGCGCCATTGCCGGCGGCGGCGCGCAGACCGCGCGGCACTATGGCAATCGCCTGCTCGGCAAGCTCAAGGGGCAGCGCGAGCTGAGCGTCGACGACGCCGTACTGCGCCTGCTCGCCCTGCGCCAGCGTCAACTGCTGGCCGTGCTCGCGACTCGGGGGCACGCCGCCACCGAGGCGATCCGCCTGGCCACGCCGCAGGATCAGGGCTGGCGCGAGGGCAAGCTGCCCGAAGCCCTGCAACGCTGTCGTGCGCATCCCGAGTGGTCCTCGCTCAACCCCGGCGCCCGCCTGCAGAACGGCGAGCGCCAGACGGCGCTGGACGAGCTGCAGGCCGAACTGCGGCAGGGCTGACCAGCCTGCCGCTTCACCGTGCCTGCACACTAGGCACGGACCGGCGCACCATCGCCGGCCCTGCTTGGCGCCGGCTGGCGGCCGATGCCCAGGGTGCACAGCGTTGCCAGCATGATCAGCAACCCACCCGCCCAGCCCATCGGCCCCAGCCGCTCACCCAGCCAGAGACCGGCGATGATCGCGCCGAACAGCGGTTCGGAGCCCATCAGCAGCGACACCCGCGTTGCGCTGCTGCGCCCCAGCGCGCGGTTCTGCGCAAACATGGCGAACAGCGTGGCGAACAGCACCAGATACAGCGTGCCGAACCAGAAGCCCGGCTCCACCGGCAGTGCCGGCAGTCCGCCCGGCAGCGACACGCCGAGCAGCATGCAGCCCGCCGCAACGACTCCACTCTGCATCGCAGTCAACGCCAGTGCCGGGATTTCCCGGCCGGCCGTCAATCGTCGGGTCAGGCAGACCAGCACCGCGCGCAGCAACGCGGCGGCCAGCATCAGCGCATCGCCGAGATTGAGCGAGAGCTGCGGCCCGCCGGTCAGCAGCCAGACGCCCGCCAGCGACAGCGCGCAGGCGAGGAACAGCGTGTTGTGCGGCCGCTGGCGCAGCAGCAGCCATTCCATGAACGGTGTGATCACCACGCACAGGCTGATCAGAAACGCCGCATTGCTGGCGCTGGTCAGCATCACGCCCCAGGTCTCGCAGAGAAAGATCGCCAGCATCACCAGCCCCAGCGGCAGGCCGGGGCGCAGCGCCCGGCGACCGGCGCCGCGCAGTTGCGGCAGCAGCAGGACAAAGGTCAGGCCGAAGCGGATCGCCAGAAAACCCAGCACCGGGTAGAACAGCAGCGCCTGCTTGGCCACCGCATAGCTGCTGCCCCAGATCAGCGCCACCGTCAGCAGCATGCCATCGGCCAGCCACAGCCCCTGTCTCAACGTGCCTTTCATGTTCGAATCCCCGCACCAATCAGGCGCTGATTGTCGGGCCTGTCGCGGCAGTCGATAATCCAGCGAAACAGCACAGGACCTGTTCCGCATGGGAACGAATGACAGCGCAGCCCTGCTGCCCTACATGGCCGTGTTCGTGCGGGTGGTCGAGGCCGGCAGCTTCTCCGGCGCCGCGCGCCTGCTGGGCAGCACACCGTCGGCGGTGAGCCGCCAGGTGGCACGGCTGGAGCAGGCCCTGGCGCTGCGCCTGCTGGAACGCACCACACGCCAGCTGCGGCTGAACGAGGCCGGGGCGGAGTTCTACCAGCATTGCCGGGACATGCTCGATGCGGCCGACGCCGCCGTCGCCATCGGCGAGCGGCTGATGCGCAGCCCGCGCGGGCTGGTGCGCCTGAGCGTGCCGAAGGCCTATGGCAAGTTCGTCGTCGGACCGGCGATGCCGGCTTTTCTCCAGCGCTACCCCGAGGTCGATGTGCAGCTGCGGATCAGCGACCAGAGCCCGGACCTGATCGAGGACGGTTTCGACCTACTGGTGCAGGTCACCGACAACCCACCCGAAGGCCTGGCCGGCAAGCCGCTCGGGCCGGTGCGCCAACTGCTCTGCGCCAGCCCCGACTACCTGCAGCGCCACGGCGAGCCGCAACATCCGCAGGACCTGCTGCGCCACAGCTGCCTGTATCTGGGGGAAACGGCGGGAGACAATCGCTGGCACCTGCGCCGCGGCGAGCAACAGGAAACGGTGACGGTGCGCGGTCGCTACATCAGCAACCACAGCGAGGCCCGGTTACTGGTGGCGCTGGCAGGCCTGGGCATCACCTGCCTGCCGCATTTCACCGCTGCCCAGGCGCTGGCCGACGGGCAGCTGCGCGAAGTGCTGCCGCAGTGGCGCTACACCGGCTCCTACCAGGGCGCGGCCTGGCTGCTATGGCGACAGAATCACCACCTGCCGCCGAAGACACGTGCGCTGATCGACTATCTGAGCGAGGCATTGATAGCCAGCTGAGCGCAACGCGCATCCGCAGACAGTGGGCTGGCGCCCACCGCTACCGGCGCGCCTGTCAGCGCTCCTTGGTGTCTTCCACTTCCTCGGCCATGCGTGCCAGGCCGAGGTGGCGCACGTCGGTGCCGCGCACCAGGTAGATCACCAGCTCGGCGATGTTGCGTGCGTGGTCGCCGATGCGCTCCAGCGAGCGCAACGCCCAGATCACGCTGAGCACGCGGGAGATCGAGCGCGGGTCTTCCATCATGTAGGTGACCAGCTCGCGCAGGGCGGTCTTGTACTCGCGATCGACGGTCTTGTCGTACTGCGCCACCGACAGCGCGAGGTCCGCATCGAAGCGGGCGAAGGCGTCCAGCGACTCCTGCACCATCTTGCGCACCTGGTCGCCGATATGGCGCACCTCGACGTAGCCCTTGGGCGACTCGCCTTCCTCGCACAGCTGGATGGCGCGGCGGGCGATCTTGGTCGCCTCGTCACCGATGCGCTCGAGGTCGATCACCGACTTGGAAATGCTGATGATCAAACGCAGGTCGGAGGCTGCCGGCTGACGGCGGGCGAGAATGCGCACGCACTCCTCGTCGATGTTGCGCTCCATCTGGTTGATCTGGTCGTCCACCTCGCGCACCTGCTGGGCAAGGCCCGAATCGGCCTGAATCAGCGCGGTGACCGCGTCGTTGACCTGCTTCTCCACCAGCCCGCCCATGGCCAGCAGGTGGCTGCGCACCTCCTCCAGCTCGGCGTTGAACTGCTGGGAAATGTGTTGGGTGTGGCTGTCTTTGCTGATCATCATCGAGCCCTTGCGAAACTGTGGTTCTCTCGCCGGACGAGCCGGCCCTTGGCAAAGCGTGCTGCGCTAGGAGGCGGCGCGCAGACAGTACAAACGAGTACGGCAAGCGCCGCCGACAACGCGCAGCGCGGTTTGCCATGGCCGGCTAGCCGTAGCGACCGGTGATGTAGTCTTCGGTCTGCTTCTTGGCCGGGTTGGTGAACAGCGTATCGGTGTCGCCGTACTCGATCAGCTTGCCCATGTACATGAACGCGGTGTAGTCGGACACCCGCGCGGCCTGCTGCATGTTGTGGGTGACGATGACGATGGTGTACTTGGACTTGAGCTCGTAGATCAGCTCCTCGACCTTCAGCGAAGAGATTGGGTCGAGGGCCGAGCTCGGTTCGTCGAGCAGCAGCACTTCCGGCTGCACGGCGATGGTACGGGCGATCACCAGACGCTGCTGCTGGCCACCGGAGAGGCCGAGTGCCGATTCGTGCAGGCGATCCTTGACCTCGTCCCACAGCGCCGCACCCTTGAGCGCCCACTCGACGGTCTCGTCGAGTACCCGCTTCTGCTTGATGCCCTGGATGCGCAGGCCGTAGACCACGTTCTCGTAGATGCTCTTGGGGAACGGGTTGGGCTTCTGGAACACCATGCCGACGCGGCGGCGCAGGTCGGCCACGTCCACACCCTTCTGGTAGATGTTCTGCCCGTCGAGGTTGATGGCACCTTCGATGCGGCAGCCGTCAACCAGGTCATTCATGCGGTTGAAGCAGCGCAGCAGGGTCGACTTGCCGCAGCCGGAGGGGCCGATGAAGGCGGTCACGCGCTGGCGCGGAATGTTCATGCTGACGTTGTGCAACGCCTGCTTCTGGCCGTAGAACAGGCTGAGGTCGGGCACCTCGATGGCGACCTGCTCGTTGGCCAGGCTCAGGCTGCGCTTGTCGCGGCCCAGGGCCGAGATGTCGATCGAATGGGTGGTGGTTTGCATGTGCTCGCTCCGTTTGCAGCCTCGGGCTGCAAGCTACAGGCCGCCATCCGCGCCGGGTGCTTCCCTCGGAAGCCCACGATGCGGCTGGCGGCGCCAATCAATGATCCAGCGCCTTGTATTTCTCGCGCAGGTGGTTGCGGATGTAGATCGCGCTGAAGTTGAGCGTGGCGATCACCAGTACCAGCAGCAGCGCGGTGGCATAGACCAACGGCCGCGCCGCCTCGACGTTGGGGCTCTGGAAGCCGACGTCGTAAATATGGAAGCCCAGGTGCATGATCTTCTGGTCCAGATGCAGATAGGGGTAGTTGCCGTTGAGCGGCAGGTTCGGTGCCAGCTTGACCACGCCGACCAGCATCAGCGGCGCCACTTCGCCGGCGGCACGCGCCACAGCGAGGATCAGGCCGGTCATCATCGCCGGGCTGGCCATCGGCAGCACCACCTTCCACAACGTCTCGGACTTGGTCGCGCCGAGAGCCAGAGAGCCTTCACGGATCATCCGGGGGATGCGCGCCAGGCCTTCCTCGGTAGCGACGATCACCACCGGCAGGGTAAGGATGGCCAGGGTCAGCGAGGCCCACATCAGGCCAGGCGTGCCGAACACCGGCGCCGGTGCGGCTTCGGGATAGAACAGCCGATCCAGCGAGCCGCCCAGCACGTAGACGAAGAAGCCCAGACCGAACACGCCATAGACGATCGACGGCACCCCGGCGAGGTTGTTCACCGCGATGCGGATGATCCGGGTGAGCAGGCCCTGCTTGGCGTATTCGCGCAGGTAGACCGCGGCGATCACACCGAAGGGGGTGACGATCACCGCCATGATCAGGGTCATCAGCACGGTGCCGAAGATCGCCGGGAACACGCCGCCTTCGGTGTTCGCCTCACGCGGCTCGTCGCTGACGAACTCCCACAGCTTGGCGAAGTAGAACATCAGCTTCTGCGGGGTCGACATGGCATTGGGCTGGAACGCCCGCACCACCTTGCCGAGGGTGATCTCCTGCTCGCGGCCGTCGGCGGTGCGCACGGTGATGCTGTCGCGGTTGAACTGCTGCTGCAGCGCCACCAGCTTGTCTTCCAGCACCCGGTACTCGGCATCCCACTGGGCGCGCTCGGCGTCCAGATCGGCCTGGGCGGCCGCATCCAGACGGTCGTCCAGCTCCAGCTTGCGGGTCTTCAGACGCAGGCGTTCGAGGCCATGGTTGATGCGGCCGATCTCCACCTTCTCGATGCGCGAGATCTGCGCATGCAGCTGGTCGACCCGATCGATCCGACGCTGCAGCTCGCCCCAGGCGGCATCGCCTTCGGCGACCAGCTGGCCGGCTTCCTTGACGTTGAGCAGATAGCCATAGAAGTTGCCCCACTCGCGACGCTCCAGCACCATCAGCTCGGCCGGCTTGCGCTGGTTGCTCAGCCATTCGCCGATCACCCAGGAGAAGTCCGCGCCGTACACCTCGCGGTTACCGACCTTGAGCAGCTCGCGGGTCATGAACTCGCCGCCCTCGACGTTCACCGGCAGCCCGCTGGCAGCTAGGCGTGCCCGTGGCACTTCCTCGGCCTGCACCACCTCGCCGGCCAGCACGCGCATCTCGGCGCCCGGCATGCTGTAGTCGGCGACGATCACGTCGGCCGGCCAGAAATGCGCCAGGCCACGCACGGCGATGATCGCCAGCAGCCCCAGGGTCATGATCACGGCGATGGACACCGCGCCGGCGTTCATCCAGATCCAGGGCGTGCCGCTCTTGACCCAGCTGTTCAACGAATCCTTTTTCACGGATCGATACCTTTTGGCGAAATCGGGTTACAGGCTGGCGTACTTGCCGCGCAGGCGCTGGCGAATCAGCTCGGCCAGGGTGTTCATCACGAAGGTGAACATCAGCAGGACGAGCGCGGCGAGGAACAGCACGCGGTAATGGGTGCCACCCACCTCGGATTCGGGCATTTCCACCGCGACGTTGGCGGCCAGCGTGCGCATGCCTTCGAAGATGTTGGCTTCCATGATCGGCGTGTTGCCGGTGGCCATCAGCACGATCATCGTCTCGCCCACCGCGCGGCCCATGCCGATCATCAGCGCCGAGAAGATGCCCGGGCTGGCGGTCAGCAGCACCACGCGGGTCAGCGTCTGCCAGGGCGTCGCGCCCAGGGCCAGCGAGCCCAGCGTCAGGCTGCGCGGCACACTGAACACGGCGTCCTCGGCGATCGAATAGATGGTCGGGATCACCGCGAAACCCATCGCCAGGCCGATCACCAGGGCGTTGCGCTGGTCGAACGGGATACCCATGTCGTTGGATAGCCACAGGCGCATGTCACCGCCGAAGAACCAGTTCTCCAGATGCCCGCTGATCTCCAGCGAGCCGAAGCCCACCAGCAGGATCACCGGGATCAGCAGCACCGCTTCCCAGCCTTCCGGGATCGCCAGGCGCACGCTTTGCGGCAGGCGGCTCCAGGTCCAGGCGGCGAAGAGGATGCCCACCGGCATCAGCAGCAGCAGGGCGAAGATGCCCGGCAGGTGGTTCTCCAGGAACGGCGCGAGGAACAGGCCGGCGAAGAAGCCGAGAATCACCGTCGGCAGCGCCTCCATCAGCTCGATCACCGGCTTGACCTTGCGGCGCAGCGACGGCGCCATGAAGTAGGCGGTATAGAACGCCGCGCAGATGGCCAGCGGGGCCGCCAGCAGCATGGCGTAGAAGGCTGCCTTGAGCGTGCCGAAGGCCAGCGGCGCGAGGCTCAGCTTGGGTTCGAAATCGCTGTTGGCGGAGGTGGACTGCCAGACGTAATCGGGCTCCGGATAGCTCTCGTACCAGACCTTGCCCCACAGTGCGCTCCAGGAAATCTCCGGGTGCGGGTTGTCGATGACGAAGCGCTGCAGCCCCTGCGCCGACTCCAGCAGCAGACGTGTGGCGCGCGGCGACATGGCCGCCAGCGCGGCGCCATCGGCGACCTGCTCCTTGAGCAGCGTGCGGTGTGCGGTGCTGTGGAAGATGCCGACACTGCCGCTGTCGTCCAGGGCGAGGAAGCCCTTGCGGCGCTCCTCCGGGAGGATCTGGCGGACCGGGCTGCTGCCCAGCTTGAAGTTGCGCACGTTCTTCAGTTCGGCCTGGCCATCGGCCGCACGCACCATGAACCACTGGCCGATGCTGCCCCTGGAGTCGCCCACCATCAGCGAGATGCCGCCCAGCAGCGGGCTGACGCTGGTGATCTCGCTGCCGTCGCCGACCAGCTTGTAACGACCGTTGAGCTGCTTGCGGCGCAGGTCGAAGACATCCGCGCTGGCCTTGCCGCTGATCGCGTAAAGCCACATGTGCCGCGGGTCGATCAGCAGCTGACGGATCGGCTCGGCCAGCTGCGGCAGGTTCAGGCGCTCCTGCTCGAGGGTCACCTCGCCGGTCAGCAGGTTCTCGCTGCTGGCGATGCGCTGGGCATGCAGCGCGCTGCCGGTGGCGCCGGCGACCAGCAGGGTCTTGCCGTTCAGGCTGATGGCGGCGCGCTCGATGGGGCGGCCTTCCGGATCGAGCTCAAGCGGCGCCTCGCCGAAGGGATAGGCGATCTCGGGGGTGATGGTCTTCTGGTTGTTCGGGTAGGTGACCTTGTAGTTGTGCTCCAGCACCAGGGCCTGGCCATTGTCCAGACCGAGCACCAGCCGGCGGGTGCCGGGGGTGTCCTGGCCCACCGAGACGATGCGGCTGCCTTCCGGCAGCGGCAGGGGCTTGCTCGTCAGCAGCGCACCGTCGCGCAGGCTGAAGAACCGCGCCTGGCCGTCCTCGCCCAGACGCAGGGCGACCTGGTTCTGCTCTTCGATGGCCAGCAGCAGTGGCTTGCCGGCATCGGCCAGCCACGCCGGCTGCTGAGCCTTGCGGGCCTCCAGCTCGGCGCCCTGGAACATCGGCAGCACGACCTGCGCCAGATAGAAGAAGATCAGGGTGATGGCGCCCAGCACGGCCAGGCCGCCGATGGACACGTACCAGCGCGCCAGGTGGTCTTTCAGCGCGCGTATGCGCCGCTTGCGCTGCAGTGCCGGCGTGTTGAAGTCCAGCCGTTGCACATCGGAATTCGCGGTCATGTTGTCCATGTCGTTCATGCCAGGCTCCTGGGCCGAGCGGCCCTTCGGGGCGCCTAATCTAATAAAGCCGTGTGACAGAAAAGTTACAGCCAGGTGACGCGACGATGCCCGCCAGCGCGTTCAGCGTGGCGGGCATCTGCGCAAGACCGGCGCAGTGGGCGCCGGCCGTTACGCGGGTCTTACAGACCCAGCTCCTGCATGGTCTTGTCGACCACCTTCTTCGGCAGCGGGATGTAGCCGTCCTTGACCACGACGTCCTGGCCCTGCTTGGAAAGCACCAGCTTGAGGAACTCGGCGTCGATCGGGCTCAGCGGCTTGTTCGGCGCCTTGTTGACGTAGACGTAGAAGAAGCGAGCCAGCGGGAATTTTCCGGCCAGGGCGTTCTCTTCGCTCGCCTCGAAGGCTTCGCCGCCCTTGGACAGCGGTACGGCGCGCACGCTGGAGGTCTTGTAGCCGATGCCCGAGTAACCGATGGCGTTCAGGGTGCTGGAGATGGACTGCACCACCGAGGCCGAACCCGGCTGCTCGTTGACGTTGGGCTTGAAGTCGCCTTTACACAGGGCTTCTTCCTTGAAGTAGCCGTAGGTACCGGATACCGAGTTGCGGCCGAACAGCTGGATCGGCTTGGCAGCCCACTCGCCGGTCATGCCCAGGTCGCCCCAGGTCTTGATGTCCTTCTCGCCACCGCACAGGCGGGTGCTGGAGAAGATGGCGTCGACCTGCTCGATGTCCAGGGACTTGATCGGGTTGTCCTTGTGCACGAACACCGCCAGGGCGTCGATGGCCACCGGTACGGCGGTCGGCTTGTAGCCGTACTTCTCTTCGAAGGCCTGGATCTCGTTGTCCTTCATGGGGCGGCTCATCGGGCCCATGTTGGCGGTGCCTTCGGTCAGCGCGGGCGGCGCGGTGGAGGAACCGGCGGCCTGGATCTGAATGTTGACGTTCGGGTAGCTGCGCTTGAACTCTTCGGCCCAGAGCGTCATCAGGTTGGCCAGCGAGTCGGAACCGACGCTGGACAGGTTGCCGGAAACGCCAGAGGTCTTCTGGTAGCTCGGCAGTGCCGGGTCTACTGCAGCGACTGCGCTTGCGGCGCCCACGCCAGCGGCTACGAAGGTGAGGGCCGCCATCAAACGATTCAGTTTCATACCTTGCTCCTAGCAGGTGTGTGCTCGAGTGTGTTGGAACGGGGGCCAGTATCTGCAGGCCGTGTGAACACTCTATGAAGCAAGTGTGACAATCTGATTACGAACCGGCCCATTGACCCAGCGCGGTCGCTGTACGTCTGCACTGCCGCTATACTCGGCGCCGTCGCCCGCGCTAGCGCGGGCATTTCGCGCCAGAACAACAAACGCGCCGCGAGTCCGACCGATGAAAGAATACGAACAGGAAGATCCGATTCCCCAGGGCGACCTGGCCCTGCAGCTCACCGCATTGCCGCGCGAAACCAACGGGTTCGGCGATATCTACGGCGGCTGGCTGGTGTCGCAGATGGACCTGGCCGGTACCGCGATGGCCAGCCGCGTGGCGGCCGGCCGCGTGGCCACGGTGTCCATCGATCGCATGGCCTTCATGGTGCCGGTGGCCGTCGGCGCGCAGCTGTCCTTCTATACCCAGACGTTGGAAGTCGGGCGCAGCTCGATTCGCATGCTGGTGGAAGTCTGGAGCGACGACCCGCTGTCCAGCGAATGGCGCAAGGTCACCGAGGCGGTGTTCGTCTTCGTCGCCATCGACGGCAGCGGCCGCACGCGTTCGGTCCCGCCGCGCCGCTGAGGTTGGCCAGCTAGTCGCGGCGCGCCTGCCCGGGGGCGACCGCGAAGCGGTTCTTGCCGGTCGTCTTGGCCTGGTACAGCGCCATGTCGGCGTTGTGATAGAGCTGCTCGGCCTGCTGACCATCCTGCAGCGTGGCCACGCCGATGCTGACCCCCACGCGCGACGCCGGATCGCGCGGATGCCTGACCTCCAGCGCCGCCAGCGCGGCCACCAGCTGCCGCGCGATGCGTTGCGCCGCCGCGTTGTCGCAGTTGTACAGCAGCAGCGCGAACTCCTCGCCGCCGACCCGCGCAGCCTGATCCAACGGCCGTCGGGCGAACTTTGCCACCAGCTCGCCGAATGAACGGATCAGCGCATCGCCGGCCGGATGGCCGAAGGTATCGTTGTAGGCCTTGAAATCATCCAGATCGAGCAACAGCAGGCTCAGCGGCTGGCGGTCCCGGCGCGCCTGGGCGATCCGCTGACGCAACGCCAGGTCGTGACTGCGCCGATTGGCCAGGCCGCTCAGGGCATCATGCTCGGCCACCCAGCCCAGCAGCTTGCGCATCAGGAACTGGTCGCGCTGCGAATACTCGTGAACGTAGCGGCTGATGGCACCGATGATCAGCAGCAGCAGGTAGTAGCTGACCGCAATCCAGTGCTCGGGCATCTGTTCGGGCGTGAGAATCAGACCGGCGATGAGCACATCGGCCACCACGATCAGCACCGCGCAGAGCAGTGCCCACCAGAAGGTCACGCCGAGGAAGAAGAACGAGCTGACGATCAGCAATCCGGCGCCGTAGCGGAAGTTCAGCTCGGTCCCCAGGGCCTCGAAGCGAATGTCGATCAGCGCGGCGATGATCCCGATGAGCACTAGCAGCACCGGAAAGATGCGGTTGGCCTGGGCGCGAAAGGTGCGGCTGTAGAACGTCAGCACCAGCACGACGACACCGGGCAGGATCTGCAGGATGCGCAGCAGCGTCAGCGTCGCCAGCCAGCCGGTGTCGGCGAGGTTGAACAGCCGGTGCTCGACATAGAGGTAGCCGGAGACGGCGATGATCAGCAACAGCGCGGCGAGCCGCTGCGACGTGCGCGCATGCCGATCCAGGTACTGGCGAAACTCGCGTTCCAGCTCGGACTTGAAGCGCAGGAGACGAAACCCGCTGTGCAGCTGCCGGCCGTAGGGGGTATCGCGAAAATCCTCGGCAGAGGGATGGTCGATCATGGGTGACATCGGCAGCTCGCGGTTCAGGGCATGAATGATATCACCGAGCCATTACTGATGGTTCCTGGCCCGACCAGCGTAGCGACAGCGGCGAATGGCTGGTTGGACACAAGACTTGCACTGGACGTTTCCAGCATCGAAGATCGACCCACATGCATTGCTGGATGTATCCGTGACCACCCTTCTGCTGGCCCTCTGGCCTCTCTTCGCGCTGATCGTTGCTGGTTATTTCCTGCGTCTGCGGGCCTTTCCCAGCGAGGAGTTCTGGCCCGGCGCCGAGCGCATCAACTACTTCGTCCTGTTTCCTGCCCTGTTGTTCAGCAGCCTGGCCACCGCGCCGCTGGACAACCCCGCCCTGCCGCAACTGGCCGGCGCGGTGATGCTCGGCCTCGGTCTGGCCTGGGTCGGGCTGCTGATCGCCAAGCGGCTGCGCGGCTGGTCCGCTGGCCGCTTCGGTGCCATCACCCAGGGCGTGCTGCGTTTCAACACCTACCTCGGGCTGGCGGCGGTCGGCAGCCTGTTCGGCAAGGAAGGCCTGGCCCTGGCAGCACTGATGCTGGCGCTCATGGTACCGACAGTGAACGTGATGTCGGTCTGGGCGCTGACCGCCGAGCGCGGCGTCAGCGTACGCGGGCTGCTGCTGCCGATCGCGAAGAATCCGCTGATCCTGGCCTGCCTGACCGGCGCGCTGGTGAATCTGTCCGGGCTGGGATTGCCGGGTGGTACCGACCGGCTGCTCGGCCTGCTGGCCGCAGCCAGCCTGCCACTGGGCCTGCTCTGTGTCGGCGCGGCGCTCAAGCCGCAGGAACTGGGCGGGGAAATCCCGGCGCTGGGCTGGAACTGCGCGGTACGTCTGCTCGCCGTGCCCCTGCTGGCCTACGGCGTCGCGGTCGTGCTCGGCCTGCCAGCGATGGAAACGACCATCCTGGTGCTGTTCTTCGCCTTGCCCACCGCGCCGACGGCCTACGTGCTGACCCGCCAGCTCGGCGGCGACAGCCACCTGATGGCCGGCATCATCACCCTGCAGACACTGCTGGCCGCGGCTAGCCTGCCGCTGGTGCTCACCCTGCTGAACGGCTGATCAGCGCGCCACCTGCCCACGCAACAGACGCAGCAGCATCAGGGCCAGGCCGATGCCCACAGCGCACAGCACCAGCAGCGGCCCGAGGTAACCGAGGGCGTCCTGCAACCAGCCGAGCAGCAGGTGCAGCCACTCAGTATGCAGCGAGGCTTCGACCGCGACGTAGCCGCCCTGCTGCCATATCTCGTAGGCGGCATGCAGGGGAATCAGCGTCAGCGGCAGCAGGATCAGGCACAGCCAATAGCCGGCACGCCGGTAGGCACCCAGCAGCCCCCACGGCAGATAGGCGGCACGGATGAGCTGGAAGAAGCAGACGATGTAGTAGACGACCAGCAGCAGCGCGAAACCGCTGGCCGGCGACGGCTCGAGCCAGAGCGCACGCAGCGCCGCGGTACTGATTGTCAGGCTGAGCGCGCCCCAGAGCAGAAGAAAGAAGGTTTTCATCGCGAGTCCTGGTATCGGCTTTCGGCGAACGCGCATCGGAACAGAATTGCGCCAGCCAAACCCACAACCGCTTCACGAAACGGAGGCGATGAGCCGCGATCGTGCCGGCTTCGAGCAGCCGCGCACGCTTTTAGAACAGGCTGAGCTGATCGCCCTCGGCTGGCGCCGCACCGATCGGGGCGTCTGGCACCGCATCGGCATCAGCCACGGCACCCGCCAGAACCAGCCGCTCGGCCAGTCCGGCGGCGCGCTCGGCGCGGGTGCTGACCGCTTCGGCCAGCCGCGCCGGCAGCGCCCAGATCTCCACCCGGCGCTTGGCGCGGGTGATGCCGGTGTAGAACAGCGCGCGGGTCAGCAGCGGGCTCGGCTGATCCGGCAAGGCCAGCAGCACCTCGGTGAATTCCGAGCCCTGGCTCTTGTGCACGGTCATGGCGAAGGCGCTGTCGTGGCTCGGCAGCCGTGCCGGCGCGAAGCCGCGGTAACCGTCGTCACCCTCGAAGAACACTCGCAGGCCCTGCTCGGTTTTCAGGCACAGGCCGATATCGCCGTTGAACAGCCCCAGCGCGTAGTCGTTCTGCCGGACCATCACGGCCCGCCCGGGATACCAGCGCTCGCGGGCCGGCACGCCGAGGCGACGCCTGAAGCGTGTTTCCAGCGCCTCGTTGATACCGGTCACGCCGAACGGGCCCTCGCGTTGCGCAGTCAGCGCCCGGAAACCGTTGAAGGCCTCGAACGCCGCGCCTGGATCGCCCTGCCGCGCGGCCTGCAGGTAGCCGCCGTAACCCTGCTCCAGCCGCTCGATCAAGGCGGTCGGGCCGGGCGCCGCGTTCCAGGCGAGATCCGCACGACCTTCCTGCAGCAGCGCGACGGTGCCTTTCGCATCGCCGGCGTTGATCCGCCGCGCCAGCTCGCCGATGCCGCTGTCGCCGGCGAAGCGGTGGCTGTGGGTGAGCAGCACCACCGCATCGCCGAGGCGCGAGCGCGGCGCCTCGACCGGCACGGGCTGGCCGGTGATGCGCTCCAGCTCGCTTGCCGCCCGGGCATCGAAGCCTCGGCCTTCGCAGAGTTCGGCGAACACCGCACCGGCCTCCACGGCGGCCAGCTGATCCTTGTCGCCGAGCAGGATCAGCCGCGCCTTCGGGGGCAGCGCGACGACCAGCTTGGCCATCAGCGCCAAGTCGACCATCGACGCCTCGTCCACCACCAGTACGTCCAGCGCCAGCGGATTGGCCGCGTCGTGGCGCACGCGGGGGCTGTCGCCGCGGCTGCCGAGCAGGCGGTGCAGGGTCCGCGCCTCGTCCGGCAGGGCCTCCTTCACCGCATCGCTGACCGGCAGCTCGGCCTTGGCGTTACGGATCGCCTCGGCCATGCGCGCCGCGGCCTTGCCGGTGGGTGCGGCGAGGCCGATGGCCAGGCGCTCGCCGCCAGGCTGCTCGAGCAGCGCCGCCAGCAGGCGCACCACGGTGGTGGTCTTGCCGGTGCCGGGACCGCCGGAGATCACCGCCAGGCGCCGCCGAACTGCCTGCGCGGCGGCCAGGCGCTGCCAGTCGGGGCGCTGCTGATTGAAGGCGAACAAGCGCGCCAGGCTCTCGGCGAGCCGTGCTTCGTCCACCTCGGGGGCATCGCCGGTGCGGGCCAGCAGCTGTTCGGCCAGCTGCTGTTCGTAGGCCTGGTAGCGGGCCAGGTAGAGCCGGTCGCCGACCAGGGTCAGCGGCGCATAGTCGTCCGGTGTCCCGACCAGCGTGGAAGCTTCGAGCTGTGCGCGCCAGACGGGCAGCGCCGGCATGCTGAGATCGACATCGGGCCAGGGGCGCCTTCCGGCTAGGCGTTCCAGTGGTAGACAGACATCGCCGGCCGCCAGCGCCTCACAGCACAGCGTGGCGGCGAGCAGCACCGCTTCGGGCGCCTGCGGTTCCAGGCGTTGCAGGCTGGCGACAAAGGCGCGCTCCAGCGGGCCGAGGGGCAGATCGGCAAGGGTCATATATCGCTCCTGGTCGGCAGAAAAGCGCTGCCACGCCCATTGTCGCGGTCAAGACCGCCAAAGCGCACCATCACCGTCCCTCCTCGAACAGTCGATCCAGCGCATCGAGCAGCGCATCGTCCGGCCGCGCGAAGTAGACGCCCGCCTCGGGCATGCCGCGCAGGAACAGGTAGAAGGCGCCGCCCAGCTGCTCATCGCGAAAATCTGTCAGACGCTGGCGCAGGAAGCGGCGCAGCGCCACCAGATAGATCAGGTATTGCAGGTAGTAGTGCTCGCCCGCCAGCGCCTGCAGCAACCGCTCGCCGCCGTAGTAGCTGGCGTCCGGGCCGAGCCAGTTGGACTTGTAGTCGGCGATGTACCAGCGGCCGCCGTACTCGAAGGTCAGGTCGATAAAGCCCTTGAGAAAGCCCTTGAGGCTGTCGAATTCCAGCCGCGCTGCGGCCTCGCGCAGCGGTGCGGCCAGCCCGTTGGCCGGGTCGGTCAGCAAGGCGCGCAGGCGCGCCACGTCCAGATCCCGCACCGGGAAGGTAAAGCCCAGTTCCGGCAGCCGGCGCGCGGCCTGCAGGCTGGCGAGGGTCAACCCGGCGCCATCCAGATCGGTCTGCAGCACCCGCTCCAGCTGAGCCGTGGCGATGTCCCGCCAGTCCAGGGGCAGGCCGTAGGCCTTGAGCGCCGGCTCGACCAGCTGGGTCAGCTCGCCCTTGGCCCGCGCCCAGTCCTCGAGGATGGCATGCAGGCAGGTACCGGCCCGAGCGCCGCGTGGGAAGGCGAAGAAGCCGCTGCCCGGCTCGCCGGCATCGGGCATCGCCAGGGCGTCGCGGTCCGGCGCTTCCATGTGCATGCCGGCGGCCAGCCCGGAGAAGCTGCCGATGCGCCAGGCGCTGTAGAGGCTGCGGTTGAGCTGCGCCAGCTGCTCGGGCGGCGCTGCGCGGCTGCTGCCCTGGGTGCTGGCCTCACGCGACTCGAGCGGCAGGCAGGCCATGTGCCCGTCGCTCGTGGCGACCAGCCGCTCGATGGCCAGACGCAGGCTACCGCCGTTGAGGCCAGCCAGGTGGTTGCCCAGCTCCGTCAGTGGCTGCTCGCCCGGCAGTTCGCGGCCGTGCAGCAGCCAGGCCAGGGCGCTGCTGTGCAAGCCTTCGTCGGGCAGACTGCCATCCTTCTTCGCCTTGGGCAGGCTCACCGGCCCCCAATGCAGCCAGAGCCGGTCACGCGCGCGGGTCAGGGCGACGTAGGCCAGCCGCAGCTGTTCGGCGAACACCTCCTGACGGGCGCGTTCGAGGTTGTCCTCCAGTTCGCCGCTGCCCAGGTCCAGCAGCGGCTGGCCATCGGCATCGTGACAACGGGCACTGTCCTGGTTCTTGCCGAGCAGCTTGCCGTCCCAGAGAAACGGGCAGAACACCAAGGGGTATTCCAGACCCTTGCTGGTGTGAATGGTGACGATCTGCACCCGTTCGGCATCGCTTTCCAGGCGCAGCAGCGCTTCTTCACCGGCGCCTTCGCTGCCGCGCTGGGCGTTGAACCAGGCGAGCAGCGGCTCGAGCCCGGGCCGCAGCAGGCTCTCGGCCTGCAGCAATTCACCGAGGTGCAAGAGGTTGGTCAGCCGCCGTTCGCCATCCACCCGCGCCAGCAGGCGTTCGGCCACCGCCTGCTCGTCGAGCCAGGCGCGGAACACGCGCATGAAGCCCTGCTGCTGCCAGAGCTGGTGGTAGCGCTCGGCGGCTTCGCGCTCGGCGTCCCATTCATGCTGGTCATCCTGGCAGCGGGCGAGATCGGCGGCGCTGCGGCCCAGCAGGCGCGTCGCCAGGGCATGCCGCAGCAAACCCTCGCGTCCCGGCTCGGCATAGGCGGCAAGCACCGCGGCCAGTTCGCCGGCCTCCTCGCTGCGCCAGACGCTGTCGCGCCCGCGGCGCACGCTGGGCACGCCACGCGCGGCCAGCTCGTCGGCGATCATCCCGGCCTGGCGGTGATTGGCCACCAGCACGGCGATATCGCCGCCCTTGAGCGGGGCGAAACCGCCATCCTTGTCGAAACCTGCGCGTCCCTCGGCGGCGGCGGCCAGCTGCACGGCGATCCGTCGCGCGGTGTCACTGGCCGCCAGCTGCGCGGCGTCACCCTTGCCCAGCGGATCGTCGCCGAGCCAGACCAGCGACAGCGGCGCCGCCTCGCCCTCCTCTGCCAGACGCAGGCTCGCACGCGGCTTGTCGGCGGCACCCACCGGTGGGTAGCGCAGGTCGGGTTGGGCGAACGGCTGCGGATGGTCGAACAGCTGGTTGAGCGCGGCGATCAGCTCGGGCGTCGAGCGGTAGTTGGTCGGCAGGTTGAAGGGTTCGCGATCGGCCTGCTGCTTGGCCGTCATGTAAGTGGCCAGGTCCGCGCCGCGGAAAGCGTAGATCGCCTGCTTGGGGTCACCGACGAAGCACAGCGAGGCATCACGGCCCTTGGCATAGATGCGGTCGAAGATGGCGTACTGGATCGGGTCGGTGTCCTGGAACTCGTCGATCAGCGCCAGCGGATAGGTCGCACGCAGCGATGCCGCCAGGTCCTCGCCGACCGGGCCCTGCAGTGCCTGATCCAGACGATTCAGCAGGTCGTCGAAGGCCAGCAGCCGCTGCGCCGCCTTGCGTTCAGGCAACTCTCGGTTGAGCCGCTCGAGCAGCGCCACCTGCAGGGCGATCAGCCGCTGCTTGCCGGCCGGCAGTGCCTCGGCCACCTGATCGGCCAGCTCGTCCAGGGCCTGGGCCAGCTCGCACACCGGCGCGTCGAAGCCCTTCTTGCAGGCCTTGCTCAGCGCCCGCACGCCGAACTTCGCCGCGCCCTCGGGCAGGTCGAACATCACCGCCGGATCAGCGAAATAGGCGTCCAGTTCCACCTGCCATGGCGCAAACTTGACGTTCTTGTGCGTGCTCTGGCTGAGCCCGCCATGCGCCAGCAGTTCGGCGACCCAGGCGCTACCCGCCTGCTTCCACAACTCGGCAGCCCGCTGCCAGGCCGCCTCGACCGGGCGCAGATCGGCCGCGACCGGCACGCCCTGCGGCTCGACCCGCAGATAGGGCTTGCCCAGATGACTGCGCAGCCGCTGGCGCAACCACTGCGGAGTGATCCGGCTCTTGGCCAGGAAGCGTGCCCAGGCCGGGTCGGCATCGGCCAGCTCGCTGCGCCAGGCGTCGGCGAGCAGCGCGTCGATGATCTCGCGGTCATCCGCGGTCAGCTCGCTGTCGAAGTCGCCGCCGGCCTCGAAGGCCGCGTCCTGCAGGGCGCGCTGGCAGAAGCCGTGGATGGTGAAGATCGCCGCCTCGTCGAAGCCGTGCACCGCCAGCAACAGGCGCCGTCGCGAGGCGTCGTCCGGATAGCGGGCGTGCAGGCGATTGAGAAAGTCATCGCTGCTCGGCGTGCCCTCATAAACCGCCAGCAGATCGGCCAGCCGCGCGCGGATGCGCTCGCGCAGCTCGGCAGTGGCGGCGGTGGTGTAGGTAACCACCAGAATCTGCCCCACCGAGAGCTGGCGCTCCAGCAGCAGACGCGCATAGAGCGCGGTGAGCGTCCAGGTCTTGCCGGTGCCGGCGCTGGCTTCGATCAGCGAGCGGCCGTCGAAGGGCGAGTCGAGGAGGTCTAGTTTCATGGCTTGATCCTCCGAGCCAAAGCCGACTTTGCAGTGCTGGCCGCACCCTCGGGTTGCGCCCCGCCGGGCGCCTTACTTCTTCTTGCTTGCCCAAGAAGAAGTAAGCAAGAAGAAGGGCACCCCAACATCCGGGTCTGGCCGCTGCGCGGCCAGACTTCCCTCGCTCCGGCGCTGCTCCGGGGGCACGCCGCGAAGGGACGTCCCTGTCCCTTCGCGCCTCGCTCGGCATCCATGCCTCGCGTCCCCCTACACAACGCCTGCGCTCGGCCTCCTGAAGGGGATTCATGAGTCGCCTGACAGCGCCTGCGCCTGAAAAACAAGAAGCCGATGCCACCGCGAAAAGCACGTATACCGACATGAGCTGGCGCCGCGAACCGGGGCCCCTCAGGAGGCCGAGTGGAGTCGATGCGCAAGGGGTCGAGCGGCATGGACGCCGCGAGAGCTCCGAAGGGACAGGGACGTCCCTTCGGAGCGTGCCCCTGGAGCAGCGATGGAACGAGGGAACCCCGGCGCAGCCGGGGCCGGATGCGGGGTGTGCTTTCTCTTTGGTTGCTTTCTTTTTGCACAAGCAAAGAGAAAGTGACTCGCCCGTCAGGGGCGAAACCCTGACCGTCGAACAGGCACGGCAGCAAGTGGAGACACAATGCTTCAGACGTCATCACTCTGCTCCTCTCCATCCGCCAACGCATCCAACGCCGGGCCGATCAGCTGTTCGGCCAGGGTTTCGAAACGCTCGTCCAGCGGATCGCGATCGCGGAAGGCCAAGGCGTTCCAGGGGTCTTCGGCTTCGGCGGCAATGGGGCTGAACTCGGCGCCGAGCCAGGCTTCGCGGGCGCGCTTGCGGGCGCAGTCCAGCGGCTCGCTGCCGCGGCTCGGCTTGCGGTAGCCGCGGGCGAACGCCTGGCTGCTGCGCGGCAACAGCGGCAGTGGCTCGCGGATCGCGCTGCGGTAGGCCACCAGCCAGGGCTCCAGCAGCTCGGCGGCGTTGGCCAGCGGCCCCAGCTGCCAGTCACCGGCCGGCGAAAGCATCAGGCTGTGGCGTTCGATGCCGGGCGTGGCGCACAGGTTGAGCAGCAGGTGACGCAGCCAGAACGGCGGCAGGTCCCATTCGCCGAGGCGGCCGAGCTTCCAGCCGAACAGCCCGCCCGGCGTCACGCCATCGAGCCAGCCATGGATGCGCACACCGGCCAGGGTGATATCCACCGGCAGCGGCTCGGGCACGGCGTCCGGGCGCAGTTCGAACAGCCGCGGTGCAAAGGCACGCACCGGTCCGCGCAGTTTGCCCCACAGCGCCTGGCCCAGCTCGCCGGTGGGCAGCCAGCCCGCCGCGCAGGCCATGCGCCGCTCCTCCTCGTCGCTCCAGCCCTGCTCCATCGCTTGCAGCGACAGGCGGCGCAGGCCGTTCCAGGCCGGCATTTCCAGGTCGAACGGTTCGTCGCTGGCAAGCGATTCCTGATCATCGGCCAGGCGCAGACCGAGGCGCTGTTCGAGCAGGAAGCGCGCCGGGTGGCGGAAGCACTGCAGCAGCTGCGACGGCTCGATGGTCAGCCAGGCCTCATCGGGTTCGGCGAGCAGGCTGGCGAAGGGTTGCGCCTGCGCCTGTGGTGGCTCGGCCAGGCGCTGGGCGGCGCGGAACCAGGGCAGCGAATAGCCGGCACAGGGCGCTTCGCCGAAATTACGCGGCGAGAACGGCTGCAGCGGATGCGCGATGAGGATCTTCTGGCTGACCGGCCGCGCCCCGTCGGCCAGCACGGCGGTCATGTCCACCGCCTCCAGTACCTCGCTGAGCAACACCGAGGGCGGCAGCACGGCGTTGTCGCGCGGGTCGCGGCCGACATAGGACAGGTACAGCGCCTGGCGCGCCGAGAGCAGCGTCTCCAGCAGCAGGTAGCGGTCGTCGAGGCGCCGCGCCCGGTCGCCACGGCGCGGATGTCGGCCGATCAGGTCGAAGCCCGACGGCGGCGTGCGCCGCGGGAAGGCGCCATCGTCCAGGCCGAGCAGGCAGACCACTCGGAACGGCAGGCTGCGCATCGGCACCATGGTGCAGAAGGTCACCGCGCCGGTGAGAAAGCCCGAAGCGCCGCCGCCCTGCTGCAGCGCGGCGCTGAGCTGCTGGTGCACCAGTTCCAGCTCGATGGGCCGGGTGAGGTCGGCGGCCTGGGCCTGATCGCGCAGGGCGGCGCAGGCCTGGGAGAGCAACAGCAGCGTCTCGCCGGCCTCGCGCTCGTCGAACAGCGTATCGATCAGCACTTGCAGGTCATCCGCCCACTCGGCCAGCGGGCGCGGCCGAGCCAGTTGATCGGCCAGGCTGCCGAGCCGCTCGACGAAGTCCACCAACCGCCCGAGCAACTGCCCGCGCGCGCCTTCCAGCGCGTCCAGCGGCCAGTGCTCGCCAAGCAAGGGCGCGCGGTCGCCGGCCAGCTGCGGCGGTGCAGCGAAGCCCAGCAGCAGGCGGTCCAGCCCCTGGCGCCAGGTAAAGGCCGATTCGGCCGGCAGCCCCAGCCGTGCGCGCTGCTCGCCATCGCGGCCCCAGCGCACGCCGGCCTCGCGCAGCCAGTCACGCAGCAGCGGCAGGTCTTCGCTCTCGATGCCGGCGCGGCGGGCGATGGCCGGCTGTTCCAGCCAGG
Source organism: Stutzerimonas sp. Brlt_14 (assembly GCF_051948915.1). Classification (NCBI taxonomy): domain Bacteria; kingdom Pseudomonadati; phylum Pseudomonadota; class Gammaproteobacteria; order Pseudomonadales; family Pseudomonadaceae; genus Stutzerimonas; species Stutzerimonas sp. Brlt_14. Next base: position 206,718 of record NZ_JAYJLM010000003.1, read on the forward strand.
CGAGGATTTCCTCGGCCGCGAAACGGCTCTGCGCCAGCAACAGCAGTTCGAGAAAGGCCTCGATCAACGGTACCTCGGCGCGCAGGCTGCGGTCGGCGAGGCTGTAGGGAATCCGCGGGCTGCCCTCGCGCGGGGCGAACACCGCCTCGATGAAAGGCGCATAACGTTCGATGTCGGGGGTCAGCACCACCACCTGATCCGGCGTCAGCGCCGGGTCGGCGGCGAAGCGCGCCAGCAGCTGGTCGTGGAGGATTTCCACCTCGCGCAGCGGCGAGTGGGCGATATGCACCTCCAGCGAACGGTCGTTCTCGGCCAGGCTGATGCGCTCATCGGGCAGGCGGGTGCGCAGGCGCAGGATGTCGTTCTGCAAGGCATGCAGCAGGCTGTCGTCGTGCAGGTCCTCGTCTTCGGAATACAGGCCGAATTCCTGACTGCCTTCGCTGGCGGTCAGGCTGAACAGCGAGTCGAAAAAGTCGCGACCCTGCTTGCCGAGACTCGCCAGTAGCGGATGGCCGACGTCCAGATACCAGTCATCGACACCGCTTTCCGGTTGCCTGGCCAGCTCGCGAATATCGCGAATCTCGCCCCAGGCTTCGCGGCTTGGGTTGAGCGCGCAGACCACCACGTCGATATGCCGCGCCAGGCCGTCGAGCACACGAAGATGGTGCGGCGGCAGGCTGCTGATGCCGAACACCAGCAGGCGCTCGGGGAGGTCCGGCAACGGCTCGTCGCGGTACAGGCGCTGCAGCAGGTCGCCGAGCAGGCGCGCGCGGTGCGGGTGGCCGTCCTTGGTCAGTTCGCGCCAGAGCAGCGCCTGCCAGGCTTCGTCGGGACCGAGGTCGAGGGTTTCGCCGCGCTCCCAGGCCGCCAGCCAGTCGTCGCGATAGAGCAGGTACTGGTCGAAGACGTCGGCGATCTTCGCCGCCAATGACAGCCGCCGGCGCTCATCGCCGCCATCGAGGTACTGCGCCAAACGCGGCGCCAGCTCGAGATTGGCCGGCTCGCACAGCCAGCCGTAGAGGCGCCAGGTCAGGGTGGTCGGGGAGAACGCCGACTGCTCGGGCAGGCTGCCCAGCACCGTGCGGCTCAGGTCCCAGACGAAGGCCGCCGGCAGCTGCAGCTCGAGCTGCATGGCGATGCCCTGCCGGCGCGCCAGCTCCAGGGTCAGCCAGCGGCCCATGCCCTGGCTCGGCACCACCACCCGCGCCGGCGCGAAGGGGTCGGCCAGCGGCTGGGCGAGCAGCGTGGTGGCCAGTTCGCCGAGGGTTTCGAGATCAGGGGCGTGGTAGAGGCTGAGCATGGGCGCACCGCGTGAACAGAAGTCGCTAGGTTACAGGCCGCTCCGCAGGGGAGCGAGCCGTGCGCTTGAGTCTGCATCCCGGATGCGACAGGCCGTGTCGCGGTATTTCTCCTCCTTTCGCCCTGCCCTTTTGCTTCTCTCGACCAATATCAATTGCGCCGCGGCTGCCTAGCATGGGCTTGAGGGGCGGCTGCTTGGTCGCCCGCCATCCGCTCGGGAGTCGTTCATGAACCGCAAGACGCTGCTCGTCCTTTCCCTTTCCGCCACCCTGGGCGCCACGCCGCTGCTGCATGCCCAGGAGCAGGCCCCGCAACGCACCCTTGGCTCGGTGGAGCGCAGCCACGCCAGCCAGGCTCGCGCCCTGCTCGACCAGGCCGTGCTGACCTTCCAGGCCAAGGGCCCGGAGCAGGCGCTGGCCGCCTTCAACGACCGCAGCGGCGAATTCGTCCGCGGCCAGTACTACATCTTCGTGCTCGGCGAGGACGGCACCATGCAGGCCAGCAGCGGGCCGTCGGCCAGCCTGGTGGGACTGAACGTCGGCGAGCTGAAGGACGCCTCCGGCAAGCCGTTCATGCGCGAGCTGCTGGACAAGTCGGCCAGGCAGGAAAGCGGCGAAGTCGAGTACAAGTGGCTCAACCCCGCCGACAACAAGGTCGAGAACAAGATCAGCCAGTTCCGCAAGGTCGGCGACCATGTGCTCTGCGTCGGCTATTACATCCCCCGCGCCACGGCCGAACATGCCAAGGCGCTGCTCGACCGCGCCGTTCGGCAGGTCAAGGACAAGGGCGCCGAGGCAGCCTTCCGCAGCTTCAACGACCCGCGCGGCGGCTTCGTCTTCCAGGATGAATACGTCTTCGCCATCGGCCTCGACGACGGCCGTTACCGCGCCAGCGGCAGCTCGCCGAACCTGGTGGGCGTCGATGTGCGCAGCGTCACCGATGCCGCCGGCAAGCCGCTGTTCAAGGACATGATCGAACTGGCACGCAAGCAGGGTTCGGGCACGGTGGATTACGTCTGGCGCAACCCGGCGACCAATGCGGTCGAGCAGAAGCACACGCTGATCCAGCGGGTCGACGACGTGCTGCTGGGCGTGGGCTACTACACCCGCCCCTGAGGGCACTCGCAGGGTTTGTGACGGTTCGGTGAACGGGGCCGGCGGGCCAGGGTCAATCGAGTATCCCCGGTGCAGATCTGCGTCTTCATGACGCGGCTGTCGTCATTGCCGCTCGCCGGGGCAGGAGCCCGAACCATGCTGACCCTGCTGCACCTGCTGTCGTCCATTGCCCTGCTGGTCTGGGGTACGCATATCGTGCGCACCGGGATCATGCGGGTGTATGGCTCGCACCTGCGGCGCATGCTCGGCCAGAGCATGGGCAACGCGCCGCTGGCCTTCGGCGCCGGCATCGGCGTCACCGCGCTGGTGCAGAGCAGCAATGCCACCGCACTGCTGGCCATTTCCTTCGTCGCTCAGGGCCTGATGGGGCTGCCCACGGCACTGGCGATCATGCTCGGCGCGGATGTCGGTACCGCGCTGATGGCCCGGGTGCTGACCCTCGACCTTTCCTGGCTGTCGCCGCTGCTGACGCTGGTCGGCGTCTGCCTGTTCCTCTCGCGCAAGCAGAGCCGCACCGGCCAGATCGGCCGCGTCCTGATCGGCCTCGGCCTGATCATCCTCGCCCTGCAGCTGATCGTGCACGCCGCCGAGCCGATCACCGAGGCGCGCGGCATGCAGGTGCTGTTCTCTTCGCTCGCCGGCGACACCCTGCTGGCGGTGCTGGTGGGTGCGCTGTTCGCCGTCCTGTCGTATTCCAGCCTGGCGGCGGTGCTGCTGACCTCGACGCTGGCCGGCGCGGGCCTGATCAGCCTGCCGGTGGCACTCGGCCTGGTGATCGGCGCCAACATCGGCAGCGGCCTGCTCGCCTGGTTCAACGCCAGCCTGCAGCCGGCCTCGGCGCGGCGGGTGGCGCTGGGCAACCTGCTGTACAAGCTCGCCGGCCTCATCGTGCTGCCTTTCCTGGTGCCGCTGGTGGCCTGGATGGACACCCTCGGCTACAGCGCGCAGACCCAGGTGATCGGCTTCCACCTGGTCTACAACAGCCTGCGCTGCCTGCTCCTGCTGCCCACCGTGCACCCCATGAGCCGGTTGTGCGAGCGCCTGCTACCCGAGCGCCAGCTGGACAACGGCGTGGCGCAGCCGCGGCACCTCGACCCGGCGGCGCTGGACACACCGAGCCTGGCGCTGGCCAATGCAGTGCGCGAGACCCTGCGCATCGGCGACATGGTGGAGCTGATGCTGGCGCGCCTGCTGGAAGTGCTGCGCGAGGACCGTGCCGAACCGGGCGAGGAGATCCGCCGCCTGGACGACGACGTCGATGCGCTCTACAGCGGGGTCAAGCTCTACCTGGCGCAGATGCCCCGCGAGGACCTGGCCGAGCAGGAGGGCCGGCGCTGGGCGGAGATCATCGAACTGGCGATCAATCTGGAGCAGGCCGGCGACATCATCGAGCACATGGCGAGCAAGGTGCAGAACCTCAAGACCGCCAAGCGCCGTTCCTTCTCCGACAGCGGGCTGGAGGAACTCGGCCAGCTGCATGCCCAGCTCAGCGCCAACCTGCGGCTGGGCCTGTCGGTGTTCATCTCCGGCGACTCCCACGGTGCGCGCCAGCTTCTGCAGCAGAAGCGCCAGTTCCGCAAACTGGAGCGCGAGCTGGCCCATTCCCATGTGCATCGGCTGCACCGACAAGTGGTGGAAAGCATCGAGACCAGCGCGGCGCATCTGGAGCTGATTGCCGACATGAAACGGCTCAATTCGCTGTTCTGCAGCGCCGCCTATCCGGCTCTGGAAGGCCCGGGCAAGCCGCGCACTGCCGGCGACACCAACCGTGAGGTGCTGCCCAGCGAGCCGCACCTGCCGGGGCGTCCCGCCTAGCCTGCGCGGCGCTGCCAGAGGCGGAACAACGGCTCGGCGAGAAACATCACCAGAAACAGCCTGAGCACCTGCACCGCGGTAACCAGCGCCACCGACAGCTGCAAGGCTTCGGCGGTCAGGCACAGCTCGGTGATGCCGCCGGGCATCATGCCGAGCATCAGCGACACCTCGTCCAGCGCCGTCACCCAGCCCAGGGCACCGCCCAGCGCGGCGGCGACCAGCATGGCCAGCAGGGTGAACAGCAGGATGCGCAACAGGAAGGCCGGCGCACTGCGGAAGAACGGCCGATCGAAATGACAGGCCAGCGAGCAGCCGATCAGCCACTGGCCGAGCGCGCCGGCCCAGCCCGGCAGGCCGATGTGCAGGTCGAACGCCACGCTGGCCAGCGCGCAGACGGTCAGCGGGCCGAGCATCCAGGGGTTGGGCTGGCCAAGGCGCTTCCAGAGCAGCGCCAGCAGGCCACCGGCTGGCAGCAGCACGGCGAGCCAGGGCCAGCTCACCGGGGCCGCGGGCGGCGCCGCGACGGTCGGCAACCCCCAGGTGAACAGCGCTGGCACGATCAGCACCACCAGCAGCAGGCGCAGGCTGTGCGCCGCCGCCACGCTGGCCGCCTCGGCCTGGTGCCGGTTGGCCAGCACCACCATCTCGCTGGCGCCACCCGGCATGCTGGCGAAGAATGCAGTGGCACGGTCGCTGCCGCTGCGCAGCAGGATGAAGATGCCGATCAGCCCCAGCAGCAGGGTGCCGACGGCGCCGGCGAGGATCACGCCGAAGTGCGCCAGCACCTCGCGCATCACCTCACCGGTGAAATGCAGGCCGATGGCGCTGGCGACGATCCACTGCCCCACCTGCCGGCCGCGCGGCACCTCGCTCACCAGCCAGCCGCTGCAGCGCACGGCGATAACCGCCAGCAGCGAGCCGACCATCCACGGCAGCGGCCAGTTGGCCAGGCTCGCCAGCCAGCCGCCGAACGCACCGATCAGCGGCGTCGCCCACCAGGCCGGCAGCCGCTGGTGCATATCAGGCCTGTGCCTCGACCGCGTTGCCGCGACGACGCTTGAGGTACCAGCGCAGCCCCGGCATGGCCAGCATCGCCACGGTCAGCCCCCACAGTGCCAGGGTGATCGGGCTGCCGTAGAGAATGCCCAGCTCACCGTTGGAGATCGACAGTGCGCGGCGCAGGTTGTCTTCCATCATCTCGCCGAGGACGAAACCGAGGATCAGCGCCGACAGCGGGAAGTCCAGCTTGCGCAGCAGGTAGCCGAACACGCCGAGACCGACCATCAGCACCAGGTCGAACACGGTGCTGTGCACCGAATACACGCCGACCATGCTGATCACCGTGATCGTCGGTACCAGCACCCAGTTCGGCACGCTGAGCATGCGCGAGAACAGGCCGACCAGGGGGATGTTCATGATCAAGAGGATCACGTTGCCGATGAACAGCGAGGCGATCAGACCCCAGACCACGTCCGGCTGCTGTTCGAACAACAGCGGGCCCGGGGTGATGTTGTACAGCGTCAGTGCGCCGATCATCACCGCGGTGGTGCCCGAACCCGGCACGCCGAGGGTCAGCATGGGGATCAGCGAACCGCAGGCCGAGGCGTTGTTGGCGGCTTCCGGTGCCGCCAGGCCGCGCAGGTCGCCATCGCCGAAGCGGCCCTTGTCACCCGCCATGCGCTTCTCGCTCATGTAGGTCATGGCGCTGGCGATGGTCGCCCCGGCGCCCGGCAGGGTACCGATGACGAAGCCGGCCACGGCACTGCGCACCATGGTCCAGAAGGTCAGGCAGAACTCCTTGAAGTTGAACAGCAGCCGGCCACTGGCCTTGACCGCCTTCTGCCCGCTGTGGGTCTTTTCCAGCATCAGCAGGATCTCGCTGACGCTGAAGAAGCCGATCACCACGATGACGAACTGGATGCCGTCGGACAGGCTGACGCTGCCGAAGGTGAAACGGTAGACGCCGGTGGTCGAGTCGACACCGACGGTGGCCAGCGCCAGGCCCATCAGCGCGGCCATCAGGGTCTTCACCGGCTTGTCGCCGACCATGCCGCCGAGACAGGCGATGGCGAAGATCATCAGTACGAAGTATTCCGCCGGGCCGAAGGCCACCGCCCACTTGGCCAGCAGCGGAGCGAACAGCACCACGCCGCAGGTGGCGATGATGCTGCCGATGAACGAGCTCACCGCCGACAGCGACAGGGCGATGCCAGCCTTGCCCTGACGGGCCAGCGGGTAGCCGTCGAGGGTGGTCATCACCGCCGCGGCGTCACCCGGCACGTTGAGCAGGATCGCCGAGATACGGCCGCCGTATTCGCAGCCCAGGTACACCGCGGCGAGCAGGATCAGTGCGGTCTCCGGCGGCAGGCCGAGGGCAAAGGCCAACGGCAGCAGCAGCGCCACGCCGTTGATCGGGCCGAGGCCGGGCAGCAGGCCGACGACGGTGCCGACGAAGGCGCCGAACAGCGCCACCAGCAGGTTGGTCGGCCGGGTGGCGACATCGAAGCCCTGCATCAAGAAATTCAAAGTTTCCATATCAGCTCTCCAGCAGACGCAGCAGGCCGAGCGGCAGCGGTACGTCCAGCAGGTAATCGAACAGCCCGTAGAGCAGCACGCCGAGCAGCACGCCGCTGATCACGCTGGGCCACAGGCGACCGTTGAACAGCAGGCCGAGGGCGAAACCGGCCAGGGCAGTGCTGATGACGAAGCCGAGGATTTCGAACAGCAGGGCATAGGCCAGCAGCGCCAGCACGCAGAGCACGGCCCGCTGCGCCTTGGCACGATCGAACGCTGGCGTCGGCTCGCCGTGCGGCTTGAACAGCAGCCACGCCGCGCCGCAGGCCATCAGGAACAGCAGCAGCAGCGGATAGGCGCGCGGCCCGACCGGGTCGTAGGCGAAGGGCGCCTCGAAGCCCCAGGCGAGCAGGGCGAGGCCGGCGCAGGCGAGCAGCCACGCCGCGGCGAAGACACGTACGTACATGACGGGATACCTCAGGGGTTCGGCGACCCGGCAGTTGCCGGGCCCGCCGTGCGGCCCGCGGGCGCGGGCCGGTTCACGTTACTTGACCAGGCCGAACTCGCCGGCCAGCGCCTTGTAGTCCTGCACCTGCTTCTCGACGAAGGCCTTGAGCTCGTCGCCGGTCATCGACAGCGGGAACAGGTCGCGCTGCTCGCGCAGCTTGGCGAAGTCCTCGTCGGCCAGCAGGCTGTCGAACTGGCTCTTCCACCAGTTGAAGTCCTCGTCGGAGACTTCCGGCCCCATGTAGAAACCGCGGATCACCGGCCAGCTGATGTCGTAGCCCTGCTCCTTGGCGGTGGGGATGTCGGCCAGCTTGCCCGGCAGGCGCTCGTCGGAGAGCACGGCGAGGATGCGGATCTTGCCGGCGTCGAGTTGCGGGGTGACTTCGCCGAGGCCGCTGGAGGTGACCTGCACATGGCCGCCGAGCATGGCGGTGAGCGTCTCGCCGCCGCCTTCGAAGGCGACATAGCGCAGCTTCTGCGGATCAACGCCGGCGGCGCGGGCGATCAGTGCGGTCTGCATCCAGTCCTGCCCACCGATGGTGGCACCGGCGCCGAACACCACGCTGCCCGGGTCCTTCTTCACCGCGGCGATGAGGTCGTCGAGGTCCTGGTAGGGCGCATCGGCACGCACCGAGATCGCGCCGTAGTCGGTGCCGACCGCGGCCAGCCAGCGCACCGCGGTTTCGTCATAGCGACCGAACTTGCCCTGCGCGAGGTTGAGCAGCGAGCCGCTGGAGAAGGCGGTGATGGTCCCCGCCTCCGCGGCGCGCTGGGCGACCACGGCGTTGTAGGCCACCGCGCCGACGCCGCCGGGCATGTAGGTGACGCGCATCGGCGCCTTGAGCAGGCCGGCGTCCTTCAGGCCGCTCTGGGCCAGCTTGCAGGTCAGGTCGAAACCGCCGCCGGGCTTGGCCGGGGCGATGCACTCGGGGCGCTTGGGCTCGGCCAGCAGCTGGCTGGAGAGCAGCAGGCAGGACGACAGCAGGGCGATACGGCTGAGTCTGGTTTTCATCGGGTGTTCCTCGCGTTCTTGTTCTGTTTACCAGATCGGCAGGCTGTAGCTGACGATCAGACGGTTCTCGTCGGCGTCACGGGCGAAGTCCGAGCGGAACATCGCGTTGCGCCAGCGCACCGCGACGTTCTTCAGCGGGCCGCTCTGCACCACGTACTTCAGCTCGATGTCGCGTTCCCATTCGCTGCCGTTGCTGCCGCCCGCGTATTCGGCGTTGTCGCCGGAGATGTAACGGGTCAGGAAGGTCAGCCCGGGGATGCCCATGGCGGCGAAGTTGTAGTCGTAACGGGCCTGCCAGGAGCGCTCGTCGGCGTTGGCGAAGTCGTTGATCTGCACGAAGTTGACCAGGAACGGATCGCTGCCATCGATATAGGCATAGCCGGTATCGCCGCGCATCTGCTGGTAGCCGAGGCTGACCTTGTGCCCGCCGAGGCTGTAACCCAGCATGCCGTTCCAGGCCTGGTTGTCGATCTTGCCGGCGTTGGCCGCGCCGGTGTCGTCGCTGAACATCACGCGCAGATCGGCGCTCAGCGCGGAGTTGTCGGTCAGCGGCTTGACCGCCAGCAGGCCGAAGAAATGCTGGCGGTATACATCATCCAGCTCGCCGTAGTAGTAGCGGCCGGTGAGGTTCTTGTTGAAGGCGTATTCGGCCCCGGCGAAGGTCAGGTGATCGGCCTCGGCGGCACTGGCGAAACGGCTGTTCTTGTTGTTCAGCTGCAGGTCCTGGGAGTTGGTCGAAGCGCGGTCGATGACCTTGTCCAAGCGCCCGCCGATCAGCGTCAGCCCTTCGATGTCCTTGGAAGTGGCGGTGCCGCCTTCGAACACCTGCGGCAGCGTGCGGCTGTCGCTGGCCTTGACCACCGGCATCTCCGGGATGTGCGAGCCATAGCGCAGCTCGGTCTCGGCGATCTTCGCCTTGGCGGTCAGGCCCAGGCGGCTGAACTCGTCCGGGGTGCCGCCATCGTCCTGCACCGGCAAGAGGTCAGTGCCGGCGCGACCACCGCCGGAGTCCAGCTTGACGCCGAGCATGCCCAGCGCATCCAGGCCGACGCCGACGGTGCCTTCGGTGAAGCCGGACTGCACGTCGAGGATGAAACCCTGGGTCCACTCTTCGCGCTTGGACTGGGCGGTGCCTTCGCGGAAATCGCGGTTCAGGTAGATGTTGTGGGTCTGCAGAGTTGCACTGCTGTCTTCGATGAACGCGGCCTGGGCGAGCGGCGCCAGCGAGGCGGCGGCAACGGCGAGAGCGAGACGAGCAGGAGCGGGTGAGCGTCTGACGGCAGTCAGCATCGGGGTATCTCCACTATTGTTTTTGTTGTGACGGCGCATGCGCCGCGCAAGGTGGATCGAGCCACCTGTAAGCGATCCTATGGGGTCAAGCTTTCGCCAGCCTTTCAGCGTCGAAAGCCTGCGGCGACTCTTGCCGTCTGCCGCTACACTGGCGCCCCGTCGCAATGGCAGAGGACAGGCAATGCGGATTCTTCTGGTCGAGGATCACCCCCAGCTGGCCGAGAGCGTGGCGCAGGCGCTGCGCGGCGCCGGCTGGACCGTGGACCTGCTGCACGACGGCATCGCCGCCGACCTGGCGCTGGCCAGCGAGGACTATGCGCTGGCGATTCTCGACGTCGGGCTGCCGCGGCTGGATGGCTTTCAGGTGCTGGCGCGCCTGCGCGGGCGCGGCAAGACGCTGCCGGTGCTGATGCTCACCGCGCGAGGTGAGGTCAGCGATCGCGTGCACGGGCTCAACCTCGGTGCCGACGACTACCTGGCCAAGCCGTTCGAGCTGTCCGAACTGGAAGCGCGGGTCAAGGCGCTGCTGCGACGCAGCGTCGGCGGCGGCGAGCGCCAGCAGCGCTGCGGTGTACTGGTCTACGACCTGGATGCGCGGCGCTTCAGCCTGGCCGACGAGCCGCTGACCCTGACCTCCCGGGAACAGGGCGTGCTCGAGGCACTGATCGCCCGTCCCGGCCGGGTGATGAGCAAGGACCAGCTGGCCGCCCAGGTGTTCGGCCTGGACGAGGACGCCAGCGCCGACGCCATCGAGATCTATGTCTACCGACTGCGCAAGAAGCTCGAGGGCCAACCGGTGCGCATCGTCACCTTCCGCGGCCTGGGCTACATGCTCGAGGCGCTCGATGGCTGAGCCGGAGGTCGCCGGCAGCCTGCGCGCCCGGCTGCTGCGCCGGCTGGCGATCCTGCTCGCGCTGCTGCTGCTGTTCAGCGGCTGGAGTGCCTACTGGAACGGCCGTGCCGCTGCCGATACCGCCTACGACCGTACCCTGCTCGCCTCGGCCCGAGCCATCGCCGACGGCCTGGTCACTCACGAGGGTGTGCTGCGCGCCAACGTGCCCTACGTGGCGCTCGACACCTTCGCCTATGACAGCGCCGGACGCATCTACTACGGGGTGCTGGACATCCAGGGGCGCCTGGTCAGCGGCTACGAGAACCTGCCCGCCCCTGCCGCCGACACCCCGCGCACCGACGATTACCCGGCCCTGGCGCGTTTCTACGATGGCGAATTCCAGGGCCAGGGCGTGCGCCTGGTGAGCCTGCTGCAGCCGGTCAGCGAGCCGGAGCTCAACGGCATCGCCGAGATCCGCGTGGCCGAGACCCTCGGCGCCCGGGAGCGCATGGCGCGCAGCCTGCTCACCGATACCCTGTGGCGGGTCGGGCTGATGGCCGTCGCCGCGCTGCTGCTGGTATGGCTGGCGGTAAGTGCCGCGTTGCGGCCGCTGGGCCGGCTCAGCGAGGCGGTGCAGGAACGCGCACCGGACGATCTGCGGCCGCTGCCGCTGGTCAGCGTGCAGCGCGAGCTGCGCCCGCTGGTGGTCGCGCTCAACGGCTTCACCGAACGCCTGCGCGGCCAGTTCGAACGCCAGGCACGCTTCATCGCCGACGCCTCCCACGAGCTGCGCACGCCGCTGGCGGCCCTCAAGGCGCGCATCGAGCTGGGCCTGCGCGACGCCGATCCCGCCGCCTGGCGCAGCACCCTGGAGGACGCCGGACAGAGCACCGACAAGGTCATCCACCTGGCCAATCAGCTGCTTTCCCTGGCGCGCATCGAAAGCGGCGCGCAGTCCATCGCCGAGGGTGGCGCGCAGCGCCTGGACCTCTCGCAGCTGGCCCGCGAGCTGGGCCTGGCGATGGCGGCACTGGCGCACAAGCGCGGCGTCGCCCTGGCCCTGGAAGCCGAGGCGCCGGTATGGATCGACGGCGAGCCGACGTTGATCAGCGAACTGCTGAGCAACCTGCTGGACAACGCCCTGGCGCATACCCTCGGTGGCGGCAACGTGGTGCTGCGGGTGCTCGACGGCGCCGTGCTGGAGGTGGAGGACGACGGCCCTGGCATTCCGGTCGCCGAGCGCGATCGCGTCTTTGCCCGCTTCTATCGCCGCGACACCAGCGGCCATGGCGCCGGCCTGGGTCTGGCCATCGTCGGCGAGATCGTCCGCGCCCACCGCGCCGAGATCAGCCTCGATCAGGGTGCGCTGGGCGGGTTGCTGGTGCGGGTGCGCTTCATACCGGCTGAGGGCTGACGCCGGGGCCGGTTTCGCCGATCGCCGCCTCGGGCGCACAGACCACCCGATTGCGACCGGCGTGCTTGGCGGCATACAGCGCCGCATCCGCAGCGGCCAGCAGCGCCTCTGCCGAGGCACAGGTCGACCCCAGCGTGGCGACGCCAAGGCTGATGGTCAACGCCACCGGCAGGTCGCCGTGGCGCAGCTGCAGGCGCTCGATGTCCTGGCGGATCCGCTCCGCCAGCACAACCGCCTGGCGCTGATCGGATGCCGGCAGCAGCACGACGAACTCCTCGCCGCCATAGCGTGCCGCCAGGTCGCCGGCACGCTGGCAATGCGCCATGAGCACCGCCGCCACCTGCCGCAGGCACTCGTCACCGAACGGATGGCCATAGCTATCGTTGATGCGCTTGAAGTGATCGATGTCGGCCAGCAGCACTGCCAGCGGGCTGCCGCTGCGGCGGGCACGGCGAATCTCCTCGTCCAGCACGCCGTCGAAGCGCCGGCGGTTGGCCAGCTGGGTCAGCGCGTCGGTGGCGCTCAGGCGCAGCAGTTCGGCATTGGCGGTCTCCAGTCCCTGCCTGGCCTCTTCCAGCGCGCGGGTGCGCTCGTAGACCCGCGCCTCCAGCACCTCGTTGGCCTGCAGCTGCAGGTCCAGCGCCTCCTGCTTGGCCTGCAGGTGCAGGGCGCGCTCGGCGGCGAGCGACTCGGACGTCTGCAGCGCCAGCTGCTGCGCGGCGATACGCCGGTTGCGCTCGATGTTGATGCGCTCGGCCAGCGCCATGGAGAGCAGCACGAACTCGGTGAACATGCCGATCAGCTGGCCGTTCAAGGTCCAGGCGTTGAGCGGCAGCACGCCGTTGAGTGCCAGCAGGTTGACCACGGTGAACACCAGCAGCGTGCTCCAGGCGATGCTGAACAGCCGCGCGGACGGGTTGCCGCGCGCCCAAAGATTGAGCGTGATCGCCATGGTCAGCACACAGTGCAGCAGCGCGACGCTTTCCATGAATGTATAGCGGGCCAGGGCCGGCGCCAGCAGCAGGATCACCACCACGGCTCCCCAGTACAGCGTGAGGGTGATCGAAACTGCCCAGACCCAACCGCCGTAACGCCGCACACCGAGAAAGCGCAGGGCGAACAGCATCGGTGTGAAGAAACACAGGGCGGCCGAGAGCCCGTAGAAGCGTGCCGAGAGTTCGGGAATCTCCGGCCAGAGATAGAGCTGGCCGAAGCCGGTGATGCTCAGCACGTAGAACACCGCACTGAGCAGATAGAGCACGTAGAAGAAGTAGCTGCCGTCACGGGTGAAGACCAGCAGGCTCAGGTTGTACAGCACGATCACCAGGATGCCGCCGAAGAACAGGCTGACCAGGGTGACGTCCCGCAGGCGGCCCTCGACGAACTGCTTCTCGTCGATCAGCTCCAGCGGCAACGCCAGGGTTTCGCGGGCCTGCACCTGCAGATAGACCACCGCCCGCTCGCCCGGCGGCAGCTCGAGTGGGTAGACGAAATGATGGTCGGCCAGCGGCCGAGCGCTCAGCGCCAGGGCGTCGCCTGCCAGCATCGGGGCACCCCAGCGACCGCTGTCCGGGTAGTGCAGGCGCACCGCGACCCGGTCGAGCACCGGCCACTTCAGCAACAGGTACCAGAGCCGCGCATCCGTCCCGCCGTTGCGCAAGAACAGGCGCAGCCAGGCACCGTCGGGCTGCTTGCCCAGCGTCGGACGCGCCAGCGGTTGCCATGGCCAGGCGTCGCTGGCCGCTGCGTCGAAGTCCGCCGCGGGCATGCCGAGCACGTACTCCAGGGCGCCGAGCTGCAGGGTCGAGGCGCCGCGTGTCTGGACCGCCGCCGAGCCGGCCGCGGTGGCGGCCACCGTAGGCGACAGCAGCAGGCAGGCCAACAGCAGCAGGAGCAGACGTGTCATGGGATTGCCTCGGGGTGCAACGGGCCGGCGTACTGCCAGCTAACCGGCGCCATTTAACCAACGACGCGCTCGTCGCCATGATGCCACTGTGATGGCACGTTGTCCCGCTCCGGGCGACAGGCTGCCGTCAGGCCCGTCGTCGCGCCCAGAACTGCTGCACCAGTTCGAGCATGCCGTCGGCCAGCTGCGCCACACCGGACGCGCTGCGCTGGCTGTGCAGGCCGTTGGTGACGTGCTCATCGGAGCTGCCTCGGATGCTGACGATGCTCTGGCTGATCTCCTCGCTGGCCGAGCTCTGCTGATCGACCGCCGCGGCGATCTGGTTGCTCATGGCGCTGATCTCGGTGACCCGGCTGTTGATGCCGCTCAGCGAATGCTCGGCCTGGTCCGCATGGCTGACGCTGTGCTGCGCCTGCTCGCGACTGCGCTGCATGACCTCCACCGCCTGGCGCGCGCCGGCCTGCAACGAGCCGATCATGCGCTGGATGTCGGTGGTCGCCAGGGAGGTGCGCGAGGCCAGCTGGCGCACCTCGTCGGCAACCACGGCGAAGCCGCGGCCCTGATCGCCGGCGCGCGCGGCTTCGATGGCGGCGTTCAGCGCCAGCAGGTTGGTCTGCTCGGCGATGCCGTGAATCACCTCGAGCACGCGGCTGATTTCCTGGCTGTGACTCTCGAGCTGATGGATCACCTCGGCGGCCTGCTGGATGTCACCCGCCAGCCGGGTGATGCTGTCGCCGGTGCGCCCGACGATCTGCCGTCCACTGGCCGCCTCGCTGTCGGCCCGTGCCGCCACCTCGGCGGTGCGCTGGGCATTGAGCGCGACATCCTGCACGCTGGCGGTCATCTGCTGGATGGCGGTGGCGATGAGGTCGGTCTCGCGCTGCTGCCGCGAAGCGCTTTCGGTGCTGCCCTGCATCGCACCGAGCAGGTTGCGGGCATGCTCGCTGAGCTGGCGGCTGCAGTCGGCGATGCGCCCGACCATGGCGCCGGCTTCGGTTTCCAGCATCTTCATGGCGAAGGCGATCTCGCCGATTTCATCCTTGCGCCCGGTGTAGATCAGCTGGCTGACCGGGTTGTGCCCCACTCGCCGCGCCTGCCGGGCCAGGCGCGACAGCGGCGCCAGGGTGAATGCCGCAAGCGCGGCGGCGGCCGCACCCATCGCCAGCCCGACCACTGTGGCAATGCCAGGAGCCGAACCCAACAGGCTACCGAGGGCCACACCGAACGCACCGGCACCGGCGGCCAGCAGCGCCACTCGCTCGCGCAGGCCCATGGTGCAACGCAGTGCCCGCGCGCCACGGCCATCGCGCAGCGCGGCATACAGCGCCTCGGCAGCACGGATCTGCTCGGGTTGGGCGCGGGTTCGCACGGACTGGTATTCCACCACCTTGCCGTCGCGGCTGACCGGTGTAGCGAAGGCGCTGACCCAGTAGTGGTCGCCGTTCTTGCAGCGATTCTTGACGATGCCCATCCACGAGCGGCTCGTCTGCAGCGTCTGCCAGAGATCGGCGAAGGCTTCGACCGGCATGTCCGGGTGACGGACCAGGTTATGCGGCGCGCCGAGCAGTTCGGCTTCGTCAAAGCCGGAAATCGCGACGAAGTCCGGGTTGGCGTAGGTGATGGTGCCTTTGAGATCGGTGGTGGACAGGATGTTCGCCGTTTCACCGACCATGACTTCACGGCCGCTGACGGGCAGGTTGAGGCGCATAAACAGATCTTCCTTGGAAAAATGGTCTGAGTACGCGAGGCAGGTTCGGCGCCGCTTCTGGTGGCGGCGCTCGGATCGGTGCGAAGCACCTTCTTGTTTACATGCTGCTTGCTGCGTTGCTGTTTACCTTGCTGTCGTGACGACTGTGCAGTCAGCCCTCCTCTTTCTCGCCGGTATCGGTTTCCAGTTGTTCGAGCAGATCGATCAGGCGCCGGCGCAACTGGCCGAGCTCGCGGGACTTGAACGAGCGGCGGGTGCGTTCGAGCTCCTGGATGGTGTCTTCCAGCGCGGTACGCAGGGCTTCTTCGGTCAGCATCGGTTCGTCTTCGTGTGCCACATGCAGATTGGGTGCCGGCTTGGCCCCGGTGGTCGGCCGGCTGGTTTCAGAGCAATAAAAAAGGCGCCAGTCGAGGTTCATCCCGGAGGGATGTCACGGCTGGCGCCTTAGCTATCAGGTCCGATTGTCCTGAGCGGTAAAGCAGCTTTCGCAGCATGCGAAACTACTGGCATTCTGCCTGCACGCATGCGCCGTAACAAGCCCATCGATGCCGGTGCAGGCGGCGGCGTTCGGCGTCTGCGGCCTGCACCAAGCTGGGTCACCGGCTGTACGTCAGCCGCGTCGTCGTGTCCAGAATTGCTGCACCAGCATCTCCATGCTGCCGGCCAGCTCGGCGACGCCCGAGGCGCTTTGCCGACTGCGCAGACCGCTCTCCACGTGACGATCGGAACCGCCGCGAATGCTGACGATGTTCTGGTTGATGTTCTCGCTGACCGCGCTCTGCTGCTCCACCGCCGCGGCGATCTGCATGCTCATCGCACTGATCTCGTTGACCCGGCTGTTGATGCCCTGCAGCGAGCGCGCCGCCTGTTCGGCCTGGTCGACGCTCTGCATGGCCTGCTCGCGGCTGCGCTGCATGACTTCCACCGCCTGACGCGCACCGCCCTGCAGCGCGCCGATCATGTCGTTGATCTCCCGGGTCGACTGCTGAGTGCGCGAGGCCAGGCTGCGCACCTCGTCGGCGACCACGGCGAAGCCCCGGCCCTGCTCGCCGGCACGCGCCGCCTCGATGGCTGCGTTGAGCGCCAGCAGATTGGTCTGCTCGGCGATGCCGCGGATGACATCGAGCACCTTGGTGATGTCGTTGCTGTGCGCTTCCAGCTGGTGGATCACGTCGCCGGCATGCTGGATGTCCTGCGCCAGCTGGCCGATGGCGGCGCCGGTGCGATTGACCACCTCGGTGCCGGTGGCCGCCTCGTTGTCGGCGCGGCTGGCCGCTTCCGCGGTGCGCTGGGCGTTGTTCGCCACGTCCTGCACGCTGACCGCCATCTGGTTGATCGCGGTGGCGACCTGATCGGTTTCGCTCTGCTGGCGCGCCGCGCTCTCGGTGCTGCTGTCCATCGCGCCGAGCAGTTCCTGGGCGTGCTGGCTGAGCTGGCGCGAGGCGTCGCCGATGCGGCCGACCATGGCGCCGGCTTCGGTTTCCAGCATCTTCATGGCAAAAGCGATTTGCCCGTATTCGTCACGCCGGCCGGCGTAGATCAGCTGCCCCACCGGATTGTCGCCGACCCGGCGCGCCTGTTCGGCGAGTCGCTGCAGGGGCGCCAGCGCCAGGTAGGTTAGAGCGCTGGCCGCCGCGGCCGCCACCGTCGCGGTAAGCAGCGCCACACCCAGGCCAACACCACCGAGCAGGGCTCCGCCGATCACGCACGGGGCCGCACCCAACGCGGCGCACAGCGCCACGCGACTGCGCGCGCTGAGCGGCGCACGCCGCAGCGCCGCCGGCGGCCGCTGGTCACGCAGCTGGGCGTACAACCCTTCGGCGGCGGCGATCTGCGCCGGCTGCGGCTTGGTGCGCACCGACTGGTACTCGACCACCCGGCCATTGCGGCTGATCGGGGTGACGAACGCGCTGACCCAGTAGTGATCGCCGTTCTTGCAGCGGTTCTTGACCATGCCCATCCAAGAATTGCCGCCGCGCACGCTGGACCAGAGGTCGGCGAACGCCTCGCGGGGCATGTCCGGATGGCGCACGATGTTGTGGTGCTGGCCGAGCAGCTCGTCCTCGTCGAAGCCGCTGATCTTGATGAAATCCGGATTCACATAGGTGATGTCACCGTTGAGATCCGTGGTGGAAAGGATATTGGCGGTATCGCTGATGGAAACATCGCGGCCGGTGACCGGCAGATTCATGCGCATGGTGGCTCTCGTGAGCAAGGCAGTTGTCGTTCTGTTCCGCCATGCACGTCTCGGTCGACGCACCTCGGGTGCATCGGGCGCTCCTGCCAATCGCTCACCCTGCGGTGATGGTCCCTGCCTCGGACGGCCCAACGGGTCGTTTGTATCGTTTTTGTCGCGCGGAAAACGGGCATGAAAAAAGCGCCAGCATCGAACCGTCCCTGCGGGTGATCCTTGATGGCGCTTCAGTCGACAGGCCCGTCGGTCCTGTCCGGTCAGCATGTCTCCTCGCCTGGAGACTGATGCCATAATGATGTCACCTGCTTTCCGCGTGCAATGCGACTGAAGTCCTACTCCGCTGGTCGGCTTTTATTCCGTGCATGCCAAAGTGATATCGATATTGTACAAATAAGTCTTATGTGTACAGCTTTATAACAAGAAATTTCGCGCGCCCCTCCGCAACCCTTGATCGGCAAGTCGGTCGTAGCAAAGGGTGCGCGGATTAGCGGATCGGCATGGCGGGGTCCGTGGGCTGTTCCAGGCGCAGCCGCCTGCTAGACTCAAGTTCCGCGCAGACTCACAAGGGATGCCCGGGATTCCGAAAACAACCAAAAAGGAGTGCATCCATGAAAGGCAAATCCTTGGCATGGATCTTTACCGCTGCTCTGGCGGGAACCGGCCTGAGCACAGTGGCACAGGCGCAAGAGAAGTTCGTCACCATCGGCACGGGCGGGCAGACCGGCGTTTACTACGTGGCCGGGCAATCGATCTGCCGCTTCGTCAACCGCAATGCGGAAAACATCAAGTGCAACGCCCCGGCCAGCGGCGGCGGCGTGGCCAACGTCAACGGTCTGCGCAGTGGCGAATTCAACTTCGGCATCATGCAGTCCGACCACCAGTACAAGGCAATGGAAGGCGTCGCACCCTTCGAGAAAGAAGGGAAGATGGACGACATCCGCGCGGTGTTCTCCCTGCAGAGCGAAGTCTTCACCGTACTGGCCCGTCGCAGCGCCAACATCAAGGGGCTCGATGACCTCAAGGGCAAGCGCGTCAACATCGGCAACCCCGGTTCCGGTCAGCGCGACACCCTCGAAGAGATCATGAAGGTCAAGGGCTGGGACAAGTCGGTGTTCTCCCTGGCCGCCGAGCTGAAGCCGGCTGAGCAGGCCAGCGCACTGGGCGACAACAACATCGATGCCATGACCTACTTCGTCGGTCACCCCAACGGCGCGATCCAGGAAGCCACCACCACCACCGACGCGGTGCTGGTGCCGATCACCGGCCCGGAGATCGACAAGCTGCTCGAAGAGCGCAGCTACTACACCAAGGCCGAGATTCCCGGCGGCCTGTACAAGGGCAACGACCAGGCGACCCAGTCCATCGGTGGCAAGGCCGTGCTGTCCACCACCTCCAAGGTCGATGCCGAAGTGGTCTACCAGCTGGTCAAGTCGGTGTTCGAGAACATCGAGCGCTTCCAGCGCCTGCACCCGGCCTTCAAGGACCTGAAGCCGGAAGAGATGATCGAAGTCGGCCTGAGCGCGCCGCTGCATGAAGGCGCCGAGCGTTACTACAAGGAACGCGGCTGGCTGTAAGGTTGGACAGGCCGCGTCGTCCGCCGGCCTGATTGCCACGCCTCAGCTGAGAACCCGTGCGCCGTATGGCCACGGGTTTTCGCGGTTCCGTTACCTGAAAAAAACAGGCCTCATTTCATGCAAGACAAACAACTGTCCACCGAGGAACTGATCGCCCAGGACGTCGGTGCACGTTCGCCCGCCGGGCCGATGGCCGCGGTCATCGCCGGGCTCGCACTGCTCTGGTCGCTGTTCCAGCTGTGGATCGCCTCGCCGCTGCCGTTCATCCTCGGCTTCGGCGTGCTGAACGACACCGAAACCCGCTCGATTCACCTGGCCTTCGCCCTGCTGCTGGCTTTTCTCGCCTACCCGGCCTTCAAGCGCTCGCCGCGTGACCGCGTGCCGCTCATGGACATCGCCCTCGGGCTGGTGGCCGCCGCCTGCGCCGCCTATCTGTTTCTCGCCTATTCGCAACTGGCGCAGCGCCCCGGCAACCTGACCACCCTGGACCTGGTCACGGCCTGCGTCGGCATACCGCTGCTGCTGGAAGCCACCCGCCGCGCCCTCGGCCCGCCGCTGGCGATCATCGCCCTGGTGTTCCTCGTCTACAGCGTCGCCGGCCCCTGGATGCCCGGCCTGCTGGCCCACCGCGGGGTGAGCTTCACCGCACTGGCCAACCACCAGTGGATCACCACCGAAGGCGTGTTCGGTATCGCCCTCGGCGTCTCCACCAGCTTCGTCTTCCTCTTCGTGCTGTTCGGTGCCTTGCTTGAGCGAGCCGGCGCCGGGCACTACTTCATTCAGCTGGCCTTCAGCATGCTCGGCCATTTCCGCGGTGGTCCGGCCAAGGCGGCCGTGGTGGCCTCCGGCATGACCGGCCTGATCTCCGGCTCGTCCATCGCCAATGTGGTGACCACCGGCACCTTCACCATCCCGATGATGAAACGCACCGGCTTCTCGGCGGAGAAGGCCGGCGCCGTGGAAGTGGCCTCCTCGGTCAACGGCCAGATCATGCCGCCGGTGATGGGTGCGGCGGCCTTCCTGATGGTCGAGTACGTCGGCATTCCCTATGTGGAAGTGATCAAGCATGCCTTTCTCCCGGCGCTGATCTCCTATATCGCGCTGATCTACATCGTCCACCTGGAATCGCTCAAGCTCGGTCTGCAGGCGCTGCCGCGGGCCAACGTGGCCAAACCCTGGATGCAGCGGCTGATCGGCTTCGCCTTCGGCGCCGCGCTGATCTCCGGCCTTTCGCTGGGCGTCTACTACGGCCTCGGCTGGCTCAAGCCGGCCCTCGGCGATGCCGCGCTGTGGGTCATCGCCGGGCTGCTGGCGCTGGTCTACCTCGGTCTGCTGAAGATCGCCGCGAGCAACCCGCCGCTGCCCCACGAAGATCCCAACATGCCGCTGGAGAAGCTGCCGGAAACCCGTCCGGTGCTGCTCTCCGGCCTGCACTTCCTGCTGCCGGTAGTGGTGCTGGTCTGGTGCCTGATGATCGAGCGGCTGTCACCCGGCCTCTCGGCCTTCTGGGGTTCGGTGATGCTGGTGATCATCCTGCTCACCCAGCGCCCGCTGCTGTCATGGATGCGCCATGACCGCAGCCACGTGGACGGCACCTTCATGGACGGCGTGATCGACCTGCGCGAGGGCCTGATCGCCGGTGCG
This sequence comes from Stutzerimonas sp. Brlt_14, assembly GCF_051948915.1. Taxonomy (NCBI): domain Bacteria; kingdom Pseudomonadati; phylum Pseudomonadota; class Gammaproteobacteria; order Pseudomonadales; family Pseudomonadaceae; genus Stutzerimonas; species Stutzerimonas sp. Brlt_14. The sequence goes on from NZ_JAYJLM010000003.1 coordinate 227,542, forward strand.
CGCAACATGATCGGCATCGGCATCGCGACCGCGGCGGCGGGCATCATCGTCGGTGCGGTGTCGCAGACCGGCGTGGGCCTGGTGCTGGCGGATCTGGTGGAACTGCTGTCGATGGGCAATCTGCTGCTGATGCTGTTGCTCACCGCCTTCCTCAGCCTGATCCTCGGCATGGGCCTGCCCACCACCGCCAACTACATCGTGGTGTCCAGCCTGCTGGCGCCGGTGATCGTCGCGCTGGGCCAGCAGAACGGGCTGATCGTGCCGCTGATCGCGGTGCATCTGTTCGTCTTCTACTTCGGCATCATGGCCGACGTGACGCCGCCGGTGGGCCTGGCCTCGTTCGCCGCGGCGGCGGTGTCCAAGGGCGATCCGATCCGCACCGGGGTGGCCGCGTTCTATTACAGCCTGCGCACCGCGGCGCTGCCGTTCCTGTTCATCTTCAACACCGACCTGCTGCTGATAGGCGTGGACTTCTTGCACGGCGTGCTGATCTTTATCGTCGCCACCATCGCCATGCTGATCTTCGCCGCCGGCACCCAGGGCTATTTCCTGGTGCGCAGCCGCTGGTACGAGAGCCTGCTGTTGCTGCTGGTGGCCTTCACCCTGTTCCGCCCCGGCTTCTGGATGGATCTCATCCATGACCCGTATCAGGAGATTCCGCCGGCGCAGCTGGTGGAGGCACTGGGCAACGTCGAGGAAGACAGCCAGCTGCGCCTGCGCGTGCTCGGCGAGGACGCAGTGGGCGATGCCCGTGAGTTCGTGCTGCTGCTGGCGATCCCGGACGGCGCCTCGGGCGAGGAGAAGCTGGAGAAGATCGGCCTGATGACCTACGAGCAGGACGGCAAGCTGCTGGTGGACAGCGTCACGTTCGGCAGCCCGGCTGCCGAGGCGGGGCTGGAGTTCGACCAGCAGATTCTCTCGGTACGCGCGCCGACCGACCGCTGGCCGAAGGAATTCATGTGGATTCCGGGCTTCCTGCTGTTCGGCCTGATCGTCTGGATGCAGCGCCGCCGCCGTCAGACCTGATCGACCCGGAAGCGTCTGAAACCCCGGTCACGTGCGAGCGTGCCGGGGTTGTTCATTTGGTGCTCCCACCGGCGTACCCGCGCCAGGGCACCACGATCAACCGAAGAACCAGTAGCACACCGCGATGGCAGCGATGATGCCGGCCAGATCCGCGACCAGGGCACAGCCCACCGCATGCCGCGCGCGCTGGATGCCGACCGCACCGAAGTACACCGCCAGCACGTAGAAGGTGGTCTCGGTACTGCCCTGCACCGTCGCCGCGACCAGCGCAGGGAAGCTGTCCACGCCCTGACTCTGCATGGTCTCGATCAGCATCGCCCGCGCCGCGCTGCCGGAGAACGGCTTGACCAGCGCGGTAGGCAGGGCGTCGACGAAGCGGGTGTCCCAGCCCAGCGCTTCGACCAGCCAGCGAATGCCTTCCAGACCGAAATCCAGCGCACCGGATGCGCGCAGGGCGCCAATGGCGCAGAGCATGGCGATCAGATACGGCAACAGGCTCTTGGCGACGTCGAAGCCTTCCTTCGCGCCCTCGACGAACGCCTCGTACACCGGCACCTTGCGCAGCGCTCCGACGACGAGGAAGGCGATGATCAGGCCGAACAGGGTCAGGTTGCCCAGCAACGAGGACAGCGACGCCAGCGCGGTGGCCGACAGCCCTGCCAGCAGGGCCATGAAACCGCCGAGCAGCAGCGCACCGGGAATGAAATAGGCCAGCACCACCGGGTCCCACAGGCGCAGGCGCTGCACCAGCGCCACTGCCAGCAGGCCCGCCAGGGACGAGGCACTGGTGGCCAGCAGAATCGGCAGGAACACCAGGGTCGGGTCGTCCGCGCCCTGCTGCACGCGGTACATGAAGATGGACACCGGCAGCAGCGTGAGCGAAGAGGTGTTGAGCACCAGGAAGAGGATTTGCGCATTGCTGGCCACGCTGGGCAGCGGGTTCAGCTCCTGCAGTGCGCGCATCGCCTTGAGGCCAATAGGCGTCGCGGCGTTGTCCAGACCAAGCCCGTTGGCGGCGAAATTGAGCGTGATCAGCCCCAGCGCCGGGTGCCCGGCCGGCACTTCCGGCATCAGCCGGCGGAACAGCGGCCCGAGCAGCCGCGCCAGCAGCTCGATCAGCCCGGCCTTTTCGGCGATGCGCAGGAAACCCAGCCAGAGCGTCAGGGTGCCGAACAGCACGATCATCACTTCCACGGCCAGCTTGGCCATGGCGAACAGGCTCTCCACCAGCGCGGCGAACACCGCGGGATCGCCACCGATCAGCCAGCGCCCCAGGGCAGCCAGCGCGGCGACCAGAAAAAAGCCCAGCCAGAGGCCATTGAGCATGTCGTTCTCCCGTCAAAGCTGGCCGCGATGATAGCGGTGCGGGCGCGCAGGGGTCATCCGCAGATCGGCAGCAAGACGAGTAAAGAGAGGGAATATGCGGGAGAAAAGCGGATGGTTGTCGCCGCATGCCGGGGTGGCGATCACGCCACCACCGGCCGCAGCTTGCAGAACCCGGTCCAGTAAATGGAGGTACTCCCTGTACCCCTAGGTCGTTCCGCCAGGCAGAACAACCCGACCCCATGGTTCACCCCGTTGCAGGGGTTGAGCGCGCGTGGTCGTTACACCCTGCGCGCTTTGTGGATCACCTTCGTAGGCCGAACATGACCCGGCGAATTTGGCTTCCTATGCCGCTGGTACTCCAATGCAGCCGCCCTTGCGGGCGGCTATCGACGCATCAGACACGCGGTCCGCGGCCGCGGCCGAAGATCAGCGATGCCACGAACAGCACCAGGAAGACCACGAACAGGATCTTCGCAATACCTGTAGCAGTGCCTGCGATACCACCGAAGCCCAGAACTGCAGCGATGATGGCAATGATCAGGAAGGTAATGGCCCAACTCAGCATGGTGTGACTCCTCTTGGTTCAGGAACGGTTCTCAGCGGATCAGATCAGTCCGATCGGCATCGATTGTTGTTACGCATCCCTGCTGGTTCGCTCGCACGTCCCCTTCGTTGCTCAGAACACCCAGCGCTGCTCGGCAGGCGCCTGGCGATAATCGATGATTTGCGGTTCTTGTCCGGTTCGCATGAGCTCAATAGGTTGAGCGTCGTACATACCGATTCGTTCCGCGGAATTCTGTTGCGCCTGGCTGAGCGGTTGCGACAGCGGGCGCTCGGCACCCATGATCAGCATGACAACCGCAGCAGAGAGGAAACCCTTGCTGGCTAGCGATAAGCGGGCTTGGCGATTCATTCCTCAACTCCTTCTAAGCGTGGCGAACTTCGTTTCGATAACTCTGTTATTGCAGGCGTCGTGCCAGCCTTCCGAACATATAAAAATCCTTTAAGATCAATGACTTGTACTTATGGCAAATCGCTGCATGCAACTCAAATTGCAAGGCAGCCCCTAGCCAGCCGGGCGTTTTGCACGAATCAGTGTCGGGCCTGTTTGAGCTGGCGCATGCGCTCGTGGCAGGTACGCAGCTTGGGCAGCTCAATAGCCAGCAAAGCCCGTACATCCGGCTCGGCGTCCTGCACGGCGTCTTCGAAAGCCTCCAGGATGTGTGCTTCGGTCTGCTCGAGCTGATCAACATAGGGCGTGTCGTGATCGCCGATGCGCGAACGGGTGTCGGCGTACAGCTCGCGCATGCGCCCGGTCAGCGTGCCGCCCTGCGAAGGCTGTTCATGGCTGGCGGCGACCTTGACGCTCAGGGCCTGGATGATCTGAGTTTTGGCCTGGGCCAGATCGCGGAACAGGTGCTGCAGCTCGACGTCCGTTACTTCCTCGGCGGCATGCTGGTAGAAACGCTGCCCGTCGCGGGTGATCTCGATGAGCTCGTTGAGCTGGTTCATGGACTTGTTCATGACACCTCCTGCGTGGTTGCGACAGATGTGGCCGCCCGTGAATGGGTCGGCACCCGTCTCCAGAGGGTCGCAAGCGCCATGCCACCCGCGCGGCCATTGGCGCCCCCGACAAATCAGGCACTTGGACGCGCCCCTCTGCACAGGGGAATGCAGCATGCAGGAAAGCCTTGCCAGCACCGTGCAACTTGCAAGACTTTTCATAGACTAAAGCACTCGCCAGCAACGCAACGGCGCCGCGACGGCGCTCGACACGCCATAATCGAATCTCTACAGCGACCGAACTCGCCTTTTGATGGGAGCATCCATGGACCAAACGACGGACAACGGCGGACGCATCCTCCTGGTGGATGACGAAGCGGCGATCCTGCGTACCTTTCGTTACTGCCTGGAAGACCGTGGCTATACGGTGATGACGGCAGCCAGCGCTGCGCAGGCCGAAGCGATCCTGCAACGCCAGGTGTTCGATCTGTGCTTCCTTGACCTGCGCCTGGGCGAAGACAACGGTCTGGACGTGCTGCAGCAGATGCGCACGCTGGCGCCCTGGATGCGCGTGGTGATCGTCACCGCCCACTCGGCGGTGGACACAGCGGTCGATGCCATGCAGGCTGGCGCCGCGGATTACCTGCTCAAGCCCTGCAGCCCCGAACAGCTGCGTCTGTCGGCCGCCAAGCAACTGGAAGTCCGGCAGATGGCAGCGCGCCTGGAAGCACTGGAAGGCGAGATGAAGCAGCGCAGCGATGCGCTTGGCTCGCACAGCCCGGCGATGATGGCCGTGCTGGAGACCGCTCGGCAGGTCGCCGACACCGATGCCAACATCCTCATCCTCGGCGAATCCGGCACCGGCAAGGGCGAGCTGGCGCGTGCCATCCACACCTGGAGCCGGCGCTCGAAGAAGGCCTTCGTCACCATCAACTGCCCGTCACTGTCGGCCGACCTGATGGAAAGCGAGCTGTTCGGACACAACCGCGGTGCCTTCACCGGAGCCACCGAAAGCACCCTCGGTCGGGTCAACCAGGCCGACGGCGGCACGCTGTTCCTCGACGAGATCGGCGACTTCCCGCTGGCGCTGCAACCCAAGCTGCTGCGCTTCATCCAGGACAAGGAATACGAACGCGTCGGCGACCCGGTCACCCGCCGCGCCGATGTGCGCATCCTGGCGGCGACCAACCTCAATCTCGAGGAGATGGTCCGCGAGGGCAAGTTCCGCGAGGACCTGCTCTACCGCCTCAACGTCATCACCCTCAATCTGCCGCCGATGCGCGAGCGCCCGGAAGACGTACTGGCCCTGGCCGAGCGCTTCCTCGCCGCCTTCGTCAAGAACTACGGACGCCCGGCGCGCGGCTTCAGCGATGCCGCGGTGGCGGCGCTCAAGGCCTATCGTTGGCCCGGCAACGTGCGCGAACTGCGCAACGTGGTGGAGCGGGCAAGCATCATCTGCCCGCAGCAGATGATCGAGGTCAACCACCTCGGGCTCGGCGAACAGGCAGGTAGCAACGCGCCGCGCATCGGCGAGCCGCTGAGCCTCGAGGCACTGGAAAAGGCGCACATCGCCGGCGTGCTGAGCACCAGTGACACCCTGGAGCAGGCCGCACGCATCCTCGGCATCGACGCCTCGACCCTGTATAGAAAGCGCAAGCAGTACGGCCTATGAAACTGCAGATGAAGCTGCGAACCCGACTCTTTCTCGGGTTCTCGGCACTGATGACGGTGGCCCTGCTGGGCCTGCTGCTGGCGCTGGTCAGCGTGATGCAGATGGCCAAGAGCCAGGAGCAGCTGATCCGCGACAACTTCAGCATCATCGAGATCAACCAGCAGTTGCGTCAGACGCTGGGCAATCATCTGATCGTGATGCTTACCGACGACAACCGCAGCGAGGCGCTCGCCCCGCTGCGCCAGAGCTTCCAGCAGACCCTGGAGCGCGGCATCGCAGAGGCCAACGACGATGTCGACCGCCAGGCCTTCCGTGCAGTCGCCAGCGCCTATGCCGCCTTCCTGCAGCAGATCGAAGCCAGCCGCCATCAGAACCTGACCCTGCTGGAAGACAACCCGCTGAGCCAGTCCTTCAACAAGGTCCGCGGCCTGATGACCGACATGCAGGGCGCGGCCTACGACAAGATCCGCGACACCGAGCTGCGCAGCCGTGATCGCACCTCGCTGCTGGCGGGCCTGCTGGGACTCACCGCGATAGCCGTGCTGCTGATCGGCTTCATAACCGCGCACAGCTTCGCGCGACGTTTCGGCGAGCCGATCGAGCGGCTGTCCGCCGCTGCCGACCAGATCGGCCGCGGTGATTTCAACATCGCCCTGCCGACCCCGCCGATCGCCGAGCTGTCGTCCCTGAGCCGGCGCTTCGGTCTCATGGCGCAGGCTCTGCACGAGTTCAAGCAGACCAACGTGGAGGCCCTGGTAAACGGTCAACAGCGCCTGCAGGCGTTGCTCGACAGCATCGACGACGGCCTGCTGATCGTCGACCGCGACGGTCGCCTGGAGCACGCCAACCCGGTGGCGCAGCGACAGCTGGCCTGGGAGAACGAGCACCTGGGCTCCACCCTTGGCGAAGCGCTGGGCTATCCGCAACTGGACAACGCCGCGCGGCAGGTACTGGACGACAAGCCGCTGTCCGACCCGCCAGAGGATCTGGTCATCGAGGCCGACGGCGAACGGCGCCTGCTGGCCTGGCGCATCAGCCCGGTCAGCCACCACGACGGCAGCATCAGTGGCGCGGTGATGGTGCTGCACGACGTCACCGACCAGCGCACCTTCGAACGCGTGCGCAACGAATTCGTGCTGCGCGCCTCCCACGAACTGCGCACCCCGGTCACCGGCATGCAGATGGCCTTCAGCCTGTTGCGCGAGCGTCTGCGCTACCCCGCCGACAGTCGCGAATCCGACCTGTTCGATACGGTGCACGAGGAAATGCAGCGCCTGGTCAGGCTGATCAACGACCTGCTCAATTTCTCCCGCTACCAGAGCGGCCAGCAGAAACTGGAGCTGGAGCAGTGCGACGTGCCGGAGCTGCTCGAAGCCGCGCGCCAGCGCTTCGAGGTCAACGCCGCCGAGCAGGACGTGCAGCTCAAGCTGGAGCTGCAGCAGCCACTGCCAACGCTGATGCTCGACCGCCAGCAGATCGAGCGGGTGCTGGACAACCTGCTGAGCAACGCCCTGCGCCACACGCCCAGGGGCGGCGAGGTGCGCCTGCTGGCGCGGCATCATGGCGAGCGGCTGATCCTCAGCGTCGAGGACAACGGCGAAGGCATTCCCTACAGCCAGCAGGCACGCATCTTCGAACCCTTCGTGCAGATCGGCCGCCGTCGCGGCGGGGCCGGACTGGGGCTTGCCTTATGCAAGGAAATTGCCCAGCTGCATGGTGGCCGCATTGGCGTGCACTCGCGGATCGGCCACGGCACTATCTTCTACGTGGCGCTGCCGATCTGACGGCGCCCCATCGAGGAACCTGCCATGCCGAGTCTGAACCCCAGCCCCGAGCAGCTCGCCGACTATGTGGCGGCGATGCCCTCGGGCGTGCCGATCCTGATGCTCAATCTGTTGCGCTACAACGCCCAGGCCACCTACCCGCCGGGCAGCCCGCACAGCCCCTGCAGCGGCCGCGAGGCCTATGCCCGCTACAGCCGCGTGGCGCTGACCAAGGTGCAGGCCGGTGGCGGCGCGGTGGAGCTGCGCGCCAAGGCCCATGCGACGCTGATCGCGCCGCCGGAGGAAGAATGGGATGACCTGCTGCTGGTCAGCTACCCGTCCAAGGAAGCCTTCCTGGCCATGCTCAGCGACCGCGAATACCAGGCCGCCGCCGAGCACCGCAGTGCGGCCCTGGCCGACTCGAGACTGATCGGCACCACCCGCTACTGAGGTCAGCGGCTCGCTTGGGCGACCAGCACCTGCAGCATCGCCGCGGTTTCCGCGTCCGGCTCTCCATCGAAGCGGGTCGGGCGGTACTTCATCTGGAACGCGGCGATCACATTGCGCGTCTCGTCATCCAGATGGCCGTGGCGGGGTACCCGATAACCCTGCGCCGCCAGTGCCTCCTGGAACCAGCCGATCGCCGGCAGCCCCGCCGCGGCGTAGTGCGCCTGCGCCGCCGCCACCGCGCCGGCATCCGGCCAGGGCACCAGGCCCTCCTCGGCCAGACGCTTCCAGGGAAACAGCGGCCCCGGATCGACCTTGCGCTGCGGCGCGATGTCGCTGTGGCCGATGATGGCGCCCGGTTTCAGGCCATGACGCGCCATGATGTCCTTGAGCAGTACCACCAGCGCATCGATCTGCGCCTGCGAGTAGGGATACCAGAGCCGCCGTCCGTCCGCGCTCTGCTCGTAGCCCTGATTGACCAGCTCGATGCCGATCGAGGTGGCGTTCAGCCAGGTACGCCCGTTCCATTCGCTCTCCCCGGCATGCCAGGCGCGGCGATCCTCGTCCACCAGGCGGTAGATGGTCGCCGGCGACTCACCGATCAGGTAGTGGCTGCTCACATCGCGCCCACTGAGCAGCTCCAGCGAGCGCGGCAGGTCGGTGGAGGTGTAATGCAGCACGATGAACTGGACGCGGCTGTCGTGGCCGATCGAGCTGTGGCTGGTGTCGATGCGTGGGCCGCTGGCACAGCCTGCAAGCAGCAGAAGCAAGAGGGTAGCGGAGAGCAATTTCATCGGGACGACCTCTGTGTCGACGGCGCAAATGACGCAGATGGGCAGGAGCCCGGCATGCGGTGGCGATTCGATGCCGGAGCGGCGAGGGTCGTGATTATACCGGGCGCCCGGATACAGGCCAGGCCAGCCGGTCAGGCTGGCTCGACACGATTGCGTCCCGAATCCTTGGCGCGGTAGAGCGCCCGGTCGGCACGCTCGAAGGCACGCTCGGCGGTGTCGCCAGTAACGAATGCCGTCAAACCGGCGGACAGGGTGATGGCAACCCGCTCGCCCTTGAAGTGGAACGGGCAACTGCCGATGGACTCGCGCAGCGTTTCAATCAGCTGCCGCCCCGCCTCGTAAGGCGTGTTGGGCAACAGCACGACGAACTCCTCACCACCGAAACGGGCGATGAAGTCGGTCTTGCGCAACCGCCTCTGCAGCTCCGTGCCGATGATCTTCAGCACCCGATCGCCGGCCAGATGGCCATAGCCGTCGTTGACCCGCTTGAAGTGATCGACATCCAGCACGGCCAGCGGCAGATCGCCACCGTAGCGTTGCCAGCGGGCGAATTCGAGATCCAGCCGTTCATTCCATGCCGCCCGGTTGGGCAGTCCGGTCAGCGGGTCCTGCAGGGCCTTCTGCCGCTGCTCTTCCAGATGGCCGCGCAGCCCCCGTGCCGCCTGTTCCAGGCTGCCGACACGGCTGACCAGCTGCTGCAGGCGCTCGCCCAGTTTCTGCTCCTGCTCGCTGCGCTGGCGACGGTAGTTGTCCACGGTGTCCAGCAGGCCATCCAGACGCGCCTCCACCACCCGCTTGAGGCTGTTCAGATCGGTGGCTTCACGCATGCTGTGCTGCAGCCCGCCGACTTGTTCGCGCAGCTCGGCGTCCAGCGCCTGCGCCGCATCGCGGCCTTCCACATGGCCCTGGTGGGCCGCGAGCAGGTTCTCCTGCATCGCTGTCAGACGCTCGTTGAGAGTCTGCAGGTAGTTCTCGAAATCGCGCTGACCCTGATCGCTGAAGGCGATCATCAGCATCGCCAGATCGTCCAGCACCGGCACCAGCTCGTACCAGTTCAGGCCCTGCTGGATTCGCGCGCGCAACGTCTGCAGTTGCGGTTGATGCTGCTCGGGCAGATGCAGGCTGTCGAGCAGACTGCTGAGCGTCGCCTCCACACGTTCGGCGACAACGCTGAAAGCGGGCTCCGGCGAATCCGGCAGCGCATAGGCGGCCTCCTGCGGCAGAGGCTCGGCCGCTGGCGGCAGCTCGGCGTCCGCCACCGGCTCGTCCGCTTCCGGCTCAACTGCCGAGACGACAGGCTCGACGGCCTGCTGCTCTTCGTTCGCCGGCTCCGGCAAGGTTGTCACTACAGACGGCTCGGTCACGGTGGAGGCGACGGCCGTCTCGCCGACGACGACCGCCTCTGCTTCGACCGCGACCGCTGGGGCCGACGCCGCCGCTGGAAGCGCCGTCTCGAGCGGGGCCGCCGATTGGCTGTCCCGCCCCCCGAACAGGCGCTTCAGAAAGCCGCTCTGCTGCGGCGCGGACAGGCCCTGTAGGTTGAGAACCTGACCCTGGAGTACACTCAGCTCGCCGAGCAGTAGCGGCAGCTCGCGCAATCTGGTCGCACGCTGGTCCAGATCCTTGGCGAAGCGTTTGAGCGGCTTGCGCAGCTCGGCGGGCACCGACATCCCCAACAACTGCGACACCAGCCGATGCAGCGCCTCGGTCAACCGAACGGCACGCTCCTGGCGGTGGCGTTCGGAGTCCAGCACCGCCTTTTCCAGGCGTGGAACCAGCTGACCCAGCCCATCGTCCAGATCCCCGTCGCGCAGGACCTCGCGCATCTGCTGCAGACAGTGCTCGACGGCGGGGTCGGCGCCCTCCACCGCCAGGCTGCTGCGCACCAGGCTACGCCGCAACAGATCGACGCGCTGCTCCCAGCGGGCGTCCAGCTGCTCCTGGCGCTCGGCCAGCTGAAGATACTTTTCCTTCCAGCGTTCGGCTTCTTCGCTCATTTACGTTCAGGCACCTGTACCGGCAGGGAGTCCGCCCGCAGGGAATCGGGCAACCGAATTTCCACCGCCACCGGCAAATGGTCGGAAATCGGCAGAGCCAGCACGTCCACACGTTCAAGCGTAAGGCTCGGGCTGAGCAGAATATGGTCCAGGCAGCGCTGCGGCCGCCAGCTGGGGAAGGTCGCCTCGACCTGCGGCGCCAACAGGCCGAGATCGCGCAACGGCGAGTTCTCCAGCAGGTCGTTGGCGTGGGTGTTCATGTCGCCCATCAGTACCTGATGCCGATAGTCGCCGATCAGGTCGCGAATGTAGGCCAGCTGCCGGGCCCGGGCGCCGCCGCCGAGTGCCAGGTGCATCATCACCACCACCAGCGCGTCCGCGCCATCGCCAAAACGCAGCAGGATCGCGCCGCGTCCCGACGGCCCAGGTAGCGGGTGGTCCTCCAGGCCCTGGGGCTCCAGGCGGCTAAGCACCCCGTTGCTGTGCTGGGCGAAGCGTCCGAGGTTGCGATTGAGCTGCTGATACCAGTAGGGAAACGCACCCAGGTGGGCCAGATGCTCGACCTGATTGACATAGCCGGACCGCAGGCTGCCGCCGTCGGCCTCCTGCAGCGCTACCAGGTCATAGTTGCCGAGCACCTCGCCGATGCGCTGCAGGTTGCCGGCCCGACCCGGATGGGGCAGTAGATGCTGCCAGCTGCGCGTCAGGTAATGGTGGTAGCGCTCGGTGCTGATGCCAACCTGAATGTTGAAGCTGAGCAGGCGCAGCCGGCCATCGGCCGGCAGGCCGGTGCTGGCCAGGCAGTGCGGATTGACCCGTGCCTTGCCGGGGCCGGCAAGGCGTGGGGCACTCCAACGGCGCAGCATGCCGGGTTACCGCGCTGCGCGTTCTTTTTCGATGAGGAAATCCGCCACCTGCAGCGTGCGTTCCGGACCGCCGGAGGAGCCGAGGTCGAAGCGGTACTTGCCGTTGACGATCATCACCGGTACGCCGGTGATCTGGTAGGCCATGCCGAGTTTCTTCGCCTGCTCGACGCGACCACGCACGCCGAAGGAGTTGTAAGCCTTGAGGAAGGCCTGCTTGTCGACGCCATGCCCTTCGAGGAAATCGGCCATCTCCTCCGGCGTGGCGAGCTTCTTGCGCTCCTGGTGATAGGCGGCGAATACCGCGTCATGCACCTTCGGCTCCACGCCCATGGACTCCAGCGTGACGAACAGCTGGCCGTGCGCGTTCCAGATGCCACCGAACATGGCGGGGATGCGCTTGAACTGCACATCCTCCGGCAGCTTCTCGGCCCAGGGCTTGATCACCGGTTCGAACTGGTAGCAATGCGGGCAGCCGTACCAGAACAGCTCGACCACCTCGATCTTGCTCGGGTCGGCAACGGGCACCGGACTGCTCAGCTCGACATATTCCTTGCCGGCCTGGAACTCCGCTGCCTGGGTCACCCCGCCGAACAGGCTGGCGGTAGCAAGGACGGCAGTGAGTAGGAAGTTACGCATGAAATACTCCTGTTTACGACGAACCGATGGCGCAACAGGCTGCAGCAAAACGCCGGGACTCGCCAGCGTTTTTCATCTGCCCGTGCCAAGCCGTGACGAAGGTAGTGTAGCCAGCCCCTAAACGCAGAAGGGCGCCCGGGCTTTCGGCCCGGACGCCCTTCTCGGTCAGCCCGCGGATGCGATCAGTGCAGGCCCTGGATGTAGCTGGACAGCGCTTCGATGTCCTTGTTGCTCAGCTTGGAGGCAACGCCACGCATGATCATGCTGTCACCGTCGTTGGTGCGGTTGCCTTCGCGGAAGTCGGTCAGCTGCTTGGCTGTGTACGCGGCGTGCTGGCCACCCAGTTTGGGGAAACCGGCCAGCTCGTTACCGACGCCGTTCGGCGCGTGGCACCCGGTACAGGCCGGCATGCCCTGATCCAGCTTGCCACCGCGGAACAGTTTCTCGCCCTGCTTGGCCAGAGCCGGATCGGCATAGCCAACGCTGCCCTTCTGGCTGGAGAAGTAGGCGGCGATGTCCTGCAGGTCCTGATCGCTCAGCGGATCGAGCATGCCGGTCATTTCCAGCACCTTGCGGCCCACACCTTCCGGGGCGCCCGGCGTGCTGCCGGCCTTGATGTCCTGGAGCTGCTTGAGCAGATAACGCTCGCCCTGGCCGGCGAGTTTCGGGAAGTTCGGCGCCGGGCTGTTGCCGTCCGCACCGTGGCAGGCGCCACACACTGCAACTTTGCCCTGACCAGCTTCGGCGTCTCCAGCCGCGTGGGCCATACCGGTGATGCCAAGGGTCAACAGCAGACTCACGAGTATTTTGTTCATCAGCTAATCCAACTACGGCTAAGGGTTTGAAAGGGAATTCATCGGGTCACGCACGGCCATCGAACCGGGGCAACGCTCGTTATAAGTGGCACGCAGGGCATCCGCAGCGGGGCGGCGATACCGCCGCACAGGCGCCCGCAACAGGCTGGACACCACGCACGGCCCGATATCAGGCCAAAGCGCACATAAAAACTGCGGCATTATATACTTCCGTTTCTGAAACGGAAACGAACCATTGCCGCACCCGCGTGCACTCACCGGAACGACCATGCTACCGAAAAACCCGATTCTCGGCCTTTGCCAACAGGCCTCCTTCATGATCAGCGCCGCCAAGGTCGATCAGTGCCCGGCCGACGAGGGTCTGGAAGTGGCCTTCGCCGGTCGATCCAATGCGGGCAAGTCCAGTGCGCTGAACACCCTCACCCACGCCAACCTGGCGCGCACCTCGAAGACACCGGGACGCACCCAGTTACTCAATTTCTTCCGCCTCGATGACGAGCGCCGCCTGGTCGACCTGCCGGGTTATGGTTACGCCAAGGTGCCGATCCCGCTCAAGCAGCATTGGCAGCGCCATCTGGAAGCCTACCTGGCCAGTCGCGAGAGTCTGGTCGGGGTGTTCCTGATGATGGATATCCGCCATCCGCTGACGGAGTTCGACCGCATGATGCTGGACTGGGCCAATGCCAGCGACATGCCGTTGCACATCCTGTTGACCAAATCCGACAAGCTGGCCTTCGGCGCGGCGAAGAAGGCGCTGCTGGCGATCCAACGCGATATCCGCAAGGGCTGGGGTGCCGATGTCAGTGTGCAGCTGTTCTCCGCTCCCAAGCGGCAGGGTGTGGAAGAGGCGCAGCTGGTACTGGCCAGCTGGCTCGGTTTGCTGGACGACTCCGAGCAAGACCAGGCACCTGAAGCGTAAGACCGCTCAGCACCGCTGATCCACACGCCGTGCCAGCACGCCTGTGGTGGGTGCGAACGCGACACCTATTATCCGCGATGCACCGGCGGCATAGCCGGGAATAAACGGCTGCCGGCCCGAGCGCGACGTTCGCCGGCCCGCCTCTCCGAACCGGGCGGATGCCAAAAAACGACATCCACCCTCTCCATCACCTCCTATCAGTCACGATAGGCGTCCACCGGCACGCACGCGCAGAACAGATTGCGGTCGCCGTAGACGTTGTCCACACGGTTCACCGCCGGCCAGTACTTGTGCGCACGGGCGTGGGCGCTCGGGGTCACCGCCTCGGCGATGCTGTAGGGGCGATCCCATTCGCCGATCACGTCGGCCAGGGTATGCGGCGCGCGTACCAGCGGGTTGTTGTCCGCCGGCCATTCGCCGTCCTGCACCTTGGCGATCTCCGCGCGGATGCTCAGCATCGCCTCGACGAAGCGATCCAGCTCCGCCTTCGACTCGCTCTCGGTGGGCTCGATCATCAGCGTGCCGGGCACCGGGAACGACATGGTCGGCGCATGGAAGCCGTAGTCCATCAGGCGCTTGGCAACGTCCTCCTCGCTGATGCCGCTGGCGGCCTTGAGCGGGCGCAGATCGAGAATGCACTCGTGGGCGACACGGCCGTTGCGTCCGCTATAGAGCACCGGGAACGCGCCGCCGAGACGGTTGGCGAGGTAGTTGGCACCGAGGATTGCCACCTCGGTCGCGTCACGCAGCTGCGGGCCCATCATGGCGATGTACATCCAGCTGATCGGCAGGATGCTCGCGCTGCCCCAGGGCGCCGCGCTCACCGCACCGTTGCCCGGTTGCGGACCTTCCAGCTCGACCACAGGGTGATTGGCCACGAACGGCGCCAGGTGCGCCTTGACGCCGATGGGGCCCATGCCCGGGCCGCCACCGCCATGGGGGATGCAGAAGGTCTTGTGCAGGTTCATGTGCGAGACGTCGGCACCGATGTCCGCCGGTCGCGCCAGGCCGACCTGGGCGTTGAGGTTGGCGCCGTCCATGTACACCTGGCCGCCCTGGGCGTGGATTGCGGCGCAGATCTCACGCACGTTTTCTTCGTAGACGCCGTGGGTCGACGGGTAGGTGATCATCAGGCAGGACAGCCGGTCGCCGGCCTCGGCGGCCTTGCGCTTGAGGTCCTCGAGATCGACGTTGCCGCCCTTGTCGCATTCGACGATGACCACACGCATGCTGACCATCTGCGCCGAGGCGGGATTGGTGCCGTGCGCCGAGGACGGGATCAGGCAGATGTCGCGCTGCCCTTCACCGCGGCTCTCGTGATACTTGCGGATTGCGACCAGGCCGGCGTATTCGCCCTGGGCACCGGAGTTGGGCTGCATGCTGATGGCGTCGAAACCGGTGATCGCGCAGAGCCAGGCTTCCAGCTCTTCGATCATCAGCCTGTAACCCTGCGCCTGGCCCCGCGGGACGAACGGATGCAGGTTGGCGAATTCGGCCCAGGTGATCGGAATCATTTCGCTGGTGGCGTTGAGTTTCATGGTGCAGGAGCCGAGCGGGATCATTGCCTGGTTCAGCGCCAGATCCTTGTTTTCCAGCTGCTTGAGGTAGCGCAACATCTCGGTTTCGCTGTGGTGCGAGTTGAACACCGGATGCTCCAGGTAGCCGCTCTCGCGTTGCAGCCCTGCGGGAATGCCCGCGGCCAGCTCACCGGCATCCAGCGCGGCGACATCGAGGCCGTGATCGGCACCGAGGAAGATTGCCAGCAGCTGCTCGACGGTGCGCTCGTCGCAGGTCTCGTCGAGGCTCACGCCCAGCCGGCCGCGGCCGAGGATGCGCAGGTTGATCTGCGCTGCCTCGGCACTTTCGATGATCGCGGTCTGCGCACCACCGACCTCGAGGGTCAGGGTGTCGAAGAAATGCCGGTTGAGCCGCACGACGCCCTTCTGCTCCAGACCCGCGGCGAGAATGGCGGTCAGCCGATGGACGCGCTGGGCGATGCGCTTGAGGCCCTGCGGACCGTGATAGACGGCATAGAAGCCAGCGATGTTGGCCAGCAGCACCTGCGCGGTGCAGATGTTGGAGTTGGCCTTCTCACGACGGATATGCTGCTCGCGGGTCTGCAGCGCCATGCGCAGCGCGGTGTTGCCGCGGGCGTCCTTGGACACGCCGATGATGCGTCCCGGCATGCCACGCTTGAACTCGTCGCGGCTGGCGAAATAGGCCGCGTGCGGACCGCCGTAGCCCATCGGCACACCGAAGCGCTGGGTCGAGCCGAGCACCACGTCGGCACCCAGTTCGCCCGGCGGGGTCAGCAACAGCAGGCTGAGCAGGTCGGCCGCCACGCAGGCCAGCGCCTGCTGTGCGTGCAGCTGCTCGATCGCCGGACGCAGGTCGCGAATCTCGCCATGGGTATCCGGGTACTGCAGCAGCGCGCCGAACACCTCGTGTCCGGCCAGGTCTTCCAGCGTGCCGACTACCAGTTCGAAGCCGAACGCTTCGGCGCGGGTCTGCACCACCGAAAGCGTCTGCGGATGGCAATTCTCGTCGACGAAGAAACGGTTGCTCTTGCTCTTGGCCATGCGCCGGGCCAGGGTCATGGCCTCGGCTGCTGCGGTCGCCTCATCGAGCAGCGAGGCATTGGCCAGATCGAGGCCGGTGAGATCGATGATCATCTGCTGATAGTTCAGCAACGCTTCCAGCCGACCCTGGGCAATCTCCGGCTGATAGGGCGTGTAGGCGGTGTACCAGCCCGGATTCTCCAGCACGTTGCGCAGGATCACCGGCGGGGTGATGGTGCCGTGGTAGCCCATGCCGATCAGGCTGGTCCAGAGCTGATTCTGCTCGGCATAGCCCTTGAGCTTGGCCAGCGCCGCCTGTTCATCCAGCGCGGACGGCAGATTCAGCTCGCCCTGCAGGCGGATCGCCGGCGGCACGGTCTGCTCGATCAGCTGCTCGCGGCTGGCCAGCCCCAGCGCGTCGAGCATGGCCTGCTGTTCGCCCTGATCCGGGCCGAGGTGACGGCGCAGAAAGGCATCGGTTTGCTGGAGTTGGGAAAGGCTCGGCATATACGGCATGGTCGCTACTCTCGAAAAAAACAAAAGCCCCGACAGAGCGGGGCTTTTGCGGATGATGCTTAGGCGTCGGCGTCGCAGGCGGCCTGGTAACCGGCTGCGTCGAGCAGCTTGTCCAGCTCCGCCTTGTCGCTCGGCTGCAGGCGGAAGAACCAGCTGCCGTAGGGGTCGCTGTTGACCTGCTCGGGCGAATCGGCCAGCGCCTCGTTAATGGCGATCACCTCACCGGAAACGGGGGCATAGATGTCGGAGGCGGCCTTTACCGACTCGACCACGCCGGCTTCCTGACCGGCATTGAGCTGGCGCCCGACCTCGGGCAGCTCGACGTAGACCACATCCCCCAGCGCCTCCTGGGCGTGATCGGAGATGCCGACGGTGACGCTGCCGTCCGCTTCGAGACGGGCCCACTCGTGGCTGGCGGCGTAACGCAGATCGCTGGGGATATTGCTCATTGTTGGATCCTCAAGGCTGTTGACAGCAGTCGCGCAAAACAGTCGGTCGAATTTACACCAGTACCTTGCCGTGCCGCACGAATGTCGGCTGCACGACCCGCACCGGATACCACTTGCCACGAATCTCCACTTCCGCGCGCTCGGCGGTGCCGGCCGGCACGCGCGCCAGGGCGATGGATTTGCCAAGCGTAGGAGAAAAACTGCCACTGGTGATCTCGCCGTCACCGACACCGTTGACCCGCACCACCTGATGGGCACGCAGCACGCCGCGCTCTTCCAACACCAGGCCGACCACCTTGGGCAGATCACCCTGGGCGCGCTGCTGCTCCAGCGCGGCACGGCCGACGAAATCGCGCTCGGCGGGCTCCCAGGCCACGGTCCAGCCCATGTTGGCGGCCAGCGGCGAAACCTCTTCGGTCATGTCCTGGCCGTACAAGTTCAGTCCGGCTTCCAGACGCAGGGTGTCGCGAGCGCCAAGGCCGATCGGCGGGATGCCGGCACCGACCAGCTCGCTGAGAAAATCCGGCGCCTGCTCGGCCGGCAGGATGATCTCCAGACCATCTTCGCCGGTGTAGCCGGTACGACCGATGAACCAGTCGCCTTCGGCCAGGCCCTGGAATGGCTTGAGTTCCTGGATCAGCGTGGCGCGGGCCTGGCTGACCAGCTCGGCCGTGCGCGTACGGGCATGCGGCCCCTGGATGGCCAACATGGCCAGCTGCGGACGCTCGTTGATCTCGACGGCGAAATCCGCCGCCTGGGCCTGCATCCACGCCAGGTCCTTGTCGCGGGTACTGGCATTGACCACCAGGCGGTAGCCCCAGTCGGTGAGGTAGACGATCAGGTCATCGATCACCCCGCCGCGCTCATTGAGCATGGCCGAGTAAAGGGCGCGGCCGGGGCTCTTCAGGCGTGCCACGTCGTTGGCCAGCAGGTGTTGCAGATAAGCGCTGGCCTGGTCGCCGGCCACATCGACCACGGTCATGTGCGAGACGTCGAACACTCCGCAATCACGTCGCACCTGATGATGTTCTTCGACCTGGGAGCCGTAGTGCAGTGGCATGTCCCAGCCACCGAAGTCGACCATCTTGGCGCCGAGCGCAAGGTGCTGATCGTAGAGGGGAGTACGCTGACCCATGGGTTTCTCCTTCCGGGCAGGTCGCCGAATCGGCGTTGGAAAAGTCAGTAAAGCCGGCCCTTGCGGGGAGCGGCGACTTTCGAATGGCGCGCATTGTAGCCCCAAGGTGGCAGGAGGTCACGGCGCATCAGGCGGCAGGAGACTGGAGGTCGAACGGCCTTACACGGGCGCTACCGGACCGCGTGCAGCGCCACCGGAAAGCCTCGGCAGGCTAGCCGACGCGCCTGGCCGAGCGACGAATCAGCAGGATCACCGGTAGTAGGCCGACCAGCACCAGCGTCAGCGCCGGCAGCGAGGCGCGCGCCCATTCGCCTTCGCTGGTCATCTCGAAAATGCGCACCGCCAGAGTGTCCCAGCCGAACGGACGCATCAGCAGAGTCGCCGGCATTTCCTTGAGCACGTCGACGAACACCAGCAGCGCCGCACTCAGCGTGCCCGGCAGCAAAAGCGGCAGATAGACGCGCAAGAACAGGGCCGGCCCGCCGACACCGAGACTGCGCGACGCCTGCGGCAGCGATGGACGAATTCGCGCCAGGGCGTTTTCCAGCGGGCCGAAGGCGACCGCCATGAAGCGGATCAGATAGGCCAGCAGCAAGGCACCGAGGCTGCCGAGCAGGATCGGCTTGCCGGCCCCGCCCAACCAGCTCGACAGCGGTATCACCATGTGCCGGTCCAGGTAACTGAACGCCAGCATGATCGACACTGCCAGCACCGAGCCGGGCAGCGCATAACCCAGGTTGGCCAGGCTGACCGCGCTGCGGATCGAGCGCACCGGCGCCTGACGCCGGGCGAACGCCAGCAGCAGCGCCACGCTGACGGTGATCAGCGCAGCCATGCCGCCGAGGTAGAGCGTGTGCAGGATCAGCCCGGCGTAGCGCTCGTCGAGGTCGAAGCGCCCGCGCTGCCAGAGCCAGGCCAGCAGTTGCAGCACCGGAATGACGAAGGCACAGAGAAACACCAGGCCGCACCAGGCGCTGGCGGCCAAGGCCTTCACGCCGGTCAGCCGATAAAGTGCAGCCGAGCGCGCGCGCTCGTTGGCCGGCCGCGCCGCGCCGCGCGCCCGGCGCTCGCCGTAGAGCACCAGCATCACCGCCAGCAGCAGCAGACTGGCCAGCTGCGTGGCGCTGGTCAGACTGAAGAAGCCGTACCAGGTCTTGTAGATGGCGGTGGTAAAGGTGTCGAAGTTGAATACCGCCACGGCACCGAAATCGGCCAGCGTTTCCATCATCGCCAGCGCCAGCCCGGCACCGATGGCCGGCCGTGCCATCGGCAGCGCCACGCGCCAGAAGGCCTGCCAGGGCGTCTGGCCGAGTACCCGCGCCGCCTCCATCAGCCCCTTGCCCTGAGCCAGAAAGGCCGAACGCGCCAGCAGATAGACGTAGGGGTAGAACACCAGCACCAGCACCGCGATGACGCCCCCGGTGGAACGCACCCGCGGAAAGCGGATACCGCTGCCGAACCACTCGCGGGCCAGGCTCTGCACCGGCCCGGAGAAATCCAGCAGGCCGATGAAGACGAACGCCAGCACGTAGGCGGGTATCGCGAACGGCAACATCAGCGCCCAGTCGAGCCAGCGTCGACCGGGAAACTCGCACAACGCCGTCAGCCAGGCGAGGCTGACCCCGAGCACCACCACGCCGATGCCCACGCCGAGCACCAGTGTCAGCGTGTTGCCCAGCAAACGCGGCATCTGCGTGTCCCACAGGTGCGCCCAGATCTCGCCATCGATGCTGCCCCAGCTGAACAGCAGAATGCTCAGCGGCAGCAACACCAGCGCCGCGACGGCGAATGAGATGGGATACCAGCGGCGCTCGACGGGATGGGACACTCAAGCCTCGACAGCAGGAAAAACGACGCCCCGGACAAGCCGGGGCGCGAAGTATAACCGCAGCGGCAGACCTGGCGGCTGAGCCGCGGTCACCGCAGCGATGGCGGCAGGCGGATCAGTTCCAGCCGGCGCGGTCCATCATCTTGATCGCCTCGGCCTGGCGCTTGCCGGCGACTTCAACCGGAATGGTGTCGGCCTTGAACTCGCCCCATGCCGCAACTTCGGCGGACGGTTTCACGTCCGGGTTGGCCGGGTATTCCATATTGATGTCCGCGAAAATGCTCTGAGCCTCGGCGCTGGTCATCCACTCCACCAGCTTGCGCGCAGCATCCGGATTCGGCGCGTGCTTGGTCAGACCGATGCCCGACAGGTTGACGTGCACGCCACGGTCCTGCTGGTTCGGCCAGAACAGCTTGGCCTTGAGCTGTGGGTTCTGCGCATGCAGACGACCGAAATAGTAGGTGTTGACGATGCCGACGTCGCACTGGCCGGCGTCGACCGCCATGACCACGGCGTTGTCGTCGGCGAATACGTCGGTGGCGAGGTTGTTCACCCAGCCCTTGAGGATCTGCTCGGTCTTCTCGGCGCCATGGGTTTCGATCATGGTGGCGGTCAGCGACTGGTTGTAGACCTTCTTGCTGGTGCGCAGGCACAGGCGGCCTTCCCAGTTCTTGTCGGCCAGCGCTTCGTAGGTGGTCAGCTCACCGTCCTTGACCCGCTCCGGCGAGTAGACGATGGTCCGTGCGCGCAGCGACAGGCCGGTCCAGGCATCGCTGGAGGAGCGGTACTGCGCGGGGATGTTGTCCTTCACCACCTGGGAGTTCAGCGGCTGCAGGATGCCCATTTCTTCGGCTTGCCAGAGGTTGCCGCCATCGACGGTCAGCAGCAGGTCCGCAGGAGTGTTCGCGCCTTCGGCCTTGATGCGGGCCATCAGCGGAGCTTCCTTGTCGGTGATGAACTTGATCGCTACACCGGTCTTCTTGGTGTAGGCGTCGAATACCGGTTTGATCAGCTCATCGATGCGCGAGGAGTAAACCACTACTTCATCGGCAGCCTGGACAGCGCCCGATAGCGCCGTCAGCGCCAGGGCGGCGAGAAAACCTTTGCTAGCCTGCATGGAACAGCCTCTTGGTGAGATGGAACAGAGGCCTGAATAGTAGTGAATGTTATTTACCTTCTCAATGCGACAAATCGTGCCGGTAACCTTTTGTAAATATCAGTCTGCTATCAAGGCCGCGCCAGCGCAGGCAGGTCGCCGCTCAAGCCCAGCGCCTGGCGGACGAACAGCGCTTTCGCCTCCGGCAGAGCCTGTACGGCCTTGAGGCCGGTGTTGCGCAACCAGCGCAGCGGCAGCGGATCGGCCTGGAACAGTCGCTCGAAGCCCTCCATCGCCGCCATCATCGCCAGGTTGTGCGGCATGCGGCGGCGTTCGAAGCGACTCAGCACCCGAATATCTTCCGGCCGCTCACCACGCGCCATGGCCGCCTCGATGACCTGCGCCAGTACCGCTGCGTCCAGAAGCCCGAGGTTGACTCCCTGCCCTGCCAGTGGATGGATGGTGTGCGCGGCATCGCCGATCAGCGCGAGCCCAGGCTGCACGTAGCGCTTGGCATGACGCTGGCGCAGTGGAATGCACAGCCGCGGATCGACCTCCTCCACCTCGCCCAGACGCTGCTCGAAGGCACGGCCCAGCGCCGCGCGGAACGCCACGTCATCCAGCGCCATCAGGCGCCTGGCTTCTAGCTCGGTAACCGACCAGACGATGGAGCACCAGTGCTGGTCGCCATCACGCTCCAGCGGCAGAAACGCCAGCGGGCCGTCGTCGGTGAAGCGTTGCCAGGCAGTCCGCTGATGCGGCTCGCTGCAGCGCACACTGGTGACGATGGCCTGATGCAGATAGTCCCATTCGCGCGTTTCACAGCCAGCCAGCCGGCGCACCGCCGAGTTGGCGCCATCGGCGGCGACCAGCAAGGGCGCGTTCAGCTGACGACCGTCGTCCAGCGTCAGTTGCCAGCCTTGTGGCATTCGCTCCAGCCGCTCGAACCGGGCGGCGCCGAGCAACCGCTGGCCGCCACGGCGCTGCATCGTCTCCAGCAGCGCGTCCTGCACCACCCGGTTCTCGACGATATGGCCGAGCACCTCGGCATGCACGGTCGCGGCGGAAAAATGGATCTGTCCGGTACCCGAGCCATCCCAGACGTGCATGTCGGTGTACGGGCTGACGCGCCGCGCCGACATCCCCGGCCAGGCGCCGAGGCGCTCGAAGATGCGCTGACTGGCTGCCGACAGGGCGCTGACTCGTGGCTCGAAGCCGCCTTGCGGGTCGAAATCGGCGGCCTCCAGCGGGCTCGCATCGAGCACCAGGATGTCCAGCCCGCTGCCTTCGAGTGCCAGGGCCAGCGTACTGCCGACCATTCCGGCACCGACGATGATCAGATCGGCTTGCATCAGTTGTCTCCTGCCTGCCGCGCACGCGGCTTGAGTCTTATGTAGAGGGTCTTCTGCACCCGCGCCACCAGCGTACCGTCGCCATCACGCACTTCGACGTGCATCCGCGGCAGGTACTTGCTGCCTTCGGCGGTGCGCATGCGAATCTCGTCGAGCAGTTGCTGGCTGATGCTGAAATCGGCGTAAACCGCGCCCCGTCCGGGGCTGACGAATTCGATGTTGGCCGCCTTGTCCCAGACGATGTAGTCCGGCCCGAGGTTCTCCAAGAGCATCAGCACAAAGAACGGATCGACCATGGAATACAGCGATCCGCCGAACTGCGTGCCCACGTAGTTGCGGTTGTACCAGCGCAGCACCATCTTGACCCGGACCAGGCGCAGGTCGGCGCTGATATGTCGCACCCGCACCCCGGCGCCGAGGTACGGCGGGTAGAAGTTCAAGGCCCAGCGCAGAAATCGCGCCTTGCGCGCCAGCCTGGACCCATCCATGCGGAAGCCCGCGGGTACGGCGCGGTCAGCCGGCACGTGTGCCGAGGCCCATGGCCTGGCGCGCGAACCAGCGTTTGGCCACGGGAGCCAGGTCCAGGCCGAGCAAGCCGAGGTTACGTCCGGTGGCGACGAGCCGTCCGGAATCGCCGAACAGGCGGGTAACCTGGTCGGAGAAACCCACGGTCAGGCGCTGATCGAAACGTTGCCGGCGGGCGTATTCCTGCAGCAGCGCCAGATCGCCCAGCGGCGCTTCGCTGCGCAGCAACGCGGCACTCAGCGCATCCACGTCCCGTAGCGAGAGGTTGTAACCCTGTCCGGCGATCGGATGCAGGCTGTGGGCGGCATTGCCCAGCACCACCAGCCCCGAGCGTACCTGTTCCTCGGCCTCGATCAGCGTCAGCGGGTACAGATGACGGGCGCCGACCTGCTGCAGCGCGCCCAGCCGATAGCCGAAGGCGTCCTGCAGTTCGGCAAGAAACACCGATTCGTGGGCCTGGGCCAGGCGCGTGGCATCGGCCGGCGAGCGGGTCCATACCAGGGCGCAGCGATGGTCCTGCAGCGGCAGCAGCGCCATCGGGCCGTCTTCGGTGAAGCGCTCGAAAGCCAGCCCGCCATGGGGCTTTCCCGGGGTGATGTTGGCGATCAGCGCGGTCTGTCCGTAAGGCCTGCGCGCAACCTGGATGCCGAGTTGCTCGCGCAGGCTGGAGCGGCCGCCGTCGGCCAGCACCGTCAGCGCGCACTCCAGCCGCTGGCCATCGGTGAAGCTCAAGCGATAACCGGCGGTGCCGGGCTCCAGCCGCTCGACTTCGGCCGGGCAATGGCGCACCACCACCTCGTCGTCCAGCGCCTGCCACAGGCAATGTCCGATCCAGGCGTTCTCTACCACATAGCCCAGCGCCTCGACCGCCTCGTTCCGCGCATCCAGCCGGGCGGCACCGAAGCGGCCGCGTTCGGAAACGTGGATGCGCAGAATCGGCTCGGCACGCTCGGCGATCCGTTCCCACAGGCCCAGACGCTGATAGATCAGCCGGGTGCCGTAGGACAGCGCCGTGGAGCGCGCATCGTAGCTCGGCTGGTACTCGTGCCCCGGCTCGAACGGCTCGATCAGGTGGATACGCCAGCCACGCTCACGGGCGCCCTCCTGCAAGGCCAGCGCAAGGCTCGCGCCGACCAGTCCGCCCCCGATGATCGCCAGGCTCTGCATCAGGCGGCCTGTTCTCGTGCGGCGGCCATCAGTGCCTCGATCTCGGCCACGCTCTTCGGCACGCCACCGGTGAGGATCTCGCAGCCGTTCTTGGTCACCACCACGTCGTCCTCAATGCGTACGCCGATGCCGCGCCATTTCTTGGCGACGTTCTGGTTGTCCGCGGCGATATAGATGCCAGGCTCCACGGTCATCGCCATGCCCGGCTCGAGCACGCGCCACTCGCCACCGATCTTGTAATCGCCGACGTCGTGCACGTCCATGCCCAGCCAGTGGCCGGCGCGATGCATATAGAAAGGTTTGTAGGCCTCGCTGGCGATCAGCTGGTCGACCTCACCCTGCAGCAGACCCAGCTCCACCAGGCCGGCGGTGATCACCCGCACCGTGGCCTCGTGCGCCTCGTTCCAGTGCTTGCCGGGTGCGATGTGCTTGAAGGCTTCTTCGTTGGCCTTGAGCACCAGCTCGTAGATGGCCTTCTGCTCGGGCGAGAACCTGCCGCTGACCGGGAAGGTGCGGGTGATATCGCTGGCGTAGCAGTCGATCTCGCAACCGGCGTCGATCAGCACCAGATCGCCATCCTTGAGCGGCGCATCGTTCTCCCGGTAATGCAGGATGCAGGCGTTCCTGCCGGCGGCGACGATGCTGCCGTAGGCCGGCATCTTCGCGCCACCCTTGCGGAACTCGTAGTCCAGTTCGGCTTCCAGGTGGTACTCGAACAGGCCGGCGCGGCTGGCCTGCATGGCCCGGATGTGCGCACGGGCGGAAATCTCCGCGGCGTGCTTCATCACTTTCACCTCGCTGCTCGACTTGTACAGACGCATGTCGTGCAGCAGGTGATCGAGGGCGACGAACTCGCTGGGCGGCTGCGCACCCTGGCGCGCCTTGGCGCGGATGGTCTTGATCCACTCCATCAGCCGGTGATCGAAGGCTTCGTTGGTGCCGATGGCGTAGTAGACCCGATCGCGGCCCTCGATCAGGCCGGGCAGGATGTCGTCGATATCGCCGATGGGAAAGGCATCGTCGGCACCGTATTCAGCGATGGCACCGTCCTGCCCGGCACGCAGGCCGTCCCAGAGCTCGCGCTCGGGATCGCGCTCGCGGCAGAACAGCACGTACTCGCCATGCTCGCGGCCCGGAATCAGGGCGATCACCGCTTCCGGCTCGGGGAAGCCGGAGAGGTACTGGAAGTCGCTGTCCTGGCGGTAGACATGCTCGACATCGCGGTTGCGGATGTACATCGGCGCCGCCGGCAGGATGGCGATGCTGTTGGGTTCCATCTGCTCCATCAGCGCCTTGCGCCGACGGGCGTATTCCGATCTGGGGATGCGAGTCATGGGCGCAACGGTGTCCTCAATGCAGGGAAGGTTTCGCGGCAGCGGGCAGCGGCTTGGCGCATTCGGTGAACAGCAGCAGCGGCGCTACGCGCAGATATTCCATCACTTCCATATAGTCGGTCTCGCCGTCCTCGGACTCTTCCAGCGAGTCCTGGATCTGCGCGATGGCCGAGAGATCCTGCAGCACTTCCATGGCTTCGCTGCTCAGGGCACGGTCGCCGGCGGTCAGGCCGAAGCCGGCGAGAAAGCCCTGGCACCACTGGCCGAGGGCCACGGCGCGTTCGGCCAGTGGCGCATCGTCGCTGGGCAGCAGCAACACGATGGCGATGTCGTCACCGGCGAGCTCGCCCTTGACCATTTCCTGCAGGCCGATAAGCGCCTGACGCACGTTGTCCTGCGGCGCTTCGCCGAGCAGGTCAGAGGCATCGAGCAACCAGGGCTCGACGTCGAAACCGGCACCGGCGCAACTGCGCCCGAGCAAAAGGCCGTGCAGCTCGGCCGGCGATACGCTTTGTGGACTGCCTGCCAAAAGCGTGGCGAAAGCAGCATAAGGGGAGTTCTGAATGGACATGGCGGCTAGGCGCACGGTGGCGCAATGACTAGAATGAAGGCTTCGTATCCTAGCACCGGCGGCCGCGGCAAGACCATCGAAGCCCCCGGGCATCTCCTCCGTCTTCAGCCGAGCCCCAACAGGAATCCCATGGAAGACGCCGATCTGAAAGCGCTGACCGCCAAGCTGGAGCAGCTGATTCAGCGCATCGAACAACTCAAGGCGCAGAACCACCTGCTGCTGGCCAACGAGCGGGCCTGGCGCGAAGAGCGCGCTCATCTGATCGAAAAGAACGAAATGGCCCGGTTGAAGGTCGAATCAATGATTTCGCGCCTGAAAGCCCTGGAGCAGGACTCATGACCCAGCCGAACACCGTTACCGTGCACATCATGGACAAGGAATACTGCATTGCCTGTCCGCCGGAAGAACGCAGCAACCTGGAAGGCGCGGCCCGCTACCTGGATCGCAAGATGCGCGAGATCCGCAGCAGCGGCAAAGTCATTGGCGCCGATCGCGTGGCCGTCATGGCTGCGCTGAACATCACCCATGAGCTGTTGCACAAGCATGACCGCCTGGATGCCGAAGCCAGCAGCGCACGCGAGCATGTACGCATGCTGCTGGAGCGCGTGGACAGCGCCCTGGCCACCGACCCCAACCCATCCGGCAACTGATTGGCGGTGTTGCCGACCGAGTGGCGCCCTGTGCAGTGGCAGGACTCGCGCGACGCTCGTTCCGCCTGTCGCCGGCCCGGCGCCAGGGTTCCCGATGAACCGGGACCAGAGGCCGGATTGTTGAGGTATACTGCGGCCAACTCCCTGGCATGTTCGCCAGTCGGCGATGACCCTCTCCCGATAAGCAACACCATGGAGGCTACACGTGGTGCCGGTGTGCATGTCCGCCTGACGGAAAGCCTTAAGGTACTCTGTAGTCGCCACCTTGAACTCTCGGGTTCAAGGGCCTACGCTGGCAGCGGCATGCTGGGGAGCCACTTCCGATGATCGTAGCCGAAGGCCTCTCGCGCCCGGCGCTGCGTCGCAAGCTGCGCCAGACCCGGCGCCAACTCTCTCCCGCCCAGCAACGCCACGCCGCCCGCCGCCTCTACCGGCAACTCAGCCATCACCCGCTCTTTCGTCGCGCCCGGCATATCGCCCTGTATCTGCCCAACGACGGCGAGATCGATCCACGCCTGCTGCTGCGCGCCGCGCAACGCCGGGGCAAGGCGACCTATCTGCCGGTACTCAACCCATGGCCGCGCACGCGCATGGTGTTCCAGCGCATCGAGCCCGGCGAGCGGCTGCGGCGCAACCGCTTCGGCATCTTCGAACCCGTGATTCGAACCGCTCGACAGCGTCGCGTCTGGGCGCTGGACCTGCTGTTGATGCCATTGGTGGGTTTCGATGGGAATGGCGGGCGGCTGGGCATGGGCGGCGGGTTCTATGATCGCAGCCTCGCGTACCGCGCCAGGCGCAAAAAAAGTCACAAACCGACGCTTCTGGGCCTGGCCCATGAATGCCAGCGAGTCGATCGACTGCCGCTGGAGAGCTGGGATGTACCCCTGCTGGGTACGGTGACGGACCGGGGCTGGTACGTCGAGCGCTGAAACGCCGCGTCCATGCGGCGCTCGGTCAGCGTTGCTGGGTCTGCTGCACCTGGATCACCGGGGCCATGCCCGCGGCGCCGTCGTTGCGCTCCCACAGGCTCTGCGTATAGCCGGTGGTGACTACGCCCAGGCCGAAGATGAAGACCAGAATCCAGAGAATATCGGGCTTGCGTTTCATGTGTGTTCGCCTCCCCCTACCAGGCGAAATGCTTGCGTCGAGTCGATGTGATTTATCGTTCTAGGACTCGATAGGCCACCTTACAGCCGCGGCATTTTCCGTGAAGCCTCGGCACTGCGCAAATCCGTATTGCAGCCGATTGTCGGAGATTTTGCCATCATGGTCTGATCGAACCGAACCAACGGAGAGCAAGGTTCATGCCTTACTGGTTAATGAAGTCCGAACCCGATGAGTTATCCATCCAGGACCTGAAAAAACTGGGCCACGGACGCTGGGATGGCGTACGCAACTATCAGGCGCGTAACTTCCTGCGCCAGATGCAGGAGGGGGATCATTTTTTCTTCTATCACTCCAGCTGCGCCGAGCCGGGTATCGCCGGAGTCGGCCGGGTCATCCGCAGCGCCTACCCCGACCCTACCGCCCTGGATCCCGAAAGCCCCTATCACGATGGCAAGGCCAGCAGCGAAGCCAACCCCTGGAGTGCCGTGGACGTCGAATTTGTCGAAGCCTTCTCGACTCCCCTCGCGCTGGCTCGGCTCAAAGCTAACCCGGCGCTGCGGGAACTGGCACTGGTGAAAAAAGGCAGCCGCCTCTCGGTCATGCCGGTAAGCGACACCGAGTGGCAAGCGATCCTGGCGATGCGCTGAGCTACTGGATGATCAGGTTATTGAACAGCAGATCGTCGACCAGAGGCTTGCCCTCTTCCTGCTCGAGCACTTCGCGCACCTGTTTCAATGCTTCCTGACGCAAGAGCTCCTTGGCCTCGACACTGCCCAGCGTCTCGTCGGTCTGCTCGGAGAACAGCATCACCAGCTGATGGCGGATCAGCGGCTCGTGGTGCTTGACCCGATCCTCCACCTCCTTGCTGGAAATACGCAGCGCCACGTCGGCCTTGAAGTACTTGAGTCGCTCGCCGGAGGCATAGTTGCCTACCATCGCCGGCGTCAGCGCGTAATAGAGGGTCTGTGGAGCAGCGGACTCATCGGCCGACTCATTGGCTTGAACGGCTCCGGCAACTGCCAGGCAGAAAAACATCGAAAGTAGGTATCTCACGCGCTGCGGCTCCAGAGAGGAAACCCTGCCAGCATAACCAGTCACAGCACAACGCCCAAGCCGTTGCACTACCGCCTGCCACTTATACGCCGCCATTACAGCGAGCGATGCTGATTGCCTCGCCACGTAGCGCTCCTAGACTGAAAGCCCTGAGCAGTCGAGCCATCCCATGTCGGGCGGCAAGCGTCCGACCAGTCGAACAAGGAAAAGCGATGAAAGCCGTCCTGTGCAAAAGCTTCGGCCCGCCCGAAAGCCTGGTTGTCGAAGATGCCCCCTCCCCTCAGATCAAACCGAGCGAGATCCTGCTCGACGTGCATGCTGCCGGGGTCAATTTCCCGGACACGTTGATGATCGAGGGCAAATACCAGTTCAAGCCGCCGTTTCCGTTTTCGCCCGGCGGCGAGGCGGCCGGCGTGGTCGCTGCGGTCGGCGAAAAGGTCAGTCACCTGAAGGTGGGCGACCGGGTCATGGCGCTGACCGGCTGGGGCAGCTTCGCCGAGCAGGTGGCGGTGGCCGGCAGCAATGCGCTGCCGATTCCGCCGAGCATGGACTTCGCCACCGCTGCTGCCTTCAGCATGACCTACGGCACCTCGATGCACGCGCTCAAGCAGCGCGCCAACCTGCAGCCCGGTGAAACCCTGCTGGTACTGGGCGCCTCCGGTGGTGTCGGCCTGGCTGCCGTGGAGATCGGCAAGGCCATGGGCGCCCGGGTGATTGCCGCGGCCTCCAGCGCCGAGAAGCTGGAGGTGGCGAAGAATGCCGGCGCCGACGAGCTGATCAACTACAGCGAAGTGAGCCTGAAGGAGCGCCTGAAGGAACTTACCGGCGGCCAGGGCGTGGATGTGATCTACGACCCGGTGGGCGGCAAGCTGTTCGAGGAGGCCTTCCGCAGCATCGCCTGGAACGGTCGCATGCTGGTGGTCGGCTTTGCCGCCGGCGGCGATATCCCGGCACTACCGGCCAACCTGCCGCTGCTCAAGGGTGCGGCACTGATAGGCGTGTTCTGGGGCGCCTTCGCCCAACGCCAGCCGCAGGACAACGCTGCGAATTTCCGCCAGCTGTTCGCCTGGCACGCCGAAGGCAAGCTCAAGCCGCTGGTGTCGCAACGCTTCACGCTGGAGGAAGCCGGCCAGGCCATCGCCACGCTGGGTCAGCGCAAGGCTGTGGGCAAGCTGGTGGTGCAGGTGCGCTAAGAACGCACCTAGGGGACTGCAGGAAGCGTCAGACGCTTCCTGCACGATCCGATCGGATCAATGGGCGGTGGCGGGTGCCTCGCCGGCGCTCTGCATGCGCGCCATTTCCTGGGCGTAGAGCGCATCGAAATTCACCGGAGCCAGCATCAGCGCCGGGAAGGAGCCGCGGGTCACCAGGCTGTCCAGCGCTTCGCGGGCATACGGGAAGAGGATGTTCGGGCAGAACGCACCAAGCGTGTGGCTCATCGCAGCCGCTTCCAGGCCCTTGATCAGGAAAATCCCGGCCTGCTGCACCTCGGCGATGAAGGCCACTTCCTCACCGGTCTTGACGGTGACCGAGAGGGTCAGCACCACTTCGTAGAAGTCGCTTTCCAACTGCTTCTGCTTGGTGTTCAGGTCCAGCGCGACACTCGGATTCCATTCCTGACGGAAAATTTCCGGGCTCTTCGGCGCTTCGAAGGACAGGTCGCGGACGTAGATGCGCTGCAGGGAGAACTGCGCACCCTGTTCGTTCTGCGACGCTGCGCCGCCGTTGTTAGCTTGTTCGGTCATTTCTGCAACCTTCTATCCAGTTGTGCGTGTCGTTTGAATTGTTCGCGGACCCGCGGTGCCGGCCTCAGGCCTGCAGCAACGGGTCGAGGCGTCCGGCGCGCTCCAGAGCGTGCAGCTCATCGCAGCCGCCGACGTGCTTGTCGCCGATCCATATCTGCGGCACCGAGGTGCGTCCGGCCTTGCTGGCCATCTCGGCGCGCAGGGTCGGGTTGCCATCCACGGGAATTTCCTCGTAGGCGACACCCTTGCGATCGAGCAGCGCCTTGGCGCGGATGCAGAACGGGCACCAGGCGGTGGTATAGATGACGATGTTGGGCATGATTACTTGACCACTGGCAGATTGTCGCCGCGCCAGCTGGAAATCCCTCCCGACAACTTGGCGGCGGTGAAGCCTGCCTTCTGCAGCTCACGGCAGGCCGTTCCGGCGTGCTGCCCCATGGCGTCGACCACGATGATGGTCTTGGCCTTGTGCTTTTCCAGCTCGCCTGTGCGGCTGACCAGTTTCTCGTAGGGAATGTTCAATGCATCGACGATATGGCCGGCGTCGAACTCCTTCTTGGCGCGCACGTCCAACACCACGCCCTCGCCACTGTTGACCAGTGCCGTCAGTTCGCGATTGCTCAGGCTCTTGCCACCCTTGCGTGTCTCGGTGATGAACAGAAGGATCAACAGCGCCACGAACAGGCTGCTGAGTACATAGTGGTTAGAGACAAATTCAATCAGGTTAGCGAGCATCAACGGGTACCCGGACGATAAAATGCGGGCCAGTATACACAGCCCCTCCGAGTGGCTGAACCCTGATGATTCGTGACCTCGCCACGGCCAGCCAGTAGACTGGCCGCCCTTTTCCGCCCCCGTGCAAGGAGCCCGAAAGCATGCCCGTCGCCCCTACCGCCGCGCCCAAACCTCTGGTACTGATCATTCTCGATGGCTTCGGGCACAGCGACAGCCCGGATTTCAATGCCATCTATGCCGCGCGCAAGCCGGTCTACGATCGTCTGCTGGCGACTCAGCCACACGGACTGATCTCCGGCAGCGGCATGGATGTCGGTCTGCCGGACGGGCAGATGGGCAACTCCGAGGTCGGCCACATGAACCTGGGCGCCGGGCGCGTGGTGTATCAGGACTTCACCCGGGTGACAAAGGCGATCCGCGACGGCGAATTCTTCGCCAACCCGACCATCTGCGCTGCGGTCGACAAGGCCGTAGGTGCCGGCAAGGCGGTGCACATCCTCGGCCTGCTTTCCGACGGTGGCGTGCACAGCCACCAGGATCATCTGGTCGCCATGGCCGAGCTGGCGGCCCAGCGCGGCGCCGAGAAGATCTACCTGCACGCCTTCCTCGACGGCCGCGACACCCCGCCGAAGAGCGCGCAAAGCTCCATCGAACTGCTCCAGGCCACCTTCACCCGCCTGGGCAAGGGCCGTATCGCCAGCCTGATCGGCCGCTACTTCGCCATGGACCGCGACAACCGCTGGGACCGCGTGCAGCAGGCCTACGAGCTGATCGTCGACGGCAAGGCCGAGTACCGCTCCGACTACGCGGTGGACGGCCTGATCGCCGCCTACGAGCGCGGCGAGAGCGACGAGTTCGTCAAGGCCACCGGCATCGGCGAGCCGGTACGTGTCGAAGACGGTGACGCCGTGGTGTTCATGAACTTCCGCGCCGACCGCGCCCGCGAGCTGACCCGCTGCTTTGTCGAACCCGGTTTCAAGGAATTCGAGCGTGCCCGAGTGCCGCAACTGGCCGAGTTCGTCATGCTCACCCAGTACGCCGCGAGCATTCCCGCACCCGCCGCTTTCGCCCCGGAAGCGCTGACCAACGTGCTCGGCGAGTATCTGGCCAACAACGGCAAGACCCAGCTGCGCATCGCCGAAACCGAGAAGTACGCCCACGTCACCTTCTTCTTCTCCGGCGGCCGCGAGGAACCCTTCCCCGGCGAGGAGCGCATCCTGGTTCCTTCGCCGCAGGTTGCCACCTATGACCTCAAGCCGGAAATGAGCGCGCCGGAGGTCACCGACCGCATCGTCGAGGCCATCGAGAACCAGCGCTACGACGTCATCGTCGTCAACTACGCCAACGGCGACATGGTCGGCCATACCGGCGTGTTCGAAGCGGCGGTCAAGGCGGTGGAGTGCCTGGACAGCTGCGTCGGTCGCATCGTCGAGGCGCTGGACAAGGTCGGCGGCGAAGCCCTGCTGACCGCCGACCACGGCAACGTCGAGCAGATGGAAGACGCCATGACCGGGCAGGCGCATACCGCGCATACCTGCGAGCCGGTGCCCTTCATCTATATCGGCAAGCGCAACGTCTCGATCCGCGAAGGCGGCGTACTGGCCGACGTCGCGCCGACCATGCTGACCCTGCTGGGCATGCCGGTTCCGCAGGAAATGACCGGCCGCTCCATCGTCGAACTCAACTGACGGGTGCCGGCGGGAAGCCGGGGGCGCACGCCTTCGCTTCCCGCGACGGGCCTCAAGCTTCCCGTCCGCTTTTTAGGCATACTACGCCGGTCATAACCCTCGGTTGACAGCCCTCCATGCCTCGTACACTCCTCGCTCTCGCCTTTCTCTGCCTGCTCGGCCCGGCCGTGGCGGACGAGCGCGCCACCGCGCGCCAGCAGATCGAAGCCGCCCGCCAGGACATCGCGGAACTGCAGAAGCTGCTCAAGCAGATCGAGCAGGAGAAATCCGGCGTCCAGAAACAGCTGCAGACCACCGAAAGCGAGATGGGCCAGCTGGAAAAGCAGGTCGACACCCTGCAGCAGGAAATCGACCGCAGCGAGGCCGAGCTGGAGCGCCTGAACGAGGAGAAGACCACCCTCGAAGGTGCTCGCCTGGAACAGCAGCGCCTGATCGGCCTGCAGGCCCGCGCCGCCTATCAGAACGGTCGCCAGGAATACCTCAAGCTGCTGCTCAATCAGCAGAACCCGGAAAAATTCAGTCGCACCCTCACCTATTACGACTATCTCAACAAGGCCCGCCTCGAGCAGCTCGACAGCTTCAACGAGACACTGCGCCAGCTGGCCAACGTCGAGGCCGACATCGAAGCGCAGCAGAACCTGCTCGCCGAGAAGAAGGACGGCCTGCTGGAGCGCCGCGATCAGCTGGCCGAAGTGCGCAAGGAGCGCCAGCAGGCACTGGCCAAGCTGAACAGCGACCTGTCCAGCCGAGAGCAGCGGCTGCAGGCTCGCCGCCAGGAACAGGCGCAGTTCGAGCGGGTGCTCAAGACCATCGAAGAGACGCTGGCCCGTCAGGCACGCGAGGCCGAGGAGGCTCGTCAGCGCGAACTGCTTGCCGAACGCCAGCGTCAGCAGCAGCAACAACAAGCCAGGCCCAGCGGCAGCTCCGCGCCGAGTGGCCCGCTGGTATCCAGCGCCGGTGGCAGCTTTGGCGGGCCGTTCGCCCAGGCCAAAGGTAAACTGCCCTGGCCGGTGGACGGACGTCTCGTCGCCCGCTACGGCACTCCACGCGGCGGCGATGCTCGAACCAAGTGGGACGGCGTACTGATCGGCGCCAATGCCGGCACCCAGGTCCGTGCCGTGCATGGCGGCCGGGTGGTGTTCGCCGACTGGTTGCGCGGTGCCGGCCTGCTGGTGATCCTCGATCACGGCAACGGTTACCTGAGCCTTTACGGACACAACCAGAGCCTGCTGCGGGACGCCGGCGACATCGTCAAGGCCGGTGACCCGATTGCCACGGTAGGCACCAGCGGCGGCCAGGAAACCGCCGCACTGTATTTCGCCATTCGTCAGCACGGTCGCCCCAGCGACCCTGCCCAATGGTGCCGCGCGCAAGGCTGACCGATGGCGGCATCCGGCCCCGCCGAGCCACCCGGTCCACCTGGCGTGCCCTCTCATTACTGGAGTTCGACATGTTGCACCTGCGCCGTTTCGCCCGCCCTTCCACGCTCGCCCTGGCCATCCTGCTAGGCATGCAAGGCGGTGCCTGGGCCCAGCAGCCTCCGGCGGAAGCGGCTGCAGTACCAAGTTCCAAGGCGCCGCTGCCGCTGGACGAGCTGCGCACCTTCGCCGAGGTCCTGGACCGCATCAAGGCGGCCTATGTCGAGCCGGTGGATGACAAGACCCTGCTGGAAAACGCCATCAAGGGCATGCTCAGCAACCTCGATCCGCACTCGGCCTATCTCGAGCCAGAAGCCTTTGCCGAGCTGCAGGAAAGCACCAGCGGCGAATTCGGCGGGCTGGGCATCGAGGTCGGCATGGAGGACGGCTTCATCAAGGTGGTGTCGCCGATCGACGATACGCCGGCATCCAAGGCCGGCATCGAAGCCGGCGACCTGATCGTCAAGATCGACGGGCAGCCGACCAAGGGTCTGTCGATGATGGACGCCATCGCCAAGATGCGCGGCAAACCCGGCAGCACCATCAGCCTGACGCTGGTACGCGAAGGCGGCCAGCCGTTCGACGTCAAGCTGACCCGTGCGGTGATCAAGGTCCGCAGCGTCAAGAGCCAGCTGCTGGAGCCCGGTTACGGGTACCTGCGTGTCACCCAGTTCCAGGTCAACTCCGGCGAGGAGGTTGGCAAGGCGCTGGCCAAGCTGAAGAAGGACAATGGCGGCAAGAAGCTCAACGGCCTGGTGCTGGACCTGCGCAACAACCCCGGCGGCGTGCTGCAGGCCGCGGTGGAGATTTCCGATCACTTCCTCACCAAGGGCCTGATCGTCTACACCAAGGGCCGCATCGCCAATTCCGAGCTGCGCTTCAACGCCGATACGGCCGATGCCAGCGAAGGGGTGCCGCTGGTCGTGCTGATCAATGGCGGTAGCGCCTCGGCCTCGGAGATCGTGGCCGGCGCCCTGCAGGATCACAAGCGGGCGGTGGTCATGGGCACCGACAGCTTTGGCAAGGGCTCGGTGCAGACCGTGCTGCCGCTGAACAACGATCGCGCGCTCAAGCTCACCACGGCGCTCTACTACACGCCCAAGGGCCGCTCGATCCAGGCCCAGGGCATCGAGCCGGATATCGTCGTCGAACGTGCCAAGCTGACCCGCGAACAGGCTGCCGAAGGCTTCCGCGAAGCGGATCTGGCCGGGCATCTGGGCAATGGCAACGGCGGCCCGGATCGGCCAACCAGCACGCAGATCGCCAGCGACTCGGATCGGCCGCAGGACGATGACTACCAGCTCGGTCAGGCGCTGAACCTGCTCAAGGGATTGAACCTCACCCGCGGCCAATGAGCATGCCGCGCTGGACGGCCGGCCTGGCGCTGCTCCTGGCGCTGGCCGGGCAGCCAGGCTTTGCAGACGAAGCCGATGCAGACCGGCGCGTCGCCGCGCGGCCCAGTCTGACCCTGATCATCGACGACCTCGGCCAGAACCCCGCACGCGACCGCCGCGTGCTGCAGCTGCCCGGGCCGGTCGCATTGGCCATCCTGCCCGGTACGCGCCACGCCGCGGAATTGGCCGAACAGGCCCATCGCGCCGGCAAGACGGTAATGCTGCACATGCCGATGGCGCCCGCCGGTGGCCGCTTCGCCTGGCATCCGCAACTACCCCACGACGAGCTGGCACGCCGCCTTGACGCTGCGCTGGCCGCCGTGCCCCACGTGCGCGGGTTGAACAATCACATGGGCAGCGCCATGACCGAGCAGCCGCAAGCCATGACCTGGTTGATGGGCGAGCTGCAGCGTCGTCATCTGTTCTTCCTCGACAGCCGCACCAGCCCTCGCACCGTGGCCGCTGCCAGCGCGCAGCGCACCGCGCTGGCGAGCCTGTCGCGGGATATCTTTCTCGATGACGACCCATCCCCCGCTGCGGTGGCAGAGCGGTTCCAGGCCGCGATCGCGCTTGCGCGCAAGCAGGGTTCGGTGGTGATCATCGGCCACCCCCACGAGAGCACGCTGGCGCTCCTGGAGCGGGAACTGCCGCGCCTGACTGCGCAGGGCATCGAGTGGGTGGACGTTGGCCAGATGATCGCCACGCGCGGCAATCGCGCCATGGCCGCCCACGGTCGCGGCGGTATCTACCGCTGAAAATCAGAGGTAGCGACGCAGCATGCCGTCCACCGTGCCATCGGCACGCATCGCATCGAGCGCCCGCTGCAAGCGCTCGACCACCTCGTCCGGCGTCGCCCGATTGAGCGCAAGGAACAATCGCGCCTCATTGAAACGCAGCACCGGCTTCAGCCCGGTCACACCTTCCTGCTTGGCCAGATAGGGGCCGACCGGATCGGCAGTGGCCCAGACATCGATCTGGCCCTTGAGCAGCTTGCCGATGTTCTCCTGGTCGCGCAGCGAATTGATCGGCGCCAGCCCCAGGCGCTCCAGATGCTGGCTCACCGCGTCGTTCTTGTATGCACCGATGCGCAGGCTGCGTGCCTGTTCCAACCCGGTCAGCTGCAGAGAGCTGTCCGCTGGCGCCAGCAGCACCCAGCTGATGCTCGCCAGGGGCCCGACCCACTTGAACTGCGGCTCGCGCTCGGCAGTGAAGGTGGTGGAAAACAGCCCCTGATCGGGCTGTTCGAGCACCTGCTTGTAGATGCGATCCCAGGGAAAGCGCAGGCTGAGCTCGTAGCGGATGTTCGCCCGGCGGAACATCTCGCGAACGATGTCGGCGTTGATGCCATGGATCTTTGCATCGGCCGCGTAGTTCTTGTTGTCCTCGGCCATGTTGAAAGGTGGAAAGTTCTCGGTCAGCAGCACGACGCGATAGTCGTCGGGCAGCTCGGCATGGGCATGACTGCAGAGCAGCAGCACGATGGCGGCTAGGATTCGTTTAAGCATGGCTCGCTCCCTGGTTCTGATTCCCGATCCGCCCCTCCGCGGATCATGGCCGAAGCGGTCGAAAGCAAGATGCGAACCAGCGCAGCAGCACCGCCGCGGTACTCGGGCGGTGGCTGACAAGAACACGATGTGTGCGCCAGAACGGCGCGAGAGGCGTGTGCGACGCACCCTGCTGGCGCGCCGCCATCACCCGCCTGACGCGGCAAACGCGTCAGGCGAGAGGAAGCAACTCAGAGATAGCGCGCGTTGATCTCGTCGATCACGCCTTCGCGGCGCATCTGGTCCAGTGCCTGCTGCAGCTTCTGCACCGTCTCGTCGGCCACCTGCTTGTTCAGCGCCAGGTAGAGTTCGGCGCTGTCGAAGCGCAGCACGCGCTTGAGCCCGGTCACGCCTTCCTGTCGGGCCAGGTAGCGGCCGGCCGGGTCGCCCGTGGCCCAGAGGTCGATCTTGCCGTCGAGCAGCTTTTTCACGTTCTCCTGATCACGCAGGGCAAGCAACGGCTGCAGACCCTGGCCCTCCAGGTGCTCGGCGATGGCGTCACCCTTGTAGGCGCCGACCGTGTACTGGCGGGCCTGGTCCAGGCTGGTCAGGTTGATCGGACTGTCGCCACGGGCCAGCAGTACCCAGTCGTCCGGGCCGATGGGGCCGACCCACTTGAACAGCTCTTCCCGCTCGGGCAGCCGCGCGGTGACGAACACCCCGTAGTTGGCCTGCTCCAGCGCCATGCCGTAGATGCGCTCCCAGGGGAAACGCAGTGTCAGCGTGTAATCGACCCCGGCGCGCTTGAACATCTCGCGCACGATGTCCACCGCGATACCGCTGATGTTTTCATCGCGGGCGAAGTTCTTGCCGTCGGCCGCCATGTTGTAGGGCGGAAAGTTCTCCGTCAGCAGGTCGATCTTCGCCGGGGCCTGGGCATGAGCCAGCGAGGCGCCGAACAGCAACGCACTGGCAATGGAAGCGATGGTCTTGAGCATGAGAATCTCCTGATTGCTCGCCCGCAACAGCAGCGGGCGTGTCCTTGTAGCGCGTCAGCCGTCTCGGCGGCGCGCCGCGATCAACGCATCACGATGCCGCGAGCGGCCAGGTAGGCCTTGGCCTCCGGCACCGTGTACTCGCCGAAGTGAAAGATGCTGGCCGCCAGTACCGCGTCGGCCTTGCCCTCGAGGATGCCATCGGCCAGGTGCTGCAGGTTGCCGACGCCCCCCGACGCGATCACCGGGATGCACAACGCTTCGCTGATGGCGCGGGTGACGCCCAGGTCGTAGCCGCTCTTCACACCGTCCTGATCCATGCTGGTGAGCAGGATCTCGCCGGCGCCGAGGGCTTCCATCTTCTTCGCCCATTCAACCGCGTCCAGCCCGGTGGGCTTGCGGCCGCCGTGGGTGAAGATTTCCCAGCGGCCCGGCTCGCCCGGCGCAGAGACCTTCTTGGCGTCGATGGCGACCACGATGCACTGTGAGCCAAAACGGTCCGCGGCCTCGCCGACGAAGTCCGGGTTGAACACCGCGGCGGTGTTGATCGAGACCTTGTCGGCTCCCGCATTGAGCAGGTTGCGGATGTCCTGCACGGTCCTCACGCCGCCACCCACGGTCAGCGGGATGAACACCTGGCTGGCCATGCGCTCGACGGTATGCAGCGTGGTATCGCGGTTGTCGACGCTGGCGGTGATGTCGAGGAAGGTGATCTCGTCGGCGCCCTGCTCGTCGTAGCGCCGGGCGATCTCCACCGGGTCACCGGCGTCGCGGATGTTCTCGAACTGGACGCCCTTGACCACGCGGCCGTTGTCCACGTCGAGGCAGGGAATGATGCGTTTGGCCAGGGCCATGGTCGATCTCTCTCGTAGGGCGGACAGGGCCGCATGGCGCTATCCGCCGGGTCACCGAATGCATGGCGGCACACGGAGCGTGGTCCGCCTTACGGCTTACTCGTCTTTCAGCTTGAGGTCGCAGAGCGCCTGCGCCTCGGCCACATCCAGCGTGCCTTCATAGATGGCGCGGCCGGTAATGGCTCCGATGATGCCCGGGGTGTTGGTGTCGAGCAGCTTCTGGATGTCGCCGATGTTGTGGATGCCACCGGACGCGATCACCGGGATACGGCTGGCGTTGGCCAGGGCCACGGTGGCCTCGACGTTGCAGCCCTGCATCATGCCGTCCTTGGCGATGTCGGTGTAGACGATCGCCGAGACGCCATCGGCCTCGAAACGGCGGGCCAGATCGACGGCCTGCACGCTGGAGACTTCCGCCCAGCCATCGGTGGCGACGAAGCCGTCCTTGGCGTCCAGACCGACGATCACCTTGCCCGGGAAGGCGCGGCAGGCCTCGGTAACGAACTCCGGCTCTTTCACCGCCTTGGTGCCGATGATCACGTAGCTGACACCGGCGCGCACGTAGTGCTCGATGGTTTCCAGGGTACGGATGCCGCCGCCGA
This sequence comes from Stutzerimonas sp. Brlt_14, assembly GCF_051948915.1. NCBI lineage: Bacteria > Pseudomonadati > Pseudomonadota > Gammaproteobacteria > Pseudomonadales > Pseudomonadaceae > Stutzerimonas > Stutzerimonas sp. Brlt_14. Next base: position 267,562 of record NZ_JAYJLM010000003.1, read on the forward strand.
TCTGGATCGGCAGGTCCGGGTAACGCTTGGCAATGGCGGTGACCACTTCGCCGTTGACCGGCTGGCCTTCGAAGGCCCCGTTGAGGTCGACCAGATGCAGGCGGCGGCAGCCGGCCTGGACCCACTTGGCAGCCATGGCCACCGGGTCATCGGAGAACACCGTGGCGTCGTCCATCAGGCCCTGGCGCAGACGTACGCAGGCGCCGTCCTTGAGATCGATAGCGGGGATAATCAGCATGGCTTGAACCTGTTCAAATCAAGTGTCGGTTAAGGGTCAGCTCTTCTCGAGTGCCCACAAGTCGCTTTCGATGCTCTCGAACCGCTCCTTCAGGTGGCTCTGCACGTCGAAGATCGCCTTGTTGTAATACAGCGGCGCGATTTCCCGGGCGAACAGATCGAGCACTTCCTGCGCCTCGAACGAGCCCAGTTCGAGTTCGAACCGCTCTTGCAGAAAGCGCTTGATGACCTGTTGCGCCGCCTGCTCCTGAGCGGCATCCAGCGTCAGGACCGGCGGCTTGAGCTTGGCCCGGCTCATTTACCAGCGGCCATCCCAGGCGGCGAAGTTCTGCAGCAGCTGCAGGCCGTGGGTATGGCTCTTTTCCGGGTGGAACTGCACGGCAAAGCGCGAGCCTTCTGCCAGCGCGGCGGCGAAGTCCTTGCCGTAGTGGCCACGGCCGACCACCTGGCGCGGATTGCCGGCCTCGATGTAATAGCTGTGCACGAAGTAGAAGCGGCCATTGTCCGGGATCGCGTGCCAGAGCGGGTGATCCACCGCCTGCTTGACCTCGTTCCAGCCCATGTGCGGCACCTTCAGGTGCTCGCCGTCCTCAACCAGATCCTTGCCGAAGAAGCGCACCTGGCCGGGAAACAGGCCGATGCAGTCGACGCCGTCGTTCTCCTCGCTGCGCTCCATGAGGGCCTGCATACCGACGCAAATACCGAGAAACGGGCGGTCCTGGCTGACTTCGCGGACCAGTTCGTCGAAGCCCAGCCGGCGAATCTCGGCCATGCAGTCGCGAATCGCGCCGACGCCGGGAAACACCACGCGGTCGGCTTCGCGGATGACCTGCGCATCGCTGGTGATCAGCACGCGGCCAGCGCCGACATGCTCCAGCGCCTTGGCCACCGAATGCAGGTTGCCCATGCCGTAGTCGATGACGGCAACGGTCTGCATTACAGGCACCCCTTGGTCGACGGCATCTGCCCGGCCATGCGCGGATCGAGCTCGATGGCCATGCGCAGCGCGCGGCCGAAGGCCTTGAACACCGTCTCGATCTGGTGGTGGGTGTTGGTTCCGCGCAGGTTGTCGATGTGCAGGGTCACCAGGGCGTGGTTGACGAAGCCTTGGAAGAATTCCTGGAACAGGTCGACGTCGAACTTGCCGACCACCGCACGGGTGTAAGGCACGTGCATGGTCAGCCCGGGACGCCCGGAGAAGTCGATCACCACCCGCGACAGCGCCTCGTCCAGCGGCACGTAGGCGTGCCCGTAGCGGGTCATGCCTTTCTTGTCGCCGATGGCCTTGGCGAAGGCCTGGCCGAGGGTGATGCCGACGTCCTCGACGGTGTGGTGGTCGTCGATGTGCAGGTCGCCGTTGCATTCGATATCCAGGTCGATCAACCCGTGACGGGCGATCTGGTCGAGCATGTGCTCGAGGAAAGGCACACCGATGGCGAAGCGCGCCTTGCCGGTGCCATCGAGATTGATGGTGACCTTGACCTGGGTTTCCAGGGTGTTGCGCTCTACGCAAGCCGTACGTTCGGACATCAACAGCTCCGCTGATCGTGGGGCGAAAAGGGGCTCATTATAGGCGCAAACGCCCGGGCGCGGATATGCGCCGGGCGGCTGGACTGCATCTTGCAGGAAGCTGGTCGTCCAACCGCCGAGGTGCCGCCCATGCACGGACGGAAAATGCCTGCGACCCTGCGCTTCATGCTCGCCTCCCGGCGCAGCGAACTGCTCGGCCTGGAGGATCTGACCCGCACCTGCGAGCTGGTCACGCGCATCAGCCAGCTGGTTCACGCGCTGCAGAAGGAACGCGGCTATTCGAACATCTACCTCGGCGGCAATGCCGCTCACCAGCGCCAGCAGCTGGATGCGCTGAGCCTGGAGGCCGAGGCGCTGGAGCGTGCGGTGCGCCAGGATCTGGACCGCATCGACCTGGAGGCGGTCAGCGCGGCGGACAAGACCCGGCTGTTCACCCGCATCGCCTATGCCCTGCACAGCCTGGACGAGCTGCCCGCGCTGCGCCGACGCATCCGCGAGCACGCGATCAGCATGCAGGACGCCACGGCGACGCTGGTACGCCTGATCGGCGGGCTGCTGGCCGTCGTCTTCGAAGCCGCTGACACCGCTTCCGATCCGCACATCACGCGCTGCCTGGTGGCACTGTTCAACTTCATGCAGGGCAAGGAGCTGGCCGGCCAGGAGCGCGCACTGGGGGTAGTCGGCTTCGCCAGCGGCTATTTCCGCGCCGACATGCTGGAGCGCCTGGAGCACCTGCTCGAAGGGCAGGAGCGTTGCTTCGACACCTTTAGCCGCTTCGCCAGCCCGGCGGCGCAGGCGCTATGGCAAGCCCTGTGTGCCAGCGATACCAATATCAACGCCTGCCGCTTGCGCGACATCGCCCGCCGGACCAGCCCGGGCGCGGCGGTCGAGGCGCAGCTGGGCGAACTCTGGTTCGAGCTGCACACCGGCCGCATCGACGCCATGAAACATGTCGAGACGCGCCTGGAGCAGGACCTGCTGCAGCAGTGCCGGCAGAGCATCGAGCGCATCCGCAAGGACCTGCAGAGCCATCGCAAGCTGCTCGACGGCATCGCCGACATGCACGCCGCCGCCGAGCAGGCCAAGCTGTTCAGCGTGCAGGCCAGCGACCTCGACACGCCACCGCCGGATGGCATGACCGCGATGGTGGCGCGCTCGACGCTGGAGCTGCTGCTGACCCAGAGCGTGCGCCTGCAGGGCCTCAATGAGGAGTTGCGCGAGGCACGCCAGGCGCTGGACGAGCGCAAGCAGGTGGAGCGTGCCAAGCAGCAGCTGATGCGCCAGCAGGGCTGCTCGGAAGGCGAGGCCTACGGCCGGCTGCGTCAGGCAGCCATGAACCAGGGCCTGCGCCTGGAGGAAGTCGCCCAGCGCCTGCTGGCGTTGGACGGTTCGGCGAACACGGCCGCACGCGGCCAGCGTTGCCGGCACTGAAAACAGGCACGCCGTGCCGCCCAGGGGCCCGCCCTGCCCCGCGACTGTGCAGCGACCCGCAAGCCGACCGGCTCATTCAGCTCGCCGAGGGCGGCGACTCGCCTCGCCGGCGCGCCAACCTTGCGCCTCGACTGCGCGAGCCAAGTGCCTGATTTACCTGCCCACCAGCCTGTCGCTCGAGCATTCCGGCGGCGCCGACGGGCGCCTCCAGTGCGCCCTGGCACAGCTTTCGCAATGGCCTGTTCAAGGCCGGATCGCTCGGCTTCCACAACTGACTTTTCAGGACAACGGTGTCCACGCTCTCCGGCTCCAGCCGGGCGGTGTGGCGCCGTTTTTTTTCGCCCAAAGGAAATTCGACCATGACCGACAAGCCGAACAACGACCAGCCCAGCGACCTGACCCTGGCCTCGCGCCGCAGCTTCCTCAAGCATTCGATCATCGCCGCCAGCGGGGTCGCCCTGTTCGGCGGCATGTCCCTGGGCATGCGTTCGGCCGCCTGGGCTGCGGGCGGCGACGTGGAAACCAGCAAGGCCAAGCTCGGCTTCATCGCCCTGACCGACGCCGCACCGCTGTTCGTCGCCGCGGAGAAAGGTTTCTTCGCCAAGTACGGGATGACCGAGGTCGACGTGCTCAAGCAGTCTTCCTGGGGCACCACCCGCGACAACCTGGTGCTCGGCTCGGCGAAGAATGGCATCGATGGCGCGCACATCCTCACGCCCATGCCCTACCTGATCAGTGCCGGCATCGTCACGCCGAACAACCAGCCGGTGCCCATGTCGATCCTCGCGCGGCTCAACCTGGCCGGGCAGTGCATCTCGGTGGGCGAGGAGTATCGCGATCTGAAGATCGGCCTCGACAGCACGCCGTTCAAGGCGGCGTTGGAGGCGAAGAAGGCCGGCGGCAAGAAGGTCAGCGCCGCGGTGACCTTTCCCGGCGGCACCCACGACCTGTGGATGCGCTACTGGCTGGCCGCCGGCGGCATCGACCCGAACGCCGACATCAACACCATCGTCGTGCCGCCAGCGCAGATGGTCGCCAACATGAAGGTCGGCAGCATGGACACCTTCTGCGTCTGCGAACCGTGGAACGCCCAGCTGATCAACCAGAAGATCGGCTACACCGCCAACACCACCGGCGAGCTGTGGCACAACCACCCGGAAAAGGCCTTCGCCCTGCGCAGCGACTACGTGGCGGCCAACCCCAACGCGGCCAAGGCGCTGACCATGGCGATCATGGAAGCCCAACAGTTCTGCGAGAAGGCCGAGAACAAGGAAGAAGTGGCGAAGATCTGCTCGCAACGCAAGTGGATCGGCGCGCCCTACAAGGACATCGTCGACCGCATGAAGGGCAACTTCGCCTACGGCACCGGCAAGGTCATCGAGAACCATCCCGAGCAGATGCGCTACTGGGACGACCACGCCTCCTATCCGTTCCAGAGCCACGACCTCTGGTTCCTCACCGAGAACAAGCGCTGGGGCTACCTGCCGGCCGACTTCGACAGCCAGGCGCTGATCGCCAAGGTCAACCGCGAAGACATCTGGCGCGCCGCGGCCGGCGAGCTGAACCTGCCCGCCGAGCTGATCCCGACCTCCACCTCCCGCGGCGTGGAGAAGTTCTTCGACGGCAAGCTGTTCGACCCCGAGAACCCGCAAGCCTACCTGGACAGCCTGACCATCAAGGCCATGGCCTGATAGCCGCAACCCGCGAGGAAAAGCCCATGAATGCCAACGTCAAACTGCAGCCCGCCAGCACCGAGCCGGTGTCCATTGTCCGCCCATCCAGAGCCGCTGCCCTGATGCAGCGTAGCGGCCGCTACGCGGTGCAGCAGCTGTTGCCACCCCTGGTCATCCTGCTGGTGCTCGGGGTGATCTGGGAGATGCTCTGCTCCGGTGCCGATGCCGCGCTGCCACCGCCTTCGCAGGTGATCGCGGAAACCTGGGAGCTGATCGTCGATCCGTTCTACGACAACGGCGGCAATGACGTGGGCCTGGCCTGGCAACTGCTGGCCAGCCTCGAACGGGTAGCGGTCGGCTATCTGCTGGCGGTAGTCGCCGGGGTCGGCCTCGGCGTGCTGATCGGCCAGTCGGACTGGGCCATGCGCGGCCTCGATCCGATCTTCCAGGTGCTGCGCACCGTGCCGCCACTGGCCTGGCTGCCGCTGTCGCTGGCAGGCTTTCAGGACAGCCATCCCTCGGCGCTGTTCGTCATCTTCATCACCGCGATCTGGCCGATCATCATCAATACCGCGGTGGGCATCCGCAACATCCCGCAGGACTACCGCAACGTCGCCCAGGTGCTGCAGCTCAATGGCTTCGAATACTTCAAGACCATCATGCTGCCGGCCGCCGCGCCCTACATCTTCACCGGCCTGCGCATCGGCGTCGGCCTGTCGTGGCTGGCGATCATTGCCGCGGAGATGCTCATCGGCGGCGTCGGCATCGGCTTCTTCATCTGGGATGCGTGGAACGCCTCGCGCATCAGCGACATCATCCTCGCGCTCGTCTACATCGGCGTGGTCGGCTTCGTGCTCGATCGCCTGGTGGCCTTCGTCGGCCAGCGCATCACTCGCGGCATTCCGGCCAACTGAGGAGCAACGCCATGAGCTATCTCTCCATCGAACACCTGGACAAGAGTTTCGTGCGCGGCAACCTCGCCTCGCAAGTGCTCAAGGACATCAACCTGAACATCGCGAAGGGCGAGTTCATATCCATCATCGGCCACTCCGGCTGTGGCAAGTCGACGGTGCTGAACATCGTCGCCGGGCTTCTGGAGCCCAGCCTCGGCGGGGTGATTCTCGACGGCAAGGAAGTGCGCGGGCCGGGCCCGGACCGCAGCATGGTGTTCCAGAACCATTCGCTGCTGCCCTGGCTGACCGTCTACGAGAACGTCGAGGTGGCAGTGAACAAGCTGTTCAAGCGCAGCATGGGCAAGCGCGAACGGCGCGAATGGATCGAGCACAACCTGGCGCTGGTGAACATGGGCCATGCGCTGAACAAATACCCGCAGGAAATCTCCGGCGGCATGAAGCAGCGCGTCGGCATCGCCCGCGCGCTGGCGATGAAGCCCAAGGTGCTGCTGCTCGACGAGCCGTTCGGCGCGCTGGATGCGCTGACCCGCGCGCACCTGCAGGACGAGGTGATGAAGATCCAGAAGGAGCTGGGCAACACCATGATGATGATCACTCACGATGTCGACGAGGCCGTGCTGCTCTCCGATCGCATCGTGATGATGACCAATGGCCCCTCGGCGACCATCGGCGAGATTCTCGACGTGAAACTGCCGCGCCCGCGCGACCGCATCGCCCTGGCCGATGACCCCGAGTACAACCACTACCGTCGTGCGGTGCTGAGTTTCCTCCACGAGCGCCATCGCCTGCACTGATCGGGCGCGCCCACCGCCGGCGTCTCGTGCGCTGGCGGCGGTTCGGCGTATGCTTGCCGGCATTCCGCCCAGCCGTCGCAAGGTCGCCATGCCCGTCTACGTCGAATCCGTCACCCAGCCCAGCCCGCAGGACCTTACCGACCTGGCGAAAATCTACGCCGATGCACCCGACTGGCTGCTGGCGCCCTATTCCAGCGCCGACACGCTGATCGCCGCGGCGCTGGCCGATGGCAGCCTGATCGCCGGGCGCTTCAATGACCGCCTGCTCGGCGCCGCCCTGCTGCAGCGCGGCGACGACGCCTGGCGCCTGTCGCACCTGTGCGTACGCAAGCTCACCCGCAAGCGCGGCGTCGGCCGCCGGCTGCTGGAGGAAACCCAGCGCCAGGCCAGTGAAGCCGGCAAACCGTTGCGCCTGGCCGCTCCCGCCGGCCATCTGGAAGCCAGCGCCTTGGCCGCGCGCACCCATCTGCCGCTGGACCCGCTCTGAGCCACTCCTTGGCTACCCGGCGCTCGCGGCGTCAGGCCTGATCACTGCCACAGGGCGCACCTGCCCTGTACGGCGGCCAGCTGCGGAACCCGCACCCGCAACGGTACTCCAACGCCGACCGCGTTCCCGACAAGTGCAGGCACGGGGCTATACTCGGCACCTTTCAGATCGCTCATCTACAAGGACTCGTCCATGAAATCGCTCGGCAAAATCCTGGGTCTGGTCTTTCTCGGGCTGTTGCTGATCCTGGTGGCGGCAGGCTTCGCCCTGACCCACCTGTTCGATCCCAACGACTACAAGGACGAGATCCGCGACCTGGCACGCAGCAAGGCCGGCGTCGAACTGGACATCAAGGGCGACATCGGCTGGAGCCTGTTCCCCTGGCTCGGCCTGGAACTGCACGAGACCACCCTGGCCAGTGCGCAGACACCCGCGCAACCGTTCGCCGATCTACGCATGCTCGGTCTCTCCGTGCGGGTGATGCCGCTGCTCAGCCGCGAAGTGCAGATGAGCGATATCAAGGTGAACGGCCTGAACCTGACGCTCAGCCGTGATGAACAGGGTCGCGGCAACTGGGAAGGCGTCGGCCAGCCGACCGGTCGCAGCGAACAGGCTGGCGAAACCCCGAAAGCTGCCGAGCCGCAAACCGAACAGCGCGAAGAGGCATCGCCTGCACGCAAGCCGCTCACGCTGGATATCGACAGTCTTACCGTCAGCGATGCACGGGTCACCTACCACGACGCCAAGACCGGCCAGCAATACAGCGCCGAAAGCATCGAGCTCACGACCGGCGCGATCCGCGAGGGCAGCTCGATCCCGGTGAAGCTCAACGCGTTCTTCGGCAGCAACCAGCCGGTGATGCGCGCGCGTACCGAGCTGCAAGGTGCACTGCGCTTCGACAACCAGCTCAAGCGTTACCAGTTCGAAGACATGCGCCTGTCCGGCGAGGCTTCCGGCGAACCGCTGCAAGGGCAGACGCTGACCTTCAGCGCCCAGGGCCAGCTGCTGGTCGATCTCGCCGCGCAGATCGCCGAATGGAACAGCCTCAAGTTCACCGCCAACCAGCTGCGCGGGCTGGGCGAGCTGAAGGCGCGCGACCTGGACAAGGAACCGAAGATCAGCGGCGCGATGACCGTGGCGCAGTTCAACCTGCGCGAATTCCTCCAGGGCACAGGGCAGCAACTGCCGGCCATGGCCGATGGCAATGCGCTGAACAGGGCCGAGCTGGTCAGCCGGCTGAGCGGTACGGCCAACAGCCTGGCGCTGGAAGAACTGACCCTCAAGCTCGATGACAGCACCTTCACCGGCCGCATCGCCATCAGCGACTTCGCCCGCCAGGCGCTGCGCGTCGACCTCAAGGGTGATCGGCTGAATCTCGACCGCTACCTGCCGCCGCCAAGCAAGGACGAGCCGGCCGGCGCCGCGCGCAAGAGCGAAGTGAAGAACACCCAGGCCGCCGCGGTCGGCAGCGGCAGCACCCCGCTGCCCAACGCACCGACCCAGCAGGCCTGGAGCGAGGCCTCGGTGCTGCCGCTGGATCAGCTGCGCAAGCTCGACAGCGAGGTCAGCCTGGCCATCGGCAGCCTGACCGCCATGCAACTGCCACTGGAGGGCTTCAACCTCAAGGCCCGAGCCCGCAACGGCCAGCTGAACCTGCAGGAACTGCGCGGCGGCCTCTACGGCGGACGCCTGGACAGCAGCGCCAGCCTCGACGTGCGCCAGGCCCAGCCGCTGCTGACGCTGCAGAACCGCTTCAACGGCGTGCCAATCGAGCGCCTGCTGGAAAGCCAGGGCGAAGAGGTAGTGGTCAAGGGCCTGCTGAACCTGGATGCCGACCTGCGCACCCAGGGCAACAGCCAGAAGGCCTGGGTCGACAACCTCAACGGCAAGGTCGGCTTCATCATCGACAACGGCGTGCTGGTCGATGCCAACCTCGAGCAGCAGCTCTGCCGCGCCATCGCCACGCTCAACCGCAAGCCGCTGTCCAGCGAGCCACGCAGCAAGGACACCCCCTTCCGCGAACTCAAGGGCAACCTGACCCTGCGCAACGGCGTGGCCAGCAACCCCGACCTCAAGGCCAGCATCCCCGGCCTGACGGTCAATGGCAACGGCGATGTCGACCTGCGCGTGCTGGGCATGGACTATCGCGTCGGCATCGTCATCGAAGGCGACAAGGGCGCCATGCCGGACCCTGCCTGTCAGGTCAACGAGCGCTACGTCGGCATCGAGTGGCCCCTGCGCTGCCGCGGGCCGCTGGAGCTGGGCGCCAAGGCCTGCCGTTTCGACAATGACGCCCTCGGCAAGATCGCCGCCAGGCTGGCCGGCGAAAGGCTCAACGAGAAGATCGAGGAGAAGCTCGGCGACAAGGTCAGCCCGGAACTCAAGGACGCCCTCAAGGGCCTGTTCAAGCGATGAGCCCGGAGCAGTTCGGCGCGGCGGTCCTCGACTGGTTCGACCGCCACGGCCGTAAGGACCTGCCCTGGCAGCAGAACATCACGCCGTACCGGGTCTGGGTGTCGGAGATCATGCTGCAGCAGACCCAGGTCAGCACCGTGCTCGGCTACTTCGACCGCTTCATGGATGCGCTGCCTACCGTCGACGCGCTCGCCGCGGCCGAGGAAGATGAAGTGCTGCATCTTTGGACGGGCCTCGGCTACTACAGCCGCGCACGCAACCTGCACAAGACCGCCAAGCGCGTGGTTACCGAATACGGTGGCATATTTCCCGCGGATGTCGACAAGCTCGCCGAGCTTCCCGGGATAGGCCGATCGACCGCCGGCGCCATCGCCAGCATCAGCATGGGTCTGCGCGCGCCGATTCTCGACGGCAACGTCAAACGCGTGCTGGCCCGCTACGTTGCCCAGGACGGTTATCCCGGCGAGCCGAAGGTGGCCCGCCAGCTGTGGGAGGTGGCCGAGCGCCTCACCCCCCGGCAGCGGGTCAACCATTACACCCAGGCGATGATGGACCTTGGCGCCACGCTGTGCACGCGCAGCCGCCCGAGCTGCCTGCTCTGCCCGCTCAGGGACGGCTGCCGCGCCCACCTGCTCGGGCGCGAAACCGACTTCCCGGTACCCAAGCCGCGCAAGGCGCTGCCGCAAAAGCGCACGCTGATGCCGCTGCTGGCCAATCGCGACGGCGCCATCCTGCTCTACCGTCGCCCGTCGAGCGGGCTCTGGGGCGGGCTCTGGAGCCTGCCGGAACTGGATGACCTCGCTGCCCTCGATCCTCTGGCCGAACGGCATGCGCTGCAGCTGGAAGACCGTCGCGAACTGCCAGGGTTGACCCACACCTTCAGCCATTTCCAGCTGGCCATCGAACCCTGGCTGATCAGGGTCAAGACCGCGCCCGACGCCGTGGCCGAGGCGGACTGGCTCTGGTATAACCTCGCCACCCCGCCGCGCCTCGGCCTTGCCGCGCCGGTAAAGACACTGCTCAAGCGCGCCGCCGCTGAATTGAATGCAGGAGAGACCTCATGACCCGCACCGTGAACTGCCGCAAGTACAACCAGGAACTCCCCGGCCTCGAGCGCCCGCCGTTCCCGGGCCAGAAAGGCGAGGACATCTACAACAACATCTCCAGGCAGGCCTGGGACGACTGGCAGAAACACCAGACCATGCTGATCAACGAGCGCCGCCTGAACATGATGAACGCCGAGGACCGCAAGTTTCTCCAGGGCGAGATGGACAAGTTCTTCTCCGGCGAGGACTACGCCAAGGCCGAAGGCTACGTGCCGCCCAGCGAATAACCGCCCGGCTGCGCTAAGCGCCCGTCCGGATTAAATATTTTCCGGGCCGCGCTTGACAGGCAAAAGGCAAATCCGTCTAATAGCGCCCCGTTGCCCAGGTAGCTCAGTCGGTAGAGCAGGGGATTGAAAATCCCCGTGTCGGCGGTTCGATTCCGTCCCTGGGCACCACCTTTCGTTTTCAGGTGGTGTCAGCATCATCCGAAAGCCCACAAGAAGCCCGCCCCGTGCGGGTTTTTTGTTGCCTGCAATTCAGCCGAATCGGCTGCATAGCCAATGGGATTCTTCCCCGCAGCTGCCGCCGGGGCCCAACGTGACCATCTGAGACCTGGCTCCGGTTCGGCCGGTGATCGGCCTGTTACCCTCGCCGGCCCCAACCGAAGCGATCGCTCCCATGCTGCGCTGTGTACTCGCCGCCCTGCTGCTCACCGCCCTTCCCGCGTCCGCGCAAACAACCGACTGCCGGGTGATCGGCATTGCCGATGGCAACGTCTTCAGTTGCCGTACCGCCGAGGGCGATCGGCTCAGGGTACGGATGGCCGAGATCGATGCACCGGAGCTCAAGCAGCCGTATGGCGCCCAGGCCCGTCAGGCACTTTCCGGCTATGTGTTCGGCAAGAACGTCCAGCTCGCGGTCCAGGGTCGCGACGACCAGGGGCGAACCCTGGCTCGCGTCAGGGCCGGGGACACCGACGTCAACGCCGAGATGGTCCGCACCGGCACTGCCTGGGCATATCGTGCTCAACTGAAGGACCGCACCCTGCTCGATCTCGAGGCGGTCGCCCGGGAGTTCAAGCGGGGCCTCTGGGCGTTGCACAAGACCGAACAGCAACCGCCATGGGAATGGCGCAAGGAAATGCGCAGCGCCAGGCGCTAGATAACCCGCACCTCGCAAACCGGCGTAACCCGCAGACTCGCCCCGGCCGCTCGATCCGCGACACCGTCACCGGGGGTCGCGCTGTGGCGCCCGACGCGCTAGCCTGACGCTCACGGACGGAGCGCACCTGCTGCTGTCGCCGCGCCGGGAACCTCGACCATGGCCATACGCCGAATTGCACTCTGGATGGCGCTAGCCCTGGCAGTCGGCGACAGCCATGCCGAACAGCTGCGCTTCGTCACCGAAGACTTCCCGCCATTCACCTACGCAGCCACGCATAAGACTGACGACGACAGGGCCGCCGGGCCCTTCGTCGAGATCGTCGAAGCCGTCTGCGCGCGGATGGGTATCGACTGCCCGATCCAGCTGCTGCCCTGGCGCCGCGCGCTGGCCCTGGCCGAGGCGGGTGAGGTGGACGGCATTTTCACCGTGATCCGCTCGCCGGAACGCGAACGCGCCTTCCACCTCACCCGCATGTTGGCGACCTCGCGCTACGGCGTGTATGCACGCGGCGCCAGCGGCTTCGTGTTCCATCGCGCACAAGACCTGGCCGGCCGCACCGTTGCGGTGTACGGCCCATCCGGTACCTCGTTCGTATTGAGCGAACATCTGGCCCAGGTGGACGACGTGCAGATGATTCTGGAGTCGGACAACCGCCGCCTGATGCGCATGCTGCAGGCCGGACGCTTTGGCGGACAGGGCGTGGCGGTGGTCAACCAGGATGTGGCCTGGCACCTGATCGAGCAGGAGCGGCTGGTGGATATCCACGAAGCGGGTGAGCTGCAAAGCGTTTCCTACGCCATCGGGCTTTCCCGCGTGGCGGTGAGCGAGACACGCTTCCAGCGTTTCGACGATGCCCTGGAGGCACTGATCGCCGATGGCAGCATCGCGCGCATCCTGCGCCGACACGGGCTGCAGCCTGCCTTCTAGCGGCCACGGCCGCCCCGATCGACCTTCCATCGCATCTTTTCGCTGAATCATTCGGCGCTTCGGGCCGTCTACCCAGAAGGCAGCGTTCGGGCAATCCGAAGGTTTCGCCGCGTACATCCCGCTCATCACCCGCTCAAACGGAGGCTGACCGCCCATGGACGCCGCTAGGAAATTGCCCAAGGCCATCATTCTGTTTCCCGTGTTCATCCCCGCGGTGGTGATCACGCTGCTGCTGGTGATCGGCACGGCAAGCAATCCGGAACTGGCCGGGGAGCTGTTCGATTCGGTGCTGGCGTACATCACCCGCACCTTCGGCTGGTTCTACATGCTGTCGGTGGCGTTCTTCCTGGTGTTCATCGTCGGCATCGCCCTGACCAAATGGGGCAACATCAAGCTCGGGCCGGACCACTCCGAGCCGCAGTACAGTTTCCCTGCCTGGTTCGCCATGCTGTTCTCCGCCGGCTACGGCATCGCCCTGCTGTTCTTCGGTGTCGCCGAGCCGGTGCTGCATTATTCGACGCCACCGGCCGGCGCGCCGGAGACGGTGGATGCCGCCAAGCAGGCCATGCAGATCGCCTTCTTCCACTGGGGCTTTCACATCTGGGGCATCTTCGGCATCGTCGGGCTGGCGCTGGCCTATTTCGCCTTCCGCCATGGTCTGCCGCTGTCGCTGCGCTCGGCGCTGTATCCGCTGATCGGCGAGCGCATTTACGGGCCGATCGGCCATTTCGTCGACGTGCTGGTAATCCTCGGCACGCTGTTCGGCATCGCCACCACGCTCGGCCTGTCGGTCACCCAGATCAACGCCGGCCTGAACTATCTGTGGGACGTACCGGTGGACATCACGGTGCAGGTGATCACCATCGCCATCATCACCTGCATGGCCATCGCCTCGGTGGTCGCCGGGCTCGACAAGGGGGTGAAGAACCTGTCGCTGCTCAACATCGTGCTGGCCACGGTGCTGATGCTGTTCGTGCTCGCAGTCGGCCCGACCATCTTCATCCTGGAGACCTTCCTGCAGAACACCGGCAGCTACCTGAACAACATCGTCGAGCGCACCTTCAACCTGCAGGCCTACAGCCGCAGCGACTGGATCGGCAACTGGACGCTGTTCATCTTCGGCTGGACCATCTCCTGGTCGCCCTTCGTCGGCTTGTTCATCGCCAAGATCAGCCGTGGTCGGACCATCCGCCAGTTTGTCTTCGGCGTGATGATCGTGCCGACCATGTTCACCTTCTTCTGGTTCTCGGTGTTCGGCGACACGGCCCTGCACCTGATCATGGTCGAGGGGTACAACACGCTGATCCAGGATGTGCAGGCCGACCACGCGGTGGCGCTGTTCAAGCTGTTCGAGCTATTGCCCTGGACCACACTGACCTCGATCCTCGCGGTGCTGCTGATCGTGACCTTCTTCGTCACCTCCTCGGACTCCGGCTCGCTGGTAATCGACTCCATCGCCGCCGGCGGCGCCATCCATACGCCGACCTGGCAGCGCGTGTTCTGGGCGACGATCGAAGGCGTGGTGGCCTCCGTGCTGCTGCTCGCCGGGGGCCTCAGCGCGCTGCAGACGATGGCCATCGCTGCCGGCCTGCCGTTCTGCATCCTGATGATGCTGATCGCCTTGGGCATGTGGCGGGCGCTGGTGATCGAGGGGCATCAGCTGAGCCTGCAGACCCACGTGCAGACCGCCAACCGGCAGAGCGCAGCAGCCGGCCCGGGCGTGTGGAAGAAGCGCCTGGCCGGGCTGGTCACCTTTCCCAGCCGCGAGGAGGTGGAAGGTTTCATGGCCAGTACCGTGCTCAAGGGCATGCGCCGCGTGCAGCGTGGTCTGACCGAGCAGGGCTGGCCGGCCGAGGTCCAGGTAGACGAAGCCAATTCGCGCCTGTATCTGGAGGTGATCAAGGACGACCAGCTCGACTTCGTCTACGAGATCCGCCTGATCAGCTACGCCATGCCGGCTTTCGCCCAGCCACAAAGCCCGGACGGCGACGAGCACTACTACCGCGCCGAGGTGTTCCTGCGCCGTGGTGGGCAGTCCTATGACATTTATGGCTATGACCAGGCGGAGATCATCAGCGACATCCTCGATCAGTTCGAGAAGTACCTGCACTTCCTGCATATCTCGCCCGGCAGCCTGCCGTGGAAGATGGACGAACACGACGAAATGCTTGGTAACGAATCGGAGCCGCCGAAGGTCGCGCCGCAGTAGGGGCCGGTCGACGGCGGCCCGGCGCAGACGATACGAAGCCGCCAGCGAAAACGGTGGTTGACGACAGATGGCAGCTTTTCGATGCCCACAGCCCGTGCGCCTCGCTTTATCGGCGCTTGGCGCATGCCGCGGTGCATGCTAGGTTTGCGCCTCGCCAGGATGGCGAGCAGTTCGCGCGGAGCGCACCAACAGAATATCCGGACCCTGGCGGCCATCGCCGGTCTGAAAGAGGACCCTTCATGGCCGAGGCCATCCCTGCACTGGAAATCCGCAACCTGCACAAGCGCTACGGCGATCTGGAAGTTCTCAAAGGCATCTCGCTGACCGCCCGTGACGGCGATGTGATTTCCATCCTCGGCTCTTCAGGCTCCGGCAAGTCCACCTTCCTGCGCTGCATCAACCTTCTGGAAAACCCCCACGAGGGCGAGATCCTGGTGGCCGGCGAGCAGCTCAAGCTCAAGCGCGACAAGCAGGGTGACCTGGTCGCCGCCGACGGCAAGCAGCTCAACCGGATTCGCAGCGAGCTGGGCTTCGTGTTCCAGAACTTCAACCTCTGGCCGCACATGACCATCCTCGACAACATCATCGAGGCGCCGCGCCGCGTGCTGGGCCAGAGTAAGGCCGAAGCCACCGAGGTGGCCGAAGCCCTGCTGGCCAAGGTCGGCATCGCCGACAAGCGCCACGTCTACCCCAATCAGCTTTCCGGTGGCCAGCAGCAGCGCGCGGCGATCGCCCGCACGCTGGCGATGCAGCCCAAGGTGATCCTGTTTGACGAGCCCACCTCGGCGCTGGACCCGGAAATGGTACAAGAAGTGCTTGCGGTGATCCGGTCGCTCGCCGAGGAAGGCCGGACTATGCTGCTCGTCACCCACGAAATGAATTTCGCCAAGCAGGTATCCAGCGAAGTGGTGTTCCTCCACCAGGGTCTGGTCGAGGAGCAGGGAACGCCCGAGCAGGTATTTGACAATCCTCAATCGGCGCGCTGTAAACAATTCATGTCCAGCCATCGCTAATGGAGCAACACCGCATGAAGAGCTATAAGAAGATCCTGCTGACCGCTGCTGCCTCGCTGATCATCGGCACCCAGGCATTCGCGGCGGAAAAACTACGGATTGGTACCGAAGGCGCCTACCCACCCTTCAACCTGATCGACGCCAGCGGCAAGGTGGTCGGCTTCGACCTGGATATCTCCCACGCGCTGTGCGCCAAGATGAAGGTCGAGTGCGAGGTGGTTACCTCTGATTGGGACGGCATCATTCCGGCGTTGAACGCCGGCAAGTTCGACTTCCTCGCCGCTTCCATGTCGGTCACCGAAGAGCGCAAGAACGCCGTCGACTTCACCGACCACTACTACACCAACAAGCTGCAGTTCGTGGCGCCGAAGAACGTCGACTTCAAGACCGACGAGAGCTACCTGAAAGGCAAAGTGATCGGTGCGCAGCGCGCGACCATCGCCGGCACCTGGCTGGAAGACAACCTGGATCGCGTCGTCGACATCAAGCTCTACGACACCCAGGAAAATGCCTATCTGGACCTGGCCTCCGGTCGCGTCGACGGCATCCTGGCCGACACCTTCGTGCAGTGGGAATGGCTCAAGAGCGATGCCGGCAAGAACTTCGAGTTCAAGGGCGAGCCGGTATTCGATGACGACAAGATCGCCATCGCCGTGCGCAAGGGCAACGATGAACTGCGCGAGCGGCTGAACAAGGCACTGGCGGAGATCATCGCTGACGGCACCTACAAGCAGATCAACGACAAGTACTTCCCGTTCAGCATTTACTGATCCAACCGAGCCGAAGCCCGGTCGCCAGCCTTCTGGCCGACCGGGCTTCGGTGTTTGAGCTTCTATGATTCCTGACCTTCACGGATTCGGTCCGGCCCTGCTCGCCGGCACCTGGATGACCATCCAACTGGCCCTCGCCTCCCTGGCGCTGGGGCTGGTGCTCGGCCTGCTCGGCGCGTTGGCCAAGACGTCGCCTTACAGCGCCCTGCGCTGGATCGGCGGCACCTACTCGACCATCGTGCGCGGCGTACCCGAATTGCTCTGGGTGCTGCTGATCTATTTCGGCACCATCAACCTGATTCGCGGCCTTGGCGAACTGTTCGGCATCGCCAACCTGGCCCTGAGCCCGTTTGCCGCCGGCACCATCGCCCTCGGCCTGTGCTTCGGCGCCTATGCCACCGAGGTGTTCCGCGGTGCGCTGCTGGCCATTCCCAAGGGCCATCGTGAAGCCGGCCTGGCACTGGGCCTGGGCAAGCGCCGTATCTTCCTGCGGCTGATCCTGCCGCAGATGTGGCGCCTGGCCCTGCCGGGCCTCGGCAACCTGTTCATGATCCTGATGAAGGACACCGCGCTGGTCTCGGTGATCGGCCTCGAGGAGATCATGCGCCGCTCGCAGATCGCGGTGACCGCCAGCAAGGAACCCTTCACCTTCTTCCTGGTGGCGGCCTTCATTTACCTGTGCCTGACCATCGTTGCCATGATCGGCATGCACTTCCTCGAAAAACGTGCCGGCCGCGGCTTCGTGCGGAGCGCAGCATGACCTGGGAAATCTTCATCAAATGGCTGCCGAGCTTCATCGACGGCGCCTGGCTGACCCTGCAACTGGTCGGCGTGTCGGTCATCACCGGATTGATCCTCGCCGTACCGCTGGGCATCGCCCGTTCTTCCCGGCATCTGGCGGTGCGGGCATTGCCTTACGGCTACATCTTCTTCTTCCGCGGCACGCCGTTGCTGGTCCAGCTGTTTCTCGTGTACTACGGCATGGCGCAGTTCGACATCGTGCGCCAAAGCGCGCTCTGGCCGTACCTGCGTGACCCCTACTGGTGCGCGATCATCACCATGACCCTGCACACCGCGGCCTACATCGCCGAGATCATCCGCGGCGCGATCCAGAACGTGCCCCATGGCGAAGTCGAAGCCGCCCGCGCGCTGGGCATGTCGCGCAGCCAGGCACTGCTGCACATCATCCTGCCGCGCGCTACGCGCATCGGCCTGCCGGCCTACAGCAACGAGGTGATCCTGATGCTCAAGGCCAGCGCGCTGGCCAGCACCATCACACTGCTGGAACTGACCGGCATGGCGCGCAAGATCGCCGCCCGCACCTACCTGCACGAGGAAATGTTCCTCACCGCCGGCCTGATCTATCTGCTGATCGCCTTCGTGCTGATGCAGGGCTTCAAACTGCTGGAGCGCTGGCTGCGGGTCGACGCCTGCCAGGGACGCTGATTCCCGCACTGCCTCCTTGTGCAAGGAGGCAGTGACCCTTTCTGAATCCCGCCCTCACTCTGCGGTCAGACGCAGATCCCGAACCCTTACGAGATTCCCCATGCCTGTCGATATCCAACGCATCGAAATGAACCAGCTCGCCTGCTGGCGAGTACGCCGCGGTGAGGACGAACTGCTGATCGCCGAACAGGGCGCGCAGATCCTCAGCTATCGCCAGGGCGATGCGCCGCCGATCATCTGGCTCAGCGAGGAGGCCGCCTTCGAACAGGGCCAATCGGTACGCGGAGGCGTACCCGTATGCTGGCCGTGGTTCGGCGATCTGGCGCGCAACCCACAAGAGGTCCAGGCGAGCTACCACGGCGAGCAACCCGCGCCCTTCCACGGCCTGGTGCGCGCCCTGCCCTGGCAATTGCGGGAGCAGCGCGGCGAAGGCGATACGGCGATTCTCGAGTTCCACTGCCCGCAGGCGCTCGGCGCACTGCCGGGCTGGCCGCACCGGGTCGAACTGACACTGCAGATCCGCCTGGCCGACGAGCTGGAGCTCAGCCTCAGCAGCCGTAACGTCGGCACGGAGGCAGTCACCATCAGCCAGGCCCTGCACAGCTACTTCGCCGTCAGCGACATCCATCAGGTTCGCGTCGAAGGCCTGGCCGGCTGCCCCTACATCGATACGCTGCTGGATTGGCAGCAGCGCCAGCAGCAGAACGGAGACCTGGCGTTCAACGGCGAAACCGACCGCATCTACTTGCAGCTCCCGACGACCCTGAAGCTCATCGACCCGGCATGGAAACGCAGCATCCGGCTGACCACTCGCGGCTCGCGCTCCGCGGTGCTGTGGAACCCGTGGATCGACAAGGCCAAGCGCCTGTCAAGCTTCGCCGACGACGCCTGGCAGCGCATGGCCTGCATCGAGACAGCCAACGTACTGGACGACGCCGTGGTCTTGCAGCCGGGCCAGCAGCACCTGTTGGGCGTATCCGTCACCGCAATCCCCGCGCGCTGAAGAGTCGCTTAGTCATGCAGTACTAGCTGTCTAGGAGCTGACTCCGCGAACGGATGTGCGGGGTAACCGTTCGGCAGCCAAACGCTGGCGGCCGATGAACGGGCGCGGATTAAGCCCGCTGAAGTGACAAAATGACATCACATCTGCGCCTGCAGCCTTTCGATGATCAGAGTCACTCACATGCCCGCCAATCGCCGCTATTCCATCATCCTCGAACACTCCGGGCAGGTCCTGCTGGAGCAGGCCTCGCTTGAGCAGGTCGAGGCGTTCTGGGATGCCAATGACGAAACCTATTTCGGCTTGCGTATCGAGGACGCCCAGAGCGAACACGCACGCGTGTACGTCACGGACGAGATTCCGGAAGACGAAGAACTCGCCCTGCCCTGATCGCCTGCACTGCTCCGCTTTCGCGCCCCGCCTGAGTACGAGTTCGGCATAATCGTCTGCCCGACCGCGGAGCAACGGCCATGCAGATCGACGAAGAGCTGACCCTGAAGAAGCTGGAAGTGTTTTCTGGCCTTCATGCGCAGCGGCAATCTGGGCAAGGCCGCGGTCGAGCTGAACACCAGCAACGTCAGCGTGCATCGCGCCATCCACTCGCTTGAAAGCGCGTTGCGATGCCCCCTGTTCAAGCACGAGGGGCGCAACCTGATTCCGCTGGAAAGTGCCTATGTACTCGAAGAGCGTGCCCAGCAGCTGGTCAAGGACGTGCTCGAGACGGTGCGGCGTACCCGCGAGGCGGCCGGTTTCTCGGCCGAGCGCTTCAAGCTCGGTGCGCTCTACTCGCTGACGGTGAAGACCGTGCCGCAGCTGATCATGGGCCTGAAGCTGCGCCGCAGCGAGCTCAACATCGACCTGATCCTGGGCTCCAACGTGGACCTGCTCTACAAGCTGAAGAACATGGAGCTGGACGCCATCTTGGTGTCGCTCAACGAGAGCGTCGCCGACCCGGACTGTGCCCAGGTGCAGCTGTTTTCCGACGACATTTTCCTCGCCGCGCCAGCCGACTCGCCGTTCGCCAACCAGAGCGAAGTGGATCTCAGCGATCTGCGTGACGCCACTTTCATCACCCTGTCCCAAGGCTTCGCCACCCATCAGGACGGCAACCGGGTGTTCCAGCTAGCGGGTTTCGAGCCGAAGGTGGCGATGCAGGTGAACGACATCTTCACGCTGCTCAGCATGGTCAATTCCGGGGTCGGTTACGCGCTGCTGCCGGGGCGGGTGGGCATGGTCTACGAATCGCGGGTGCGACTGATACCGCTGCAGGCGCGCTATCACCTGCAGCAGCACATCGGCGTGGTGTTTCTAAAGGCCAAGGAGCGCGACCCGAACCTGCTGGCGCTGCTCGCCGAATGCCGGATGTATGCCCGGCGCGCGCTGGAGCAGAACGAGGATGCCAAGCCTGAAACGACGTAGGGTGGAAAACCCGCGCAGCGGTTTTCCACGCGTTGGCATATGGCCAGCCGGATCGGCATGATCGGCGCCGCAGTGGTGGAAGAGGCTTCGCCGTCTTCCACCCTACGACTGCATGACTAGGCGACGGCTGTCTGCCCGGATGCCACCGGAGCCGGCCGGCCCAGGCTTTGCGCCACCACGTCACCAACCATATCGGCGGTGATCGCGCTCAGCGTCCAGCCCAGGTGCCCGTGGCCGGTGTTGTAGAACACGCAGGGCGAGCTGCCGCGGCCAACCTTGGGCATCATGTTCGGCATCATCGGGCGCAGACCGGCCCAGGGCACCACGCTGCGGGTGTTGACGCCGGGGAAGCACTGGTTGACCCACTCCACCAGCGGGCGAATGCGATCGGCGCGGATGTCACGGTTGTAGCCGTTGAACTCTGCGGTTCCGGCGACGCGGAAGCGGTCGTCGCCCAGGCGGCTGCTGACCAGCTTGGTTTCGTCGTCCAGCAGGCTGACGGTCGGAGCCGAGGCGCGGCTGACCTCGTCGGTCAGGTTGACGGTGATCGAGTAGCCCTTGACCGGGTAGATGTTCACCCGGTCGCCGAGCTGGGCTGCCAATGCACGGCTGGCGGTGCCGGCGCAAACCACCAGGCCGTCGAACTCCAGCCGCTCGTCACCGCCAACGCCAGCGAGGATCACGCTGGCACGCTTGCCGTCGCTGGCCACCGACTTCACGTCGGCACCGTAGCGGCAGCGCACGCCAAGCCGCTCGATGGCGGTGGCCAGGCCGTGGGTGAACTTGTGGATATCACCGGTGGAGTCGCATTCGGTGTAGTAGCCGCCGTAGTAGCTGCCAGCCAGGGTTGGCTCGATGGCGCGCATCTCCTCGGGCGTCACGCTGCGCCGCGGCAGGCCGCCTTCGGCGAGCAGGCGCGAAACCTCAGCGGCATGATCGAAGCCGGCCTTGTCGCGGTAGATGTGCAGGATGCCTTTCTTCTTCAGGTCGAAGTCGATGCCTTCGGCTTCGGCCCAGGCGAACAGATGCTCGCGCGCGGCGATGGCCAGCCGAGCGGTCTCGACCGTGTTCTTGCGGTAGTTGGGGATCGAGCCGATGAACTCGGCGAACCAGGAGAGCTTGTGCCAGCTGGGCTTGGGGTTGACCAGCAGCGGCGCGTCGCTCTTGAGCATCCACTTGAGGCCCTTGACGATCGTCGACCAGTGGTTCCAGACCTCGGCATTGGACGCCGACAGCTGGCCGCCATTGGCGAACGAGGTCTCCATGGCCGCGTAGCGGTGCTTTTCCAGCAGGGTGACCGAGAAGCCGCGCTTGGCCAGGGCATAGGCGGTGGTGACGCCGGTGATGCCGCCACCGATGACTGCGATTGTTTTCATTGTTGCGCTCCAGAACGTCGAGGGGTCATAGCCCGTGCGCCCAACGCGCGGCGGGCGCCCCCTCTGTTCTGGACCTGAGAGATTCACGAGCGCATGACGGCTCGCTTGCTCCTTCGGTGCGCCCGGCGACGAAAACCGGGCGGCTCTTCAGAGTTTCAGCGGTGGTAGCGGTCCTTTTGCCTGAGAGTTTCCGGGGCGGTTGCTCCTTCGGCGCTGCCCTGACGGCAGTCTCTCCCGCTAGCACATCGATGCGCGCCACTGGCCAGCTGTGGCAAATGGTCGCGCATCGCAGGTGACACCCTGCCAGAAAAAAGCGCCGCTGTAACCCCCCGAATGCCGGCCGCCAGTCCGCTCGCGACGAGAATGCCGAGCGGTCGCGCCGCGCCCTCAGACCCGGAAGCGCGCCGCCAGGGCCTGCAGCTCGCCGCCCAGACGGGCCAGCTGCACGGTCGAGGCCGCGGTCTGCTGGGCAGCGGCGGCCGACTGGTCAGCCACATCGCGCACGCTGAGCACGCTGCGGTTGATGTCCTCGGCCACCGAACTCTGCTCCTCCGACGCGGTAGCGATCTGCAGATTCATCGCCTGGATGGTGGAGATGGTGCGGGTGATGGCCTGCAGCTCCTCGCCGACATCCCGCGCCAGGCTGACCGTCTCGTCGGCCAGCCCGCGGCTGCTGTCCATCAGCGACGAGGCATGCAGCGCACCCTTCTGCAGGTTGCCGATCAGCTCCTCGATCTGCGCCGTAGACTGCTGGGTACGCTGCGCCAGGCTGCGCACCTCGTCGGCGACCACGGCGAAACCGCGCCCGGCATCACCAGCACGGGCCGCCTCGATGGCCGCGTTCAGTGCCAGCAGGTTGGTCTGTTCGGCGATGCCATTGATCACCGTGAGCACCGTGCTGATCCCAGCGGTCTCGCGGTTCAGCTGGGCCATGGCTTCGGCAGACAGGCCCACCTGGGAGGACAGCCGGTCGATCTGCGCCAACGCCCGTTGCACCACGATGTCGCCCTGAGCCGCCTGGCGGTCGGCGTGCTGGGCGGCACTGGAGGCCTCGTCGGCGTTGCGCGCCACCTCCTGCACGGTCGCTGCCATCTCGTGCATGGCAGTGGCGACCTGATCGGTTTCCAGGCGCTGGCTCTGGATACCGGCGCTGGTCTGCTCGGTCACCGTGGACAGTTCTTGCGCCGCACTGGCCAGCTGGCCGGTGATGGCGCTGATCCGGCCGATCAGGTCGCGCAGGCTGCCGCGGGTGCGCTCCAGCGCATCGAGCAGCTGACCGAACTCGTCGCTGCGCGGCTGCCGCGGCTGCTCGGTCATATCGCCTGCGCCGATGCGCTCGGCAATGCGTACCGCCTGGGCCAGCGGTTGCGTCAGCTGACGCACGATCAGCCAGCTGATGACCAGCCCCAGGGCTATCGCCAGCAGCGTGATGGCAAGCAGCAGGGCCTTCTTCTCGCCGGCTTCGGCGCTGCGTCGCTCGGTCTGCGACTGCACGATTTCATTGGTGTTGCGGTAGATGCTGTCGAAGATTTCCTGCATCTCCTGACGCGCCTGCACCTGAGCGGCGACGATGGGCGGCAGCTGGCCGAACTGGCGGATGTAGGTCGCCACCGAGTCACGCAACGGCTGCAGGTCCACGCCGGGAGTGCCGGCCAGCTGGGCATCGAGCCTGTCGACCGCCGCCTGCAGCGTGCTGAACTGTTGCTGCAATTGCTGCAGCGACTGCTCGGTCTCGGTCATCAGATAGCCGCGCACCATGAAGCGCACCATGCGGTTGTGCTTGGAGACTTCCCCGGCCTGCAGGCCGATGGCTGCGCTACGAGTGTCCTCATGCAGGACCGGTGCGTCCGGTGTGCCGGCCCAGCGTGCCTCCAGCGCAGCGATCAGCGCATCCGAGGTGTTGCCGGCTTCGACCCAGCTGCTGCGGGTCTTCACCTTGCGCTCCCAGAGTGCCGCCAGATCGAGGAAACGCTGGCGGTAATGCTGCACGTCGGCGGCGATCGCCTGCAGGCGCTGCAGATCCTGTGGGTCGCTGAATTCCCCCTTCTGCTGCTGCACCAGTTCGACGATGCGCGCGACCGACTGCTCCACCGCTTCGACATGCAGCGGATCGCCGCGGGTTTCGAAACTGACCTGCGCGTAGCGGATCCGGTTGGCCTCATCCAGCAGGCGGGCCGCACTCTGCGCCCCGTCGCTGCGGGAGATCAGCGCGTCCATGCCGTAACTGCCGATCAGGGCGACGGCCAGGGTCAGCGCCAGAACGGCGGCGAAGCCGAGGGCCAGTTTGTGGCTGACCTTGAGGGTGTTCATCTTTCGACCTTCCTTGATGAACGCAAGCGCGCCCCGATGGGGGCGCGTTGCGGATGACGGTAAGTGACGACGGGAACGGCTCAGCCGAGCAGCCCGCGCATGACGAAGAACAGCAGTGATGGCCCGAGCAGGCAGCCCAGTGCGGTGTAGAACGCCGCGGTCAGGCAGCCGTAGGGCACCAGCTTCGGATCGGTGGCCGCCAGGCCGCCGGCCACGCCGCTGGAAGTGCCGATCAGGCCGCCGAAGATCACCGCCGAGCGCGGGTTGTTCAGCCCGATGGAAGGCGCGACGAAGGGCGTGGCGACCATCACCACGATCGCCTTGACCAGCCCCGCCGCGATCGACAGCGCCATCACTTCCGAGCTGGCGCCGATTGCCGCCCCGGTGACCGGCCCGACGATGTAGGTCACAGCGCCCGTGCCGATGGTGGTCAGGCTGACCGCATCGGTGTAGCCGAACGCCATGGCCACCGCCACGCCTGCCACGAACGAGGCGAGCACGCCGATGAACAGCGCGAGCACGCCGACCATCCCGGCCCGCTTGAGCTCCTCCACGCTGACGCCGAAGCCGGTGGCGACAATGGCGAAATCACGCAGCATGGCGCCGCCGAGCAGGCCGATGCCGGAGAACAGGGCGATATCCACCAGGCCTTTCTGCCCGCCGGTGACCACGCCGCCGATGTACGACAGCAGGAGGCCGATCAGGATCGCCACCGCCGAGCCATGCAGACGGCCCTTGGTGAGCTTGTCCGACAGCCAGTAGGAGATCCACATGGTCGCGCCGATGATGGCGAAGCCGCTGATCAGGCCATAGCCGGTGATCACTTTCATGAGGGATTCGTACATGGCCGTTACCCCCGTGCGCTGCTGGTGAGCGGCTTGGCTTGATCCACCGGATCGCTCGGATCGGACGGGGCGGCCTCAAGCTTTTTTCGGCCGATCCGGTCCAGTACCGGCACCAGGGCGAAGGCCAGCGCAACCGCGGCGACGCCAGCGAGGATCGCCATCGGGCCGCCAGCCAGGGCGCCGTAGACGTTCTGCTGCGCGGCCATGGCGACCACGATCGGGATGTACACGGCGCTCCAGAACTTGATGCCCTGCTCGGACTCCGGATTGAACAGGCCGCGTTTCTTCAGGTAGCTGCCGATGAGGATCAGCAGCACCATGGCGATACCCACGCCGCCGACGTTGGCCGGCACGCCGAGGAGCTTGCCGAGCAACTCGCCGACGAAGATGCCGGTGAGGGTACACAAGGCCAGGAAGGCCACACCAAAGATGATCATTGTTTTTGTCCTTTTTGGTTGCGCTGGCTGCAGAGGGCCACGCGCGTGTTGTCGAGGTCGTTGTTGTTATCCATCGATCTGGGCGAAGGCTCACCCGGGTGCTGCACGCGGTCTATCGGCTCTGGCTGCCCTCCTGACGCAGCAAGGCGTCCAGTGTGTCCAGCCGGGCGCCGTCGAAGGCAACCAGCGTACCCTGTTCGAAAACCCGCCGTGCCAGCCCGGTCAGCACCTGGCCTGGCGGCAGTTCGATGTGCAGCCGCACCCCGCGCTCGTAGGCGGTGCGCAGGGTGCCGTGCCAGTCGACGACGCGGCACATGTTGAAGGCGAGGTCGTCGCGCAGGCGCTCGCTATCGAATATCGGGCGTGCGGACGAGCTGCTCAGATAGCGAATTTGCGGAGCGCGCAGGCTGACGCCGGCGAAGGCTTCGGCCAGCCGCCGTGCCGGCTGCTCGAGCAGCGCGCAATGCGAGGGCACGCTCATCGCCAGGCGCCGCGTGCAGGAGGCGCCCAGCACCTTGGCCCGCGCCGCGACCGTGGCCATGGCGGCATCGCTGCCGGCGATGACGATCTGGTTGTCGGCGTTGATGTTGCCCAGGTAGACCGGGCCCTCGGCTTCGGCCAGCAGCGACTCGACCGTACCCAGCGCCAGGCCGAGGATGGCAGTCATGCCGTAGCCCTCGGGATAGGCCTGCTGCATCAGCTCGCCGCGCAGGGCGACCAGGCGCAGGGCGTCGGCGAACGTCAGCGACTCGGCGACAACCGCCGCGGCATAGGCGCCGATGGACAGCCCGGCGACGTAGTCCGGACGCTGGCCATCGCGCATCAGCAGGCGCGCCCCGGCGATCCCGGCGATCAGCAGGCAGAGCTGCACCGCGCGAGTCGATTGCAGCGCCTCGGCCGAATCGAGCAGCAGCGCATCCTCGCCGAGCACGGCACTGGCCTCGGCCAGGGTCGCGGCGACTTCCGGCGCCTCGGGCAGCCGTTGCAACATGCCGGGCTTTTGCGCGCCCTGACCGGGAAAGGCGAACAGGCTGCTCATGCGGCCCGCTCCGCAGCCCAGGGATCGCTCACCAGACGCGGTCCTTCGGCGGTCTTGACCAGCACCCGTGCGGCGCCACCGGCCCATTCGCCGAGCGCCACACCGCCCAGCGGGGTTTCCAGTTGCAGGTCGACGCGGCAGGCGCGGCCTTCGAGCAGCTGCAGCAGCGGGCGCGCCTCGCTGCGCGGCAGCAGCTGTTCGGCCCTTAGCAGCAGGTCCAGATCGCTGTCCGGATGCGCCGCCGACAAGCCGGTGGCGAGCTGGAAGCCGGCCGAGCCGGTGACACCCCAGGCATGGCCGAGGGCATTGAGCAGCGGACGCAGGCCAGCCAGCACGCGGAACACCGGCAGGTCTTCGCTGGCGCGACGATCGAGCAGCTGCTCCGGCGTCAGCCGATGGCTGATCGCGGCGATCGGCATCAGCGCGGCCAGACGCTGGTCTCGCGTGGTCCCACGCAGGCCGACCGCCACCTGCCCTGGCGCGACGACGGCACGGCGCACCACCACCGGCTGGCCGGCGGCGAGCACGGCCACCGCCCAGGCCGGGGCATCGGCCGGCAACTGCTCGGGACGCATACCCCAGAGCAGGTCGTGGGGGCGAGGTGTGTCGTGCATCTACAGCCTCCTCGTGATTGTTGTTGTCGAGTCGCTGATCGGAGTGGCGAATAGGGCCGCGTCAGGTGTTCGCTACCACTGCGCGCGCAACAGTTCGCGCACCCGCGACGACGCCTCGCGGTTCGGCGCGCCGAGGCGGCCGCGCAGGTCGCTGCTACCGCCGATGTCCGCGACGGCCTTGGCGAGACAGTCGCGCACACGCGCCAGATCATCCGCCGAGGGCTGCTCGATGCTGTCCACGGCGAGGGTTTCCCAGAGCAGGCCGAGGGTCGCGTAGTTGTCGATGTCGTAGGCCATCGGCGGCACCGATTCGGCCAGGGCTTCCAGTTCCTCGACGCTGCGCAGGGTGATGCGCGCCGCGGCGGCCTTGCCCATGGCATGCACCATCACGCCCGGATCGCGCAGGGCGATGATCCGCTGGGCCTGATAGCCATGGGCGAGAAAGGCGCCGGACATGGCCTTGCCCACCAGCAGCGCAATCACCGGGTGCCCGGCCAGCCGTGCGCGGGCATAGCCATCCACCGCACCGGCCAGCGCCTGGTGAATGCCCAGCGCCTCCTCGCGGCGGCCATAGGCCTGGCTCGGCACGTCGACCACGGCGACCACCACACGCTTGTCCGCCTTGTCGCGATCGGCCGCGATCACCTCATCCAGCGCCTGGCCCAGGGCCCAGCCTTCGAGCAGACCGACCTCGCCATTGCGCGCGCGCGGAAAGGGATTCTCGGCGTCCGGCACCACGGCGATATAGCGGGCGGCGCGCTCACCGAGCGTGCCGTCGACCACCTTCACCGAGGCCGGATAGCCCGCCAGTGCCTGACCGCCGGCCAGGGCTTGCAACCAGTTCAGTCCACGGCTCATTGGGCATCTCCTTCGTAGAGGGCTCGCACGGCGGCGGCATCGAGCTGCGTGCGGGTGTCGACGTCGGCCAGGCGCTGGAGATACCAGGCGTGGCGGCGGCTGCGCGGCTGCAGCGGCTTGCCGAGGGCGAACAGTTCGTGCAGTTGCGCGCGGATGGCGTCGGTGTCGTCGGCCACGTAGGCGTCCACCAGACCCGAGGCATAGCGTTGCTCGCCACCGGTCAGGCTCCAGATGAAGGGGCGGTCGCGCGAGTCGTACTCGTCGAGCCCGGCTTCCTGCTCGATCACCTGCGGGCCATTGAGGCCGACGCGGGCTTCGCGGGTGACGACCAGATAGCTGCACAGACCGGCGGCGATGGACATGCCGCCGAAGCAGCCGACGGAACCGGCGACCACGCCGATCACCGGCTGGTAGTCGCGCAGCTCGACGATGGCCGCCTGGATCTCGGCGATGGCGGCCAGGCCCAGGTTGGCCTCCTGCAAACGCACGCCGCCGGTTTCCAGCAGGAGCACGGCGCGGGTCGGGATGCCGTTGCGGTTGTCTTCGGCAGCCAGCTCCAGCGCGCCGGCGATCTTCGCGCCGCCGACTTCGCCCATGCTGCCGCCCTGGAAGGCGCCTTCGATGGCGGCGATTACCGCCGGCTGGCCGTCAAGGGTGCCCTTGGCGACCACCACGCCGTCGTCGGCCTGGGTGACGATGCCCTGCTTCGGCAGCCAGGGCGAGGTGACGCGATCGAACGGATCGAGCAATTCGCGGAAGCTGCCCTCGTCCAGCAGTGCGCGGGCACGCTGGCGGGCACCGAGTTCGACGAAGCTGCGCGACGCGAGTAAACGGGCCACGGTGTTAGCGGACACATCAGTCATGGCCGACCTCCTCCAGTCCCTGCTCCAGGCGCAGACGCACTACGCCGGGCGTGGCCCCAAAATCGTGAATATCGATGTTCAATGCCGGTGGCGTCTGCTCGCGGAACATCCGCTCGAACAGGCTCTTCCAGCGTTGCTCGGCACCATTGACCGAGGTGACTACCTGGATCGCCAGCTTGCCGGCCTGGCCGGGTTCCAGCAGCACTTCCAGGTCGCCCGAGCCGACCACGCCGACCAGGGCCTTGCCGCGGGCGGGTTGCCCGGCGGCGAATTCGAAAGACAGGGTTTCCATGTTCAGTTGCTCCCAGTCGGCGCCGGCGCATGCGGCGCCAGACGGTCGAGGAAAAGGGTGGCGGCCAGGAGGTCGGCGGCGCCCCCCGGCGAGGCGTTGAGGGCGAGCATGTCGCGATCGAGCAGGCGCAGCTGGCGACGACCGGCGAGGCTGGCGGCACCACCGGCTTCGAGCACGGCGCGGGCACCGGCCTGCATGCGGGTCAGCCCTTCAAGACCGGCGCGATGCAGCACGCAGGTGTCGGTCAGGCTGCTCATGATCGCCAGCAGTGCATCGAGCCTGGCGTTCTGCTCGCCGGCGCCGGCGCGGCGACTGGCCAGCAGCTGCGGCAAGCCGTGTTCGATGACCGCGGGAAAGCCGTGCTGCGCCTGTTCGCGGGCGCCGAGCACGCCGTAGCGACGGCAGACCCGCGCGCCGTGGCTGTCCGGGTTGTGCGGGGCGGCCGGGTCGTCCAGCCGCGCCAGGGCGGCCGCGCTGGCGGCGATCCCGCCGACCGAAGCGCCGCTTTCCAGCATGGCCGCCGCGCTGAGCAGCCCCAGCGCCCAGATCGCGCCGCGATGGGTGTTGACCCCGGCGGTGACGCGCAGCATCTCCGCTTCGCCGTCGCGGCCCAGCTGCCCGAGGGTTTCCCGCAGCGCCTGGCTGACCCGACCTTCGCTCCGCGCGGCATCGGCCATGGCGGCGAACGCCGGCCACAGCGACTGCGCCGAGGCGTGCATCAGCCCCAGGTGCAGATCGCTGTGCGCGCCACTGCCGCGTCGGTCGACCAGCCCCGGCTTGGGCGACAGGTCGGCCTCGTCGACCAGCGCCTGCACCGCCAGATCAGCCAGGCGCTCGGCCGCGGTCGGCGCCTGTCGTGCAATGAGTGCGCTCATCACCAGCTCCTGAACTTGGCAGGCGGGTTGTAGAGGCCGCCGGACCACTCGACCAGCTCGGCGATGCTCTTGGCGGCGAGCAGTTCGCGGGTGGCGTCGTTGCGGCGGATGCCGAGGTCTTCCGGCAGGGCGATCAGCCCTTCGCGGCGCATGCGCTCGGTGTCCTTCGGGTTGTGCCGCAGGCCGATGCTGGTGACGCCGGCCACCGCGGCGATCATCGCCTGGCGTTCCTCCAGCGAACGGGCCTTGTACAGGTAGGCGATGCCTTCCTCGGTGAGCAGGTGGGTGACGTCGTCGCCGTAGATCATGATCGGCGCCAGCGGCATGCCGCTCTTCTTCGCCACCTCCACCGCGTCGAGCTGCTCGACGAAGGTGGGTTTGCCGCCTTCCTGGAAGGTCTCGACCATCTGCACCACGAGCTTCTTGCCGCGCTCGAGCATGGTCACCGGGGCCTCGCCGCCGGGCATGGCCATGTCCAGCCAGGCCGGGGTCGGATGGCGGCGACCGCGCGGGTCGTGGCCCATGTTTGGCGCACCGCCGAAACCGGCCAGGCGGCCGCGGGTGACGGTGGAGGAATGCCCATCACCATCGACCTGCAGGGTGGCGCCGATGAACAGGTCCACGGCGTATTGCCCGGCCAGCTGGCACATCATGCGGTTCGAGCGCATCGAGCCGTCGCGGCCGGTGAAGAACACGTCCGGGCGCTGGGCGATGTAGTTCTCCATGCCCAGCTCGGTGCCGAAGCAATGCACGCTCTCGACCCAGCCAGTCTCGATCGCCGGGATCAGCGTCGGGTGCGGGTTGAGCGTCCAGTTGCGGCAGATCTTGCCTTTCAGGCCGAGGGATTCGCCGTAGGTCGGCAGGATCAGCTCGATGGCCGCGGTGTTGAAGCCGATGCCATGGTTGAGCGACTGCACGTTGTGTTTTTCGTAGATGCCGCGGATCGCCATCATCGCCATCAGCACGTGCACCGGCTTGATGTGGCGCGGGTCGCGGGTGAACAGCGGCTCGATGTAGAAGGGCTTGTCGGCCACCACGACGAAATCGACCCAGCTCGCCGGGATGTCCACGCGCGGCAGCTCGTCGACGATCTCGTTGACCTGGACGATGACGATGCCGTCGCTGAAGGCGGTCGGCTCGACCAGCGCCGGGGTGTCTTCGGTGCTGGGGCCGGTGTAGATGTTGCCGTGGCGATCGGCCTGGAAGCCGGCCACCAGCGCGACATTGGGGATCAGGTCCACCAAGAGGCGCGAGTAGAGTTCGATGTAGGTGTGGATGGCGCCGACTTCCAGCAGGCCGTCCTCGAGCAGCTGGCTGATGCGCAGGCTCTGCGGACCGGCGAAGGAAAAGTCGAGCTTGCGCGCGATCTGCCGCTCGAACAGATCCAGGTGCTCGGCGCGGCTGACGCTCGGCATGATCATGTGCAGGTCGTGCAGCTTGCCGGGGTCGGCCTTGGCCAGGGAGCGGGAGAGGAAGTCCGCCTGCTTCTGGTTGTTGCCCTCGAGCACCACGCGATCACCGGGGGCGATCAAGAGTTCCAGGGCCTCGACGATCCGCTCGCTGGGCAGTACCACGCCATCGGCGAGGCTCTGCACCTGATCGAGACGACGGGCTTTTTCAGCGCGACGACGCGACCACTGCGGCGGTGGGGAGATTGTTGTTGTCATGGCGACTCCACAGTTTTTCCGCTTGTGGAGCGCACAGTAGGGACGTGACCGAAGGGTCATCAATCAAGCAGCGGATGCAATCGTTACGGTCAGGTTAACGATACGTCTGAACGGCCGGTTCGCGAGGCATGCAGCAGGCGCGGCGCGTTGCACGCCACGCCTCCTGGAGCCCGTTACTTGTCGCGATCGATATTGAACGGCGACCAGGCCTGGCGGGTGGGCATCACTTCCAGGCGGTTGATGTTGATGTGATCCGGCAGGGTGGCAACGTAGAAGATCTGCTCGGCGATGTCCTCGGCGGTCAGCGGCGTGGTGCCGCGGTACAGCCGGTCGCTGGCGGCCTGATCGCCCTTGGTGCGCACCAGGGTGAATTCGGTTTCGGCCATTCCCGGCGCGATGTCGGTGACGCGCACGCCGGTGCCGAGCAGGTCGCAGCGCAGGTTGTAGCCGAACTGCTCGACGAAGGCCTTGGTCGCACCGTAGACGTGGCCGCCCGGATACGGCCAGTGGCCGGCCACCGAGCCGATGTTGACGATGCTGGCGCCCTTGCCGGTGGCGATCAGCGTCGGCAGCAGCGCGTGGGTGACGTTGACCAGGCCGGTGATGTTGGTGTCGATCATGGTGTGCCAGTCGGCGAGATCAACCTGTTGCGCCGGCTGCGGTGCCAGTGCCAGGCCGGCGTTGTTGACCAGGCAATCGATCTGGCGGAATTCGGCCGGCAGCTGCGCCACCACCTCCTGCACCGCGCCGGCCTGGCGCACGTCGAGCGTGGCGATATGCACCGGCACCTTCGCCGACAGCTCGCCCTTCAGTTCTTCCAGACGCTCGCTGCGCCGCCCGGTGAGCACCAGCGCCCAGCCCGCCTCGGCGAAGCGGCGGGCGGTGGCACGGCCGAAGCCGGAGGTGGCGCCGGTGATGAATACGATCTTCTGTTTCATGCTTTTCCTCTTTCTCTGAAATGCCAGCTGTCGTGTAGGCGACGCGGCACAGGGGCGCAGTGACGGCGTCCAGCTTAGGGGGCGTTGCTGCGCCAGGCAAAGCACGGCGTGCGCTGATCGCCCGAAATGCGGCCATGCCGCCGTCGCGCAGCCGCCTTATACTCGCGCCCATCTGCCCGAAATCAGGAGCCCAATGATGCGAGGCCGCTTGATCTACCTGATCGGGCCATCCGGTGCCGGCAAGGACAGCCTGCTAGACGCCGCCCGCGAGTTGCTGGCTGGCCGTGGTGTGCGCATCGCGCGACGGGTCATCACCCGCTCGGCCGAAGCCGTCGGCGAGGCGGCGCATTCGGTGTCGCCGCAGGCATTCGAGCGTCTCGAGGCGCAGGGCGCCTTTGCCCTCAGCTGGCGGGCCAACGGTCTGGCGTATGGCATTCCGGCAGAGATCGATGAGTGGCTGGCGTCCGGCGAGCAGGTGCTGGTCAATGGTTCGCGCGGCTACCTGGCAACGGCACGGGAGCGTTATCCAGACCTGCTGGCGGTGCTGCTCAGCGTCGAGCAGGACGTATTGCGCCAGCGCCTGCATGCACGCGGGCGGGAGACGGCGGAACAGATCGAGTCACGGCTGGCGCGCAACGCGCTGTTCGCCGGCGAACTGGACGACTACATCCGCCTGGACAACTCGACGCCGCTGACTGAAAGCGTCGAACGCCTGCTGGCGTTGATCGATGAGCATGTGCCGAGGGACTGAGCGTGGCGCCCCGGTGGGCCTCACAGCACTACCCGGCGTCAACCAGAGCCACCCCTGAATGCGCTGCCTCACCGCCCCGGCTGCGGACGAAAACCCGGTACGCCGCTCGGGCGGTCGACACGGGCGGCCGGCATGCTGCAGTTGAGGTCGCGAAAGGGCTGGTCGTCGAGCCGTTGCCAGCCTTCGCCGGGCGACGTCTGGCGGCAGATGACAGTACCGTCGACGATGCTCTGCCAACGGTAATAGGGTGCCGGCGCAGCGCTGGCGGCGACGGACAGGAGCAGGCAGAAGGCGGTCAGGAAAGTGCGCATGGCGGTGTTCGACGGAACGATGGCGCCACTGTAATTCATCCGCCGTGCATGGCAAGCGCCGTCCGGCGCGCTCAGTACCAGACCCTGGCCGCCTCGCGCATGAAGATCTCCACGGTCTTCGGCCCGACGCCTTCGAACTCCGCCAGCCGCCGCTCCAGCTCCTTGCGGTTCTCGCTGAGCTCATGGATGCGCCCGAGCTTGCCGCCATACTCGTGGTTGAGCTTCTCGCAGAGCTTGAGCAGTCGCTCGGCGGTGGATTCGTCGTAGCGTACATAGCGCCCCTCGCCGAGCATGTTCACCAGCTGCTGCCAGCTGCAGTTGCCCAGTTTTCGCGGCGTATCGCGCTTGTGCTTGTCGACGATGACGCGATACGCCTCGGCGGCGATGTCCTGCTGGATGCGCTTGCCGAACAGAAAGCTGGCGACGAACCACTTGAACAGCGCGGGCTCGCCGTCGGCCATGTCGATGCCCAGATCTTTGGCGCTGATTTCCGCGCTCATCAGGCGCCCTCCCCTCGAACGATTGTCTGCATTCGAAGCCGTGCTTTCGGGCAAGTTTCCCCCTTGCCTGAGTCCTGATGAGCGGTTTCTTGCCTATACCGTTCATCCGATAGGCGGATTCTTGCCTAACGCTTCCCTTCAGGGAGGCAACAGCCCCTGTAGCAGGGGGCTCGCACAGGCTGGCACGCCTTCTGCTACTGGCAATGTGCTCGATGCGATTCCAACGACAAGAAGAGCTGCCAGCGATACCCACCTCCCGGGCCCGGCCCCGGTGTCATCGCCCCTCTGCTTGTACGTCTGGCGCGTTCCCCGAACGCGGCATCGTCTATCGTCAACATGCTGCGCCAATCAATAAAAACGAAACGGAGATCCATCCATGAGACTGACCAAACGCTTGGGCCTGCTCGCTGCCGCTGCGGCCTTCACCGCCAGCACCGCGGCCGTCGCTGCACCGACCTTCATCAACATCCTCACCGGCGGCACCAGCGGCGTGTACTACCCGATCGGCGTGGCCCTGTCGCAGCAGTACAACAAGATCGACGGCGCCAAGACTTCGGTACAGGCCACCAAGGCCTCGGTAGAAAACCTCAACCTGCTGCAGGCCGGTCGCGGCGAGCTGGCCTTCTCCCTGGGTGACTCGGTGGAAGATGCCTGGAACGGTGTCGAGGATGCCGGCTTCAAGGCCCCGCTCAAGCGCCTGCGCGCCATTGCCGGCACCTACAACAACTACATCCAGATCGTCGCCAGCGCCGAATCCGGCATCAAGACCCTGGAAGACCTGAAGGGCAAGCGCATCTCCGTCGGCGCGCCGAAGTCCGGCACCGAGCTGAACGCCCGCGCGATCTTCAAGGCCGCCGGCCTGGACTACAAGGACATGGGCCGCGTCGAGTTCCTGCCCTACGCCGAGTCGGTCGAGCTGATCAAGAACCGCCAGCTCGACGCCACCCTGCAGTCCTCGGGCCTGGGCATGGCCGCCATCCGCGACCTGGCCAGCACCATGCCGGTGACCTTCGTCGAGATTCCGGCCGCCGTGGTCGAGAAGATCGAGAGCGATGCCTACCTGGCGGGCGTGATTCCGGCCGGCACCTATGACGGTCAGGACGCCGACGTTCCCACCGTGGCCATCACCAACATTCTGGTGACCCACGAAAAGGTCTCCGATGAAGTGGCTTACCAGATGACCAAGCTGATGTTCGACAACCTGGCCGCCCTGGGTAACGCCCACTCCGCTGCCAAGGACATCAAGCTGGAAAACGCCACCAAGAACCTGCCGATCCCGCTGCACCCGGGCGCCGAGCGCTTCTACAAGGAAGCCGGGGTTCTCAAGTAACCCAGCGCTGAACGACGGGCTGAGCAGGCCCTAGCGCCTGCTCCAGCCCGCTCCTTGTAGCAGCAGGCTTGCCCGCGTCGCCTCGTTGGCAAGCCTGCTTCTACAGGCATCCCCTTGCAGTGAGAGAGTGATACCCATGAGCGAAAGCCAAGGGCTGCATGCCAGCCCCAGCGAATGGCCGAGGGCGCTGTTCTACGTCGCCCTGCTGTTCTCCATCTATCAGATCGTCACCGCCGCCTTCCATCCGGTGTCCAGCCAGGTGCTGCGCGCCGGTCACGTCGGTTTCCTGCTGCTGCTGGTGTTTCTCTGCTACCCGGCGCGCGGCACCGGCAAGCCGTTCCAGCCAGTGGCCTGGGTGCTCGGCCTGGCCGGTTTCGCCACCTTCTTCTACCAGTGGTATTTCGAGGCGGACCTGATCCAGCGCTCCGGCGACATGACCACCACCGACATGGTGGTCGGCCTGACGCTGATCGTGCTGGTGTTCGAGGCCGCACGCCGCGTCATGGGCATTGCGCTGCCGATCATCTGCGGGCTGTTCCTCGCCTACGGCCTGTTCGGTGAGTACCTGCCCGGTGATCTCGCGCACCGCGGCTATTACCTGGATCAGATCGTCAACCAGCTGTCGTTCGGCACCGAAGGCCTGTACGGCACCCCGACCTACGTTTCGGCGACCTACATCTTCCTGTTCATCCTGTTCGGCTCGTTCCTCGAGCAGGCGGGCATGATCAAGCTGTTCACCGACTTCGCCATGGGCCTGTTCGGCCACAAGCTGGGCGGCCCGGCCAAGGTGTCGGTGGTGTCCTCGGCATTGATGGGCACCATCACCGGTTCCGGCGTGGCCAACGTGGTCACCACCGGCCAGTTCACCATCCCGCTGATGAAGCGCTTCGGCTATCGCCCGGCCTTCGCCGGCGGCGTCGAGGCCACGTCCTCGATGGGCAGCCAGATCATGCCGCCGGTGATGGGTGCGGTGGCCTTCATCATGGCCGAGACCATCAACGTGCCCTTCGTCGAGATCGCCAAGGCCGCGCTGATTCCGGCGCTGCTGTACTTCGGCTCGGTGTTCTGGATGGTCCACCTGGAAGCCAAGCGCGCCGGTCTCAAGGGCCTGCCGAAAGACGAATGCCCGAGTGCCTGGGCCGCGGTGAAGGAGCGCTGGTACCTGCTGATCCCGCTGCTGGTACTGGTCTGGCTGCTGTTCTCCGGGCGCACCCCGATGTTCGCCGGCACCATTGGCCTGTCGCTGACAGCCATCGTCATCCTCGGCTCGGCGATCATCCTCAAGGTCTCGTCGTTCGGCCTGCGCATTGCCTTCTGGATCGCCCTCGGCCTGCTCTGCGCCGGGTTCTTCCAGCTCGGCATCGGGGTGATCTTCGGCGTCATCGCCGCGCTGGTGGTGGTGTGCTGGTTCATCAAGGGCGGTCGCGACACCCTGGTCATCTGCCTGCACGCGCTGGTGGAAGGCGCGCGCCATGCGGTGCCGGTGGGCATCGCCTGCGCCCTGGTCGGTGTGATCATCGGCGTGGTCTCGCTGACCGGCGTGGCCTCGACCTTCGCCGGCTACATCCTGGCCGTCGGCGAGAACAACCTGTTCCTTTCGCTGCTGCTGACCATGTTGACCTGCCTGGTGCTGGGCATGGGCATCCCGACGATCCCGAACTACATCATCACTAGCTCCATCGCCGCGCCCGCGCTGCTGGACCTGGGTGTGCCGCTGATCGTCTCGCACATGTTCGTCTTCTATTTCGGCATCATGGCCGACCTCACCCCGCCGGTGGCGCTGGCCTGCTTCGCCGCCGCGCCGATTGCCAAGGAGAGGGGCCTGAAGATCAGCATGTGGGCCATCCGCATCGCCATCGCCGGTTTCATCGTGCCGTTCATGGCGGTGTACAACCCGGCGCTGATGATGCAGGGCGGCGACTGGGGCGCCACGCTGTACATGCTGTTCAAGGCGGCCTTCGCCGTCGGCCTGTGGGGCGCCGTGTTCACCGGTTACCTGCAGCGGCCCATGGCGCTGTGGGAGAAGGTCCTCGCCTTCGCCGCAGCCGCCTCGATGGTGCTGGCGATGCCGATCAGCGATGAAATCGGCTTCGGCCTGGGCGCGCTGTTCCTTATCCAGCACTTCTGGCGCGCCCGTCGCGCCGAGCCGGCGGCGGCGTGATCGGTCTGTGCCTGGGGCTGGCAGGCGTGGTGTGGGCCGAAGTGCCCACCCCCGCCTTCACCCTGGCGTGGAACCACACCATCGAGAAGATCCGCTGGGAAGAGGATTACCGCGTGACGCCGGACGGGCTGCTGCTCGGCGAAGCGCGGGTCAAGGGTTCTGGTGCCGGGATGGAAATCCCGGATGACGCCGGACTG
Source organism: Stutzerimonas sp. Brlt_14 (assembly GCF_051948915.1). NCBI lineage: Bacteria > Pseudomonadati > Pseudomonadota > Gammaproteobacteria > Pseudomonadales > Pseudomonadaceae > Stutzerimonas > Stutzerimonas sp. Brlt_14. Next base: position 305,401 of record NZ_JAYJLM010000003.1, read on the forward strand.
CGCGACGGGGCCTGGCACTACCAGCGCCAGATGCCTGCGTTGCCACTCCTGCGCCTGGGGCGAACCCCCGAGGCAGGGGATTACCAACTGTGTTTTGACCAGCGTTGCCACGCCATGAGCGAATGGCTCGGCCCGCCACAAGCGGACCAGCCGGCGCTGGAAGTCTGGGGCTGTACCGTGCAAACGGCGAGTGTCGGGAACGATTGACCGGCTCGCCGGTGATCGTTGAGGAGGGGTGTTCGCGCAGGCGGCACCCCTTTTTCTTTTGGTTTTTCACCATTTCATCAGCGACATGCTGCGTTGAATGAAATTTTTTGCTTCATGATCATTGGCGAGTCGCCTGAAGGCCTGGTTTCGCCCTGATGGGCGAGTCACTTTTTCCAAACGCCGAAAAAGTAACCAAAAACGCTTTGCCCCTGCATCCGGCCCTGCGCTTCGCTCCGGGTGCGTTCACTACGCCGCCGCTCCGAGGGTCGCCGTACAAGGGCCATCCATGGCCCTTTACGGGGGGACGCCCAGTTCTCTCGCCGCATCCCTGCGGCTCGCCCCTCTGCGCGACGGCTCCGTTCACCCTCCTGAAGGGGCGTTTGGAGTCGTCTGGTAGGCTGTGCAAGATGAACAGATGGACCGATTTACCCGGCGTTCAGATGTTCACTTGGCTCCAAAGCTCCACGTTCATATGCGTGCGCGGGCTCACCCTCGTACTTGCATCAAGGGCGCGAACATCTCTACGGCATGCTCAGGCAGAAGCGTGACCACCGTCGTCCGCTTTACTTGGTTTCCTGTGCACACGCTATCAGGCGATGCCATTCGCCCCTTTCAGGAGGCCGAGTGGAATCGTTGCGGAGGGGAGCGAGCGGCATGGATGCCGCGAGAGGCGTAAAGGGCCATGGATGGCCCTTGTACGCCGGCCCCCGGAGCAACGATGGAACGAGGGAAGTCGAGCGCAGCGAAACCCGGATGGAGGGGCAAGACCTTTTGGTTTCTTTTGGGGCGACTGCCAAAGAAACTCGCCCAGCAGGGCGAAACTAAACCCTCAAGCAGCTCGCTAATCGGCAAGGGCTAAAAACGTTCACTCACCACATTCCTGAGCCCATAAAAAAGACGCACACCCCTTTCGGCGGTGTGCGCCAAAGCGTCCCGCTCGCACGCTGTTACTTGGTCTGCATGATCAGATCGCGGCGCATCAGCGTCTTGATCTTCACCAGATGGTCGTCTTCCTGGGTCTTGGCCTTCGTGAAGCTATCGGCAATGTTCGGATGGCCCGCCGCCTGCGCCAGCTCGATCAGCAGCTCCCAGGCCGCGTTGTCAGCCAGCTCCGCGGTAAGCAGCGCATTCAGACACTGCGGGACATTGGTCCGAGGGTCGGTCAGCACGTTGACGATCCCCAGCGCCATCGCCCCCACCACATCGGCACAAGGGGTCTGCGCCGTCGGGTCAGCGCCGAGTGACTCGATCGCCTGGTGCACCAGCATCATGTGCTCGTGCTCCTCGTTGCGGATGTGCATGAGCGTATCGACCAGGGCGGTGTCCGGCGTGTCGAGCGCCTTGACCTTGGCGATCATCGCTTCGTACAGACGCACCCCGTTGCGCTCGTAGGCCAGGCGCTCGCCCAGCTTGTCGAGAAACACCTCGGGGCTCTTGCCGCGCATCATGTCGAAGCCGGTCTTGAGCATGCCCTTGGCCGAACCCGGCACCGGCACGGAGCCGATGCGGTCGGCCTCGGCGGCGCGTTCGGTGCGCTCGACCAGCATGCCGCGCTCATCACCCGGCACGTCCGGATGAATCTCGTTGACCGCCTCGAGCAGGCGCTTGGTGTCCTTCGGGGACATCTGCACGCCGGTGAAGTTGGAACCCACTTTCGCTGCTGTAGCCATGATCGTCTCCTCAGGAAGCCTTGCGCATCAGTTCGCCACCCGGCGCCCACTGGTAGCCCGCCGAGACGATGTCCGAGGCGAGCCCTTCCGAGGCGAGGTGGTTGCGGTAATCCAGCGAGGACTGCGGCTCCTTGGCCTTGTCCACGTAGGCGGGGCCGGCGGTACGCAGGTTGACCTCGGCGGCCAGCACCTGGCGCACGAAATCGCGCTGGCTCTTGAACTCGACCATCTTCGGCAGCGGGCCGGCGAGCACCTCGGCCGGGTCGCGGCCTTCGAGCTTCTTGAACCATTCGCAGGCGACATTCAGGTGGCCCAGCTCATAGTCGAGGAAGCGCTCCCACATGGCCTTGATGCGCGGGTTGGTCTCCTGCTCGGCGCAGCTGGCGTACATGTAGACCTCCATCGCCTCGTGCACCAGCCACTTCTCCATATGGCTTTCGCTGGGGTCGGAGAGCGAGCCGTACTGGGTCACGTGCTGCTCTTCCACCGAGGCGATCTCGGCATACAGCTGGCGCGCCAGCGGGTCGGCGAACAGCGGGCCGATGTTCATGTAGTAGTCGTGGGTCTGGTATTCCGCGCCGGTGATCAGCGCTGCGTGGATCTTGGTGATGAGCGCGGCGGAGTCCTTCTCGTAGTTGTCCCGGATGTCGTTTTCCGGATGACGATGGTGCTCCGATGTTTTCCGCCCGGGCACGATGTCGGTATAGCCCTGCAGGATGTTGTTGGCATCCTTGCCCTCGAGGCGATCGAGCATCGCCGAGTAGCGGTACAGGTGATCGAAGTCTTCCAGCAGGCCGAAGCGATAGGTCTGCGCCTGGTAGGGGTCAGGCTCGTTCTGCGCCACGGCGGCGGTCACCTCGATGGCCACCTGCTCGTAGGCCACAGTGGTTTCCAGTGGCGAGTGGTCGGCGCCGATCAGCCAGTTGACCATGGTTGCCTGGTGTTGCTCGACGCGGCGGATCTCGGCCAGCGGCAGGCGCAGCTCCTTGTTGAAGCGCGCAATGCCGTGCTTGAGGCGCAGGGCGTCGGTCTCGACGCCGTTCATGAGGATGATGCGCACACGGGTAAACGCATCATCATCGAGCTTGCTGATCGGCTTGCCGGCCATTTCCTTCCATGTGAATTTCTGCTTCTCCAGTGGCGTGCCTTTGTTGTCGAGAATTCCGGAAATGGTCTCCATGGAGCCTCCGTTGTTATGCGTGGGAATCAGGCATAGGGGGATCGCCGCGTGAAAATTGCGCGACCTATAGAGGGGACCGGAGGGGCTGAATAATGATTCGCGCCGTTCAGCGGGTCACCAGATCGCAGCCGATGAACGGTAAATTGCAGATTTTCGAAACACAGGGCATCAGACGACGTAACCCGCGCGGTTGCCGGGCGCGCCGTTTCGCTTGTTCACTCGGCCAGTTGCGTAAGCGCCTGTTCCCGCTCGTCGGCAGGGCGTTTGGCCAGTGCCGCGACCGCCTCGTGGAAACGTTCCCAGTCGCGCCCATTCGCGTCGAACAGCGCGGCGAAGGCCGGCACCCAGCGGTCGTACAGGCCGAACGGCACCAGGGTGGCATTGTTCAGCGGCTGGGCGAACCAGCGGTCGAAACGCGCGTCGCCACCCCACGAACCATCACGTAGGGTGCGATAGCGCTGGCGCAGCGCAGCGAACTCGGCCTGTTTGAGGCCCTCCAGTTCCGCCGCCGGCCGCCCCGAGGCATACAGCGAGGCAAGACGCTCGCGGGTGTCGAGCAGCAGTTGCACCAGCTGCCTATAACGCTCGCGACCCTGCTCGTCCGGTTCGGCGAGGCCTCGACTGGCGCGCCACTGCCGCAGCCCTTCGCGCTCGACGAAGGTGGCATAGGACTCGTTGAACGCCGTATCGCCGGGCAGGTACAGCTGCTGGTGCGCCAGTTCGTGGAACACCAGCGCGGCCAGCTGCTCGTCGTTGCGCCGCAGCATCGAACTGAGCAGCGGGTCGGCGAACCAGCCGAGGGTGGAATAGGCCTCGACGCCGGCGACGTGGGTGTCCAGCCCGGCCATGCGCAGGCGCGCCGCCTCGCCGCGGGCGGCGCCCTGGCGGAAGTAGCCGCGATAGGCGACGCAGCCGGCGATCGGGAAGCAATGTTCCACCGGCTTGACCGAATAGGCCTCGGTGGCGAACAGGTTCCACACCACATAGGGCCGCTGGATATCGGCGTAGACGCGATAGCTGCGGTTGTCCGGCAGGCCCAGCGCGGTGCTGGCGAAGCCCCGCGCCTCGAGCACCCCAGCCAGGCGCCGGCGCAGCGCCGGATCGCGCGACTCGTCGGCCAGCAGCGTCTCGATCGCTTCCCGCTGGCGCAGCAGCTCGACCTGGCCGACCGCCAGCTGGGTGTAATAGGCGCAGCCATTCAGACAGACGGCAAGCAGCAGGGGAACCCAGCGCAGGGTGCGGCTGTCGATCAAGGCGGCGTTGGGCTTGGTCATCGGATGAACCGGTCGGTGGTCGGGGCTGGCGCCGGCGCGCTTGGCGCACCCTACAAAGGCCCTGCCGTGCAATGCAACCGCGGCAGCATGCGCCTCCACTTCGATTTCTCACCGGGCCGGATGGTTGCGGCCGGAGCTTCTCACATGCGCGGTTTCGTTCTTGTCCCGTTGATCGCCCTCCTCGCTGGCTGCTCGTCCTGGATGCCCAAGCCCGACCCGCAACAGGCCTGGGTCGACCTCGACCCGAACGGCCAAACCACGCTGCAGGCCGTGGCCGTGGACGGCAGGACACTGGACGACGACCGCTTCTTCCAGGTCCCGCCCGGCAGCCGCCGCCTGGAGATGCGCTACCGCTTCGACGTCGACGGCGCCAACATCGGCCCCGGCAGCAGCTCGCTGGCCCGCGACTGCAAGCTGACCCTGGAATACGACCAGTTCACCGCCGGCGCGCGCTATCGCCTGGTGGCCGGAGGCTACGGCTTCCGCCCCTGGGCCAAGCTCTATGACCAGCACCAGTACGTGCTGGCCCGTGCCGAGGAAAAGGGCTGCGGCGACCTCGCCGGCCGCTGAGCCGCGTTGAAATGCGCCGCCATCTGGCGCACGCTCGGCAGTAGAGGTGAGGCGCCGAGAGCCCCTCGCCCAGCCGCCGAGGAAATCCAGCCATGCGCCAGCCACTTTCCCTCGCTCTGTTCAGCCTGCTTCTGGCGGGCTGTGCCGGGCCCCTGCCGCAACACGACCCGAACATGGCCTGGGTCGACCTGCGCGCGCAGACCATCGATGTATTCATGTCCGATCGCCTGGATGGCAAGCGCACCCACGACGGCCGCTACTTCCAGGTTCCGCCGGGCAGCCATGAACTCGAAGCCAACTATGAATTCGAAGTCAGTGGCGGCGGGCCAAACCTGTTCGCCGAAACCCAGACCATGCGCTGCACCATGGTGGTGCGCTACGACCAGTTCGAAGCGGGCAAGCGCTACCTGTTCCAGGCCCGCTCGCTGGGCTTCACGCCGCAGGGCTGGCTGCTCGACGAGGAGCGCAACGTGCTGGTCGAAGCCAAGGCCGAGCACTGCCGCTAGAGCCGGCACGCCAGCGCCAACCGACCGAACCTGAACGCGCGCGTCCAGGTCCGCCATCCGCATGAGGTTACCGATGTCCCGCATTGCCCAGACCCGCTTTTCCGCCCTCGACCTGGCACCGATCCGTGACGACGGCACGCCGGCCCAGGCGCTGCACAACGCGCTGGCGCTGGCGCGGCACGTGGAAGGGCTCGGCTTCCAGCGTTTCTGGGTCGCCGAACACCACAACATGGACGGCATCGCCAGCGCCGCCACCGCCGTGCTGATCGGTTATCTGGCGGCCAACACCACGCGCATCCGCCTCGGTGCCGGCGGGGTGATGCTGCCCAACCATGCGCCGCTGGTGATCGCCGAACAGTTCGGCACGCTGGAGGCGCTGTATCCCGGCCGCATCGACCTGGGCCTTGGCCGTGCACCGGGCGCCGACCAGTTCACCGCCCACGCCCTGCGCCGCGACCGTATGGGCAGTGCCGACGACTTTCCGCAGGATGTCGAGGAACTGGAGCTGCTGCTCGGCCCGCGGCAGCCCAATCAGCGCGTGATCGCCATGCCCGGGGTGGACAGCAACGTGCCGATCTGGCTGCTCGGTTCGAGCCTGTTCAGCGCTCAGCTGGCCGCCGCCAAGGGTCTGCCCTATGCCTTCGCCTCGCACTTCGCGCCGCGCTACATGCATCAGGCGATCAGGCTCTACCGCGACAACTTCCAGCCTTCGGCCGTGCTCGACAAACCCTACGTGATGCTCGGCGTGCCGCTGATCGCCGCCGACAGTGACGAGCAGGCCGAACACCTGGCCACCAGCGTCTACCAGCGCATCCTCTCGCTGATCCGCGGTCAGTCCCTGGTGCTGCGCCCGCCGGTGGAGAGCATGCACGGTCTGTGGCTGCCCCACGAGCAGCAGGCCGTGGGCGATTTTCTCGGCCTCGCGCTGATCGGCGGCCCGGAAAAGGTGCGCGCGCGCCTCGACGTGTTGCTGGAGCAGACCCAGGCCGACGAGCTGATCTTCACCTGCGACCTCTACGAGACCGCCGACCGCCACCGCGCCTTCGAGATCGTCGCCGGCCTGCGCGCGTAACCGCCCGCGACCTGACCGGCGGCGGCCTGCCTCGGTGCCGGCGGCGAACCCTGCCGCCGGCCTCCGTTCCAATGGCTACACAGCCTCCGGGCACTGCACGCCCCGCCATCGGAATCCCCCATGAGCTTTCTCGAATGGATGGCCGTTCTCGGCATCCTGTTGCTGATCCTCGCGCTGGCATCGGCCTATCTGCGCTGGCTGCCGGTCACCACCTCGCTGATCTACCTGGGCTTCGGCCTACTGATCGGCCAGCTCGGCGTCGGCCTGTGGGAAATGGAATTCCTGCACATCGCCAGCTGGATGGAGCACCTCACCGAAATCGCCGTGCTGGTGTCGCTGTTCGTCAGCGGCCTGAAGCTGCGCATGCCGCTGCGCCACCCGGCCTGGAAGAGCGCCTACGTGCTGGCCGGCCCGGTGATGCTGGCCTGCATCGCCGGGGTCGCCGCGTTCTGCCATTACCTCTTCGGGCTGCCCTGGGGCATCGCCGTGCTGATCGGCGCCATCCTCGCGCCCACCGACCCGGTGCTCGCCAGCCTGGTGCAGGTCAACAACTCGCGTGACAGCGACCACGTGCGCTACGGGCTGTCCGGCGAGGCCGGCTTCAACGACGGCACCGCCTTTCCCTTCGTCGTCTTCGGCCTGCTGCTGATCGAACAGGGCAGCCTGTCGTCCGGCTGGGTCGGCGACTGGGCCTTGCACCGGTTGCTGTGGGCGGTGCCGGCGGGCCTGGGCTTCGGTTACCTGCTCGGGCGGCTGATCGGCAAGCTGGCGATCTACCTGCGCGCGCGGCACGCCGACACCTCCATGTCACCCAACGACTCCCTCGCCCTGGCGCTGATCGCGCTTGCCTACGTCGGCGCCGAGCTGATCGGTGCCTGGGGCTTTCTCGCGGTGTTCGCCGCCGGCCTCGGCCTGCGCCATGCGGAAAAGGACGCCGCCCACGAATCGGACACGCCCTCCGAAGAGCTGATCGCCCACGCCGTGCCGCACCTGGTCGAAGGCGGACTGTCGCCACGGGAACTGCCGCTGGAAGGTCAGAAGATCGCCGAGCCCAAGGTCGCCGCCGGGGTGATGATGGGCGACATCCTGACCTTCGGCGGGCAGATGGAACGCAGCCTGGAAGTGCTGCTGGTGACCATGCTCGGCGTGCTGGTCTCGGTGCACTGGGACTGGCGGGCGATACCCCTGGCGCTGGCGCTGTTCCTGCTGATCCGCCCGCTCGCCGTCTGGCTGCTGATGCCACGGCGCTACCTGGATCGTGGCCAGTGCCTGACGGTAGGCTGGTTCGGCATCCGCGGCATCGGCAGCCTCTACTACCTGAGCTACGCGGTCACCCACGGGCTGCTGCCGGACGAGACGGAAGTGATCATTTCCCTGGTGATCTCGGTGGTGGCGCTGAGCATCCTGATCCACGGCCTCAGCACCCAGCCGCTGCTGCGGCGCTACGAACGCAGCCGTGGCCAGGCGCCTACCCGCCACGGTTGAGACGCCATCCCGCGCGGCCGACTGGCCAGCCGCGGGTCGCCTGCAGGCAGGTCAGCTGTTGGCGAGGCGGAAGCCGACCTTCATGGTGACCTGGAAATGCCCGACCTTGCCGTTCTCGACATGGCCGCGGATTTCGCCGACCTCGAACCACTCGACGTTCTGCAGCGACTTGGAGGCCTCGGCGATACCGTTCTGAATTGCCTCGTCGACGCTGTTACGCGAGGAACCGACGATTTCAACCTTCTTGTAGGTGTGATGATCCGACATGAATGTCCCCTTCTGGTCTGAGGAGCCTCCGGCTCGATTGATGACGCTTCCTGTCTGACTGAGGCCCGCGAAGCAGCGCGGAAGTTCAGCGAAACGGCCAGATCGGACCGGTAAACCGAGGGCTCGCCCGCGCCTTCACGACGAACGAATCATCCTCCGTCGATGACCAATATCGACCGGCTCGATTTCGACCATGCCGGCAGAGCGCGTAGCATGCCCGGCACATCCCCCGTTTCCCGTTCGAGGAGATCGCCATGCCTGATACCCCCTACGTACCGCCGAAGGTCTGGACCCACGACGCCCCGTCGGGCGGCAAGTTCGCCAGCATCAACGCACCGACCGCCGGTGCGCGCGAGGAGAAGGCGCTTCCGGTGGGCCAGCACCCGCTGCAGCTCTATTCGCTGGCCACGCCCAACGGGGTGAAGGTGAACATCATGCTCGAGGAGCTGCTCGCCCTCGGTCACCGCGGTGCCGAATACGACGCCTGGCTGATCAACATCGGCGAAGGCGACCAGTTCGGCAGCGGCTTCGTCGAGATCAACCCGAACTCGAAGATCCCCGCGCTGGTGGACCGCAGCATCGACGGCGAGCCGTTGCGGGTGTTCGAATCCGGCTCGATCCTGGTCTACCTCGCCGAGAAGTTCGGCGCCTTTCTGCCGACCGAGGTCCGTGCACGCACCGAGACGCTGAACTGGCTGTTCTGGCAGATGGGATCGGCGCCCTTCCTCGGCGGCGGCTTCGGCCACTTCTACGCCTACGCACCGGAAAAATACGAATACCCGATCAACCGCTACGCCATGGAGGTCAAGCGTCAGCTCGACGTGCTCGACCGTCAGCTGGCGGAGCATCGCTACGTGGCCGGCGACGACTACAGCATCGCCGACATGGCCATCTGGCCCTGGTACGGCGGGCTGGTGCTGGGCGAGCTGTACGGCGCCGGCGAGTTCCTCTCGGTGCACGAGTACCAGCATGTGCAGCGCTGGGCCCGCGAGATTGCCGAGCGCCCGGCGGTCATCCGCGGACGCAAGGTCAACCGCACCTGGGGCGACGAATCCGAACAGGCGCCCGAGCGTCACAGCGCCGCCGACCTCGACTGATCACTTCCCTGCGGGTGGCGCGGCGTCGCCCACCCGCATCGGTGTGCAGGTCAGCAACGGCCTGCCTGTTCCACATGCGCCGGACGCGCGCACGCCCTCTCCCTCAGCGCCGACCGCTGATCCCCGCCGCTGAACTCTGCCGGTACGCCTCGACCCAACCTCTATGAGCGCCGCGTTGGCCGATGCCCCGCCGTGCTCGCAAACCCGGTTGTTCGACACAACGTGAGGTGAACCATGAAACACACACTGGTAGCAGCGTTCGCCACGCTGACCGATGCCAATCGCACCCGCGGCGACCTGATGGCGCGGGGCATTCCCCGCGAGCAGATCCATGCGGTGGGCGCCGAAAGCGCCGATATCCATGCCTACGACGCACCCTACGGCACCAGCCCGGACGTCCCGGTGGACCGCCATGAGCACGAATCGAAGGTCGCGCACTTCTTCAAATCGCTGTTCGGCCACGAGCCCCATGAACAACACCGTCATTACGCGACCGCCTATCCCGACGCGGTACGCCGCGGCGCCCTGGTGATAGCGGTGGACGTGGTCGACGAGGACCAGCTGGCCAGGGCGCGGGATGCGCTGGAGTACAACGGCGCTATCGATATCGACGAGCACGGCGGCAGCGACACCGCAGACGGTTATCCCGGCCCCAGCAGCCCCTACGCCGGCGCCACCGGCGGCGACAGCCACCTGGACAAGCACTTCATCCGACCCACAAGCGGCACGACGGGCGCCACCACCGGCGCCGGCCTGCACTCGGCCAGCGAACGCTTCGGTGACAACGCCGGCACCGGCGCTGCGGCCGAAGTCGGTGCCCACGCCTCCACCCCCAGCGCCTACCACGACAGCAACACCGCCGACACCGGGCGCTACGACATCGGCAGCGCGGCCAAGCGCGCCGGCACCGACTACCCGGAAACCACCGCCACCAGCCACCCGACCGGTGCCGGCATCACCGGCCACGGCAGCAACAGCGATGCGCCGGAGATCGCGCCCGGCGTCGGCACGCGCGAAGCCGGGCTGTGCCGTGACCGGATCTGCGTGATCCAGCGACCGAGCTGAAGCGGTCGTCGCCAGGCGTGAGCGAGGAACGGCGTGGGTGGGCTGCAGCCCACCCTGTCGTCGCCGCTGCCACCCTGCGGCGATTGGCATCAGCCAGCGTGAGTGAAGCGCAGCTCGGGGCTGGCGTAATCTGCACCTCGAGCGGCCCGTCGGCCGCGTGTTTGCCGAGGGCCGCGCCATGCTTGCGCCGAGAACCACTGTCTGCCTGCTGCTCTGTCTATCCTTCGTCCCGACTGCCTGGGCCGCCCGGCTTGCCATGGAGCAGACCGAAGGCGATTCGCAGCGTGCGTTCGTATTGCACGAGGGCGGCAACATGCACACCGACCAGGCCGCACTGCGCGAGCGCCGCGCCAGAGCGTACGAGATCGAACAGCAGGAAGCCTTCGACGAACTGATGTTCGCCAAGTACGCCATCATCCGGAAATACCTGGCCAAGCTGCCCGCCCACGAGCAGCAAGCCATGCAGGCCGAACTGGCCAAGCAGCACGCCCTCTTTGCCTATCGCTACCCGGATGCGAACACGCGTCTGCTAGGCAGCAACCCGCACAAGCCCGGCCGCCGCGCCGACTGAGGCCCGGCAAACGCCCAGGGGGGAACGGCAGCGCCGTTTCCACCTTTCGCACGCCTCAACGTTCGCCCCGGCCGTCTCCCAATGCGCGCCGCAGCCCGGCTCGACCAACCGTCAACGCCAGGCACTCCTCGACTGCACCCAGCGCGGCATTGACCAGCGGCCTGGGCTGATACGGCTTGCGCAGACCCAGCCCGACCCTGGCGGCGACCAGCGCCGCCGTCGCACCGAGCAACGCGGGCAGCAGCACGGGCTCGCGGCGCACACCCGCCAGCGCCGCCGCACTCGCACCGCCGGAAAGCGCGCGGAACATCATCGACGGCACGATGGTGCGGTCCGGCGCGAAGGGCATCTTGTCGCCGATCATCTCGCTGGCCGCGAGCACTGGCAGGAAGGTCTGCGCCGTATCCGATGTGAGCAACTGCGCGGCCTCCCCCGCCCCGGCAAGATCATCGCGCTCGCTCAACGCCCGGCTGACCAGCGTCGGCGCCAGCATGCTGCGCATGCCCGTCACCGCCCCGATCGCCAGCGCGGCCCATATCAGATTGCTCGAAGTCGACATCGTCAGATCTCCCGGTGGTTGCTAATACCGACCGGCCTTGGGCAGCAGGCGTTCGGCGCCATCTGCCGGGCATCGACGGGCGACACCAGGACGCGACAGACATGGCACTTCGCTACGAAGCCGCACGTCGGCGCTCGTCATAACGCAAACCGGCCGTCATCAACCTGCCACCTGAGCTTCCTAGTTTCGGTCCCTGCCCATCCCACCGCACCCGAGGAAAACAACAATGCGTATGCGCGTATTGGATTGGTTGTTCGCCGCAGGCCTGATCGGCCTTGCCGCCCCAACGCTGGCCCAGACCCAGAATCAGCCCGAGCACGGTTCCACCGAGCAGGACTACCGCGAGGAGCGCCAGGAAGGACTGCAGGCCCGGCAGCAGGCCAGCGAGCGACGCCGCTGGCGCGCACCGAATTGGCGCCCCGAGCCGGTGGTGTCGGTGAACATCCTCGGCATCAACGACTTCCACGGTCAGCTGTCGCCGCGCACCGTTGCCGGGAGGCCGGCAGGCGGCGCGGCGGTGCTGGCGTCCTACCTCAGATCGGCCAGCCGCGAGTACACCCTCATCGTTCACGACGGCGACCAGGTCGGCGCCTCGCCACCCAACTCCGCCCTGCTACGCGACGAACCAGCGATCAGCCTGCTCAATCTGCTGGCCAATCCGTTCTGCCGTCCGTTCAGCTGGCAGATGAAGCTGCCCCGCAGCGCCCAGCCCCTCGCCCAGCAGCGCTGCAACGTGGTCGGCACCCTTGGCAACCACGAGTTCGACTATGGCAAGAATGAGCTGCTGCGCCAGCTCACCGGTGGCAACCATGCCAATGGTCCCTACCTCGAAGAGAACTGGCAGGGCGCGCGCTACCCCACGGTGTCGAGCAACGTCATCAATCAGTCGAGCGGCCGATCGCTGTTGCCGCCGCACACCATCTACAACGCCGGCGGCGTACGCATCGGCGTGATCGGCGCCGCGCTGAAGGAAACCCCCTCCATCGTCTCGCCCAGCGGCGTGGCCGGCCTGCGCTTCATCGACGAAGCGGCCGCCATCAACCGTTCGGTGGCACAACTGCGCCGCCAGGGCGTGCGCGCCATCATCGTCGCGCTGCACCAGGGCGGCCAGCAGACCAGCTACAACGGCCCGACCAACGCCGAGGCGGACACCGTGGTCGGCCCGGTGGTCGATATCGTCAAGCGCCTGGATGACGAGGTGGACGTGGTCATCTCCGGCCATGCCCACGGCTTCACCAACGCGCTGCTACCCAACGCCAACGGCAAGCCGATCCTGGTGACGCAGGCCTTCTCGGCGGGCACCGCCTATGCCGACATCGAGCTTCTGGTCAGCCGCCGCAGCCGCGACGTCGTCGAAAAATCCGCTGCGATCCCCACCACCTGGGCCGACCAGGGCGCAGGCCTCACGCCGGACCCGCAAGTCGCCGCGCTGGTGGCCCAGGCCGATGCCCGCGTCGAGCCGCTGGTGGCGCGGGTGGTCGGCCTGGCGCAAGGGGCCATCACCCGCACCGAGACACCCGCCGGTGAATCCGCACTGGGCAACCTGATTGCCGACGCCCAGCGCGTGGCCACCGATGCGCAGATCAGCTTCATGAACCCGGGCGGCATCCGCGCGGATCTCGACGGCGGCGAAGTGACCTGGGGCGAACTGTTCGCCATCCAGCCGTTCGCCAACGACCTGGTCTCGATGGACCTCACCGGCGCGCAGATCAAGACCCTGCTCGAACAGCAGTGGATCGGCCAGAGCTACCCGCGTCTGCTCAAGCCTTCCGGCATCCTGTACAGCTGGGCCGCGAACCGCCCCGAGGGCAACCGCGTGATCGAAATGCGCGACGCCAGCGGCGCCCCCATCAACCCGGCGGCAACCTATCGCGTCACGGTGAACTCCTTCCTGGCCGGCGGCGGCGACAACTTCACCATCCTCAACGAAGGCCAGAACCGCGTCGTCGGCCCGGTGGATCTGGATGCGCTGGTGGGCTACATCGAAGCCCTGCCGCAACCGTTCAGCGCCAGCGTCGAGGGGCGTATCCAGCGGGTGGATTGAAGCCGGAACAAACGAGGCCGACACCCCGTAGGGCCGGGCGTCAGCCCACCCGCCATCCCCCGCGTAGCTGCAACGAGCTACCGCGCCATCGCCGCGTGACCCGCCACAGGTCGCGCGGCGCCATCACCATTGCCAGAGTCCGTAGCCGACCACACCCAGGCCGAAGCCCATCTGCGCCAGCAGCAGTGCGCGGATGGCGAAGGTGTAGCTGATCACCCGGCTCTGCCCCAGCGCATCGGCGGCGAACAGCCGGTAACTCTCGGGATAGTCGGCCTCCATCTCCTTGAGTGCGACGATGGTCAGCTCCAGCAGTTGCCGGCTGCGCGCGTCCACCAGCCAGAACACCTGCGCCAGCAAGACGGTGAAGGCGCCCAGCAGAATCAGCAGCCCCGGCGAGAAGCCCTGCTGCAGGGCCGCCAGCACACCGCCATCGGCAAAGATCGCCAGCACCACGAAGAAGTTGAAGCCCCGCAGGCGCTGCTCGGCATTGAGCTTGAAATGCGCCCAGACAAACTCTCGACCATCCACGCGATTGCCCTCTGCTAAGCCAGGCGGCACACCACGACCATCACCCCGGTCGCGACCGTTGGCGGGCTGAAGCCCGCCGCTGCATATCGACCTCAGAGCGGATCGACCAGGTCCTGCCATTCCTCGTGGCGCTCGATGTACCTGGCGATGAACTCGCACTGCGGCACCACGCGCTTGCCGCGCCGCCGTGCATCGTCCAGCGCGCCCTTGGCCAGCACGCTACCCAGCCCCTGCCCGGACAGGCTGGGGTCGACCTCGGTATGGGTGAAGACCATCCGCTCGCCCTGCTCGCTGTACGCAGCGAAGCCGAGTGGCTGGCCCTCCACCAGCAGTTCATAGCGCTGCTGCGCAGCATCGTGGCGGACGCTGGCTTGTTTATCGGTCATGGCAGATTCCCTCTCGGTTCTTTGGCTGTGGCTAGAGGTACGAGTGGACGCAGTGTGGGAGGGTTCAGATGGATCGACGACGAAACGCCCTGCGCCGAGTCGCCCAAGGTGGGCCGCAAGTAGGCTCGGGCCGGGTATGAAACTCAATCACCGCTGGTTTGAAGCTCGGCATGGCCGCCCGACAAGGCGATCGCCTGGTTATTGCTGAATGGTCGGAGATCCAGCGCATCCCCATGCTCTTTCAGCACCTGCTCGACAGCCTCGGCAAACGGCTCGTTTCGGTAATGCGGCAGCGGGTAGAAATCGACCAACCCCAAGGCGGCATAGGACCCGAGATCAGGCGCGGCAGAAACATCGTCCAGCGCCATTATGTATTCGATGCTGGGGGCGAGTATCGCGGAGCCGGCGGATTCGCCGATGTAGCACTTCCCGGCTCTGACGTGTTCGGCGATCAGCAGGTCCGCGCCTGTGCGCTTCAGCTCCTGCAGCAGAAAGAAGGTGTTGCCGCCGGACACATAGATGTAATCGCCGCGTTCGAGCTTGCTGACGATTTCGTCCTGAGTTGCGGTTGAAACCTCGAGTTCATCGATCACCAGACCGGCTTCGACGAGCGCCTCCCTGGCCGCAACAAGGTAGGAATTGACCTCCTCAACAAGACTTGCGGTAGGAATCAACGTAACCGTCCTGCCGCTGCACTCGCCTCCGGTGAACCTGACAAACAAGTCCACGACTTCAGCAAAGGAGGATGTCAGGAAAATGTTCATATGCACCTCTGCGCTCGACTGGATTCAGGCTCGCCCACCCCGCCCCTGGTTATTGAGAACACGGCGGGACAGCTCAGCGCTGCCGCGCCGCGCCGCGCCTTCCAACAGGCCGACAAGCAGAGTGGGCGAAAAACCCCTGGCTTGCCCGTTTCCTATCAATCCACCCCGACAAAGCCACCGGTCTGGTGCTGCCACAGCCGCGCATAGAGGCCACCGCGGGCGATCAACTCGGCGTGGGTGCCGGTCTCGATCACCTGCCCCTTGTCGATCACCACCAGCCGATCCATGCGCGCGATGGTCGACAGCCGGTGGGCGATGGCGATCACCGTCTTGCCTTCCATCAGGGTATCCAGGCTCTCCTGAATCGCCGCCTCGACCTCCGAATCCAGCGCCGAGGTGGCTTCGTCGAGCACCAGGATCGGCGCGTCCTTGAGCAGCACCCGGGCGATGGCGATGCGCTGCCGTTGCCCGCCGGAGAGCTTCACGCCGCGCTCGCCCACCATCGCCTCGAAGCCCTTGCCGCCCTGGCTGTCGTCCAGGGTCTTGATGAACGCATCCGCACGGGCCTTGCGCGCCGCGGCCCAGAGTTCTTCCTCGGTGGCGTCGGGCTTGCCGTAGCGCAGGTTGTCGCGGATGGAACGGTGCAGCAGCGAGGTGTCCTGGGTGACCACGCCGATATTGGCGCGCAGGCTTTCCTGGCTGACCTCGGCGACGTTCTGCCCGTCGATCAGGATGCGCCCGCTCTCCAGGTCATAGAGACGCAGCAGCAGGTTGACCAGCGTCGACTTGCCCGCACCCGACGGCCCGACCAGGCCGATCTTCTCGCCCGGGCGGATGTCGATGGTCAGCCCGCTGATCACCCCGCCCTGCTTGCCGTAGTGGAAATGCACATCCTCGAAGCGCACGCCGCCCTGCTCCACCTGCAGCGGCCTGGCGTCCTCGGGGTCGAGCACATCGCGCGGCCGGACGATGCTCTTCATGCCGTCCTGCACGGTGCCGACATTCTCGAAGATGCCGTTGACCACCCACATGATCCACTCGGCCATGTTGTTGATGCGGATCACCAGGCCCAGCGCCAGGGCGATGGCGCCTGTGGTGATCAGCGCCTCGCTCCACAGCCACAGCGCCAGCGCGCCGGTGCCGACGATCAACAGGCCGTTCATGCAGGTGATGAGGAAATCCAGGCTGGTGATCACCCGCGACTGCAGGCGGAACTTGCCGAGCAGCTCCTGCATCGCCTCGCGGGCGTAGCTCTCCTCCTCCCGCGAGTGGGCGAACAGCTTGAGCGTGGCGACGTTGCTGTAGCCGTCTACCACCCGCCCCATCACCTTCGAACGCGCCGCGGACGCCGCCGCCGAGCGCGCACGGATACGCGGCACGAAGTACCAGAGCGCGGCGCTGTAGCCGACGATCCACAGCAGCAACGGCACGATCAGGCGCAGATCGGCGGCGGCGAACAGATACAGCGCGCTGCCGGCATAGACCACCACATGCCACAGCGCATCGATCACCTGCATGGCCGAATCGCGCAGCGACGGCCCGGTCTGCATCACCCGCTGGGCGATGCGCCCGGCAAAGTCGTTCTGGAAGAAGTTCAGGCTCTGCTTGAGCACATAGCGATGGTTCTGCCAGCGGATCAGGTTGGTCAGCCCCGGGTTGATCGCCTGATGCGTCAGCAGGTTGTGCAGGCCGAATACCAGGGGCCGGATGACCAGCGCCACCGCTGCCATCCACAGCAGCGCGTTGCGGTGCTCGGCAAAGAAGGTCCGCGCGTCATCGGTCGCCTGAGCCATATCGATCAACTGGCCGAGAAAGCTGAACAGCGCCACCTCGATCAGCGCCGCGAAGAAGCCCACCACCAGCACGGCCGTCATCAACGGCCAGACCTGCCTCAGGTAATGGGCATAGAAGCGCAGCATTCCGGCCGGCGGCGCAACGTCCGGGCTGGGCTTGAAGACATCGATCAGGTTTTCGAAACGGCGGAACAACATGGGAGGTCTGCTTTGTGGCGGGGTGGGCGGGCGTCTTTCCCGAATTCGACCGCTCGGGCGCGGCATCCGGTTGGACGCCCCGAACCCGCGAGCGTTTCGCCAACCACCTACCCTGCCCGTCGATTCGCATTGGTGGACAAGCAGAGCGTTGTCCACCCTACGCCACTCGGCCTCCTCTGCCGACACCGCGCACGCGTAGGGTGGAAAACGGCGAAGCCTTTTCCACGCGTTACGTTCAGACCACCTCGCTGCATTGCTTGTGCTGAACAGTCATTTCCCCGACTCCGGGCCAGATACATAACGAAGCGGAGACTTCCGAGTATTCTCCGATCTCCTACGCAAACCTTTGCACCCGGCACGCCCGCCATCACCCTGCCGAAACGCTGATATGAAGAAACCCGCTCTCACCGTCTGCAGCCTTCTCGCCGCGTTCGCCCTGCTCTTTGGCTGGAGCCTGAACGATGTTCTGAACGCGCCTCCGTCGGTGTCACAAGTCAGCCCGCAAGGTGGTCATCTCATAGAGAGCGTGCCGGTACGGGGCCTCCTAGCTCCCGGTGGAGGACTGTCCTATCTACGCATCGTCGACCGTACGGATGGGTCGAAGGTATTTCGCAGCCCGCTGTTTACCACGCGGTCGGTGGATATGCGGGCGAGCGAGGACAGCCAAAACCTGGGCGTGACCTGGATAGCCTTCGACAAGCACACCCAAGCCTTTACCCTGAGCATCCCTCAATGGCGCCCGGATTGGCGCAACATTTTCTTCAGCAATACGCCCTACGAGGTCGTACCGAACGGCTGAGCCACAAAATACATCCGCTGGCCGTAAAAGACGGAAGCGCCGCCGCTACCCCTTCGGAACCGATTCCGGCCGCAGACAGGGCAGCATATGGGCCACGTAGTCCGCCTTGCCCAGCTCGATACCTTCCTTACGCAGGATCGAATACGCGGTCATCACGTGGAAATAGAACTGCGCCAGCGTCCAGTCACGGGCGTATTGCTCCGCGGTCAGGTCGAAGATCATTCCATTCGCCAGCTCGTGGGCGATGGGCTTGTCCGCGTCCATATCCAGCGCATCGGCTGCAAGGCCGTCGAGCACCGCCACCGTTTCATCGATCCGGGCATAGGCATCGGCCAGCGTGCCCGGCCGCTCACCCGCCTGCCTCCCCTCGTCCAGCAACTCGTTGATCACAGTCGGGAAAACCTCTCCCCTCAGCCGGCACACCGCCTCTCGCGCCTGCACGCAGGCAAAGCGAATCTGGGTCGACAGCGGAAACATATCCGGCGCCAGCCGCGCGGATAACAACGCCTGCGCCTCCGCTTCCGGTAGCTGGGCCTGCGCCTTCTTTAGCCAGCCGGAGAGGGTCTTGAGCATTTGGGTGTAGGTTGGGACGAGGAGGGTTGTTAGCTGCATGGGTTTAGCCTTACGGAGAGCTACGTCGAAGAAAATGACAGGGTGTCTACGAAGGTAGCCACCTGAAAAATAAATCTGTTCCCTTTTCCCCTTAACGTTTGGTTAAGAGGCGGGCTTTAGCCCGTCCCAGTGAGCGGAGCGAACGATTTGAACCACTAGTTATAAGCTGGGCGCGTATATGATGCCAGTGAAAGAATTTTGAACTATTCTCCAGTGGCCTCCGGGCATAGATCGGACAGAAGGGTTATTTTCTAAGTCTTGGTATATTGCGCGTACCGAAACTTCCTTTAGCTTTTCTTGATCATCAACTTTAAAACGAAGCTCTGCTATTACATGGGTGACGGCAGCAGCTTGGTCATCCACGCTCAATATTTTGAAAGAAATCGGCACATGCTTACCAAAATCTTCCCGTGCCATGCCGGCTTTTTTTCCCTTAGGAGTGTCGGTAAAGTATAAAAGGGCGTCAGCGATAGGGCCAAATCGCTTATTGCGCCAATGATCTAAAAAGGCAGCCACTGCATATTCAGGTGTGTTTTCAGGCAGACTGGAAATATCCCCTTCAAATGGAAGATATGGAATATCCTCAGATAGTCTTGGCTTCCATTCCTCAATGGATTTCTTCATAAGGTTTGTTTCAGAAATTTGCTTAAATAGCTGTCGCCAGCTCACCTCTTCTTTTGGTTTTGGCTCCTTTTTCCCCTCATCAAGCGCTCCGGCCCAGTCTCTCGCTGCAAAGAGAGCAGCCCAGCACTTTGCTGCCACTAATTTATTATCGAAGCCTAGCTCTCGACCATGAAGAATCCCGTTCCTGTATGGAATGGATATGCCATCTTCATTCGTTTTATTTCTGCCTTTAGTGAGAATTGAAGCTAATGTCTGAAGGCCTGTCTCATGAGCTGCAATGCAATCCCAAGCCGTCAGATCCACGTTCGCAGCAAAAAAGCCTACGTGCTTCGATACATCGTTTACGAGACCATCAAGCAAGCTCAGCAATAGAGGTATGCACCCATGATATCTGCCAGCTAAGTAATCCTCTCTGGCCAACTCCGTGAGCCTTATTCTTTTTCTAAAATCACGATTTCCATTGAATCGTAATATTCCCCAATTTAATGTTTCTTCGTCATACGAATCGGCTAGAAGTTTTTCCGCCGCATCCTTTCCTTCAGCGTCATGAACATTTATTGCTTTTTGCATCACTTCCATGTTCATTGATTCATATGCGATCCAGCCTAAGTTCGCAAAACGCTCGTTGAACTGATCTGGCACCTTCAATATTTCTGCTTGTTTTTTAATCTTCAGGAATTCATTGAAGGCATCTTCCATTTTAGGGAAAAGCCTGCGAGCAAAAGGAAGAGCCTTGTATAGAGTCTCCAAGTTTTCAAATGCCGCGAACTGCTTTAACAGTTCCGCACTTGTCGGATTGTCAATGATCTTCTTTGGCTTACTCACGATGCTTCCTTGAGCTTATAACTATAGTTAGACACCAATTTGTGCATAACACGCCGAATGGGCTTGGTGTATAGCATTCTCTTCGTTTCGCACAGCCCTGCCCGAGCTTGGGCAATAGCGATATCAGCGCTCGTATTGCTTTTTATGCACCACCGCTTTCGCTCGGGCGCTGGCCCTGATGATGGAGCCGCGAGCGCAAAAGGGCCGGAGTAGCTCGTAATGTCACAGCGGAACCACGAACAAATCGCAATTCCTGCGCGTGCTGGCACATTAGCGACTGCTTCCGCATGGGTAAAGCAGACGATGGATTAATCCTCGACTCTCATACTGTCGCCAGACGCGCGGCCATTCGCGCCGTTTGCACTTTCCCGCCGCCTACCCTGTCCACCCCTGCATGGCTCAGTTGCGGAGGTGATCGTGGAAGGCATGTTTTTCAGTAGCGCAACGACATTGATACGCACGCTGGTGGTGGGTGTGCTGGCCTATATCAGCCTGGTGTTGCTGTTGCGCCTGTCCGGGCGGCGGACGTTGTCGAAGATGAATGCGTTCGATCTGGTGGTAACGGTGGCGCTGGGCTCGACCTTCGCGACGATTCTGCTCAATCGCGATGTGTCGCTGGCCGAGGGGGTGCTGGCATTGGCGCTGTTGATCGGGCTGCAGTACGCCGTCACCTGGTCCAGTGTGCGGGTGGCGTGGGTGCGGCGTACGGTGACGGGCGAGCCGGCGCTGCTGTTCTTTCGCGGGCGTTTTCTCGGCGATGCCATGCGCGTGGCGCGGGTGACCAAGGATGAGGTGCGGGCTGCGGCGCGCAGCCAGGGCCTGGCCGCGCTGGATGGCATCGAGGCGGTGGTGCTGGAAACCGATGGCAGTTTCAGCGTGATCACCGATGGCGCCGGCGACAGCCGTTCCACGCTGGACGGGGTGAATGTGCCGGGGCCGAATGAAAAGGGCGTTTGAGGCCGTGGCCCCTTTCGCCAGCGGCTGATCGACGGATCCGCCGCCGGGGGCCCGCGCCGGTCCGGTTGCCGCCGCGCGGCGCTGCCGCCAGACTCGTTGTTCCCGCCCTTCGATGCGATTCCCACCGATGAAAACCAACCTCGACGAAATGCTCGCCTTTGTCAGCGTGGTCGACAGTGGCTCGATCAGCGCTGCGGCCGAGCAGCTGGAACAGACCGCCTCGGGCGTTAGCCGGGCGTTGAGTCGGCTGGAGGACAAGCTGGCGGTGACACTGTTGCGCCGCACCACGCGGCGCCTCGAGCTGACCGAGGAAGGCGAGGCGTTCCTGGCGCAGGCGCGGCGGATTCTGGCCAGCGTCGAGGAAGCCGAGGAGCAGATGGCGCTGCGGCGGCAGGCGCCGGCCGGGCGCTTGCGGGTCAATACCGCGTCGCCGTTCATGCTGCATGTGATCGTCCCGCTGATCGGCGATTTCCGCGCGCGCTATCCGCTGATCGAGCTGGAGCTGCATAGCGATGACCGTATCGTCGATTTGTTGGAGCGGCGCATCGATCTGGCCATCCGCATCGGCCCGCTGCCCGATTCCAGCCTGCATGCACGGCCGCTGTGCCATACCACGCGCCGGGTGCTGGCGAGCCCGGCCTATCTGGCGCGGCATGGCACGCCGCAACAGGTCGAGGACCTGGCGGAGCACAGCCTGATTGGCTTTACCGAGCCGGATCGTCTCAACGACTGGCCGCTGCGCCACGCGCTCGGCGAGAGCTGGCGGATCAACCCGGCGCTACGCGCCTCCAGCGGCGACACCGTGCGCGAGCTGGCGCTGGCCGGCGAAGGGATCGCCAGCCTGTCGGACTTCATGACTGGCCGGGACCGCCAGCGCGGCGAGCTGGTGGAGGTGCTGGCGGCACAGCGGGTCGACGTGCGCCAGCCGATCAACGCGGTGTACTACCGCAACACCGCGCTGGCTTCGCGCATCACCTGTTTTCTGGATTATCTGAGTGAGCGCCTGGGAGCCGGCGCCCCGCACGACTGAGCATGGGTCGCGCGTCCGGGTATCCACAGCGGTGGCGCCGGTCGAACGCCAGGAAGTGAAACGGCCCTGTCCATCGGTCACCGATGGCAGGGCCGTTTCCCAGGTGCGTCAGTAGCGCCGACTATTGCCCCAGCAGGCCGGCGTTCTGTACGGAGCCGAAGGCAAAGCCGAGGAACTCCGGCACGCTCATCTCGCGACCGTTGAAGGTCACCTTGTCATTGGCGTAGTGCAGCGAACTGACCAGCCGCTCGCCTTCCAGACGCGACCAGCCGGTGTTCAGCGCCATGCCGCTGAACAGCTCGGTGGCAGCCTCGGTTTCCTGCTGCAGTGCCGCCTGGTCGAGCTGGCCGTCACGCGCGTTGTTCTGCACGACCAGCCCGGCGATGTCTCGCACCAGGTTCCTGTCGATGCCGGCGTCGGCCTTGAGCGAGGCGAGCATGCTGGTGATCATCGCGTCCGGGGTGAAGGCTTCTGCGCTCGGCGATTGCAGGTCGAGCACGACCGACAGGCGGGCCGCGCCGTGGGTGGTTTCGAAGCCGAACTCGTCGAGGGCCAGGGTGGGCTTGTGTTCGAGCAGCCGCAGGCCGTGGGCCTGCAGTGCCTGCTGCTGGGCGCTGGTCATGCCGGCGAAGGATTCCTGCGGGGTGGCGCTCTGGTCGAGGATGTCCTTGTAGCTCGCCACCAGGGCCTTGAGGCTGCTTTCCTCGAGGTTGCGCAGGCTGAAGACGAGGGCGAGGTTGCGGAAGGTCTGGCCTTTGGCGCTGACCTCGCCGATGCGGTAGCCGATGGTCTGATCGAGGCCACGGCTGCCGCGGCTCAGTGCCTCCTCGACGGAGGCCTGCTGGATGACCACGGCGGGTTCGTCGCCGGCCTTGATTTCCATGCGCTGCAGGGTGATGGCGGACGGTCCGAAGCCGAAACCGGCGTCGTAATCCTGCTTGTCGGCGCTCAGGCCGATGCCGCGCAGGCTCACCTGTACCGGCTGGCCACTGTCGCTGCGCTGCAGGTCGATATCGATTTCCGCCAGCTCGCCGTCCATGCGTACGTCGCTGCCGTCCCTGTTCGCCTCGAAGTTGAGGTTGGCGGGGGCGATGCGCACGCTGCCGTCCTCGTCTTCGATATTCAGCGCGGCCGTGCGCAGATCGCCGGCCTGGCCGCCGTCGTAGCCGATGGTCACCTCGCCCACCAGCGGCACTTCGCCGGAGGCGGCGTCGAACAGCTTCTGCGTCAGCGGTGTGCGTTCGAGTTCGAAGTGGCTCTGCGCGGCGACCGGCATCAGCTGGCCGCGGCTCAGGCGCGAGACGGGAAAGGGGCCATGTTCGAGGCGATCGTTCAGCAGCAGGGCGTAGTGCTCGGTGTTGCCTTCGTCATCCGCTACGTCGATGTCGATCTGGTAGCGCGCGGTGCTGGACAGCAGGCCGCGTTCGAAGCTGAGCAGGGTGAGGCTGACATCGGCACCGGCGCCGACGCCCATCTCGCGCAACTTGAGGTTGGCCTGGTCGACGGCATCGCGGGCGGTCGATTCGACCTGAGTGCTGGTGTAGAAAGTGGCGGCCCCGAAGAGCGCCAGGGGTACGGCTACGGCGAGCGCGAGCTTTTTCATGGAAGCATCCTGTGCGGCGGCTGGGCAGACGTCCTGTCAGCCGGTGGTTGGCAAGCGGCGGCACTCTAGCAGCGCGCCTCGACAGGCTCCAGCGCACCAGGCATCCGGATGAAAAGGCTGAGAACGTCGCAGCAGATTCGGGCGGGACGACGCGTGCCGCGTCCTCGCCGCCCTGCCGGCGCCGCTATCGGTCGCCACCCGATTTCGGCATCGGAATGGCCACGCTGCTTTCGATGCCGCCGGCTTCGGCGTTGCCTTCCTTGTAGAAGGGTTCGATCTCGTCCCGGGCGCGCTGCCAGTGGTCGGCTTCCTGGCCTTCGGGGCGGCCCTCGGCTTCCCATATTTCATAGGCGCGCTGGCGGATGCGTTCGTCGACGTTCATGGCTGAAATCTCCGGGTAACGGGCCGGCGAATTGCCGGCCGTTAAGCAGAAGAAAGGCCGGCCCGCTACAGGTTCCGGCGGGGCGACGAGCGCGCTTGGCCGGGACGCAGCAGCGCGTGACCTGCCGATCAGGGAACCGCCACCGTCGCTGCGGTCTTAGCTCTGGATAAACGACGCCGACTGGCGTTTCATTCGCTCTTCGCCGCGCCCGGATCGGCCGGCGCATCGCCTTCTTCACAAAGGACCGCCCCATGAGCATCGCCCCCAACGCCGGACGCCTGCCCGACCCGCACACCCTGACCCACCTGCCGCGCCTGGTGGCGCGCTACTACAGCGACCGACCGGACCCGTCCGACCCGGCGCAGCAGGTGGCGTTCGGCACCTCCGGGCATCGCGGTTCCTCGCTCAAGGGCAGCTTCAACGAGTGGCACATCCTCGCCACCACCCAGGCGATCTGCGATTACCGCCGCCAGGAAGGCATCGACGGCCCGCTGTTCATGGGCATGGACACCCATGCGCTGTCCGAGCCGGCGTTCGTCTCGGCGCTGGAAGTGCTGGCGGCCAACGGCATCGAGACGTGCATCGACGCCGGTTGCCCGGAAACCGGCGGCGAGCCGGGCTATACCCCGACCCCCGCGATCTCCAACGCGATCCTCAGCTACAACCGCGGCCGCGCGAGCGGGCTGGCCGACGGCATCGTCATCACGCCGTCGCACAACCCGCCGGGCGATGGCGGCTTCAAGTACAACCCCACCAATGGCGGCCCGGCCGACACCGGCGTGACCAAGTGGATTCAGGAGCGCGCCAATGCGCTGCTGGTCGCCGGTCTCGATGGCGTCAAGCGCATGGATTACCGCCAGGCGCTCAAGGCCGCCACGACCCAGCGCTTCGATTTCATCGACGCCTATGTCGGCGGGCTCGAGCGGGTGATCGACCTCGACGCCATCCGCGGCTCGGGCCTGAAGTTCGCCGTCGACCCGCTGGGCGGCGCCGGTGTGCACTACTGGCCGCGCATCGCCGAGCGCTTCGGCCTGCCGCTGGAGGTGCTGTCCACGGTGGTCGACCCGACCTTCCGCTTCATGCGCCTGGACTGGGACGGCAAGATCCGCATGGACTGCAGCTCGCCGCACGCCATGGCCGGGCTGATCGAGAACAAGGACCGCTTCGACGTGGCCTTCGCCTGCGACACCGACCACGACCGCCACGGCATCGTCACCCGCTCCGGCGGGCTGATGAACCCCAACCATTACCTGGCGGTGGCCATCGAATACCTGTTCACCCATCGCCCGGGCTGGAGCGCCGAGGCCGGCATCGGCAAGACGCTGGTGTCTTCGTCGATGATCGACCGTGTTGCCGCCGGCATCGACCGCCGTCTGGTGGAGGTACCGGTGGGCTTCAAGTGGTTCGTCGACGGCCTGATGGATGGCAGCCTGGGCTTCGGCGGCGAGGAGTCGGCCGGCGCTTCGTTCCTCGACAAGCAGGGCGGCGCCTGGTCCACCGACAAGGACGGGCTGATCCTCGGTCTGCTGGCGGCGGAGATCACCGCAGTCACCGGCAAGGACCCGAGCGAACGCTACCAGGCGCTGACCGACCGCTTCGGCGCGCCGGTGTACCAGCGCATCGACGCTGCGGCCAATCGCGAGCAGAAGGCACGCCTGGGCAAGCTGTCGGCATCGCAGGTCTCGGCGAAGGAGCTGGCCGGCCAGCCGATCACGCGCATCCTCACCGAAGCACCGGGCAACGGTGCAGCCATCGGCGGGCTGAAGGTGGAAACGGCGAACGGCTGGTTCGCCGCGCGGCCGTCCGGCACCGAGGACGTGTACAAGATCTACGCCGAGAGCTTCGAGGGCGAAGCGCACCTGGCACGCATCCAGGCCGATGCCAAGGCGCTGGTGGACTCGGTGCTGGCCGGCTGAGGCTCACGGCCCCACGCCGGGCTATCGCTGCTGGCGGTCGCTGATGCTGACCGCCAGCTGTGCAGCTTCGACTTCGTCGGTGAGGTAGCGGCTGTGGCCCTCGGCATCGGTCACCCGGTAGACCACCCGGATATCCGGCCCACGCAGATGCTCGGGAATCTCGTCGCCCTGGAGCTTGCTCACGGTAACGCTCATGGCGGGGCTCCTTCATTTGGCATTGGCTGTCTGGAGTGTGACTGCGCCATCGCCAATCCGATCCTTGCCGTTCGCCGCACCGCGCCAGGGCTTTGCGCCCTGGCGCATCTCGCTAGGGCACCAGCACCGCAGCACCCTGGAAACGCCCGTTGCGCAGGTCATCCAGCGCCTGGTTGGCCTGCTCCAGCGGGTAGGCGTGGGTTTCGGTATGGATGCCGACCTGGGCGGCCACCGGAAAGAACTCCAGGCCGTCCTGGCGGGTGAGATTGGCCACCGAGACCACCTCGCGCTCCTGCCAGAGGATGTCGTAGGGAAAGCTCGGGATATCGCTCATGTGGATGCCGGCGCAGACCACCCGGCCACCCTTGCGCAGCGCGCGCAACGCGGCCGGCACCAGCTCGCCCGCCGGCGCATAGATGATCGCGGCATCCAGCGGCACCGGCGGCAGCTCGCCCGAATCACCGGCCCAGACCGCGCCCAGCGAGCGGGCGAAGTCCTGTGCCGCCAGGTCACCGGGGCGGCTGAAGGCGTAGACATCACGCCCCTGCCAGCGCGCCACCTGCATGACGATATGCGCCGCGGCACCGAAGCCGTACAGCCCGAGACGCTTGCCGTCACCGGCCTTGACCAGCGAACGCCAGCCGATCAGCCCGGCGCAGAGCAGCGGTGCCAGCGCCACGGGGTCGCCCTCCTCACCGAGGGCAAAGGCGAAGCGTGCGTCGGCCACCACGTATTCGGCGTAGCCGCCGGGCCGCGTGTAACCGGTGAACTGCGGCGCGTCGCAGAGGTTTTCCTCGGCGTGCTGGCAGTAGCTGCAGGTGCCGCAGGTGTGCCCCAGCCAGGGAATGCCGACCCGCTGGCCCGGCTCGAAGCCCGTCACGCCCTCGCCCAAGGCGTCGACCCGCCCGACGATCTCGTGGCCGGGAATGATCGGCAGCGGCGCCTCCGGCAACTCGCCATCCACCACGTGCAAGTCGGTGCGACAGACACCGCAGGCCAACACCCGCACGCGGACCTCGCCAGGCCCCGGTTGCGGCACGGGCAGCTCGCGCAGCTGCAAGGGTTGGCCAATCTGTTCCAGCAACATGGCACGCATCGACGTCTCTCCTTTCGTCTCCGGTCTGCTGCAGGGTAGGCCGATCGGCGGAAAAAGGCTCTAGGGACGGTTGTGAATCAAGGCGCTTCTACCGGGCTGAAGCCCACCGGCGATGCTCGGTACGGCCAGAAAGCCTCTACACTCGAAACGTCTTGCCATTTCCGGAGTACGACCCGATGACGCTTTCGCCCTTCCATCTCGCCATTCCCGTCTACGATCTGGCCGCCGCCCGTGCCTTCTACGGCGAGGCGTTCGGCTGTACCGAGGGCCGCAGCAGCGATCACTGGGTGGATTTCGATTTCTTCGGCCACCAGCTGGTGATCCACGAGGCGCCGAAGATGCCGCATCAGGAGGCGGCGCACAGCAACCCGGTGGATGGCCACGACGTGCCGGTGCCGCACTTCGGCGTGGTACTCGGCTGGGAGCAATGGGAGGCGCTGGCCGAGCGGCTGAAGGCGCGCGGCACGCGCTTCGTGATCGAGCCCTACGTGCGCTTCCAGGGCCAGGTCGGCGAACAGGCGACCATGTTCCTGCTCGACCCCTGCGGCAACGCCCTGGAGTTCAAGGCGTTCAAGGACATCGGCCAGCTGTTCGCCAAGTGAGGGGGATCAGCCGCGCTCGGCAAGGTGCTGGTCCTTGAGCTTGACGTAGTTGCCGGCGGTATAGCTGAAGAAGCTGCGCTCCTTGTCGGTCAGCGGGCGCGCCTGCTTCACCGGGCTGCCGACATAGAGGTAGCCCGACTCGAGCGTCTTGCCCGGTGGCACCAGGCTGCCGGCGCCGATGATCACCTCGTCCTCGACCACCACGCCGTCCATCACGATCGAGCCCATGCCCACCAGAATTCGGTTGCCCAGGGTGCAGCCGTGCAGCGTGACCTTGTGCCCGACCGTGACCTCGTCGCCGATGGTCAGCGGGAAGCCGTCCGGGTTGTACGGCCCGGCATGGGTGATGTGCAGCACGCTGCCGTCCTGGATGCTCGAGCGCGCCCCGATGCGGATGCGGTGCATGTCGCCGCGGATCACCGTGAGCGGCCACACCGAGCTGTCGGCGCCGATTTCCACATCGCCGATGACCACGGCGGAGTCGTCGACGAACACGCGCTCGCCCAGTGTCGGAGTGCTGTTTTGGTAGCTGCGTATCGCCACGATAGAAACCTCTTTGGCTGCGGGAAGGGTCGATTGTAATTAAGATGGCCGGCATTGCCGCTGCGGAGCCGGGCTGAGCAGCATGCCGCCCGCCGTGGTCAGAGTAACAACCGGCCGACCGGC
This sequence comes from Stutzerimonas sp. Brlt_14, assembly GCF_051948915.1. Lineage (NCBI taxonomy): Bacteria > Pseudomonadati > Pseudomonadota > Gammaproteobacteria > Pseudomonadales > Pseudomonadaceae > Stutzerimonas > Stutzerimonas sp. Brlt_14. The sequence goes on from NZ_JAYJLM010000003.1 coordinate 333,944, forward strand.
GTTGAAAAAGCACGACAGCGCGTCCATCTAGGACATCTGCCTGCCACGTCCGGCCTCGCTCCAGCGAGCGGCCTGCAACCCTCTTCGTCACAAGGTGTCCCCGTGAGCGCGAACAATCCCCTGCTGCAACAATTCGACCTGCCGCCCTATTCCGAAATCCGTCCGGAACACGTCGAGCCGGCCGTCGACACCATCCTCGGCGACAACCGCGTGGCGATCCAGGAGCTGCTCAGCCGCCCGGCCGAAAGCCTGGACTGGCAGACCCTGGTGGTCGGGCTGGACGAGCTGAATGATCGCCTCGCCCGTGCCTGGGGGCCGGTCGGTCACCTCAACTCCGTGTGCAACAGCCCGGAATTGCGCACCGCCTACGAGGCCTGCCTGCCCAAGCTGTCGGCCTACTACACGGAACTGGGGCAGAACCGCGCGCTGTTCGAGGCCTACCAGGCGCTTGCCTCCGGCCCCGCGGCGGCCGGTTTCGAGGTGGCACAGAAGACCATCCTCGAGCATTCGCTGCGCGACTTCCGCCTGTCCGGTATCGACCTGCCGCCGGTCGAGCAGCAGCGCTTCGGCGCCATCCAGATGAAGCTTGCCGAGCTGGGCAGCAAGTTCTCCAACCAGCTGCTGGACGCCACGCAGGCCTGGACCCGGCACATCACCGACGAGGGCCTGCTGGCCGGCATCACCGACTCGGCCAAGGCGCAGATGGCCGAGGCGGCCAAGGCCAAGGGCCTCGACGGCTGGCTGATCACCCTGGAATTCCCCAGCTACTACGCGGTGATGACCTATGCCGACGACCGCGGACTGCGCGAGGAGGTCTACACCGCCTACTGCACCCGCGCCTCGGACCAGGGCCCGAATGCCGGGCAGTTCGACAACGGCCCGGTGATGGCCGAGATCCTCGAGCTGCGTCACGAGCTGGCCGGCCTGCTGGGCTATCGCAACTTCGCGGAGCTGTCGCTGGCGACCAAGATGGCCGAATCCACCGAGCAGGTACTGAGCTTTCTGCGCGACCTGGCGGTGCGCAGCAAGCCGTTCGCCGAACGCGACCTGGCCGAACTGCGCGCCTTCGCCGCCGAGCAGGGTCTGGATGACCTGCAGAGCTGGGACCTGGGCTACTACGCCGAGAAGCTGCGCCAGCAGCGCTACAGCCTGAACCAGGAAGAGCTGCGCGCCTACTTCCCGATCGACAAGGTGCTGTCCGGGCTGTTCGGCATCGTCCAGCGCCTGTATGGCATCCAGATCCATGAACTGGAGCAGTTCGACGGCTGGCACCCGGACGTGCGGCTGTTCGAGATCACCGAGAACGGCGAGCACGTCGGGCGCTTCTTCTTCGACCTCTACGCGCGGCCGAACAAGCGCGGCGGCGCCTGGATGGACGGCGCCCGCGACAAGCGCCGCACCGCAGACGGCACGCTGCAGACGCCGGTGGCCAACCTGGTCTGCAACTTCACCCCGCCGGTGGGCGAGCGCCCGGCGCTCTTGACCCATGACGAGGTCACCACGCTGTTCCACGAATTCGGCCACGGCCTGCACCACCTGCTGACCCAGGTCGAGCACGCTGGTGCGTCGGGCATCAACGGCGTGGCCTGGGATGCGGTGGAGCTGCCCAGCCAGTTCATGGAGAATTGGTGCTGGGATCCCGAAGGCCTGGCACTGATCTCCGGTCACTACCAGACCGGCGAAGCCCTGCCACAGGACAAGCTGGACATGATGCTGGCGGCGAAGAACTTCCAGTCCGGCATGATGATGGCGCGCCAGTTGGAGTTCTCCCTGTTCGACTTCGAACTGCACGCCACCCACGGTGACGGTCGCAGCGTGCTGGAGGTGCTCGAACACATCCGCGATGAGGTTTCGGTGATGCGGCCGCCGGCCTACAACCGCTTCCCCAACAGCTTCGCGCACATCTTCTCCGGCGGTTACGCCGCCGGTTACTACAGCTACAAGTGGGCCGAAGTGCTGTCGTCCGACGCCTTCTCGCGCTTCGAGGAGGAAGGGGTGTTCAACGCCGAGACCGGCCGCGCCTTCCGAGAGGCCATCCTGGCGCGTGGCGGCTCCCAGGAGCCGATGGTACTGTTCGTCGATTTCCGAGGCCGCGAGCCGTCCATCGACGCCCTGCTGCGCCACCTCGGGCTGGTAGCGGAGGCCGCAGCATGAGCAACGAAGTATCCCGAGTCACGACCAAGCGCTTCATCGCCGGGGCCGTATGCCCGGCGTGCAGCGGCACGGACTGCATCAAGATGTGGGATGTCGACGGTGTCCCGCACCGCGAATGCATCGACTGCGGCTATGCCGACACCCTCAACGCCCAGGGCCAGTCGGTACCCATGGAGCTGGGCACACGAGTGAACAAGGTCCAGCCCAAGCCGGCCAACCCGCAGGTGCAGTCGGTGCAGTTTTTTCCTAATCCGAAGTTGAAGAAGCCGGAGTAAGGGGTGCTGCACCTGACCTGCGGTGACCTGGCCGGCGATGGTGTTCGCAACCTGCTGGCCGACCGCGAACCGGGTGCGGAGGTCCGGGTGCTGCGCGATGACCTGGCAGTCGGCCCGCTGAGCGATGTGGACAGCCCGCCGTGCGCCGCCCGTGTCGCCTTCTGGGAGCAGCTGTGGCCTGACGAGCTGACGCCGCGCCCGCTGTTCGCCCACGACCTGGCTGCCGATGCGCGCTGGCTGGCAGAGCTCGCCGGGCAAGCCGACGGCGTGATCGTCTGGCATGGCGACAGTGCGTCCGAACAGCTGCTGCTGGCACGGGTCTGCGCGGCGTTGCAGGGCTGCCGGTTGCAAGAAGTGGCCTGCGGTACAGGCGACAGCCGCGCCGGTCGGCGCAAAGCGGTGTCCATGCATTCGCCCGAGGCGCTGGCGGCGCTCTACCGGCCACAGGCCGTTTCGGTGTCCCGCCAGACCGAGCTTGCCGCGGTCTGGCATCAGCAATGCGCCGGCACCTATGGCATTCGGCGCTGGGACAATGGGACCTTTAGCGGCGAAGACTATCAATTGATCGACGCGGCGCTGATCGCCGCCAGCCCGGATGAATTCGCACCGCTGGCGCGTGCGATGGCCGAGGTCATGGGCCATTGCGACGGTTTCTTCGCCACCGACCTCTTCCTCTACTGGCGCGCCCGCGAGCTGACTACCGCGGGGCATCTGGAATTACGGGGCGACCCCGCCGCCGGTTATCGTGATCTGCAGGTGCGCCGGAGGTGAAGGCGCACGCCGAACGATTCTGCTTCGCGGCCTCACGACAGACAGCGGTCACCGCCACGCCAGCGCTTACGCAGCCGCACCGCTGATAAAAAAGAACCCGCCGAGTGGCGGGTTCTTTTTCGGTGCCAGGCTCGCTCAGCCCTCAACCTTCGGCGTCGCCCGTCCCGGCTGCGGTGGCGAGGCAAACAGGCGCTTGAGCTTCATCGCCGGCGCTTCGATCAGGTGCCAGGACAGCGCGGCGAGGATCAGCGTCGGCACGAAGGCGATCAGCGTCAGGCCGAGCACGCCGACCTGCGGACCGAACAGGTAGACGGTGAGCTGCTGGAACGGGAAGGCGTAGATATACAGGCCGTAGGAGAAGTCGCCGTACTTGCCGAAACGCGACACCCAGGGCAGCGGCGCGTAGGCCAGGTAGAGCACCAGGTATGGCAGCGCGACGAAGTACACCAGCGGGCCGATGTCGGTGCGGAAGGTCGCCACCAGCGCGGCGAACAGCAGCGCCGCGATCCAGCCGCGCCAGGGAATGTCGTCGCGATAGAGGAACAGTGCCGAGCCGCTGTAATACAGCAGACCGAGCTTGAAGATGTTCTTGATGAAGTAGGACTCGATACCCAGCTTGCCCAGCAGCCAGAAGTGCCCGACCGCCAGCACCACGATCGGCAGGAAGATCAGGCGGCGCTTGAGAAAGCCGGTCAGGCCGAGAATCATCACGCCGATGTACATCAGCACTTCCAGCGGCAACGTCCACAGCGAACCGTTGACCACATCGGGATAGATGTTGCCGGTGAACACGCCAGGCAGTTCGTAGCGCGTCACCAGCAGGATGTTCTGCAGGTAGGTCCAGGTACCGTCGGCGGCCAGATAGCGACCGAGGCTGAACTGCGTGACCATCGGTCCGATGACGAAGACCGACAGCAGCACCGCGACGATCAGCGCCGGGAAGATGCGCAGTGCACGCTTGATCAGGAAGCTCTTCGGGCTGCTGCTGGCCAGCCAGGACGAGGCGATCAGGTAGCCGCTCATGACGAAGAAGATACCGACGGCGATCGAGCCGCCCTTCTCATAGCCGGTCAGCAGCGTCAGTAGTTCGTCTTCGCGACGGCCGACCAGCGGGTAGCTATGGGCGAACAGCACCAGAGCAGCGGCGAAGAAGCGCAGGAAATCGAAGTTGTTTCCCGGGTGTGGAAGGAACCGGTGGGATGCATGGTCTGCTCCTGACTGTCGGCAGTGGCTGGAAGCTGGAGTGCACGGGAGTGCAATGCCGGTACTGCCGGATCGGTCGCCGGAGGCGCCCTGATCATCCTTTTGTTTGTTTGCCGGCCGGCTCCAATTCGGGAAGCGCGGAAACCACAGCGCTCACCCGATCAGCCTCCTTTGTCCGGACCTGTAAGCAAATGTTCCCGAGGCAACCGACGGGCGGTAGCGGTTGCCATCGATCAGTTGGGCTGGCGCGCGGTCGACGAGCTGTTTACTGTATATATAAACAGCATTTGGCCACGACCATGACCCTGCCCATTTCCACACCACGCGGCCGCGGTACGGCGGTGAACCCGGACAACCGCTTCGCGCCCACGCGCAGCGAGGCCTACGACGATGGCTGGGAACAGGACGTCCCGCCGACCCGCGCCACCGAGGTGCGCCGCGAGATCGCCAAGTCGGTCCTGACGCGCAACCAGTCGCCGGACGTCGGTTTCGATCGCTCGGTCAATCCTTATCGCGGCTGCGAACATGGCTGCATCTACTGCTTTGCGCGGCCATCGCACGCGTACTGGGATCTTTCGCCGGGCATCGATTTCGAGACCCGGCTGATCGCCAAGACCAACCTTGCCGAACGGCTGGAGGCCGAGCTGAGCAAGCCGGGCTACGTGCCGCAGCCCATCGCCCTGGGGGTGAACACCGACGCCTATCAGCCACTGGAGCGCGAGCAGCGGCTGACGCGCCAGGCACTGGAAATCCTGCTGCGCTTCAGGCATCCGGTGCACATCATCACCAAGGGTTCGCTGGTGCTGCGCGACCTGGACCTGCTGGTGCCGCTGGCCGAGCAGCGGCTGGTCAGCGTGTCGGTCAGCCTCACGACCCTGGACGACGAACTCAAACGCATCATGGAGCCGCGCGCAGCCTCGCCTTCGGCGCGCCTGCGGGTATTGCGCACACTGCACGAGGCCGGCGTGCCGGTCAGCGTGATGTGCGCGCCGATGATCCCGATGATCAACGACATGGAGCTGGAGCGCCTGCTGGAAGCCGCCCGCGAAGCCGGTGCGCGTTCGGCCGGCTACGTGCTGCTGCGCCTGCCTCATGAAGTGGCCGGGCTGTTCGAGGGCTGGCTCGAGGAACACTTTGCGCAGCGCGCCGCCCATGTCATGAGCCTGGTGCGCCAGTCGCGCGGCGGCAAGGATTACGACAGCCGTTTCGGCAGCCGCATGCGCGGCGAGGGCCAGTTCGCCCAACTGCTCGCCCAGCGTTTCCAGCTGGCCTGCAAGCGGCTGGGCTTCAATCGGCGGGATCAGAATTACGGCCTGGATTGCAGCCGTTTCGTCGTGCCGGGACGGCAGATGCCGTTGCTCTGATTTCGCCGCGCCGGGATGCCAGTGCCATCATTGCGCTAGCGGGGCAATCGTCGCAAAGGCTCGTCCTAGAGCGGCTCGTTCAGTTTCAGTTAAGTCTCGCTGACTAGCCTCGAGGCAAATGTGACCAGCCAGTCACGCGGACCGCCTGCGGTCTGCGCGGCGCTGGCACGCCTTGCCCCTGCCCCAGGAGACCCAAGCCCATGCGTGAAATATTCACCGCCCGCGTCGAGCCCAGCAAAGCATCCGCCCAAGGCGGCCGGCATGCCCGAGACGAGAGCGCCGACGAATCCTTCGCCCACCTGGTCGATGGCTTTCGCCGCTTCCGTGCCGAGGTCTACCCCGAACAGCAGGCGCTGTTCGCCCGTCTGGCCAAGGCCCAGCAGCCGCGCGCGATGTTCATCACCTGCGCGGACTCGCGGATCGTTCCCGAGCTGATCACCCAGAGTTCGCCCGGCGACCTGTTCGTCACCCGCAACGTGGGCAACGTGGTGCCACCCTATGGCCAGATGAACGGCGGGGTTTCCAGCGCCATCGAGTACGCGGTGATGGCCCTCGACGTGCAACACATCATTGTCTGCGGGCATTCCGACTGCGGTGCGATGAAAGCGGTGCTCGACCCGGCCGGGCTGCAGCGCATGCCCACGGTGAAGGCCTGGCTGCGCCATTGCGAGGTGGCGCGCAGCCTGGTCGAGCAGAACTGCAGCTGCACGGCCGGCGAGGCCCTGGGCGTGCTTACCGAGGAGAACGTGGTGGCGCAGCTCGATCACCTGCGCACCCACCCTTCGGTCGCCGCCCGCCTCGCCGGCGGTCAGCTGTCGATCCATGGCTGGGTCTACTGCATCGAAACCAGCGAAATCCTCGCCTACGACGCCGGCACCGGCCGCTTCGCGCCGCTGGACGGCGACGGCCCGCTGCCGGTGGCAACGCCCGCACCGCGCTACCTGCAAGCCTGAACCAGCGGCCGAAAAGGCATTGGCTGTCACTCCCGGCGGCGCCGCTGGGCGTCGCCGCGTTGTCGAGGATTTCGAATGAATGCAGAAACGATCAAAGCAACATTGCCACGCGACCTAATGGCGTCCGTGGTGGTCTTCCTGGTGGCGCTGCCGCTGTGCATGGGCATTGCCATCGCTTCGGGCCTACCGCCCGCCAAGGGCGTCATCACCGGTATCGTCGGCGGGCTGGTGGTGGGCTGGCTGGCCGGCGCGCCGCTGCAGGTCAGTGGCCCGGCCGCGGGCCTCACGGTGCTGGTCTTCGAATTGGTGCAGCAATATGGCGCCGCGATGCTCGGCCCGATCCTGCTGCTGGCCGGCGCGCTGCAGCTGCTGGCCGGGCGGCTGAAGCTGGGTTGCTGGTTCCGCGTTACCGCACCGGCCGTGGTCTACGGCATGCTGGCGGGCATCGGCATCCTCATCGTGCTGTCGCAGTTGCACGTGATGATGGATGCGCAGCCGGAAGCCTCCGGACTGGACAATCTCGGCGCCTTTCCCGCAGCGCTGTGGGCGGCCCTGCCGTTCTCTGGCGGCAACGGCATGGCCGCCGCCTCCCTCGGCCTGCTGACCATCGCCTGCATGTGGACATGGGATCGGCTCAGGCCTCAGCGTCTGCGTCTGCTGCCCGGCGCGCTGCTCGGTGTCGCGGCGGCGACGCTGGTGGGGCTGTGGCTGGGGCTCGACGTGCGCCGTGTCGAGGTGCCCGACAACCTTGCCGACGCCATCAGCTGGCTGCAGCCGGCCGATCTGCTGGCGTTCGCCGATCCCGGCCTGCTGGTCGCGGCGCTGGCCGTGGCCTTTATCGCCAGCGCCGAAACCCTGCTGTCCGCCGCCGCGGTCGATCGCATGCACCAGGGCCCGCGGGCCGATTTCGACCGCGAGCTCACCGCGCAGGGCGTCGGCAACATGCTCTGCGGCGTGCTCGGCGCGCTGCCGATGACCGGCGTGATCGTGCGCAGCTCGGCCAACGTGCAGGCCGGCGCGCGTACGCGGCTGTCGGCCATGCTGCATGCGCTCTGGCTGCTGGCCGCGGTGGTGCTGCTGGCCGCGCTGCTGGAGCAGATTCCGGTGGCGAGCCTGGCCGGTGTGCTGGTCTACACCGGGCTCAAGCTGATCGACCTGGACGCGCTGCGCCAGCTCGGCCGTTACGGCCGCATGGCCATGCTGATCCATGTCGCCACCGCGCTGACCATCGTCGCCACCGACCTGCTGACCGGCGTGCTGCTGGGCTTCGCGCTGACACTGGCGCAGCTGGCCTGGCAGGCGTCGCGACTGAAGATCGGCGTGGTGCGCGACGGCCGCCGGGTCGAGCTGCGCATGCAGGGTGCGGCGACCTTTCTTCGCGTGCCGCAGCTCGCCCGCGCACTGCAGGGCGTGCCGCAGGATGCCTGGCTGCATGTACCGATGGCGCACCTGCGCTACATCGATCACGCCTGCATGGAGCTGCTGGAGGAATGGCAGCGCGCCAACCAGGCCAGCGGCGCACGGTTGATCATCGAAGCGCGGGCGCTGACCCGGCGGGTCGAAGGCCGGCGTCGACAGGCCGCACATCTCGCCGCAGCCGCCGCCGGGAACTAATCGGGGCGGCCAAGCCCTCATCTTTCAGGCATCAACATGTGCACCTTGCAGGCAGCGCATCGGGCGAACCGGTGCGCTGCCTGCGCTTGCGGAGGATGAATTGGACGTCTTTATCGATCTGCTGCAATGGCCGGCCATGGCGGTCACGGTGATCGCCGCCTGGCTGATCGGCTCGCTGCGACCCGGCCGGCGCTTCGTCGGCTTCTGCTGTTTCCTGCTGAGCAACCTGCTCTGGGTGATCTGGGGCTGGCACGCCGAGGCCTGGGCGCTGATCGTCCTGCAGGTCTGCCTGGCGGCGATGAACATTCGCGGCGTGAAGAAGAACGAAGACCCCGCACAGCCCGAGCCAGACACGCCCCGCGCTTAAATTGCGAGAGTGGGATCGCTGTCTATACTCCGAATCGTAGGCGTACCTGATTGAGTTCCGACTGCGCGTGCAAGCGTCCAGTCGGCCACCGGGCCTTCCGGTGGTCGTGCTGGGCAGAATCGGACTGATCGAGAACGTAGCTGGCATGACGGGAATGGTTTCCCCGGCCAGCCGATTCTCGGCGGTGCGATGGCGGTCGGCGGGATAACAAGAATCATAAGGGGAACCCGCAATGTCTCGACATCCATGCATCTGGATGGGGCTTGGGCTTTCGGCAGTATTTGGCCAGGCCCAGGCGGCCTGGGACGTGAACATGCGCTCCGGCGCCACTGACGTCAGTCGGTCGGTGTTCGATCTGCACATGACCATCTTCTGGATCTGCGTGGTCATCGGCGTGCTGGTGTTCGGCGTCATGATCTATTCGATGATCGCGCACCGCCGCTCCAAGCGTCAGCAATCGGCCAACTTCCACGAAAACACCCGCGTCGAGGTGCTCTGGACGGTCATCCCGCTGCTGATCCTGGTGGGCATGGCGATCCCGGCGACGCGCACGCTGATCCACATCTACGACTCCAGCGAATCGGACGTGGATGTGCAGATCACCGGCTACCAGTGGAAGTGGCACTACAAGTATTTGGGCGAGGACGTGGAGTTCTTCAGCAACCTCACCACGCCGCGCGAGCAGATCAACAACCAGTCGCCCAAGGGCGAGCATTACCTGCTGGAAGTCGACGAGCCGCTGGTGATCCCGGCCGGTGCCAAGGTCCGCTTCCTGATCACCGCGGCGGACGTGATCCACTCCTGGTGGGTACCGGATCTGGCGGTGAAGAAGGACGCCATTCCCGGTTTCATCAATGAATCCTGGACCCGCGTCGAGCAGCCGGGCATCTACCGCGGCCAGTGCACCGAACTCTGCGGCAAGGACCACGGCTTCATGCCGGTGGTGGTGGAGGTCAAGTCGCAGGAGGACTACGCCAGCTGGCTCGGCGAGAAGAAGGCCGAGGCCGCCAAGCTGGCTGAACTGACCAGCAAGGAATGGACGCTGGAAGAGCTCTCCGAGCGCGGCCAGAAGGTCTACCAGACCGCCTGCGCCTCGTGCCACCAGGCCGGGGGCGAAGGCATCCCGCCGATGTTCCCGGCCCTCAAGGGCTCGGCCATCGCCACCGGCGACGTCGAGGCGCACATCGACATCGTCGTCAACGGCAAGCCGGGCACCGCCATGGCGGCGTTCGGCAAGCAGCTGTCGGAGGTCGATCTGGCTGCCGTCATCACCTACGAGCGCAACGCCTGGGGCAACAACACGGGCGACATGGTCACGCCGAAAGACGTGCTCGACTTCAAACAGGCCGAAGAAGCCACCCAGTAAGAGGATCAGGTGATGAGTGCAGTGATCGACGACCATGGTCATGTCGGGCATGACCACCACCACGGCCCGGCGAAGGGGCTATCGCGCTGGCTGCTGACCACCAATCACAAGGACATCGGCTCGATGTACCTGTGGTTCAGCTTCTGCGCCTTCCTGCTCGGCGGCTCGATGGCCATGGTGATCCGCGCCGAACTGTTCCAGCCGGGCCTGCAGATCGTGCAGCCGGAATTCTTCAACCAGATGACCACCATGCACGGCCTGATCATGGTGTTCGGCGCGGTAATGCCGGCCTTCGTCGGCCTGGCCAACTGGATGATCCCGCTGATGATCGGCGCACCGGACATGGCGCTGCCGCGGATGAACAACTTCAGTTTCTGGCTGCTGCCGGCGGCCTTCGGCCTGCTGGTTTCGACCCTGTTCATGGAAGGCGGCGGGCCGAACTTCGGCTGGACCTTCTATGCGCCGCTGTCGACGACCTACGCGCCGGAGTCGGTGACCTTCTTCATCTTCGCCATCCACCTGATGGGCATCAGCTCGATCATGGGTGCGATCAACGTGATCGCCACCATCCTCAACCTGCGCGCGCCAGGCATGACGCTGATGAAGATGCCGCTGTTCGTCTGGACCTGGCTGATCACCGCCTTCCTCCTGATCGCGGTGATGCCGGTGCTGGCCGGCGTGGTGACCATGATGCTGATGGACATCCACTTCGGCACCAGCTTCTTCAGCGCCGCCGGTGGCGGCGACCCGGTGCTGTTCCAGCACGTGTTCTGGTTCTTCGGCCATCCCGAGGTGTACATCATGATCCTGCCGGCCTTTGGCGCGGTCAGCTCGATCATCCCGGCGTTCAGCCGCAAGCCGCTGTTCGGCTACACCTCGATGGTCTACGCCACCGGCGCGATCGCCTTCCTCTCCTTCATCGTCTGGGCGCACCACATGTTCACCGTCGGCATCCCGCTGACCGGCGAGCTGTTCTTCATGTACGCCACCATGCTGATCGCCGTGCCCACCGGGGTGAAGGTGTTCAACTGGGTGTCGACGATGTGGCGCGGCTCGCTGACCTTCGAGGCGCCGATGCTGTTCGCCGTGGCCTTCGTCATCCTCTTCACCATCGGCGGCTTCTCCGGGCTGATGCTGGCCATCGCCCCGGCGGACTTCCAGTACCACGACACCTACTTCGTGGTGGCGCACTTCCACTACGTGCTGGTGCCGGGGGCGATCTTCGGCATCTTCGCCTCGGCCTACTACTGGCTGCCGAAGTGGACCGGGCACATGTATGACGAGACCCTGGCCAAGCTGCATTTCTGGATGAGCTTCATCGGCATGAACCTGGCGTTCTTCCCGATGCACTTCGTTGGCCTGGCCGGCATGCCGCGACGCATCCCCGACTACAACATGATGTTCGCCAACTTCAACATGGTCTCCAGCGTCGGCGCCTTCATGTTCGGCGCCACTCAGCTGCTGTTCCTGTTCATCGTCATCAAGTGCATCCGCGGCGGCGCACCCGCACCGGCCAAGCCCTGGGACGGCGCAGAGGGACTGGAATGGAGCGTGCCCTCGCCGGCGCCCTACCACACCTTCCAGGTGCCGCCGGACATGAGCCATGTGCACGAGCACCGCAAGGGCACCGGCGGGGAGCTGACGCCGTGAGCATGCATCGGGGTGTGACCGGAGGTTGCCGGGCCGCCCGCAACCCTCGATCGGGGAGGCTGCCATGAACGAGGCCCTGTCCACTCGGCGGCTGGTCCGCCGCCTGGTGTTCGTCGTGATCGCCATGTTCGGCTTCGGCTTCCTGCTGGTGCCGATCTACGACGTGATGTGCCAGGCCTTCGGCATCAACGGCAAGACGGCTGGCGCCTACACCGGCGTGCAGAGCGCCGACGAGGCGCGTGCGGTGCGGGTGCAGTTCCTTGCCACCAACGCCGCCGGCATGCAGTGGCAGTTCGGCCCGCAGGCCGACCAGATCAGCGTGCACCCCGGCGCCACCCAGGAGATCCGCTTCGTCGCCTACAACCCCACCGACAAGCCGATGACCGCCCAGGCGATTCCCAGCGTCTCGCCGTCACGGGCGGCCGCCTACTTCCACAAGACCGAGTGCTTCTGCTTCACCCAGCAGGTGTTGCAGCCGGGCGAGCGCATCGAGATGCCGGTGCGCTTCATCGTCGATCGCGACCTGCCCGCCGACGTGCATCACCTGACCCTCGCCTACACGCTGTTCGACATCACGTCCCGCCAGCCGCCGGTGGCCGTCAACGCCGCATCGGCCCCGGCCAAGGAGAGTCTGCAATGAGCCAACAGACCACCCACGAGCAGTACTACGTTCCCGATCAGAGCAAATGGCCGATCATTGCCACCATCGCCCTGCTGGTCACCTTCTATGGCCTGGGCAGCTGGTTCAACGACCTCAAGGCCGCCCGTGATTCGTCCAACGGGCCACTGATCTTCTTCGTCGGCGCGCTGCTGATCGCCTACATGATGTTCGGCTGGTTCGGCGCTGTGGTGAAGGAAAGCCGCGCGGGGCTGTACAGCGCACAGATGGATCGCTCGTTCCGCTGGGGCATGAGCTGGTTCATCTTCTCGGAGGTGATGTTCTTCCTCGCCTTCTTCGGCGCGCTCTTCTACATCCGCTACTGGACCGGCCCCTGGCTCGCCGGCGAGGGCGACAAGGGCATCAGCAACATGCTCTGGCCCGGCTTCGAGTACAGCTGGCCGCTGCTGAACAACCCCGACCCGAAGCTCTACCCGGCGCCGGAGGGCACCATCAGCGCCTGGGGCCTGCCGCTGATCAACACCATCCTGCTGGTCAGCTCCAGCTTCACCCTGACCTGGGCGCACCATGCGCTGCGCAAGAACAATCGCCAGCACCTGAAGATCGGCCTGGGCCTGACCGTGCTGCTCGGCGTGGCATTCCTGATCCTGCAGATCGAGGAGTATGTGCACGCCTACACCGAACTCGGGCTGACGCTGGGCTCGGGCATCTATGGCGCGACCTTCTTCATGCTCACCGGCTTTCACGGCGCCCACGTAACCATGGGCGCGATCATCCTCACGGTGATGCTGGTGCGCATCCTGCGCGGGCACTTCAGCCCGGAGCAGCACTTCGGTTTCGAGGCGGCGGCCTGGTACTGGCACTTCGTCGACGTGGTGTGGATCGCGCTGTTCGTGTTCGTCTACGTGATCTAGGGAGCTCTCAGAAACCGAAGGCGGGGCGTAGCTGCCCCGTATAGAAACCCCAGCCGATCAGCGCGACGGTCAGCGCGCTGAGGGTGACGCGGATGAACAGGGCCGTGATCACGCGGGAGGTACGCCCCTCATCCCTGACCAGGAAGAACAACCCACTGAACAGACTGACCAGCGTGGCCACTAACAACAGAACGATCGCCGCCTTGAGCATGAGCGATTCCACGACAGGGGTATTGGGGGTGGAGTATAGCCAGCCGTATCGACGCATCAGGGTGCCGGCCATGAGCGGCTTCAGGCCGGGGCTGCTGCCGACCCTGCTGGTACTGGCCATGCTGCCGGTACTGGTGTGGCTGGGTTTCTGGCAGCTGGAACGCGGTGAGCACAAGCGCGAGCTGCTGGAGCGCCAGCAAGCCCGTCAGCAGGCCGCACCGCTGGCGCCACACGAGATCGAACAGCTGAACGATCCGGCCTTCGCCCGGGTGTTCCTGCAGGGTCGCTTCGATGCCGAGCACAGCTTCCTGCTCGACAGCCGCACCCGCGACGGCCAGGTCGGCGTCGAACTGCTGCAACCCTTCCATGACGAACTCAGCGGCCGCTGGGTGATGGTCAACCGGGGCTGGATTCCCTGGCCGGACCGCCGCGTGCCGCCGGCCTTCGACACGCCGACGCAGCCGTTGAAGCTCGCCGCCTGGGTCTACGTTCCGCCGGGCAAGCCGTTCGTATTCAGCCATCGAGCGGCCGAGGGCTGGCCGCGGTTGATCAACCATGTGGACATCGAGGCGATGTGGCAGCAGGCGGGGCGCGAGGGGGTGATCCACGAGCTGCGCCTGGAGCCGGGTCCGAGCGCCTATCGTGCCGACTGGGCGATCACCAGCATGAGCCCGTCGCAGCACCTGGGTTACGCCGTGCAGTGGTTCGCCCTCGCAGCGGCACTGCTGGCGCTGTTCATCTATTTCGGTGTGCATCAGGCACGGGGGAAGCGCAGTGAGCACGATGAATCCAACCCTCTCCAGCGGTGAAGGGAAACGCGGCCGCGGTCGGCTGCAACTGCTGCTGATCATCGGCGTGGTGCTCGGCCCGATGCTGCTGGCTTCGGCCATGTACCGTTTCGGCTTCTGGGTGCCGGAAAGCCGCAGCTATGACGGCGTGCTGATCGCCAACGGCCAGGACCGTGCGGCCATCGGCGTCAGCGCTACAGCGCCCGAGCGCCGCTGGGAGCTGCTGGTCACCGCGCCGCAGGGTTGCGAGGCCCAATGCCAGCAACTGGTCTACCTGGCCCGCCAGATCAATATCGGCCTGGCCCGCGAAGCGGCCCGCGCCGGCCATGCACTGGCCAGCGCGACGGCGCTGGACGAAGCCTACGAACAGCGCCTGCGTCGCGAATACCCGCAGCTGCAACGCCATACGCTGGACGCCGCCGTCTATGCCCGCAACCCCGAGGCACCCGCCACCCCCCAACTGTGGATCGTCGACCCCCACGGCAATCTGGTGCTGCGCTACGACGTCGGCGCCGACGGCAAGGCGATTCTCGACGACCTGAAATACCTGCTGAAGATCTCGCAGATCGGCTGAGGCACTGCGCCGCTGCGCTGCGGTCCCAAACAGGCCGCCCCAAGGAGAACCCGATGGCCAGACCCGGATACCGCCTCGCCCTGATTGCCACCGCGCTGGCCGTGGTGGTCGTGCTGCTCGGTGCCTACACGCGGCTGACCCACGCCGGCCTCGGCTGCCCGGACTGGCCCGGCTGCTACGGTTTCCTTGCCGTGCCCATGAGCGAACACAAGCAGAACCTTGCCGCGCTGCGCTTTCCCGATGCACCGCTGGAGGTGCGCAAGGGCTGGAACGAGATGGTCCATCGCTATTTCGCCGGCGCCCTCGGGCTGGTGATCCTCGCCCTTGCGGTACAGGCGATACGCCGTCGCGGCCAGCCCGGGCAACCGCTGAAGTTGCCGCTGCTGCTGCTCGCGGTGGTCATCGCCCAGGCGATCTTCGGCATGTGGACGGTGACCCTGCAGCTCTGGCCGCAGGTAGTCACCGCGCACCTGCTCGGGGGGTTCACTACGCTCAGCCTGCTGTTTCTGCTGTGCCTGCGACTGTCCGGCGCGCTTGCTCCCTTGCCGGCCGTGGACGGTCGTCTGCGCAGATTCGCCGGCATCGCCCTGCTCGCGGTGGTGGCGCAGATCACCCTGGGCGGTTGGGTCAGCAGCAACTATGCGGCGGTGGCCTGCACCGATTTCCCCACCTGCCACGGCGAATGGTGGCCGCGGATGGACTTTGCCAACGCCTTCAACCTGACCCACCACGACATCGGCCCCAACTACCTGGGCGGCCTGCTCTACGGCGAGGCGCGCACGGCGATCCATGTCAGCCACCGCATCGGTGCGCTGCTGGTGACGCTGGTGTTGCTGCTGCTCGCCGCCATGCTCATGCGCCGCGGCCTCGGCCGCCTGGCCGGGCTGCTCATCGCCGCGCTGGCGCTACAGGTCGGCCTGGGTATCAGCAACGTGGTCTTCAACCTGCCGCTGGCGGTGGCCGTCGCGCACAACGGCGGCGGTGCCGCGCTGCTGCTGGTGCTGGTACTGGTCAATTACCGGCTGCGCCAGCCTGCACATGCCACCCGGCAAACCGAGCCTGCATCGATTTCGAACACGACGGGGCAGCTCGATCTGCCCCGCGCATGACCACAAGGAGAACCCCAATGGCGACTCTACTCAGCGAACGCGGCGCCCAGGCCAGCTGGCGCGACTACCTGGAGCTGACCAAGCCGAAGGTGGTGCTGCTGATGCTCATCACCTCGCTGGTGGGCATGTTCCTCGCCACCCGCGCCGGTGTGCCCTGGACGGTGCTGCTGTTCGGCAACCTCGGCATCGCCCTGTGCGCCGGCGGCGCGGCGGCGGTGAACCATGTGGTGGACCGGCAGATCGATTCGGTGATGGCCCGCACCCACAAGCGGCCCCTGGCCGAAGGCCGGGTCTCGCCGGCGGCGGCACTGACCTTCGCCTTCGTCCTCGGCGTCAGCGGGCTGGCCCTGCTGCTGACCTTCACCAACGCCCTCGCCGCCTGGCTGACGCTGGCCTCGCTGATCGGTTACGCGGTGATCTATACCGGCTTCCTCAAACGTGCCACGCCGCAGAACATCGTCATCGGCGGCCTGGCCGGCGCCGCGCCGCCCCTGCTCGGCTGGGTCGCGGTAACCGGCCAGGTCACCGCCGAACCGCTGCTGCTGGTGCTGATCATCTTCGCCTGGACGCCGCCGCACTTCTGGGCCCTGGCGATCCACCGCAAGGACGAGTACGCCAAGGTCAACGTGCCGATGCTGCCGGTGACCCATGGCGTGCACTACACCAAGGTGCACATCCTGCTCTACACCGCCATGCTGCTGGCGGTCAGCTTCATGCCCTTCGCCATTCACATGAGCGGCCCGCTATACCTGGCCGCCGCGGTGCTGCTGGGCGCGCGCTTCCTCTACTGGACCATCGTGCTATACCGCGACAGCCGGCCACATGCGGCAATCAAGACGTTCAAATTCAGCATCTGGTACCTGTTCGCGCTGTTCATCGCGCTGCTGGTTGATCATTATCTGCTACTCGATTTCTAGTGGCCTGTGCGGTGAGCGGGTTGGGGCAAGTTCGGATGAACATGGCTCCGAGACAAGGCGCTGCGACGAGTCATAGCGAGCTATGGCAAGGAGCAGCAACGCAGTGTCGGGGCCATGGGCGCCGAAATTGACCAACTGAGCTCACCAAACAGGCCACCCAGTCGCCCAAAGGACGTTCATGACCCGCATCCAGAAAACCGTCTTCATCCTCGTTGCGCTGATCGCGCTGGTCGTCGGGCTGACGGTTTCCAAGGTGCTCAACAGCCAGCGCCAGCTCGATCCCACCCAGCTGCTGGACGCCGGCATCGTCCTGCTGCCGCAGAGCCGCCCGGTGCCGGCGCTGAGCCTGACGGATCAGGACGGCGAAGCGGTGCAGCTGGACGCGTTGAAGGGGCAATGGACGCTGCTGTTCTTCGGCTACACCTTCTGCCCGGACATCTGCCCCACCACGCTGGCCGAGCTGCGCCAGCTCAACGGCATGCTGCCGGAGACGGTGCGCGGCCAGTTGCGCACCATACTGGTCAGTGTCGATCCGGACCGCGACACGCCCGCGCAGCTCAAGGAATACCTCGGCTATTTCAACGCCGGCTTCCAGGGCCTGACCGGCCCGCTGGACGATATCCAGACTCTGGCCAACGGCGTCGGCATTCCCTTCATTCCGGGGGATACCAGCAAGGAGAACTACACCGTCGACCACAGCGGCAACTTGGTCCTGATCGGCCCGGACGGCCGCCAGCGCGGCTTTATCCGTTCGCCCTTGCGGGTGCAGAAACTGGCCGAGCAGTTGCCTGAGCTGGTCAACCGGGCGGAGTGAGAAACACGAGCCTGTTGGCCATCATGGCTCACCGACCGGATTTGCCGACGCTGCATTCCCCCTGCGTGGTTCACGCAGCGACGCGCTGATGCGTGCGCGTCGCTTGCGCCACCAGATCACCACCCCGGTCACCGACAGCACCGCGATCGCCACGCCCAGCACGGCGATCAGGATGCGACCCGGCAAGCCGAGAATGCGCCCGCCGTGGATCGCCGGTTGCAGCAGGTGGAACTGCTGCCCCAGCGTGCCCTGGCCAGGAATCTCCTGGCCGAGCAGGCGCCCGTCGGTGCCGTGGAAGAACAGCCAGGCATTGCCCTGATTGCTGTCGTGCTCGCCGAAACCGGCGCCATAGAAGTTGTACTCGAAGCTGTAGTACAGCTCGGTGATCGCTTCGGTCAGGCCGAGCTCGGCGGCGTGCTGCATGGCGTAGTCGTACGCCTGGTGGAAGTCGTAGGCGGTAGTGCCCAACTGCTCGGCCGGCATCCGCCCGCGGGCCTCATAGACGCTCGGCTCAACGGGCGAGAACAGTGAGACCACCGGCTTGAACACCTGCTCCGGCAGGTTCATCGCCACGCTGCTGACCGCCACTGGCGTGAGCAGCAGCCACAGCCACAGGCCGCCGGCGCGGTGCACGTCGTGGTTCATGCGCTGGCGCTTGATCTTCCAGGCCGTCCACCACTTGGAAAAGAACGGCCGGCCGCGAGGGAAGGTCAGCACCAGCGAGACGAAGCAATCGATTACCCAGGCGATCGCCACGATGCCCATCAACCACAGCCCCCAGTTGCCCGGCAGCGACAGGTTGTAATGGAACTCGAGAATGAAGGGCACGAAGTTCTTGCGCGAGAAGCAGCACTCGCCCCAATAGCGCGTCCCCACCGGCTCGCCAGTCACCGCATCGAGGTAATGCACCACGGGTCGTTCGTCATAGGGCTTGCCGGTCGCCGGATCGTCGCGCGGCACCAGCGCCATCAGCGCGGCGTGGCCGGGTTCGCTGGGAAACTCCATGTACCAGACCTGCATGCGCGGGTTGGCCTGCTCGACGCGCTCCACCAGCGTCCCCGGCGACAGCACCGGCCCCTCACTGGTGGTGTGGTAGAACTCCGGGTTGAGCCATTCATCCAGCTCGTGATGGAAGGCCAGGATGCTGCCGGTAATGCCGGCGAGAAACAGGAAGATCGCCGTGGCCAGGCCGATGTAGCGGTGCAGGAGCACAAGAATCGAACGCATCGTCGGTTGTCCGTCTTTCAGAAAGCACAAAGCCGCCGGCCTTTGGGGACCGGCGGCGGCTCAGCGTTATCAGAAGTCGTAGGTCACGGTAGCCATGACATTGCGCGACTCGCCGTAATAGCACTGGCTCAGGCTGTTGCACGCAGCGACGTATTTTTCGTCGGTGAGGTTGTTCAGGTTCAGGCGCACGCCAACCCCCTGCAGCCCCACGTGGGACAGGTCGTAGCCGAGCATCGCGTCATACAAGGTGTAGGACGGGATGCGCAGGGTGTTCTCTGCGTCCGCCCAGCTCTTGCCGAAGTAGCGCGCCCCACCGCCCACCTGAAGACCGGCCAGCGGCCCCTGATCGAAGGTGTAGTCGGTCCACAGCGAAGCCATGTTGCGCGCCACCGCATTCGGCGTGTTGCCGCGGTTGTTGACGCCAGCAGCGCCGGTGAAGTCCTTGGAGTATTCGACGTCCATGTAGGTGTAGCTGGCGATCAGGTTGACCTGCTCGATGGGCCGCAGGCGCGCTTCGACTTCCACGCCCTTCGAGGTGAGCTCACCCACTGCGCGGTAGAAGTTCTCGTTGGAGTCCTTGTTCGCCAGGTTGGACTGCTTCAGGTCGAAATAGGAGATGGTGTAGAGATCATCGGTACCCAGCGGCTGGTACTTCAGACCAACCTCGTACTGCTCACCCTCGGTAGGTTCGAGCAGGGTGATGTCGAAGCCGCCGCTGCCGTTGGCGTTGTAGGCTGCAGTGGCATTGGGGTTGAACGACTCGGAATAGCTGGCGTAGGGCGACAGGCCGTTGTCGAAGGCATAGAGCACGCCGACGCGACCGGTGAACTGCTCCAGCTTGGCGCTATCGGACTGATCGCCGTAAGTTGCATCGTTGGTGTGATCGAAGGACACATCCACCCAGTCCTGGCGCACGCCCAACGAGAAGCGCCAGTTGTCGAGGCTGATCAGGTCCTGCACATAGAGGCCGGTCTGCTCCAGCTTGCGCGTTTCGTCGTATTGGTAATAGAACACCGGGCTGCCAGCGCTAACGGCACCCGTGTAGGGATTGATCGATGGCAAACCGGCGCCCGCGTCGTAATTGACCCTCGCCTTGCGCCGCTGGTAGTCGAGGCCGGTGACCAGGGTGTGGCTGAGTGCGCCGGTATCGAAGAGAAACTGCAGCTGGTTGTCGATGGTCCAGGCGTGCAGCGCTTCGTCGGCCCCGGTGTAGTAGCGCACCAGCTCATCGGAACCCGGGGCCACATAGCCGTACTGATACACCTGCCCCGAGTCCACGGTGGAGTCCAGGTACTGGAAGTTTTGCCGCGCTGACACGACATCGTTGAAACGATGCTCGAGCTGATAGCCGATCATCTGCTGGTCGCGCTCGAACTTCTCGTAATCCCTGTCACCCTCGAAGAAGCTGCGCGAGATGCGCTGACCGTTGTGCGACGTCACCGTGCCGTCGGCCGGCAACCCACCGTGGTAGCCGCTTTCCGGATCGCGTTGCAGCATCGCCAGCAGGGTCAGGCGGGTGTCGTCGGTGAAGTCGATGCTCACCGAGGGCATCACCGCATAGCGCTGCTCCTCGATGCCATCGACCTGGTTGTCGGCATCCTTGGCCACGCCCACCAGGCGATAGGCGATGCGCTCGTCGTCCAGCGGGCCGGTGAAGTCGAACGCAGCCTGCTTGTAATCGTGGCTGCCGTAGGAGAACTGCAGCTGGCGGCTGGCTTCCTTCTGCGGCTTCTTGCTGGTCATCGCCACCAGGCCACCCGGCAGGCTACGGCCATAGAGCACCGAGGACGGTCCCTTGAGAATGTCGATGCGCTCGATGAAGTACGGATCGACCTGCAGAGTGCTGTAGGTGCCGCTGTCGCCCAGCAGCTTCTGGCCGTCGAGGTAAAGGTTGTCCACCGAGCCGTCGGTGATGCCGCGCATGGCGACATAGTCGTAGCGGGTGGTGGCGCCATAGGGCGTGCTCATCAGGCCCGGCGTGTAGCGCACCGCCTGAGCGATGGAGCGCGAGCCCTGATCCTCGATCTGCTGGCGGGTGACCACCGAGACGGTTTGCGAGGTCTCTACCAGCGGCATGCTTGTCTTGGTCGCCACGCTGCTATGCGTCGCGTTGTAGCCTTCCATCGAACCCAGCGCATTGCCCAGAGCGAAGCCTTCGACGGTCATCGATTGCAGCTCGACGGCATCGCTCTGTGCCGTACGGCGGCTCAGCGAGTAGTTGCCCTGGCCGTCGCGCACGGCTTGCAGGCCGCTGCCCTGCAGCAGTGCGGCAAACCCGTCGTCGACGCCGTACTGGCCGCGCAGCCCGTTCGTTTCCAGGCCTTGCAGCAAGCTGCCGTCCACCGATAGCAGCACCCCGGCCTCGCCGGCGAAGCGGCTCAGTGCGCTGGACAGCGGGCCAGCGGGGATGTCGTAGCTGCGCACCGCCTGCTGGGTCGTCGACTGGGCGTTGGCCAGGCCGGGAGCGATGCTCAGGGGCAGGCACAGCAGCGCGGCGCGGATACCCAGCGCCAGGGCACGGGAACGGTCGGGAAGGAAGGGCAAGGCGGTCGAGCGCATGGGAAGTCCTGTTCGAATGACGGGTTTCGTCCTATGCCCGGCGAGAATCCGGAAAGGGAACTGCAGATGCGAATATTTTTTATTCGCGTAAGCGTTGGCTCAGACACCTGCCTGCTTGGGCAACGGTTCCAGGCTGACCCACCAGGCCATGCGCCGCTCGATGCGCACAGGCAACGTAGCGGCAAGGGCTTGCAGTACACGGTCGGTATCGGCCAGCGGGAACGCCCCGACCACACGCAGATCGGCGATCCGTGGATCGCAACCGAGGTAGCCGTGGCGATAGCGCGACAGTTCGGCGAGGAAGTCCTCGAGACGCTGGTTGTCGGCCAGCAGCACCCCGGTCGCCCAAGCCTGGTGCTCGGCGCGCGCAGCAGCCAGCGGCCCGACATGGCGACGGTCGAACGCAGCCTGCTGGCCGGCAGGCACGCTGGTCACGCCGAAACCCTCGAGTTGAATGTCCACGACGCCAGCGAACACGCTGAGACGCGTGCGCCCTTCTTCCTGGCGCAGCGAAAAGCGCGCGGCTTGCTCGCTGCGCACATGCCCCTCGCGACTGCTCAACACCAACGGTCGTCCGCGCCGGCTGGCGGGCGCGTCGATCAGCAGTTCGCCATGCTGCAGCGACAGCCTCCGCTCCTTCGCGTCGAAGCGGATATCCAGCGCCGAGTCGGTGTTCAGCCATAACCGGGTGCCATCGGCCAGGCGCAGATCACGAACCTCACCGACGGCGGTGCGCTCATCGGCCGCCCAACGCTGCCAGGGCAGCGCACCGCCTGCGACGGTCAGGACTGCTCCGCCGCAGACCACAGAGAGCACCTTCAACACCTGCCGCCGGGTCGACTGCCGTTGCTGCAGCATGGCCCCGGCGGCTCGGCCGATGGCGTCGCTGGTCAACGGCTGAAACTGGCCGCTGATGCGCTCGACCTTCGCCCACGCCTGGGCGTGTTCCGGCTGCTCCAGCCATGCCGCCCACGCGCGGCGCTCGCTGGCGCTGACCGAGCCGGACTGCAGCAGGGCGAACCATTCGGCAGCCTGCTGCAACACGCGGTAGTCGCTGCCCATCAGTCCTCCGCTACCAGCATCAGGCAATGCAGCATGGCCTGCGCCATGTACTTCTTCACCATGCGCTCGGATACGCCCAGTTCGGTGGCGATAGCCGCGTAGGTCATGCCGTGCAGCTGCGACATGAGGAAAGCGCTGCGCACCCTGGTGGGCAGCTGCGCCAGCATGGCATCGATCCGCAGCAGGGTTTCGACGATCAGCGCCTGGGACTCCGGCGACGGTGCCACCGGCTCCGGTTGCAGTGCCAGTGCATCCAGATAAGCCTGCTCGATCTGCCGGCGGCGCCAATGGTTGATCAACAGGCCCTTGGCGATGGTGTGCAGATAGGCCCGGGGCTCGCGGATCGCGGCCATGTCGTCGTC
Source organism: Stutzerimonas sp. Brlt_14 (assembly GCF_051948915.1). NCBI lineage: Bacteria > Pseudomonadati > Pseudomonadota > Gammaproteobacteria > Pseudomonadales > Pseudomonadaceae > Stutzerimonas > Stutzerimonas sp. Brlt_14. The sequence continues at coordinate 356,816 of NZ_JAYJLM010000003.1, forward strand.
TTTGCTCAGCACCCGCACGAAGGTGTCCTGCGCGAGGTCGGCCGCACGCTGACTACAGCCGAGCTGACGGCGCAGCCAGCCATTCAACCAGCCGTGGTGATCAGCGTAGAACCGATGCAGCATCTGCTGCCGAAGCATACCTTCTGTTGCCATGCGGCCTCCCATGAGCGCTGCAGCGGTTAATGCTAACGCTTCTCAACAACACAAATCCACGGGTAACCGCTGCACGGCGCCATTCAGCCGTCGAAGGTGGATCAGGCTACCGTCTGGTTCAGGCTCGACTAGGCTGAAAAGCATCACCGAATCGGAGCTCGAACCATGACCTACCTGCCGCGCCTGGCCGCCCTCTCTCTCCTGTCGCTGACGCTGCTGCCGGCGCATGCGCAACCGAAGATCCTCCCCGGCCTGTGGGAGTTCAGCAGTGGCGATATCCAGGTCGATGGCCAGCAGATGCCCGGTATGGACGCGATGCTGCAGCAGATGCAGAACCTGCCGGCGGACCAGCGGCGGATGATGGAAGAGATGCTCGCCGCCCAGGGAGTTAAGCTCGGCGGCAAGGGTGTGCAGATCTGCCTGAGCAAGGCCCAGGTCGAGGCGGACGAGTTGCCCTTCAAGGACGATCCGGCGTGCACTCAGGAAATCACCGAGCGTGGCGACAAGCTCTGGAAGTTCCGTTTCGAATGCCCCGACGCCCGTGGCCAGGGCGAGACACGCTTTATCAGCGACAAGGAGTTCGTCAGCACCGTGGACAGCGAATACCGCCAGGGCACTGAAACCGGCAGCTCACGGATCGAGTCCCATGCGCGCTGGATTGCCGATGATTGCGGCACGCTGAAGCCGGCACGCTGACTCGAGGTTCCACGTGAAACCCCCATGCCTGCTGGGCTGCGCTTATTGCGCCTGCCAACGGCCCTGACTATTCTCCTCGCAGGCCGGTTGCAGAAAGCGCGCATCGCTGGCCACGCCGTAATAGTGAATGTCCTGCCGGTACGGCATGTTTGACACCTGAGCGTCGCGGCAGATGCCGAAGGCGCCGTCCGGGCATTGCTCGACGAACTCCACCTCGACCTGCTGGCCCTTCAGCTCCGGCTGGCAGAAGCCGCTGCGAAACAGCTCGGTGGGTATGTTGCCATTGGCCTGGCAGAGCATTACCGCCACCCGATCGTCATGGCTGCGAATGACGCAGGCTTCAGCCATGGCTTGCGGCGCAACGCCAGCGCTGCACAGCAGGGTCAGCAAGATCGGTAATCGCATGTCGGCATCCTCCGGAAAACGGCGCCGACTTTAGCACGCGGCGACGCTGCCTCTTTCAGCGGCGTCGCAAAATGCGCACCATAGCCGCCATGCTCGAACAGATCCCCACTCATCTGGTCGGCGGCCCGCTGGGCGCCGGCAAGACCAGCCTGATCCACCAACTGCTGACGCAAAAGCCGGCCGACGAGCGCTGGGCGGTGCTGATCAACGAATTCGGCCAGATCGGCCTGGACGCTGCGCTGCTCGGTCCTGACACGGACGGCGTGACAATGGCGGAAATTCCGGGCGGCTGCCTGTGCTGTGTCAACGGTCTGCCCTTTCAGGTCGGCCTGGCGCGCCTGCTGCGCAAGGCCCGGCCGGATCGCCTGCTGATCGAACCGTCCGGACTGGGCCATCCAGCCGAACTGCTGTGCCAGCTGCGTCAACCACCCTGGCAGCGCGTGCTGGCGGTACAGCCCAGCGTACTGGTGCTCGATGCCGCCGCGCTGCATCGCGGTGAGACGCTGCCCGACAGCCAGCGGCAAGCCCTGCCCGATGCCGGCCTGTTGCTGCTGAACAAGAGCGAGGGGCTCGACGATCCAAGCCGCCAGGCGCTGGCCCGCCAGCTACCGGAGCGCCCGCTGTACTGGACGACCCACGGCCAGCTGCCAATCGATCGACTACCAGGCATCGGTGCACGCGCCAGCGAATCCGGGCAACCGATCAGCCTGCCGAATGGGGCGCCTGCGCTGAACCAGGTCTGGCTCGATACGGGCAAGGCGATCTGCCAGGTACAGGCGACACCACACGCCTGGAGCATCGGCTGGCGCTGGCACCCGAGCCAGCGGCTGGACCTCGACCGTATCGCGCAATGGCTGGCGCAATGGCCCTGGCAGCGCGCCAAGCTGGTGATCCACGGCGGCAACGGCTGGCAGTCGGCCAATGCCATCGAGGGTCAGACACTGGCGTTTCGCCCCAGCGAGTGGCGGCGCGACTCCCGACTCGAACTGATCTTCAGCGAACCGCAGGATCAGCTGGAACTGGAACGCGGTCTGCAGGCCTGCCGGATCGCCGATTGAGGCGCTCAGTCGCGCGAGCGACGCCAGTCATCGAGCTGGATCACGCGGCCCGGCTCGTCGGCCGGCCGGAACGGATGAGCCGCCAGCTCGATACGGCCGACCTGTGCCCCGAACATGACGATGCTGCCGGGATGGCGCTGCTCGCCGGTGACGGTGAACTCGAAGCCATAGATCCGCGCGAGCCTCCGGCGGCCGCGGGCATCCGGCAGCAGCGTCAGCTTGCGAAAGGCGACGTTGCCATCGAGCAGCTCGACATCCAGCTTGTCGCAATGCCGACGCACCGCCTGCAGGGCACGCTCGCGAATGCCATGGGAATGCCAGAGCCAGGCGCCTGCGGCGGCCAGCAACATGAACAGGAACAGATTACCCAGCGTCAGCATGGCGTGCGCGCGTGTGGCCAGCGGGCGCCCAGCTTAGCAGGTCGCCGCCCGGCTACCCTGTGGAGGCCGTCGAACATCCGTCAGCTTTCCAGCCAGACATCGCGCGCCCAGTGCCAGACCGATTCCCAGCTCTCCTCGGTCAGCTCGCCATCGTCGCCATCCCACAGGGTGACCTGCCCGTCCAGATCGACCACGTAATAGTCGCGTCCATCCTGGCAGATCGGGATGAGATCGCGCGGCACGCCGGCGTCCCATGCGTTGGCGGCGACTTCCGGCAGATAGGTATGCGACTGCGGGTCGGTAGCGGTGACCGGCTCCAGGCGTCCATAGATGACATCGCTGACCTGCAGGAGGAATTCGCGCAGGCCGAACGGCAGGTTGATCAGCAACTGCTCCTCGATCTCCACCAGCAGATCGTCGTCCGGCAGCTCCAGCGGCACCGGAACCGGCTCGTTGAGTTCGCGCAGCTGTTCGATGACCTCTTCCATCTCCACCTCCTGTCGTAATGCCCCAGCGCCAGGCTCCGTTTATACAGCCCGCCGGATTGGCGAGCCAGTTCTGTCGGGTTAAAGTGCCTGACCGAGCAATACGCTCTGCTATTTGCGTTTCCCACTGATTCAGCGCGATCAACCGATAGTCGCCGACATTAGGTAGCAACTTGCATTGGTGCCTGCCCGTCACCTCCGGTCCGGACGAGACCAGAACAAGGACACACACAATGAGCACTACCGAAGCCCAGGACCTGCTCGAGGCGATCGACCGATGTGCCGATGAGCCCATCCATATTCCGGGCAGCATCCAGCCGCACGGCTTCCTGCTGGTGGTCAGCGAGCCCGACTTGCGCATTCAGCAGGCCAGCGAGAACGTGCGCGACTGGCTGGACGTCGAGGCGCGTCAGCTGCTCGGGCAACCACTGTCGGCCCTGCTGCCGATCGAGCGTATCCAGGCCGGCCTGCCGGCGCTGCAGGATGGCGATCACAACCCGTTCCACCTGAGCGACGTACAGCTCACCCTGCCGGGCGCGGGTGACCTGCTCCTGGCGCTGATGGCGCACCGGCACCAGGGCCAGCTGATCCTCGAGTTCGAGCGCGCCGGCAACTCTGGCCAGGCCTACCAGGCGCTGTATCCGTTGATGCGCACCTTCGTGTCCCGCCTGCAGGAAGCCCGCGAACTCGAAGCGCTGTGTCAGCATGCGGTCGAAGAGGTCAAGCGCATCACCAGCTTCGGGCGCGTCAAGGCATACCGTTTCGATGCCGAAGACAACGGCCTGGTCCTGGCCGAAGTCGCCGACCCCGGCTACCCGTCCTATCTGGGCCTGTGCTTCCCGGCGGCGGACATTCCGCAGCAGGCCCGGCGCCTATACCGCGACAACCTGATTCGCGTGATCCAGGACGCCAACTACCAGCCGTCGCCCCTGGTGCCGACCCTGAACCCGATTTCCGGCACGCCACTGGACCTGAGTTTTTCCGCCTTGCGCAGCATCTCTCCGGTGCACCTGCAGTACATGCGCAACATGGGCACGCTGGCGTCGATGTCCATTTCCATCGTCATCCGCGACCGCCTGTGGGGATTGATCTCCTGCCACGATGCCCAGCCACGGCAGGTCAGCTACCAGACCCGTACCGCCTGCGAGCTGCTCGGCCGCATCCTTGCCCTGCAGATCCAGGCCAGGGAAACCGAGACCCTGGCGCAGCGCAAGCTGCAACTGCGTCAGCAGATCGTCCACCTGCTGTCGGCCATGGCCGACCGCGACAGCGTGGTGGAGGGCTTTCGCCAGGCGCCCGAGGTGGTGCTCGGCTTCGCCAAGGCCGAAGGCGCGGCCGTGATTTCCGCTGACAACTGCGAGACCGTTGGCGATGCGCCGGACAGCGAACTGATCATGCAGCTCGCCCACTGGCTGGGCCAACGGCATGACCAGCTGGTCTTCCAGAGCGACTGCATCAGCCGCGACATTCCGCACCTGCCCGCGCTGGCCGAGCATTGTGCCGGCGTCATGGCCATCTCCATTTCCCGGCTGCACGCCCATTATCTGATCTGGTTCCGCCGCGAGCAGGTCAAGACCGTGAACTGGGCCGGCCAGCCGGAGAAGCAGATCGATCGCATCAGCGGTGCGCTCAGCCCCCGCCACAGTTTCGAACGCTGGCAGGAGACGCTGCGCGGTTACTCGCATGCCTGGGATCAGGTCGAAATCGAAGGCGCGCTGGAGTTGCGCAACTCGGTGCTTGGCATCGTGCTGCGCAAGGCCGAGGAAATGGCCCAGCTGGCCGGCGAGCTGCGCGCCAGCAACAAGGAACTGGAGGCCTTCTCCTACAGCGTGTCCCACGACCTGCGGGCGCCACTGCGGCATATCGCCGGCTATACCGAACTGCTCGGAGAAATGGAAAGCAGCCAGCTCAGCGAGCGCGGCATGCGCTTTCTCGACAATATCGCCGACGCCGCACGTTTCGCCGGCACACTGGTCGACAACCTGCTAAGCTTCTCGCAGATGGGCCGCGCCGCCCTGCGCCTGTCGGACGTCGACCTCGGTGCGCTGGTCGCCTCGATTCGCGAGGAGCTGGCGCCGGACTGCGAGGGGCGACAGATCGAATGGCACCTGCTGCCGATGCCGATCGTCGTCGCCGATGCCGCCTTCATTCACATGGTGCTACGCAACCTCATCGACAACGCGGTGAAGTACAGCCGCACCCGCGACGTCGCGGTCATCGAGGTCGGCGCAGAACAGCGCTCGGGCGAGGTCGTGGTCTACGTGCGGGACAACGGCGTCGGCTTCGACATGCAGTATGCCGGCAAGCTGTTCGGCGTATTCCAGCGCCTGCATCGCATGGAAGAGTTCGAGGGCACCGGCATCGGCCTGGCCAGCGTGCGGCGCATCGTCGAGCGCCACGATGGACGCGTGTGGGCCGAGGGCCAGCTGGACAAGGGCGCCACCTTCTATTTCGCACTGCCTAAACTGACTTACAGATCGTCCCTCCTGGACCGAGACATCTGATGCTGAAACCGATACTGCTGGTGGAGGACAACCCCCACGACCTGGAACTGACGCTGATCGCCCTGGAGCGCAGCCAGCTGGCCAACGACGTGGTGGTGATGCGAGACGGCGCCGAGGCGCTGAGCTATCTGCAGCGCACCGGCGCCTACGCCGACCGCGCCGATGGAAACCCGGCCGTCCTGCTGCTGGACCTGAAACTGCCGAAGGTCGACGGACTGGAAGTGCTCAAGACCGTGCGCGAGACCACCGAGCTGCGCAGAATTCCGGTGGTCATGCTGACCTCCTCGAGGGAAGAGCCCGACCTGATGAAGGCTTACGAGCTCGGGGTGAACGCCTACGTGGTCAAACCGGTCGAATTCAACGATTTTGTCGCCGCAATCTCCGATCTCGGCATCTTCTGGGCCGTGCTCAACGAACCGCCGCCGGGTTCCCTGCGGCTCAAGCGTGCGCGCAACAAAGAAGAAAAGAACTCATAACGAAACGGTCCGCCTTGCCTGGCGGACCGTATCGACGATCCCTGCTCCCTCGACAGGACGGATATGCCAGCGTCAAAGAACATCAGTGTCCTGTTCATCGAGGACAGCCGGCATGATGCCGAACTGGCCCAGCTGGCGCTGGAGCGCAGCGGCTACACCTTGCAGACGGAGCTGGTCTACAACCACGCCGGGGTGGTCGAAGCGTTACAGCGACGCCGCTTCGATCTGATCCTGGCGGATTTCATCCTGCCCGGTTTCTCCGGCAGCCAGGCGCTGCAGGAGGCCCGAAGGCTCGCCCCGCAGACCCCCTTCATTTTCCTTTCCGGCGTATTCGGCGAAGAGCACGCGGTAAACATGATGCGCTCCGGCGCCGTCGACTACGTGCTAAAGCAGAACCTCGGCTTTCTGCCCAAGGCCGTGGAACGAGCGTTGGGCGAGGTCAACGAGCGCCGCCGGCGCCTGCAGGCCGAACAGGCGCTGCGCGAGGTGGAAGTGCGCGCGCGCCTGGCGATCGATGCCGCGCGGCTGGGCATGTGGGACTACGAGCCGCAGAGCGGCACCCTGATCTGGGACGAACGCTATCGCAGCATGCTCGGCCTGGATACGGAGGCGCCGGTGAGCATGGGGCTGTTCGAGCAACTCCTGCACCCCGAGGATCGCGAGCGGATTCACGACGAAGTGATCCGCGCCATCTCCGGCGAGGATGCCGGCGAGTTCTGTACCTGTTATCGCGTGGTGTTCGGCGACGGCAGCATTCGCTGGATGGAGACCCGCGGCCAGGCCTTCTTCGAGAGCGGTCAGTGCACGCGCTTCGTCGGTGTGGTCATGGACATCACCGAGCAGCAGCTGACTACCCAGAGTCTGCGACAGATCAACGAAACCCTGGGCGAGCGGGTCGAGGAGCGCACCCGCGAACGCGACCGGACCTGGGAGCTCTCCCGCGACCTGCTCGCCGTCACCGAGCTGGACATGCTGCCGGTGGCGCTCAATCCGTTCTGGGAGAACGCGCTCGGCTGGTCATACAGCGAACTGATGCAACGGCCTTTGACCCAGCTGGTGCATCCCGACGATCTGCAGGCGACGCTGGAAGAGAACGCCAATGTCGGCCGCGGCAAGGTCACCAACCGCTTCGTCAACCGCATGCGCCATCGCGACGGCAGCTACCGCTGGCTGTCGTGGTCGGCCGTGGCCGATGGCGGACGCATCTATTCGGCGGCGCGTGACATCACCAGCGAAATCGCCGCGGTGGACAAGCTGGCCGAGGCAAACCGCGAGCTGCGTGCGCAGATTCAGGAGCGCGAGCGGGTCGAAGCCACCCTGCAGCAGATGCAGCGCCTGGAAGCGGTGGGTCAGCTGACCGCCGGGGTCGCCCACGATTTCAACAACCTGCTCACCGTCATTCTCACCAGTGCCAGCCTCCTGAAGAACGATCTGGAGCAGGGTGCACCACTTGAACGCAGCCTGCGCCGATTGCAGTACATCCGCGAATCCGGCGAACGCGGCGCCACCCTCACCGGCCAGCTGCTTGCCTTCGCCCGCCGCCAGCAGCTGGCACCCACCGCCATCGATCTCAACGACACCCTGGTCAGCCTGCTCAGCCTGCTGAAGAGCACGCTCGGCGGCAGCGTCAGCATCGAGACCGATACCCAGGCGGACATCTGGCATGCGCTGGTCGACCCGACCCAGATCGAGATGATCATTCTCAACCTGGCGATCAACGCCCGCGATGCCATGGGCGACGGTGGCCGGCTGACGCTGGGTACGCGCAACGTGGTGGTCACCGAGCCGGCGCTGCGGGCTGAAGATCCGGCGCCGGGCGAGTACGTGGTGCTCTCGGTCACCGACACCGGTACCGGTATGAGCGAGGAAGTGCTGAGCAAGGCGTTCGAACCTTTCTTCACCACCAAGGAAGTTGGCAAGGGCTCCGGCCTCGGCCTGGCGCAGGTGTTCGGCTTCGCCAAGCAGTCCGGTGGCGGCGCGCGCATCGAAAGCCGTGTGGGGGTCGGCACCACCGTGAAGGTGTTCCTGCCACGCACCGCGGCGCCGGAGCAGCCGGAACAGGCCACGGCGCTGATTGCGGGCAGCCACGACGAGAACAGCCAGCACAGCATCCTGCTGGTGGACGATGACCACAGCGTGCGCGAGGTGACGGCGCAGATGCTGGAAAACCTCGGCTTCGCCGTCACCGAGGCGGAAAGCGGCGACCATGCGCTGCAGCTGCTCCGCGACGGAGCGGCGGTGGACCTGCTGCTGGCGGATTTCGCCATGCCGGGGATGAACGGCGGTGAACTGGCCCGCGCGGTGCGCGTTCGCCGCCCGCAGCTGCCGGTGGTTTTCGTCACCGGCTATGCCGAGCTCTGCGAGCTTGGCCTGGACGGCTATTCGATCATCCAGAAGCCGTTTCGCGAGGAACAGCTGGCCAACAAGATCCACCTCGCGCTGCGCGAAGGCAGCCTGGCCGATGGCTGAATTGCGCATGCGCCTGCGGCAGGCTACGGCGCCGCTGCACGATCGGGTCGACAGCGCCTTCTCGGGCTTCGATCTGCACGACCCGGACGATTACTGCCGCTTTCTGCGGGCCCACTATCGAGTGCTCTGCGCCGCAGAACGAGCCCTCGAGCAGGCTGCCATCGGCGATGTGCTGGACGACTGGCCCGCGCGGGTCCGGCGTCACGCCCTGGGCAAGGACCTCGCTCAACTCGGCTGTGCGTTGCCCTCGCCCGCACCGCTGGCAAAACCCACCGACAACGCCGCCTGCTGGGGCATCGCCTATGTGCTCGAAGGATCGCGTCTGGGCGGCCGGGTGCTGGCGCGACGCCTGCGTGAGGCGAATCCACAGGCTCCAACCCGCTACCTCGAACATGGCGATGTCGCCGTGCTCTGGCCAGGCTTTCTCGCCCGCCTCGAACGTGACGCCGCCCGTTGTGCCTGGGAACCGATGCTGGCGGCGGCAGAGACCACCTTCGCCCTGTTCGCCGAAGCCGCCACGCAGGAGCGGGCCTGCGAACCCGGTTAAGCAAAAAGGCCCCGCGGGGCCTTTCTACTTTCTACACACCTATCGCAGCCTGCTGGTGCCTTACTCCACGGTAACCGACTTGGCCAGGTTGCGCGGCTGGTCGACGTCGGTGCCGCGCAGCACGGCGACGTAGTACGACAGCAACTGCAGCGGCAGGGTGTAGAGAATCGGCGCCAGCGCATCGTGGATATGCGGCATGTTCACAAGGAAGATGCCCTCGCCGTTTTCGAAACCCGCCTCGCGATCAGCGAAGACGATCAGCTCGCCGCCACGGGCGCGCACTTCCTGCAGGTTGGACTTGAGCTTTTCCAGCAGTTCGTTGTTCGGCGCCACGGTCACCACCGGCATGTCGGCGTCGACCAATGCCAGCGGGCCGTGCTTGAGCTCACCGGCCGGATAGGCCTCGGCGTGGATGTAGGAGATCTCCTTGAGCTTGAGCGCGCCTTCCATCGCCACCGGATACTGCGCGCCGCGGCCGAGGAACAGCGTGTGGTGCTTCTCGGCGAAATGCTCGGCGATCTTCTCCACCGTGGCATCCATGGCCAGCGCCTCGCCCAGGCGCGTCGGCAGGCGCCGCAGCTCGTCGACCAGCTCCGCTTCGCGCGCCACGCTCAGTGTGCCGCGTACATGCCCCAGTGCCAGGGTCAGCAGCATCAGCCCGACCAGCTGAGTGGTGAAAGCCTTGGTCGAGGCGACGCCGATCTCCGGCCCGGCCTGGGTCAGCAGGGTCAGGTCCGACTCGCGCACCAGCGAGCTGATGCCAACGTTGCAGATGGCCAGGCTGGCCAGATAGCCGCCGTCTCCACTGGCCAGCTGCTTGGCATTGCGCAGGGCCGCCAGGGTGTCGGCCGTCTCGCCGGACTGGGAAATGGTGACGAACAGCGTGTCCGGCTGCACCACCACCTTGCGGTAGCGGAACTCGCTGGCGACCTCCACCTGGCAAGGGATACCGGCCAGCTCTTCCAGCCAGTAACGCGCCACCATGCCGGCGTGATAGCTGGTGCCGCAGGCGACGATCTGCACGTTGCGCACCTTGGCGAACAGCTCGCCGGCCTGCGGACCGAAGGCCTCCACCAGCACCTGGCGATCGCCCAGACGGCCTTCCAGGGTGCGCTGCACGACCTTGGGTTGCTCGTGGATTTCCTTGAGCATGAAGTGGCGATACTCGCCCTTGTCAGCCGCCTCGGCGCCTTCGTGATACTGCACGGCCTCGCGCTGCACCGGCTGGCCATTGACGTCCCAGACCTGCACGGCGTCGCGGCGAATCTCGGCGATATCGCCTTCTTCCAGATACATGAAACGGTCGGTCACCTGCCGCAACGCGAGCTGGTCGGATGCGAGGAAGTTCTCGCCGAGGCCCAGGCCGATCACCAGCGGGCTGCCGCTGCGCGCAGCGAGCAGGCGATCCGGTTGTTTGGCGCTGATCACTGCCAGGCCATAGGCGCCGTGCAGTTCCTTGACCGCTTCCTTCAGCGCGGCGGTCAGGTCGCCCAGCGCATCGAGCTTGTGGTGCAACAGGTGGACGATGACCTCGGTGTCGGTATCGGAGAGGAACACGTACCCCAGCGCCTTCAGCCGGGCGCGCAGTGCCTCGTGGTTCTCGATGATGCCGTTGTGCACCACCGCCAGGTCGTCACCGGAGAAATGCGGATGGGCGTTGCGCTCGCAGGGCGCGCCGTGGGTCGCCCAGCGGGTGTGGGCGATACCCAGGCGACCGACCAGCTGGGTCTGCTGCTGAGCCGTTTCCAGTTCGGCCACCTTGCCGTTGCGACGCAGCCGTTCGAGCCTTCCGCTGTCGCTCAGCACGGCGACACCGGCGCTGTCATAGCCACGGTATTCCAGGCGCTTGAGGCCTTCGAGAAGAATTGCGGTGATGTTGCGTTCGGCGACAGCGCCAACGATGCCACACATACTCAGGTCTCCGGATGGGGTTCGACGGCCACGCAGATCAGTTTGACGCCGCGGGCCAGGATGCTGGTGCGCGCCTCGTCGCTGAGGCGCTCATCGGTAATCAGGGTGTGTACGCTGCTCCAGGGCAGCTCGAGATTGGGGATGCGCCGGCCGATCTTGTCGGCCTCGGCGAGCACGATGACCTCCCGCGCGACATCGGCCATGACCCGGGATAACCCTAGCAGCTCGTTGAAGGTGGTGGTGCCACGCTCCAGATCGATGCCGTCGGCCCCGATGAACAGCTGATCGAAGTCGTAGGAACGCAGTACCTGTTCGGCCACCTGGCCCTGGAAGGACTCCGAATGCGGGTCCCAGGTGCCACCTGTCATCAAAAGTACAGGCTCGTGCTCCAGTTCGCGCAGGGCATTGACCACGTTCAGCGAGTTGGTCATTACCACCAGCCCGTGCTTGTGGCCGAGTTGGGGAATCATCGCCGCGGTAGTGGTGCCGCTGTCGATGATGATCCGCGCGTGCTCGCGGATGCAGCCGACCGCGGCACGGGCGATGGCCTGCTTGTAGGGCGAGACGGGCTGCACGCTGTCGCCGATCAGCTCCTGGGGCAGTGGCACCGCACCGCCGTAGCGACGCAGCAGCAGGCCGTTCTTTTCCAGAGCGGCGAGGTCCTTGCGGATCGTGACTTCCGAAGTTTCGAAGCGCCGCGACAGCTCGTCGACACTGACCTCGCCGCGCTCGTTGAGCAGGGCGAGGATGGCATGACGGCGTTGCGGTGTGTTGCGCTTCGACATTGCTATGTTTCGATTCGAAAGTTAATGGTGCGAATCAAAACATATGCATTCGCTGCCTGCAAGCGTGGCATCGGCCGAAGCGAAAAGCGGTGCGTCCGCTCAGTTGAGCGTGAGCTTGACGCCGAAGCCGACCAGGAACAGCCCGGCGAGCTTCTCCAGCCCGCGCGCGATTCGCGGATTGGCCCGCATGCGCTCGGCGAGACGATGGGTCAGCAGGACCACCAGCAAGCCGTAAAGAAAGGTCAGCAGCATGATGGTGACCGCCATGAAGGCGAAGGTGACCAACCCCTGATGGCGCTGGGGATCGATGAACAGCGGGAAGAATGCCATGTAGAAGACGATGGCCTTGGGATTGAACAGGGTGATCACCAGCGTCTGCCAGAGGTACTGGCGCGGCCGGATGGTCAGCGTCGGTGCGGCGCCCGGCTTGGCCAGCAGCATGCGCGCACCGAGCCAGATCAGGTAGGCGGCTCCCAGCAACTGCACCAGATGGAAAGCCGTCGGATAGGCCTTGAGCAACGCGGCAACACCGGCGACCGCAAGCCACATCAATACCTGGTCGCCGAAGATGATGCCGAAGGTGGAGGCCAGCCCGCCGCGAACGCCACCCTTGCCGGTCGAGAGGATCAGCGCGAGATTGCCCGGCCCGGGAATGGCGAGAAGGATGATGAAGGCCACCACGAAAGCGCCGTAGTCGGTCACACCGAACATTCCATTCCCCTTCTGCCGAACCACTGCGGGGCGTCACAAGCCCTTTGCGTGGCCGCGGCGAATCCGACAGCCGGCTCGCCGGGCCGGCCCTGTTTCACTTCTTGGTCGGCCGTTGCCAGCCATCAATATTGCGCTGGCGCCCGCGGCCGAGCGCGAGGGTATGCGCCGGCACGTCGTCGGTAATGGTCGAGCCTGCACCGGTAGTCGCGCCGTCGCCCAGATTCAGCGGTGCCACCAGCGAGCTGTTGGAGCCGATGAAGACGTCCTCGCCCATCACCGTGCGGAACTTGTTGGCACCGTCGTAATTGCAGGTGATGGTGCCGGCGCCGATGTTGCTCCGCGCGCCGATCTCGGCGTCACCCAGATAACTCAGGTGGCCGGCCTTGGCGCCATCGCCGAGGCTCGCATTCTTCATCTCGACGAAGTTGCCCACATGCGCCTTGGCGCCCAGCAGACTGCCGGGTCGCAGCCGGGCAAAAGGCCCGCAATCGGCACCCTCGCCCATCACGGCCCCTTCGAGATGGGAGTTGGCCTTGACGACCGCGCCACGGCGCAGGGTACTGTCCTTGATCACACAGTTAGGGCCGATCTGCACATCATCCTCGATAACCACCCTGCCCTCGAGCACCACGTTGACGTCGATCAGCACGTCACGGCCCACGCTGACCTCGCCACGCAGATCGAAGCGCGCCGGGTCGCGCAGCGTCACGCCCTGCGCCATCAGGCGGCGCGCGGCACGCAGCTGGTAGTGACGTTCCAGCTCGGCGAGCTGGATGCGGTCGTTGGCGCCCTGCACTTCCATGGCATCCGCCGGCTGCTCGGTAGCCACCCGCAGGCCATCGGCAACGGCCATGGCAATCACGTCGGTCAGGTAGTACTCACCCTGAGCATTGCTGTTCGACAGACGCCCCAGCCATTCGCCGATGCGGCTGCCGGGCACGGCAAGGATGCCGGTATTGCCTTCGCGGATGGCGCGCTGGTCGGCGCTGGCATCCTTGTGCTCGACGATCGCCTGCACCTCGCCACGCCCGTCACGGACGATCCGGCCGTAGCCGGTCGGGTCGTCCAGCGTCACCGTCAGCAGTGCCAGCTGCTCGGGCCCGACCTTTTGCAGCAGACGCTGCAGGGTCTCGGCTTCGATCAGCGGCACATCGCCATAGAGAATCAGCACGCGCTCGGCCGAGAGGTGCGGCAGCGCTTGCGCCACTGCATGACCGGTGCCCAGTTGCTCGGCCTGTACGACGAAATTGAGATCATCACCGGCCAGGCGCTGGCGCACCTGCTCGGCGCCGTGGCCGATCACTACCTGGATGCTGCGCGGCTGCAGCGCGCGCGCAGTGGCGATGACGTGGCCAAGCATGGATTGGCCGGCGACCGGATGCAGCACCTTGGGCAGCGCCGAACGCATGCGGGTGCCCTGTCCGGCGGCGAGAATGACGATATCGAGGGACATGAAGCGATTCCTGAACGGGATCGGTGCGACCGCGCTTCGCCCGTTGCGAGCGGTACAAGGCGTCTTTACCGACGAATGACAGAAAAAGAAAAAGGGTAGCCAAGGCTACCCTTTTACTCGTGCGCGATGAAGTCGCTAGCCGATCAGTGCCGGCCGTACTTCTTGCGCATCTGCTCGATGGTACGCAGCTGAGCTGCGGCCTCGGCCAGACGTGCGGCCGCGGAACCGTAGTCGAAATCCGCGCCCTTCTCGTGCAGGGCCTTCTCGGCAGCCTTGACGGCGGCCTGAGCAGCAGCCTCGTCGATGTCCTTGGCGCGCGTAGCGGTATCGGCGAGGACCTTCACCATGTTCGGCTGAACTTCGATGAAGCCGCCGGAGATGTAGAAGATCTCTTCCTCGCCACCCTGCTTGATCACCCGCACCGGACCGGGCTTGAGATCGGTCAGCAGCGGCGCGTGACCCGGCAGGACGCCGATGTCACCAAGGTTTCCGTGGGCGATGACCATTTCCACCAGCCCCGAGAACAGCTCTTCTTCCGCACTGACGATGTCGCAATGGACTGTCATAGCCATGTTCATGCCTCGGTAATCAGCCCGACCAGCAGCGGCCGGTCAGGCTGGATTGGCGCCCGCAAGCGGGCGCGCCAGTTACAGTTTCTTGGCCTTCTCGATGGCTTCGTCGATGCTGCCGACCATGTAGAACGCCTGTTCCGGCAGATGGTCGTAGTCGCCATTGAGGATGCCGGAGAAACCACGGATGGTTTCCTTCAGCGGAACGTACTTGCCCGGCGAACCGGTGAAGACTTCGGCCACGAAGAACGGCTGGGACAGGAAGCGCTGGATCTTACGAGCGCGAGATACCAGCTGCTTGTCCTGCTCGGACAGTTCGTCCATACCCAGGATCGCGATGATGTCCTTCAGCTCCTTGTAGCGCTGCAGCACGTACTGGACGCCGCGAGCGGTGTCGTAGTGCTCCTGGCCGATGACCAGCGGATCCAGCTGACGGGAAGTCGAGTCGAGCGGATCGACCGCCGGGTAGATACCCAGGGAAGCGATGTCACGCGACAGTACGACGGTAGCGTCGAGGTGGGCGAAGGTGGTCGCCGGGCTCGGGTCGGTCAGGTCGTCCGCGGGAACGTATACGGCCTGCACGGAGGTGATCGAGCCGTTCTTGGTGGAGGTGATGCGCTCCTGCAGAACGCCCATCTCTTCGGCCAGAGTCGGCTGATAACCTACCGCCGAAGGCATACGGCCCAGCAGGGCGGATACTTCGGTACCGGCGAGGGTGTAACGGTAGATGTTGTCGACGAACAGCAGAACGTCACGACCTTCGTCACGGAACTTCTCGGCCATGGTCAGACCGGTCAGCGCAACGCGCAGACGGTTTCCTGGCGGCTCGTTCATCTGGCCGTAGACCAGGGCCACCTTGTCCAGAACGTTGGAGTCCTTCATCTCGTGATAGAAGTCGTTACCTTCACGAGTACGCTCACCCACACCGGCGAACACGGAGTAACCGCTGTGCTCCATCGCGATGTTACGGATCAGCTCCATCATGTTTACGGTCTTGCCTACACCGGCACCACCGAACAGACCGACCTTACCGCCCTTGGCGAACGGGCAGACCAGGTCGATAACCTTGATGCCGGTTTCCAGCAGCTCGTTGCCGCCAGCCTGTTCGGAATAGGACGGCGCAGCGCGGTGGATGGTCCAGCGCTCTTCTTCGCCGATCGGGCCGGCTTCGTCGATGGGGTTACCCAGGACGTCCATGATGCGACCCAGGGTCTGCTTGCCGACCGGTACGGAGATACCGGTGCCGGTGTTGACGACGTCCAGGCCACGCTTGAGGCCTTCGGTCGAACCCATGGCGATGGTACGGACAATGCCGTCGCCCAGCTGCTGCTGGACTTCCAGGGTGGTCTCGGCGCCCTGAACTTTCAGTGCGTCATAGACGTTCGGTACCAGATCGCGCGGAAATTCCACGTCGATAACGGCGCCGATGATTTGAACGATACGTCCGCTACTCATGTTTGGTTCCTCTGAATATTTGAACCGTTCTTAAACCGCGGCAGCGCCGCCGACGATTTCCGAAATTTCCTGAGTGATCGCAGCCTGACGGGCCTTGTTGTAGACCAGTTGCAGGTCGCTGATCAGCTCACCGGCGTTGTCGGTTGCGTTCTTCATGGCAATCATCCGCGCGGCCTGTTCGGCTGCGCCGTTCTCAACCACGGCCTGATAGACCTGGGACTCGATGAAACGAACCAGCAGGGCATCCAGCAGCTGCTGGGCGTCCGGCTCGTAAAGGTAGTCCCACTGACCTTTCTTCACCGGCTCGGCACTGTCGTCTGCAGCCAGGGGCAGCAGCTGATCGAGCGTCGGCTTCTGGGTCATGGTGTTGATGAACTTGTTGGATACCAGGTACAAGCGATCGATACGGCCCTCGTGGAAGCCGTCCAGCATGACCTTGACGCTGCCGATCAGATCGTTGATCGATGGCTCTTCGCCGAGGTTGCCGATCGCTGCTACGACGTTGCCGCCGAAGCTGCGGAAGAAGCTCGCGCCCTTGTTGCCGATCACGCAGAGGTCGACTTCGACCTTCTGGTCGTGCCACTCCTTCATGTTCTTGATCAGGACCTTGAACAGGTTGATGTTCAGGCCACCGCACAGACCACGATCAGTAGACACGACGATATAGCCGACACGCTTGACCGGACGCTCCACCATGAACGGGTGACGGTATTCCGGGTTGGCGTAGGCCAGATGGCCGATTACCTGCCGGATCCGCTCCGCATAAGGGCGGCTGGCAGCCATGCGCATCTGTGCCTTGCGCATCTTGCTGACCGCCACCTTTTCCATGGCGCTGGTGATCTTCTGCGTGCTTTTGATGCTCGCAATCTTGCTGCGAATCTCTTTTGCGCCTGCCATTTGACACCTATCGGGTTAGCAGGCGGGAGCCTCGCGGCTCCCGCTGCGGCTTACCAGCTCTGCGTGGCCTTGAACTTCTCGATACCAGCCTTCAGGCCAGCGTCGATTTCGTCGTTGAAGTCGCCCTTCACGTTGATCTTCGCCATCAGGTCGGCGAACTCGCGGTTGAAGAAGGCGATCAGGGCCTGCTCGAAGGCGCCAACCTTGGCCACTTCCACGTCCGCCAGATAGCCACGCTCGGCGGCATACAGGGACAGGGACATGTCGGCGATGGACATCGGCGCGTACTGCTTCTGCTTCATCAGCTCGGTAACGCGCTGACCATGCTCCAGCTGCTTGCGGGTCGCTTCGTCCAGGTCGGAAGCGAACTGGGCGAATGCAGCCAGTTCACGGTACTGAGCCAGTGCGGTACGGATACCACCGGACAGCTTCTTGACGATCTTGGTCTGCGCCGCACCACCCACGCGGGATACCGAAATACCGGCGTTGACGGCCGGACGGATGCCTGCGTTGAACATGGCCGATTCCAGGAAGATCTGACCGTCGGTGATGGAGATCACGTTGGTCGGAACGAACGCGGAAACGTCACCAGCCTGGGTTTCGATGATCGGCAGAGCGGTCAGCGAACCGGTCTTGCCAGTCACGGCGCCGTTGGTGAACTTCTCGACGTATTCTTCGGAAACGCGAGAAGCGCGCTCCAGCAGACGGCTGTGGAGATAGAACACGTCGCCCGGGTAGGCTTCACGTCCCGGCGGACGGCGCAGCAGAAGGGAAATCTGGCGGTAGGCCACGGCCTGCTTGGACAGATCGTCATAGACGATCAGTGCGTCTTCGCCGCGGTCGCGGAAGTATTCGCCCATGGTGCAGCCGGCGTACGGAGCCAGGTACTGCAGCGCAGCGGACTCGGAAGCCGAAGCAGCCACCACGATGGTGTTCTGCAGGGCACCGTGCTCTTCCAGCTTGCGCACTACGTTGGCGATGGTCGACTGCTTCTGACCGATAGCCACGTAGACGCAGCGGATGCCGCTGTTCTTCTGGTTGATGATGGCGTCGATAGCCAGGGCGGTCTTACCGATCTGACGGTCACCGATGATCAGCTCACGCTGGCCACGGCCTACCGGGATCATCGCGTCGACCGACTTGTAACCGGTCTGCACCGGCTGGTCGACCGACTTACGCCAGATCACGCCAGGCGCGACTTTCTCGACCGCGTCGGTGGCCTGGGCATTGATCGGGCCCTTGCCATCGATCGGGTTGCCCAGCGCATCGACCACGCGACCCAGCAGTTCCGGACCAACAGGAACTTCGAGGATACGGCCGGTGCACTTGGCGCTCATGCCTTCGGTCAGGCCCAGGTAGTTACCCAGAACCACGGCACCTACGGAGTCTTGCTCCAGGTTCAGTGCCATGCCGAAGATACCGCCAGGGAACTCGATCATCTCGCCGTACATGACGTCGGCCAGACCGTAGATGCGTACGATACCGTCAGAAACGCTGACGACGGTGCCCTCGTTACGGGCTTGAGCAGCGACATTCGATTTCTCGATGCGCTGCTTGATGATTTCACTAATCTCGGAAGGATTCAGTTGCTGCATGCCATGACCCTCAAATCAGGATTTCAACGATTCGGCCAACTGGCTCAGTTTGCCGCGGACCGAACCGTCGACAACCACGTCACCGGCGCGAATCAACACGCCGCCGATCAGAGCAGGATTCACGACCTGCTGGAGGTTGACGGTGCGATCTAGCCGCTTCGACAGGGCGGCAGCCAAAGTTTGGAGTTGCGCGTTGCTGAGCTCGAAGGCGGTTTCAACTTCTGCCTCGAGCGTTTTCTCGGCTTGCGCCTTGATGTCCTCGTACAGCTCCCACACGGTCGGCAGGACCGACAGGCGATTGTTTTCGCCAAGGGTCTGGACGTAGTTGCGGAAAGCTTCGTCAACATCGTCACCGAGTAGACGCACCAGCCCCTGAAGCTTGCTTTCGCTAGACAGGCGGGGGTCGTTCAGCAACGCTGCGACTTCTGGGACTTCAACAGCGATGGCGGCCAGGTTCAGCATTTTCGACCAGGTATCGGTCTTTCCTGCGGCGCTGGCAAACTCGAAAGCGGCTTTCGCGTAAGGCCGAGCAAGCGTCTGGGTATTGATCATCGCTTGCCTCGCTTAGAGTTGGGAGGCCAGTTTTTCGACCAGCTCGTTGTGCACCTTGGCGTCCACCTGGGACTCCAGGATCTTCTCTGCACCGGCGACGGCAAGAGCCGCAACCTGAGTGCGCAGTTCGTCCCTGGCGCGGTTCACTTCCTGTTCGATCTCGGCGCGAGCACCAGCGACCAGGCGCTCGCCCTCAGTGCGAGCCTGCTGCTTGGCTTCCTCGATAATCAGATTGGCGTGCTTATTCGCCTGTTCGAGGATCTGGGCAACCTGCTCTTTGGTTTCACGGAGCGAGTGGGAAGCTTTTTCCTGGGCCAGTTGCAGATCGCGCTGAGCGCGGCCGGCAGCATCCAGACCTTCGGCAATTTTCTTCTGGCGAGCTTGCATGGCGCTGGTGATAGGCGGCCAAACAAACTTCATGCAGAACCAGACGAAAATAGCGAAGGCAATCGTTTGACCGAACAGCGTCAGATTAATGTTCACTGATCTACCTCATGCTATCTCGTTGTTTCCCGGGTGCTGAAGCCTAACCGGCAGGGCAACGCCCTGCCGCTCGGACGGGTCAGCGAATTAAGCAGCCATACCAGGGGCAACAACGAAGATCAGGTACATCGCGATACCAACGCCGATCATCGGCACGGCGTCGAGCAGACCAGCCATGATGAAGGTCTTGGTTTGCAGCTGCGGAGCCAGTTCAGGTTGACGAGCAGTGGATTCCAGCAGCTTGCCGCCCAGCAGGGAGAAGCCAATACCGGTGGCCAGAGCGCCCAGACCAATGATGATGGCGGCAGCGATGATTACGAGTTCCATGATTACTCCTAGGTTTTCAGAGGTTAGAGTTGCAGTTCAAGTTTGCTACGGGTTTACGGTCGCTTTCGCGTCTCAATGGTCCTCGTGGGCCGCGCTCAGGTACACGATCGACAGCACCATGAAGATGAAGGCCTGCAGCGGGATCACCAGGAGGTGGAAGATCGCCCACGGCACATTCAGGGTCCACTGTACGTAGAACGGCAGCAGCGCAATGAGGATGAACACCACCTCACCTGCATACATGTTGCCGAACAGACGCAGCGCAAGGCTCAGCGGCTTGGTCAGCAGACCGAGAATCTCGAGGAACAGGTTGAAAGGCACCAGCGACCAGTGGTTGAAGGGAGTGAATGCCAGCTCCTTGCTGAAACCACTGAAGCCCTTGACCTTGACGCTATAGAACAGAATCAGGAAGAACACGCCGATGGACACACCGAAGGTACCGTTCGGATCGGCTGTCGGGACGATCTTGAATGCCGGCAGACCCAGCAGGCCAGCCAGGCCGGGGATGTAGTCGACGGGGATCCATTTCAGGCTGTTCATCAGCAGGATCCACATGAAGATGGTCAGAGCCAGCGGCGCGATCAGCGGATTGCGACCGTGGAAGGTGTCCTTGACCATGCCTTCGACGAACTCGACGACCATCTCTACCAGGTTCTGCAACTTGCCGGGCACACCCGCGGTAGCCGAGCGGCCAGCCATGGCGAAGATACCGATGAACAGAAAGCCCGCGAACAGCGACCAGCCCAGGGTATCCAGGTGGACGGCCATGAAGCCCATTGCCTGTGCTTCAGCCGAAGTTTGCGCGATGGTCCAGGTGGCCTGGTCGATCACGGTTCCGTCAACGCGTTCGTAGCCAGCCGGCAGCTTGCCGTAGGTCAGGTTTTGCAGGTGATGCTGAATATATTCCGCCGGGGTACTCGCCATGTGCGCGCCTCAATGCTCAATGCTTCGGATTATTTTTCATCAGCAGGAGCGCGCTCGCGGAGGTGCCTAGGACCAGCACGTAACCGACGAACAGGGCAACCGGCTCCAGCGGTCGCACTCCCACAAACACCAGCGCAAACAGCGCTGCTGCCAGAATTTGTTTCCCCATCTGCCCAGACCATAAGGACTGAATGATCGCCCTGGCCGAGCGTGCGCCAAAGTAACGAAAGGCCTTGTACGCGAAATACACGTTCGCCGACAGTGCAATCAGACCGCCGCAAAGCGCGGAGTAGCCGGCGACCATACCAAATACCAGGCCACATGACACAGCGGTCGCTACCACGACCATCGCCTGCATCAGCAATACGCGGAAAGCCGGGAGACGATGGAAGGGTGTTCTGTTGTGTATGTTCACCTGAATTCCATCGTCGCAGCAGGCTGCGTAAATAATTGTCCGCAGTCAAAAAAGCGCGGCGAGTATAGGAGCAGGCCAGCCAGGGTTCAACACTCAGGTAGTAATTTCCGACTGGCACTACAAACATTTTGTATCAACGAATGTGCGCCAGAACGCCCTGCAATTCATCCAGGGAACTGTAGCGAATCACCAGCTGGCCTTTGCCCTTCTGCCCATGCTTGATCTGCACCGGCGAGCCCAGGCGTTCCGCCAGACGCTGTTCCAGACGGCTGATATCGGGATCGACCTTGACCTCGGCCTTCGGCTTTTCCTTGCTGCTCAGCCACTGGCGTACCAGGGCTTCGGTCTGGCGGACCGTCAGCCCACGTGCGACAACATGCCGCGCGCCCTCGACCTGCTGGTCAGCCGGCAAACCAAGCAAGGCGCGGGCGTGCCCCATTTCCAGATCGCCATGGGACAACAGCGTCTTGATTTCCTCGGGTAGGGCGATCAGGCGCAGCAGGTTGCTCACCGAGACCCGCGACTTGCCCACGGCATCGGCCACCTGCTGTTGAGTGAGCTGGAATTCCTGCTGCAGCCGCTGCAAGGCCACCGCTTCTTCGATCGGGTTGAGATCCTCGCGCTGGATGTTCTCGATCAGCGCCATGGCGATGGCGGCTTCGTCCGGAACCTCGCGAACCAGCGCCGGCACACGTTCCAGACCGGCCTGCTGGCTGGCGCGCCAGCGTCGCTCGCCGGCGATGATCTCGTAGCGGCCGCCCTCGACCGGACGCACGACGATGGGCTGCATCACGCCGTGATTGCGGATCGACTGCGCCAGTTCTTCCAGCGCCTGCGGATCCATGTCGCGACGGGGCTGATACTTGCCGCGCTGAACCAGCTCCAGCGGTAACTGTTGCAGTTCGCGGGTGTCGACCTTGGCGGCCTCTTCCTGCATCGCCGAGACACTGGCGCCGCCGAGCAGGGCATCGAGTCCCCGTCCTAGACCTCTTTTCTTGGTCGCCATGAGTAGTCCTTATGCGAGAGCGCCACGAGCCGACTGGCGCTGGCGTCGCGACAGTTCGCCGGCCAGGGCCAGATAGGCCAGGGCACCCTTGGATTGCTTGTCGTAGACCAGCGCCGGCATGCCGTGGCTGGGGGCTTCGGCGAGCCGTACGTTGCGCGGAATCACGGTGTCGTACAGCTTGTCGCCGAAATGCGCCTTGAGCTGTTCGGAAACGTCGTTGGTCAGGCTGCTGCGCGGGTCGTACATGGTGCGCAGCAGACCTTCGATCTTCAGACTCGGATTGAGTGCCTGACCGATGCGCTGGATCGAGTTGACCAGATCGGACAAACCCTCGAGCGCGTAGTACTCGCACTGCATGGGGATGATCACGCCATCGGCGGCCGCCAGCGCGTTGATGGTCAGCATCGACAGCGACGGCGGACAGTCGATGAGAATGTAGTCGTAGTTCTCGCGTACCGGGGCCAGCGCTTCGCGCAGGCGCTTTTCCTTCGCCGGCAGATTGAGCAGGGCCACCTCGGCCGCCGTCAGGTCGCGGTTGGCCGGCAGCAGCTGGTAGCCGCCATGCTCGGAGAACTGCATGGCATCAACCAGGCTGCATTCGCCGATCAGCACATCGTAGATCGAGTATTCCAGGCCGAGCTTGTCCACACCGCTGCCGGTGGTGGCATTGCCCTGGGGATCGAGGTCGATCAGCAGCACCCGACGGCGCGTGGCGACCAGCGAAGCGGCCAGATTGATGCAGGTGGTGGTCTTGGCGACACCGCCTTTCTGGTTGGCAATGGCGAAGACTTTAGCCATGGTCAGTGTCTGTCCGGGTCATGAAGTGCGGCGCAGTATCAACAGATGGCGCTGGCCTTGGCAACCGGGAACCTTGAGCACGTGACAGGCATCGAGACGGAAGTCCTCGGGCAGGCGCTGCAACTCGTCATCTGGCTGCACGCCCTTCATGGCCAGCCAGCGGGTTTCGGCATTGCCCAGATGGCGGGTCCAGCTGGCGAAGTCCTCCAGCGAGCTGAAGGCGCGCGAGGTAATGCCGTCAAAGGCGATGGAGGGCTGGAACTGCTCGACGCGAGCGTGCACCACCTCAAGATTGGCCAGTTTCAGCTCCAGCTTCACCTGGGTGAGGAAACGTGTCTTCTTGCCGTTCGAGTCCAGCAGGGTGAACGCCCGTTCGGGAAACATGATCGCCAGCGGCACGCCGGGCATGCCGCCGCCGCTGCCGACGTCCAGCCAATTGCGACCGCCTTCGGCCACGAAAGGCACCACGCTCAGGCTGTCGAGCAGATGGCGCGAGACCATCTCGTCCGGATCGCGCACGGCGGTCAGGTTATAGGCCTTGTTCCACTTGATCAGCAGCGCCAGGTAGGCCAGCAGCAGTCGTTGCTGGCGGTCGTCCAGGGGAATGCCGAGCTGCCCGGCCCCGCGTACGAGTTCTTCCGCATGGGATTCACTGACCAGACTCATCAGGCGCTCTGCTCCAGCTGCTGACCGGCGCTGCGCTTCTTCAGGTGGATCATCAGCAGGGACACGGCCGCCGGCGTGACGCCGGGGATTCGCGAGGCCTGACCGAGGGTCTGCGGGCGCGCCTGGCCGAGCTTGTGCTGGATCTCCTTGGACAGGCCGGAAATCGTCGCGTAGTCGAGGTCCGCGGGCAGTGCCACGTTCTCGCTGGCACGCAGCTTCTCGATCTCGTCCTGCTGCCGCTCGATGTAACCGGCGTACTTGGTCTTGATCTCGACCTGCTCGGCGACCTGCGGATCCGGTTCGCCCGGCCCGGTCAGTTCGATCAGGCTCTGATAATCGATTTCGGGACGAGCGAGCAGATTGAGCAGGTTGTACTCGCGGGCCAGCGGGCTGCCGAAGCGCTCGGCGATGGCATCGCCTTGCGGCGTACCCGGGCGCACCCAGCTGTTCTTCAGACGCTGCTCCTCGCGCTCGATGCCCTCGCGCTTGGCGCAGAACGCCGCCCAGCGGGCGTCGTCCACCAGGCCGAGCTCGCGGCCCTTTTCGGTCAGGCGCAGGTCGGCATTGTCCTCGCGCAGGATCAGCCGGTACTCGGCGCGCGAGGTGAACATGCGATACGGCTCCTGCGTGCCGAGGGTGATCAGGTCATCGACCAGCACGCCGAGGTAGGCCTCATCACGCCGCGGGCACCAGCTGTCCTTGCCCTGCGCGCGCAAGGCGGCGTTGGCGCCGGCGAGCAGCCCCTGGGCGCCGGCCTCTTCGTAACCGGTGGTGCCATTGATCTGCCCGGCAAAGAACAGCCCGCCAATGACCTTGGTCTCCAGGCTGTACTTGAGATCACGCGGATCGAAATAGTCGTATTCGATGGCGTAGCCCGGCCGCACGATGTGCGCATTCTCCATGCCACGGATGCTCTGCACGATCTGCAACTGCACGTCGAACGGCAGCGAGGTGGAGATGCCGTTGGGGTACAGCTCATGGGTGGTCAGGCCTTCCGGCTCGAGAAACACCTGATGGCTGTCCTTGTCGGCGAAGCGATGGATCTTGTCCTCGATGGACGGGCAATAGCGAGGCCCCACGCCTTCGATGACGCCGGAATACATCGGCGAGCGATCGAGGTTGGCGGCGATGATCTCGTGGGTGCGCGCGTTGGTGTGGGTGATCCAGCAGCTGACCTGCGGCGGATGCTGCTCTCGGCTGCCGAGAAAGGACATCACCGGCAGCGGCGTGTCGCCGGGCTGCTCGGTCATCTGCGAGAAGTCCACCGAACGGCCGTCGATGCGCGGCGGCGTGCCGGTCTTCAGCCGGCCGACGCGCAGCGGCAACTCGCGCAGACGCTTGGCCAGTGCGATCGAAGGCGGATCGCCGGCACGGCCCCCTGAATAATTCTGCAGCCCGATGTGGATAAGTCCGCCGAGGAAGGTTCCAGTGGTCAACACCACGGACGTTGCAAGAAAGCGCAGCCCCATCTGGGTAACGACGCCGCGCACCTCGTTCTGCTCAACGATCAGGTCATCGGCGGCCTGCTGAAATATCCACAGGTTCGGCTGGTTTTCCAGTAGCTCTCGGATGGCCGCCTTGTAAAGCACGCGATCAGCCTGTGCGCGGGTTGCCCGTACAGCTGGGCCCTTGCGGCTGTTGAGCACACGGAACTGGATGCCGCCCTTGTCGGTAGCAACGGCCATGGCGCCACCCAGGGCATCGATTTCCTTGACCAGATGACTCTTGCCGATGCCGCCGATGGCCGGGTTGCAGCTCATCTGGCCCAGGGTTTCCACATTGTGGGTGAGCAGCAGGGTCTTGACTCCCATGCGTGCTGCAGCCAGTGCCGCTTCGGTACCGGCATGGCCGCCGCCGATCACGATCACATCGAAACGGGATGGGAAATCCACGTGCACCTCGTGCCTTGTGGGCTGGTCTGGAAAAACGGCCAAGTATAGAGACTTACCCAGGCTGAAAGAAGCGCCTTGGGCAAAATTTGATCAACGGAGGGTTGGCAGCCGAATAGAACAGAAAAAAGAAAAGAAAATATAAAAGAGCTTGTAGATATGTTTACTAATGGTGAAGCAGTTATCTGTGGATAAACATACAGAGCCCACTGTTCTCAAGGGCTCCAACGATGGATAAGGCTGTGCTCCGCCTGCGCGATACCGGTGTGGATCAAGTGTGCGGGCTGTTGATAACAGAGCGAACTGTGCACAGGGAACGTTATCCAGAGGGTATGCCCCGCGCTTATCTACCGAGCCGAAGGAGGGTTATCAACAGACCTTAGGAAGTCCGTGGGCAACAGTGAATCGACCTCAGGGTTCTTTGTCGGCTCTGGGCGGATCGCTTCTTTCAAGCCACTCATCCAGCGTTACCGGGCTGCGATCAAGCACGCCATGTAGGGCATCTTCCCCGTGTAGGCCGTCGAGCCGCGCGCCCGACATATAGGCGGCACGGCCGAGCAGGTGGCCGGCGATGGGAATGGTCAGCATGAGGAAGATCAATGTGGCCGAGCCAATGAACACGGCCTGTGCGTCGCCCATGTGTATCATCACGCCGAGCAGAATCAGCCCGGCGCCCACCGTGCCGGACTTGGTGGTGGCGTGAATGCGTTGCAGCGGGTCGGCAAAGCGCAGCAGCCCGAGCATGGCAGCGAACAGGAAGACCACGCCGGCGAGCATGACCATCACGGCGATAAAGTCGATCATTGTTCTTTTTTCCCCTTGCGCATGATGAATACGGCGAAGGCACAGGTGCCGACGAATCCGATCAGGCCGAGGCCGAACCCCACATCGAGAAACTCACGGCGCCCGGTCATGGCCGCCACCAGCGCGGCGATGGCCACGCCCACGCCGGTGAGCATGTCCAGTGCCACCACCCGATCGACCAATGTGCGGGCGACGATCATCCGCCAGAGCGTCACTCCCAGTGGCAGCATGACGAGAACCAGCAGTGTTTCGACCATGCTCACCACCTCTCGATACGGGCGATGCGGCGTTCGAAGACCTGCTGGATCGACGCGATGATCTGCTCCGGCGTCCGCCCATCCAGGGCGTGCACGTAGAGCAGACGGCGATCGGCACTGACGTGCAGCGCGCAGTTGCCCGGCGTCAGCGAGACCAGGCTGGCCAGCACGGCGATGCCCATATCGGTTCGCAGCGCGATTGGCACGGCGATGATCGAGCTGTGCATGCGCGGCTCCCGAGCGAAGGCCGCGCGGGCCACCGTCACGGAGGACACGATCAGCTCGTAGAAATAGATGCCGAGCAATTCGACGACATCCACCACACGACGCAGCAAGCCGGTATTCATGGGCGGGCCTCCGGAATCGACGCGGACGGCAGCACTGCCGACAGGTACGCGGCCGGCTCCAGCAGCGCCGCCGCCGCGGTTTGCGAAAAGAGGATCAGCGGTTGCGGCATGAAGCCGATCGCCAGGGTCAGCGTACCGAGCGCGGCGATCGCCAGCAGCATCGGCAAGGGCACCCGGCGGGCCTCGACCCGTGGCAGCACTGGCTTCTTCCAGAACGCCTCCATCCAGATCTTGGTCATCGAATAGAGCGTCAGCAGGCCGACGAACAGGGCCAGCCCCGCCAGCCAGTGCTCGCCAGCGCGGAAGGTGGCATCGATCACCAGGAACTTGGCCCAGAACCCCGACAGCGGCGGCAAGCCGGCCAGCGACAAGGCCGGGATCAGGAACAGTGCCGCCAGCAGCGGGTTGCGGTACATCAGCCCCCCGCTCTTGCGCAGGTCGAAGGTGCCGCTGGCGCGGTGGATCGCTCCGGCAAGGAGGAACAGGTTCGCCTTCACGATGATGTGATGCAGGATGTAGAAGATCGCTCCGGTCAGGGCCGCCTGGGTGGAGATCGCCAGCCCGAGCAGCATGTAGCCGATCTGGCTGACGATGTGGAACGAGAGAATGCGCCTGACGTCCCACTGCACCGCCGCGCCGAACACGCCGAACAGCATGGTGCCGGCGGCCAGCACGGCGACGATCTCGCGGATGCCGCTGTCCTCGACGCTGAAGATCAGGGTGAACACGCGTAGGCAGGCGTACACCCCTACCTTGGTCAGCAGCCCGGCGAAGATCGCCGAAACGGTGATCGACGCGGTGTGGTAAGACGCCGGCAACCAGAAGAACAGCGGAAAGTAACCGGCCTTGATGCCGAAGCCGCAGAGCAGCAGCAGGGCCGACAGGGTCAGGTTGATCGAGGGTTCGGTCTGCGGCAGCACCCGCGCGAGGTCCGCCATGTTCAGCGTGCCGGTCGCCCCGTAGAGCAGTGCCACACCGGTGAGGAAAAGCAGCGTGGAGAACAGGTTGAGGATCGCGTAGCGCACCGTCGCATCGAGCTGCGCGCGGTTGCGGCCGATCGCCAGGAGGCCCATCGCGGTGATCAGCATTACCTCGAACCACACATAGAGGTTGAAGATGTCGCCGGTGAGGAAGGCCCCGTTGACGCCGGCGAGCATGCCCAGCAGCAGGGGGTGGAAGCCGGCCTGCTCCTCGCGACGGCGGATGTCGGCCAGACCGAAGGTCATCACCGCGGCGGCCAGAATCCCGGTGATCGCCACCATCGCTGCCGCCAGGGCATCGGCGACGAAGACTATGCCGAACGGCGCCGCCCAGTCGCCGAAGCGGATCGCCAGAATCCCCTCGCGATACACCGCAACGAGCAACAGCAGCGAAGCAGCCAGCAGCAGGGTTATGCACAGGGCGCTGACCAGACGCTGGGCGCGACGACTTTTCCACAGGCAGGCTGCCAGCCCAGCACCGAGAATCGGCAGCAGGACCGGCCAGAGTGGTGCGTGCAGCGTCAGAAATCCTGTCATGGGCGATCCTTGCCTGCGGAGATGGGCGAACCCAGCCGTTCAGCCGCATCGATCTGCCGCAGGTCCACGCTGCCCAGGCGACGATAGGTCTGCAGCGCCAGGGCGGCGAAGAAAGCAGTCAGCGAGAAGCCGATGACGATGGCCGTGAGTACCAGCGCCTGCGGCAGCGGATTGGCCGCATCGGCGGGCAGG
Source organism: Stutzerimonas sp. Brlt_14 (assembly GCF_051948915.1). Taxonomy (NCBI): domain Bacteria; kingdom Pseudomonadati; phylum Pseudomonadota; class Gammaproteobacteria; order Pseudomonadales; family Pseudomonadaceae; genus Stutzerimonas; species Stutzerimonas sp. Brlt_14. The sequence goes on from NZ_JAYJLM010000003.1 coordinate 385,542, forward strand.
CTGCTCTCCCCGGCGCGGATCACAGCCGGCGTGTTGGTGACGATGCGGCCGGCGAAGAAGATCACCAGGTTGATCGCCGCCGAGAGCATGGTCACGCCCAGCAGCACACGGACGATGTGCCGCGACAGGATGAGGTAGAGGCTGCAGCCGGCGAGCACGGCAATGCTCAGTGCGAAGAGCAGGTGCATGTCAGAGGTCCTCGTAGAAGCGCAGGATCAGGGAAAGGATGCCGCCGAGCACCACCAGGTACACGCCTATATCGAACAGCAGCGTGGTGCCCAGGTGGAAATTGCCAAGGACCAGCCACTGGTGGGTCAGGAAGGAGCCGTCCAGCCACAGCCCCGGCAGGCCGCTGAGCAGCGCGGCGAGGATGCCGAAGCCGATCACCGTCATGGGCTCGAAGCGCAGCGTCGCGCGCGCCACCTCGACCCCGCGGGCGAGCGCCAGGGTGGCGAAGCCGGCGGCGGCGATCAGCCCGCCGACGAAGCCGCCACCCGGCTCGTTGTGTCCGCGGTAGAGCACATAGACCGAGACCACCAGCATCACGCCGAAGAGAATCCGCGAGAAGGCGGCGAAGATCAGTGAATTCATCGTGAGTCCCTCCGCCGTGGCAGCGCGCGCAACAGGCCCCACACGCTAATGGCGGCGAACGCCACCACCACCACCTCGCCGAGGGTATCGATGGCGCGGTAGTCCACCAGCACCACGTTGACCACGTTGCGACCGTGCGCCTCCAGGTAGCTGGTGGCGGCATAGAATTCGGAGATGCGTCCGTCCAGCGGCAGCGCCACGGTGGCAGCCAGGGCGACGAACACCACCAGCGCAAAACCCACCGAGAGCAGGATATCCAGGCGTTTCTCCCGCGGCCGGCGGGTCGAAGCCGTACGCTCCGGCACCCGGAGCAGCAGCGCCACCAGGATCAGTACCAGCAGCACCTCCACCGAGAACTGAGTGAGTGCCACGTCCGGCGCGCCGTTGAGCAGGAAGATCAGCGCCGAGCCGAAGCCCACCACACCGACCGCGATCATCGCGCGCAGCAACGACGGTGTACGCGTGGCGGCCAGCGCACCCAGGCACATCATCAGGAGCACCACGGCGGTAGGCAGGTCGAATCGTCCGCCGCTCAGGCTGAAGACCGGCCGCGTGCCGCTGGCCAGCACGCCGTAGCCGATGATCAGCAGGACGGCCGTTGCGACCGTGGCGGTGTAGCGATGCTGGTCGCCGTTCTGCAGGAGCCGCGTACAGCGTTCGGCCAGGCGCAAGGTACCGGTGAACACGGCGTTGTAGCCGGCATCGCCGAGGCTGCGCTTCAGCCCCGTGTTCAACGACAGCGCATAGTGGATGCGATGCCAGTAGGCGAGCAGACCGCCGGCGAAGGCGACCACGGTCGCGCTCAGTGCGAGCATCGGCGTAAAGCCGTGCCAGAGCGAGAACGACAGGTCTACCGTATGACCGACGAGCACATCGTTGGCCGGCTGGATCAGCCCGGTGAGCAGGAAATCCGGCGCCAGGCCGAACAGAAAACCCAGGCCGCCGAGCACCAGCGGGCCGAGGTACAGGCCTGGGGTCTCCGGATGGTGCACCTCGCTGCGCGCCTTGCCCAGGTAATAGGGCCGAATCGCTGCCACCCCGGCGATCGCCGCGAACACCGCATTGACCAGCACCGCCACGGCCACCACCACCCAGCCGAAGGAAGCATTGAGCTGGCTCTCGAACAGGTATTCCTTGGTGATGAAGCCCAGCGTCGGCGGCAGTCCGGCCATGGAGATCGCTGCCATGCCGGCCGCCAGGGTGGTCATCGGCAGACGCCGGGCCAGCCCGCCGATCAGGCTAAGGCGCCCCTCGCCCACGGCATGGATGGTGGTGCCGGCGCAGAAGAACAGGGCCGCCTTGTACAGCGCGTGCGCAATGATGAAGGCGATCATCGCGGTCACCGAGTAGTCGCCATCCAGACCGATCAGCATCACCAGCACCCCCAGCGACCCCACGGTGGAGTGCGCCAGGACTTCCTTGAAGCCATCGGTGGACAGTGCTCGCACCGCCGCCACCAGCATGGTCAGGCTGCCGACGATGACCAGTGTGGTGCCGAATGCCGGGATCCCGCCAAAGACCAGATCGAAGCGCGCCAGCAGATACACGCCAAGCTTGACCATGGTCGCCGAGTGCAGGAAGGCCGAGGCAGGCGCCGGGGCCTCCATCGCCTGGGGTAGCCAGAAATGGAAGGGCAGCTGCGCCGACTTGGTGAAGGCACCGAGCATGATCAGGATCATCGCCGGTACGGCCAGCGGGCTGGCCAGCAGCTCCGGTGCACGCTCGGCCACTTCCGACAGCGAGAAAGTGCCCAGGGTGATGCCGATCAGCAGGATGCCGGCGAACAGCGCCAGCCCTCCACCGCCGGTTACCACCAGTGACTGCAGGGCGGCCTTGCGCGCCTCCGGCCGGCTGGAATTGAAACCGATCAGCATGAACGACAGCAGGCTGGTGGCTTCCCAGAAAACGAACATCACCACCAGATTGTCGGACAGCACCGTACCGAGCATGGCCGTCATGAACAGCAGGATCAGCGTCAGAAAGCGTGCGGCTTCGGCAGGCGAGGAGTGCGAAAAATAGGCGCCCGCGTAGATCGTCACCAGCGTCCCGATGCCGGTGATCAGCAGCACGAACAGCAGGGCGAAGCCATCCAGGCGGAGGCTCAGCGAAATGCCCAGCGCCGGTACCCATTCAAGGGTCTCGCTGATGGCGCCGGTCTCGCCGAGGTTCGCCCCCAGTGCCAGGAAGTAGAGGAACAGGCCGGCCGGCAGCAGCGCAGCGACCCATCCTCCATAGGGATAGGTGCGGCTGACGATGAACCTGGCGAGGATCGCTCCCAGGAATGAAACGAGCAGTGCAGCAAGCACGGCGCCATCCTCTTGTCGTGGATTGCTGGAAACGGCTGAGCTGGTAGCGCGTGTTTTGATAGCAAAGGTAGTTCAAACGATGCGTCGGGCGCTGTTACCAGCTATGTCAGGCGCAGCGGCAAGCCCCTGGCCAGACGCAGGCCAAGAGATAGGAGGGCGATGGGAGGGCACCGGCGAAGGCTGCGCAAGCGCCGTCTGCCGCGGGCCAGACGGCTGCCGGCGGTTTGTTGCGAAGGCGATGGAGCGACCGTGTGGGCGAGGCGCCGCACACGCTCGTGCAATTGTTACTTGCCTATGCAGAAGCTCGAGAAGATGCGGCCGAGCAGGTCGTCGGAGCTGAAGGCGCCGGTGATTTCGCCAAGCGCCTGCTGGGCCAGACGCAGGTCCTCAGCCAGCAACTCGCCGGCTCCGGCCAGCGTCAGCTGGTCATGCCCGTGCCGCAGATGCTCGTCGGCCAGACGCAGCGCGTCGAGGTGCCGACGACGCGCGCTGAAGCTGCTTTCGGCCGTCTGCTCGTAGCCCATGCAGTGCTTGAGATGCTCGCGCAGCAGTTCCAGCCCTTCCCCACTGCGCGCGCACAGGCTGAGCGTGGCCTGGCCGTCGTTATCGCAGCGCAGCACGATGGCCTCCCCGGTCAGGTCGGCCTTGTTGCGGATCAGCGTGACTTTTCCCGGCTCTGGACTGAAATCGAGAAATTCCGGCCACAGCGCCGAAGGATCGCTGGCTTCGGGGGCGCTGGCATCGACCACCAGAAGGATGCGATCGGCTTCGCCGATGGCGCTCAGGGCACGTTGTACGCCGATACGTTCGACCTGATCCTCTGTGTCGCGCAGGCCGGCGGTATCCACCACGTGCAGCGGCATGCCGTCGATGAGAATGTGCTCGCGCAGAACGTCACGGGTCGTACCGGCAATATCGGTGACGATGGCCGCCTCGCGCCCCGCCAATGCGTTGAGCAGACTGGATTTGCCAGCGTTGGGACGACCCGCGATGACCACGGTCATGCCATCGCGCAACAGGGCGCCCTGCCCCGCCTCGCGCAATACTGTGGATAACTCCGTGCGGACCCCGTCCAGTTGCGCCAGCACATGACCGTCGGCGAGGAAGTCGATCTCCTCCTCCGGAAAATCGATCGCCGCCTCGACGTAGATGCGTAGCTGGATCAGCCGTTCGGTCAGCTGGTGCACGCGCCGTGAGAATTCGCCCTGCAGCGAGCGGACCGCGTTGCGTGCAGCCTGGGCAGAGCTGGCCTCGATCAGATCGGCAATGGCCTCGGCCTGAGCCAGGTCGAGCTTGTCGTTGAGGAATGCACGCTCGCTGAATTCGCCAGGTCTGGCCAGGCGCACACCCAGCTCGACACAGCGCTGCAGCAGCATGTCCAGCACCACCGGGCCGCCATGGCCGTGCAGTTCCAGCACATCCTCGCCGGTGAACGAATGAGGGCCGGGGAAAAACAGCAGCAGCCCCTCGTCGATGACTTCGCCATCGTCCGCATGGAATGGGCCGTAATGAGCATGACGCGGCGTCGGTTCGCGACCGCTGAGGGTGATGGCGATTGCCCTGGCGCGAGGGCCGGATACACGGACGATTCCCACGCCTCCCCGGCCGGGAGCGGTGGCGACGGCGGCGATGGTGTCGCGAGCTGGGATCATGCGGCCTCCTTTCTGGGCGACGGATAGCAAAACGCCCCAATCAAGGGGCGTTCTGCATGGGCGGGCAAGGCGTCAGGCGGGTTTCGCCCCGGCCTCGATCTGCCGCGTAATGTACCACTGCTGGGCGATGGACAGGATGTTGTTGACCACCCAGTACAGCACCAGACCGGCAGGGAACCAGAGGAAGAAGAAGGTGAAGATGATCGGCAACAGCTTCATCACCCGAGCCTGCATGGGGTCCGGCGGAGTCGGGTTGAGCTGCTGCTGAATGAACATGGTCACGCCCATGATGATCGGCAGGATGAAGTACGGATCCTTGATCGACAGGTCGGTGATCCAGAACATCCAGGGCGCCTGGCGCATCTCCACGCTTTCCAGCAGCACCCAGTACAGGGCCAGGAACACCGGCATCTGCACCAGGATCGGCAGGCAGCCACCCAGCGGATTGATTTTCTCCTTCTTGTACAGCTCCATCATCGCCTGGGACATCTTCTGGCGATCGTCACCGAACTGTTCCTTCAGCGCCTGCATCTTCGGCGAGACGGCGCGCATGCGCGCCATGGACCGGTAGCTGGCCGCCGACAGCGGGAAGAACGCCAGCTTGATGACGATGGTCAGGACGATGATCGACCAGCCCCAGTTGCCGAGCAGGGCGTGGATATTCTGCAGCAGCCAGAAGATCGGCTGGGCGATGAACCAGAGAATGCCGTAGTCGACCGTCAGACGCAGGCCCGGCGACAGCTCTTCCAGCTTGTCCTGGCTCTTCGGACCGGCATACAGCGTGGCGCCGGTCTCGCCCTGGGCGCCGGCGGGCACGGTAACGGCCGGGCCGGTGAAACCGATGATGTAGTTGCCCTGGCTGTCCTTGCGGGTCTGCACCTGATTGGTGTCGCCGGCTTGGGGAATCCAGGCGGTAACGAAATAGTGCTGCAGCCAGGCGATCCAGCCACCCTGTACGGTTTCGCGCAGGTTCTTGTCGTCCATGTTGCTCATGGACACCTTGCGATACGGCTCGTCCTTGGTCCACAACGCCGCCCCCAGATAGGTCGCGGTGCCGGTAGCGGTGCTGGACGATGGGTCGCCGCTCTTGTCGCGCTTGAGCTGGCCGAACAGATAACCGGTCCAGGGCTGCTGGCTCTGGTTATCGATCAGGTAGTTCACCTTCAGCGCATAGTTGCCGCGCTCCAGGGTGAAACGCTTGATGTAGTTGACGCCATCGGCGCTGTAGTTCAGGTCGACGACCAGCGCATCCTGCCCTTCGGCCAGCTGATACTCGGTCTTCTCGCTGCTGTACTGCGGACGGCCGCTGGCCTTGTCCGGGCCGTCGCCGATCAGGCCGCTCTGCGCCTCATAGGTACGCTCGCTGCTGCGCTCGAACAGCTGGAACGGCACATCGGGGCGATCCTGACGGCGCGGATACTGCGGCAAATGCAGTTCGACGATGTCGCCACCACGTGGATCGATGGCCAGGTCGAGCACGTCGGTACGGACGCGGATCAACTGGCTGCTCGGTGCGCTGGTCGGCAGGGCGCTGGCCTGCTGCTGACCGGCAACCGCCGGAACGTCGTTGGCATTGCCCTCGGTCGTTGCGCTCGGGCTGTCCGGCAGCGCCGGAGCGGCTGGCTGGCCTTGCGCGGTTTCGGTCGGCAGGGCTGCCTGACCGTAGTCCTGATTCCATTGAAGAACCATCAGGTAGGCAACGACTGCTAGTGCTACGAGCAGTATCGAGCGTTTGATATCCATGGTTACTCGGCCATCGGAGATGAATTGGAAGTGTTGTGTGTAGGCACGGGGTCGTAGCCACCGGGGTTCCACGGGTGGCAGCGCCCCAGTCTGCGCAGACTCAGCCAACCGCCACGCAGCAGACCATGGGTTTCGATGGCCTCGAGCGCGTAGCAGGAGCAGCTTGGATAGAAACGGCAGTGACTGGCCATCATGGGACTGATGGCGTACTGGTAGACCCGGATCGAAGCGATGGCCAATTTACGCATGGGTATTGTTGGCAGCTCCAGGTTCGGCAGCGGTCTTGGCTGGGTTGCGTGACAGTCGCTTCCAGAGCTTGGCGAACTGCTTCGCCAGTTCGGGATTGTCCAGATCAGCCAATCCCTTGCGGGCGATGATCACGATGTCCCAGCCCGCCAGTTCCAGCTGATGATGGCGAAAGGTTTCCCGAATCTGCCGCTTGATGCGGTTACGTTCCACCGAAAGCTTGACGCTTTTCTTGCCGATCACCAGCCCTAGGCGGGGGTGTTGCAGATCGTTCTCGCGTGCCAGCAGCAGGACGTTCCTGCCAGGCACCTTACCGGAAGGGGAGTCGAAGACTGCCTTGAATTGGCGGGGAGTCAGCAGACGCTTTTCCCGGCCGAAGCCCCGACTCACTACCTGTTCCGATATCAGACTGTCAAACGCTTACGGCCTTTGGCGCGACGGCGGGACAGAACTTGACGGCCGTTCTTGGTGGCCATGCGGGCACGGAAGCCATGGGTACGAGCGCGCTTGATGGTGCTGGGTTGGAAAGTGCGTTTCATGGTGCGGTTACCTGGTGATCCATTGCGGGCCGGAATGGCCCCCTTTTAAGAGACCGGCGATTGTAGAGAAGCTGTCCGGCCAGGTCAATTTCCAACCAGTTCCATCGAGCTGAAAAATAGATAAGAAAGAAAAGAAATATAAGCTCTTAAGATGTAATGCTTATGTATGTGTGCTCGATTTTCTGTGGATACCTTTCTGAAAGCCTCGCCGTTCATGACGTTCAGCGTTATTGAAACAGGTGGAAAAGCGGTGTGGCTCTGGTGGGAAGGCTCTGTGAAGCCTTGGGATTAAACTTCGACATATCCACAGATGGGATCGTCCGGAGGTTTCCCACAGCCTTAAACACCGCTCTCAGGCAATGTTATCAACAAGCTTGCCGAGCAGCTTTTCATTGTGCTGGACGCCGCGGATTCGCAGTGGCATGGGTCGGGTTCTTGTGGATAACCGGCCTGCGCACGGCTACAATGGCCGCCTTCTTACCTCGACAGAGTCGATAGGAGCTTCCGTGTCGGTGGAACTTTGGCAGCAGTGTGTTGAGCTTTTGCGCGATGAACTGCCTGCTCAGCAATTCAACACATGGATTCGTCCTCTGCAGGTCGAAGGCGACGGCGATGAGCTGCGCGTCTATGCCCCCAACCGTTTCGTGCTCGACTGGGTCAACGAGAAGTACCTGTCGCGCCTGCTTGAGCTGCTGTCCGAGCGCTCGACCGGACTGGCACCGGCACTCTCCCTTCTTATAGGTAGCAAGCGCACCTCCGCCGCCGCCCTGCCCTCTGCCGCCGCCGCTGCGCGTGCCCAGCCGCAGCCAGCCGCAGCCGAGTCGGCCGCGCCCGCTGCGGCGGTACAACAGCAGGCCCCCCGCTTCGAGCCGCTGGTTGCCGAGACACCGGAGCCGGAGCCGCCGCGTACCGAGCGTACCGTGCAGGTCGAAGGTGGCCTCAAGCACACCAGTTATCTGAACCGCACCTTCACCTTCGAGAATTTCGTCGAAGGCAAGTCCAACCAGCTGGCGCGGGCTGCCGCCTGGCAGGTGGCGGACAATCCGAAGCATGGTTACAACCCGCTCTTCCTTTATGGTGGCGTGGGTTTGGGCAAGACCCACCTGATGCATGCGGTGGGCAACCATCTGCTGAAGAAGAATCCGAACGCCAAGGTGGTGTACCTGCATTCGGAGCGTTTCGTCGCCGACATGGTCAAGGCCCTGCAGCTCAACGCCATCAACGAGTTCAAGCGCTTCTATCGTTCGGTGGATGCGCTGCTGATCGATGACATCCAGTTCTTCGCGAAGAAGGAGCGCTCTCAGGAAGAGTTCTTCCATACCTTCAATGCGCTGCTCGAAGGCGGCCAGCAGGTCATCCTTACCAGTGACCGCTATCCGAAGGAGATCGATGGACTCGAGGAGCGCCTTAAGTCGCGTTTCGGCTGGGGGTTGACCGTAGCGGTCGAGCCGCCCGAACTGGAGACTCGCGTGGCGATCCTGATGAAGAAGGCGGATCAGGCCAAGGTGGACCTGCCCCATGATGCGGCGTTCTTCATCGCCCAGCGTGTTCGCTCCAATGTCCGCGAACTCGAGGGTGCGCTGAAGCGCGTGATCGCTCATGCCCACTTCATGGGCCGCGACATTACCATCGAGCTGATCCGTGAGTCGCTGAAAGACCTGCTGGCGTTGCAGGATAAACTGGTCAGCGTCGACAATATTCAGCGCACCGTGGCCGAGTACTACAAGATCAAGATTTCCGATCTGCTGTCCAAGCGGCGTTCCCGTTCGGTCGCGCGTCCTCGGCAAGTGGCCATGGCCCTCTCCAAGGAATTGACCAACCACAGCCTGCCGGAGATCGGCGACGCGTTCGGCGGTCGGGATCACACCACGGTGCTGCACGCCTGCCGTAAGATCGCCGAATTGCGGGAAACGGATGCGGACATACGCGAAGACTACAAGAATTTGCTGCGAACTTTGACAACCTGAGTGCGACCCAATCTATAGGCAAGGGACCAGACCATGCATTTTTCCATTCAGCGCGAAGCCCTGTTGAAACCCCTGCAGCTGGTTGCTGGCGTCGTCGAGCGCCGTCAGACCTTGCCGGTGCTGTCCAACGTTCTTCTCGTCGTACAGGGGCAGCAGCTGTCGCTGACCGGTACCGACTTGGAAGTCGAACTGGTGGGCCGTGTCGCGCTGGAAGATGCCGCCGAGCCTGGCGAGATCACCGTGCCGGCGCGCAAGCTCATGGACATCTGCAAGAGCCTGCCGAGCGATGCGCTGATCAGCATTCGCCTGGATGACCAGAAGGTCGTCATCAAGTCGGGGCGCAGCCGCTTCACGCTGTCGACCCTGCCGGCCAACGATTTCCCTACCGTGGAAGAAGGTCCGGGCTCGCTGTCATTCACCGTCGCGCAGGGCAAGCTGCGCAAGCTCATCGAGCGCAGCGCATTCGCCATGGCCCAGCAGGACGTGCGCTATTACCTCAACGGCATGCTGATCGAAGTGTCCAGCGGCATGTTGCGTGCCGTCGCCACCGATGGCCATCGCCTGGCCATGTGTTCGATGCAGGCCGGCATCGAACAGCCCGATCGCCACCAGGTGATCGTTCCGCGCAAGGGTATTCTGGAACTGGCTCGTCTGCTCAACGACCAGGATGCCGAGGTCAGCATCGTGCTGGGTCAGCATCACATTCGCGCCACCACCGGCGAGTTCACCTTCACCTCCAAGTTGGTGGATGGCAAGTTCCCCGACTACGAGCGCGTGCTGCCGCGGGGCGGTGACAAGCTGGTGGTCGGTGATCGCCAGCTGCTGCGCGAGGCGTTCAGTCGCACCGCGATCCTCTCCAACGAAAAGTACCGCGGCATTCGGCTGCAGCTGGAAAGCGGCCTGTTGAAGATCCAGGCCAACAACCCGGAGCAGGAGGAAGCCGAGGAAGAAGTCGCCGTCGACTACAACGGCGGTTCGCTGGAGATCGGTTTCAACGTCAGCTATCTGCTGGATGTCCTTGGCGTGATGACTACCGAGCAGGTGCGGCTGATTCTCTCCGACGCCAACAGCAGCGCGCTGGTGCAGGAGTTCGATAACGACGATTCCGCCTACGTCGTGATGCCGATGCGTCTGTAACCCCGCTTAATGTCCCTCAGCCGTCTCTCCGTCACCGGGGTTCGCAATCTGCACCCGGTGACGCTGACCCCCTCCCCGCGCATAAACATCCTCTTCGGCGACAACGGCAGCGGCAAGACGAGCCTGCTGGAAGCCATCCATCTGCTCGGCCTCGCACGTTCCTTTCGCAGTATTCGACTGAATCCGGTGATCACGTACGATCAACCGACTTGCACGGTATTTGGCCAGGTCGAGCTTCCGGACCAGCACAGTCGAGCCCTGGGCGTCTCCAGAGATCGCAGTGGCGAAGTCCGAATTCGTATCGATGGGCAGAGCGTTCGCTCTGCCGCCGAGTTGGCTGACACGCTGCCGCTGCAGCTGATCAACCCTGACAGTTTCCGCTTGCTTGAGGGCGCTCCCAAACTGCGCAGGCAGTTCCTCGATTGGGGGGTGTTCCACGTGGAACATCGATTCATGAGTGCCTGGCAGCGCCTGCAGCAGGCCCTGCGGCAACGGAACTCATGGCTCCGGCATGGTACACTGGACGGCGCTTCGGACGCTGCCTGGAGCCGGGAACTGAGCCTGGCCAGCGACGAGATCGATGGTTATCGCCGGGCTTACATCCAAGCGCTGAAACCGGTCTTCGAGACCACGCTCAAGGCGCTGTTGGACCTGGATGGCCTGACGCTGAGCTATTACCGCGGTTGGGACAAGGATCGGCCACTGGTCGATGTACTGGCTTCGTCACTGGAGCGCGATCGCGCAATGGGCCATACGCAATCTGGCCCGCAGCGCGCGGATCTCCGACTCAAGGTTGGCAGTCATAACGCGGCTGAAGTGTTGTCGCGTGGGCAACAGAAGCTGGTGGTGTGTGCGTTGCGCATTGCCCAAGGTCATCTCGTTAGCGAGGCCAAGCGGGGGCAATGCATTTATCTGGTCGACGACCTGCCCTCGGAGCTGGATGCGCAGCACCGACTGGCGTTGTGCAGGTTGCTCGAACAGCTGAACTGTCAGGTGTTTATTACCTGCGTTGATTCAACCGTTTTGCAAGAAGGCTGGGGTGAACTGACACCAGTCTCAATGTTTCACGTGGAACATGGGCAAATCACCCAGCTCCACGGCCCCTCGGGAGTGAAGGCATGAGTGAGAACCACACGTACGACTCTTCGAGCATCAAGGTACTGAAAGGTCTTGATGCCGTGCGTAAGCGCCCTGGCATGTATATCGGCGACACCGATGACGGCACCGGCCTGCACCACATGGTCTTCGAAGTCGTCGATAACTCGATTGACGAAGCGCTGGCCGGCTACTGCAGCGATATTTCCATCACCATCCATACCGATGAATCCATCACCGTGCGCGACAACGGCCGCGGCATTCCGGTGGATATTCACGAAGAAGGCGTATCGGCAGCCGAGGTCATCATGACCGTGCTGCACGCAGGCGGTAAGTTCGACGACAACTCCTACAAGGTATCCGGTGGCCTGCACGGCGTGGGTGTCTCGGTGGTGAATGCATTGTCCGAGGAGCTGCTGCTGACCATCCGCCGCGAAGGCAAGGTGTGGGAACAGCTCTATCGCCATGGTGTCCCGCAAGCGCCGCTCGCGGCCGTGGGCGAGACCGATACGTCGGGCACGCAGATCCATTTCAAACCCTCCGCCGAGACTTTCCAGAACATCCATTTCAGTTGGGACATTCTGGCCAAGCGTCTTCGCGAACTGTCCTTTCTCAACTCCGGGGTGGGTATCGTTCTGCGCGACGAGCGCACGGCCAAGGAAGAACTGTTCAAGTACGAAGGCGGCCTCAGCGCCTTCGTCGCCTACCTGAACACCAACAAGACCGCGGTGAATCAGGTGTTCCACTTCAACGTCCAGCGTGACGATGGCGTCGGCGTCGAAGTCGCGCTGCAGTGGAACGACAGCTTCAATGAGAACATCCTCTGCTTTACCAACAACATTCCCCAGCGTGACGGCGGCACTCACCTGGCCGGCTTCCGCTCCGCACTGACGCGTAACCTGAACAACTACATCGAGCAGGAAGGCCTGGCGAAGAAGCACAAGATCGCCACCACCGGTGACGACGCGCGTGAAGGTCTGACCGCGATCATCTCGGTCAAGGTGCCGGATCCGAAGTTCAGTTCGCAGACCAAGGACAAGCTGGTTTCCTCCGAGGTGAAGACCGCGGTGGAACAGGAGATGGGCAAGTACTTCGCCGACTTCCTGCTGGAGCATCCAAACGAGGCGAAGGCGGTAGTCGGCAAGATGATCGACGCTGCCCGCGCCCGTGAGGCTGCGCGCAAGGCACGGGAAATGACCCGGCGCAAAGGCGCGCTGGATATCGCCGGCCTGCCGGGCAAGCTTGCCGACTGTCAGGAGAAGGATCCTGCGCTGTCCGAACTGTACATCGTGGAGGGTGACTCCGCGGGTGGCTCGGCCAAGCAGGGCCGCAACCGCAAGACCCAGGCGATCCTCCCGCTCAAGGGCAAGATCCTCAACGTCGAGAAGGCACGCTTCGACAAGATGCTCTCGTCCCAGGAAGTCGGCACGCTGATCACCGCGCTGGGTTGCGGCATCGGCCGCGAGGAATACAACATCGACAAGCTGCGGTACCACAACATCATCATCATGACCGATGCTGACGTCGACGGTTCGCACATCCGCACCCTGCTGCTGACCTTCTTCTTCCGCCAGTTGCCCGAGCTGATCGAGCGTGGCTACGTGTATATCGCGCAACCGCCGCTGTACAAGGTCAAGCGCGGCAAGCAGGAGCAGTACATCAAGGACGACGAGGCGATGGAGGAATACCTCACCCAGTCGGCCCTTGAAGAGGCCAGCCTGCACGTCAACGAGGACGCCCCAGGCCTGGCCGGCGAAGCGCTGGAAAGGCTGGTCAACGACTACCGTACGGTGATGAAGACTCTGCAGCGCCTGTCGCGGCTGTACCCACTGGAGCTGACCGAGCACTTCATCTATCTGCCTCGGGTTACGCTCGAGCAGCTGGCTGACCACTCCGCGATGCAGGCCTGGCTCGAGCAGTACAGCGCGCGGCTCAAGGGCGGCGAGCGGTCCGGGCTGGTCTACAACCTCAGCCTGCGCGAGGACAAGGAACGCCACCTGTGGCTCCCTGAGGTGGAGATCAGCTCTCACGGCCTGGCCAGCTACATCACCTTCAACCGTGATTTCTTCGGCAGCAACGATTACCGCACGGTGACCGCGCTGGGCGAGAAGCTCAACAGCCTGCTGGAAGAAGGCGCCTACGTGCAGCGTGGCGAGCGCAAGAAGCCGGTCGCCAGCTTCAAGGAAGCGCTGGACTGGCTGATGAACGAGGGCACTCGTCGGCACAGCGTTCAGCGCTACAAGGGTCTCGGCGAGATGAACCCGGACCAACTGTGGGAAACCACCATGGACCCGAACGTCCGGCGCATGCTCAAGGTGACGATCGAAGACGCCATCGCGGCGGACCAGATCTTCAACACGCTGATGGGCGATGCAGTGGAACCCCGCCGGGAGTTCATCGAAACCAACGCACTGGCGGTCTCGAATCTGGACTTCTGATGCGGTGGAGGTCGTTGAAGTTAATCGGCATTTTCTGCAAAGTTAGCCGACATCTGCAAAGTTAACCGGCAACGGCTAGCTGACCTGAAACCCCGCAGTCTCTGGGCTTGCGGGGTTTTTATTTGTGCTGATGCGAGTACATCGGTGTAGGTCAAACAGAGAAAAAAGCGGATTTTTGGTGCGCGCGTTTCGGCGCCATTTGCACTGTTAGCCCTGTTAATATCTCCAGCAATTGGGATGTGCGTGCATCGGCCAAGGACGAACAGGATCAAAGAATGCTCAAGCTCGAAGACATCAAGAAAGACGCACAGGTTAGGGGGATCCAGGCGGATGAGATCGTGCGTGTCGTCACGGTCGAGCCTGTTGGCGACAATGCCATTACCGTCTACTTCAAGGACAGCCAGGGTCGCCTAGGCGAGCAGATGCTGTTCCGCTCGGACGAGGTGCGCCTAGAGCTTGCTCAGGCTGGCAGGCCTTGGTCGTTTGATGCTCCGGGTGCTGATTTTAAGCTTGGATTGGAAGCCTATCGGATCAATCTGGCGCACCTGTTCGATCCGATGATGGCGGTGCACACGTCCAACGTAGATCCTCTCCCCCATCAGATTTCTGCTGTTTATGAGTCCATGCTGCCTCGCCAGCCGCTTCGCTTTGTTCTGGCTGACGATCCTGGCGCAGGCAAGACCATTATGGCTGGACTGCTGATCCGCGAACTCCTGATGCGTTCGGATGCCAAGCGAATCCTGGTGGTGTCACCTGGCTCCCTGACCGAGCAGTGGCAGGATGAACTTTTGGAAAAGTTCGGCGTGAAGTTCGAGGTCTTCAGCCGTGAGAAGCAGGAGCAATGCGCCTCGGGCAACTACTTCGAGGAGACCAATCTGCTGATCGCACGCCTCGATCAGTTGTCCCGCAGTGAAGAGTTCCAGCAGAAGCTCAAGAACACTGAGTGGGATCTGATCATCGTCGACGAAGCCCACAAGCTCTCCGCCAACTATTTCGGCAGCAAGGTGAATAAGACCAAGCGCTTCGAACTAGGTGAGCTGCTCGGTTCCATCACCCGTCACTTCCTGTTGATGACCGCCACACCACACAACGGCAAGGAAGAGGACTTTCAGATCTGGCTTTCGCTGTTGGATGGAGACCGCTTCTACGGCAAATTCCGCGAGGGGGCGCATAAGGTCGATGTCTCCGACATGATGCGCCGTATGGTGAAAGAGGAGTTGCTGAAGTTCGACGGCACTCCCCTTTTCCCCGAGCGCCGTGCCTATACAGCCAACTACGAGTTGTCTGACCTTGAAGCCGCGCTGTACCACGAAGTCACCGAGTACGTGCGCAACGAAATGAATCGGGCTGACCAGCTCGATGGTAAGCGCAAGGGCACCGTAGGCTTCGCCCTGACGCAGCTTCAGCGTCGTCTTGCCTCCAGCCCTGAAGCGATCTACCAGTCGCTCCAGCGGCGTCGTAAACGCATGGAAAATCGCCTGGAAGAGACCAAGCTGCTGGCTCGTGGCCAGGGAGTGGCCAGCACGCTGGGCGAATACCATGTGAAGAAGCAGATTGAGCTTCCCGATAGCTTCGACGAGCTGGACGAGGAGCTCAGTGCTGATGAGTACGAGCTGTATTCGGAACAGGTCGTAGACCAGGCCACAGCTGCGGAAACCATTCCCGAGCTTGAGGCTGAGATCTGGTCACTGAAGGCTCTGGAGGCGAAGGCGCTTTCGGTGGTTCAGTCGGGCAAGGACAAGAAGTGGGAGCAGCTCTCCTGCTTGTTGCAGGATAAGCCTGAGATGTTCACCAGCAGTGGCAGCCGCCGCAAGCTGATCATCTTCACCGAGCACCGCGATACCCTGAATTACCTGGTTGCTCGAATTGGGAACATGCTGGGCAAGCCCGAGGCTGTCGTGACCATCCATGGGGGTACTAACCGCGATGAACGGCGCAAGATTCAGGAGGAGTTCCGCAACAACCCCAATGTCCTGGTGCTGATTGCCACCGACGCAGCGGGCGAAGGCGTGAACTTGCAGAACGCCAACCTGATGGTCAATTACGACCTCCCCTGGAACCCAAATCGTCTTGAACAGCGCTTTGGTCGTATCCACCGCATTGGCCAGACAGAGGTCTGCCACTTGTGGAACATCGTTGCCAATGAGACCCGAGAGGGTGAAGTGTTCCAGAAGCTTTTCGAAAAGCTGGAGATCGAGAAGCAAGCCCTAGGCGGCAAAGTCTTCGATGTACTGGGCGAGGCGTTTGACAATATCTCGCTGAAGGATTTGTTGATCGAGGCCATCCGCTACGGTGATGCGCCGGAGACCCGTGCCAAGCTCACTCAGGTCATTGATGGGGCTTTGGATACCGACCACTTGAAGGAAATCTTGCGCCGCAACGCTTTGGTCGAGCAGCACATGAGCCTGGCTGACCTCTACGCAGTGAAAGAGGAAATGGAGAAGGCCGAGGCACGCAAGCTTCAGCCTTACTTCATCCGCGCCTTCTTCACCGAGGCTTTCACCTCGCTGGGTGGTGAAATGCGCCCTCGTGAGTCCGGTCGCTACGAGATTCGTCATGTGCCGGCAGGCCTACGTGAACGAGATCGCGTGATCGGCGAGAGCCGTACGCCCGTGTTGAAGCAGTACGAGCGAATCTGCTTTGAAAAGCAGCATGTACGGCTACATGGCAAACCCATGGCCGATCTGATTCACCCTGGTCATCCGTTGATGATGGCCAGCACCGACCTGATCCTCTCGGCACATCGCAGCAAGCTCAAGCAAGGCGCGATTCTCGTTGACCCTAATGACGACGGCATTCAACCCAAGGTGCTGTTCATGATTGACCACAGTGTTCGGGAGAACCTGTCTCAGAACACTGCTCAGGCCAAAACCGTTTCCCGCCGTTTGCAGTTTGTCGAGATCGATCAGCATGGCAACACTATCAACGCTGGCTGGGCACCTCACCTAGACCTGCTACCCATCGAGAATGCGGATCGCCAGTTGATTGGTGATGTGTTGTCAGCTCCATGGATTACCCAAAATCTTGAAGCTCTGGCGCTGCATCATGCTTCCGAACATTTGGTTCCGCAGCATTACCAAGAGGTTAAGGTTCGACTTGAGCGCCAGGCGGATAAGATTCTTGGGGCAGTGAATGAGCGCCTGGTGAAGGAGATCAACTACTGGTCGGATCGCTTTATCAAGCTCAGCGAGGATGTCAGCGCGGGTAAACAGCCGCGTATGCAGCCAGAAAATGCCCGTCGCCGTGTAGATGAACTTACCGCTCGCCTCAGCCAGCGCAAGAGTGAGTTGGAGGCGATGAAGAATGTGGTATCGAGCACCCCAGTTGTCCTGGGTGGTGCCTTGGTCATTCCGGCTGGCTTACTGGCACAGCGTAAAGGCGAAACTACCTTCTGTGCCGATGCCGAAGCCCGTTCGCGCATTGAATGGGCAGCAATGAACGCAGTCATTGCTGCTGAGAAGGCCATGGGCCATGAGATTTTTGATGTGTCGGCACAGAAGTGCGGCTGGGATATCACAGCCCGTCCGCCTGTTGGGCCGGACAATGCCCTGCGCGATGATCGTCATATCGAGGTCAAGGGGCGGGCCAAGGGTGCCACTACCGTCACAGTGACCAAGAACGAGATCTTCTCCAGCTTCAACCAGGGCGAGAAATTCATCCTCGCCATCGTCTTGGTGGACGGTGATCAGGTCGATGGCCCCTACTACATCAAGCACCCGTTCAAGACCGAGCCTGAGTTCGGTGTAGCCAGCGTTAACTACGATCTGCAAGAGCTGCTTGGCCGCGCCATTCAACCAGAGGCCAGCCTTTGAGCAGCAGTAATTTTTCACAGCGCACAAAGAGAGACGCCCCAGAGCTTTCGCTACCGGGGCGTCGGGCCAGCGATGCTATCGCTGGCGGGGTTAGTGCGCGGATTATGGTAACGCGTGACCTGGCTGTCAAGCGAACCACTGGCTTGGGAGCCTCGTAATGCAGCGTGTTATTGCCTATGTGGACGGCTTCAATCTTTACTTTGGGTTGAAGGATAGTCAATTCAAGAAGTACTACTGGCTTGATTTGCCAGCCATGGCAACTGCTCTGCTCAGGCCAGACCAGCAGCTGGTGGCAACGCACTATTTCACGGCCCGCATTCGGACAAACGGTCGCAATGCAGATGATGCCAAGCGCCAGACGACCTATATCGATGCGCTGGCTGCGCAATCCAATTTGACCGTTCACAAAGGTCATTACCTGGAGAAAACCCAGCGCTGCAAAAGCTGTGGGGCTTCCTGGAAGGTATACGAAGAGAAAATGACCGACGTGAACATCGCCGCTGAAATGCTCGCGGATGCCTATGAAGATCGCTTCGATACTGCCTTTGTTATCTCTGGCGACAGCGATCTGACTACACCTATCCAGCAGGTACGCAAGCGCTTCCCGAACAAGCGGTTGATTGTGGTCTTCCCGCCCAATCGCCAATCCGCGCAGCTCAAGAAAGCAGCCAATGGCTACCTCTCCATTGGTGAAGACAAGCTACGTCAAAACCAATTGCCAAATACTGTGATGACTTCCAGTGGCTTTGCCCTGCATCGCCCAACCCACTGGAAATAAGGAATTTTCGATGTATCCCATTAAAACCCCCAAGAAGCTGATTGAGGTGGCCCTGCCACTTGATGCCATCAATGTGGCTGCGGCTCGTGAAAAATCCATCCGCCATGGCCACCCCAGCACTTTGCACTTGTGGTGGGCGCGTCGTCCTTTGGCCGCAGCACGAGCCGTGATTTTTGCGCAGATGGTCAATGACCCCGGATTTGAACGTCATCTAGGCCGTGGGGTGAACAAGGAAAAGGCTGCCGCCGAGCGCGAGCGGCTGTTCAAAATCATCGAAGAGTTGGTGCAGTGGGAGAACACCAATAACGAGGAGGTTTTGGAACGAGCGCGGGCTGAAATCTGGAAGAGTTGGCGCGAGACCTGTGAGCTCAATAAAGGTCATCCGCAGGCTGCTGAGCTGTTCAATCCGGAAAAACTGCCTGGCTTTCATGATCCCTTTGCTGGTGGCGGCGCATTACCGCTTGAGGCACAGCGGCTGGGCCTGGAAAGTTACGCGTCCGACCTTAACCCGGTGGCGGTAACCATCAATAAGGCGATGATCGAAATTCCGCCGAAGTTTGCCGGTCGCGCGCCGGTCGGGCCGGAAATCGATGCCGGCAAGGGCAGTAAGAAACGCGCAACCCGTGATGCTTTTGAAGACTGGTCGGGTGCCAAGGGACTTGCCGAAGATGTGCGTCGCTATGGCGCCTGGATGCGCGAGCAGGCACAGCTGCGTATTGGTCACCTGTATCCGCATATCGAAGTTACTGCTGAGATGGTCTCTGGACGCCCGGATCTGAAGGCCTATCTGGGCGAAAAGCTCAAGGTGATCACTTGGCTATGGGCTCGCACGGTAAGAAGTCCTAACCCAGCATTCAGTCATGCTGAGGTACCTCTGGCCTCTACTTTTATCCTATCCAGTAAGGAGGGAAAAGAGGCCTATGTTGAGCCTATAGTAGATGGTGGCAGCTATCGATTTACCATCAAACAGGGGACACCGCCGGCATCTGCAAAGAACGGTACAAAACTGTCACGCGGTGCGAATTTTCAGTGCCTGCTGTCCGATACGCCGATAGAACCGAAGTATATCTATAGCGAGGCCAAGGCTGGGCGCATGGGCGAGCGGCTGATGGCAATTGTCGCCGAAGGCACGCGTGGCCGAGTTTATTTGGAGCCTACGGTAGAGCAGGTTTCTATTGCGCAGCAGGCGCAACCAGAGTGGAAGCCGGAAGTGGAGATGCCGGCCAACCCGCGCTGGTTTTCGCCACCAGCCTATGGCCTGAACACTTATGGCGATCTGTTCACTCCCCGCCAGCTTGTTGCGCTGACCACCTTCTCCGACCTGGTGCAGCAAGCCACTATCCGCGTGCGCGAGGATGCTTTAGTTGCCGGAATGGCCGATGATGGATTGGGGGTGGATCAAGGCGGTGTTGGGGCTACGGCTTATGCTCAGGCTGTGGGTATGTACCTAGCCATTGCCTTGAGCCGTTTGACAGATATCTGTAATGCTTTATGCCGCTGGGAGGTTACCAAAACGCAGGTTCGGAATTTGTTTGGCCGACAAGCAATTCCAATGCTGTGGGACTTTGCAGAGAACAATGTCTTTGGTGAGGCAGCCGGTGACTACATCATTAGCCTCGGAAATATGGTCAAGGCTATTGTTGAACTACCAGCTAAAAAACATGGTTTTGTGGTGCAGGCCGATGCTCAACGACAGACCGTAAGCGCAGCCAAACTAATATCTACTGATCCGCCGTACTACGACAATATCGGCTATGCCGATCTTTCCGACTTCTTCTATGTTTGGCTGCGCCGCTCACTGCGCCCGATTTTTCCAAGCCTTTACGCTACTTTGGCTGTGCCCAAAACCGAGGAGTTGGTGGCTACCCCGTATCGACATGGCAGCAAGGATAAGGCTGAAGTATTCTTTCTTGATGGTATGACTGCCGCCATGCACAACCTGGCGGAGCAGGCTCATCCAGCTTTTCCGGTAACTATCTACTACGCCTTCAAGCAGGCCGAGACTAAGGCTGAAGCTGGCACATCTAGCACCGGCTGGGAAACCTTCCTTGCTGCTGTGCTCAAGGCAGGTTTTGCTTTAACCGGAACTTGGCCAATGCGAACAGAGCTGAGCAACCGCATGATCAGCTCTGGCACCAACGCGCTGGCCTCCAGCATCGTACTGGTCTGCCGGCCTCGTGCTACAGACGCACCAACTATTTCTCGTCGCGATTTTATTCGTGAACTTAATAGCACCCTGCCAGATGCGCTGGCAGACATGACTCGTGGCGGCATCAACTCTCCGGTTGCTCCAGTGGATCTGTCCCAGGCCATTATTGGCCCTGGTATGGAGGTGTTCAGCAAGTACAGCGCCGTAATTGAAGCCAACGGTAAGCCGATGAGCGTGCGGACGGCGCTGCAACTGATCAACCGCTTTATCGGTGAGGATGATTTCGATCATGACACCCAGTTCTGCTTGGCCTGGTTCGAGCAGCATGGCTGGGCCGAAGGTAGGTATGGCGATGCCGACGTTTTGGCGCGAGCCAAGGGCACTAGCGTTGGTGGTTTGATCGAAACCGGTGTAGTGGACAGTGCAGGTGGTGATTTACGGCTACTGAAGTGGGCCGAAATGCCTCGGGATTGGTCTCCGGAAAACGATAGCCGCTTGGCTGTGTGGGAAGGCCTTCATCAGTTGATACGCGCTCTCAACCAGGATGGCGAATCCGCTGCGGGTTCCCTGCTGGCCCGTATGCCTGATAAGACAGCCAGTCTGAACGCGCTGATGTACCGCCTCTACACCTTGTGCGAGCGCCAAGGATGGGCCGAAGAGGCCCGTGCCTACAACGAACTACAAGGCGCTTGGGCCGGTATCGAACAAGCTAGCCAAGAAGCTGGGCATGTTGGTAGCCAGGGTGCTCTGGATATTTGAGGAGATCAGACATGGCTGCTGCACATGAGGTGACAGTCGATGAACTCTGGAGTCTCATCACGAAGGAAATTACCGGTATCCAGGTGGTATGGGAGGTCGCCAACAGCCTTTATTTCCAGCCACACAGTGAGGGTTGGAGCAGGCTAGGTCAGGATGCACCATTACTGTTTGGATTGACGCAGACGGTTTATGTCGAGTCGTTGTTGATGCGAGTAGCCCGCTTGATGGATCCGGCATCGAGCGGGAAAGGCGGTCACCAGCAGAATCTGAGTTTGTCGCGTTTGGTTGCGTTGGAGTCGAACTTGAGCGCTGATGAGGCGACTGTTCGCGGGGTTTGGGATGGCTCTGGACTCAAGCAGGTTCGCGATAAGTACCTGAGCCATAACGACTTGGTGCGGCAGCTTACGGTGGATCACTCGGTGAACATTCCGCTGACGGCTGAAGACATCAGGGGGCTCAGGCAACTGGTAGATGGGTTACTGGCGTTTCAACAGGCTGTAAATCCGAAGCTACGCCACACAAGCTATCTGCATGAAGGCCTGACAGTGTGCGTGCAGGCCGAAGTCAACGTACTGAACAATATGATCTTAGGTGGTGAGCAGTTTTTCGAGTTGCTGCCTGAACATGAATGTTTGCAGCAGGCCTGGGGGAAAGTGAGGCATGGTTAATCTCCCTTCGGTCAGTCTGCTCAGCGAACAACCCGATATGTTCTGGAAAATCAACTTCACCGCGCCTTTGAGCGCGTCTGTAGGCATGTGAGCAGCGGACTGTTGTCACATGCTTCGGCTGTAGAGGATAAAAGGAATGACTCTGAAACCATGGCGTGAGATCGCCGAGCCCCATGAAGATGTGCGCAAAGGCACGTTCGTTCAGGCTGAATTCGCTGCTGACATCACCCGAGTGCACACCGGTACGGCTTCGCCCGAGTACCAGAACCCGACGCTGTTCTTCGAGCGCACCTTCATCACCGAGGGTATGGCGTTGCTGCTGGACTCTGTGGTTAAGCGCTTGGCGGGCAAAGGTGGCGATCCCGTCATTCAGCTGCAAACCGCATTCGGTGGCGGTAAGACCCACACCATGCTGGCGGTTTATCACTTGGCCAGCGGCAAGGTGCCTGCCAGTGAAATGCCTGGCATCCCCAATATTATCGACAAGGCTGGGGTTAGCGAATTGCCGCGTGCACGTATTGCCGTGCTCGATGGGATCAAGGCTTCGCCAAATCAGCCGGTTCAGCATGGCTCCGTTCAGGTTCACACCCTGTGGGGTGATCTGGCTTGGCAGCTGGGCGGCGAGGAGGGTTATGCACTGGTGGCCAATGCAGATCAGTCCGGCACCTCTCCAGGTAAAGATGTTCTAGAGCAGGTGCTGAAGCTCCATTCCCCCTGCGTCATCCTGGTTGACGAGCTGGTGGCCTATATTCGTCAGTTCGAAGAAGGTAAGGCTCTCAGCGGTGGCACCTTCGATTCCAACTTGAGCTGCATCCAAGCACTAACTGAAGCCCTGAAAGCGGTTCCCACTGCGGTGATGCTGGCTTCGCTGCCGGAGTCAGAAAAAGAAGCGGGCAGTCAGCGTGGTGTTCGTGCTCTGGAGTCGCTGTCCCATTACTTCGGTCGTGTACAGGCCCTGTGGAAGCCGGTTGGTACAGAAGAAGCTTTCGAAATTGTTCGGCGCAGGCTGTTTAGCAATATCTCGGATCGCCTGGCCGCTGAGAAGGTGTGCCGTACGTTCGCCGATTACTACATTGCGAACAGCGCTGAGTTCCCTGCGGAAACTCAGGAAAGCCGTTACTACGAGCGCCTGCTACACGCCTACCCGATCCACCCTGAAGTCTTTGATCGCCTGTACGAGGACTGGTCAACGCTGGAGAATTTCCAGCGTACCCGTGGCGTGCTGAAGATGATGGCCAAGATGATCTTCAGCTTGTGGAAGGACGGTAACAACGATCCGCTGATCATGCCGGGCAGTCTGCCGTTGGCCGATCCTGATTCACGTAACGAGGTCACCTACTACCTGCCGCCTGGTTGGGATCCGGTGATGGAGCGTGATATCGACGGCCCGCGCGCCGAGACCGTTGCTATCGAAAATCACAATGCCCGCCTCGGTAGTGTGCAAGCCTGTCGTCGTACTGCACGTACCATTTTCCTTGGTAGCGCTCCGACTACTTCAGGTCAGGTACTGCGTGGTATCGAGCTGATGCGAATCATGCTGGGCACTGTACAACCAGGTCAACAGGTTGGTTTGTTCAAGGATGCTCTGCGCAGCCTGCTGGACAAGCTGCATTACCTGAACAACTCCAATAACCACTACTGGTTCGATACGCGCCCGAACCTGCGTCGTGAAATGGAGGAGCGCAAGAAGCGCTACAAGGACAAGGAAGATGTCTTCCCTGCTATTCGCAAGCGGGCCCAGGAGAGCTTTGCCGGTGGGTTGTTTGGTGGCATCCATGTGTTTACCGACAGCGTGGATGTACCGGATGACTGGCAGCTGCGTTTGGTGGTGCTGTCGCCGGATGCGGGGTACAGCAAAAGTGGTACAAGCCAAGCCATTGTGAAGGCCGGCGAGATCCTGAAGAACCGTGGCGACCAGCCTCGTGGTAAGCAGAATCGACTGATTTTCTTGGCCGCTGAACAGGACAACGTCAGCCGACTGAAGGATCAGGTGCGCACCATGTTGGCATGGGAGTCCATCGTCAACGACTACAAGGACAACCGCATCACCCTGGATAACCTGATGGCGAGAAACGCCACAGCCAGCCTCGATCAGGCCAAGGAAGCGCTCAAGCGCATGATCCGCGAAACCTATAAGTGGTTGCTGGCACCCGTCCAGACAGCTGTGGCAGGTCGTGGTTTGTCAGACATTCAGTGGGAGCATTTCCCGGTCAATCCAGGTGCAGCCAACCTGACTCAGGAAATTGAGCGGGTGCTCAAAGAGAATGAGCTGTTGATCACCGAGTGGGCGCCCTACCACCTCGCCAACATGTTGAAGACTTGGTTCTGGAAGGATGAGACCAAGGAAGTGGTTGCTCAGGAGGTGTGGCAGAAGAGTTGCTGCTACTTGTATCTCCCCCGACTGCGTGACAGCACTGTATTTCTTAACACCTTGAGTGTTGGCTTGGAGAGCGGTGATTTCTTCGGCGTTGCCCAAGGTAAGGATGGTGATCGCTACCTGGGCTTTGTCTTCGCCAAGTCCGCCCTGGTTACCCTGGATGCTTGCGAGATCATTGAACCGTCAACAGCTGCTGCCTATGCCGAAAAGCTTCGGAAGGAGAAGGAAGAGGCTGAGCTGGCCAGACGCAAAACTCAGGAAGAGAGCGATGCTCATAAGCCGGACTTGAAGGGAGATGGTGGCGCTGAGCCTGAGCCACAGGGCGGGAGCAGTGGCTCAAATGATCCGGTTGAAGAGATCAGCAAAGCCTTGGCCACACAGTTCTATGCGTCCACCAGCTTAGATCCTGTGAAGGCAAAAATGGACTTTGCGCTGCTTGTTGACGAGGTCGTACAGCAGTTCACCGCCAAGCTGGGTGTGGATGTGAAGATCTCTGTTGAGATTCAGGCGACCAGCAAGGCTGGCTTCGATGATGGATTGCAGCGCGCCGTTAAGGAGAACTGCAACGTCTTGAAATTCAGTTCGGCGGAGTTCGAGTAGGACACACCAACTTGAGAGAGTGAAAAGCCCCGTTTGCGGTGAGCAGCGGGGCTTTTTGCATCAGGGATCAGAGCCAGTGAGGAGGAATTTCGATCTGGAAGTTCTTGGCCACGATGTTGAGCGTACTCATGATCTCAGCATGTCGGGCCTGGTCGGCAGGTTGCCAGGCTGCGCGTCGATCCAGCAGCAGCTTCAGTTCACCGAGGTTGTACATTCCCAGTCTGTGGAAATTCCCCCAAGTGGGCATGCCGAACAGGTTGTAGATCACGACGGTTGAGTCGCGCTCACTTGCCAGGCGTTTTTCTCCGGTGATCCGTTCAGCGGCTGCTTCCGCTTCATCGCGGTCGTCGTAGGTGTTGAGCAGTTTCATTCGAATAGCGGTAATGGCGAGTCTGGGGCAGGGCTTATTCTGCTTACGGTAAACAAAGATCAGCAGCTCCTGGTTTGATGGCTAGGTGCGGCTGTCCTCAGCGAAGTGGGCCTCAATAGCTTCAGCCAACTCTGCCAGCGCATCCTCTAGCCGAGAGTCATGGCGCTGGTCGCCGCTCTGGGGTTTGAATTCTTTGCAGTGGTGCAGGAGTGCTTCTGCGTCGTTCCTGTTGAGATCGAGGGTGATCATTTAATGGTTTCCCGAGACAAAGACGACCTTACAGGTCATTCTGTATGCAGCGCCTAGTGGCACTGTGTGGGGCCTATCTCGGTTAAGGTAGGCCCTGGAGCCGCAGATCAGTGTTGAAGCCAGCCTTCAACAGCTTCAGCCCCGTACTGCTCTTTCCACTGTTTCAGGATCTTATGATTGCCGCCTTTGGTCTCGACGATCTCACCGTTGTTGGGGTTGCGATAGACCTTGGTTTGGCGAGCGCGGCGACCGCTGGTGGTTACCGGTTTAGCCTGGGAGGTGCGAGCTTGTGGATCCAGGATCGTGATGATGTCCTTCAGGGATTTTCCGTATTCGGCCATCAAGCTGCGCAGTTTGTCTTCGAAAGCCATCTCATGCTTCAGGGCTTCGTCGTTCTTCAAGGCATCAAGTTGAGCCAGTTGCTCTTGCAGGGATTTTTCGAGAGCGCGGTATTCAGCGAGTTTGGACATAAATTCCCCCGATCAGAGATGCTCGGTCGCGACCTGCGGAAAAGCTCGATGAGGGCCTACCACGACGGCGGGATGTACGCCGATCAAGCGTACGACGATGATCAAGGTGGCCCGCTCTATGTCGCTGGGGATGAGGGCGTAGAACTGGAGCCCATCAGTTCTGCTGAAGAGGCTGAGGCCAAGAAGCAGGCGGCTGAATTGTTCCGCAGTATTGGTAGTAAGGGCGCTTTCGGCATGATGGATTCAACTACAGGGAGTTTCGTATGAGTGCTCAGCCGCAAAACCTGAATGTCGCCATGTTCATTGATGCGGACAATGCGCCAAGCCGCAAGATAGGGGACGTTCTCGCTGAGCTCGCTTCCTACGGTTCGGTGTCCATTCGCCGAGCCTATGGCAACTGGAAGAACCCATGCCTGGATCCATGGGGCAAAGTGCTGCATGAGCATGCAATTCAGCCGATTCAGCAGTTCGATCTGGTTAAAGGTAAGAACGCGACGGACATGGCCATGGCTGTTGATGCCATGGATGTGCTGTTCAATAAGCCCGTCGATGTCTTCTGCTTGGTTTCGTCCGACTGCGATTTCACCCCACTAGTCATGCGACTGCGGGCCGAAGGCAAGCAGGTCGTGGGTTTTGGTGAACGCAAAACGCCTGAGCCTTTCGTGAATGCGTGCTCACGATTTCTGTATGTTGATCAACCAGAGCTGACGGATGACCAGGTCGGTGCTCTGATCACGCATCTGGAAAAAAGCTTGGCAGTTGAAGACTCAGGGCTCGTGCCTGCTCCCGAGAGAAAAACCTGCAAGGAACTCAAAGGTGATACCAAGCTAATGAATCTGCTTCGCAACGCGGTCGCATATGCAGAGAGCGAAGATGGCTGGGCCTCTTTGGCAACGGTGGGTAGTCGGATCGGTAATCAGGCTTCGTTCGATGCCCGGAACTACGGTTATCCACGTTTGGTAGACCTTTTTGCGGCCATCGATCTTTTCGAGATGAAGCGAGTTAACAATCACCCTCAGATTAGGTACAAGAGGCGATCTGCTACTTCAGTGGCCTAACCTTTTCGCTGAGACCACATATAGCTGCTATAGCGAATGGCTTACATGGCCTGACGTTGTTGGCCGCTTCCTGCATGGCCTTGTGAGCACTAATCTGGCCCCATCCACTGAGCAACGGATGTGCTCGGCATCAAGGATGATTGGCCATTGCTAGGACGCATCGACAGGATGTTGGATGGTCAGGAAAGAACCCGCTTCGGCGGGTTTTTTGTTTCCTGAAAAATGGGTCGGGCATGTGGGGTGCGTATAACGGGCGCTATGTTCAATAGTGCCCCGCTGCGGACAGGGTGCTGGCGACCACTTCAGCATTATGTGGCTACCGGGCACCTGGGGTGTGGTGCCGCAGTCAGGAGGCACTTGGTCGGTGTGTTACTGGCGGGGGTGCCAACCCGCTTGCCAAACGACGGCTACCCTGTCACTGTAAATACGAATGTCATTACAGTGAGGGCCGCACCATGGCGTCCATCAATATCCGCATCGACGACGAGCTTAAGGCGCGTGCTTATCAGGAGCTGGAAAAGCTTGGCGTCACCCCCTCTGAGCTGATGCGCCAGGCCTTGCAGTATGTAGCCGAGCGCGGACAGCTGCCATTTCGCCCGGTGCTGATGACCGAGGAAGATGAAGCGTTAATCGCTACGGTTCGTGAACGCCTGGCCGCTCCGCAGCGCGTGAAGGTTGCGTTGGATGATCTATAGCCTTGAGTTTGATGCGCGGGCACTGAAGGAATGGCAAAAACTGGGTGATACCGTTCGCCAGCAGCTGAAGAAAAAGCTCGCTGAGGTGTTGCTGAATCCGCGCATTGAAGCCAATCGGCTCCATTCGCTGCCGGACTGCTACAAGATCAAGCTGCGCAGCAGTGGTTATCGCCTGGTGTACCAGGTGCTTGACCACGAGGTGGTGGTGTTTGTGGTCGCGGTTGATCGCCGTGAGCGCGAGCAGGCCTATCGCAAGGCAGCCGAGCGTCTTAAATAGTGGGCTCAGCTGTTCCCCTATGACTGAAAGGTGGTCTCGGCACGATGAGTGGTGATGATCTGCTTGAGCATCTACGGGCCGAAAATGCGCGATTGATCGCGCTGTTGGACGCGCATGGTGTTGAGTGGCGCTTGCCTGACGAGCCGCCGCTAGTTGAACCGACTAGCCCGCCTCCACTGATAAGTTCGAGTCTCGACACGGATGCCAAGTTGGCGTTGTTCAGGCGACTGTTTCGGGGCCGTGCCGATGTGTTTCCCGTGCGCTGGGAAAGCAAGGCCGGTAAATCGGGCTACTCACCGGCGTGCGCCAATGAATGGCGTCCAGGCGTGTGTGAGAAGCCACGGATCAAGTGCGGAGACTGCTCGTTCCGCCAACTCCTGCCGCTGACTGATCAGGTGCTCTACAAGCATCTGGCGGGAGAGATTGTTATCGGCGTTTACCCGTTGCTGCCAGACGACACCTGCTACTTCCTGGCAGTGGATTTTGACGAGGCCGATTGGCGCGCGGATGTCATGGCGTTCGCTCAGTCTTGCCGCGAGTTGGGTGTGCCGGTGGCCCTGGAGATTTCCCGCTCCGGTAACGGGGCGCATGCCTGGATTTTCTTCGAGCGTAATGTCCCCGCCTATGAGGCGCGCCTGCTCGGCTCCGCGATCATCAGTCATACCTGCGAGCGCACCCGGCAACTGACGCTGAGCTCGTATGACCGACTGTTTCCAAATCAGGACAGCATGCCCAAAGGCGGCTTTGGTAACTTGATTGCCTTGCCCTTGCAGAAGCGAGCTCGCGCGCTCAACGGCAGTGTTTTTGCCGATGAGACGTTGGTGGCCTATCCCGACCAATGGGCATTTCTGGCCAGCATTCAGCCTATGCCCGTGCAGGATATTGCGCCGAAAACCCTGCTGGCCACTGGAGGTCGGCATCCGTTGGATGTCACCGCAGTAGCGGATGACGAGGAGTCGAAACCCTGGCAGCGCACAGCGGAAAAGACTCAGAAGTTGGCTTGTCCGTTACCCGAGTCAGTGAACGTTACCCTGGCCAACCAGATCTATTTCGACAAGTCCGAACTGCCCCAGCCATTGGTCAACAAGCTCATCCGCTTGGCGGCCTTTCAGAACCCCGAATTCTACAAGGCACAGGCCATGCGTCTGCCTGTGTGGAACAAGCCCCGGATCATTGGTTGCGCGGAAAACTTTCCCCAGCATATTGCCTTGCCCCGTGGCTGCCTGGATGACGTGCGGGCATTGCTGCATGACAACGGGATTGAGCTGGTGCTGCACGATGAGCGCTTCGCTGGAGAGCCCATCGATGTCCACTTTGCGGGCACGCTACGCCCGGATCAAGAGGCTGCTCTCGAAGGCATGTTGGCGCACGACACCGGCGTCCTCTGTGCGCCCACTGCTTTTGGAAAAACCGTCACGGCTGCCGCGCTGATTGCCCGGCGTGGTGTGAACACGCTGGTGCTGGTGCACCGGACGGAGTTGCTCCAGCAGTGGAAGGAGCGGTTGCAGGCGTTTCTGGGTGCAGACAAAACGAAAGTCGGCACCATCGGCGGTGGTAAGACCAAGCCGACAGGCATCATCGATATTGCCGTAATGCAGTCCTTGTCGCGGCAGGGCGAAGTCAGCGAGCAGGTGAAAAACTACGGGCTAATCATCGTAGATGAGTGCCACCACCTGTCAGCCTTTTCGTTCGAGGCCCTCCTCAAGGCTACTGGGGCTAAATATGTGGTGGGGCTGACTGCTACACCCATACGTCGTGATGGTAAGCAGCCGATTATCTTCATGCAGTGCGGGCCCATTCGGCATACCGCGAGCCGGCCCGAGAGTGCTCCTACTGATTTGGCCGTGACTCCTCAGTGGTTGTCACGACCAATCGTCATGCCTGAAGGAGCAGGCATCCAGGATGTTTTCTTGCAGGTGTGCAACGACACGGAGCGAACAGCCAAGGTTGTTGTCGAGGTCGGAGAGGCTTTTGACCAAGGCCGGAAGATCCTGGTGCTGACAGAGCGAACGGATCACCTCAGTGCCATTGAGGAGCAGCTGGTTGGCCGGGTCGAGAATCTATTTACGCTGCATGGGCGGTTGTCCAAGAAGCAGCGCACTGCCCTAATCGGCGAGTTGGAAGCACTGCCACCCGATGCACCACGGGTGATCCTGGCGACTGGGAAACTGGTCGGAGAGGGGTTCGACCATCCGGCATTGGATACTTTGGTATTGGCCATGCCGGTTTCCTGGAAGGGCACTCTCCAGCAGTATGCGGGCCGCCTGCACCGGGAACATGCGAGTAAGGCTGATGTGCGCATCATCGACTTCATTGATGCCGGACATCCTGCTTTGCTGCGTATGTGGAGCAAGCGCCAAGCGGGTTACAAGGCGATGGGCTATCGATTTGCTGATTCGTCCAGCTCAATGGAGCTGTTGGCAAAGGGCTAATGAGCCCTTAAACCGCCACCAAGCTTTCCGTCCGTCGGAGGTGGAAAGTGGCTGTTTCCTATGCGGTGGATTCGCCGTAATCTGGGCTGCATTGACAGGTTGTCAATCCAAGCCGTGGCTTGAGGCCTGCCTCCACCACGTCGGCTGTCTTACCGAAATGTAGTGCTGCACGCGGCTCGATTCAGGGGCTTGCGGAAAATGACACTAATTGCGGTCATTTCGACAGAAAATGTCATTTAATGTGGCTCAATCATGCCAATAATTGTGCCCATTTCGCGTGTAAGTTATTGATTTATATAGAGCGGTGAATGACACCTTTGTCGCCCCTCGACATGCGGTGCGTGTAGATCCAGTGTGATGCAAAAGGAACCCCGGCCTCGGCCGGGGTTTTCGTTTTCAGCATAGACAGATCGAATCGGCGCGACTGTTTTAATCAATTTCGGAATATACCTACTGCGGAGTAGAGTTTGCCTCATTCGAGTCATTCATCTTAAGAGCCCTAAGGGCTAATACACTTTGACGGGGTATGTCGCCAATGTTGGATTCCAATCTCAAGACCCAGTTGAAAGCCTACCTGGAGAAGGTCACCCAGCCCTTCGAGATCGTCGCG
The DNA here is from genome assembly GCF_051948915.1 of Stutzerimonas sp. Brlt_14. Lineage (NCBI taxonomy): Bacteria > Pseudomonadati > Pseudomonadota > Gammaproteobacteria > Pseudomonadales > Pseudomonadaceae > Stutzerimonas > Stutzerimonas sp. Brlt_14. Next base: position 416,560 of record NZ_JAYJLM010000003.1, read on the forward strand.
TCCCTCGATGACGGCGAGAAATCCCGGGAGCTGCTGAGCCTGCTGCAGGACATCGCTGGCCTCAGCGACAAGATCACCTTGAAGACCGACGGCGACGATGCGCGCAAGCCGTCGTTCTCGCTCAACCGCATCGGCGGCAACATCAGCCTGCGTTTCGCCGGCATCCCCATGGGCCACGAATTCACCTCGCTGGTGCTGGCCCTGCTGCAGGTCGGCGGGCACCCGTCGAAGACCGCACCGGAAGTCATTGAGCAGATCAAGGCACTCGACGGCGACTACCGCTTCGAAACCTACTTCTCGCTGTCCTGCCAGAACTGCCCGGACGTGGTCCAGGCGCTGAACCTGATGGCCGTGCTCAACCCGAACATCAAGCACGTGGCCATCGACGGCGCGCTGTTCCAGGACGAAGTCGAAGCGCGGCAGATCATGTCGGTGCCGAGCATCTACCTCAACGGCGAGCTGTTCACCCAGGGCCGCATGAGCGAGCAAGAGATCCTCGCCAAGCTCGACACCGGTTCCAGCGCCCGTGATGCCGAGAAGCTCAAGGCCAAGGACGCCTTCGACGTGCTGGTGGTGGGCGGCGGCCCGGCCGGCGCCGCAGCGGCCATCTACGCCGCGCGCAAGGGCATCCGCACCGGCGTCGCGGCCGAGCGCTTCGGCGGTCAGGTGCTGGACACCATGGCCATCGAGAACTTCATCTCGGTGAAGGAAACCGAAGGCCCGAAACTGGCCCGCGCGCTGGAAGAGCACGTGCGCGAGTACGAGGTCGACATCATGAACCTGCAGCGCGCCAGCCAGCTGATCCCGGCCGGCGAAGACGGCCTGCACCGCGTCAGGTTCGACAATGGCGGCGAGCTCAAGGCCAAGACCCTGATCCTCGCCACCGGCGCGCGCTGGCGCGAAATGAACGTGCCGGGCGAGCAGGAATACCGCGGCCGTGGCGTCGCCTACTGCCCGCACTGCGACGGCCCGCTGTTCAAGGGCAAGCGCGTGGCGGTGATCGGCGGTGGCAACTCCGGCGTGGAAGCGGCCATCGACCTGGCCGGCATCGTCGCCCACGTGACCCTGCTCGAGTTCGGCGAAGACCTGCGTGCCGACGCCGTGCTGCAGCGCAAGCTCAACAGCCTGCCCAACGTCCGCGTGCTGAAGATGGCGCAGACCACCGAGGTCAAGGGCGACGGCCAGAAGGTCACCGGCCTGGTCTACAAGGACCGCAGCAGCGAAGAAATGCACAGCGTCGAGCTGGAAGGCATCTTCGTGCAGATCGGCCTGCTGCCCAACAGCGAATGGCTCAAGGGCACCCTGGAGCTGTCGCGTTTCGGCGAGATCATCGTCGACGCCAAGGGCCAGACCAGCATCCCCGGTGTGTTCGCCGCCGGTGACGTGACCACGGTGCCGTACAAGCAGATCGTGATCGCCGTCGGCGAAGGCGCCAAGGCCTCGCTGAGTGCCTTCGATCACCTGATCCGCACCTCCGCGCCGGCCTGATCGGGCTCGGCAAACAAAAAGGGGAGCAACCCTGAGGTTGCTCCCCTTTTTCGCGTTCACGGTCGGCGTTGCTTCAGCCGGCGTATAGCACGCAGCGATTGCGCCCGCCGTGCTTGGCCTGATAGAGCGCCTGGTCGGCCTGTTGCAGTAGGCGTTCGTAGTCGGGGTGACCGTCGTGCACCGCCATACCGATGCTGACCGTCACCTGCAGCACCTCGCCGCTGGACAGGCGGAAGTGCTCGCGGGCGATGCGTTCGCGCAGTTTCTCGGCAGCCGCCAGCGCCTTGTTGGTATCGATGTCCACCAGCACCAGCAGGAACTCTTCGCCCCCCAGGCGGAACGCATAGTCGCCGCCGCGGGTGTTGCTCGCCAGAAGCGCGCCGACCTGCTGAAGAATCTGGTCGCCGGCGTCGTGGCCATGGGTGTCGTTGATCCGTTTGAAGTGATCGACATCGATGGCGAGCACACCGAAGGTGTTGTTCGACTGGCGCGCGTAGAGCACTTCCTTGGCCATCACCACCGGCAGGAATTTTCGATTGAGCAGACGCGTCAGGACATCACGGCCAGCCTCCAGATCGTTGGCCTGCTCGAACAGGCTGTCGAGCAGAAACTTGATCGAGCGCGTCTGCTCGCGGATCTGATGCAGCTTGCCCAGGCGTCCGGCGGCATCGTCCAGCGTGGCGATGACCTTGAGCTCTTCATCGATCTGCGTGATGTAGTCGAGGATGCTCGCGCTCTCCGGCGAGCCCTGGAAGGCATGGGAAGCCTTGTGGCGGAACCACAGGCCGAACTCGGAGCCGGCCAGCTGCGGCAGCGTGCCGGTGAGGTTGCCGATGGCCAGGTCGAACATCAGCTGGTTCTCCCAGTCCAGCAGTGCCGCGCGCTGGCGCTCCTTCTCGACACCGATGTTCTGCGACACGGAGAACAGCCGATAGGCTTCCTCGGCTCGCGAGTTGCGGTCATGGGACTGGGAATAGGCGAAGCAGATGATCTCCACCGCCAGGTCGATCAGGTCGGCCCCCATGCGCGCGGCCTTGCGCCTGATCGGCTCGGCGAGCTCGCGTTGTTCCAGCAACTGGCGCAGGCGACCCTTGAGCGAGCGGGAGCCGCGCAGCACCAGGCTGACCGGTATCTCGATACGCGCGTGGATGTCGCCGACCTTGCGCTGCAGGTCGATCACGGCATTAAGGTCGCTGTGGGCCGTCGATGAACAGACCGTCACGATCCACTTCTGCATCGATTTGCCGAGGCGGTTCTTCACCTGATCGTGGGACAGGAAGCTGGCCGAATGGGGATCGGCGAGCATCTGCGAATAGAAGTGCTCGGCCAGTTCCTGGCTCTTCTCGGCGGTCACCGCCTGCAGAGCGGCGGCGGCTTCGGCCGGATAGCCGTCCAGCAGGCGCAGCCACTCGGCGACCAGCTGATGGTTGGGTATTTGCTGCATAGGGACTCGCTAGGTTGGGCGGGCGTCCCTGCCGGCCCCGGCGTTGATCAGTGGGTCGGACGACCCTCTACTTCGAGCTGACTGACTTGCGCGTTGACCCAGTCTTCGGCGCGCTGGTTGAGTTCGGCGACAGCGCGCGGGCCTTCGCTCTCGGCCATCATCGGCGGGCCGATGACCACCTGGATGGTGCCGGGGCGCTTGCCCCACCCTGCCTTGGGCCAGAACAAGCCGGCGTTGTGGGCGATCGGCAGCACCGGCAGTCCGGCATTGACTGCCAGCGCCGCGCCGCTGCGGGAGAACTTGGCCGGCTGGCCGACCGGTACACGGGTACCTTCCGGAAAGATCAGCACCCAGGCGCCCTGCTCCAGTCGCTCGTGACCCTGCTTGGCGACCTGGCGCAGCGCCGCCTTTGGGTTGTCGCGGTCGATGGCGATGGGCTTGAGCAGCATGATCGCCCAGCCGAAGAACGGCACCCGCAGCAACTCGCGCTTGAGCACCTGGGTCAGCGGCTCGAAGTAGGCCGAAAGAAAGAAGGTCTCCCAGGTGCTCTGGTGCTTGGCCAGGATCACGCAGGGACGCGCCGGTACGTTCTCCGCTCCATGCACTTCGTAGCGCAGGCCGACCAGCGTCTTGCCCAGCCAGATGGCGCAGCGGCACCAGTTCTGCACCACGAAGCGATAGCGGGCGCGAAACGCCATGAAGGGCGCGAACACCAGACTCACCAGGCACCAGACGAAGGCGGTGAAGGCCAGCAGGAAATAGAACAGCACGATGCGGAGGGGAAACAGGAGGCTCATCGAGAACTCTCGAGTAGATGATCGACTACGGCGGCCAGGTCATCGAATACCTGCGTACCCGGCGGCAGCGTACCTTCCAGAGTGCGCAGGCCCTTGCCGGTCCTGACCAGGTAGGGGACGCCGCCCAGCAGCATGCCGGCATGCAGATCGCGATGGCTGTCACCCACCACCGGAACGCCCTTGAGATCGGCCAGGCCGAAGTGCTCGGCGATGGTGCGAAACATCCCGGGCTTGGGCTTGCGGCAGTCGCAACCATCGTCCGGGCCGTGCGGGCAATGCACGATCAGGTCGATGCGCCCGCCCTGCCCCATCACCAGCTGCTGCATCTTGAAATGCATGTCGCCGAGGGTGCTCAGGTCGAACTTGCCGCGCGACACGCCGGACTGGTTGGTGGCCACCGCCACCGTCCAGCCGGCCTTGCACAGCCGTGCGATCGCCTGCAGCGAGCCCGGGATGGGAATCCACTCGTCCACCGACTTGACGTACTCGTCGGAGTCCTCGTTGATCACTCCGTCGCGGTCCAGCACGATCAGCTTCACGGGCTTAGCCAAGTGCGGAAATATCGGCAACGCCAAGGAACAATCCTCTCAGCCGGGCCAGCAAGGCGTAACGGTTGGCGCGTACCGAAGCGTCTTCGGCGTTCACCAGCACCGCCTCGAAGAAGGCATCCACCGGACCACGCAGGTGCGCCAGACGCTCCAGAGCCTCACGGTACTGGCGTGCGGCGGCCAGCGGCTGCACGGCCTGTTCGGCCTGCTGGATCGCCGAATACAGCGAGAACTCGGTGGCGTTGTCGAACCAGCGCGGCTCGACCGCTTCCGGCAGCTTGGCCTCGAACTTGGCCAGCAGGTTGGAGACGCGCTTGTTCGCCGCGGCCAGCGCCTCGGCTTCCGGCAATGTGCGGAAGGCCTGCACCGCCTGCACGCGCTGATCGAAGTCCAGCGCCGAACCGGGCTGCACGGCACGCACCGAGAGGTAGGCAGCAACGTCGACACCCTCGTCCTCGTAGCGCGCACGCAGGCGGTCGAAGATGAACTCCAGCACCTGATCGGCGAGCCCGGCTGACTTGACCTGCGTACCGAACTGGCCAATGGCGAAGTTCACCGCTTCGACCAAATCCAGATCCAGTTGCTTCTCGATGAGGATGCGCAGCACGCCGAGGGCGGCACGGCGCAGGGCGTAGGGGTCCTTGGAGCCGGTCGGTAGCATGCCGATACCGAAGATCCCGACCAGGGTGTCGAGCTTGTCGGCCACGGCCACGGCCGCGCCAGTGAGTGTGCTCGGCAGTTCGCCGCCCGCGCCGCGCGGCATGTACTGCTCGTTCAATGCCAGCGCCACGTCTTCCGGCTCACCGTCGTTGAGCGCGTAGTAGTAGCCGGCGATGCCTTGCATTTCCGGGAACTCGCCAACCATTTCGGTGGCCAGGTCGCACTTGCAGAGCAGGCCGGCGCGCGCGGCGCGCTGCTTGTCGCCACCGGTACGTTCGGCGATCAGCCCGGCCAGGCGCGAGACGCGCTCGGCCTTGTCATACACGGTGCCGAGCTGGGCCTGGAACACCACGTTTTTCAGGCGATCGTTGAAGCTGTCGAGCTTCTGCTTCTTGTCCTGCTTGAAGAAGAACTCGGCGTCGGTCAGGCGCGGACGCACGACCTTCTCGTTGCCGGCGACGATCTGCGCCGGGTCCTTCGATTCGATGTTGGCCACGGTGATGAAGCGCGGCAGCAGCTTGCCGTTGGCGTCCAGCAGGCAGAAGTACTTCTGGTTGTCCTGCATGGTGGTGATCAGCGCTTCCTGAGGCACTTCGAGGAAGCGTTCCTCGAACGAGCAGACCAGCGGCACCGGCCACTCGACCAGCGCGGTCACTTCATCGAGCAGCGCCGACGGCACGATGGCCGTGCCGTTCTGCTCGGCAGCCAGCTGCTCGACGCGCTTGGCAATCAGTTCACGACGCTCGGCGAAGTCGGCGATCACATGGGCGCCACGCAGGTCTTCCAGATAGCTGGACGGCTTGGAAATGTGCACCTGACCTGGGCTATGGAAGCGGTGGCCGCGGGATTCGCGACCGGCGCGCTGGGCGAGGATCTCGCAATCGATCACCTGCTCACCGAACAGCATCACCAACCACTGGGTCGGGCGGACGAACTCTTCCTTGCGTGCAGCCCAGCGCATGCGCTTGGGGATCGGCAGATCGTTCAGCGAGGCCTCGACGATGCCTGGCAGCAGCTGGGCGGCAGGCTGGCCCTCGATGGTGCGGCTGAACTTGAGCTTCGGCCCGCTGCGATCGATCTCGGCCAGATCCACGCCACACTTGCGGGCGAAACCCAGGGCAGCCTGGGTCGGCTCACCGTGGGCGTCGAAGGCGGCCTGCATCGGCGGGCCGTCGAGGTTGATGCTGCGGTCCGGCTGCTGGGTGGCCAGCTGCTCGACCAGCACGGCCAGGCGACGCGGTGCGGCGTAGGCCTGGGCCTTGGCAAAGCCCAGGCCGGCGTCCTTCAGGCCCTTCTCGATACCGGCGCAGAAGGCTTCGGCCAGCTTGGCGAGCGCCTTCGGTGGCAGTTCTTCGGTACCCAGTTCGACGAGGAAATCCAGTGCACTCATTCTGCAGCCTCCAGCTTGGCCAGCACTTCGTCACGCAGTTCGGGGGTGGCCATGGGGAAGCCGAGTTTGGCGCGGGCCAGCAGGTAGCTCTGGGCGATCGAACGGGCCAGGCTGCGCACGCGCAGGATGTACTGCTGGCGCGCGGTGACCGAAATGGCGCGACGGGCATCGAGCAGGTTGAAGGTGTGCGAGGCCTTGACCACCATCTCGTAGGCCGGCAGCGGCAGCTCGGCGGCCATCAGCCGGTTGGCTTCGCTCTCGTAGAAATCGAAGAGTTCGAACAGCTTCGGCACATTGGCGTGCTCGAAGTTGTAGGTCGACTGCTCCACCTCGTTCTGGTGGAACACATCGCCATAGGTCACGGTGCCGAACGGACCGTCGGCCCAGATCAGGTCGTAGACCGAGTCGACACCCTGCAGGTACATGGCCAGGCGCTCGAGGCCATAGGTGATTTCACCGGTGACCGGGTAGCACTCGACGCCGCCGACCTGCTGGAAGTAGGTGAACTGGGTGACTTCCATGCCGTTGAGCCAGACTTCCCAGCCCAGACCCCAGGCGCCGAGGGTCGGCGATTCCCAGTTGTCCTCCACGAAGCGCACGTCGTGCACCGAGGTGTCGACGCCGATGCGGCGCAGCGACTCCAGGTACAGGTCCTGGATGTTGTCCGGGTTGGGCTTGAGCACGACCTGGAACTGGTAGTAGTGCTGCAGGCGGTTGGGGTTCTCGCCGTAACGGCCGTCGGCCGGGCGGCGCGAAGGCTGGACGTAGGCGGCGTTCCAGGTCTCGGGACCGATGGCGCGCAGGAAGGTGGCGGTGTGGAATGTACCGGCGCCCATTTCCATGTCATAGGGCTGCAGGACCACGCAACCCTGCTCGGCCCAGTAGCTTTGCAGGGCGAGGATCAGGTCTTGGAAGGTGCGCACGGCAGGCGTAGTCTGGCTCAAAATTTCACCTGTGCTGGGCTTCGACAGAAAGCCTCGAAGTATACCCCCCGCATGGCTGCGCTTGCGATGGTTTCGGCCATCGGACGAGCCCTGCGCAAGGAGACCACATGCCACGTTGCGCCTGGTGCGGCACGGATCCGCTGTACATCGACTACCACGATCGCGAATGGGGCGTACCGGCCCGCGATCCGCAGGTGCTGTTCGAATTCCTCTTGCTCGAGGCCTTTCAGGCGGGGCTTTCCTGGATCACCGTACTGCGCAAGCGCGAGCGCTACCGGCAGGTGCTGTTCGGCTTCGATGCCGAGCGCCTGGCGCGCATGAGCGATGCCGAGATCGACGAGCGCATGCAGGATCCCGGCATCATCCGCAACCGGCGCAAGCTCGAGGCGGCGCGCAGCAACGCGCGTGCCTGGTTGCAGCTGGAGGATCCGGCGGGGTTCGTCTGGTCTTTCGTCGGCGGCGAACCGAAGATCAATCGCTTCGAGCGCCTGGATCAGGTGCCGGCGGTCTCGCCCGAGGCCGAGGCCATGAGCCGCGCGCTGAAAAAAGCCGGCTTCAGCTTTGTCGGCCCGACCATCTGCTATGCCTACATGCAGGCTTGCGGCATGGTGATGGACCATCTGATCGATTGCGAACGGCATGCCGCGCTGGTCGGCGGCGATTGAGTCGTATGCCACCAAGATATGCGCCATTGCTAGCGTCGCGCCTGAACGCCGCCGCCCGATGCAGGTAGACTAGGCGACCTGAAAATTTCGGAGTGCGGTGTGGAAAAGCTCAAAGGTGCCCTGGTCGTCGGTTCCCTGCGACTCTTCGCCCGGTTGCCCTGGCGCATGGTGCAGGGGCTGGGTTCGGTGATCGGCTGGCTGATGTGGAAGCTGCCGAACCGCTCGCGCGAGGTGGCGCGGATCAACCTGCACAAGTGCTTTCCCGAGCTGAGTGCCGCCGAACTGGATGTGCTGCTCGGAAAGACGCTGCGGCAGACCGGCATGGCCTTCACCGAAAGCGCCTGCGCCTGGATCTGGCCGGCTGAGAAGACCCTCGGGCTGATTCGCGAAGTCGAAGGCCTCGAGGTGCTGCAGGCGGCGCTGGCGTCTGGCAAGGGGGTGGTCGGTATCACCAGCCACCTGGGAAACTGGGAAGTGCTGAACCATTTCTACTGCGCGCAGTGCAAGCCGATCATCTTCTACCGGCCGCCGAAGCTGAAGGCGGTGGACGAGTTGCTGCAGCAGCAGCGCGTGCAGCTGGGCAACCGGGTCGCGCCCTCGACCCGGGAAGGCATCCTCAGCGTGATCAAGGAAGTCCGTCGTGGTGGTGCGGTTGGCATCCCGGCCGATCCGGAACCGAGCGAAGGCAGCGGGCTATTCGTGCCTTTCTTCGCCACCCAGGCGCTGACCAGCAAGTTCGTGCCCGGCATGCTCGCCGGCGGCAAGGCGGTCGGCGTTTTTCTTCACGCGTTGCGCCTGGAGGACGGTTCGGGCTACAAGGTGATCCTCGAGGCGGCGCCCGAAGGGATGTATAGCGAGGACGCCGAAACCGGCGTGGCGGCCATGAGCGCGATGATCGAGAAGTACGTGCGGGCCTACCCCAGCCAGTACATGTGGACGATGAAGCGCTTCAAGAAGCGCCCCGCCGGCGAAAAGCGCTGGTACTGATCAGGCCAGAACAAGAACCAACAAGGACGAACCCATGCGCAACCAGCGTCAGCATCCACGTACCAACATGAAGTGCCGTATCCGCATCACCCATCCGGCCTTCGGCGAGGTGTTCGCCCATACCCGCGACCTGTCCGATGGTGGCGTCTATGTGCGGCATCCGGAGTTGGTGGTGCTGCAGCCTGGCGACGAGGTGACCGGTCAGGTTCAGGACCTGCCGATTCCAGCGCCGGAACTGCGGATGGTGGTGATGCGGGTCGATGCCGAGGGGATCGGCCTGCAGTTCCTGCGCGAGGACTGAGCGGCGCTCAGTCAGGTGTAAGGCGGTCGAGCCGACGCAGAAAGACGCTCATTTCCTTTTCCGCCTGCTTGTCGCCGCGAGCGTTCGCTGCGGCGATGCCGCTTTCCCAGGCCTCGTGGGCGCCCTGCTTGTCGCCATCGGCCTGCAGCGCCTTGCCCAGCAGCTTCCACGCCGCCGAGTACTTCGGATCGAGCTCCACGCAGCGGCGCAGGTGCTGCGCCGCCCTGCCCGGCTGACCGGCATCCAGGTAGCCCTTGCCGAGTCCGAAGCGCAGCATCGGATTGTCCATGCCTTGAGAGAGCATCTTTTCCAGCGATTCGAGCATGATCGGACCTTGATTGGAGCACGGGCGCCCAGGGAGTCCCCTCCACTGTAGTGCAAAGCGACTGCCCGGCAAGATGGTCAGCATACGCCATTGGTCTTAGCGGGTGCGCGCAATCTTGAGCGCGCCGCGTGACAGCCGCGTGGCATCTCAATGGGCTTCGTTGACTGCGCTGAGAAACTCCCGAGTGCGCTCTTCCTGCGGGTTGTTGAACAGCGCGTCCGGGCTGCCCTGCTCGTGGATCCGACCCTGGTGGAAGAAGCACACTCGATCGGCGAACTCACGGGCGAACCCCATCTGGTGGGTGACCATGAGCATGGTCAGGTTATGCGCGTCGCCGAGACGGCGGATCACATTCAGCACCTCGCCGCAAAGCTCCGGGTCGAGCGCCGAAGTCACCTCGTCGAAAAGCATCACTTTCGGCCGCATCGCCAGTGCGCGGGCGATGGCCACGCGCTGTTGCTGTCCGCCGGAGAGCTGCGCCGGGAAGTGCTCCAGCTTGTCCTCCAGGCCGACCATTGCCAGCAACTCCTCTGCCCTTTTGCGGGCTTCGGCCTTGCTCAGCCCGAGCACCTGCACCGGTGCCTCCATGACGTTCTGCAGCGCGTTCATGTGCGGAAACAGGTTGAAGCTCTGGAACACCATGCCGACCTTGCCGCGCACCCGACGCAGATGGCGGGCATTGGCCGGCACCAGACGACCATGGCCATCAGGCATGTGGGTCAGGGGTTCGCCGTCCACCTCGATCAGCCCGTCGTCGATCCCTTCCAGGGTCATCAGCACCCGCAGCAGCGTCGACTTGCCCGAGCCGCTGGGGCCTATGATCGCGACCTTCTCGCCCTCGCGAATCTCCAGATCGAGCCCATCGAGCACGGTCAGCTCGCCGTAGTGCTTGCTCACGCCGGCGAAGCGCACCATCGGTTGCGCTGCCTCGGCTGGTTCGTGAGCGGTGTTCGGTTGTTCTGTGGCAGGCATTGGCGTATTCATCGGGCCAGCTCCATGCGGTTTTCCAGGCGGCGCACGCACCAGGCGAGGCCGAGGCTGAGAATGAGGAAGAACACGCCGACCATGGTGATCGGCTCCAGGTAGCGGAAACTTTCGGAACCGATGTTCTTGGCCCGCTGCATGATTTCCACCACGGTGATCGCCGAAAGCACCGGCGTGTCCTTGAGGATCGAGATCAGGTAGTTGCCCAGCGCCGGCAGTACCGGGCGCAGCGCCTGCGGCAGGATCACATCGCGGTAGGCGGTCCAGGGCTTCATGTTCAGCGCGGTGACGGCTTCCCACTGCGAGCGCGGCACCGCATCCAGACCGGCGCGGTAGACCTCGGCGGTGTAGCAGGCGTAATGCAGCGCAATGCCGATGATCCCCGCCTGCATGGCGCTGAGATTGAGGCCATAGTTGGGGAAGACGTAGAACAGGAAGTACACCTGGATCAGCAGCGGGGTGCTGCGAATGAACTCGATCAGCCCGGTGATCGGCCATGACAGCCAGCGTTGGCGGCTGCGGCGGGCGATGGCGAGAAACAGGCCGAGCACCACGGCAATGGCGAAACCGGCCAGGGCAATGCCAATGGTGGTCAGCGAGGCGTCCAGCAGACGCGGCAGGATCTCGCGGGCGAACTGCCAGTCGAAGAAGTTCATGACAGGCCTCCACGCATCCGTCCGCGGGCCAGGCGACGCTCCAGCTGGCGCATGCCGAAGTTGATCGCCTGTGCCAGGATGAAATAGATGACCAGCGCCAGGCCGAATATCTCCAGCGTCATCAGCGTCGCCTGATCCAGCTGACGGGAACGGAAGGCCAGATCCGACAGGGTGATCAGCGATACCAGCGAGGTGTTCTTCAGTAATTCGATCAGCAGGTTGGTGCCGGGCGGAATCGCCGCGAGCAGTGCCTGCGGCAGGATGATTCGGCGCATGCGCGTCAGCGGCGTCATGTTCAGCGCCTGACAGGCCTCATGCTGGCCCTGGTGCACCGAGCGGATGGCGCCGCGCAGCACCTCGGCCCCGTAGGCGCCGATGTTCAACCCAAGGCCGACCACCGCCACGGCGAAGGCGCTCATGGCGATGTTGAACGGCGGCATCGGCAGCACGAAGTACAGCCAGAACAGCTGCACCAGCAGCGATGAGCCGCGAAATACCTCAATGTAAGCGATGGCCAGCCAGCGCAATGGCGCCAGTGGCGAGAGTCGGGCCAGCGCGGCAATCAGCGCGCAGGCAATGGCCAGCAGGGAGCCAAAGAACGTCACCTTCACGGTGACCCAGGCACCCTGCCAGAGCAGAGGAAGCAGTTCGATCATGATGGCGCTATCCGGTTTTCCGGAGCGCTGACCGAGGCTGCGCAGCGTGCTACGAAGCCTTGGTCAGCGTTCACAGGCGGGACAGCGGGTCAGCCGCGCCAACCAGCCGCCCCGACGGGCTTCAGGCGCCGCAGAGCTCGGCGGCGGTCTTGTCGGTCAGATTGGAGCGATCGAAACCGAACGGCTCGATGGTCTCGAGGTGCTCGTCGCTGCCCAGCCATTTCTTCAACTCGGCGTTGACCGCATCCCTTAGCGCTTCGTCCTGCGGACGGAATGCCAGCGCGCCATAGCCGGCCCGCGACGGATCGTCCTGGAAGTCATCGATGGCTTCGACATCGTCACCGGCCTTCTGCGCAAGCCCGCGCATGGTCAGCTGGGTGCCGATGGCGGCGTCGGCGCGGCCGCTGCGCACCGCCTGCAGCTGCGAGGTGGTATCGGGCACCTGGAGGATCTGCGAATCCTTGATGCCGGCCTTGCGCGCATAACCGAGGTTCACCGTGCCGGACATGATGGCGATCTTCACCTCGGGATTGCCGGCGATGTCCTCGTAGCTGCGCAGATTCTTCGGGTTGCCCTCGGCCACCAGCAGGGTGTCGAGCAGGCGGTAGTGCGGGTCGGTGAACAGCACCTGCTTGCAGCGTTCGGGGGTGATGTACATGCCGGCGGCGATGAGGTCGAAGCGACCGGCACGCAAACCGGGGATCAGCGAGCCCCACTCGGTCAGTACCGGCTTGATGGTGTCGATCTCCATGCGCTCGAAGACCTTGCGCACGATTTCCGGCGATTCGCCGGTGACGCTGCCATCCAGCGCGGTATAGGCGAACGGCGTCTCGTTGGCGTAGCCGATGCGTACGCTGTTGCTGTCCTTGATCTTTTCCAGGGTATCGGCCTGGGTGACGCTGGCGAAACCGATGCTGGCCAGGGCGGCACAGGCGATCAGCAGCCGGCGGGGGCTTGTCGTGATGGGGCTGTTCCTCATTGGGAGTTTCTCCTGTTCCTTGTAGAGACCCGAGGAATCGGATCGTTATTTGTCTAGGAGTGGTAACTGCGTTGACCGTAGTAAAGGACGCTTGCGAAGCGACAAGGTGCCGTGAACGTTACGGCGGTCATAGCTTTCTTCAATCGAAGCCCTGACGGAGCGGTCATTCTGGAGGGTACAAAAGCTGGCCATAAAATGGAAATCTGAGCCCATCTGGCGCGATCTGACGCAATCGAAGGGGATGATGGAAAACCCGCCGAAACGGAGCTGCGGTTTTTCTGATTGAGAAAACAAAACGGCCCACCATAAGGCGGGCCGTTCGGGTAAAAGCGGCGTGCTTCAGAAGAAGGTCAGACCGGCCTGGAACAGGCGCTCCACGTCGCGAATGTGCTTCTTGTCCACCAGGAACAGGATGACGTGGTCGCCGGACTCAATTCGGGTGTCATCGTGCGCGATCAGTACCTGGTCGTCGCGGATCACTGCGCCGATGGTGGTGCCTGGCGGCAGCGCAATCTGCTCGATGGCGCGACCCACCACCTTGCTCGAGCGCGGGTCGCCGTGGGCGATCACCTCGATCGCTTCGGCCGCGCCGCGGCGCAGCGAGTGTGCACTGACGATATCGCCGCGGCGCACGTGGGTCAGCAGGGTGCCGATGGTGGCTAGCTGCGGGCTGATGGCGATGTCGATTTCGCCGCCCTGCACCAGGTCGACGTAGGCCGGGTTGTTGATGATGCACATCACCTTGCGCGCACCGAGCCGCTTGGCCAGCAGCGAGGACATGATGTTGGCCTCGTCGTCGTTGGTCAGGGCGAGGAACACGTCCGCCTCGTTGATGTTCTCTTCCACCAGCAGATCGCGGTCCGAAGCGCTGCCCTGCAGGATGATGGTGCTGTCCAGGGTATCGGAGAGGTAGCGGCAGCGTGCCGGGTTCATCTCGATGATCTTGACCTGGTAGCGGCTCTCGATGGCCTCCGCCAGCCGCTCGCCGATGTGCCCGCCACCGGCGATGACGATGCGCTTGTAGTTCTCGTCGAGCCGGCGCATCTCGCTCATCACGGCGCGGATGTGGCCGCGGGCAGCGATGAAGAACACCTCGTCATCGGCCTCGATGACCGTGTCGCCCTGCGGCAGGATCGCGTGGTTGCGGCGGAAGATGGCCGCCACGCGGGTGTCGACGTTGGGCATGTGACGACGCAGCTGGCGCAGCTCCTGCCCCACCAGCGGGCCGCCGTAATAGGCGCGTACCGCCACCAGCTGCGCCTTGCCGCCGGCGAAGTCGATCACCTGCAGCGAGCCGGGATGCTCGATCAGGCGTTTGATGTAATTGGTAACCACCTGTTCCGGGCTGATCAGCACGTCCACCGGAATGGCTTCGTTGTTGAACAGACCCGAGCGCACCAGATAGGCCGCCTCGCGCACTCGGGCGATCTTGGTCGGCGTGTGAAACAGCGTGTAGGCGACCTGGCAGGCGACCATGTTGGTTTCGTCGCTGTTGGTCACCGCCACCAGCATGTCGGCGTCGTCGGCGCCGGCCTGGCGCAGCACGGTGGGAAACGAGCCGCGGCCCTGAATGGTGCGGATGTCCAGGCGGTCGCCGAGATCGCGTAGGCGATCGCCGTCGGTGTCCACCACGGTGATGTCGTTGGCTTCGCTGGCGAGGTGTTCGGCGAGGGTGCCGCCGACCTGACCGGCACCGAGGATGATGATCTTCACGCGGTCACTCCTGAGCGGCAGCCATCCGCTGCCGCGTCCATGTTGGGGTCGAGCCTGGCCGGCCCGGGTTCGGCTTACTGATGATGGCCACGCGGTTGAGCTGCGATCTTGATCAGCTTGGCATAGTAGAAGCCGTCGTGGCCGTCCTGCTGCGGCAGCAGCTGGCGACCGTGGGGCTGCGTCAGGCCGAAGCCGGCCGGCAGGTCCAGTTCGCGCGCGCCGGGGGTGCGTGCGAGAAAGGCACCGATCACCTCACGGTTCTCGGTCGGCAGCACCGAGCAGGTGGCATAGAGCAGCACGCCGCCGACTTCCAGGGTCGGCCACAGTGCATCGAGCATCTCGCCCTGCAGTGCGGCCAGTGGAGCGATGTCCTCGGCCTGGCGGGTCAGCTTGATGTCCGGATGGCGGCGGATCACGCCGGTGGCCGAGCAGGGTGCGTCGAGCAGGATGCGCTGGAACGGTTTGCCATCCCACCACTGCGCGGTGGCGCGCGCATCGGCGGCGAGCAGCTCGGCATCGAGCTGCAGACGCTCGAGATTCTCCCGTACCCGCGCCAGACGCTTGGGCTCGAGGTCCAGCGCAACCAGCCCGGCCAGCTGCGGCTCGCGCTCGAGCAGGTGGCAGGTCTTGCCGCCCGGAGCGCAGCAGGCGTCCAGCACGCGCTGGCCGGGCGCCAGATCGAGCAGCCCGGCGGCCAGCTGCGCGGCTTCGTCCTGCACGCTGACCCGTCCTTCGGCGAAGCCGGGCAGCTGCTGCACATCGCAGGGGCTGGCGAGTCGGATGCCGTCTTCGCTGAATTCGCAGGGGAAGGCGTCGATACCGGCGGTTTGCAGCTCGGTCAGGTAGACGTCTCGACTGGTCTGACGGCGGTTGACCCGCAGCATCATCGGCGGATGCGCATTGTTCGCCGCGCAGATGGCTTCCCAGTGTTCGGGCCAGTGTGCCTTGAGGGCCTTCTGCAGCCAGCGCGGGTGGGCCACGCGAATCACCGGATCGTGTTCCAGTTCGGCCAGCAGTGCTTCACCTTCGCGCTGGGCGCGGCGCAGCACGGCATTGAGCAGCCCCTTGGCCCAGGGCTTCTTCAGCTTGTCCACGCAGCCGACGGTTTCGCCGATGGCGGCATGGGCCGGAATACGGGTATGCAGCAGCTGATAGAGGCCGACCAGCAGCAATGCTTCGACATCGCGGTCGGCGGCCTTGAACGGCTTCTGCAACAGTTTGTTGGCCAGCCCCGCCAGGCGCGGCTGCCAGCGCGCGGTACCAAAGGCCAGTTCTTGGGTCAGCCCGCGATCACGGGCGTCCACCTTGCCGAGCACCTCGGGCAGGCTGCTACCCAGAGACGCCTTGCCCGACAGCACGACGCTCAGCGCACGGGCCGCCGCCAGGCGCGGATTCATTGGCCGAGAACCAGGCCGGGGGCGAACTGCTCACGGCGGCTGTTATACAGGTCGCCGAAGCCAAGCGGCTTGCCACCGGGCAATTGCAGGCGAGTCAGCGACAGCGCGCCTTCACCGCAGGCAACGGTCAGCCCTGCCTTGCTCGCGTCGAGGATAAGGCCGGGCACGCCGCGGCCTTCGCCGAGGCGTGCGGCGTGAATCTTCAGCGTTTCGCCGTTCAGCGTGCTGTGGCAGATCGGCCAGGGGTTGAAGGCGCGAATCAGCCGCTCCAGCTCGACTGCCGGGCGGGTCCAGTCGATGCGCGCCTCGTCCTTGCTCAGCTTGTGCGCATAGGTGGCCAGGCTGTCGTCCTGCACTTCGGGCGTCAGGGTGCCGGCGGCCAGGGCGTCGACGGCCTTTACCACGGCGTGCGCGCCGAGCAAGGCGAGACGGTCGTGCAGCGAGCCGCCGGTGTCTTCGTCACTGATCGGTGTGTTGACCTTGAGCAGCATCGTACCGGTATCCAGGCCCGCTTCCATCTGCATCACCGTGACCCCGGACTCGCTGTCGCCGGCTTCGATGGCGCGCTGGATCGGCGCGGCACCACGCCAGCGGGGCAGCAGCGAGGCATGGCTGTTGATACAGCCCAGGCGCGGCAGGTCGAGCACCGCCTGCGGCAGGATCAGACCATAGGCCACGACCACCATCAGGTCAGCCTGCAGCGCGGCCAGCTCCGCCTGAGCCGCCGGATCACGCAGCGTCTGCGGTTGCAGCACCGGAATGTCGTGTTGCATGGCGAGCTGCTTGACCGGGCTGGGCATCAGCTTCTGGCCGCGCCCGGCCGGGCGGTCCGGCTGGGTATAGACCGCAACGATCGATTTGCCCGCATCGAGCAGGGCCTGCAGGTGCTGGGCGGCGAATTCCGGAGTGCCGGCGAAAACGATGCGCAAGGGCTGGGTCATGGGGACTCGCTAAGAAAAAGGCTTGCCGTAGCAAGCCTTTGAGGTTCGGGAATCAAGCCTGCTGGCGGTGGATCTTTTCCAGCTTCTTCTTGATCCGGTCGCGCTTGAGGCTGGACAGGTAGTCGACGAACAGCTTGCCGTTGAGGTGATCGCACTCGTGCTGGATACACACCGCCAGCAGTCCTTCGGCGATCAGCTCGTAGGGCTTGCCGTCGCGGTCCAGCGCCTTGATGCGCACCTTCTGCGGACGATCGACGTTCTCGTAGAAGCCGGGTACCGACAGGCAGCCTTCCTGGTACTGGTCCATCTGGTCGGTGAGCGGTTCGAATTCCGGGTTGATGAAAACCCGCGGTTCGGAGCGGTCCTCGGACAGGTCCATCACCACCACGCGCTTGTGCACATTGACCTGCGTCGCGGCCAGGCCGATGCCCGGCGCTTCGTACATGGTTTCGAACATGTCGTCGACCAGCTGACGGATGCCGTCATCGACCACGTCCACCGGTTTGGCGATGGTGCGCAGCCGCGGATCGGGAAATTCAAGGATGTTCAGAATGGCCATATGCGTTTGTGATGCACTTATGGAATAAAGTCAAAAGCCGCTGCTAAGATGCCGAGCAGCATGGAAAACGGCTTAATGCCGCGTTCCAAATGGGTCCGCGGCGCTAGGGCGCTTCACGTGAAGGCACATAATAAAGGGATTCACCACATGAGGAAATCACTACTCGCCCTGCTGCTGGTGGCGGTCGGCGGGCTCGCCCAGGCCGCGGTGCAGCTCAAGGACAATCATCCGGAGCGGTATACCGTGGTGAAGGGCGACACACTCTGGGGCATTTCCGGCCGCTTCCTGCGCGAGCCGTGGAAATGGCCGGAGCTGTGGCATGCCAACCCGCAGATCGCCAACCCTCACCTGATCTATCCCGGCGACACCCTGAGCCTGGTCTATGTCGACGGCCAGCCGCGACTGGTGCTAGACCGCGGTACCTCGCGCGGCACCATCAAGTTGTCGCCGACCGTACGCACCACGCCGATGGCCGAGGCCATCCCGACCATCCCGCTGGAAGCGATCAACAGCTTCCTGCTGAGCAACCGCATCATCGACACCGCCGAGCAGTTCCAGGGCGCTCCCTACATCGTCGCCGGCAATGCCGAGCGCGTGATCAGCGGCGCCGGCGATCGCATCTATGGTCGCGGCGCGTTCGAAGCGAACATGCCGGCCTACGGCATCTTCCGCCAGGGCAAGACCTACGTCGACCCGGACACCGGTGAATTCCTCGGCATCAACGCCGACGATGTCGGCTCCGTCGAGATCGTCGAGATCGAAGGCGACATCGCCACCATGCAACTGACCCGGACCACCCAGGAAGCGCGCATCGGTGATCGCCTGTTCCCGGGCGAGGAGCGCGCGGTCAACTCCACCTTTATGCCGAGCGCCCCGTCCACCCAGGTCGAAGGCGTGATTCTGGATGTGCCGCGCGGCGTCACCCAGATCGGCCAGTTCGATGTGGTCACGCTGAACAAAGGTGCTCGTGACGGTCTGCAGGACGGCAACGTGCTGGCGGTGTACAAGACCGGCGAAACCGTGCGCGATCGCGTGACCGGCGAGAACGTGAAGATCCCGGACGAGCGCTCCGGTCTGCTGATGGTGTTCCGCACCTACGACAAGCTCAGCTACGGCCTGGTGCTGCAGGCCACTCGCTCGCTGTCGGTGAAGGACAAGGTCCGCAACCCCTGAACTAAGAAAGCCCCGCGAATGCGGGGCTTTTTCATGCTGCGATAACACCGCAAGGATGCGGTGCCAGGAGACAAGGAGTGTCTTCCATGCCTGCCATTTCCCCCGCCGAGCTTGAAGCCCGGCTGCGTCTTCATCTGTTGCCGGAACTCGGTCCGCGGCGCCTGCAGCGGTTGCTCAGTGCGTTCCCCGATGCGGCGTCGGCCCTCAGTGCGCCGGCCAGCGCCTGGCGCTCCCTGGGTCTGCCGGTCAGCTGCGCCGAACCGCGTCGCAGCAGCGAGGTTCGCGAGCGGGCCAGTGCCGCCCTGGCCTGGCTGCAAGCCCCAGGTCGACATGTGATCTGCTGGGACGATCCGGCCTATCCCGCCCTGCTGGCGGAGCTGCCGGATGCCCCGCCTCTGCTGTTCGTCGCTGGCGATCCGACCTTGCTCGAACGGCCGCAGCTGGCGGTAGTCGGCAGCCGCCGCGCCTCGCGAAACGGCCTGGACAATGCCCGCGCGTTTTCCCGCAGCTTGGCCGGCGCGGGTTTCGTCATCACCAGTGGACTGGCGCTGGGAATCGACGGCGCTGCACATCAGGGTGCGCTGGATGCAAACGGCAAGACCGTCGCGGTGCTCGGCACCGGCATCGAACGGCTGTATCCGCAGCGCCATCTCAGCCTGGCCAAGCAGATCGTCGAACATGGCGGTGCGCTGGTGTCCGAATTGCCGCTGGACTGCCCGCCACAAGCGAGCAACTTTCCGCGCCGCAACCGCATCATCAGCGGCCTTTCGCTGGGCGTGCTGGTGGTCGAGGCGAGTCCGTCCAGCGGTTCGCTGATCACCGCGCGTCTGGCCGCCGAGCAAGGCCGCGAAGTCTATGCGATTCCCGGTTCGATCCATCATCCTGGCGCACGCGGCTGCCATCAGCTGATCCGCCAGGGCGCGGCGCTGGTGGAGTCGGTAGAGGATGTCCTGCAGGCCCTGCGCGGCTGGCAGCGCCTTGCGCCGCTGGCTCCTGAAGCGCCGAAGCCGCCGCAAACGGATCACCCATTGCTGCGCGAACTGCTGGCGGCGTCGCGCAGCAGCGAGGCGCTGGCTGCCGCGCTCGATCAGCCGCTGGGTCAGGTGCTGGCGCAACTGACCGAGCTGGAGATCGAGGGTCAGGTCAGCTGCGACAACGGACTCTGGTCGGTGCTGATGCGCTAGCCGGCATCGCCTGGATGCGACGGTGCCAGGCTTAACGGCTCACTGTTGCAGGCTGTTGCGAATCGGCCCGATCGCCCCCTGCTCGACGGCTGGCGCCTTGGGTACACTGCCGGCTTTTCATCCAGGCAGAGGTCGGCATGATTGGCGATTGGCGTGTGCAGCAGGTGGCGCGGGTGGTCCGGGCTGGCGGGGTGATCGCCTATCCGACCGAAGCGGTCTGGGGTGTGGGCTGCGACCCGTGGGACGAAGACGCGGTGATGCGCCTGCTGGCGCTCAAGGAGCGACCCGTGGAGAAGGGCCTGATCCTGATCGCGGACACCGTGGAACAGTTCGACTTCCTGCTGGACGACCTGCCGGAGCGCTGGCTGGATCGCCTGGCAGGGACCTGGCCGGGGCCCAACACCTGGCTGGTACCGCACCGCGGCCGCTTGCCCGAGTGGATCACCGGACGGCATGACAGCGTGGCCCTGCGCGTCACCGACCACCCGCTGGTCAAGCGCCTCTGCGCGCTGACCGGGCCGCTGGTGTCGACCTCGGCCAACCCGGCCGGGCGGCCCGCAGCGCGTTCGCGGCTGCGGGTGGAACAGTATTTCCCGCAGCAGCTAGACGCCGTGTTCAACGGTGCGCTGGGCGGCCGGCGCAATCCCAGCGTCATCCGTGACCTGCGCAGCGGCGAGGTGATTCGTCCGGCCTGACCCGGGCGAATCGATGGCGGCGCGGCTGCCCAGCAGCGGCAGCCGCCACCGTGTTCAGGGCAGCAGAATGGTCGATCCGGTGGTCTCCCCCGCTGCCAGTTTGCGCTGCGCTTCGGCGGCATCGCCGAGTGCGTAGCGCTGGCCGATCTCGACCTTGACCTTGCCGCTGCCGATCATCTCGAACAGCTCGTCGGCCATGGCCTGCAGGCGCTCCGGGGTGTCGGCATAGCCAGCCAGGGTCGGGCGGGTGACGAACAGCGAACCCTTTTGCGCCAGCACGCCGAGGTTGACTCCGGTGACGGCACCCGACGCATTGCCGAAGCTCACCAGCAGCCCGCGCGGAGCGACGCAATCGAGGGATATCTCCCAGCTGTTCTTGCCCACCGAGTCGTAGACCACCGGGCACTTCTTGCCTTCGGTCAGCTCCAGTACGCGCTGCACCACGTCTTCGCAGCTACGGTCGATGGTCGCCCAGGCGCCGAGCGCCTTGGCGCGTGCGGCCTTCTCCGCCGAGCCGACCACGCCGATCAGCCGAGCGCCGAGCGCATGCGCCCACTGACAGGCAATCGAGCCAACGCCGCCGGCCGCGGCATGGAACAGCACGGTCTCGCCGGCCTGCAGCGCGTGAGTCTGACGCAGCAGATACTGACAGGTCAGGCCCTTGAGCATGACCGTGGCAGCCTGTTCGTAGCTGATGGAGTCCGGCAGCTTGACCAGGTGGCGAGCCGGCAGCGTGTGATACTCCGCGTAGGCACCCAGCGGACCGGTGGCATAGGCGACACGATCACCGGGCAGCAGATGCTGCACGCCCTCGCCCACCGCATCGACCACCCCGGCACCCTCGGTGCCCAGACCGGACGGCAGGCTTGGCGGCTGGTACAGGCCGCTACGGAAATAGGTGTCGATGAAGTTCAGGCCGATGGCGTGGTTGCGGACGCGCACCTCGCCGGCAGCCGGCGCGCTGAGGGGCACATCGACCTGTTCCAGGACTTCGGGACCGCCGTGCTGGCTGAATTGGATGCGCTGGGACATGTCTGGCTCCTGGTCATTGAAAGAGCGCCTATCGAACCTGCCGGGGCTGCGTTCGTCAATCGGCCTGATGTTATGCTTGCCGGCCGACCCCGTTTTTCAAGCACCGCTCAGCCACGCGCCGCTGGCTGCGTGCGGTCATTCGCAAGGTGATTTCGTGAACGACAGGACCGAAGCCGTCAAAGCCTATCTGCTGGATTTGCAGGATCGAATCTGCGCCGCCCTGGAGGTCGAAGACGGCGGTGCCCGCTTCGTCGAGGATGCCTGGACGCGGCCTGGTGGCGGTGGCGGCCGGACGCGGGTGATCGAGAACGGCGCGCTGATCGAGAAAGGCGGGGTGAACTTCTCCCATGTGCACGGCGACAGCCTGCCGCCATCGGCCAGTGCCCATCGGCCTGAACTGGCCGGTCGCAGCTTCGAGGCGCTGGGTGTGTCGCTGGTGATCCACCCGCACAACCCCTACGTGCCCACCTCCCATGCCAATGTGCGCTTCTTCATCGCCGAGAAGGACGGCGAGGAACCGGTCTGGTGGTTCGGCGGCGGCTTCGACCTGACGCCCTACTACGGCGCCGAAGAAGACTGCGTGCACTGGCACCGGGTCGCGCGGGATGCCTGCGCGCCGTTCGGCGCCGAGGTCTATCCGCGCTACAAGGAGTGGTGCGACCGCTATTTCCACATCAAGCACCGCAACGAACCGCGCGGCGTTGGCGGACTGTTCTTCGACGACTTGAACCAGTGGGATTTCGACACCAGCTTCGCCTTCATGCGTGCGGTCGGCGATGCCTATCTCCAGGCCTATCTGCCCATCGTGCAGCGGCGCAAGGCCACCCCGTTCGGCGAGCGCGAGCGGCAGTTCCAGCTGCTGCGCCGCGGCCGCTACGTCGAGTACAACCTGGTCTACGACCGCGGCACCCTGTTCGGCCTGCAATCGGGTGGACGCACCGAATCGATCCTGATGTCGCTGCCGCCCCAGGTTGCCTGGGGCTATGACAAGCGCCCCGAGCCGGGCTCGCCGGAAGCGCGGCTGACCGAGTATTTCCTGCAGGACCGCGACTGGCTGGCCGCCGCGCCCGCCTGAACGAAGACGGCATCCGGCCCGAGTTTCGGCGCTGGAGTCGATGCGTCTCGCACCGGGTCTGCAGCCCGAATTTGAAACAGAGGTATTGGATGGACCGCTACGGCGTCTTCGGCAACCCCATCGGCCACAGCAAGTCACCGCAGATTCATGCGCTGTTCGCCGCACAGACCGGCCAGGCGCTGAGCTATGAGCCGCTGCTGGCGCCGCTGGATGACTTCCCCGCGTTCGCGCGTGACTTCTTTCGCGAAGGCCTGGGTGCCAACGTGACCGTGCCGTTCAAGGAGCAGGCCTATCGCATGGCCGACGAGCTGACCGAGCGTGCGCGCCGCGCCGGTGCGGTGAATACCCTGAAGAAGCTGGAGGATGGTCGCCTGCTGGGCGACAACACCGATGGCGCCGGGCTGGTCGCCGACCTGCTCAATGCCGGCGTGACCCTGAGCGGCCGCCGCATCCTGCTGCTGGGCGCCGGGGGTGCCGTGCGTGGCGTACTGGAGCCGCTGCTGGCGCACCGGCCGGCGGCGCTGGTCATCGCCAATCGCACCGCGAGCCGGGCCGAACAGCTGGTGCAGGAGTTCGCCGAGCTCGGTTCGCTGTCGGCGAGCGGCTTCGCCGAGCTTGCCGAACCGGTCGACCTGATCGTCAACGGCACGTCGGCCAGCCTCGGTGGCGAGCTGCCGCCCTTGGCCCACAGCCTGATCGTTGCCGGCCGCTCCTTCTGCTACGACATGATGTACAGCGCTGAGCCGACGCCCTTCTGCCGCTGGGCCGCGGCGCTGGGTGCAACCACCCGCGACGGTCTCGGCATGCTGGTGGAGCAGGCGGCGGAAGCCTTCGAACTCTGGCGCGGCGTGCGCCCGGATACCGCGCCGGTACTGGCCGAGCTACGGCGCCAGCTGGGCTGAGAGGGCTCTTGGCCGGCCAAATGCCCGCTGGCCATTGGCTGGCCGACGCGCGCAGACATCCATAAGCCGCGCCCAGACGACCAGAAAGGGCTAGCTACGAAAATGGATGCGTTGATGCAGGTGCTGCGGGCGCTCCAGCTCGTCCACGATACCGGCAGCGATGCGCTGCAGCTCGTGAAAGGGATTGGTTTCGCCCTTGCCGGCGGCTTCGGCCAACGTCTCGATGGTCAGCTGGTTGCCGGCCGGGGGCGCATCCACCAGCGTCCACTTGAGCGGATGCGCGGCCAGCCGCTGCAAGGCGGCCTCGACCTCCGGCTGTCGCTCGATGGCCGGGAAGTCGGCGATCAACAGCAGCCGCTCGACGCCGACACGCTCAAGCCCGAGCAGCAGCGCTTCCACCGCCTGGTAGAAATCGCGCCGGGCGGACTCGCCGGTGATGGCATCGGTGCTGGGCAGGCGCGGCGTGTGGTACAGGCAGATCACCGCATCCATCCCTGCCACGCTTTCGCTGACGCTCAGCGGATCGAACGGGTCGCCCGGCTTGGTCCGCAGGCCCGGCCGGGCAGACAGCGAATTGAGATCGTCCAATAGCGCCACAGCCTCGTGCTGCCGGCTGAGCAGCTCGACCAGCAGCGCACTGCCGAGATCGTCATGCGCGCCGTACAGGGCGAACTTGAGGCGTGGCGTTTCGGCGTTGAGCATGGTCGGTCAGCGGCGGGTGACCAGATAGCCGATCAGGGCAAAGGCACCGGCCGCCAGGGCCAGCGTGCCCAGCGGATGTTCCTTGGCACAGTCGCGTGCGGCGCGGCTGGCCTCACGGGTGCGCTTGGACAGATCGGCATAGTGCTCGTCCCAGTGCTGGTCGTGCCAGAGCGATTCGGCACGCGAACGCAGGGCGCTGAGGCGATGGCGCGAGTCACGTGCGGCGTCGTGCTTGAGCTCGTCGAGCGCGCGCATCAGGCTGTCGATCTCGCGTTGGACTTCTTCGCGGGTGGTGGGCTTGTGGCTGAACATGGCGGGACCTCCCCTCGGTAAGCGTGTGGGTTTGACCCCGAAACGTTGCAGAGGTGCGGCCAGAGGCCGGCTTTGCTGGCCGAGCAGACCACATCAAGATGTGTCCGGACCGGCCAGCCGCGCTGGTCGACATCCGACGAACCGTTCATCGGGAACAGGCGAGCCGCCCGTCGATTCCCTATACTGCGTCACAGTTCCGGAGCGCTTTAGTCCGGCGCATCCCGCGCCGCAGCGCCCTTTTCCAGCGGGGAAATCCAATCGTGAAATTGCGTCGTACGGTGGCCAGCCTGTTGTTCGCCTGCCTGGCCTCGTTGCCGGTGATTCATGCCCAGGCGGCCAAGCCGATGGTTCAGGAGCTCGCCTCGGGCAGCGCCCTGCTGGTCGACCTGAACACCAACGAGGTGCTCTATTCCAGCAATCCCGACATGGTCGTGCCGATCGCTTCGGTGACCAAGCTGATGACCGCCATGGTGGTGCTGGATGCCAAGCTGCCGCTGGACCAGGCGCTACCGGTGACCATCCGCGATGCCAAGGAGATGCAGGGCGTTTACTCCCGGGTGCGCATCGGCAGCGAGATCAGCCGCCGAGAGATGCTGCTGCTGACCCTGATGTCCTCCGAGAACCGCGCGGCCGCCAGCCTCGCCCACCACTATCCGGGCGGCTATGCGGCATTCATCCAGGCAATGAACGCCAAGGCCCGGGCGCTGGGCATGAGCCGCACGCACTACGTCGAGCCCACCGGCCTTTCCGAGCGCAACGTCTCCAGCGCCAACGACCTGGTCAAGCTGATCCGCGCCAGCCGTCAGTACCCGCTGATCCAGCAATTCAGCACCACCGACGAGAAGACCGTGGCCTTCCGCAAGCCCAACTACACGCTGGGCTTTCGCAATACCAATGCCCTGGTGCGCAAGAACAACTGGGACATCCAGTTGAGCAAGACCGGCTTCACCAATGCTGCCGGCCATTGCCTGGTGATGAGCACCACCATGAAGCAGCGGCCGGTGGCCTTCGTGGTGCTCGACGCGTTCGGCAAGTACACCCACATGGCTGACGCCAACCGCCTGAAGAAGTGGCTGGAAACCGGCACGGTTACGCCGGTACCGGCCGCTGCCCTGGCCTACAAGCAGCAGAAGCAGGCCCAGCGGCAGCTCGCCGGCCAGCCGGCCGATGCTGCCCAGGCCCTGCTGGAAACCCGCTGAACCCGGCTCTCGCGGCGCGGCGAAGTGGGCCGCGCCGCGAGCCGGATGAGAATCGATGGGCTTTCTTGAGTTTGCGCAACTCTTTTCCCCGAGAGTCGTTCCTATCATGAACGCCATTCGCAACTGCGCCCCGTCGAGCCGTCGATGAACCGTCGCCGTCTACCTGCCTGGCTCGCCAGCCTGGCCCTGCTGATGCACCTGCTGAGCATGCCGCTGTCCGGCATGCTGCCGGCTGACGCCAAGCGGCTGCTGGGCTGGAGCGGGCATTGCCCGATGCAGCAGGCCGGCGTATCGCCGGGCCATGCCATGCACGGCGCCGAGACGGCCGGCGAGCATGGCTCCGGCACCCACCATGGCGGGATGCCGCCGTGCTGCTGCTGCGCAGGGTCCATCGGTCTCGCCGCACTGCCGGCACCGTCGCTGCAGCTGCCGCAGGACGTGCAGGGAGGCTCTGTCCGGATCGCCGAAACCCGGGTTCACCGGCCATCTCCGCGCCAGCAGTGGCCCTCGCTGAATCCGCGCGCCTCACCCCTCGCCTGACGCCCTCGGCGTCACCCTTAGTCGCTGTGCCTGAACCGCCCGCACCTGCCATCCGGCAGCGTGTCGGCGCCTGCCGACGGCTGCTCGCCGTGGCCATGCCTGTTGCACAAGGAAACCTGCGAGATGCATCCCCTCTCTGCGCAATCTCCGCGGCGCCTCGCGCTGCCCCGTCTTCTCACCGTGGCCCTGGCCGCCACGTATCTGCCGGCAAGCCTGGCCGATACCGCACTGTCGCTGGGCAGCAGCACCGTCACCGCGAACCCGTCCAGCGGCAGCCTGCCGACCAGCAGCGTGGTCAGCTCGGTGGACCTGCTGGGCAGCGACATCCTCGAACAGCAGCCGGTGCTCTATAGCTGGGAGCTGTTCCGCCGTGCGCCGGGGGTGATGCTCTCCGAGTTCGGCCAGGGCACCAGCTCCGGCAAGCTGTCCTTTCGTGGCTTCAATGGCGAGGGCGAGGTCAACGCGGTCAAGCTGCTGATCGACGGCATCCCGAGCAACAGCAACGACGGCAACATGCCCTACCTGGACATGCTGTTCCCGCTGGAGATCGACGGCATCGAGGTGGTGCGCGGTACCAACGATCCGCGCTACGGCCTGTACAACATCGCCGGCAACGTCGCCGTGCAGTCGCGCATCGGTGGCGACTACGGCAAGGCGCGGCTGCGCTACGGCAGCTACGACACGCAGGAGCTGCAGCTGGCCAAGGGCATCGAAAGCGGCAACTGGACGCAGAACTACTTCATCGGCCAACAGAAAAGCGATGGCTACCGCGACCATGCCGGCAGCGAGCGCACCAGCCTGTCCGGCAAATGGTTCTACACGCCGGACACCGGCGACTGGCGCCTGGGCCTGATCGCCCGGCACTACGAGGCCGAAGCGGACGAGCCGGGGTACCTGTCCCGTGGGGACGCACGGCACTCGCCCCGCCAGTCCTATGCGCTGTCGGCCAGCGACATGGGTGAGCGGCGCATGAACCAGCTCAGCCTGCATCTGGACAGCCAGCTGGCCAGCGACCTCAGCTGGGCGACCAAGGTCTGGATCAACACCCTGGATGACGACCGCTGGGTGCGTTTCTCCCAGGCCCAGCCGCAACAGCGACGCACCAGCGAGGAGAAGCACTACGGCGCGCGCACTTCGCTGACCTACCGGCCGGACGTGTCCTGGCTCCATGACCTGGCCCTCGAAGGCGGGCTGGACACCGAACAGCAGCGCAACCGCAGCGAGCGCTACACCACCGTCGAGCGCCGGGTGGTGACCCAGACCCGCGACCAGCGCTTCGACTACGACAGCTACGGCGCGTACCTGCAGGCGGTGATCCAGCCGGTGAAATCGCTGAAGATCATCCCGGCGTTCCGTGTCGATCGCATTCGGGGTGATTTCACCGACGAGCTGAGTGGCAACGATTACGCGATCAACGACTACGGCAGCATCGAGCAGCCGAAGATCAGCCTGATCTACACCCCCATCGAGCAGCTGAGCCTGTATGGCAACTGGGGGCGGACCTTCCAGATCGGTACCGGCGCGGCCGCCTACAAGGTTCCGCCGCGCACCAGCGATCTCTCGCCGTCGATCAATGACGGCTGGGAAACCGGCATCAAGTTCAGCCCGGTGCACTGGCTCGACGGGCGCGTTGCCTACTGGGAGCAGGTCGCCACGGACGAGGTGGGGCGCCGGCTCAACGATCCCAGTGGCGAATCGGAAAACCTCGGGCAGACCCGTCGCTGGGGCTACGACGCCCAGCTCAACCTCTACCCTGCCAGCGCTCTGAATCTGTGGCTGGCGCACTCCTGGCAGTTCTCCGAGATCGAAAAGGCCGACCCTAGCCTGCCGGCCAGCCAGGGCCAGGAGATCGATCATGTGCCGCAGCGGCTGTACTCGGCCGGCAGCACCTACCAGGCGACGCCGGACCTGCAGCTCAGCGCCTGGCTCAACGGCCAGACCGACTACTACCTCGAACGCGAGAACACCCAGGGCAAGTACGGCGGCTACGTACTATTCAACCTGGGCGCCAGCTACCAGCTGACCGAGCAGCTGGCCGTCGAACTGCAGCTGAAGAACCTCACCGACCGCTACTACGAGTACGTCTGGTACGACGGCGCCGAGACACTGCATGCGCCGGGTGATGGCCGCGCGCTGTATGCGGCCGTGACCCTGGACTTCTGACCGGCATGAAACGCTATCTGTACCTCGCACACCGCTGGCTGGGCATCGGGCTCGGTCTGTTCGTCCTGCTCTGGATCGTCAGCGGCGTGGTGATGCTCTTCGTCGGCTACCCCAAGCTGACGCCAGAGGAGCACCTTTCACGCCTGCAGCCGCTAAGTGCCGATTGCTGCATCGCGCCGGGTGCGGCGCTTGTCGCCAGTGGCGATCCGCGTACCCCGCTCAGCCTGCGCCTGACCGGTGCCGGCGGCTCACCGCGCTACCTGCTGGACTACGGCGACGGACCGCTGCTGGCGGTGGATGCGCGCAGCGGTCGGCGCATCGAGCGCATCGGTCCTGCCGAGGCGCTGGCCAGCGCGCGGCAGTTCACCCAGGGGGCTGAAGTGCGCCTGCTCGATCAGGTCGAAGAAGATGCCTGGACGCGCAACCATGCGCTGGCCCGCGAGCGCCCGCTGTATCGGGTCCAAGCCGACGATGCCGAACGGCACCTGCTCTACGTCTCCAGCCACAGCGGGCTGGTGGTGCGCGATGCCAGCGCCCACGAGCGGGCCTGGAACCTGCTGGGCGCCTGGCTGCACTGGCTCTATCCATTGCGCGAGGTGATGCCGAAGGCCGCCTGGTCGCCGCTGCTGGTCTATGGCGCCCTGCTCGGCGCGGTGCTGGTGCTGCTGGGCATGCTGATCGGCCTGCTGCGCTGGCGCTTCACCGGGCGCTACCGCAACGGATCGCACTCGCCCTACCCGGCTGGCGCCAGCCGTGTGCACCACGTCGGCGGGCTGCTGGTCGGCGTCGTGCTGCTGGTCTGGCTGGTCAGCGGTATGCTGTCGATGGAGCCCTGGGGGTTGTTCGAGAAACGCTCGACCATCGATGCCGCCGCGCTGCGGCAAGCGCCGCTAAACGCCGAAGCGCTGGATGCGGATCTGGCCTCCTCGCTGGCCCGATTCCGCGCGGCTGGTTTCGAAGCGGTGGAACTGCAGTGGCATATGCTCGGCAATCAGCCCTATCTGGTCGGCCTCGATGCCAGGGGCGATACGCGCATTCTGCCCGCGGCGTCCGCCGGGCCTGCGCAGGAACACCTTGAGCGCGCGGTACTGGAGCGCCAGGTCCGCGAGGCCTGGCCGGAGCAGTCGCTGCACTTCGAGTGGCTGGAACAGGAGGATTTCCATTACTACGCTCGCAGCGAGCCAAGCCTATACAGCCATCTACCGCGCCGCTTGCCGCTGCTGCGGGTGCGCTTCGACGATCCGGCCACGACCTGGCTGCACGTCGATCCCTACAGCGGTGCCGTCATCGAACAGCTGGATCAGCGCCGGCGTGCCGTGCGCTGGGCGTTCAAGCTGCTGCACAGCTGGGACTGGCTGCCCTTGCTGCAGCGGCCGCTGCTGCGCGACGGCCTGCTGCTGGCCTTCAGCGCGGGTGCGCTGGTGATCAGCCTGAGCGGCGTGCTGCTGGGCTGGCGACGGCTAAGGCCGCGGGCGCGGCGTCGCCAGGTGCGCCGGCCGGTTCAGCCGCCGCGGTTGTCGTAGGCGGCTTCGTTGCTGTCCTGCTCGCCGGCGCGGGCCTGTTCGTGGGTCAGCTGCAGCTTGAGGCGCTGCAGCGCGTCGGCATTCCAGCCGGGCGGGCTGCTGACCAGGCGCCAGGCATCGACATAGTCGGCCGGCGCATAGACGTGGCCGTAGCCGGGCGGCGTCGGCGTGGTCACCGCCATGTCCACCGCCAGCTGCAACATGGTTACCAGCGGGAACCAGCGTAGCGACGGCGATACATCCGGCCCGCGCGGCTCGGCCAGCCAGTCGGGGCGGCGCCAGGCGTAGCGATGGTCGAAGAAGGTGATCGGATCGCTGGCGTACTGCAGGTAGAGCAGGCGCATCGGCCCCCAGGGCGCATCGGCCGGCTCCGCTGTGCCCTGCTGGTTCATGAAGCGGACGAAGCGGCCATCACGGAACCGTGGACGCCATTCGGGGCTGTCCGGGTCGCGGCTGTCGGTGAGCGTGCGCCACAGGTCGCTGCGAAACGGCGGACCGCTCCAAAGCGCGCCGTGGATGGGATCGCCGAGCAGCTCGTGCAGCTCCCAGGAGCGTTGCGAATGCAGCGCGCCGAGGCTCAGGCCATGCAGATACAGGCGCGGTCGGCGTTCGGCCGGCAGTTCGGTCCAGTAGCCATAGATCTCGGCGAATAGCGCGCGGGCCACGTCGCGGCCGTAGTCGGCCTCCACCAGCAGCGCCAGCGGGCTGTTCAGATAGGAGTACTGCAACGCCACGCTGGCGATATCGCCGTGGTGCAGGTATTCCACTGCGTTCATTGCCGCCGGGTCGATCCAGCCGGTACCGGTGGGCGTCACCAGCACCAGCACCGATCGCTCGAAGGCGCCGCTGCGCTGCAGCTCGCGCAAGGCCAGACGCGCCCGCTGGCGCGGGGTCTCTGCCGCGCGCAGACCGACGTAGACGCGAATCGGCTCGAGCGCCGAGCGGCCGCTCAAGGCGCTGATATCCGCCGCCGACGGGCCGGAGCCGATGAACTCGCGGCCGGTGCGGCCCAGCTCCTCCCAGCGCAGCAACGAGGCCCGGCTGCCGCTTTTCAGCGGCGAGGCCGGTGGTGCCGTCTCCGGTTCGATCAGGGCGTCGTACTGCGCGAAGGATGCGTCCAGCATGCGCAGTGCCCGCGCCGCCAGCACATCGCTGAGCAGCGACCAGAACAGCGCCAGCGCCACCAGCACGCCGATCACGTTGGCCAGGCGCCGTGGCAGCACGCGGTCGGCGTGCCGCGAGACGAAGCGCGACACCAGCCGATACAGACGCGCCAGCGTCAGCAGGATGAGAAAGGTCGCCAGCGCGGTGAGAATGACTTCGAGCAGGTGCGCGCTGCTCACCGGCGGCATGCCCATCAGCGCGCGTACCGCGTTCTGCCAGCCGGCGACCTGGCTGAGGAAATACCCGGCCAGCAGCAGGCAGCCGACCGCGATCAGCAGATTGACCCGCTCGCGCTGCCAGCCCGGGCGCTCCGGCAGTTCCAGATAGCGCCACAGCCAGCGCCAGAACACGCCGAGGCCATAGCCTACCGCCAGCGCCGCGCCGGCCAGCACGCCCTGGCTCAGCGTCGAGCGCGGCAGCAGCGATGGCGTCAGCGCCGCGCAGAAGAACAGCGTGCCCAGCAGCAAGCCGAAACCGGACAGCGAGCGCCAGATATAGAGGACGGGCAGGTGCAGCATGAAGATCTCCGCGGTCGGGTGACGGCGTCGCCGCCTCGGCATATCGAGGCGCGTCCGGTCGTGCGGTTCCCGTGATGGTCCGCAGCAGGCCAATCCGATGCAACGATGGCCGAGCGGCCGACTCAAACGTCTACATTTCCCTAGTGCTGCCGGAACCGATCGCCGATGAGCATCCCAGACAACACCTATATCGAATGGCTGGTCAGCCAGTCCATGCTGCATGCGGCCCGCGAGCGGTCGCGTCATTACGCCGGCCAGGCGCGTCTCTGGCAGCGGCCTTATGCCCAGGCCCGCCCGCGCGATGCCAGCGCCATCGCCTCGGTGTGGTTCACCGCCTATCCGGCGGCCATCATCACGCCGGAAGGCGGCACGGTACTCGAGGCCCTCGGCGACGACCGCCTCTGGAGTGCGCTCTCCGAACTCGGCGTGCAGGGCATCCACAACGGGCCGATGAAGCGTTCCGGTGGGCTGCGCGGACGCGAGTTCACCCCGACCATCGACGGCAACTTCGACCGCATCAGCTTCGATATCGACCCGAGCCTGGGGACCGAGGAGCAGATGCTGCAGCTCAGCCGGGTGGCCGCGGCGCACAACGCCATCGTCATCGACGACATCGTGCCGGCACACACCGGCAAAGGTGCCGACTTCCGCCTCGCGGAAATGGCCTATGGCGACTACCCCGGGCTGTACCACATGGTGGAAATCCGCGAGGAGGACTGGGAGCTGCTGCCCGAGGTGCCGGCCGGCCGTGATTCGGTCAACCTGCTGCCGCCGGTGGTCGACCGGCTCAAGGAAAAGCACTACATCGTCGGCCAGCTGCAGCGGGTGATCTTCTTCGAGCCGGGCATCAAGGACACCGACTGGAGCGTCACCGGCGAGGTCACCGGGGTCGACGGCAAGGTGCGTCGCTGGGTCTATCTGCACTACTTCAAGGAGGGTCAGCCGTCGCTGAACTGGCTCGACCCGACCTTCGCCGCGCAGCAGCTGATCATCGGCGATGCGCTGCATGCCATCGACGTCACCGGCGCCCGGGTGCTGCGCCTGGACGCCAACGGCTTCCTCGGCGTGGAACGGCGCGCCGAGGGCACCGCCTGGTCGGAGGGCCACCCGCTGTCCGTCACCGGCAACCAGCTGCTTGCCGGGGCGATCCGCAAGGCCGGCGGCTTCAGCTTCCAGGAGCTGAACCTGACCATCGATGACATCGCCGCCATGTCCCACGGCGGGGCCGATCTGTCCTACGACTTCATCACCCGCCCGGCCTATCACCATGCGTTGCTCACCGGCGATACCGAATTCCTGCGCATGATGCTGCGCGAAGTGCACGCCTTCGGCATCGACCCGGCGTCACTGATCCATGCGCTGCAGAACCATGACGAGCTGACCCTGGAGCTGGTGCACTTCTGGACGCTGCACGCCTACGACCATTACCACTACAAGGGCCAGACCCTGCCCGGCGGACACCTGCGCGAGCTGATCCGCGAGGAGCTCTACGAACGGCTGACCGGCGAGCATGCGCCCTACAACCTCAAGTTCGTCACCAACGGCGTGGCCTGCACCACCGCCAGCGTCATCGCGGCGGCGCTGAACATCCGTGACCTGAACGCCATCGGCCCGGCCGAGGTGGAGCAGATCCAGCGTCTGCACATTCTGCTGGTGATGTTCAATGCCATGCAGCCCGGCGTGTTCGCCCTTTCCGGCTGGGATCTGGTCGGCGCCCTGCCGCTGGCGCCCGAGCAGGTCGAGCACCTGATGGGCGACGGTGATACCCGCTGGATCAATCGCGGCGGCTATGACCTCGCCGATCTGGCGCCGGAGGCGTCGGTCTCCGCCGAAGGCCTGCCCAAGGCCCGCTCGCTGTACGGCAGCCTGGCCGAGCAGCTGCAGCGGCCAGGCTCCTTCGCCTGCCAACTCAAGCGCATCCTCAGCGTGCGCCAGGCCTACGACATCGCCGCCAGCAAGCAGATCCTGATTCCCGATGTAAAGGCACCAGGACTCCTGGTGATGGTTCACGAGCTGCCTGCCGGCAGGGGCGTACAGCTCACCGCGCTGAACTTCGGCGCCGAGCCGATCAGCGAGACCATCTGCCTGCCCGGCGTGGCGCCCGGCGCGGTGGTGGACATCATCCATGAGAGCGTGGAGGGTGACCTCAGCGACGATTGCGAGTTGCAGATCAACCTCGATCCGTACGAGGGCCTCGCCCTGCGTGTGGTGAGCGCCGCGCCGCCGGTGATCTGAGCGCCCTCTTCGCGTGCTCCGGGCGCACGGCTATAGTGCGCAGCGCCTGGGGCGCGCATCGCCCTCGCCGTCGAGACCATCCCGTGTCGTTCACTTCGCTTTTGCGCCTTGCGCTGCTGCCGCTGGTGCTGCTTGCCCTGCCCGTATGGGCCCAAACCGCTTGCCCGCCCGGGCAGCAGCCGATCTGCCTGAGCGGCGCCTGCCTCTGCATGCCCGCCGCCGCCAGCGATCCACAGGCGGTCTACGACCGCGTGCAGCGTATGGCCACCCTGGCCCTGCAGAACTGGATCCAGCAGTCGCGCGACCGCCTGGTGGCCGGCGGCGTCGAGCCGATACCGCTGCACATCCGCTCGCAGCTCGAGCCGTATTTCGATCTTGCCGTGCTGGAGAGTGCGCGGTACCGCGTCGGCGACGAGGTGGTGCTGAATGCCGGCAACACCCTGCTGCGCAACCCGGACGTCAATGCCGTGACCCTGATCGACGTCATCGTCTTTCGCCATGAGGAGGATGCCCGGGACAACGTCGCGCTCTGGGCCCATGAGCTCAAGCACGTCGAGCAATATCTGGACTGGGGCGTCGCCGAGTTCGCCTGGCGCTATACACAGGATTTCCGTGCCGTGGAGCGCCCGGCCTATGCGCTGGAACGTGAGGTGGAAGAGGCCCTGCGCGAGACGCAGACGCGGCGCTGAGCGAGCTGATCGGTGCTGCTGCCTGCATGTGGGCTGAAGCCCACCAATGACGCCGGCGAAAACGAAAAACCCCGCCGAGGCGGGGTTTCTGACGCGGGTTGCGCGGTCAGGCTCAGAAGGCCGGAACGACGGCGCCCTTGTACTTCTCCTCGATGAACTGGCGCACTTGCTCGCTGTGCAGCGCGGCAGCCAGTTTCTGCATGGCATCGCTGTCCTTGTTGTCCGGACGGGCGACCAGGATGTTCACGTACGGCGAGTCGCTGCCCTCGATCACCAGGGCGTCCTGGGTCGGGTTCAGCTTGGCTTCCAGCGCGTAGTTGGTGTTGATCAGCGCCAGGTCGACCTGGGTCAGCACGCGCGGCAGGGTCGCGGCTTCCAGTTCGCGGATCTTGATCTTCTTCGGGTTCTCGGCGATGTCCTTCGGCGTGGCGGTGATGCCGGCGCCGTCCTTCAGACCGATCACGCCGGCCTTGTCCAGCAGCAGCAGTGCGCGGCCGCCATTGGTGGCATCGTTGGGAATGACCACGGTGGCGCCGTTGGCCAGTTCGTCCAGCGACTTAACCTTGCTCGAGTAGGCACCGAAGGGCTCGATGTGTACGCCGGCGACGCTCACCAGCTCGGTGCCCTTGCCCTTGTTGAATTCATCCAGGTACGGCTGGTGCTGGAAGAAGTTGGCGTCCAGGCGCTTCTCGGCGACCTGAATGTTCGGCTGCACGTAGTCGGTGAATACCTTGACGTTCAGCGTCACGCCCTGCTCGGCCAGCTGCGGCTTGACGAACTCCAGCAGCTCGGCATGCGGCACGGCGGTGGCGGCCACGGTCAGGGTTTCGGCGGCCTGGGCGGAAAACGCCGCGACGGTGGCCAGGGCGGCAATCAGTTTCTTCATCGTTCGGTTCCTTCAGGAGTTGAGCGGGGTGCGAAGGTTCGCTCGCCCTGGTTGCGGTTCATTTGCGCGAAAAGTGGGTCACCAGCCGGTCGCCGAGGCTCTGCAGCAGCTGCACCAGCACCAGCAGCAGGACCACGGTGACCACCATCACGTCGGTCTGGAAGCGCTGGTAGCCGAAGCGGATGGCCAGGTCGCCAAGGCCGCCGGCACCCACCACACCGGCCATCGCGGTGTAGGACACCAGGGTGATGGCGGTGACGGTGATGGCGGCGATGATGCCCGGACGCGCTTCCGGCAGCAATGCGCTGAAGATGATCTGCCGGGTGGTGGCGCCCATGGCCTGGGTCGCCTCGATGATGCCGCGGTCGACCTCGCGCAGCGCGGTCTCCACCAGCCGCGCGAAGAACGGCGCGGCGCCCACCACCAGCGGCGGGATGGCACCGGCCACGCCCAGCGAGGTGCCGGTGATCAGCACGGTGAACGGAATCATCACGATCAGCAGGATGATGAACGGCAGCGAGCGCAGCACGTTGACCACGAACGACAGCGCGGCGTACAGCGGGCCGTTCTCGAACAGCTGGCGCGGACCGCTGAGAAACAGCAGCACGCCCAGCGGCAGGCCGAGCAGAATGGTGAACAGCAGCGAGCCGCCGAGCATCAGCAGGGTGTCCAGCGTGGCCAGCCAGATTTCGTACCAGTCCACGTTCCCCAACAAAGAGCTGAACAAGGCTTCCATCAGCGCAGCACCTCCACATGCACGTCAGCGGCTTGCAGACGGCTCATCGCCGCTGCCATGTCACCACCGATCAGCGCCAGGGTGAGCTGGCCGTAGGGGGTGTCCTTGATGCGGTCGATGCGCCCGGACAGGATGCTGTAGTCGACCCCGGTTTCACGGGCGACAGTGCCCAGCAGCGGCTTGTAGGTGGCGTCGCCCTGGAACGTCAGGCGCAGGATGCGACCCGGCACGTGGGCAAAGTCATCGTGCATGTCGCCCTCGTCCACCGCCTCGTCTTCCAGCACGAAACGCTGGGTGGTCGGATGCTTGGGATGCAGGAACACCTCGGTCACCGGACCCTGTTCGACGATCGCGCCGCCGTCCATCACCGCCACGCGGTCGCAGACACGGCGGATCACGTCCATCTCATGGGTGATCAGCACGATGGTCAGCTTCAGCTCGCGGTTGATCTCGGCCAGCAGTTGCAGCACCGAGGCGGTGGTCTGTGGATCGAGGGCGCTGGTGGCCTCGTCGCAGAGCAGGATGCTCGGCTCGGTGGCCAGCGCGCGGGCGATGCCGACGCGCTGCTTCTGGCCGCCGGAGAGCTGTGCCGGGTACTTGCGTGCATGGTCCTTGAGCCCGACGCGTTCGAGCAGGCTGGCGACGCGGGCGTCGATCTCGCTGCGCGAGCGGATGCCGGCCAGGCGCAGCGGCATGGCGACGTTGTCGGCCACCGTCTTGGACATCAGCAGGTTGAAGTGCTGAAAGATCATCCCGACGCGCTGGCGGAAGCGCCGCAGGCCGTCGGCATCCAGCGCGGTGACGTCTTCGCCGTTGACCAGGATGCGTCCGCCGGAGGGCTCCTCGAGGCGGTTGATCAGGCGCAGCAGCGTGCTTTTGCCGGCGCCGGAATGGCCGATCAGACCGAACACTTCACCGGAGGCGATTTCCAGCTGCGTCGGTTGCAGCGCGGGAATATCGCGGCCGGCGGTCCGATAGGTTTTATGGACTTGATGGAATTCGATCACGGGCGAACCTTGTGGGTGCGACGTTTGTTGCCGGGATGATCGGCGAAAGCCCGGCATTCTACCCGTTTGCCGGCGACGTCGCTCGCCTGCGCCGCTGCGATTGAGCAAATCCATGGCGCTGATAGGCAAAGCAAATCGTCGCAGGCGGCAACCTTGCGGTGATCAATGGGGTCACTAACCGGTACGCCGTGAATCGATCATGTGTCTGCCCCGCGTTCCGGGCCGATCGTTCGCGGTACCGCTCACCGCAAACGGAGGCCCACCATGACCGACAAAACCCCGCAACAGAGCGAGCTGGCCGGTACCGACACTGTCGACCGCGCCAATCACAACGCCAAGCTCGACCAGCTGGAAGCGTTTCGCAGCGACGCCACCGGCGAGGCGCTGCGCACCAATCAGGGCGTGAAGATCGCCGACAACCAGAACACCCTCAAGGCCGGCGACCGTGGGCCCTCGCTGCTCGAAGATTTCATCATGCGCGAGAAGATCACCCACTTCGACCATGAGCGCATCCCCGAGCGCATCGTGCATGCCCGCGGTGCCGCGGCGCACGGCGTGTTCGTCAGCTACGCCGACCACAGCTGGCTGACCAAGGCCTCGTTCCTCGCCGCCGAAGGCAAGGAGACGCCTGTGTTCGTGCGCTTCTCCACTGTGCAGGGCTCGCGCGGCTCGGCGGACACCGTGCGCGACGTGCGCGGCTTCGCCACCAAGTTCTACACCGACGAGGGCAACTTCGACCTGGTCGGCAACAACATGCCGGTGTTCTTCATCCAGGACGCCATCAAGTTTCCGGACTTCGTCCACGCGGTGAAACCCGAGCCGCACAACGAGATCCCGCAGGCGCAATCGGCCCACGATACCTTCTGGGATTTCGTCTCGCTGACGCCTGAGTCCGCGCATATGGTGCTCTGGACCATGTCCGACCGCGCCCTGCCGCGCAGCTATCGGGCGATGGAAGGCTTCGGCGTGCACACCTTCCGCCTGATCAATGCCGAGGGCGTCAGCCGCTTCGTCAAATTCCACTGGAAGCCGGTGGCCGGCGCCTTCTCGCTGGTCTGGGACGAAACGCTGAAGATCGCCGGCAAGGACCCGGACTTCAACCGCCGCGACATGTGGGAGTCCATCGAGATGGGCGACTACTTCGAGTGGGAGCTGGGCGTGCAGGTGGTCGAGGAGGCCGACGAGCACAAGTTCGACTTCGACCTGCTGGACCCGACCAAAATCATCCCCGAGGAGCTGGTGCCGGTGCAGAAGCTCGGCAAGATGACCCTCAACCGCAACCCGGACAACTTCTTCGCCGAGACCGAGCAGGCCGCCTTCCACATCGGCCATATCGTGCCGGGCATCGACTTCACCAACGACCCGCTGCTGCAGGGCCGGTTGTTCTCCTACACCGACACCCAACTGCTGCGTCTCGGTGGGCCGAACTTCCACGAAATCCCGATCAACCGTCCGCTGTGTCCGTTCCACAACAACCAGCGCGACGCCTTCCATCGCCAGACGATCCACAAGGGCCGCGCCAACTACGAGCCCAACTCCATCGACAACGGCTGGCCCAAGGAAACCCCGCCGGCAGCTCAGGGCGGCGGTTTCGAGAGCTATCCCGAGCGGGTCGAAGGCCACAAGATCCGCAACCGCAGCGAGTCCTTCGGCGACCACTTCTCCCAGGCCACGCTGTTCTGGAACAGCATGAGCGGCCCGGAGAAGGAGCACATCATCGGTGCCTATACCTTCGAGCTGGGCAAGGTCGAGCGGGTGTTCATCCGTGAGCGTCAGGTCAACGAGATCCTCGCCAACATCGACCTGGAGCTGGCCCGCCGCGTGGCCGAGAACCTCGGCCTGCCGGCACCCGCTGCGCCGACCGTAGCGCCGAAGGTACCGACCCCGCAGAGCTCGCCGGCCCTGAGTTTGATGAACCACGCACCGGGCAATATCAAGTCGCGCAAGATCGCCATTCTGGTGGCCAACGGCGTCGATGGTGCGGCGATCGATGCATTCAAGGCCAAGCTGGCCGAGCAGGGCGCGCTGGCCAAGATCGTCGGCCCCTCGCCGGCGCCGGTGAAGACGGCGGACGGCAAGATGCTGC
Organism: Stutzerimonas sp. Brlt_14; assembly: GCF_051948915.1. Lineage (NCBI taxonomy): Bacteria > Pseudomonadati > Pseudomonadota > Gammaproteobacteria > Pseudomonadales > Pseudomonadaceae > Stutzerimonas > Stutzerimonas sp. Brlt_14. The sequence continues at coordinate 455,815 of NZ_JAYJLM010000003.1, forward strand.
CGGTCGACGCCGCGATGGACGGCATGCCCTCGGTGATGTTCGACGCCGTGTTCGTCCCCGGCGGTGCCGATGCGGCGGCGGCCATGGCCAAGTCCGGCGAGGCCAAGCACTACGTGCTGGAGGCCTACAAGCACCTGAAACCTATCGTCATGCTCGGCGCCGCGCGTCCGCTGCTGGCGACCCTGGGCCTGCAGCCCGACGCTGGTCTGCTGGAAGGCGATGATGTGGATGGGGTGTTCGGCAACTTTGCCCAGGCACTCGGTCAGCATCGTGTCTGGGCGCGCGAGGCCGCCGCGGAGGCCATCCCCGCCTGAGGTTTGCGCCAGGTTCGAGCAGGCGCCAGCCCGCTCGAACCTGGCTGTAAGCCATCGACCACAGAACGCCGGCGCATGCCGGCGTTCTGCTTTTTTATTTGGTTAACTCGGCGCAAGAGCCTGCAATAGACCCAGGTCATGGTTGCGGCTGCCTGGCTCGCCCATGCTGTAAGCGTATCTGTCAGCGAATGGAGCCAGACCATGAGCGATACCCAAACTGCAGCCCGTCAGGGGCTGCTCGGCATCCCGATCGGCCTGTTGGTGGCCATGCTTGCGCTGATTGGCGTGCTGCTGATGCCGTTGCCTGCCGATTTGCCCGTGGCCGGCCAGCGGGTGCTGGCCATCCTGGTGTTTGCAGTGGTGGTGTGGATCACCGAAGCGGTGTCCTACGAGGTCAGCGCAATCATGATCACCGCGCTGCTGGCGTTTCTCGTCGGCACGGCACCCACGCTGGAGAACCCCGAGGTGGTCTACGGCACCTCGAAGGCGATCGGCATGGGGCTTTCCGGTTTTGCCAATCCCGCCTTGGCCCTGGTCGCGGGCGCGCTGTTCATCGCCGCGGCGATGACGCTTACCGGGCTCGACCGTCGCATTGCGCTGATGACCCTCTCCAGGGTCGGCACCAGTTCGCGGCACATTCTCGGCGGCACCCTGGTGGTCATCGTCCTGCTCAGCCTGGTGGTGCCCAGCGCCACGGCGCGCGCCGCCTGCGTGGTGCCGATCATGCTCGGCATCATCACCGCGTTCGGCATCGACAAGCGTTCGAATTTCGCCGCCGGCATGATGATCATCGTTGCCCAGGGCACCAGCATCTGGAATATCGGCATCCAGACCGCGGCGGCACAGTACCTGCTGCTGGTGGGCTTCATGGACAAACTGCTGGGTGAGCGGGTCAGCTGGATCGACTGGCTCATCGCCGGCGCACCCTGGGCCGTGCTGATGTCCTTCGTGCTGCTGTTCATCGTGCTCAAGCTGCTGCCGCCAGAAACCGAGCGGATAGCCGGTGGCAAGGAAGCCGTGGCCCGCTCGCTCGCCGAACTCGGGCCGATGACCTCGGCGCAGAAGCGCCTGCTCGCCGTGTCCATCGGGCTGCTGCTGTGCTGGGCCACCGAGGGCAAGCTGCACAGCTTCGACACCACCAGCACCACCTACGCCGGCCTGGTAATCCTGATGCTGCCGCGCATCGGCGTGATGAACTGGAAGGAGGTCCAGACGCGGGTGCCCTGGGGTACGGTGATCGTCTTCGGGGTCGGGATCAGCCTCGGCACGGTATTGCTCACGACCCAGGCCGGACAGTGGCTCGGCGCGCAGGTGGTGGCCCACACCGGGCTTGGCGTGGTGGGGCCGCTGGGCATCTTCGCCATCCTTGGCGCCTTTCTCATCGTGATCCACCTGGGCTTTGCCAGTGCCACGGCGCTGACCTCGGCGATGCTGCCGATCCTGATTTCGGTGTTGCTGAGCCTGCCGGGCGACTTCAGCCGGCTGGGGATGACCATGCTGCTCGGTTTCGTCGTCAGTTACGGCTTCATCCTGCCAATCAACGCACCGCAGAACATGGTCTGCCTGGGCACTGAAACCTTCAGCGCCCGGCAGTTCGCCAAGGTCGGCGTGCTGGTGACGCTGATCGGTTATTTGACCATGTTGTTGTTCGCGATGACCTGGTGGCGCTGGCTGGGTTGGATCTGAGCAGCCCAACATTTCGGATCGACGCCTGGCAGCACTGATGCGCTAGGCGTTCTTGCCCGGTAGCGCCTCCAGCTCGCGCCAGTGCAGGAACAGGCGCAGATCGAACTCGATCTGCCCGTAGCCGGGCAGCATGTGTTCGCACAGCTTGTAGAAGGCACGGTTGTGCTCGCTCTCACGCAGATGGGCGAGTTCGTGCACCACGATCATCCTGAGAAACTCCGGCGCCGCGTCGCGGAACAGTGCGGCGACGCGGATCTCCTTCTTTGCCTTGAGCTTGCCGCCCTGCACCCGTGATACCGCGGTATGCAGGCCCAGCGCCCGGTGGGTCAGGTCCAGCCGATTGTCGTAGAGCACCTTGTCGATCGGCGGCGTGCTTTTCAGGTACTCCTGCTTGAGCGTCTGCACGTAGCCGTACAGCGCCTTGTCGCTCTGCACCTCGTGCCGTGCGGGGTAACGCCGCTGCAGATAATCGCCCAGACGGTCCTCTGCAATCAGCTGGCGTACCTGAGTCAGCAGCGCTTCAGGGTAGCCGCGCAGGTACTTGAGATCGGTCATGCGCGCTTCGGCCAGGCGAAGCTGAGCAGGAACAGTGCGGCGGCGCTGACCACGATGGACGGGCCGGCCGGAGTGTCCTCGTACCAGGACAGCGTCAGCCCCAGGCACACGGCGACGATTCCCAGGATGCTCGCGCCCAGCGCCATCTGTTCCGGCGTGCGCGCATGGCGCTGTGCGGCGGCGGCGGGAATGATCAGCAGTGAGGTGATCAGCAGCACGCCGACGATCTTCATCGCCACGGCGATCACCACGGCGATCAGCAGCATCAGCGCCAGGCGGATGCCGGCCACTGGCAGGCCTTCGACCTTGGCCAGCTCCTCGTGCACGGTGATCGCCAGCAGCGGCCGCCACAGCGGGATCAGCATCAGCAGCACCAGTGCGCTGCCGCCGATGATCCAGGCCAGGTCGCTCGGCCCGACGGCCAGCAGGTCGCCGAACAGGTAGCCCATCAGGTCGACACGCACATCCTTCATGAAGCTCAGCGAGACCAGGCCGAGCGATAGCGTGCTGTGGGCCAGGATGCCGAGCAGGGTGTCGGAGGCCAGCGGCTGGCGCTGCTGCAGGGTCACCAGCAGCAGGGCGAGCAGCACGCAGCCGACGGTCACCGCCAGCGTCAGGTTGACGTCCAGCATCAGCCCGAGGGCGACGCCGAACAGCGCGGCGTGGGACAGGGTGTCGCCGAAATAGGCCATGCGCCGCCATACGACGAAGGAGCCGAGCGGGCCGGCGACCAGCGCCAGGGCGAGGCCGGCGAGCAGCGCGTTGAGAAGGAAATCGGGCATCTGATGCTCTGTCTAGTGCTTGCAGTCCGGGCCGTGGACGTGGGGTTTGCCGATCACCACGCTGCCGTGCAGGTCGTGGCTGTGATCGTGCTGGTGGTGGTAGATCGCCAGGCTGCGCGCATCCTGGCCGAACAGCTCGACGAAGGCCGGGTCGCTGCTGACCTGTTCCGGATGCCCCGAGCAGCAGACGTGGCGGTTCAGGCAGACCACCTGATCGGTGGCACTCATCACCAGGTGCAGGTCGTGGGAGACCATCAGCACGCCGCAGCCGTAGCGGTCGCGCAGCACGCCGATCAGCCGGTACAGCTCGGCCTGGCCGGCGACGTCGACGCCCTGCACCGGTTCGTCCAGCACCAGCAGCTCCGGTTCGCGCAGCAGGGCGCGGGCGAGCAGCACGCGCTGCATTTCGCCGCCGGAGATCTTCTGCAGCGGGCTGTCGATCACATGCTCGGCACCGACTTCACCCAGCGCCGCGAGGGCGCGTGCGCGGTCGACGCCGGGGACCAGGCGCAGAAAGCGCAGCACCGACAAGGGCAGGGTGGGGTCGACGTGCAGCTTCTGCGGCATGTAGCCGACGCGCAGCCGCGGCTTGCGCCAGACCTGGCCATGGTCGGGCTTGAGCAGGCCGAGCACGGCGCGCACCAGGGTGGTCTTGCCGGCCCCGTTGGGGCCGATCAGGGTGACGATCTCGCCGCGATGCACCTGCAGTTGCGCGCCTTCCAGCACGTTCTGGTTGGCGAAGCGCACATGGATGTCATCCAGCCGCAGCAGTACCTCGCTCATGCGGCGTTCCGGCAGTTCGAGCAGAGCCCGACGACTTCCACGGTCTGGCCTTCGACGGAGAAGCCGACGCTGCTCGCGGCGCTGTCGATGGCCTCGGCGATGGCCGGGCGCTCCAGCTCGATGGCGGTGTGGCAGAGACGACAGATGAGGAACTGGCCCTGATGCGGATGCTCCGGGTGGTTGCAGCCGATGAAGGCGTTGAGCGAGGCGATGCGGTGCACCAGGCCGTTCTCCAAGAGGAAATCCAGCGCGCGGTACACGGTGGGCGGCGCGGCGCGTCGGCCGTCCTGCTCGCTCAGCACGGCAAGAATGTCGTAGGCGCCGAGCGGCTTGTGGCTCTGCCAGACCAGCTCCAGCACGCGCTTGCGCAGCGCGGTCAGGCGCACGCCCTGGCGCGCGCAGAGGCTGTCGGCTTCGGCCAGCGCGTGGCTGACGCAGTGGTCGTGGTCATGGGGCGTGCAGGCCAGCGGGGTCTTGGACATGGGCGGCGACGTGTTGGGGGAGAGACGTTATTATGTACCAATTCAACCCCTTCGAGTGATGCCCGTGAATCGTCTTTTCTCCCTCCCGTTGCTGGCGGCGCTGCTCGCCGGTGCCACCTGCGCCCAGGCCGAAGTGCGCGTTCTGACCAGCATCAAGCCCTTGCAGCTGATTGCCGCGGCGGTGCAGGACGGCGTCGGCCAGCCCGATGTGCTGCTGCCGGCCAGCGCCTCGGCGCACCACTATTCGCTGCGCCCGTCCGACGTGCGGCGTCTGCGCGATGCCGAGCTGTTCTACTGGATCGGCCCGGATCTGGAGAGCTTCCTGCCGCGCGCGCTGAGCGCTCGTGAAGGGACGACGGTGGCCGTGCAGGACCTACCGAAGCTGACCCTGCGGCGCTTCGGCGATGCGCACACACATGCCGAGGACGATCATCACGATCACGATCACGATCACGATGACGCGCATGACGGGCATGAGCACGACCACGCCGCCCATGCCGACGAGCACGATCACGACCATCGTCCGGGTTCGCTCGATGCGCACCTGTGGCTGCTGCCGGCCAACGCGGTGGTGATCGCCGAGCGCATGGCGGCGGATCTGGCTGCTGCCGATCCGGCCAACGCCGGGCGCTACCAGGCCAACAGCAGCGCTTTCGCCGAGCGCGTCGAGGCACTCGACGGTCGGCTCAGGCAGCGTTTCGCCAAGGTGCAGAACAAGCCGTTCTTCGTCTTCCATGAGGCCTATGACTACTTCGAGGCCGCCTACGGGCTGCGCCATGCCGGCGTGTTCACTGCCGGTGGCGAAGCGCAGCCGGGCGCGCGACATGTGGCGGCTATGCGCGAGCGCCTGCAGCAAGCCGGACCGAGCTGCGTGTTCAGCGAGCCGCCGGCGCGCCCGCGTCTGGCTGAAACGCTGACCGCCGGCTTGCCGGTGAAGATGGCTGAACTGGATGTGCTGGGCGTCGGCCTGCCGACGGACGCCAAGGGCTACGAACAGTTGCTCGAAGGTTTGGGCGACACCCTGGCGGACTGCCTGGAGTCGCTGTGATCTGGAGGCCTGTCTGGTGAGTTCAGTTGGTCAATTTCGGCGCCCATGGCCACCCGGACTTGCCTCGACCCACTCACCGCACTGGCCACTAACGCCCGGCCTGATCTGACAGGCCGGGTCGCCTCCAGCAATGCTGTGTCAGCCGGCTTTGCGGATGCCGTCGGCGAGCAGCTCCATCATCCGGTCGATCTCGGCCTTCTCGACGATCAGCGCCGGCGACAGCGCAATGGTGTCGCCGCTGGCGCGCACCAGCAGACCGTTCTCGAAACACTCGCGGAACACCTCGTAACCGCGCTTGCCGACGCCATCGGCATGGGCGGCGAACTGCACGCCGGCCACCAGCCCGACGGTGCGGATGTCGATCACGTTGGGCAGGTCACGCAGGCTGAACAGCGTCTCCTGCCAGTAGGGCTCCAGGTCGATGGCCTTCTGGAACAGGTTTTCCTGCTGATAGATCTGCTGGGTCGCCAGTGCCGCGGCGCAGGCCACCGGATGCCCGGAGTAGGTGTAGCCGTGGAAGAACTCGATGACGCTTTCCGGCCCCTGCATGAAGGCGTCGTACAGTCGATCGGCGACGAACACCGCACCCATGGGGATCGCGCCGTTGGTCAGGCCCTTGGCACAGGTCAGGATGTCCGGCGTGACGCCCCAGCGCTGCGCGGCGAAGGCTTCGCCGACGCGGCCGAAGCCGGTGATGACCTCATCGAAGATCAGCAGAATGCCGTGCTTGGCGGTGATCTCGCGCAGCCGCTGCAGATAGCCCACCGGCGGCAGGATCACCCCGGCCGAGCCGGACATCGGCTCGACGATCACCGCGGCGATGTTCTCCGCGCCATGCAGCGTCACCAGCCGCTCCAGCTCATCGGCGCGCTCCACGCCATGCTGCGGCAGGCCCTTGCTGAAGGCGTTGCGCTGCAGGTCGAGGGTGTGCGGCAGGTGATCGACGCCGGGTAGCATCGGGCCGAAGGCGCGGCGGTTGTTGGCCATGCCGCCCACCGACATGCCACCGAAGCCGACGCCGTGATAGGCCAGCTCGCGGCCGATCAGGCGGGTACGGCTGCCCTGGCCGATGGCGCGCTGATAGGCCAGGGCGATCTTCAGCGCGGTATCGGCCGATTCCGATCCGGAGTTGGTGAAGAACACCCGGTTCAGTCCCTCGGGGCTGATGGCGGCGAGCTTTTCCGCCAGCTCGAAGGGCAGCGGGTGGCCCATCTGGAAGGTCGGGGCGAAATCCATCCTGGCGATCTGCTTGCTCACCGCCTCGCTGATCTCGCGGCGCCCGTGGCCGGCATTGCAGCACCACAGGCCCGCCGTGCCGTCGAGCACTTGGCGGCCGTCGCTCGCCGTGTAATACATGCCTTCGGCGCGCTCCAGCAGGCGCGGACTGGCCTTGAACTGGCGATTGGCGGTGAAGGGCATCCAGAAGTGTTCGGGCGAGGTGGCAAAATCCTGGGACATGGGCGAGCTCCGGCGACGAGCGACTATGCTGCGACGGCGCCGCAGCGTTTCGATCGAGTCTATGTTTAATAAAACGAACAAAACAAGGCGCAAAACCGGCCGTTCGTAAAAAATATTGATAGGGTCCGCGCCGCTGGTTTAGGGTGCATTTTCCATCACCCGAAGACCTGAGAGAGAGGAAGCACCATGCCCAGCCTGACCTTCGCCGATTGGCAACAGCGTGCCCGTGACCTGCGTATCGAAGGTCGCGCCTTTATCCAGGGTGAGTATTGCGCCGCGGCGCAGGGTGGCCAGTTCGACTGCATCAGCCCGGTGGACGGGCGGGTGCTGGCCCAAGTCGCCAGCTGCGACCAGGCCGATGCCGAGCGTGCAGTGGCCAGCGCCCGTACCGCATTCGAGGCAGGCAGCTGGGCGAAGCTGGCGCCGGCCAAGCGCAAGGCGGTGCTGATTCGCTTCGCCGATCTGCTGGAAGCGAACCGCGAGGAGCTGGCCCTGCTGGAGACCCTCGACATGGGCAAGCCGATCGGCGACTCGCTGGCGGTGGACATCCCCGGTGCGGCGCGGGCGCTGCGCTGGAGCGGCGAGGCGATCGACAAGATCTACGACGAGGTGGCGGCCACGCCCCACGACCAGCTGGGCCTGGTCACCCGCGAGCCGGTCGGCGTGGTGGCGGCCATCGTGCCGTGGAATTTCCCGCTGATGATGGCCTGCTGGAAGCTCGGCCCGGCACTGGCCACAGGCAACTCGGTGGTGCTCAAGCCGTCCGAGAAGTCGCCGCTGACCGCCATCCGCATCGCCCGGCTGGCGATCGACGCCGGCATTCCGGCCGGCGTGCTCAATGTCCTGCCAGGCTACGGCCACACCGTCGGCAAGGCGCTGGCGCTGCACATGGACGTCGACACGCTGGTCTTTACCGGCTCCACGCGGGTGGCCAAGCAGCTGATGATCTACGCCGGCGAGTCGAACATGAAGCGTGTCTGGCTGGAGGCGGGCGGCAAGAGCCCGAACATCGTCTTCGCCGATGCGCCCGACCTGCAGGCGGCTGCCCAGGCGGCGGCGGGTGCGATCGCCTTCAATCAGGGCGAGGTCTGCACTGCCGGTTCGCGGCTGCTGGTGGAGCGTTCGATCAAGGAGCGCTTCCTGCCCATGGTGGTGGAGGCGCTCAAGGGCTGGAAGCCGGGCAACCCGCTGGACCCGGCGACCAACGTCGGCGCCCTGGTGGACACCCAGCAGCTCAACACCGTGCTGGGCTACATCGACTCCGGACGCCAGGCCGGCGCGCAGGTGCTGATCGGCGGCCAGCGGACACTGGAAGAAACCGGCGGGCTGTACGTCGAGCCGACCATCTTCGATGGCGTCGACAATGCGATGAAGATCGCTCAGGAGGAAATCTTTGGCCCGGTGCTCTCGGTGATCAGCTTCGACAGCGCCGAGGAAGCGGTGGCGATCGCCAACGACACGCCCTACGGCCTCGCTGCCGCGGTGTGGACCGCCGACCTGTCCAAGGCGCACCGCACCGCACGGGCGCTGCGCGCCGGCAGTGTGTGGGTCAACCAGTACGACGGCGGCGACATGACCGCGCCGTTCGGCGGCTTCAAGCAGTCCGGCAACGGTCGTGACAAGTCGCTGCATGCCTTCGACAAGTACACCGAACTCAAGGCGACCTGGATTCAGCTCTGACGGCATCCGTAGGGTGGATGTCGCCTTTTACATCCACCTTGTTGCACAGCCATGGTGGATCGATGAAGCGTGATCCACCCTACGGTCTTTTGAGCGTTCAGCTAGCTTTGCCCCCACTGCCCGCTGCGGCGCATCATGCCCCACTGGTGCTTGCGCCGGGAGAACCACTGCCAGAGACCGCGGCAGCGCCAGAGGGTGTTGAGCTGGCGGTAGCCGAAGTTCTCCAGCACGGCCATCAGGAATAGCTGCAGCATGTCGCGTCGACGGCTGTAGACGCGGAAGGACATGGTTTCCAGCAGCAGGCCGTTGACCGACAGCAGAATGCCCATGCCGATCGCCACCAGCAGGAAGGCGGCCAGCGCCGCGTAGGACACCGCGCCGAAGGCGAAGCCCGCCAGCATGACGCCGTAGCCCACCAGTTCGATCAGCGGGCCGATCCACTCGAACAGCGCCATGAACGGCCAGGCCAGCCAGCCGGGCGTGCCGCCGCGCAGGCTGAAGGCCAGGCGGGCATGACGCCCGAGGCTTTCGGCCAGGCCGCGCTGCCAGCGGCTGCGCTGCCGGCCGAGGGTACCGAGGTCTTCCGGGCATTCGGTCCAGCAGATCGGGTCCGGCAGGTAGCGGATGCGGTAGGGGATGCGCTTTTCGCGGTGATAACGGTGCAGCCGCACCACCAGCTCCATGTCCTCGCCGACCGTATCGGTGCGATAGCCGCCGACCGCCATCACCCGCTCGCGATCGAACAGGCCGAAGGCGCCGGAGATGATCAGCACGGCATTGAGCGGCGACCAGCCGAGGCGGCCGAACAGAAAGGCGCGCAGGTACTCGACGATCTGGAAGCGCGCCAGCCAGTTGCGTGGCAGCCCGGCCTGAATCAGGAAGCCGCCACGCACTTGCGAGCCATTGGCGATGCGCACCGTGCCGCCCGCGGCAATGGTGCGCTCGTCCTCGAGGAAGGGCTGGACCACGCGCAGCAGGCTGTCGCGCTGCAGGATGGAGTCGGCGTCGACGCCACAGAACAGGCCGTAGCGCGCGGCATTGATACCGGCATTCAACGCATCGGCCTTGCCGCCGTTGGCCTTGTCGACCACGCGCAGGTTGGCGTAGCGGCGCGAGCGATAGATGGCCTGCACCGGCTGGTGGGCGACGGCCTGGCGCAACGGCTCGGGGTGCGGCACCAGGTCGAATTCCTCGATCAGCACGGCCAGGGTGCGGTCCTTGGAACCGTCGTTGATCACCACGATCTCGAATTCGGGGTACTGCAGCTGCAGCATCGAGCGCACCGAGGTGCGGATCGTCGCCTCTTCGTTGAAGGCCGGCATGAGCACTGACACCGGCGGTTCGACGCCGAGATAAGGCGCCAGCTCGCCGGTTTCCGCGCGCTGGCGGATGTAACCCATCAGGCTGCCCATCGACAGCAGGTTGAGCAGCAGGTACATGCCGTTGAGCAGCAGGAAATAGAGGATGAAGGCGACCTGCAGCCACCACAGCCAGTCGACCGTCACCGGCGCACCTCCGCGATGGCCCGGCGCAGGGCGTCCCTGCCGTAGCGGTCGTGCACCTGCTCGAGCAGCTGCTGCAGCGCGTCCGGGGATGCGCCGGGCAACGTCGCCAGGCTGTCGGCGGCGGCCTGGCGCACCCACCAGCTGCGGTCGGCGAGCAGCGGCAGGAACAGCTCGCTGTCTTCCCGGCGTGCCTGCTTGTGCAGCGCCAGCAGGGCGGCCAGGCGCACGCCCTCCTGCTCGTGGCCGAGGGCGCGCAGCAGGCGTGGGCGGTCGCGTGGGTCGCCAAGCTCGCTGAGGCAGCGCAGCGCCACCTGCAGCTGCTCGACAGGCGCCCCCTGGTCCAGCCGTGCCCGCGCCCAGGGCGCGGCATGGCGCGGGTCGCCATGCACCAGCAGGCCGACCAGTCGCTCGCGGCGCGGGTCTGGCGAGCTGGACAGCACGATCAGTAGCGGCGTGGTCACTGCCTGCTCACCGGCCTGCTGGCACAGGCTGACCAGGCGCGGCAACGCCCAGTCGGGGCGTTCCACCGCCGCCGGCAGGATCAGCTGCATGGCCTTTGCCGGGTCCATGGCCACCAGCGTCTGCGCGGCGGCCAGGGCGACGATGGCGTTGCGGCTGAGCAATAGCGGCTGCACCGCGTCCCAATGGGTGGGGTCGGCCAGATGGCGCAGGCAGGTGAGGCCGATCAGCTTGCTGCGCACCCGCCCCCGTAACAGGAGCAGCGCCTGACGATCCATCCCCAGGGCGACCAGTGCGCGGTTCATGCGCTCGCGGGCGGCGCCGCGCAACTGCAGCTGGGTGCGGTTCCACTGCAGCAGAAACCAGAGCTGATGCCGCCGCGGCAGCGACGCGTGGGATGTCGGCACGTCATCGCTGAGGCTGCAGAGGGCGAAGTAGGGGCGCCACTGTTCGTTGAACTGCTGCCGGCGCACCGCACGCCGGCGCGACAGTTCGCCGAGCAGCAGCACCTGCAGCAGCACCAGCAGCGTCAACGCCCCGAGGCCGAAGGCGCAGTACAGCGCCAGCTGCAACATGCGGTCTTCCGGCCAGACGTGCAGCCAGAGCCGAGCGGGCGCCTCGCACAGCCAGGGAGGGCAGCCGGTCAGCAGGTCAGAACGCATGGCGCAGGCCGATCTGCAGCCACTGTCGGTCGTAGTAGCTGCCCTGCTGGTGATAGCCGACTTCCCAGCTCAGCGCCCAGCGGCTGTCGAACCAGTGACGACCCTGCAGGCTGACGGCGCGCACGTCGCTGGTGATCAGCTGCTGCTCTTCCACCGCCTCTTCCTCGCCCACGGTCAGGCGCAGGCCGGCGTAGCTCAGCCCTCGGTAGTAGTAGTCCAGCGCCAGGTCGTGGCCGATCGGCGTGCCGGCGTTGGCCACGTCGGTCACGTTCAGGGTGTAGCCGGCGCGCCAGGCGTTCCAGTAACGCTCGGCGCTCAGCGCGAGGCGGTCGACGCGGGTGGTCTCGTACTCGGTGCGGCGAACGCTGACGGCACCGAGGTAGCCGTCCGGCAGGCGCCGTTGCAGGCGCAGATCGGCATGCCACTCGGGCAGGAAATAGGGTGAAGGCTGATAGCCGACCTCCGGCTGCAGCGTCCAGTTGTCGTCGAGCGGAATCACCGCGCCGGCCTCGACGCCTTCGTCCCATTCGCCGAAGCGTTGCTCACGCAGCAGCGCACCGTACCAGCCAAGGCTTTCCGGCCGGGTCGAGGTGTAATCCAGGCGCTGGCTGCGCCAGTTGTCGAAGCCGCTGTCCAGCCAGTCCTGACGCGCCGAGATCTCCAGCTCGTGACGGCGCTTGGTCGCGGCGGTCGTCACGGGTACCGGGGCGGTCGCCGTGGTGGGCACGGCCAGCGCGGCGCGTGCCTGCTGGATCACCTGCTGCACCTCGGTGTAGTCCGGCGCGATCCTGGCGGCCCGTTCCAACGACGCCAGCGCGCGTTGCGGGCGCCCGGCCCAGAGCAGCGCCTGGCCCTCGCCGAGCAGGTAGTCGGCATTGTCCGGCTGCTGGCGCAGCAAGCGCTGGTAGATCGGCAAGGCCTGTTCCGGCCGGCCCTGCCAGCTCAACACCCGGGCCAGCAGGAACTGCGCGTCGGCGTCTTCCGGGTGCTGCGCCAGGTGTGCGCGCAGGGTCGCTTCGGCAGCGTCCAGTTGCTGCGCCTGCACCTGTCGCTCGGCCGTGGCGATATCCGCCAAAGCCGTGGTGCAGGGTATCGCCAGGGCAAGCAGCAGCAGCGCGCGCTTCATCGGCGCCCCCTCAGCAGGCGACGAATGCGTGCCAGCAGTTCCTCCGGCTGGAAGGGTTTGGTCACGTAGTCGTCGGCGCCCAGTTCCAGCGCGCGGACGATATCCACCTCGCGTGCCTTGGCGGTCAGCATCAGCACCGGCACGCTTTCCCAGCCGGCCTGTGCCCGTAACCGTTCGATCAACTCCAGGCCGTCGTGATAGGGCAGCATGATGTCCATCAGGGTCAGGTCCGGTGGGGCGGCCTGGGCGAAGTGATCGAGCGCCTGGCGGCCATCGGCGGCATGGTCGACGACGAAACCGTGGCGTTCGAGCATGTAACGGATGAGGAAGGCGATGTCTTCTTCGTCTTCCACCATGAGGATGCGCTTGCTGGCGGATTCGCTCATGCATGAACCTCGTCAGAGTGAGTGTGGCCCGGTGGCCAGTGCTGCAACAGGTGCTGGATCAGCCTGGCCAGCTCGTCGCCGTCGTGACGGGACTTGACCAGCTGGCGCAGCGCCAGGCGGTTGTCCTGGATCGGGGTGTCGAGCGCGGAAAAGATGATCACCGGTGGGGGCGGAATGCTCTGCGCCAGCTGGTCGAACAGCTCGGTGCCGTCGCCGTCGGGCAGCATCAGGTCGATGATGGCGAGATCGAAGGGCTGCGCGCTGATCAGCTGACGCGCCTCCTGCAGGGTGGCGGCGCCGGCCAGTTCGACGTCGAGCATGGCGATCTGCCTGGCCAGCAGTACGCGCAGGTCGTCGTCGTCCTCCACGTGCAGGATGCGCGGTTTCGACCCGCCGAGCTGCAGGCAGGCGCGAATCACCTCCATGACGCGGGAAGGGTCGATCGGCTTGTGCAGCCAGTCGATCACGCCTACCGCACCGCCGCGCAGCAGGCCGTCATCCTCATCCCGGCGCTGCGGCTGCACGCTGACGATCAGCACCGGCAGGTTGCGGTAGTGGTGTTGGCTGCGCAGGCTCTGCAGGAAGGCCACGCTGTTCTCGTCGTCCAGTGCCGGGCTGAGGGTCAGCGCCTGGACACGGTGCTGGCCGAGCAGTTCGCGTGCTTCGGCGGCAGCATGGGCGATCAGCGTGGCATAGCCGTGCTGGTGCAGCGCCTCGGCCAGCTGCTCGGCGGCGTGGCAATCGGGTTCGAGGATCAGAATCAGGGGCGTCTGCTGCGGCGCCGAGCCGAGGCTGAGTGGCTGCGCCGGTGCCTGCGGCTGGAGCGGCTGGGCGTGTTCCTCCAGCGGCAGCTGCAGCCAGAAGCGCGTGCCCTGGTCCGGCTGGCAATCGAAGCCGATCTTGCCGTTCATCTGCTGGACCAGCGAGCGGGTAATGGCCAGCCCCAGCCCGGTACCGCCGCGCCGACGGGCATCGGACGAATCGGCCTGGGCGAAGCGCTCGAAGATGCGCGAGCGGAAGGCTTCCGGTATGCCGGGCCCGCGATCCTGCACCCCGATCTCGAGCCTTTCGCCGCTGCGTCGCAGGTCGACCGTCACGCGTCCGCCGGCGGGGGAATGCTTGATCGCGTTGGACAGTAGATTGGCCATCACCTGAGCGAAGCGGTCAGGGTCGAGGGTTGCTTCACTGGAGGCCAGCTCGGGGGCGTCGAGGAATTCCAGGGTGACGCCGTAGTCCTGCCCGTACGGCGTGATGTCCGACAGCGCCTGCTGGACGAGCGGCCGCACGTCGTGTCGGCCCAGGTTGAACGCCAGGCGGCCCGCTTCCAGCTTCTCGATATCGAGGATGTCGTTGATCAGGCGCACCAGCCGCTCGCTGTTCTTGTGAGCGATGGTCAGCAGCGGACGGGCCTCGTCGCTGAGCTGCCCGGCGATACCGCCGATCAGCATGCCGAGCGCGCCGCGAATGGCGGTCAGCGGGGTACGTAGCTCGTGGCTGACGGTGGAGATGAATTCGGTCTTCATCTGCTCCATGCGCCGGCGCAGGGAGACGTCCACCGCCACCGTGACCACATGGCAGGTGCGCGCGGAGATGCGCAGCGGTCGCTTGACCACCTGGAACCAATGCTCGGTGCCGTGGGCGTCGGTCAGGGCGACCTCGGTGGTGCGCAGCTCCCCGCTGCCGCTCGCCAGGGCCGCCAGTTCGTCGTCGCCCAGCAGCAGCGGTCGCAGCAGGCGAGCGGAAGCCACCTCGTCGGGGTGGCGCTGCTCGATATCCTGCGGTCGCACGTCGAGCAGGGCGGAAAGCGCGGTGTTGCAGAGCAGGAAGCGGCCATGGGCGTCGCGGACGAAGATGAGGTTGTCGTCGGTGTCCACCACCCGGCGCAGGAACAACTGCTGGTCGTGCAGGCTGTCACGGCTGCGCTGCAGCTCGCTGATGTCCCGTGCGATCGCCAGGTGGTCGCCCAGCCCGGTGGGCATCAGGCGAACCTCGAAAGTGCGCCGGGTCTGCACCTCGCACCAGGTGTTCTGCCGCAGACCGCTGTCTTCGTGCTGCTGGAGCAGGTCGTGCAGCAGGGGTTCGATGGCGGCGGGCTGGGGCGCCCGGCGAGCCGTTCCCGCGGCCAGGCTGGATACCTGCTGTCGGTGGTCCACCGCATAGAGGTAATCCGGAATGGCCTGCAGCAGCGCTCCGAGCCGAGCCTCGCCTGCCTGCGCCGCGCCGGCCAGCTGCTGGCGGATGCGCAGATTACAGTGTACCGCCCAGAAGGCGATGAGAAGCAGCGCGACCACCACCAGGCTGCCGATGAGGGCCAGACGTTGGGCGCGCTCGGTCGTCTGGGCAACGGCGCTGCTGGCTGCTTTCAGCTCGCGCCGCTCCTGTTGTTCCACTGCGTTGAGCAGCGCCCGCAGGCGATCCATCAGCAGGTTGCCGCCGGCGCCGCGCAAGCGCTCGGCGGCCGCCTGCAGGCCGGCGTCGCGGCGCGCCTGGACATTGCCGGCAGCCACCTGCAGGCGTTCGGCAATGGTTGCATCCAGCGTGCGGAACCAGCGCTGGTCGGGATAGCTGCGGCCTTCGACCAGTTGTTCCAGGCTCCGCCGATAGCCCTCCAGCTGATTCAGGCCGCGCTCGTAGGGTTCGAGGTAGCTGGCATCGCCGGTCAGGATGAAACCGCGCGAGCCGGTTTCGATGTCCTGCAGGGAGGAGAGGATGGCCTGGACCGAGGGTGATGACCTCCAGGCTATGGCTGACGGCCCGATTGGTCTGCAGCAGCGTTTCCTGGGTTCGCTTGCCCTGCCAGCCGAGGGCGGCGAGCAGCGCGAACGCAGCCAGAAATGCGATTGAATGCCAACCGATCGCGAGTCTTGCGGGCAAACCGGACTCCTGCCGCGGGGGAGACTGCATGGAACCCTGGCCGCCGCGCGATAGCGGAAACACCGGGACTCCCGAATACAGTCAGACCCCACAGACGCGGAGCGGTTCGCGACGAACGGTAGCGCCCTCAGCGCCCGGCGACCTGCACCTGATTACGGCCCTGGTGCTTGGCCAGGTACAGCGCCTGGTCGGCGCGCTCCAGCAGGACGCTGGCGGCGCTGTGCTCATCGGTTTCGCAGATGCCGGCGCTGAAGGTGACGCGAAACTCCTGATGGTCGCCCGCATTGAACGTCAGGGCGGCGAAGCGCACGCGGATCTCGTCGAAGATGCGCCTGGCCTGCAGCGCGCTGCATTCCGGCAGTACCGCGACGAACTCCTCGCCGCCGTAGCGGCCGAGGCTATCGATGCGACGCAGGCGCTGGCGCAGCAGGTTGGCCAGGGCGCGGATCACGTTGTCGCCGGCGGCGTGCCCATAGGTGTCGTTGACCTGCTTGAAATGGTCGAGGTCGAGCATCACCACGCTTGCCGGTTTGCCGCTGCGGCTGCTGCGCTGCACCTCCAGTGCCAGCTGTTCCTTAATGTCGGCGTGCTTGAGCAGGCCGGTCAGGCTGTCGCGGGCCAGCGCGGTGCTCAGCGAGCGGGCACGCTGGGCATGCGAATAGACGCCGGCCACCAGCGCGCTGTCGCTGATCGGCTTGGTGATGAAATCGTCGCCGGCCTTGAGCAGGGCGGCCATCTGCCGGTGGGTGTCGGTTTCCGCCGACAGGTAGATGATCGTCACCCGCAGCCACTCGTCATGCAGGCGGATCATCTGCGCCAGCTCCGGGCCCGAGCATTCCGGCATGTTGACGTCCAGCAGCACGACCTCGGGGTTGAAGCTGCGCATGGCGTCCAGCACGCGGGTCGGTTCGGTGAGGGTCTGCACCTGCATCTGCGCGTTGCGCAGCACCAGGCTGTAGCGCGCCGCCAGCTCGGCGTCGTCGTCGACGATCAGCACACGGAAGGGCTCGCCCTGCTGGCGGTCGAGGCAGCGCTCCAGGCTGTTTTCCAGCTGAGTGATGTCCAGCGGGCGGACGAAGAAGCCCTGGGCACCGGCGCGCACCGCAGCCAGCTGGCTGGCGAAGTCGTTGCGATCGTGGATCACCAGCAGCGGCAGGGGTTGCTCCAGGCTCTGCTGCAGCGCGGCCAGTGCATCGAACTCGCCTTCATGCTCGATGCCGACGATCAGCGCATCGGGCAGCTCGATGGCCAGGGCCTGCTCGAGGGCGGCGAAATCATGCCACTGGCTGACCATGTAGCCGAAGTTGCGCAGGGTCACCGCCATGCTGGTGGCGGCGATCGGGTCGCGCTTCATCAGGCAGATGCGGCAGCCCGGCGCCGGCTCTTCGTGGTGCACCGGCAGCGCCGCTGCGCCTTCGCGCTCCTGCCCGGGTGTCTCGCTGGCCAGTTGCAGCAGGGCGGCGGCGAAGGCATCGGCGGCGCGGCTGCCGGGCTTGGCCGAGTCCAGCCAGCGATCGGCGCGCTGTTCGAGCTGCCGGGCGTTGTCCCCGAGGCTGGCGAAACCGAAGGTCCCGGCCGCGCCAGCCAGGCGATGGAGTCGCTCGCGCACGCTCAGCATCAGCTGGCGGCGGCTGCCGGTGGCGCGGGTCTGCTGCAGGTCACGGGCGAGCGTTGCCAGTTCTGCCAGGTCCGCCTGCAGGCGTTCGCCAAACTGCTGCTCAAGCTGGGTGAGCTGTTCCTGCAGCGCCAGGCGGGCACGCTCATCCATGCTCGGCCTCCCACACCTGCTGCAGCTGGGAGGCCAGCTGCAGGGGGTCGAAGGGTTTGTTCAACACCTGGCGCACACCGAGCTGGCGCAGCTCCTGCAGCCGCTCGGGCTGCAGATGGCCGGTGAGAAAGACCACCGGAATCTGCTGCAGGTCCACCAGATCGCCGAGTTGGCGGACCAGCTCGATGCCATCCATCTGCGGCAGCATCACATCGAGCAGGATCAGGTCGGGGGCGAACGCCTGAACCTGGTCCAGGGCCGCCTGTCCGGACGGACAGCTGAGCACCTCGAAGCCGCCGATCTTTTCCAGGGCGATGCGCGTCACCACCTGAATGGAAGGAACGTCCTCGACGTGCAGGATGCGCTTGAGCTGTCTGTTCACGAACTCTCCTTGGTCTCGCCCCGGACGGGCAGCTCGAACCAGAAGCAGGCGCCCTGGCCGGGTGCGGATTCGAAGCCGATCTGTCCGCCCATGTGCTCGATCAGCTCCTTGCTGATCGCCAGACCGAGGCCGGTGCCGCCCTGCTGGCGGCTGTCGGCCGAATCGGCCTGGGCGAACTTCTGGAATACCCGTTCACGGAATTCGTCGGAAATCCCTGGGCCCGGTCTCGGACGCTGACCCGCACATGGCCGTCACGCATGCGGGCCGACAGTTCGACCTGCTCGCCGGGCGGCGAAAACTTTGCGGCGTTCGACAGCAGGTTGCTCAGCACCTGCTGCAGGCGCATGGCGTCGATTTCCACCTGCACCGCCGGGCAGTCGCCCAGGCGCAGCTGCACGCCATGGCGTTCGGCGTAGCTGCCATTGCTGCGCAGGGCCAGCTCCAGCTGCGGCAGTAGCGGCTGCTCGAGCAGGTCGAAGCGCATCTTGCCGGCATGCAGCTTGTCCATGTCCAGCAGGTCGTCGATCAGTGCCCCGAGGCGCTGGCTGTTCTGCTGGGCGATGTCCAGCAGTTCGCGCATCTGCCCGGGAACCTCGCCCATGACATTGGAGCAGACCAGCGCCAGCGCGCCGGTGATGGAGGTCAGCGGCGTGCGCAGCTCGTGGCTGACCGTGGAGATGAATTCGCGCTGCAGACGCTCGATGCGCTTGCGCTCGGTGATGTCGTGCAGCACGGCGACAGCGCCCAGCAGCTGGCCATCGGAGGTGTACAGCGGATCGGCGTTGGACAGCACATGGCGCGGCGTGCCCTGGCTGAGCAGGACCATCTCGTGATCGATCACGTGTTCGCCGCCAAGGGCGCGGCGCAGCGGGATCTCTTCCGGCTGCAGCGGCGTGACGCCATCGGCGCGGTACAGCTGGTAATGGCTGGCCCATTCGTCCGGTGACACCGGCGCGGCATCGGCGCCGTGCCATTGCTTGGCCTTCTCGTTGAACAGGGTCAGATTGCCCTCGGCGTCGCAGGCGATCACCGCCTCGCTCAACGCTTCGAGCAGACGCCGGTTCATTTCCTGCTGCTTGTCCAGCTCCAGCTGCTCGGCCTTGCGTGCGGTGATGTCGGTGACGAAACCGTGCCAGAGCACCGAGCCATCGACCTGTCGCAGCGGTGTGGCGCGCGCCTCGACCCAGATCAGGCCCTTGCGTGGGTGGTCGACGCGGTGCTCGCTGTGCCACGGCGTGAGCTCGGCGGCGGCCTTGCGAATGCTGCTCAGCAGGGGGCTGCGATCGAGTGCGTGCACGCGCCCGACGATGGGCGCGAAGCTGCTGGCCAGCTGCCCCGGGCTGAGGCCGTAGATCTGCTCGACCCCTTCGCTGACGTAGGGAAAGCAGGAGCTGCCGTTGCCGCGCCAGTGAAACTGGAAAAGCATGCCCGGCACCTGCGCGGCGATCTGCTGCAGGCGCAGCTGCAGTTGTTCCTGGTAGGCCAGGTCGTAGGCGTTGACCAGGTAGCCGCGCAGGTGCTCCTGCTCGTCATGGATCGCGCTCACGCCCAGCAGCACCGGCACCTCGTTGCCGTTCTGGTGGCGCAGGCGCCATTCGGACATGTCGCGCCGGCCGCGGTGCAGCGGCGCGCTCAGCACCGAGAAATCCGCCTCGAGCGGCATCTGCAATTCGCTGGAAAGCAGCAGTGCCCGGCGCTGCAGCGCCTCCGGGCGGAACAGCGCGGCGGTCAACGGATGGCCGACCAGCGCCTGTTCGCTGTAGCCGAGCAGACGCTCGGCGGTCGGGTTGACGCTGGTGACCACGCCGTCGGGGCGGGTCACCAGCACGGCGCTGGAGGCGCTGTCGAGGATGGCCTGTTGCAGTGCCGCCTGCTCGGCGTGGCGGTGCGCCAGCAGATGCTGCTCGAACAGGCGGATCACCTCGCTCCAGGGTTTCGCGCTGCTCCGCGCTGAGGCGGCGTGGCTGGCGGTCGATCACGCACAGGGTGCCGAGGTTGTAGCCATCCGGCGAGGTCAGCGGCGTGCCGGCATAGAAGCGGATATGCGGATCGCCGAGCACCAGCGGGTTGTTGCTAAAACGCGGGTCCTGCAGCGTATCCGGTACCTCGAAGATCTCCTCGCCGGCGATGGTGTAGGTGCAGAAGGAGATTTCCCGCGGAGTCTCGCTGACGTCGAGGCCGACGCGGCTCTTGAACCACTGACGATGATCGTCGACCAGCGAGATCAGCGCGATGGGCGTATCGCACATCTGCGCGGCCAGCGCGGTGAAGTCATCGAATGCACTGTCTTCGGGGGTGTCGAGGATTTCGTAGCGCAGTAACGCCGCCAGGCGTGACAGCTCGCGCGGCTGGACGGTGGATGGCATCGGCGTCGTGCTGTGTTGCGGTGACTCCATCGTCGGCGCCTTGCTGGTTCGGTGAGGGGCGTCCGGGTCGGGTAGCGTGACACGACCGGGGCTTAAGCAGTTCTGCCTAGTATCGGCCACTCAGCCAGATGCTGCGAATCTGCTCGGCCAGCAGCATCGGGTCGAAGGGCTTGACGATCACATCGCGGGCGCCGAGCTTGCGCAGGTGTTCGATCTCGCTCGGCTGCACCTTGGCGGTCATGAATGTTACCGGAATCCGCTCCAGGTCGATTCGCTCGCGCAGCCTGAGCAGCGTCTGCGGGCCGTCCATACCGGGCATCATCACGTCGAGCAGGATGAAATCGGGGGCGAAGGCTTCGACTTCCTCCAGCGCCTGGGCCCCGGAGGAGCAGGACAGCACCTCGTAGCCGCCGATGGCTTCCAGCGCCAGTTTGGTCACCGCCTGGATCGACGGATCGTCTTCGATGTGCAGGATGCGCCTGAGCTCGGCCATTGTGCCTCCAGAAGATTGCGTACGCGTCCGCGCTCACGGAAGCATCAGGGTTAATCTTGCACCGCCGGTGCGATCGGCAGTTCGCACCAGAAACAGGCGCCTTCGCCCGGCTCGGAATCGAAGCCGATCCGGCCGTGCATGTGTTCGATCAGCTCCTTGCTGATGGCCAGACCAAGGCCGGTACCGTCCTTCTGACGGCTGTCGGAAGAGTCGGCCTGGGAGAATTTCTGGAAGATCCGCGTGTGGAATTCGGGGGCGATGCCCGGGCCCTGGTCGCGCACCCAGATTCGCACCCAGGCGCCGCGGCACTCGCTGCCGAGCGAGGCGCTGCCGCCCGGCGGCGAGAATTTGACCGCATTGGAGATGAGGTTGGCCAGTACCTGCTGCAACCGGTCGTCGTCTGCCACCAGTTCTACGTCGGGCGCCTGCTGCAGGACCAGGGTGACATCGTGCTTGGCGGCGTAGCCCTGGTTGGCGGCGATCGCCTGCTGCAGCTGCGCGGGCACTGCGAGGGCGCGCAGGTCAAGGGTCATCTTGCCGGCGACCAGTTTGTCCATGTCCAGCAGATCGTCCACCAGGCGGCCCAGGCGCAGGCTGTTCTGATGGGCGATGCTGAGCATCTGACGCATGTTCGGCGCTGTCTCACCCAGCGCGCCGCCGACGATCAGGCCGAGCGCGCCGGAAATGGAGGTCAGCGGTGTGCGCAGTTCGTGGCTGACGATCGACACCAGCTCGCTCTTCATCCGCTCGATGCGTTTGCGTTCGGTGATGTCGCGGACCAGGCCGATGAATTTGCATTCGCCGTGGTGGCTGATCTGCGAGACGCGCAGCTCGATGGTGAAGGTCTCGCCGGTGCGGCGCAGGGCGGTGAGCTCGCGGTTCTGTTCCAGTGCGCGCGAGGTGCCGCGGCGGGCGTAATGCTCCAGGTAGCCGTCGTGAGCGGAGCGGTCCGGTTCGGGCATGAGCATCGACAGGTTGCGACCGATCACTTCGGCATTGCTGTAGCCGAAGATCTGCTCGGCGGCGTGGTTGAAGGTCTCGATGATGCCGCGCGCGTCGATGATGATGATGGCGTCGATCACGTTATCGATCAGCATGCTCAGGTAGCGTTCGCGTTGCTCCATCTCTTCGCGGGCCAGGGCCTGATCGGTCACGTCCCAGATGAATCCGTCGCACCACCCGAGCGGGTCGTCGCGCTCGCGCAGGACGCGGGCCTTCTCGCGGACGTAGACGGTCCGGCCTTCGGCGTTGAGCAGCCGGTAGACACCCTCGAAGGTGTCCTGCTCGGCGTGCTGTTGCGCCAGCTGCAAGTCGTCCGGATGAATCAGGCTGGCGTAGCTGCGCACGCGATCGCCGACGAAATCGCTGGCCGGGTAGCCGGTCAGGCGCTCGATGCCCTCGCTGAGGTAGCTCATGCGGCGGCGGCCATCGTTGCGGCAGCGGTAGACCACGCCCGGGAGGTTGCTGACCATGGCGCGGTAACGGCTCTCGCTCTTCTGCAGCGCGCGGGTGGCTTCCATCAGCTCGGTGATCTCGGTGACGAAGCCGTGCCAGAGCACTGTGCCGTCCGCCAGCCGTTCGGCACTGGCGCGGCCCTCGGCCCAGAGCAGGCCACGCTGCGGATGCTGGATGCGGAACTCGACCGCGCCGCTGCCCGGATGCACGGCCAGGCGCAGCAATGCGCGATGCAGGCGTGGCAAGTCCTGCGGGTGAACGTGGACCAGCGCCTGGGCGGCGTCCTCCAGCAGCCGTTGCGGCTCGATGCCGTACAGCTCGCGGGCGCCTTCGCTGGCGTAGAGAAACGCATAGCGGCCATTGGCGAAGCGCTTGAGCTGGAACACCATGCCCGGTAGCAGACTGGCGATTTTCTGGGCGCGGTCGAGCAGGCGCTGGCGTCGGCGGTTCTGCTGCTGCTGGGCGAACTGATACTGCTGTTGCACGCTGATGCGCCGTTGCAGGAGGAACGCGAGCACCAGCAGCAGCGCCTCGGCGACCAGCCAGGCCAGGCCCCACTTGATCAGCAGACGGCGTTCGGCCTGCAGGTGTTCGCCCTGCATGGCGCTGATGTCGCGCCAGGCCAGCGCTGCCGCCAGGGGTGGCGTGGACGGCTCGGTCTGCTGCTCATCGTGCAGGGGAATCTGGTTGAGTATGTAGCTGCGCCCGTCGGCATCGAGCAGTCGCGAACCCTTGCCGCTGCCCGGCTCCGGCAGCACGCCCGCCTGGGCCCAGTGCAGCACCTGCGTCGCCGAATGGCCGATCAGCAGCCAGTCACTGCCCTCGCTCAGCTGGACCCCGCTGGGAGGTGTCGTCTGGCTCGCCTGCAGCGCCTCGCGGTTGACGATAAGGGCCAGGCCGGCGGCCAGCTGCGCACTCAGGTCGGGCAGTTCCGGCAATACGTTGTAGCCCACCTCCAGCGCACCGATGACTTCGCTGTCCTGCCGGTCCACGGCGCGCAGCGGCACGATGGCCCGGCTGCTGGCGCCGAGGGCGTCGACTTCCAGGCCGAACTGTTCGATGCCGTCGCGCAGTACCCGTTGCAGCATCGGTCGCTGTGCGGCCTGAGTGTCGCCGAAGCGCTCCGGTTGCTGCATGCGCAGTACGGTGACCCCGGCGTCGCCCCAGAATAGCTGCAGCTGCAGCGCCTGATGGCGCTGCATCGAGCGCCAGGCTGGGGTCAGCGCCGCACGCAGCCGCTGGCGCGAGCGCTCGAGGCGGGGATCGTCGAGGGAGCGGCCATCACGTAGCGCGGCATCGATCAGGCGCATCTGGCGCAGCACCTCGGCGTTGCCGGCCAGGGCGGTGGCGACCATGTCCGCCTGGCGCCGCTGATTGAGCTGCGCGCTCTGCAGCGCCAGGCTCTGCAGCTCGCCGTGCGTCTCGATCTCCAGATGCCAGGCGACATCGCGGGCGCGGTAGTCATTGAACGCGAGGCTGCCGAACAGCAGCACGAGCAGCAGACTGCCGAGGCCGAAGATCCATCTGGGGGTGGAGAGGTCGGCGCTGTTCATCCGCGGGCCGGCCATGGGTGCGAGGTGCTGCGCTCGACGTACGACATAGGCATGAGCCGCAACTTTCCAGGGCAAAAAAGAAACAATGATAGCTCTATGCCAGCATCGCCGATAGCGCCTTTCCCGCTCGGTCGTCGGCGCTTCGGCTGCCCACCTCGAGCGTAGCGATTGCAGCCGAAGCTGGCTAAAAAAGCACCAGTTTTTAGACGGTCGGTCAGCCCTCGTTCTGGACTCGTGATGGGCGGATGTTAGTCTGCAGGCAGGTGAACGCCGGCGAAGGTCTCGTCAGCGCACCGTCATCATGAGGCACCCCGTTACCATGTGGCATACCGGCTTACTCGACCTGTCGATCTGGCAGCTCATCGCGACCACGCTGCTGCTGACTCACGTCACCATCGTCAGCGTCACGGTCTACCTGCATCGCTACTCGGCGCATCGCGCGCTGGAGCTGCACCCGGCGCTCAAGCACTTCTTCCGTTTCTGGCTGTGGCTGACCACGGCGATGAACACCCGCGAGTGGACCGCCATCCACCGCAAGCACCACGCCAAATGCGAAACCCCGGACGACCCGCACAGCCCGGTGCACAAGGGCCTGGCCACGGTGGTGCGCAAGGGCGCCGAGCTGTACATGGCCGAGGCGAAGAACGAGGAAACCCTGCGCATCTACGGCAAGAACTGCCCGGA
This sequence comes from Stutzerimonas sp. Brlt_14, assembly GCF_051948915.1. Taxonomy (NCBI): domain Bacteria; kingdom Pseudomonadati; phylum Pseudomonadota; class Gammaproteobacteria; order Pseudomonadales; family Pseudomonadaceae; genus Stutzerimonas; species Stutzerimonas sp. Brlt_14. The sequence continues at coordinate 480,316 of NZ_JAYJLM010000003.1, forward strand.
TGACTGGGTCGAGCGCAACCTCTATTCCCGCTTCCCCAACCTCGGCATCGTGCTGATGCTGGCCATCGACCTGGCCCTGTTCGGCGCCCTCGGCCTGACGGTGTGGGCGGTGCAGATGATCTGGATTCCGTTCTGGGCCGCCGGCGTGGTCAACGGCCTCGGCCATGCGGTCGGCTATCGCAACTTCGAATGCCGCGACGCCGCGACCAATCTGGTGCCCTGGGGCATCCTCATCGGTGGCGAGGAACTGCACAACAACCATCACACCTATCCCAACTCGGCCAAGCTCTCGGTACGCAAGTGGGAGTTCGACATGGGCTGGGCCTGGATTCGCCTGTTCAGCCTGCTCGGCCTGGCCAAGGTCAACCGCACCGCGCCCATCGCCCATCGCATCGAGGGCAAGCAGCAGCTGGACATGGACAGCGCCATGGCGATCCTCAACAACCGCTTCCAGATCATGGCGCAGTACCGCAAGCTGGTGATCGTGCCGCTGGTGCGCCAGGAGCTCGGCCGAGCCGACGCGACGCTGCGGCACCAGCTGCGCCGTGCCAAGCGCCTGCTGACCCGCGAGCCGAGCCTGCTGCAGCAGGAGCAGCAGGCGCATATCGATGTCATGCTCGCGCAAAGTCAGGCGCTCAAGGTGATCTACGAGAAGCGCCTGGCGCTGCAGCAGATCTGGAGCAAGACCAGCGCCAACGGCCACGACATGCTCGCCGCGATCAAGCAATGGGTGCACGAGGCCGAGGCCAGCGGCATCCAGTCCCTGCGCGATTTCGCCGAGCACCTGCGCACCTATTCCCTGCGACCGTCCGTCACCCCCGCCTGACCTCTGATCGGCTCCTTCGCCGGGCGCTGCGGCGCCCGGAACTTTGCGCCTTGGCGCCTCTCTGAACAGCATTCTTTAATCCATGCAGTACCGCTGCCACGCGCAGCGGTCGTTTCAGGAAGAAGGCTATGCGGCTTGCGAGCAAGCAGGGTGAGGCGGGAATGAGAATGTCGCCGGGCGGGGATGCGCAGACGTTGCTGGCGCTGATGCACGCGCGGGCAGAGGTCGCCCGGCTGGGTGAGCGCGAACAGCTCTTCAGCACGCTCATGGGCGGTGTGAATGCGGTGCTCTGGGCGTTCGACTGGCAGGCGCAGCGGATGATCTACGTCAGCCCGGCCTACGAACGTATTTTCGGCCGCTCACCGGCCCTGCTGCTGGCCGATTACGGCGAATGGCGCAACGCGATCTACCCCGACGACGTGGAGTACGCCCAGAAGAGCATGCTCGCCGTGCTCGACGAGGGCGCCGTGGAAACCCGCGAGTACCGCATCATTCGCGGTGACGGGCAGCTGCGCTGGCTGAGCGACAAGTGCTTCCTCGGCCGTCCGGGCGAGAACGGGCAGAGTCCGATCATCGTCGGCATTGCCGAGGACATTACCGAGAAGAAGCAGCTCGAGGGCGAGCTGCAGCGCCTGGCGACCACCGACGTGCTGACCCAGAGCAGCAACCGCCGGCACTTCTTCGAGTGCGCGCGAATCGAATTCGAGCGCGCCCGGCAGTTCGCCTCGTCGCTGGCGTTCCTGCTGCTGGACATCGACGACTTCAAGCGCATCAACGATACCCACGGCCACCAGATGGGCGATCAGGTGCTGCAGAAGGTCGCCCGCTGCGGCGCCGCCGTGCTGCGCCAGAGCGACTTGTTCGGCCGGATCGGTGGCGAGGAGTTCGCCGCCGTGCTGCCGGGTTGCCAGCCGGACCTGGCCGAGCAGATCGCCGAGCGTCTGCAGCGCGAGATCGAACGGGTGGTGTTCACCGCCGAGAACGGCGAGCGCTTCCGCGTCACCGCCAGCCTGGGCCTGACCTACCTGAGGGCCAGCGACGCAGAACTCAGCGCCGTCTTCGCCCGTGCCGATGCGGCGATGTACACCGCCAAGCGCCTCGGCAAGAATCAGGTCATCGTCGGCTGAACCGCATCGCGCTCGACGGCTCTAGTCGAGCCGCTCGTCATAGCCGCGACCGAGAAACTGGATCAGGCAGAAGCCGTGACCGAAGGGGTCGCCCAGCAGCGCCAGCCGGCCCCAGTTTTCGGTCGTGATGGGCTTCTCCAGCCGCGCACCCAGGGCGATCGCCTTTGCGGTGGCGGACTCGATATCCTCGACGACGAAGTCCAGATGCACCGGCGTCCAGTGGCGTCCGTAATGGCGGTGCTGGTTGCCCTCGGGCGTCGCGGCGCTGCCGGCGTCCTTGTGCAGTAGGTAGATGGGCGCCGGCCCGCCGAGCAACTCCACGGCGAACCCGCCGAGTCGGCGCCCGACCTGCAGGCCGAACAGCGAGCTGTAGAAGTCCACCCCCCGCTCCAGGTCGTCGACGTCCAGGTTGACCAGAAAGTCCATCGGACCCTCCCTGCCTGGGCCAGCGCCCAGGCGCGTCGTTTCGCCCTCAGCGTACGAAGGGCGCCGGTTGCTGCTGGGTGATGCAGTGGATGTTGCCACCGCCCAGGAGAATCTCCCGGCCCGGTACCATGACCACGTCGTGCTCGGGGAACACCTCGCGCAGGATGCGCTCGGCTTCGCCGTCCAGCGGATCGCCGAAGGCCGGTGCGATGATGCCGCCGTTGACGATCAGGAAGTTCACGTAGCTGCCAGCCAGACGGATAGACGGATCGCGCAGCTGGCTGCCATCCAGCGCCACGACACCGGCGCACTCGGCGTCCGACGCATGCAGCGGGCCGGGGATAGGGATCTTGTGCACGATCAGCGCGCGACCCTTGGCGTCGCGTGCGCGCTGCAACACCGCCATGGCGGCCTGGCAGCGCGCGTAGTTCGGGTCGTTGGCGTGGTCGGTCCAGGCCAGCAGCACTTCGCCCGGGCGGACGAAGCAGCAGAAGTTGTCGACGTGGCCGTCGGTTTCGTCGTTGAACAGGCCGTGGGGCAGCCAGATGATGCTGTCGACCGCCAGGTGCTCGCGCAGGACCGCGTCGATCTGCTCGCGGGACAGCTGCGGATTGCGGTTGCGGTTGAGCAGGCACTCCTCGGTGGTGATCAGCGTGCCTTCGCCGTCGACGTGGATCGAGCCGCCCTCGAGCACGAAACCTTCGGTGCGATAGCGATCGCAGTACTCGATCTCGAGGATCTTGCGCGCCACCTCGTCGTCGCGTTGCCAGTCGGCGTAGAGCCCGCCGTCTTCGCCACCCCAGGCATTGAAGGTCCAGTCGACGCCGCGCAGGCCGCCGTTGTCGTCGATGACGAAGGTCGGCCCGGTGTCACGCACCCAGGCGTCGTCGCTGCTCATTTCCACCACGCGGATGCGCGGGTCATCCAGTGCGGCGCGCGCCGCCAGGTACTGCTCGGCGCTGGCGCAGACGGTCACCGGCTCGAAACGGGCGATCGCCTTGGCGACGGCGGCGAAGGCCGCCTGTGCCGGCGCCGCGTTGTCCCGCCAGTTGTCCGGGCGCTGCGGCCAGACCATCCAGGTCTGGCTGTGCGGCGCCCATTCGGCGGGCATGTAGTAACCATCTTGGCGAGGGGTGCTGGTCAGGGTGGTCATGGCGATGTCCGTGAAGGGTGGAAACGGCCGCGGGCCTTTCCACCGCCGAAGTCCAGCGGTGGAAAGTGCGGCGCGCTTTCGAGCTATGAAGGTCTGCTGCTCACTCGGACGGCAGCGAGCCGTCGAGGGTCTTGATCGAGCCGTACAGGTTCGGCCGGCGATCGCGGAACACGCCCCAGGCGCTGCGGATGTGCTCCAACTGGTCGAGGTCGAAGCTGTGCACCAGTACGCCCTCGCTGGTTTCATCCATCTCCTCGACCTTGGCGCCGAACTGGTCGGCGATGAACGAGGAGCCGTAGAAGGTGATGTCGTAGCCGTCCTGCTCCTCGCGGCCGATGCGGTTGCTGGCGATCAGCGGCATCAGGTTGGCGCCGGCATGGCCCTGTTGCACGCGCTGCCAATGGTCGCGGGACGTGATGCTCGCATCGTGCGGCTCGCTGCCGATGGCGGTCGGGTAGAACAGCAGTTCTGCACCCATCAGCGCCATGCTGCGGGCGGTCTCGGGGAACCACTGGTCCCAGCAGATGGCCACGCCGATCCTGGCGTAGCGGGTGTTCCACACCTTGAAGCCAGTGTCGCCCGGGTTGAAATAGTACTTCTCGTGGTAGCCGGGGCCGTCCGGGATGTGGCTCTTGCGGTAGACGCCAAGCAACTTGCCGTCGGCATCGATGATGGCGATGGAGTTGAAGCGTGCCCGCCCGGCCAGCTCGAAGAAGCTGATCGGCAGCACCACCTGCAGTTCGGCGGCGAGCTTCTGGAAATGCTGGATCGCCGGGTTCTGCTCCACCGGGGTCGCCAGCTGCAGGTATTGCGGATTGGGCTTCTGGCAGAAGTACGGGGTCTCGAACAGCTCCTGGATCAGGATGATCTGCGCGCCCTTGGCGGCGGCCTCGCGCACCAGCCTGTCGGCATTGGCGATGTTGGCCTGGCGATCCCAGGAACAGGCCATCTGGATGGCGGCTACGGTAACGACTCGGGACATGGAAACCTCGCGGCGTTGGTGGGCGGCTATCGAAGGCGCAAATTTATTCGATAGTTATCCGGATTGATAGAGGTCTTGCAGCTCAGGAGATCAAATGAAGCGGCCGCTTATCGATATTTATCGATCAGCGTTCCGCCTGCTCCCGCTTCGGCAACCAGGGCGGCAGGTACAGGCCGAGATAGGCATCGAACACCCGCATGCCTTCCTCGGCCATGCGCGGCGTCAGGCTGCCGTACAGCTGTATGGATCGAGCATAGACGCGGTCGCCAAGTTCCAGGGCCAGGGCGAATACATCGATGTCCTGCGGCAGCGGAGGCAGGGCGAAATGCCGCTCGAACACCGCCTGCATGGCCTGGCCGAGTTCCAGATCCAGGCGCTGGTCGGTCTGGGTGACTTCACCGAGACCGTGTTGCGCCAGAATCAGCTGGCGCGCGGCGCTGTCCTGCTGATAGATCGCCAGCATGCGCTGTTCGATCAGGCGAGAGAGGTCGTGCCAGCTGCCCAGGCTGTCATGCTCGATGGGCCGTTCCAGGCTGGCCCGGAAGGCGGCGTGCACGTCCGCCGTCAGTGCGGCCAGCAGCGCCGGCACACCGGAAAAGAAATGATAGACGGAAGAGGGGGGAATGCCGGCGTGCTCGGCCACGGCATACACCGATAGCGTCGCGGCGCCCTGCTCAGCGAGCAGTTCGCGGGCGCTGGCGAGGATCTGGCGAATGCGCGCCTGGCTGCTGGCGCGCGGTCGGCGACTGGCGGTCGCGGGGCTGGGCTTGGTCATCGGCCTATTTGAAGCCAGCCTGGCGGCGGATGCAAACCGCCGTGGCGGTCGCTCCGCAGCACGCCGGCTCGCGGCTAGACGGTATGCAGATACCAGTTGTACTCGAGGTCCGAGATCGAATGCTCGAACTCGGCGAGTTCGCTCTCCTTGCAGGCGACGAAGATGTCGATGTAATCGGGGCTGATGTAGCGCGCCATGATCTCGCTGTCGTCCAGCTCGCGCAGGGCGTCGCGCAGGTTGGTCGGCAGGCTCTGCTCGACCTGCTCGTAGGAATTGCCTTCGATGGGGTCATCCGGCTCGATCTTGTTGGTCAGGCCGTGGTGCACCCCGGCGAGGATGCCGGCGAGCAGCAGGTAGGGGTTGGCGTCGGCACCGGCGACCCGGTGTTCGATGCGTACCGCGTCCGGGCTGTCGGTCGGCACGCGCAGTGCCACGGTGCGGTTGTCCATGCCCCAGCAAGGCGCGTTGGGCACGTAGAACTGAGCGCCGAAACGTCGGTAGGAATTCACGTTGGGGCAGAGGAAGGCCATCGAGGCCGCCATGGTCTGCTGCAAGCCGCCGATGGCATGGCGCAGCGGCTGGCTGTCCAGCGGATTGTCGGTGGCGAATATATTGTTGCCATTCTTGTCGAGCAGCGAGATGTGCACGTGCAGACCGTTGCCGGCCTGGCCCGGGTAGGGCTTGGCCATGAAGGTCGTGTCCATCTCGTGGTCGTAGGCGATGTTCTTGATCAGCCGCTTCAGCAGCACCGCGTAGTCGCATGCCTTGATCGGATCGGCGACGTGGTGGAGGTTGACCTCGAACTGCGCCGGGGCGCTTTCCTTGACGATGGCATCGGCGGGGATGCCCTGTTCCTTGGCGCCTTCGAGAATGTCCTGCAGGCAGTCGACGTACTCGTCCAGGTCGTCGATCAGATAGACCTGGGTCGAGTGCGGGCGCTTGCCGGAGATCGGCGAGCGCGGCGGCTGTGGCCGGCCGTTGATGTTCTCCTGGTCGATCAGATAGAACTCCAGCTCGAATGCGGCGCAGATGGTCAGGCCCAGCTCGTCGAACTTGCTCACCACCTGGCGCAGCACCTCGCGCGGGTCGGCGAAGAACGGTGCGCCGTCGCGCTCGTGCATGGTCATCAGCAGCTGCGCGGTGGGGCGCTTCTGCCAGGGTTCCTTGGACAGGGTATTGGGAATCGGGAAGCAGATGCGGTCGGAGTCGCCGATGTCCATGCCAAGGCCCGTGCTTTCCACGGTGATGCCGTTGATATCCAGGGCGAACAGCGAGGCGGGGAGGTTGATGCCCTTCTCGTAGACCTTGTGCAGGCTGGCGCGCTCGATGCGCTTGCCGCGCACGACTCCGTTCATGTCGGTGATCAGCAGATCGACGTACTGAACCTCCGGATGTTCCTTGAGAAATGCGTTAGCTTCGTTGAGCTGAACGGCACGCGGCGGGGCCATGATGAATTACCTTAATTGTTAAAAATTTCAATCATCAGATGCTTGTCTGGGAGTCAATCGAAAAGCCTGTTCACTGTCAATAGTAGCCGGCCGGCGCCCCATGAGTGCCCATGCTGGGCCTTTTTTGGGGCATCTGCCGTGTGTGTCGAGCGTGGCGCACGCGGCTGAAGTTCGGGCTATTGTCTATAAAAATGAACAAGACTACTCTCCGATATGCCCCATTCGAACGACGAGTATCCCATGTCGCGCAAGCCTCTGATCGGCGTATCGGCCTGTACCAAGCAGATCGGCCACCACAGCTTTCATATCGCCGGCGACAAGTACCTGCGTGCCGCGGCGATCGCCGGCGTGCCGCTGGTGATCCCGGCGCTGGACGAGCTGATCGATCCGGCAACGCTGCTGGAAAGCTTCGACGGCCTGCTGTTCACCGGCTCGCCGTCCAATGTCGAGCCGCATCACTATGGTGGCCCGGCGAGCGAGCCGGGCACCCATCACGATCCGTTTCGCGACCGCCTTACCCTGCCGCTGATTCGCGCGGCGGTGGATGCCGGCATTCCGGTGTTCGGCATCTGCCGAGGATTTCAGGAGATGAACGTGGCGTTTGGCGGCAGCCTGCACCAGAAGGTTCACGAAGCCGGGCCCTATCAGGACCATCGCGAGCGCCCGGACGATCCGCTGGAGGTGCAGTACGGCCTCAGCCATGCGCTGCACGTGCAGCCTGGTGGGCTGCTCGAGCGCCTTGGCCTGCCGGCGCAGATCCAGGTCAATTCGGTGCATGGGCAGGGTGTCGAGCGTCTCGGCGCTGGTCTGCGCATCGAGGCGCTGGCTCCCGACGGGCTGATCGAGGCATTTTCCGTCGAGGCTGCGCAGAGCTTCGCCCTTGGCGTGCAATGGCATCCGGAATGGCAGGTCCAATCGCATCCACATTATCTGGCGCTGTTCCGCGGCTTCGCCGAGGCCTGCCAGGCACGCGCACGACAACGCTGAGGCCGACCCTGTACGGCCATTTTCCAGCAACCCGAGGTCAACATGAGTATCCAGCTCGACCAGCTCACCGGCTGGCTGAAAGAACGCAAGATCACCGAAGTGGAATGCCTGATCAGCGACCTGACCGGGATCGCCCGCGGCAAGATTTCACCGACCAACAAGTTTCTCGACGAGAAGGGCATGCGCCTGCCGGAAAGCGTGCTGCTGCAGACCGTGACCGGTGACTACGTCGAGGACGACATCTACTACGAGCTGCTCGACCCGGCGGACATCGACATGTTCTGCCGGCCCGACCCGAACGCGGTGTTCCTCGTGCCTTGGGCCATCGAGCCCACCGCGCAGGTGATCCACGACACCTACGACAAGATGGGCAACCCTATCGAGCTGTCGCCGCGCAACATCCTCAAGCGTGTGCTGAAGATGTATGCCGATCGTGGCTGGCAGCCCATCGTCGCGCCGGAGATGGAGTTCTACCTGACCAAGCGCTGCGAGGACCCGGACCTGCCGTTCCAGCCGCCGATCGGCCGCTCCGGTAGACAGGAGACCGGGCGTCAGTCGTTCTCCATCGACGCTGCCAACGAATTCGACCCGCTGTTCGAGGACATGTACGACTGGTGCGAAGCGCAGGGCCTGGATCTGGACACCCTGATCCACGAAGAAGGCACCGCGCAGATGGAGATCAACTTCCGTCACGGCGAGGCGCTGCACCTGGCCGACCAGATCCTGGTGTTCAAGCGCACCATGCGCGAGGCGGCGCTCAAGCACAACGTCGCTGCCACCTTCATGGCCAAGCCGATGACCGGTGAGCCGGGCAGCGCGATGCACCTGCACCAGAGCGTTATCGACCTCAACACCGGGCGCAACATCTTCTCCAACGACGACGGCTCCATGAGCCAGCTGTTCCTGCACCACGTCGGCGGCCTGCAGAAGTACATCCCCGAGCTGCTGCCGATGTTCGCGCCCAACGTCAATTCGTTCCGCCGCTTCCTGCCCGATACCTCGGCGCCCGTGAACGTGGAATGGGGCGAAGAGAACCGTACCGTGGGCCTGCGCGTGCCGGATTCCGATCCGCAGAACCGCCGTGTCGAGAACCGCCTGGCAGGCGCCGACGCCAACCCTTACCTGGCCATCGCCGCGAGCCTGCTGTGCGGCTACATCGGCATGGTCGAGCAGCTGCCACCGAGCCAGCCGGTCAAGGGCCGCGGCTACGAGCGGCGTAACCTGCGCCTGCCGCTGACCCTGGAAGCGGCGCTGGAGCGGATGGAAACCTGCCGCGAGCTGGAGAAGTACCTGAGCCCGAAATTCATCACCGGCTACGTCGCGGTCAAGCGCGCCGAGCAGGAGAACTACCACCGGGTGATCAGCTCCTGGGAGCGGGAATTCCTGATGCTCTCGGTGTAAGCAAGCGCAGGGTGGGCCGGCCCGTTGCCGGTCCGCCGACCCCACAATACTGGCTAAGAGGTGACTGATGAGCGATTCGCAAACCCTGCACTGGCAAGCGCTGAGCCGTGACCACCACCTGCCGCCCTTCACCGACTACAAGGCGCTCAACGCCAAGGGCACGCGCATCATCACCCGGGCGTCCGGCGTCTACCTGTGGGACAGCGAGGGGCACAAGATCCTCGACGCCATGGCCGGGCTCTGGTGCGTCAACGTCGGTTATGGCCGCGAAGAGCTGATCGAGGCGGCGACCCGGCAGATGCGCGAGCTGCCTTACTACAACCTGTTCTTCCAGACCGCGCATCCGCCCGCCGTGGCCCTGGCCAAGGCCATCGCCGACATTGCCCCGGCCGGCATGAACCATGTGTTCTTCACCGGTTCCGGCTCCGAGTCCAACGACACGGTGCTGCGCATGGTGCGCCATTACTGGGCGGTCAAGGGTCAGCCGGAGAAGAAGGTGATCATCGGCCGCTGGAACGGCTACCACGGCTCCACCGTCGCCGGTGCCAGCCTCGGCGGCATGAAGGCCATGCACGAGCAGGGCGACTTCCCGATTCCCGGCATCGAGCACATCGACCAGCCCTACTGGTACGGCGAAGGCGGTGACATGAGTCCGGAGGAGTTCGGCGTGCGTGTCGCCGATCAGCTGGAGCAGAAGATTCTCGAAGTCGGCGAGGACAAGGTCGCTGCCTTTATCGCCGAGCCGATCCAGGGCGCGGGCGGCGTCATCATTCCGCCGGCCAGCTACTGGCCGCGAGTCAAGGAAATCCTCGCGCGCTATGACATCCTTTTCATCGCCGACGAGGTGATCTGCGGCTTCGGCCGTACCGGCGAGTGGTTCGGCAGCGACTATTACGGTCTCGCGCCCGATCTGATGCCCATCGCCAAGGGCCTGACGTCCGGCTACATCCCCATGGGCGGGGTCATCGTGCGCGACGAAGTGGTGCAGACGCTCAACGAGGGCGGCGAGTTCTATCACGGTTTCACCTATTCGGGGCACCCGGTGGCCGCCGCGGTGGCGCTGGAGAACATCCGCATCCTGCGCGAGGAGAAGATCGTCGAGCGGGTGAAGAGCAAGACGGCACCCTATTTGCAATCCCGCTGGCAGGAACTGGTCGAGCATCCGCTGGTGGGCGAAGCCCGCGGCGTCGGCCTGCTCGGCGCGCTGGAGCTGGTGAAGAACAAGAAGATCCGCGAACGCTTCGCTGATGCCGGCGTGGGCATGCGCTGCCGCGAGCACTGCTTCCGCAACGGCCTGGTGATGCGCGCGGTCGGCGACACCATGATCATCTCGCCGCCGCTGGTGATCAGCGAGGAGCAGATCGACGAGCTGATCGGCAAGGTGCGTCTGTGTCTGGATGCGACAGCCAAGGATGTGCTGGGCTGAGCGGTGCGGCCGGCGCTGGCTGGGCTAAGGTTGACGAATGCCGGCCGTGTGCGTTCGGGTTGTTGAAAAGACGGCCCCGACCTTGCCAGACTGCGCGCGTGCTGAAGGCCAGACCTGCCCAGGGGTGTGTCGAGCCGGCACACCGCCAGGCCGCCGCGCGGTACATGGCCTGTTCCACTGCCCCGACATTAATGATGACAAACAGGAGCTGCACGGATGAATCCCTTCGCCAAGACCCTACTTGCCATGACGCTGGCCGGCACCGTTGCCGGGGCTGCGCAGGCCCAGGAAAAGGTGCTGCACGTCTATAACTGGTCCGACTATATCGCCGAAGACACCCTGGAGAATTTCACCAAGGAAACCGGCATCAAGGTCGTCTATGACGTCTTCGACAGCAACGAGGTGCTGGAAGCCAAGCTGCTGGCCGGTAGCTCCGGTTACGACGTGGTGGTGCCGTCCAACCCGTTCCTCGCCAAGCAGATCAAGGCCGGTGTGTTCCAGAAGCTGGACAAGTCCAAGCTGCCGAACTGGGAAAACCTCGACAAGGACCTGCTCAAGGCGCTGGATTCGAGCGACCCGGGCAACCAGTACTCGATTCCCTACATGTGGGGCACCATCGGCATCGGTTACAACGTCGACAAGGTCAAGGCCGCGCTGGGCGACAACGCGCCGGTGGACTCCTGGGACCTGGTGTTCAAGCCGGAGAACATCGAGAAGCTGAAGTCCTGTGGCGTCGCCTTCCTCGACTCGCCCACCGAGATGCTGCCGGCGGCGCTGCATTACCTCGGCTACGCGACCGACAGCGGCAAGGCCGATGAGCTGAAGAAGGCCGAAGACCTGTTCATGCAGATCCGTCCGCACGTCGCCTACTTCCATTCGTCCAAGTACATCTCGGATCTGGCCAACGGCAACATTTGCGTGGCGATCGGCTACTCCGGCGACATCTATCAGGGCAAGTCGCGCGCCGAGGAAGCGGCCAACGGCGTCAACGTCGGCTACAAGATTCCGAAAGAAGGTGCCGGCAGCTTCTTCGACATGCTGGCGGTGCCGGCCGACGCGAAGAACGTCGAGAACGCCCACGTCTTCCTCAACTACCTGATGAAGCCGGACGTGATGGCCTCCATCACCAACTACGTGCAGTTCCCCAACGGCAACGCCGCGGCCACTCCGCTGCTGGATGAAGCCATCCGTACCGACGAGGGCATCTACCCGAGCCAGGCGGTGCTGCAGAAGCTCTACACCTTCCCCGATCTGGATCCGAAGACCCAGCGCGCCATGACCCGCAGCTGGACCAAGATCAAGTCCGGACGTTGATACCGCCTGGCTTTCGCGCCGGGCTCGCGCCCGTCGCGAAAGCCGGCCAATCGACCGGCAGCGCCGGTGCCGTGCGGTTCGCACCGGCGCTGCCAATGCGAGGAACAACAATGACAACGACTTCCCCGCTGCCCGTCGCAAGCCCCTGCGTCTGCGCATGCATCGCGCCGACCGCTTTCGTCATCTCAAATTTGTTGATTTTCAGAGGTTTTTCCAATAAATAGCCCGCCTTTCCCGCCGGGATCATGCGCGGCCGCAAAAGAAGAGGACTCATCCCATGCGCTCGACCCTCAAGTCGCTGATCGTCGCCGCTGCCGTCGCCGGTGCGGCCACCGCCCAGGCCGCCTCGGTGCACGTCTACAACTGGTCGGATTACATCGGCGAAACGACGCTGGAAGAGTTCGAGAAGGAAACCGGTATCAAGCCGGTCTATGACGTCTTCGATTCCAACGAAACCCTGGAAGGCAAGCTGCTCGCCGGCCGCAGCGGCTATGACGTGGTGGTGCCTTCCAACCATTTCCTCGGCAAGCAGATCCGTGCCGGTGCATTCCAGCAGCTGGACAAGAGCAAGCTGCCGAACTGGGAAAACCTCGATCCGTCACTGCTCAAGCAGCTGCAGAAGAACGATCCCGGCAATGCCCATGCCGCGCCCTATCTGTGGGGCACCAACGGCATCGGCTACAACGTCGAAAAGGTCAAGGCCGCGCTTGGTGTCGACAAGATCGACTCCTGGTCGGTGCTGTTCGAGCCTGAAAATGCGCAGAAGCTTGCCAGTTGTGGCATTGCCTTTCTGGACTCGGCGGACGAGATGATTCCCGCCATGCTCAACTACCTCGGCCTGGACCCCAACAGCGAGAATGCCGCGGACTACCAGAAGGCCGAGGAGAAACTGCTGGCCGTGCGTCCGCATGTGCGCTATTTCCACTCGTCGAAGTACATTTCCGATCTCGCCAATGGCAATATCTGCGTCGCTGCCGGGTTCTCCGGTGACGTGTTCCAGGCCGCCGCCCGCGCCGAGGAAGCCGGCAAGGGCATCGAGATCGCCTACGCCATTCCCAAGGAGGGCGGCAACCTCTGGTTCGACATGCTGGCGATCCCCGCCGATGCCAGCAACGTCGAGGAAGCCCACGCATTCATCAACTACCTGCTGCGCCCCGAGGTGATTGCCGCGGTGAGCGACTACGTCGGTTACGCCAACCCCAACCTCAAGGCGAGCGAACTGATGGATCAGGAAGTCCGTGAGGATGCCTCGGTATATCCGCCGCAGGAAGTACTGGACCGTCTGTATGTCTCGGCCGAGCTGCCGCCCAAGATTCAACGTTTGATGACCCGCACCTGGACCAAGGTGAAATCCGGCAAGTGAACCCCGGAGCCCGACCCGTCGAGCGCCCCATGGCGGCCGTGACGCGGGAAGGACATTGAAGGGTGCGTCTGACGACGCGCCCGCAGCAACGACTCATAGATAGCCCGGCTCTGGCCGGCCAACTTTTTTCATTTCGGGAGTTCGCGCATGGCCGTTGCCTCCAGCGCCTACAAGAAGGCCCTCAGTGGCGAGAGCAAGAACAAGCAGGTGCTGCTGAAGATCGATCGCGTCACCAAGAAGTTTGACGAAACGGTGGCGGTCGATGACGTCTCGCTGAGCATTCATCAGGGCGAGATCTTCGCGCTGCTGGGCGGTTCCGGCTCGGGCAAGTCGACCCTGCTGCGCATGCTGGCGGGCTTCGAGCGACCCACCGAAGGGCGCATCTTCCTCGATGGCCAGGACATCACCGACATGCCGCCGTACGAGCGGCCGATCAACATGATGTTCCAGTCCTATGCCCTGTTCCCGCACATGACCGTTGAGCAGAACATTGCCTTCGGTCTCAAGCAGGACGGTCTGCCGAAGGCCGAGATCGAGGAGCGGGTCAAGGAAATGCTCGGTCTGGTGCAGATGACCCAGTACGCCAAGCGCAAACCGCATCAGCTCTCTGGTGGCCAGCGCCAGCGCGTCGCCCTGGCGCGCTCGCTGGCCAAGCGCCCGAAACTGCTGCTGCTCGACGAGCCGATGGGCGCCTTGGACAAGAAGCTGCGCTCGCAGATGCAACTGGAACTGGTACAGATCATCGAGCGCGTCGGCGTGACCTGCGTGATGGTGACCCACGACCAGGAAGAGGCCATGACCATGGCCGAGCGCATCGCCATCATGCATCAGGGCTGGATCGCCCAGGTCGGCAGCCCGATGGACATCTACGAGACGCCGGCCAGTCGCCTGGTCTGCGAGTTCATCGGCAACGTCAACCTGTTCGAGGGCGAGCTGGTGGAGGACATGGGCGACCACGCGATCATCGCCTCGCCCGGGCTGGACAATCCGATCTACGTTGGCCACGGCATCAGCACCCGTGCGCAGGACAAGCACATCACCTACGCCCTGCGCCCGGAAAAGCTGCTGATCGGCACCGAGCTGCCGGAACTGGAGCGTCCGGGCTACAACTGGGCCAAGGGCGTCGTGCACGACATCGCCTATCTGGGCGGTCATTCGGTGTACTACATCAAGCTACCGTCCGGTGGTGTGCTGCAGGCCTTCATGGCCAACGCCGAGCGCCATGTGAAACTGCCGACCTGGGAGGAAGAGGTGTACGTCTACTGGTGGGATGACAGCGGCGTGGTGCTGCAGGCATGAGCCGCTCGCCCTTGAATACCGGACGCCGACTGGTCATCGGCGTGCCCTTCCTGTGGCTGTTCCTGTTTTTCCTGCTGCCGTTCGCCATCGTGCTGAAGATCAGCTTCGCCGAGGCCGACGTGGCGATTCCGCCGTACACGGAAATCTTCCGTTACGCCGAGCAGCAGCTGCAGGTACTGATCAACCTGGGCAACTACATCTTCCTCAGCGAGGACGAGCTGTACCTGGCCGCTTATCTGGGCTCGCTGAAGATCGCCTTCTTCAGCACGCTGCTCTGCCTGGTGATCGGTTACCCCATGGCCTATGCCATCGCCCGCGCGCGCAAGGATCTGCAGACCGTGTTGCTGCTGCTGATCATGATGCCGACCTGGACCGCCATTCTGATCCGCGTCTACGCCTGGATGGGCATCCTCAGCAGCAATGGCCTGCTCAACAGCCTGCTGCTGGGCATGGGCCTGATCGACCGGCCGTTGCAGATCCTCAACACCGACGTGGCGGTGTACATCGGTGTGGTCTATTCGTACCTGCCGTTCATGATCCTGCCGCTCTACGCCAACCTGGTGAAGCACGACCCGAGCCTGCTGGAGGCCGCCTCCGACCTGGGCGCGCGCAACCTCACCAGCTTCTGGAAGATCACCGTGCCGCTGTCGAAGAACGGCATCATTGCCGGCTGCATGCTGGTGTTCATCCCGGTGGTGGGCGAGTTCGTCATTCCCGAGCTGCTCGGCGGCCCGGAGACGCTGATGATCGGCAAGGTGCTGTGGCAGGAGTTCTTCAACAACCGCGACTGGCCGGTGGCCTCGGCACTGGCGGTGGTGATGCTGGCGATCCTGCTGGTACCGATCATCCTGTTCAACAGGAACCAGGCTAAGGCACTGGAGGGCAAGCTATGAAACGCTGGAGCTTTTCCAACCTGATCCTGGTCCTTGGCCTGCTGTTCATCTACCTGCCGATGGTGATCCTGGTCATCTACTCGTTCAACGCCTCGCGGCTGGTGACGGTGTGGGGTGGCTGGTCGCTGAAGTGGTACACCGGCCTGCTCGACAACTCGCAGCTGATGGGCGCGGTGATGCGCTCGCTGGAGGTCGCCGCGTACACCGCGGTCGCTGCGGTGGCGCTGGGCACCATGGCCGCCTTCGTGCTGACGCGCATCCCGGTGTTCCGTGGCCGCACGCTGTTCGGCGGGCTGGTCACCGCGCCGCTGGTGATGCCCGAGGTGATCACCGGTCTGTCCCTGCTGCTGCTGTTCGTGGCCATGGCGCAACTGGTCGGCTGGCCGGCCCAGCGCGGCCTGGTGACCATCTGGATCGCGCACACCACGTTCTGCTCGGCCTACGTCGCGGTGGTGGTGATGGCGCGTCTGCGTGAGTTGGACCTGTCCATCGAAGAAGCGGCGATGGACCTCGGCGCGCGGCCTTGGAAGGTGTTCTTCCTGATCACCATGCCGATGATCGCGCCGTCGCTGGCGGCGGGCGGCATGCTCTCCTTTGCTCTGTCGCTGGACGACCTGGTACTGGCGAGCTTCGTCTCCGGTCCCGGCTCGACCACCCTGCCGATGGAGATCTTCTCCGCCGTGCGCCTGGGCGTGAAGCCGGAGATCAATGCCGTGGCCAGCCTGATCCTGCTCAGCGTGTCGCTGGCGACCTTCCTCGCCTGGTACCTGACCCGGCGTGCCGAGAAGCGTCGCATCCGCGCCATGCAGCAGGCGATGGACGAGAGCAACAGCAATCCCACCTGGCGCCAGGTGATCGACAGCCGCAAGGTGATGGTACCGCCCTCGGCGCATAGCTAAGGTTTGAGCAACAAAGAAAGGGCGCATTGATGCGCCCTTTCTCATCCCGTCCATCGCCCAGCATGCGAGGCCGCGATCCTTGCCTCACCGCTGCCAGTCGCAGAAGCAGGCCACCGCCAGCGAATGGGTTGCGCGTACCTTGCGGCCGGCAAGGACCGCGTCGAGGATCGGCTCGACGAAGCTGTTGTCCGAGGTGCACACCGCGCCCTCGCTGTAGGGGCCGATGTAGACCAGTTCGCCGCTCTGGTCCCAGATGCCAACTGCCGGGCTGGCCGGTAGCTGCTCGGCGCCGATGAGCCCGTCGAGTGGCTTCAAGGCCGCCAGCGGTTGCGGCAGGCGACCCTTGCTGCCGGGCTTGCGCACCTCGTAGAAGTCCACGGGCTGACCGGCGAAGCGCTGCAGCAACTCCTGCAGGTGCTGCTGGTTGCCGACGTTGCACGGGCAGCCAGGGTCCCAGAAATGCACGAAGCGCACCGGCCCCGGGCCCTGCAGCGCGGCGGGTAGGCGCAGGGCGTCGCCGGAGAAGAGTTCGGCGCGCTCGCCCTCGAAGGTGCGCAGGTAGCGCGCCTCGAACCACCAGAACGCGGCGAGCATGGCGGCGCCCCAGAGCAGGGCGATCAGGGCGGCGATCAGGTATTTGCGACGTGCGCTCATGGCAGGTTCCTGGCTGGGTGCGCAAGCTTGCCATGACGCGCTGCAGAGCTGAATATCCGGAGTCCCAGCCAGCCGAAGAAAGTCGATGTCCACGCTCATCCAGCCCGATCGATTGCGCAACAGCCTGCCCGCCCTGAGCGAGGCCACCGAGGCTTCGGCCGAGGCGCTGCACTATCAGGCCTACTACGGGCTGGACCTGCCACACCGGGGCAGGGTGCAGCGGCGTCTCGGACGCTTTCGCGTGCACGACTACGATGTCGTCGCCCAGGCCTGGTGGCCCGAGCAGCCGCACGCCAGTCTGCTGGTTCTGCATGGGTATTACGATCACATGGGGTTGTACCGGCACGTGGTCGACTGGGGCCTGGAGATGGGTTTTGCGGTGCTCGCCTGCGACCTGCCCGGCCATGGACTGTCCAGCGGGCCGCGCGCCAGCATCAACGAATTCGATGAGTACCAGGCGGTGCTTTCCGGACTCTTCGAGCAGGCCCGTCGGCTCGATCTGCCACGGCCGTGGCATCTACTGGGCCAGAGCACCGGCGGCGCCATCGCGCTGGATCATCTGCTGCATCAGGAGCCGCTCGGCGACCTCGGGCGGACCATCCTGCTGGCGCCGCTGGTTCGCCCGCGGGCCTGGCTGCGCTCGCGCATCAGCTACGAGCTGGTGCGGCGTTTCGTTCAGCAGATTCCGCGGACTTTCAGCGAAAACTCCAGCGACCCCGGCTTTCTCGAGTTCGTGCAGACCCAGGACCCGCTGCAGCCGGACATCCTGCCCACCGCCTGGGTCGGTGCGCTGTCGCGCTGGATTCCGCGCATCGAGCGGGCCGCGGACAGTGCTCAGGCTCCGCTGATCGTGCAGGGTGAGGCGGACATGACCGTGGATTGGCAGTACAACCTGCCGGTGCTGCAGCGCAAATTTGCCGGTGCCGAGGTGCTGCGTCTGCCGGAGGCACGGCACCACCTGGCGAACGAGCGCGAGGAGCTGCGCGGGGCCTACTTCGACTTTCTGCGCGAGCGCCTGAAATAGTCCGACGCGGCGGTCAGATACCCTGCTGCGGCTCCAGCTCGGCGCCGCTCATGCCCACCGCCAGGCCCGCACGCAGGGCTTGCAGCGCGGCCTGGTAATAGGCCTTGCCGGCTTCGGACTGGGCGAACTGTACGTACTCCTCCAGCTCCGCGTCGGACAGCTCGCGATAGACGTAGAGCAGGGTATTGTCCAGATCGGCCTCGATCTGCTGGATCATTCGCTGACGCTGGCTGCTCAGCAGGTTCTGCGCCTGATTGCCGCCCAACAGGCCGGGAATCATCTGGCTGAGACTGTCGGCGGCGACACCGGCCAGCGCCAGGCTGACTTCCGCACCCGCCTCGCTGGCCGGGATGGCCTGGGCCAGATGGCGAATCAGCAGCTGCCGGTTGCTTTCGGCCGTCACCCGCGGCAGGCCGTCGGTATGGCGCGCCAGCTGTTCCCGGCGTGCGGCCAGCACCTCGGCCGAGACGATCTTGCGCCCCAGCGGGGACTGGAAGAATTCCAGCGCCGGTTGCGGGTCGGCCAGATGCTCGCGCAGCGCGCGCTGCGCCCGCTGGTCGATGGCATGGGAGGCGAAGCGGCGATTGCTGTTGGTCACCAGGGCCTGGAATACCGCCGGTGGCAGGGTGTCCTTGTAGCGCTGCTGCGCGGCAGTCAGGGCATCGGCGAAATTGGCCCGCTGTTCGGTCCAGCCGGCGGTTTCGTAGAGCTCTTCATAGGTGTCGGCGAAGCTGGCGAGGCTGAAGGTCAGCAGTACACAGGTCAAGAGGGCGCGCATGGAAGCTCCTGTCTGGCGGGCGGTTCATTTTCCGTGCCCCGACGCGTGCTTGTCGAGGCGCGCGAGTTGCTGCTGCCATTTGGCGCAGCATCGCTGCTTGTGGCGGAGTCTCAACAGACCCTAGACTCGTTCGGTATCCCATCGGAGTCACTTCCTTGCAGTTCTCTTCGATCATCGACGACCTGGCCGAGCGCGGCTGGTCGCTGCAGAGTTCTTTCCTTCCCAGTGATGTGACCCACAAGCTGGCCGACGAGTGCCGCAAGCGCGAGGCCGAGGGCGCACTGGCCCCCGCCGGCGTCGGCCGCGGCGAGGCGCAGGCGGTGCGCGAAGGCATTCGCAGCGACCATATCCAGTGGCTGGAACCCGGCCAGTCGCCGGTCTGCGACGACTATCTCGAAGTCATGGATGGTCTGCGCCAGCAGCTCAACCGCGAGTTGTTCCTCGGACTCGAGGAGTTCGAGTGCCACTTCGCCTTCTATCCGCCGGGTGCCTTCTACCAGACCCATCTGGACCGTTTTCGCGATGACGACAGCCGCTCGGTAACCGCCGTGCTGTACCTGAATCCGGACTGGCAGCCCGCCCATGCCGGCGAACTGCGCATGCACATGCCGGACGGTTCACAGCTGGACGTGCCGCCGTTGGCCGGCAATCTGGTGGTGTTCCTTTCCGGCGAGTTTCCCCACGAGGTGCTGGTCACCCAGGCCGATCGCCTGTCACTGACCGGCTGGTTCCGTCGTCGCCCGGCCGACCCGCTGGCGGTCTGACCCCCCGCCCGAGGTTTCTCCCGGCGAAAAAAAGCCCGGCGCGAAGGCCGGGCTGAAAAGCAGGAAGGCTGTGCTGGCGGGCTACATGCCCAGCCAGTTCGGCAGGGCCAGGGAGATCGATGGCACGTAGGTGATGATCACCAGGAAGCTCAGCATCAGTGCCAGCCATGGCAGCACCGCGCGGATCACCTGGGTCACCGGCATGCCCGTCACCGCCGAGGCGACGAACAGGTTCAGCCCCACCGGTGGTGTGATCAATCCGATCTCCATGTTCACCACCATGATGATGCCCAGGTGGATCGGGTCGATGCCCAGCTGGACGGCGATCGGGAACAGGATCGGTGCCAGGATCAGGATGATCGCCGACGGCTCCATGAAGGCTCCGGCGACCAGCAGCACGATGTTCACCACCAGCAGGAACATCCACGGCTGCAGGCCGGCTTCGATCACCCAGGCAGTGATCGCCTGCGGGATCTGCTCGGTGGTCAGCACGTGGGCGAACAGCATGGCGTTGGCGATGATGAACATCAGCATGATCGACAGCTTGCCGGACTCCAGCAGCACTTTCGGGCAATCGCGCAGGGTGATGTCCTTGTAGACGAACAGCGCGACGAAGGCCGAATACACCGCCGCCACCGCCGCCGCTTCGGTCGGGGTGAACATGCCGGAGTAGATACCGCCGAGGATGATCACCATCAGCAGCAGGCCCCAGATCGCCTTGCGTGCGGCGCTCAGCCACTCGCGGAAGCTCGCCCGCGGCAGGGCCGGCAGGTTCTTCTTCACCGCGATGATGTAGATCGCCACCATCAGCGCCAGGCCGAGCATGATGCCCGGGACGACACCGGCCATGAACAGCTTGCCCACGGAGGTCTCGGTCGCGGCGGCGTAGACCACCATGACCACCGACGGCGGGATCAGGATGCCCAGGGTACCGGCGTTACAGACGATGCCGGCGCCGAAGGCCTGCGGGTAACCGGAGCGCACCATGCCGGCGATGGCAATGGAGCCGACCGCAGCCACGGTGGCTGGCGACGAACCGGACAGTGCGGCGAACAGCATGCACGCCAGCACCGCACCGATGGCCAGGCCGCCACGGATGTGGCCGACGCAAGCATTGGCGAAGTCGATCAGGCGACGGGCCACGCCACCGGTGGTCATGAAGGCGCCGGCCAGCAGGAAGAACGGAATGGCCAGCAGGGTGTAGTGCTCGGAGGTCTCGAACAGCTTGATCGCCAGCGAGCGCACCGAGTCCTGGCTGAAGATCATGATGGTCAGCGAGCCGGCCAGGCCCAGGGAAACGGCCACCGGCACACCGATGAACATCAGTGCGAAGAGGGCGACGAACAGGAACAGGATGGTCATTGCTTGGGCTCCTCTTCGCCGTGCTTGAGCGCATCGGCCGCTTCATCGGCGAGGCCGAGGCCGGTCTGCTCGTTGCGCAGGATGCGCACGAAAATTTCGGCGAAACGGATGAACACCATGGCGAAACCGAACGGCACGATCAGGCCGATGTGCCACTGCTTGACGCCGATGTGGCCCAGGTCCTCGGCGCCGATGTTGGCGATGAACAGGGTCTGGATCCACTCGAAGCTGGCCACGGTCAGCAGACCGGCGTAGCCCAGGCAGAACAGGCAGGCGATGATGCCGATGACACGCTGGATATGACGCGGCGCCAGCTTGACCAGCGCGTCGACGCCGATATGGCCGGCGGTACGCACGCCATAGGCCAGGCCGGAGAAGATCAGCCAGGCGAACAGCGCCTTGGTCAGCGCGGTGCTCCAGGTCATGGACTGGGCCAGACCGATGATGAAGTCACCGATGGCGAACCAGAAGTCGGCGGTGCCTTCGAAGCGGTCGCCCAAGTCGTAGAACAGCGTGTAGAGGTTGTTGAGGATCACGTAGACGAAGGTCACCAGTGTCATGGCGGCCAGCAGAAAGGCGATGAAGCCTTCCTCGAAGTGGTCCCAGACGCGCCAGAGGGCGTTCATGGATGGCATCTCCCGATGGACTGCGGTTGTATCGAAAGGGCAGCACGGAGGTGCGCCGTGAACCAGCCGGGCAGGCTGGGAGACAGAGCAATGAAAAACTCTTGTTGTGGCCAGTGAAGCGGCCCAGCCCGGGATCACCTCGGCATGGCCTTCCTGCCCTTGGTGCGGGCCTGGTCTTCGCTAGCGGCTTTGTTTTTTCACTGAGCTGTCGGGTATCGCTGAGTGGTACGGCCGAGGAGCGGGGTGGCCGCCCCTCGGCAAAGGCTTAGTTGGCCTGGTTGGCGGCTTCGGCGGCCTTGATCAGGTCGGCACCGATTTCGCCTTCGAACTTCTTCCAGACCGGCTTCATGGCTTCGCGCCACATTTCGCGCTGCTCCGGAGTCAGGTACAGGATTTCGGTGGTGCCGGCGTCGAGAATGGCCTGCTTGGCTTCCTCGTTCAGGTCGTCGGCCTGCTTGTTCACCTCGACGGTGACCTCGTTCAGGATGCTTTCCAGCTCGCTGCGCACGTCGCTCGGCAGGCCGTTCCAGAACTTGGTGTTGGTGATCACCATGTAGTCCAAGAGACCGTGGTTGGACTCGGTGATGTACTTCTGCACTTCGTGCATCTTCTGCGAGTAGATGTTCGAGTAGGGGTTCTCGGCACCATTGACCACGCCGGTCTGCAGGCCCTGGTAGACCTCGGCGAAGCTCATCTTGCGCGGGTTGGCGCGCAGGGCCTTGAACTGCTCGTCCAGTACGGCGGAAGCCTGTACGCGGAACTTCAGGCCGCGGGCATCCTTCGGCTCGCGCAGCGGCTTGTTGGCCGACAGCTGCTTCATGCCGTTGTGCCAGTAGCCCAGGCCGGTGATGTTCTTGTCTTCCATCGAACGCAGCAGCTGCTGGCCGGCTTCGCCCTTCTGGAAGCGGTCGACTGCTGCGATGTCGTCGAACAGGAACGGCAGGTCGAAGACCTGAACGCCCTTGGAGTAGTGTTCGAACTTGGCCAGCGACGGTGCGATCAGCTGCACGTCGCCCAGCAGCAGGGCTTCCATTTCCTTGCCATCACCGAACAGCGAGGAGTTCGGGTAGACCTGAACCTCGACTTTGCCCGGCAGACGCTCTTCCACCAGTTTCTTGAACATCAGGGCGCCCTGGCCTTTCGGCGTGTTCTCGGCGACCACGTGAGAGAACTTGATGACGATCGGGTCGGCGGCGTGGGCCAGACCAGCGATGCTCAGCGACAGGGCGCATGCCAGCGCCTTGGCAGTCAGTTTGAACATTGATGTTTCCTCTTGTTGGAGTGGGAGGCCTCGGGGCATCCCGGCAGTAACCAGCTGGGCAAGTCTAGGCCCAATGGCCTGGATGCGATGCACGATCGTGACTCGATCCATCCGGTTCATCGGGTTTCAGGAGCAATGCCTGTGCCAACCGCTGGCACAGACACCTGAAGCCAGCGAGTTTACCCAGCAATCGATCAAGGTTTGAATGGCCAATTGCCAACAAGCGCGTCTAGGTCGCACCTTTGCGCGGGGTGAGCAGGCCATCCGCGGTTGGCCTTGCAGGGAGGGCCGGGATTGGCAGTCGAGGCCCGAGGCGGCGGTCAAGGATGGCGGATGTCCGCCATCCAGTCGTTTTCGTCGGGCGAGCTTCCGCCAGCACCGGTAAAGCTCAGGCCATGCTTGCGCAGCTTGTCATGCAGTGTCTTGCGCGGCAGGCCGAGCGCTTCGGCAACGCTGCGCAGCGAACCGTGTGGGCGGTTCAGTTCAGCGGCGATCAGCGCGCGCTCGAAGGCTTCGACCTGTTCGCCCAGGCTGCCGCCGCCGGCCAGGCCGGCGCTCGGCTCGCTGCCTGGCCGCTCCAGGCCCAGGCCGAGCCCGAGGGCGAAGCGCTCCGCGGTGTTCTGCAGCTCGCGCACGTTGCCCGGCCAGGTGTGCTGCAGCAGCATGGCACGCTGCCCGGGCTGCAGTTCGCGAACCGGCAGGCCGTGGCGCTGGGCGGCGGCCTCGGCGAAGTGCTGAAACAGCAGAAGGATATCCTCGCTGCGTTCACGCAGCGAAGGAATGCGCAGGGGTGCGACGTTTAGCCGGTAATAGAGGTCGGCGCGGAAGCGGCCCTGGTCGGCGGCGACGCGCAGGTCTTCCTTGGTTGCGGCGATGACACGGATATCCAGGGCGATCGACTGGTTGCCGCCGAGGCGTTCGACCACGCGCTCCTGCAGCAGGCGCAGCAGCTTGACCTGCAGATCCAGGCTCATGCTCTCGATCTCGTCGAGAAACAGGGTGCCGCCGTTGGCGAACTCGAACTTGCCGATCCGGCGTTTCTGCGCGCCGGTGAACGCGCCGGGCTCGTGGCCGAACAGCTCGCTCTCCACCACCGACTCGGCCAGGGCACCGGCATTGATCGCCACGAACGGGCCGTTGCGTCGGCTCGACAGGTCGTGCAGCGCGCGCGCCACCACCTCCTTGCCGGCCCCGGTCTCGCCAAGAATCAGCACGTCGGCCTGGGTTCCGGCCAATGCGCCGATCTGCTCGCGCAGGCGCAGCATCGCCCGGGACTGGCCGAGCAGGCGTGCCGACAGCTGCTGGCGGTCGGCCAGGGCCAGGCGCAGGGAGCGGTTGTCCAGCACCAGCTGGCGCAGCGCCAGGGCACGCCGCACGCTGTCCAGCAGCGCCTCGCTGGGGAAGGGCTTTTCCAGGAAATCGTAGGCACCGGCGCGCATGGCCTGCACCGCCAGCTGGATGTCGCCGTGACCGGTGATGAGGATCACCGGCAGCTCGCTGTCGCGTGCCCGTAACTGTTGCAGCAGCTCCAGTCCGTCGATGCCAGGCATGCGGATGTCGCTGACTATGACCCCCTGCCACTCCGCCGGCAGGCGTGCGGCCAGGTCGCGGGCGTCGCCCAGGCTGGCCACCTTGAGCCCGGCCAGGTCCAGGGTCTGGCTCAGTGCCTGGCGCAGATGCGGATCGTCGTCGATCAGCACCACCTGGGCCTGGGTGCTGATCGGGGTGTCGCTGCTCATTGGAAATGGTCCTCGGTGGGAAAGGCCACGCCGGGTTCGGCGCTACGCAGGAACAGACCGAGCTGGGCGCCGCCCTCGGCATGATTGCTCATGCGCAGCTCGCCGCCCAGGGCGCGGGTGAGGGTATCGCAGATCGCCAGGCCGAGGCCCAGCCCCTGGGTGCTGGTCTTGGTGGTGAAGAAGGGTTCGCGGGCGCGCTGCAGCGCCTCGGCGGAGAAGCCCGGACCGTTGTCGCGCAGGGTCAGCAGCACGCCGTCGCCCTCCAGCTCGGCGCGCAGCCAGATGCGCCGCGGCTGGGGCCGTTCACCGAGGGCGTCGAGAGCGTTGGCCAGGAGATTGGCGAGGATCTGCCGCAGCCGCGTTTCGCCAGCCTGCACCCACAGCGTCGCCTCCGGCAGGTCGCGGATCAGCTCGACGCCCATGGCCTGGCGGCGCTTGGCCAGCAGTGCCAGCGCATCGTCCAGCGCGGGCTGCAGCGCGACCCGTTCCGGTGCGTGCTGATCGCGACGGGCGAAGGCGCGCAGGTGGGCGATGATCGAGGCCATGCGCGCGGTCAGCTCGCTGATCAGCCGCAGGTTGTCGCGCGCCTCGTCGACACGCTCATGGTCAAGCAGTACGCGGGCGTTGTCGGCATAGCTGCGGATTGCTGCCAGCGGCTGGTTGAGTTCGTGACTGATGCTCGCCGACATCGTGCCCAGCGCCGATAGCTTGCCGGCCTGCAGCAGTTCGTCCTGGGCGCGCACCAGCTCCTGCTGGGCCTGTTCGCGCTCGAGCACCTCGACCTTGAGCCGGCTGTTCAGCGCCTCCAGGTCGCGGGTGCGCTCGAGCACGCGCTGCTCCAGCTGTTGGCGTGCCTGGCTGTCCAGCGCCAGCCGTTCGAGGAAGTGCCGGCGACGCTGCATCAGCAGGCCGAGCCAGAGCAGCAGCGCCAGCAGGGTGGCGGCGCCGATCGCGACCACGGTGCGCACGGGGCGCTCGACCAGGCTGACCGGCGCGAGGATGCGCACCGTCCAGCCGGTCTCCTTCAGCTCGCGGCTCTGGATCAGCCAGGCGTCGATATTCAGCGTCAGGTCCTGCGGGTAGAGCGTCGGGTAGGGCTGATCGAAGGCGATCTGCTCGCGCTCGTCCACGCCCAGCCCGCGGGTGGCGCGGAAACGCCAGTCGGGCCGCGAGGTGAGGATCACCACGCCGAAATTGTCGGTCACCAGCAGCTGCTCCGGGGTGCTGCCCCACAGCGTCTCGGTGTGATCCAGATCGACCTTGACCACCAGCACGCCGAGCACCTGGTCGCCGTCGCGCACCGCCGCGCCGAAGTAATAGCCGCGCTTGCCGGAGGTGGTGCCGAGGCCGAAGAAGCGCCCAAGACGTCCCTCCATGGCCTGGCGGAAGTAGGGGCGGAAGGCGAAGTTGCGATCGACGAAGCTGTCTTCCTCGTCCCAGTTGGAAGCGGCCAGGGTGTTGCCGTCGGTCGCCATCAGGTAGATCACGTCGGCGCCGGTCTGGTTGCGCAGGCGCTTGAGCAGCCGGTTGGCGTTGTCGCGGACCTGGGGCGAGTCCTGCTGCAGCACGGCGCGCAGGGCGGGCAGGTCACCAAGGATGCGCGGCAGCACCTCGTAGCGGTTGAGCGTGCCGAGCAGGTTGGCGACGTACAGGTCCAGGGTCTGACGGTTCTGTTCGGTCAGCTCGTTGCGGTAGTAACGCTCGGCGAGCTGCTGCAGCGGCCAGAGCAATGGCGCCAGCAACAGGGCCAGCAGGGCGAGATTGCGCCAGCGGGGGCGGCGGGGAGCGAGAAGTGCGGTCATGCATGAGGCGCCTGGATGTCGGGCGCATTATGCACGCTGCGCGAGCCGACGTTCAGCGTCGCGGCTCGTGGCAACCCGATGGATCGGGCTGCAGGCGCAGTCGGCTCAGCGGCCGACGGCGACCGGCTGGCGCGCGTCGTCGGCTTCGAGGTCGCGGGCCCGGGTGCAGCACTCGTGCAGGGCGGTTTCCCAGTCCGGCAGCTGGACGCCCCAGTCCTGCTGCAGCCGTGCGCAGTTGAGCCGCGAATTCAGCGGCCGCTGCGCCGCGGTCGGGTAGTCCTTGGACAGGATCGGGGTGATCTCGGCACGCAGGCGTCCTTCCTGGCGCAACCGCTCGGCGATGCTGCAGGCAAAGCCGTACCAGGAGGTCTCGCCGCTGGCGGTGAGGTGATACAGCCCGCTCGGCCCGGCCTGCCCGGTGTTGCGCTTGCGCACCAGTTCCGCGGTGACGCGGGCGATGGTCGCGGCCCAGGTCGGCGCACCGACCTCGTCGCTGACCACCGACAGCGCATCGCGCTCCTGCAGCAGGCGCTGCATGGTCAGCAGGAAGTTCTTGCCATGTCGCGAGTAGACCCAGCTGGTGCGCAGGATCAGGTGTTCGCCGCCGACGGCCTGGATCGCCTGCTCGCCGGCCAGCTTGCTGGCGCCATAGACGCCCAGCGGGTGCGGCGCGTCGTGCTCGTCGTAGGGTTCGGCCTTGCGGCCGTCGAACACGTAGTCGGTGGAGTAATGGATCAGCGGCACGCCGAGGCGCGCGGCTTCTTCGGCGAGCACCTGCGGGCCGCGGGCATTGATCGCGAAGGCCTGCTCGCGGCGGGTTTCCGCCGGGTCGACCGCAGTGTAGGCCGCCGCGTTGATGATCAGGTCCGGACGCAGCAGGCGCACCTGTTGGCGGATCTGCTCGGGATCGGCCAGGTCCATGGCGTTGTGCCCCAGGGCCAACGGTTTGCCGACACCGGCGAGTTCGAGCTGCAGTTCTCGGGCGAGCTGGCCTTTGCTGCCGGTGATCAGGATTTTCATGGAAACAGCTCCGCGTCGCGCAGCAGCTTGCCGGCCTGGTCCTTGGCGGACAGTTGTGGCGCCTCGTCGAAGGGCCATTGGATGCCGAGCTCGGGGTCGTTCCACAGCAGGCTGCGCTCATGCTCAGGCGCGTAGTAGTCGGTGGTCTTGTAGAGGAACTCGGCGCTTTCGCTGAGCACCACGAAGCCGTGTGCGAAGCCTTCGGGGATCCACAGTTGTCGCTGGTTTTGCGCGCTCAGGTGGGTGCCGAACCAGCGGCCGAAGCTCGGCGAGCTCTTGCGCAGGTCGACGGCGACGTCGAATACCTCGCCGGCCACTACCCGCACCAGTTTTCCCTGCGGCTGCTGGATCTGGTAATGCAGGCCACGCAGCACGCCGCGCTGCGACTTGGAGTGGTTGTCCTGGACGAACTGACGCTTGAGCCCCGTGGCCGCTTCGAAAGCGGCCGCGTTGAAGCTCTCGTAGAAGAAACCGCGTTCGTCGCCGAAGACCTTGGGCTCGATGATCAGTACGTCGGGAATGCTGGTTTCGACGACCTTCATGCGTCTTCACCCGCCAGCTTGAACAGGTACTGGCCGTAGCCGGTCTTGCCCAGCGCATCGGCGCGGCGCAGCAGCTGCTCGCGGTCGATCCACTTGTGCTGGTAGGCGATCTCCTCCAGACAGGCGACCTTCAGGCCCTGGCGGTGCTCGATGGTCTGCACGTACTGCGAGGCTTCCAGCAGGCTGTCGTGGGTACCGGTATCGAGCCAGGCGAAGCCACGGCCGAAGCGTTCGACATTGAGATCGCCGCGCTCAAGGTAGGCCATGTTGACGTCGGTGATCTCCAGTTCGCCGCGCGGCGAGGGCTTGATCGACTTGGCGATCTCGATCACGTCGTTGTCGTAGAAGTACAGGCCGGTCACTGCGTAGCTGGACTTCGGCTTCTTCGGCTTCTCTTCGATGGACAGCGCCTTGCCGTCCGCGTCGAAGTCGATCACGCCGAAGCGCTCCGGATCCTTGACCCAGTAGCCGAACACCGTGGCGCCCTTCTCCTGACGCGCGGCGCGCTGCAGCTTCTCGGTGAAGTGCTGGCCGTGGAAGATGTTGTCGCCGAGGATCAGGCACACCGAATCGTCGCCGATGAACTCTTCACCGATCAGAAAGGCCTGGGCCAGGCCGTCCGGCGAAGGTTGTTCGGCGTAACTGAAGTTGACCCCGAACTGGCTGCCGTCGCCCAGCAGGTTCTGGTACTGCGGCAGATCCTGCGGTGTCGAGATGACCAGAATGTCGCGGATGCCGGCGAGCATCAGCACCGAGATCGGGTAGTAGGCCATCGGCTTGTCGTAGATCGGCAGGAGCTGCTTGGATACGCCAAGGGTGATGGGGTGCAGACGGGTGCCGGAGCCTCCGGCCAGGATGATTCCTTTCATGCGTTCTCCAGGGCGCCGAGGCGCTCGCGTTGATAGCTGCCGTCCTGGACGCGACGGCACCATTCGAGGTTGTTCAGGTACCACCGCACGGTCTTGCGCAGGCCGGTCTGGAAGGTTTCCTGCGGCACCCAGCCGAGCTCGCGCTCGATCTTGCCGGCGTCGATGGCGTAGCGCAGGTCGTGGCCCGGGCGATCCTTGACGAAGGTGATCAGGTCTTCATAGCGGGCCAGGCCGGCGGGCTTGTTCGGCGCCAGCTCCTCCAGCAGCGCGCAGATGCCGCGCACCACATCGATGTTCTTCTGCTCGTTGTGGCCGCCGATGTTGTAGGTCTCGCCAACCCTGCCCTCGCTGACCACCTTGAACAGTGCGCGGGCGTGGTCCTCGACGAATAGCCAGTCGCGAATCTGCGAGCCATCGCCGTAGACCGGCAGCGGTTTGCCATCCAGCGCGTTGAGAATCACCAGCGGGATCAGCTTCTCGGGGAAGTGGAACGGCCCATAGTTGTTCGAGCAGTTGGTGATCAGCACCGGCAGGCCGTAGGTACGCTGCCAGGCGCGGACCAGGTGGTCCGACGAGGCCTTGCTGGCCGAGTAGGGCGAGCTGGGCGCGTAGGGGGTGGTCTCGGTGAACAGGTCGTCGACGCCGTGCAGGTCGCCGTAGACCTCGTCGGTGGAAATATGGTGGAAGCGGAAGGCCTCGCGCCGCTCGGCGGGCAGGCTCTGCCAATACGCCCGGGTAGCTTCCAGCAGCTGATAGGTGCCGACGATGTTGGTCTGGACGAACTCGGCCGGGCCATCGATGGAGCGATCGACGTGGGACTCAGCGGCCAGATGCATGATGGCGTCCGGCTGGAAGTCCAGCAGCGCCTCGCTGACCCGCTCACGATCGGCGATGTCGGCCTGGAGGAACTGATAGCGCGGGTTGTCGTCCACGCTGGCCAGCGACTCGAGGTTGCCGGCATAGGTCAGTTTGTCCAGGTTGAGCACGCTGTGCCCGGTATCGAGGATGAGGTGACGGATCAGTGCGGAACCGATGAATCCGGCTCCGCCAGTAACGAGAATGCGCATAGTGATAGGGCTTCCTTGGCGCGCTGTCGAGCATCAGGCTCTTAGCATGTCGGCACGATAGACCGGCCTTCGATACAAAAATTCCCGAAGGGTGCCGGCGGCCGGGTAACGGCTTGGTTACAGAGGTAAACACGGGCTGCTGGCCCGCCGCCAGCCCCGTGCTGCAGGGACCGCACGGCGCGGCGTTGTTGCCGGCTAGCGCAACGACACGCGCAGCCGCGACAGCGCACCGACAAAGAACACCGCGCCGATCACCGCCAGCGCCAGCAGCTGCGGCCAGATCACCGAAACGCCGGCGCCGCGGAAGAGGATCGCCTGGGCCAACTCGATGAAGTGCGTGGTCGGCGCCGCCAGCATGATGTGCTGCACCAACTCAGGCATGCTCTCGCGCGGGGTCATTCCGCCGGAAAGGATCTGCAGCGGCATCAGCGCGAGGATGATCAGCAGGCCCAGCTGCGGCATCGAGCGTGCCACGGTGCCGAAGAAGATGCCCATCGAGGTGGTGGCGAACAGGTGCAGCGCGGCGCCGCCGATGAACAGCAGCAGCGAGCCTTGGATCGGGATCTGCAGCCAGCCCTCGACGATGAAGCGCAGGGCGAAGGCCGAGGCCAGCAGCACCACCAGGCCCATCGCCCAGACCTTGGCCAGCATGATCTCGAACGGCGTCACCGGCATCACCAGCAGGTGTTCGATGGTGCCGTGCTCGCGCTCGCGTATCAGCGCGGCGCCGGTGAGGATGATCGAGAGCATGGTGATCTGGTTGATCACCTCGTTCACCGCGCCGAACCAGGCGCGCGTCAGGTTGGGGTTGAAGGCGATGCGCACCACCGCCTCGACCGGCAGCACGGGGTCGGCGCGATAGCGCTGGACGAACGTGGTGACCTCATCGTTGATGATCTGCTGGATGTGCCCGGCGCCGGTGAACGCCTGGCTGACCTGGGTGGCGTCGACGTTGAGCTGGATGGTCGGGCTGCGTCCGGCCAGCAGATCGGCCTGGAAGTCCGGCGGAATGTTCAGGGTGAAAGTATAGAGCCCAGCGTCCATGCCGCTGTCCATCTGCCACAGGTCGATGGGTTCCGGCGGCAGGAAGTAGGGCAGCTGGAAGGCGTTGAGGATACGCTGGGAGACCTGCGATTGGTCCTCGTCGACCACCGCCAGGGTGGCCCGGTGCGGCGACTCGGGCTGGGCGGTGGCGGCAGAGTAGATGGCCACGGTGAAGGCGTAGACGATCAGCACCAGCAGCGCCGGATCGCGGTACAGGCTGCGCAGTTCCTTGAGGCCGAGCTGGAAGGCGTTGCCGAGTGTGCGCATGTCATTTTTCCTGCTTGCGCAGACCGGCGACGCTGAGCAGGGTCAGCAGCGGGATCGCCAGCAGCAAGGGGATGAAGTACCAGTAGAGGTCGGCCATGCCCAACGCCTTGGAGAATACGCCGCGGCTGATGATCAGGAAGTGGCTGGTCGGGTAGATCTGGCCGAAGAAGGCACTGAGGCCCTCCTGCGCCGAGACGGGGTTGGTCAGCCCGGAGAATTGCACCGCCGGCAGCAGGGTGGCGATGGCGGTGCCGAAGATCGCCGCGATCTGGCTGTTGAGCACCGAGGATATCAGCAGGCCCAGGCCGGTGGCGCAGGTGACATAGAGCAGCGCGCCGATCACCAGGGTGAGCAGGCTGCCCTTGATCGGGATGCCGAAGACGAACACCGCCACCAATACCAGGGTGGCGAAGTTGACCATGCCCAGGGCGATGTAGGGCAGCTGCTTGCCGAGCAGGAATTCCAGGCGGGTCACCGGGGTGACGTAAAAATTGGTGATCGATCCCAGCTCCTTCTCGCGCACCACGCCGAGGGCGGTGAGCATCGCCGGGATCATCATCAGCAGGATCGGGATCATCGCCGGGACCATGGCCGGCAGGCTCTGCACGTCCGGGTTGTAGCGGTAGCGGATGGCGATGTCGGCCAGGGCGGCGCTGCTCACCCCGGCGCTGCGCGCCAGGTCCTGCAGATAACTGGCATGCAGGCCTTGCACGTAGCCCCTGATGGTGTCGGCGCGCATCGGCATGGCGCCGTCGATCCAGAACGCCACTTGGGGGGCGGCGCCGCGCTTGAGGTCACGGCCGAAGTCGGGCGGGATCTCGATGGCCAGGCTGATGTCGCCGCTGCGCAGGCGCCGGTCCATGTCGGCGGGGCCTTCCAGCGGCGCCTTCTCGACGAAATAGCGCGAGCCGGCGATATTCAGCGCATAGGCCTGGCTGGTGGTGGTCTGGTCATGGTCGAGCACCGCGTAGGTCAGATCCTCGACGTCCAGACTGATGCCATAGCCCATGATGAGCATCAGCAGCACGGTGCCGAGCATGGCCAGGGTGGCACGGATCGGGTCGCGACGCAGCTCCATGGCTTCGCGGCGGGTGTAGCTGAGCAGGCGGCGCAGGCTGAAGCGGGCGTCCAGCTCGGCGCTGCTGGCGACCATGGCCGGGCGCTCGATGGCCGACGCGGTTACCTGCGGACCGGGGCCGCTGGCGGCGCCTTCAGCCGCGGCGTCCCTTAGATAGGCGATGAAGGTCTCTTCAAGGGTCCGAAGGCCGCGCTTGCGCATCAGCGCCTGCGGCGTGTCGCTGTCCAGCACGCGGCCGGCGTGCATCAGCGAGATGCGGTCGCAGCGCAGCGCCTCGTTCATGAAGTGGGTGGAGATGAAGATGGTCACGCCGTCCTCGCGCGACAGCTGCACCAGGAGTTCCCAGAAGCCGTCGCGCGCCACCGGGTCGACGCCCGAGGTGGGTTCGTCGAGAATCAGCATCTCCGGTGCATGGATCACCGCTACCGCCAGCGACAGGCGCTGGCGCACGCCCAGCGGCAACGCCTCGGGCAGGCTGTCGACCTCGTCGATCAGTCCGAAACGCTCGAGCATCTCGCGGATGCGCGGCTCCCGGCGTTCGGCCGGCAGGTGGAACAGCCGGGCGTGCAGGTCGAGGTTCTGCCACACGGTCAGTTCGCTGTACAGCGAGAAGGCCTGGGACATGTAGCCGACGCGCTGGCGGGTCTGCAGGTCGTGCGGGTCCACCGGCTTGCCGAACAGCAGCGCCTGGCCCTCGCTGGCCGGCAGCAGGCCGGTGAGCATCTTCATGGTCGTGGTCTTGCCGCAGCCGTTGGAGCCAAGAAAGCCAAAGATCTCGCCGCGCTCGATGCGCAGGTTGACCCTGTCCACCGCGACGAAATCGCCGAAGCGCATGGTCAGATCGTGGGCTTCGATGGCGATGTCGTCGTTGGCTTGGCGCGGCGGGATTTTCAAGGCGCGGTGGCGGCTGCTCTTCTCCTTCGGCAGCAGGCGGATGAAGGCTTCTTCCAGGCTGTCGCTGGCGGTGCGCGTCAGCAGTTCGGCCGGCGTGCCGGTGGCGAGGAGGCGCCCGGCGTCCATCGCCACCAGGTGATCGAAGCGCTGCGCCTCATCCATGTAGGCGGTGGCCACCAGCACGCTCATCTGTGGGCGATCCCGGCGGATGCGCTCGATCAGCTCCCAGAACTGCGCCCTCGACAGCGGGTCGACGCCGGTGGTGGGTTCGTCGAGGATCAGCAGATCGGGGTCGTGGATCAGCGCGCAGCAGAGGCCGAGCTTCTGCTTCATGCCACCGGACAGCTTGCCCGCCGGGCGCTCGACGAAGGGTGCCAGCCCTGTGCTGCGGGTCAGCTCGGCGATGCGCCAGTGGCGCTCGTCGGCAGCCTGGCCGAACAGCCGGCCAAAGAATTCGAGGTTCTCGAACACCGTCAGCGTTGGGTAGAGGTTCTTGCCCAGGCCCTGAGGCATGTAGGCGATGCGCGGGCACACCGCGCGACGGTGGCCGGCATCGCCCATGTCGCCGTCGAGCACCCGCACCCGGCCCTGCTGCAGCTTGCGCGCGCCGGAGATCAGCGCCAGCAGGCTGGACTTGCCGACGCCGTCCGGGCCGATCAGGCCAACCATGCAACGGGCTGGCAGGTCGACGCTGAGATCGTCCAGTGCGCGGGTCTTGCCGTATTGCAGGCTGACACCCGCGACCTGCGCCACCGGCGCGAGCGGCTGGTTCATGGCGTGACGTTGACCTGCAGATGGGCGGGCCACTCGGCGTCGGCGTCCAGCTTGACGTAGGCCATGCCGGGCAGGCCGGTCTTGACCTGCTCCAGGCGCTTGTTCAGCAGCTCCGGGGCTATCCTCGCCTTGACCCGAAACATCAGCTTCTCGCGCTCGCTCTCGGTCTCCACCGTCTTCGGCGTGAACTGCGCCACGCTGGCGACATAGGTGATTCTGGCCGGGATCACATACTGCGGTACGGCATCGATCACCAGGCGCGCCTCCGAACCCATGGCGACACGGCCGGCGAGGCGCTCGGGCAGGAAGAACGTCATATAGACGTCGGCCAGGTCGACCAGGTTGAGCAGCTTGCCGCCAGCCGGAAGCACCTCGCCCGGTTGCGCCACGCGGTACTGCACGCGTGCCACGCGGTCGGTCTTCAGTTCGCTGTCACTGATGTCGGCCTGCAGGCGCGCGACGTTGGCCTGGGCCGCCTCCAGCGCCGACTGTGCCTCGATCACCTGGGATTTCGCCGCGGCGATGCCGGCCTCGGCGGACAGCACTTGCGAGCGCGAGGCGGCCAGCGCGGCCTGGGCGCTCTGCATGGCGGCCAGGTCATCGTCCAGCTGCTGGCGCGGCAAGGCGTTGCGCGCGACCAGGGCCTCGGTGCGCTGGTAGCGCTTCTGCGCGGCCGTCAGTTCGGCGCGGCGCTGGTGCACCACGGCTTCGGCGGTGGCCTTTTCGCTCTCGCGCTGGGCGACCAGTGCCTGTGCCGTGAGGATCGCGTTCTCCGCCTGGCGCACCTGGGCCCGTGCCTGGTTAAGCTGGGCCTCGAGCACTTCGGTGTCCATGCGCGCGATGATCTGGCCGGGCTGGACGAAGTCGCCCTCGTCGACGCTGATCTCGCGGATACGCCCGCCGAGCTTGGTCGCCACGTCGATCTCGGTGGCCTCGATGCGGCCGTTGCCGCTGGCGAAGCCATCGCCCAGGCCGTCGGTGCGTAGCTCAGACCAGGCGAGCAGACCGACGATCACGACTACGACGAGACCTAACAGTGCGCGGCGGAGGTTTTTCTGGGCTGGCGCTTTCATGGGCATTCCTTATCGTGAAGCAATAGTTCGCATGCTAAGCGATTGTCATGAAGGTTGCGTTTAGCCTGAGTCAATAAAAGCGCACTTATTGCGTTATCTGACCATTTCGCGGCAATTCACTGCATAGGCTGGCTTTTTGCTATCTGCAATATCCAGCCTTGCAGTTGTTGGCTGAGCTGGTCGCTGGCGTGGCCGAACGCCTCGACCACGCTTTCCAGCTGCGGGCTGCCGCTCGGTTGGAGGATTTCAAAGCGACGGCTGGCGAGGATGCGTTGATCTGCGCTCGATGCCAGCTGCGCGTCCAGACGAATCCGCACGTGGGGTTTGCCGTCGACGTACTCGCTTTGGAATGCCCGCAAATCGCTGAACAGCTCCAGTTCGGCGAACAGATTGCTTTCCTCATTGCTCACTGGGGTCGGTTGCCCGCTTTGTCTGAACTGCTCGATCAGCCGATCACGCAGCAGGGTTGGCGCCGTGTCGCCCCAGCGTGCACCCTGATAGCTGCTGATCTGATTGCCATCGGGCACCACGGCAATACGCGGCCCAGCGAGAATCCTGCTGGCGTGCGGGGTATGAATGCGCAGTGCCTGGCGCAACGTGCCCGCGGCCTGGTTCGTCTGGGCCTCGCTGGTCGGCAGCAAAAACACCCGAATCGGCTCGGCCTCGGGCAGTAGCGTGCAGGCCGAAAGCGTGCCGAGCAGCGTTGCCACGGCAAAAGAGCGGATCAGCGCAAGACGGCTCATGGGGTGAACTCCTGGATTTTTTCGCGACCGAGCAGGAAGCCGCTGGGATTGTCTTCGAGGCGCTGGGTGACGCGACGCAGCGCGCCGAGGGTGCCGCGCAGCTCGTTGATCGCCGGGCCCAGCTCGCTGAAGCCCTGCAGGCCGTTGTTCAATGCGCCCTGGTTGCTCGACAGCAGCTCGTCCAGGCGCGACGTGGCGCGCTCCAGCGCGGCCATGGATTCGCCGGCGCTGCTCAGCAGCTGGCGCCCTTCGTCATCGATCAGGCCATTGGCGTTCTGCGTCAGCCGGGTGATCTCCGCCAGCGCGGTGTTGGTCTGTTGGCCCAGTTGGCTGAGCTGGGTCAGCGCCTGGCTGAGGTCGCCACGCTGTTCGGCCAGCACACTGGTGGCCTGCTCGAGATTGGCCAGGGTGCGGCCGATGCGCCCGGCATTGTCCTCGGAGAGCATCAGGTTGGCGCTGCGCAGCAGATTGTTGATGTTGGTCATCAGGTCTTCGCCGTTCTCCAGTAGCGCGCTCAGCGGCGACGGGTCCGCGACGATCAGCGGTGGCTCGCCGCGCTTGCCTTCCAGTGGCGGACTCTGCGGAGTGCCGCTGTGCAGCTGGATGATCATGCTGCCGGTGATGTTGGCCAGAGCCAGGCGGGCGCGGGTGTCCTGCTTGATTGGGGTGCCGGAATAGATGCGAATGCGTGCACGCACCTTGCGCGGGTCGTCCGGTTCGAGCCATAGTGCCTCGACGTCACCGACCTTGATACCGCTGTACTCCACCGCGCTGCCGTTGGACAGACCGCTGACCGCCCGATTGAAGCTGATTTCGTAATAGTTGTACTCGCGATCCATGCTCGACTTGCCCAGCCAGAGGGCGAACAGCAAGGCGCCACCGACCGCCAGTACGGTGAACAGACCGATCAGCACGTGATGGGCACGGGTTTCCATTTTCAGTTCTCCAGCAAGTCGGCGGCTTGTTGCGCCGCCCGGCCACGTGGGCCGTGGAAGTAGTCGCGGATCCAGGCGTCGTCGGTGGCTTCCACCACCTCCAGGCGATCGGCCACCAGCACCCGCTTGCGCGACAGCACGGCGACCCGGTCACAGATGGTATAGAGCGTATCCAGATCGTGGGTTACCAGAAACACGCTGAGGCCCAGCGCGTCGCGCAGGGTCAGGATCAGCTGGTCGAAGGCGGCCGCGCCGATGGGGTCGAGGCCGGCAGTGGGCTCGTCGAGGAACAGTACTTCCGGGTCGAGCGCCAGCGCGCGGGCTAGTGCGGCGCGCTTGACCATGCCCCCGGACAGTTCGTCGGGATACTTGCACGCGGCATTGGCCGGGAGACCGGCCAGTGCCAGCTTCAGCCGCGCCAGGTGCTCTGCGTCGCGGCGCTCGAGCCCGGCGTGCTCGATCAGCGGCAGCGCGACGTTCTCCTGCAGGTTCAGCGAGGTGAACAGCGCGCCCCGCTGGAACAGTACGCCGAAACGTCGTTCCACCTGCGAGCGGCGCTCGGCCGACAGTTCCAGCAGATTTTCGCCGAACACGCTGACGCTGCCGGCATTTGGTCGGCGCAGGCCGACGATGCTGCGCAGCAGCACCGACTTGCCGGTACCCGAACCGCCGACCACGCCGAGAATCTCGCCGCGACGGATGTCCAGGTCGAGACCGTCGTGCACGGTCTGGTTGCCGAAGCGGTTGACCAGTCCGCGTACCTGTATCAGCGCGTCGTTGCCCGTCACCAGCCCATCTCCATGAAGAACAGCGCGGCGATGGCATCCAGCAGGATCACCATGAAGATCGCCTGGACCACGCTTGAAGTGGTGTGCTCGCCAACTGATTGGGCGCTGCCGGTGACCTTGAAGCCTTCCAGGCAACCGATCACCGCGATGACGAAGGCGAACACCGGTGCTTTGGCTAGCCCAACCAGAAAATGGCTGACGGCGATGTCGCGCGCCATGATGTTGAAGAACATCGTTGGTGAGATGTCCAGCGCCAGGACGCACACCACCAGCCCGCCAGCGATGCCGCTGAGCATGCCGACGAAGGTCAGGATCGGCAGCGTGATCAGCATCGCCAGCACTCGCGGCAGCACCAGCAGCTCGATCGGGCTCAGGCCGAGGGTGCGGATGGCGTCGACCTCCTCGTTGGATTTCATCGAGCCGATCTGCGCGGCGAAGGCGCTGGCGCTGCGCCCGGCGAGCAGGATCGCCGCTAGCAGCACGCCGAATTCGCGCAGGAAGGAAAAGCCCACCAGGTTGACGGTGTAGATGGTCGCGCCGAAGTCGGCGAGCACCGTCGCGCCAAGAAAGGCCACCACCGCGCCGACCAGAAAAGTCAGCAGCGCGACGATCGGCACCGCGTCCAGCCCGGTCTGCTCGATATGTACGGCCAGTGAGGTCAGCCGCCAGCGCCGCGGCCGCGGCAGCGTCAGCAGCAACGTCTGCAGGGTCAGGCCAATGAAGCCGAGCAGCGCGCGCTGCTGCTTCCACACCGCCGCGACCGTGCGGCCGATATGCGCCAGCACATAGCCGAATTCATAACCGCGTGGCGACTCGGCGGCATCCGGTTGGTCCAGGGCGGTGGCGACTGTGCGCAGCAGCGCCAGGCGTTCGGCTGGCAACTGCGGCGCCCAGGCTTCGATGGCGGCGATCCGCTCGGGGCCCAGCAGCTCCACCAGCAGGCCGGCGCCCGCCGTATCCAGCGCCCCGAGCCCGCTCAGCTCGATCTGGCTGCGCTCGTCGATTCGCGCCCTGAGCCGCTGCACCTCTCGGCGCAGTGCCGCGTAATGGGCGAGGGTCCAGTCACCGACGATGCGCGCCCGCAATGGCGAAGCCCCTTGATCGAGGGTCACCGAACCGGGACACGAGGACAGGGTGGCGCTCATCTTCTGCAAACGGGTGCCTATGTCGGGCGATGGAGTCCTGATTGATGCTAGCAGGGCTCCGCCCGGAAAGACAGGACCGGGTGGCCCGTGGTCGGCAACAGGCGGCGCGCGTCGGCTGCTGATCCATGGACCACCACGGTGGCGTCAAAGTGCGCCGTTACGCTCGAGCCGGTAGCTGCTGATCGCCTCGTACACTGCCTTGCGCAGCCGGTTGATGCCGCCGATGGGGCGATGCTCCGGCAGTGCATGCCAGGGGTTGAAGCTGAGGTTGTCGCAGGCGAGGTTCTGCTCGGGGCTGTCGAAGTCCTGCGGCGGCAGGCGGATGTCGGCGACCGTCTCGAATGGCGCGATGGCCTCGTCCCACTC
This sequence comes from Stutzerimonas sp. Brlt_14, assembly GCF_051948915.1. NCBI lineage: Bacteria > Pseudomonadati > Pseudomonadota > Gammaproteobacteria > Pseudomonadales > Pseudomonadaceae > Stutzerimonas > Stutzerimonas sp. Brlt_14. The sequence continues at coordinate 519,250 of NZ_JAYJLM010000003.1, forward strand.
GATGCTGGTGTCCTCGATGGGCATGTAGTGCTCGGTGTTCTGCCGCTGCACCTGCAGGGCGAAGCAGGCGGGTGCGCGGTCGAGGGACAGCTGCTGGTAGAGCGCGCTGCGCAGGAAGTTCGGCAGGTCGCGGTTCTGCTCGGGCAGTTGGTAGGTCGGGCAGTTTTCCGGCGTCGGGATAACCCGGTACTTGATGTTGTGCGGGCCGAGCTTGTACGGCGCCACGGAGCTGTAAGTGGTGGCCACCGGGCTCTCGGGCGCGGGCGCCAGGGTCTGCAGCGCGATGAACATGTGGCGCAGCTCCCAGCTGCGCGGATCGATGCTCGGGAAGAACGCCAGTGCCTTCTTGCCCTGCGCCTGGGCGGCGAAGTTGCTGCGATATTCGGCAACGTCACGAACGAAGAATACCGGGTGGTTGAACATCACGAAGTCCTGTTCGCCGGCATGGCGCGGGTCACGCGTGAGCTTTTCCCCGGGCACGTCGAGCAGCTTGATCGCCATGCCGCGGGCGTCCCGGATACGGTCGAACTGCGGGTAGGCGTTGCCGTTGGATAGCCTTACCCAGGCCTGCCAGGTCTTGCCCGGCTCGCTGAAAACGCCCTGGCGCAGTGCGGGTTGCAGGTCGGCGCGCACACTGACTTCGGCGCGCACGCAACCGTGGGCCTTGGCATGGGCGTCGCGCAGCACGCGGGTATTCTCGCTGTGCTGTTCCACCACGGCGATGGCGTCGGCGATGACCGCCTGGGTGTCGGCCGCTTCGCTCGGGGAGACGACCTCTTCGCTGGAGACGGGGCCACGATGGGTGAAGTGAAAGTGCACGGCGGCAATCGCCCAGCCCGCCAGGCCCAGGGCGGTAATGGCAAGCAGCAGCCGGCCCAGCAGGCGGCCGATCCAGAGCCAGAGTCTTGTCAGCATGAGGCAGATCCTTGTGCGAAGGGCAGTTCAGGGGCAGCGTGGGCCGGGGTTGTGGGGGCGCGCCGGCAGTTCCTCGAGGCGTGGTTCGAAGCGGGGATCGCCGAGCACCTTGAGGTACTCGACCAGCGCCCAGCGTTCGTGTGGCGCCAGTGCCCGGCCGATCACGCCATTGCCGCGACAGCCGGCGCGGAATTCATGGCCGCGGTTGCTGTTGCCAGTGATTGCGGTATTCAGCAGAAAGCCGCCGTCGAAGCGCTCGGTGCGAATGCCCAGGTGCTGCGGATCGTACTCGCGGCTGCCGACCCAGAACTGCTTCTGCCGTTCGGCCACCGGCGACAGCAGCTGGAACAGTGTCGGCACCGAGCCGTTGTGCAGGAAGGGCGGCGTCGCCCAGATACCGTCCAGCGGGCGTGCCTTGTAGCCGCGCAGCTCCTGCACCCCGATCGGCAGGCCGAAGCCGTCGTATCTGGCGCGCTCCGGCGCTGCGATGCCTGCCTCACGGTAGGCGCGTTCCTCGACGTAGGCAGTGATGTAGGCCAGGCCCTTGGCGCTGGACAGGCTGGCGAGATCGAGCGGGCCGGATGACGCGCCATACAGCTGCACATCCAGGCGATCCAGCTCATCCTGGGTCCAGCCCAGGCGGGTCAGGTCGAAGCGGTGGTCGGCGATATTGTCGGCCGTGGTCGGATCGGTACCGACGAAGGAAGTGGGGATCACCTTCATGCGCCACTCGGGGTCGCGTTCGGCAGCGAAACGCTTGTCGACCGGCTTGGGCCCGGCGTCGTGGCAATGCGCACAGTTTTCCTTGTACAGCGGGCGACCGAGGCTGGCCTGCTCTAGATCGATCGCGCCCAGCACGTCTTCGGGCCAGCGAGGCGGGGTCAGCTGCATGAGCGTGGTTTCCAGCCTGTGCAGGTCGCGTACGCGAACGCCCGATGCGTAGCGCTCGGCCTCGGCGACGGGCTGGCCGTTCTCATGCAGCAGCCGCAGCGTGGCGCCAACACCCAGCGCCTCGCCGATATTGCGTGCCATCGGCTGCATGGCCGAGCCGTTCCACTGCACCCAGTCGAACTTCCAGATATCCCACAGATGCGGGTAGCTCACCGGCGCATTGGCCACGCGGTAGTTCGCCGGATCGATGGCGTCGCCGAACACGCTGTTGGCGATGCGACCGAACGCATCGGTACGGCCGAAGCCTTCTTCGGTGGGGTAGAGCCCGCGGTGCCAGTCGTTGTAGGCGGTGCCGAGCAGACGGTCGAGCACCTGCTTGAAGTCGTGGCGCAACTGCGCGCGGTCCTGCTCGTAGCGCTCGCCCAGCACCTGCTCGGCGAAGCGACGGAACTTGAGCGGGTTGTAATAGGTGAAGGCCATGCTCATGCCCAGCGCCTGGCCAAAGGCGCCACCGCGCAGGGTCGGTACGGTGGAGGCCAGCGAATGCATCGCTGCGCCACCGTCGATACGAAGGGCCTGACCCCCGTAGCGCAACTCGCCGGTGTGGCAGGCCGCGCAGGTCACATCCAGATAGACGCGACCGGTCTCATCATCCTCGTGGCGGGCAAAGCCGACCGGCAGGTTGCCGGGGTTCAGCGCGGTGGCTTGTTGCGCGGGATCGACCAGAAAGCCGAAGCGGGCGAGGTAGTCGGGGGTGGCGAACTTGTCCCGGCTGAAGGGCAGCTCCAGCGCACGGAACCATTCGTACTCCAGCCCCTTAACCTGGGTCCCCTGCGGCGTGTAGTAGTAGGTCTGTCGCTGTGTGGCGTCCCACTGCTCCAGATAATGCAGCGCTTCGGGCGCTTCATACTCCGGAAGGTTCGGGTAGGCCACAAAATACAGCCCGACCCCCACGGCCAGCACAGCCAACAACAAGACAGCCCCCAGGGCTCGGCGCAGCAATCGCATCGGTACATCCTTGTAGCGTCATGGCGAGTGCGCGTTTATGGCAGGGTTGTGGGTTGATGGCAATATGGTGTCGCAGGTTTTGCGCCACAGGCAACACGTGGTCGCCGCTTTAGGTAATTATTCAACGTCAAGCAGGTTTCCGCGTACGGAGGCTGGAATGCATGAGTTGTAAGTTAAGTAGCTTGAATTTTTCTTAACTAGTATGCCGTGCTCAGGTATTTGGACATCAGCCACTCTGTTAATTCTAGATTTAACCGTATATGAGTAGGCGCCATTGGTGAACGTAACAGAATTGCTCAGTTCGCTGCCAGTCGCGTTACCTATTAATATGGTAACCTCATACCTTAAACTATTCAGTTCAAGCTCGGGTGTGCGGGCAGGATGCCCGAATTTATAACTGATCGTATTGTTCTGTTTGTATAGCTCTAGAGTTTTACCGGATTTCGCTTTGCAGTAAAAAAATGGTAGTGGACGTTCCGTTGCTGCTGTAAGAGGAGCAGCCAGTACCACGACAATAGTATAGGCGCTGGCGTGTATAAGTCTAAGCATGAATAATCGATGGGCGCATCAGGCGGTGAGAAAGTTTAGTTTTTCTTAATAGCTTGCAATAGCTCTGTAGCTGTCAGGCGCTTCAATGAATGTGCTACAGGGTCCGTTTCCACATCCAGCGCTGATGCTGTAACACCATCGACGTCATACACCAAATAAGCGTTACCGGTGGTCACTACATAAGTTTTTCCGGCTGCTGACGCTATGGTTTTCGGAGTAGCAGACATTAGATCTTCGATCGAGTCGTAGCGCAGTGCAACAAGCACATTGCCTAGGTTGCCGAGGGGTGTTACAGCGGCTTCAGCAGGCTCGGCCATAACAGATTGTAGGGACACTTTATTGGATTCCTCAATCCAGGCGTCTGTGTAACGGAAAGCTGTATCCTGGTAATTGCTCGATAATATTTTTTTAAGGTTGCAAACAGCTTTTCGAATAGAGGCACCATTCTGCCCGTTGCGAATATTGCTGTATATGCAGTCGATAAGAGGGATATTATCTTTGAGCTTTAGGGTATAGAAGACTTCGAAATGTGTATTCGATCCAGAGTTTTCATAGCTCAGTGCGGGCCCACCATTGAACCGCACCAACGTTGTGGCTGTCTGCCCTGCGTGGCCAACAATGTCGGTGATAATTGTCGTTTTCGTTCCCTGCTTGATCGTCAGAGTGCCCGCTTCCATGTCTGCTGTATAGATTTCCGCCACCCCGTCATCGTTGGATGAAATGGTGTAAGCGCTTGCGTGTGCGCTGGTGGTCAGCGTTAGTGGGATAAGCAGAGCTAAAAACCGTACGTGTTTCATGGAGCGAAGATTTCCTTTTGCCGAGGACGTTTTCTTAGGATGGATTCAAACTTTATTGCATAGCCGGCTATAAGTTGCTGCTGATCAGAGCCGTTGATTATTCTACGAGCATCTACATAATCTGCCTCAGCAGAACTAAGATAGTCGCTTAGTTTTTTTCCTGTAAAAATCCCTTCTTTCATACCCCATATCATAATTGGCACAGAGTGTTCGGGCTCGGCTGCTTTATCCGGTTGGCTTACAAAATTGAAATCGGTGTGTAGAGTGCGGGCGGATCGCCATTTGATCAGCAGCACCGACGGGTTGATCTTGATGCTTCAGTCATTACCTGACGCGCGCCGCGGGCATGGTTAGCGACAGCGGGCTACAGGTGGTCCCCGCAATCAATGAAGAACTAGAGGATTGATCGTTATGTTCTCCGTCCATCAATCCTTGTTCTGCTTTTTTTTTTTGAAGATGGAGTGCCTATAAGCCATCAGCTCCAATGGGAGTAACATATTTTCGCTCGAAGTATTTCTGGCTTATTGATCTAGTTGTGGTTGTATTTGTTTTTAAATCAGTTACGCGTTCAACCCCTGTAAGCTTCTCATACTCGAATTCGGCAGAGTGCTTTTCGTGGTCCACTGATTTTGAGGCGATGTAACGACAACAGCCATCTCGAGATAAGGATAGTATCGCCCTTTCGCTATGCAGGACCTTAGGGCTCGACAGCATTGACATTTCCTCAGAGTATTCAAATACTTTTTTGCTTGGCTCGTAAGTCCATGCAATGTAAGTTGTATTGGAATCAGCGCTGCTCTCGAGTACTCTCAAATCAGGGAGGCCGTCGAAATTGTAGTCCTCGAACACGATCGATGTGGTATCCGTTAGGGTCTCTACTTCAAGTTTTTGGGTTCTGCCGTCTATAAATTTAATTGTTATATTGGTGTTTGGGTGATTTTTGGAAATGTCTATTCCGTTAATTAGATTTGTGTAGCTTTTGCTGAGGGCTCTGGCATGAATACTGTGGATAATCCCGCTACCTTTCCAAGTGCCTATCATTAATTGCTTGTCAAGCTCGGCACTTATCTTTGCCTCGCCTAAGGTTGACTTCTCTATTAATGTTATATGGCTGTTTTCAATTGAGCCTCGCAGCGGTATGGCTGTGCCATATTTTTTATAATGGTAGCCTCCTATGATATCGCCGTCAGTTTCCGATAGCGTCATAAAGATTCCGCTTCCAGCGACCGTGCCCTCATAGGCTATTATCTCTGTTACAGACGCAGTTTCAGCATGACATACATGCAAATAAGCTAATGAAAGAACTGCAGTGATAACTTTTCTCATAAAATTCCCAAAGCTCGCTTTGCTCGTTCCAGCATTTGCGCGCGGTGATGCATGTTGTTAGGTTCTTTGCTTCTGTTTGGGTAGAATGGCCTGTCCTGCCTTGCCCATCCATTCACGTATACTGATACCCAAAATAAGTCATCGCTGTCAGCGGCTGCATTTAAGTTAGATTTCAGTTTAGCCCAGTAGTAGCCGGATGCGAGTGCTGCTAGCTTTGGATTGTACGCCAGCTGCTCTGCGCGCTCAGTGGAACTTGTAATATCGAGATTTTTGAATTCTTTTATGTTTTTTAGAAAGGCTTCGCAGGCTTCGTAATTGCTTCGCCCAGTTATTTGCAAGAGTCCGCGCCCCTTAAATTTTTGTCCGTCGCCTGCTTGGGTGTTGCCTAGGTCTGAACGACCTTCGTATTGTTTGCCAGAGCTGAGTTCCGCAGAGTACCGTAGCTCTCCGGTTTCATGCGCTATTTGAGACAAAAAATGTGCTATACGAAGAGGCGTATTTATTTCAAATGCTTCAAGCGTATTGTTGATCGGAAGAAGGTACTTATCGAGTATCTCGTCGGAAGCTGAGTTCATGATATACGCAAGCGTTGCTCTAGAAACCAGAAGAGCCCTGTTGGCGAAGCTTGATAAGAAACCGTTTGGTGAAATATTCCACATTATTCCGCTCGTAGAAGTCCCGTGTCTCCCAGCCAGATCCTCCCACCAACTCAACTTCTCGATTCGCTGCTTTTCCGCTTCCCAAACAAGATTCGGCTTTCCGGGCTCTTCAGCTAACAATGGATCAAGCTCATCCCACTTGCCCTTGTTCCAGAACCACTCGCTTTCATATTTGGCGACGAGTTGGCCAAGCACTTGAGCGTGCCAAGGCCTGGCTAGGGCTGCTTGGATTTCAGCGCTGGTCAATACGCCATCCTTATCGGTATCGGCGATGTCGTAGAGACGAGCGAGCGTTACGATTGGGCCTCCATCGGCCTTGCTGATCTGCGCCCGGTAGTTGTGCTGTTCATCTGCGCTCAGCAGGCCTCTGGCATTGAAGGCGTAGGCGAGCTTCTCGACGGGCGTTCCGGTTTCCTCGATGCACTGGAAGCCTTCCCACTCCCACGGGCTGTGACGAGTAGTGATTAGCTCCTGCTCCGCGAGCCAGCCGTCGATGGGGTTGCCGTTAGCGTCGGCGAACAGACCTTCCAGCCGCCACCAGTGCATGGTGTTGTCAGCGCCATCCTTGACTTGGATTTTTCTCGAAGCGGGGAGTCCATCCAACAGTGACTGCGGAATGATCAGGTCGACGCCGATCAGCCTGCCATCGTCGTCCAGTTTGGGCGGGTTCTCGGCATTGATATCGTCCCGGTGCGGAATCAGTTTGCTCGCACCTTTATAGACCTTGAGCAGGGTTTTCTGGTCGACCGGCAAGCGGCTGGCCCAGGCGCGGCTCTGCGCGATGAAAGCGGGCACATCGTCGCAACTGAACAGTTCGACATGGACCATGTGCTGAGCGGCGCCGTCGTGGTTCTGGTACAGACCGGGATGGCCAATCAGTTCACCCGCCTTGATCGGCAACCCGCTGTCGAGAACGACGACCTTGTCGTATTCCGCTGGCTCGCTGTGCGGTTTGAGCAAGCTGGTGGACACATAGCCGGGCAGTTGCCCCTCGTCGTCGGCTGATAGGGCGGGTTGTGCCGTCCCGCTGATCAGGCTGACCAGCTTGCTGAACTCGCCTTCCGTTTCGCCAATGGTTATCTCGACACCCTTGGACAGCTCCGACAGCTTGGTGGTGTGCTTACTCGGACCTGCGCGAACGCTTAGGCCATCGTGCTGCGTATTCACGGTATAGCGTTTGGTTTCCCAGAAGGCGGGGCGCGGAAGGTCCGCTCGTGCCTGGTAGCCCGCCCAATCCAGCAGGTGCATGTACAGACTGTAGAGAGTGAGGCTTGGAGGGGTTTGCGCTTCGACGATGCTGCCGTCAGCGTTCTTCAGAGGCGGCGGCTGCAGGCTGTGTCTGACCAGCACGAACCCCGTGGAATAGGGCGCTCTTTTGACACGCGGAATGTCGTCGGTGAGTTCGCTGACCGGGTAGCGTTCATCGATACGGTAGGCAATCACCTCTCCGTCGGCGATACAGCGCACGCTCGACTGGTCGAATGCAGCGGCCGTGCCTTCGTCGAAATGCACGCCGCCATGCCATAAGCCGTTTTCGCCGGTGGGGTAGAACCCGCCTTTGGCCTGGGCCATATGTGTAAGCAGTTGCAGCGGATTGTGGCTGGTGTCCTTGCTGGGAAACGGGTAAGCCCAATTGATCGGCTTGTTTTCGGCCATGTTCGATGCTTCCTTGCGTTCGATCCGGCTGCGCAGCCGGCACTGTTCTTAGCCCGAGAAATTGAGCGAGCGCTTGCGTTTGCGGAGCAGGCTGTCCGCCTCGCCCGGCAGTGCCTGCTCTAACAAGCTCCCGGCTTTGTCGCCATCAGCCATACCCGGCCGCACCGGTGATTTGATCTTGATGCCCGAGCCTTTGCCCGGTGCGCCGCCGGCGTTGATTCGCGCCAGCGGGCCGGAGACGGTGATGCCGCCCGGGTCGAGCTTGATGAAGCTGCCGCCGGCCTTCAGGGTCAGTTCGACGCCGGCTTCGATGACCATCTTTTGCCCGGCTTTGAGGTGGATCTCGCGGCCGGCCCTGGTCAGCTGGGCGGTGCCGAGCTTGATGTGTTGGGTCTGGCCGACGGTGAGGTGGTCGTCGGGTTTGATTTCCACCTTGCGATCACCTGCGACGATGAGATGTTCCTCAGCCTTAAGCTCGCTGTAGCTGTTGGCTTCCACCGTGTCGTGGCGCTCGTGGCCGACGCGGATCGTCTGGTCGTGCTCGATGTTTTCGTCCCAGTCGCGCTGGGCGTGAATGTAGATCTGTTCGGCGCCCTTGCGGTCTTCGATGCGCAATTCGTTGTAGCCACCACCACCCGGACTGCTCAGGGTCTTGAACACCGTGCGGGTCTTGTTCGCTGGCAGGTCGTAGGGGACCTGATGCTCCTTGTGGTACAGGCAGCCGGTCACCAGCGGTTGATCGGGATCGCCTTCGAGGAAGGTCACCAGCACTTCCATGCCGACCCGCGGGATGGCGATGCCTCCATAGCGGTCACCCGCCCAGCTGGAGCTGACGCGCAGCCAGCAGCTGGTCTTGTCATCGGCCTGGCCGTGGCGGTCCCAGTGGAACTGGACTTTTACGCGGCCGTACTCGTCGCAGTGGATCTCTTCGCCAGCGGGGCCGGTGACCACGGCGGTCTGGCTGCCGAGCACCTTCGGTTTCGGATGGCAAAGCGCCGGGCGGAAGGGGATGGCCCAGGGGGTGGCGCTGAAGTGGTTGCGGTAGCCCTGGACGAAGCCGTCACCGCTATCGACATGACTGGTGACGGACTCCTCCAACACCTGCGGCTGTTTTCCTTCGTGCAGCACTTCGGTAAGAAGCCAGAGCTGGTTCCAGTCGCTGCGCGGGTGTTCGGTGAGCGGGAGGAAATGGCCGCTCACCAGCCTCGGCTGGTCGCTTTCGCCTTCGGCCAGTTCGTAATCGTGGCGGTGGCGCTCCAAGACGCGTTGCGACAGGTGCTTGCCGCGGGCGCGCTCGGTGAAGCGGCCGGGGTAGTCGTAGTCCTCGAGATCCGGCTGGAAATCGCTGTGGAACGCGGCCTCCATGGTCAGACGTGGCTTCTCGAAATCGTAATCGCGACGCGTGACCCGGCTGGTACGGGTTTCCAGGCGCAGGCCGAAACGCTTGATCACCGGCTGGTCGGCGACCAGACCGCTGTCTTGTTGATAGGCGGTGGCCGCGAGCCCGGGGAAGACGGTCTGGTCATCGCCGAAGACCAGCACATGAGCGCTCGCACCGTGCTGGAAGTGATAGTGGATGCCCTCTTCCTCGCACAGGCGCTGGATGAAGTGCAGGTCGGTTTCGTCGTACTGCACGCAGTACTCGCGCGGCGGGTAGACCACCGGGCCAAGCCCGAAGCGGTAGGCATCGGCCTGAATGCCGTGTTCCTCGAGCACCTGGGCGATGATCTGCGGCACCGTCAGGTGCTGGAAGACGCGCTGGTTGGTGCGATGGGCGAGGTAGGCCAGCTGCGGCACGAGCGTGAGGCGATAGCGGGTCAGGCGCTTGCCGGATTCACCCTGGGCGGCCTGATGCACCAGCCCATGAACACCACTGCCATCCGGCGCGAAGGCGAGGAAGGCCGGGCGATGCAGCAGGCTTTCCAGATCCAGGTCGGGGCGCTCGCTGACCAGTTCCAGGTCGAAGCGATAAGGCTGGCTGATGGCCTCGCGGCCCCGGAATTCGAGCACCTTGAAGTCGTGCTCGACGCCTTCGAGGGAAAGCGTGAAGTGGGTTTTATTGGCCGCGTTGAACATTGGGCTCTCCTTGTCCTGATGTCATCCATGGGAGTGGCCGAACCAGCGCCGCCAACGGTTCGGTGCGGGGCGGCTGAAGGCTTGCAACAGGCCCGCTGCATCGATGCTGCGCTGCGCTTCGTCGAATGCCAGCGCCAGACGCAGCGCCGGCCAGCAATGCGGGGGCAGCTGCGGCGGGCGCTGCAGGGAGCTGTCCAGCTCCATGGCTTTGGCCTGACGGGCGCTGAGCCGGCGATAAGGGTGGCTGCCACTGGCCAGTTCATAGAGCACGCAGGCCAGGGCGTAAACATCCGCCGCGGCGGTCAGCTCGCCACCGTCGAGCAGCTCCAGTGCGGCATAACGCGGCGTCCAGGCGGCGAAGCGCGTGCGGCACAGGCGCGGCAAACCGGGCAGCAGCCCTTCCAGCGGTTGTCCGAGCCCATAGTCGAACAGGCGCAGGCCGTCATCGGCGAGCATCACGTTGCTCGGTTTCAGGTCGCCATGCAGCACGCCCAGGCTGTGTGAATAGGTCAGTGCCTCAAGCAGCGGTAACGCGATGCCCTGCAGTTCGTTCCAGGCCATGCCCTGCGGGCGCTCGCACAGTAACTGGTCGAGGGTTGGCCCCTTGAGCAGCTCCAGGGTGATGAAGGCACGCTGGCTGGCTGGGTCGATGTCGAAGTTGTACAGGCGCACCACATGCCGGTGGCTAAGGCGAGTGGTCAGCGCGTATTCGCTGTAGAGCAGGGCGCTGGCGTCGGGGTACTCGGCAAAATCCTCGCTGAGCGTCTTCAGCGCCACGTAGGGCTCCGGATCGCCGAACTGTTCGCGCAGCAGGTCACGGGCGCGATAGACCGCACCCATGCCGCCGACGCCGAGCAGGCGCTCGATCCGGTAGCGGCCGCCGAGGACTTCCGGCAGCTCGCCGACAGGCGTTTTCGGTGCCTCCGACACCGGCGTGGCCGCGGTGGAGGCCAGTGCAAAATAAGTGAGATCGCAGGCGGGCTGGGCGTTCATCGGCGTATCACCACGGCGCTGAGATTGTCTCGCGCCGGGCCCTTGAGTGCCTGACGAAACAGCCGTTCCAGCGCCAGCTGCGTGGACGGCAGGCTGAGTGCGGCGCCGAGCGCGTCGGCGGACATGCTCTGGTAGAGCCCATCGCTGCACAGCAGCAGCGTGTCGCCCGGGAATACGGCGAATTCGAGGATATCCAGCTCCAGCTTCTCGCTGGCGCCTATGGCGCGGGTCAATGCATGGGCGGCCGGGTGTTTGGCGGCAAGCTCGGGGCTGAGCTGCTGCTCGTCAATCAGTTGCTGCAGCAACGAGTGGTCGCGTGACAGCTGATAGAGACGGCCGCTACGCCACAGGTAGCAGCGGCTGTCGCCAGCCCAGATGCACGCGGCGCGATCACTTTCCATAAGCAGGGCGACCACGGTGCTGCCGATCACCGGATCGGGGCGTTCGGTGGTGACCGTCAGTTCCTGGCTGAGCCGGCGATTGAGCTCATGCAGACAGCGCCGCAACGCCCGCAGCCGCTCGGCCAGATCGCCGCCCCTAGAAAGCTCGGCCAGCTGCTCGATGATCAGGCGACTGGCCAGGGCGCCGTTCTGGTGTCCGCCCATGCCGTCGGCCACGGCCCAGAGCCCGGCCTGTGGCAGGTCGAGAAAGGCATCTTCGTTGCGCGCACGCACCTTGCCGGTGTCGGTGCGCGCGGCGCTGCGCCAGCTGCACGCGGTTGCGTTCATCACAGCGTCGCCGGCAGCTTGAAGCCGCGCAGCAGCGCGAGATCGAACGGATTCGGCGAGCGCTGCGCATGCAGCAGGTAGTTGGTGCGCAGGCCGCCGAGATCGGCCTTGAGCATCAACACGTCGCGGCCGCTGTGGTAGTCGACCTGCATCAGGTCGATCAGGCGGAACAGCGACCAGGGCCCGGTGTTCTTCTCGATACCCACGCGACGGCCGCCGAGTTCTTCCACCACCAGGCTGGTGCGTCCGTCGTCGGCTTCGGCCGGCCAGCGAAACGCGGTCTGCACGATCGGCCCGTGGCGGTATTCCATCTGCTGGTTGCCGAAGCGGAAGTCGGCGCGACCAAGGCTCGAATCCAGCGAATAAGGCTCGAGCTTGAACAGGATCAGCGGCTCGTTGGGGTTCTCGGCAAAGAAGCTGCGGCGAATGGTCTGGGCCCGACTCATCTGTGCCAGGAACTGCTCGGACAGCGGCAAGCCGCGACCGTCAACCCGGCGCAACTGGTACTCGCCGGCGCTGCCGCTGACGAAGGGCTTGAGGTAGCGCTCAAAAAAACTGTCCGCCAGGCCCTGAGCCTTGAAGAACTCGCGGAAGTCGGCGAGGGCGACATCGCTGGCGCTGTGGGCGCTGAACGGATAACGCTCGCGCAACGAACCGCGGTAACTGGCGTAAAGCTCGTTGCGATAGCGCTGATTGAGGTAATGGTAGGCATCGGTGAGTACCAGCGACCAGCTGTCTTCGGCCAGCAGCCCCAGCCACTTGCCCAGCGGCTGCGGCAGCCGTGCAGCGCTGCTGCGCAGTTGGTTGATAGCATCGCGCTGGCCGCCCATACGTGCCTTGGCCATTTCGAAGGCGGCCTGTTCCGGTGCGCTGGCGTGGGCCAGGGAAGCGAGCTGCAGCTGCAGGGCGTCGAGGGCTTGCAGACTGGCGCTCAACTCGGGGCCGGGCGCGCCGTTCTCGTCGAGCAGCTGGTGCAGCGGCGCGAAGCGTCGCTCCAGGGTTCTGCGCGCGGTGTCCGGCATGTTCTTCAGCAGTGCGGTCTGGGCTTGCTCGGCGGCGGCGGTTGCCAGCTTGGCTGCCTTGCCGAGCTTGCCGCCGGCGCCTTGTGCCGCTTCGGCCAGCTCGCCGGCCCCGGCAGTCGCTTCGACCAGACCGGCGAACCGGGTGTTCTCGCGCACCTCCAGCAACAGTTGCAGCAGCGGCGAGTTGGCGGCGGTGAGCCCGGCGAGCTGCGCGGCGCCCTGCGCCGCACTACCGGCGGGGAGAATGTTCAGCTGGGCAATCGCCTCGCTCCAGTGCGCGGCGTAGTCACGGAAGTAAAGCTGTTCCATTTCCACCAGCAGGCGGCCCAGGTCCTTGGTGCTGAGGCTGTCGCCTTCGCCCAGTACCCAGTTGTCGCGCAGTATCTCGCTGACCAGATCGGCGCCCTGTGCGACGAACAGCTTGTGATAGCCGCGCTGGGTGTAGAAGCCTGGAATGGTGTAGTCACCGCCGACGAACAGCGACGCCTGCGGGCCGAGCTGCGTGTTCAGCCGGTAGTCGGGAAGGTTGCGCGCCTGATCGCGCAGCATGCGGTACACCACGGCCGCCAGCGATTCGCTGCGCAGCTGTGCGCGGGCCTTGGCTACCAGATTGTCGTTCAGCTGGTATGCAGCAAAGGATTCTTCCAGCAGGCGCGCGAAGTGGGTGTTGAGGCCCTGCTGCGCTACGGCATTGCCGGGATGGCGCAGCGACCAGTCGGCGGCCAGCCAGTCCTTGAGAAACGCCGCATCACGGCGTTCGGCGAGGTTCAGCATTAGATAGGCGCGCAGGCTGCCGAGCAGCTGTTCGCGGTCATTCAGGTTGGCGCGGATCTGCGCCTCCAGCTGCCGGGCGACGCGCGGCAGCAGCAACCTTTCGAGATCGCGGCGGTAGGCCTCGTGCAGCGTCGGGTCGACCGCTTCGCCCTGATAGAGGCCGCCACGGCGCAGCCAGGAAATCTCCTCCCGAGGCGGGAAGACCTGTGTCGCGGCATAGCTCGCATCGAGGGCCTTGAGGGTGCGCAGAGCCTCGTCTCCCGCCGCGATGGTCTTGCGCTCGCTGCCGAGTTCCTGGGCGATGTCGCGCAGCTGTTCAAGGCGTTCATGGTTGCCAGAGAAGTTAAGTGCCCAAGCGCCGCCGAACAGCAGCAGGCAGCCGAAGGCTCCGGCATAGAGGGCACGCTGGCCCCAGTCGATGCGGCGTACTTCGCGTTGGTCGAGGCCCGCCAGTTCGGCTTCAGGGAAGATCACCCGGCTGAGCAGCTGGTTGATGAAGCGCGCGCGACCGCTGCGGAACGTCGGCAGCGCGCTGCTGGCCAGGCCGAGCTGGCGGCCGATGCCGGCGGTGAGCGGATCGAGCGTTTCGCGTAGCTGCGGCGCGCTGGTCAGGTAGAAACCACGCAGCTGGCTGGCACGCTGGTATCGGTTGCCGGCAAACGCGAGTTCGATAAACAGGCTCAGGCGCTCGCCGATCTGCCCCAACTGATGTGGGAAGTCGAGGATTCGGCCGCGGCGCTGTGTATCGCGTTCCTGGTGCATGCGCAGGATCACCTGGCTGTTCAGCCGGCGCAGCAGCTCCTCGAATTCCTGGCGCACCACCTGCGCATCGCTGCCGTTCTGCTCCTTGCGGAAACTCGCACCCAGCACCTGGTCGCTTTCCTCCCGAGACAGCTGCTCGAAGAATTCGTCGAAACCGAGAATTCGATCGGACTTGCTCAGCACCAAGTAGACCGGCACGTCCACGTTCAGACGCTGATGGATCTCGTGCAGGCGCTGGCGGGTCTGGCGGGCCAGGTTCTCCAGCTCCAGTTCACTGCCGCCCTGCAGCTGGTCCACCGGCAGGTTGACCAGTACGCCGTTGAGCGGGCGGGCGCGGCGCCTGCGCAGCAGACCGAGCAGGGTTTCCCAGGCGCTGCCGTCGACCGCTGCATCGGGCTGGGTCAGGTAGCGGCCGGCGGTGTCGATCAGCACGGCATGATCGGCGAAGTACCAGTCGGCATAGCGGGTGCCGGAGACGTCTTTGGTCAGGCGCTGCTGTTCGCTGCGGTTGAGCGGAAAGTCCAGGCCGGAGAAATCCAGCAGGCTAGTCTTGCCGCTACCCTGCGGACCGATCAACAGGTACCAGGGCAGCTCGCTGCGCCATTTCTCGCTGCGCCCGCGGTAGAGGCTGGAGGTCTTCAGGGTGCGCAGCGCCTGCCTGAAGCGATGGCGCAGCTCCTGCTGCTCCTCGCCGATCAGGCCGTTGCGGCGCAGCTGCTCCTGAACGTCCTGGTCCTCGGCGTCGCGCTTTTTGCGCGCACTGGCGCGCCAGCTGGCGAAGACCATGGCCAGCCCCCAGCCGAGAAACAGCACGCTGATGCTCAGCAGGCGGGCAGTCGACGATTCCCAGAACCGGTAGTCGTCGACCGCCAGCAGCGGCCCGACGAACCACACCATGACCGCCAGCAGCAGGACCAGCAGTAGACTCCAGACCCAGGTCCGGCGCAGCACGGCGCCGAGCTTGCCAAAGAACGTCTTCATCTCATTTCATCCCTGAAAAGGTGGAACCGCCGGCATCCATGTCCAGCGAGCGGTAGGGTTGCAGCACGGCCTCGCGTTGTTCGCCGAGCACCCAGGCGAAGCCGCCGTAAATCACCCCGAGACAGACCAGGGTAAACAGCGCCACCATCCACCAGGGCACGATGCGCACCAGACGTCGGCGGGTGTCCTTGAGGCCTTCCCAGTGCGGCGACAGCTCACGCGGTATATCGCCGCGCATCTGGCGAATCTGTCGGTAGAGGCTGTCGCGTACCGCTTCCAGCTCGAGCATGCCGCGCGGTAGCACGCGATACTTGCCCTCGAAGCCGAGCGACAGGCAGAGGTACATCAGCTCGAGCATCGGCAGGTGCTTGACCGGGTTGCGCGACAGCCGCTCGAGCAGCTGGAAGAACTTCTCGCCGCCGAAGGTCTCGTTGTGGAAGGAGGACAGCAGGCTCATCTGCGACCATTCGCTTTCGTTGCCCCAGGGCGTGGTCACCACGGCCTCGTCGAGCACAGTGCAGAGCACGTAGCGCGCCGCCATCACCTGGCTGCTTTCGGCACCGTCATGCAGCGCGCGATGCTCGAACAGCTTGATCGCGCTGCTCAACTGGCCGTGCAGGGCCTGCAGGTCTTCGCTTTCCAGGCTGTGCTTGAAGCGCACCACTTCCGACAGCAGCGGCGAGGCGGCGGCCACCAGCGGGTTGAGGCTGATGTTGAAGGTTTCCGCCGGGCGCAGGCGCGCGGCGTAGATCATCCGTTCCTCCAGCTGCTCGAAGCGCGGCGGGGTGTCGAAGTCGGTCAGCGGGCTCTGCGCCGGGGCGTCTCCTGCTCGATTGACGATGACCGTGCGGTCGTCCTGTCCGTAATCCATTTCCTCGATCATGTCGCTCAGTCCCTGACCGCCCAGAATTTCAGTTCGAGCCCGGCGAAGTCACCGGACACATGGAAGGCAAAGCCACCGGAACGCTCCAGCTGCGCCTGGTCCTCGGCACTGAGCTCCAGGGCGAAATAGGTTTTGCCGGCGTGGAAGGGGATCTGCCGCGGCGCCACCGGCAGCGGGTTGAGGCGGATGCCCGGCAGATGCAGGTTGACCAACTGACGGATGCGTTCCACCGGGCCGATCTTCAGGTGCGCCGGCAGCCGTGTGCGCAGGGTTTCCGAATCGCACTGGGCGCTGGCGGCGAGCACGAAGGACGCCGTGCCTAGCAGCTTGTGATCATGCAGCGGCGATACCTGGATGCCGTACTGACGCTGCTGCAGCAGCAGCTCGATGGCGTGCTGCTCGAGCACCATCGACAACACCTGGCGGATCGCGTCCATCAGCTTGCGGAAGCTCGCGCCCTGAGCACTGTGCTGGTAACGGCCATCCAAGCGCGGGCGCTTGCTCTCGCTGGAGAAGGTCGCCAGCTCGCCGAGCAGGCCAAGCAGATCCCGGTAGATCTGCTCCGGATGCACCTGCTCCACGCCCAGGTAGTGGCGCAGCACCGGTTCGTGACGGTTGATCAGCTGCAGCATCATGAAGTCGCCGACCTCGGCGCCACCCACCTTGCCGGTGGCGCTGATTCGCTCGGCAAGGGTATCGCCGCGGTGGGCGAGCATGCTGATCACTTCCTTCAGGCAGGACAGCAGATAGGCGGAGGTCTGGAAGTTGACATAGGTGGGGATGAACTCGGGGTCGAGGCTGATGACCCCGTCCGGCGTGGTGTCCAGCACCTCACACAGCTGCAGTTTCACGTAGGCCTGGTCGCTCTGCTGCTCGCCCAGCAGCAGGCGGAAATCTGGCAGACCGGTGCTGACCTGGCTCGTGCTGCTGTCGCCGGCATTGGAGTCGGCGACGTCCAGTTCGTGGGCGGTATAGCGCGCCAGCACGTCCTTCTGCTCGGGCCGGCGGGTTTCGATGTGGTTGCCGGTGACCAGCGGCAGCGCGAGATAGACCGGAGTGCTGCCGGTATTCGGCGGGATGTCCAGAGCCAGAGGCTCGCGCTCGCTGCCCAGCTCGAACAGGGTCCCGTCCGGGAGGATGCCGCTGGCCTGGCTGAGCACCAGCTTGCCCATGTTGAGGAACTGGCGGTCGATCTCCAAATTGAAGAATCCCCAGGCATGGCTGCTCAGCTTCTGGGTGCGCGCCTTGAGTTGGTGATCGTAGTATCGATCGCTTTGCTGGAAGTGCTGCGGGCGCAGCAGCATGCCTTCCTGCCAGACAACCTTGTGCAGGCTCATGCTTATTTTCCTTCTTCGGCGAGCGGGTCGAACAGCGCGATGCCACGCTCATCCAGGCTCAGGGCGATGCGGGTGCGCTCTTGCGGCGGCACGGCGATGACGTAGCGCCAGCTGGCTTCCGGCAGGTCGCGGTAGGCGGCCAGCACGCCGACGTAGCGGCTGCCGTCCTGCACGGAGAGCTTCAGCTCACGGCTTTCGCCGGGACGCAGTTCCAGTTCCTCGGAGGTCACCAGGTCCGGCGCCAGTGCTTCCTTGGGCCGCTGGTAGAGTGCGAAGAAGTCGCCGTTTTCGAACGCCACCGGATGCTTGAGCTCCAGCAGGCGCAGCACGATCGGCGAAGGCCGGCCGTTGAGGTCGGGGTTGAGACGGTCGCTGCCGTGCAGCTCGAGGTCCAGCTTGGTCAGCTTGGAGTACGGCGACAGTGCCGAGCAGCCGCCCAGCACGAGCAGCGAGGCCAGCATGGCCAGGGTGATGCGACGAGGCATGGGATCATCCTTGATGGGTTGAATCGAGCGTGGCGATCAGGCGCACCTGCTCCTCATAGGTCTTCGCGAAGTCGCGGGCGAACAGGCGTTCGCTCCAGTCGGCATCCTGGCCGAGGCTGTGATGCAGGCGGCGATAGGCACGCCAGCGACTGCCGGCGGTGGCGAGCAGGGGTTTGCGGCCTTCGCGTTCGAAGCGCAGCGCCAGCTGCTCCGGCGCCAGCTGTTCGAACATCGCGTGAACGGCGGCGCGGCTGGCCGCCAGCAGTGCCACCTGATGCGCCTGCAGATCACGAAAGGCGCGGCCGACGGCCTGTTCGGCGCTGAGCTGGCCGGGTTTGCCACCACGCAGCAGGCCGTTCAGGGCCTCGCTCGCATCGGCGCTGTGCTTGAGCGGGTTGTTGCCGGCGCTCTGCACGGTGGTCAGCGCCAGGCGCAGCTCGTTTTTCAGCTCGCTGCGGGTGCGCAGGCTCTGCTGCAGGCCCGCCACGCTCTGCTTGAGCAGGTGGGCAGCATTCAGTGCCAGCGCTTGCCGCTGGTCTTCATCCATACCCCCGAGATCGATTCCCAGTGCCTCGCCGAAGCGCTCCCAGAAGCCGGGTGGCAGACGTTCAGGCTCCGGTTCGCGCTTGGGTTCGGCTGCAGTCGGTGGCATGACCAGTTCCGGCAGCGGCAGGCTTTCGGTGTCGATGCGGGCGTAGTCGCGCTGCTGGGCCTGGCGTTGTGGTGCCACCAGCGTCAGGTCGAGGTCGTCGACTTCGGCGTAGATGCGCTCCTGTTGATCCATCGCGACCAGGGGATCGAGGTCGAGGAAGGCATCGTCGGGGATGATGGTGCCGGCCGGTTGCGGGCGGCCAATGTCGCCTTCGAACCGCGCCGGGTCCTGGATCAGCCGGGCGCGGATCTCGAAGTCGCCCAGGCAGTAGACGCTGCCATGCTCGATGCGTTGCGGCTGGCCTTTGACCAGGCTGGCGCCGCTGTCCTTGAGCTGGATGCCGTTGCTGCTGGTGTCGGTGAGAAAGAAGGCGCCGTCGCGGTAGCTGATCACTGCATGACGTCCGGAGAGGACGCGCTTGCGGTCGGGGATCACCCAATCGCAGCCCTCTGCGCGGCCGATCACTCCGCCGGCCTGTTTGAAGGTTTTGGTGGTCAGCAGCCCGGGCACGAATTGCTGGGCGCCCACCATATCGAAGACCAGTTCCATGGTCGTGTCGCTCCTTGCGGTTACTTGCCGCGATTCAAGGCTTGCGGATCACCCAGCGGGCGATAGTGGTCATCGTCGAATCTGTAGTTGCCGGTGCAACCGGCGAGCAGCGAGGCGGCGATGAGCGAAACGAGGGCGTAATAGCGCACTGGCACGCGATTTCCTCCTTGAAGTCGTGTGTGGGGGCAAGGTGCGCATGGCGCGACCTGAGCGAGGCATTGAAGTTCAGTTGTCCCGCAAGCTCGGTGAACAGGTTCACAGAACACCCGACGGATGCGTCTAAAACGAGCGTGAGGTCAGGTTGAGGCGGCCCGGTGATGCCGCGCGGCAGGTTTAACTTGCGCCGACCGGCCGTTTGCTGGCAGGCGATCCGGTTAGGCGGACGGACCAGCAGAAACGCAAAAGCCCGCAGCGAGCGGGCTTTTGCGGAGCGCTTCGAAGGGGCTCGAAACGACTATCTAATATGGCGCATCCGGCGGGATTCGAACCCACGACCCCTCCTTCGGAGGCCAATGCGGTACAGAAATCTTGGTTGGCGACAAGCGTTCAAAAATGCCTCTAAGTGCCGTACTGCAAGGGTTTCGTATTTTACTGTGTCTTGCAGTTTAAGGCTAATAGAGACATCCGAGGGCAGTTACCCTTGGCACAAAAAACGAAATCCGGGATATCGATTTTTGACCACTAGCCAGACCCTGACGCGTCCTACCGTCGTCTCATTGAGCCTGAGTTCTGCTCGCGATCTGCAGCGATCATCGTAACTTAGTGGGGGGTTAATAGATCACTGGTACTTGGCGCTGCCCCCGCTCGCATCGGCGCGTGGAATGCACAATTACAGCCGTGCTGCGCCTGAGTTCGCACAAACCTGCTTTTTGTCCTGGGCTGTCACATTTGCGCAACCCAGGAATGTGGTTGGCCAGAGGCTAGCGGCCCTTGTCTATGCATGAAAGTCTTTGCTCCTTGCAGGAGGCAATGGCAGAGCGTCACGCACCGGGATTCGCGGGCAGCAGGCTGGGTAGTCAGCTCACTCGTCATTGGCGTTTATCTCGGCAGAGATTTTGCCAAACGACTCCCAATGGCCAGCCAGTTCATCAACGCGATCAGGAATGCGCGGAGTCTTACTGAGCACCAGGCAACGGGTGGTGCCTACATATTCCTCAAGCAGGTAGAGCGTGCTTCCAACATCAACTCCCATTTCCTGCAGAACGTCGTCGGGCAGGCGAATGGCGCCATCGCCTTCCCAGTCTTCGATCACCAGATGATGTTTCATCGCGACTCCAGAAGCCGGTTGGATGAGGTGTCCGCAAGGGGAGGCGGCGGCAGGCCGCAGCCAACTAAGTCCTGCGGCGCAGGCTGGCAGCATAGCAAAGAGCGGGTAGGCTCAGAGAGTGGTAACGAACGCGCCGATCCAGCCACTGCTGCCGGCGGGCGAAAACTCACCCAAGCAGCTCAACTGCGCGAGCACCCGGAATGGGACGTCAGGCATGCGCACAATCGATTCAGGCCACGAACAGAGCACCAAGCACTTATCCGCTGCACGGCGCGCCAAATGACGCTACAATCATGCCATATGTCGCATGTGGAGAATACGCTATGGTTTCCGCCGACACTCGCACCCGCAAGCCAGCACCTGCCGCTCGTAGGCCAACGGAATATCTTTTCCAAAGTGACTCTGACCAGCTCAGTCCGGTCATGGTCTACAGGCTCACGGTCAAAGGCTTCGACCTGAAAGACGTGCAAGACATGCTTGCGATTTCTGATTTGTATTCGACGAAGAAGATCATGAGTCGCATTGTGGGCAAGTCCATCAGGACGATCCAGCGCCAGGGCAGCAAGCAACCAGCACACCTCAATTCCCAACAGAGCGCTGTGGCGTTCCAGTACGCGAAGGTGCTGGAGCACGCGATCAATGTGTTCGGCACTCAGAAGCTGGCCGAAGAATGGCTAGGGCGTCCTTGCAAGTATCTGGACGGCGACGTGCCGCTGGACGTTATCGACAACCCGGTGGGGTTTCAGGCCGTCGAGGATTATCTGGAGCGTATCGAGTACGGGGTCTATCAGTGAACCCGCTTCCCTGGTCTGGCTCATGGTACGCATGGCGCCTTGACCGCGAGCTCTACAAGGACACCTGGGACAGTGGCATTGGTGCCCACAAGCTGGGTGGCCGCTGGAATCGACCGGCGAGGCGGGTATCCAGAGCCGCTACGACGTAGCGCTGGGCGTATCCTACGAGCTGGACGCCTTCGGCCGCATCCGCAGCCTCAGCCGCGCGGCGCTGGAGCAGTACCTGGCCAGCGAAGAAGCCCAGCGCAGCGTGCACATCGCTCTGGTCGGCGACGTCGCCACCGCCTATTTCGCCTGGCGCACCGACCAGGCGCTGCTGGAGCTGAGCGAGGCCACGCTGGAAAGCTACCGGCAGAGCCTGTCGCTGATCGAAGCCAGTGCCGAAGCCGGCACTGCCTCGGAACTGGACGTGCGCCAGGCGCGCACGCTGGTCGATCAGGCGCGTACGCAGAAGGCGCTGTACACCCGGCTCATCGCCGAGGATGTCAACGCCTTGCGCCTGCTGCTGGGCGCGGCGATTCCGAACGATCTGCCGGCAGGCGGCAAGTTGCAGATGGATACGCTGGCCGATTTCCCCGCCGGGCTGCCGGCCGATCTGCTGCTGCGTCGCCCGGACATCCGCGCCGCGGAGCACCGCCTGCTGGCCGCCAACGCCAATATCGGCGCGGCACGCGCGGCGTTCTTCCCGAGCATCAGCCTGACCGGCAGCGCCGGCACCGCCAGCAGCGAACTGGACGGCCTGTTCGACGGCGGTTCCGGGGCCTGGAGTCTGGTCCCGCGGATCAACCTGCCGATCTTCACCGCCGGGCGGTTGAAGGCCAATCTCGACTATGCCGAGATCCAGAAGGACATCCACGTCGCGGCGTACGAGAAGGCCATCCAGACCGCCTTCCGCGAGGTCGCCGACGGCCTCGCCGCGCGCGGCACCTACGACGAACAGGTACAGGCGCAGAGCGATCTGGTCGACAATAACCGCGCCTACTACCAGCTGGCCCGCCAGCGTTACGACGAGGGCGTGGATACCTACCTCACCGTGCTCGACGCCCAGCGCGAGCTGTTCGCGTCGCAGCGCCAGCTGCTCAGCGACCATCTGTTGCAGCTGAACCGCGAAGTCCAGCTGTATCGCGCCCTGGGTGGCGGCTGGAAGACGGACACGGCCGAGCGTTCGGCCGCGGGGGCTGATGGCCCCGCAACACTCACCATGAACTGAAGTAAGGAGTTCGTTTTGATCAATCGCATGATTCTGGGCGGCGCGCTGGCGCTGGGCCTGGCCGCCGGCCCCGTAGCCGCCGCTGAAGTCTCGGGCGCTCTGGGCGTCACCGGGCAGGGCGACATGACCTTCCGCGCCAGCCTGGCGCAGGCATGGGACAAGAGCTGGTGGCAAAGCGAAACCGGCCAGCTGAGCGGCTACTGGGACGCGGCCTACACCTACTGGGAAGGTGGCGACGACTATTCCGGCGCGCACTCGCTGTCGTTCAGCCCGGTGTTCACCTATGAGTTCAGTGGCTGGCGCTACACCCCGTACGTCGAGGCCGGCATCGGCGTCGCGTTCTTCTCCAAGACCGACGTCGGCGAGCAGCAGCTGGGCTCCTCGTTCAACTTCGAGGATCGCCTCGGCGTCGGCCTGAAACTGCCGGGCGAGCGCAAGGTCGGCCTGCGTGCCATGCATTACTCCAACGCCGGCATCAAGCAGCCGAACGACGGAATCGAATCCTACTCATTGTTCTACAACAAAGCCTTCTGATATCTGGGGCTTCTGCGCCGGACGGAGTCGCAACGTGGTAATCACCTTGCCGCAATTGTCCCTTATACCTAGTACGTTGTGTCGCAGCGATTTCGTCTGCGCGCTGCCCTCTGTGTTGTTCCCCCGCAATTACTGATCATTCGTGACCTGTCGCACCGCCGCAAACTGCTGGTGAGCTCGTCTACAACTTAGAGGCGGTAACCTGATGGACTACGGAATATCGTCCAGTCGCAATTGGCAGCACATCAATGAGATCCGAACTCAGAAAAATGCCTGCCGCATGGTGCCGGCGGTGGAAGGGCGCTATCCGGCCAAAACCTGCCCGTGGTGACAGTCGCAGTCGAACCTGGATTTCCTGCTTCTTTAGTGATGTAAGTCAATCATAATCGTGCCGGCGGGAATATCGCGGAACAGCCATCGCCCATCGGATAGCTTTTGCATGGCGCTGCCAGAGACCGGCCGCAGGCCAGTTGGCAACTCAAATACCAGATCTTTAATAGGCTCTTGCGCTTGGACGTTGAGCACAATTTGACCGCGTTGCGCCAGCACATCGACCTCGACTTTATCGCGTGCAGCCCACCAGCTGCCGTACTGGCTCATGGTTCCAAACCAGGCGAATGGTTTGAGTCGAGGAAGGATCTGCTCCAAGAAGCGGTACTTATGGTCAACTTCATTCGGGTGAAGCAGCATCACGTAACTTGCGCCATATCGGGCAAGCTTCTCGGCCAGCTCAACCGCCTCCTCGACTCGCTGATCCATAATCGGCGGTATCTCATCTTCAATCGCAATTGGAAACTCAAACACTGTCGTTTCATCGCTATACATCCGTTGCGTGTTTGTGCGAAACGGTAAGTGTGTGGTGAGGTTCCCTGCAGTTGCTGAACTCGAAAAGCGATAGCCCGATGCGGCCAGAGCCTCAGGGAGGCGAGGCGGTGTTGCTAGATAGCCGGGACGGAACGAGACCACCGAGCGACCGGTCAGTTGCTCCAACAAAAAGCGGCTCACCCTAAGCTCGCCCATCACCGTCGCACCTTGCGTATCGCCAAGAGCCCTAACCCTCGGCTGATAGGTCGGATATTGCTCGCTCCCATCACCAAGCGGAAGCGAGGCGTAAATGTCGGAATGGCTAACAGAGTGGCTGGCTATCTCCATACCAGCCGCCACCAAGGCATCCATCGCAGCAAGCGTACGGTCGTTGAAAAAACCTTCGTCCTGAAAGTCGCGGTAGTATTTTGTTTGTAGGAAAAAGGTTGCCGGTATTCCTTCCCGCACGAGCAAGTCCCGATAGGCAAGTAGATTGCCCATCGACTTGACGTAATCCACATCAAACGTCACGACCGCAGCCAGGCGTTGGCCTTGTGGCACAGAGCCAATCGTGACGGCTTGCGGTTCGTGCTGGCGATAGACAGCCCTGAGCCAGCGCAGCCATACGTCGACGGACGGCTCATAACCATTGGCATAGGCCCGGTAGCCTTGGTCATTACGATCGTTGTGCGCTCGCATGATGAAAAAGCCGAGGTCAAAACCCAACGCATATGCGCTGCCGCCTGCCTTGTTGTCTCCTCTGACCAAAGCGGCGGATCCGTCTTCGAACCTGGCCAAAACCTGCTGCGCATTCACATACGTTTGCGTGCCGATCCAACTTGTCGGCAGATCAGGCTGGCCAAGCAGTACTGTCTTTTCATGGGGATCGCTGATCCAGCCAAGGGCTGGCGCTTGTTCGAAGGTGATACTGTGGTGAGCTCGCGATTCCAAAGTCGTTTCGAAGCCAAACAGATCGTGTAGTCCGCCACCCAGCACTTGTGTGGCTATTAGAGTCCGTCCTGCTTCCACGTGGCGGCGCAGCGCTGTGCGCCCAGCATCGTCAAGGGTGCGTCCCGAAAGCAACGGATACACGAGGACGACGTTATGACGAGTAGCCTCGGCGACGTCATCGGTAATAGTGAACGGCACGCCGATACTTTTGAGGCCATGCGCCAGGCCGAGCCAAGCGGAATCCTTATCGGTCAACAAGATTGCAAGACGAGAAGGCTCTCCGCTGGCGAAGCGATTCCAGTCGGAACGCCCCTGGTCAGAGATATGGCTCACTTCAGTGGGCCCGTTTAGATCATCTAAGCGATCAAATGTGTTTCGCTCGATAAAAGCGGTAACGGCAACTATCAGCAAACTGACAAGAACTATAATGGCGATGGCACGTGCCAAGATGGCAGGCTTGTTTACGAACGGCACGAAGACCTCGTCGGTGCAAGTAGAAAATTAGCATCTTGGAGCAATGCGAGGCAGGAAACGTTAGAGCGGCAACCGGCTCCTGCTGCTTCCGGATCGTAGCTGTTTCGTTTATTAGCAATAGATTTTCATAGTTGTTGGCCGGTTGGATAATATTCCCACTCTTGCCAGTCGATACCCCCTACAGCCAGAGGCTGCAGCCTAGCCCGCCAAAAGCTGTCCTGCTCTTGAAGTAGAGCCTGTGCTGCGCCGCCCCAGGTTTCTTCAGGCGCAAGCTGAGGCTCTATGCTCTGCGCGAGTCGAAAGCGCACGGCCGGCCAGCGCTGAGCGATTTTCTCCGTGAGCTGGGCGCTGCGTTCAGCACTGCGGGTGTAGATCATCAAACTCACCTTACTAACACCGATGGAAGGTAGCTCACACGGAGCGCAAGGAAAGCCACCCATCTCCTCAGTAAACCAGCGGTAATGGCTCGATATTTCGACAGGCCAAGGACTAGCGGCTGCCACATGCTTTAGCGTGTCCAGCCATTCACGCACATGTTTCGCCGGAACCGGCCAGCCACGCTGCTCAACTTCCAGATCCAGATGAAGTGCTGAGAACGACACAGACTTCAATTTCCAAATGATGGCGATCAGCGAAGCGCGGTGCTCAGGCGCCATCCAGTCTGGATCACCCAAAAGCAGCACAGGCTCGAAGCCACGTTTTCTGAGCGTTATGGCAACCGCATCGAGCGTCCGCACAACTTCCGGTTGCGCTAATTGCTCGGCGCTCAGCCCGATATATAGACGTTGGATGCCCGTGCGGTCCAGGCGAGACAGCTCGTCGGTTCGAGTAGCAGGATTGAGCAACGCACGGCTATCCCAAATGTACACGCCCCGCCTCCAGGCCTGGGTAGCCTCGGGTTCAGCAGCGTTTACTTCCAGAAAGTGCAATTGCGCCGGTGACATAACCTCTGCTGGCGCAGCGAAAGCCAGGCAACTTAGCAAGCCGCACACTAGAAGCTGGCGCATTTGAAACTTCTTCGCTTTAAGGAGAACCCACCACGGTGCCATGGCTGATGATTCACGATCACGTCGCAGCATTTCATTGAGCATCGCAACCGCGCTCCAGCATCGAATGACAATATGAGCCACGGAAGATCTGGACGCCCCGCCACAGGCGTAGGTATCCGCGTAGCGATAGTTTTGCACCATGCGAATCTAACCGAGTGGCGGTTTCACGTTATCAACCAAAACCGTCACTAGTGACTAGGAAGTCTCAGGGGTACGAGTCGTCAAGAAGCCAGCGGACATTGAGGGGCAGCAAATCATGTGCCGAGACGAGGCTTCCAATCCCCGCCCCGCTAAACGGTATGTTGCATACAGCCAGCGCTGCAAGCGAACTGCATAGGTCAGCCCGTCCAGCTACACGGGTGGACACAATCTGCTTCGGGTCGATCGCTCTCAAGGACTGCTTTTGGCCGATTGCAGCCGCGTGAGCCAGGGTTGACAGTTGGATCCGGTTGAGATTGTTCCTGCTCGTATAAGGCCAGGGTACGATGGAGCTAGTGCTCACGCAGCTGCCGAGGCGCGGCATGTGAACAGGCCGGGCGGCACGGTTTAGGCACAAGATTGGCACAGCCCGAAAAGCCACTGATAAATGGCGCAGAGGGCAGTACTCATCGCGGCCATAGCGGCTGGCATGGGGGGAGATTTTGCGGGAGGAACCGATTCGGGTACCGAATCGGCGAAGCCTTAGGGAAAAGGCTTGTAAATCAAGGAGATATGGCGCACCTGGCGGGATTCGAACCCACGACCCTTGCCTTCGGAGGGCAATACTCTATCCAGCTGAGCTACAGGTGCGTATTTGTTGCAGAGACCTATTTGACCGCTAGCTTCCGAGCTTCTCAACCCGATGATCACTGCCTTCGGAGGGCAGTACTCTATCCAGCTGAGCTACGGATGCGTTGCGGGGGGCAATCATACGCATGTCGTTGACGGGCGTCCATGCTGGTGCGGCCGGCTGGATGCGCCCGGGTGCGGCTTTTTCGCAGCTGCCTGCGGCGGGCTCGGCTGATACCCTTGCGTGTCGCGGCCGGGGGCCGTGGTTGTTCGGATGGCAAGGGGATGGGGATGTCGGGCCATATCAAACTCTGGGACGCGCCGCTGCGGCTGTTTCACTGGTTGTTCGCCGGGGCGGTGATCGCCGCCATCGTCACGGGCTGGGTCGGCGGCAGTCTGATGCCCTGGCATGGCCGGCTCGGCCTGCTGGTGCTGGGGCTGCTGGTGTTCCGTCTGATCTGGGGCTTCGTCGGTTCGACGTACGCCCGCTGGCCGCGCATCTTCGCCGCGACGTTCGGTGTGAAGGACTATCTGCAAGGCAACTGGCGCGAAGCCGGGCACAATCCGCTTGGCGCATTCTCGGTACTGGCCATGTTGCTGCTGGTGAGCTTCCAGGTTGCCAGCGGGCTGATGGCGACCGACGACATCGCCTTCCAAGGCCCGCTCTATGCGCTGATCAGCAGCGAAACCGGCAGCGCGCTGAGCGGCCTGCATCGGCAGGCGAAGTGGCTGCTGCTAGTGCTGATCGGCATGCACCTTGCGGCCATCATCTATTACACGCTGGTGATGCGTCGGCCACTGGTGCGGGCGATGATCGCGGGACGGGCAGAGCGCGAGCATCCGACGCAGCAGGACGCGCGGGGCGGCTCGCTGCCCACCGCGGTTCTGGCGATCGCGCTGGGTGCGGCTTGCGTATGGGGTGTGCAGGCGGTGGGGGACTGGCTGAAGCCTGAGCCAGCGGCGGTAGCGCCCGGCCTGGACTGGTAAGCCAGCCGACCGGAAGGTGTCGGCTGGCTGCGCGCGATCAGTCGGCGCGGAACTTGTCGTGGCAGGACTTGCAGCTGCCGCCGACGTCGCCGAAGGCCTTCTTGATCGCGGCCTGATCACCTTCTGCGGCGACCTTGGCAAGCTGGTTGGCGGCGGCGGTGAACTTGCGGCCGATCTGCCCGGCCTCATCGAGGTTCTGGAAGAACTCAGGCTTTAGGCGGGTGGCCTTGCCCAGTTGCTCGGTGGTGGTGTCCGGGCTGTACAGGCTACCCATGCCAGAGTTGGCGATGGCGGCGATGGCATTGGCTGCGGCTGCCACCTTGGGCTGGTCGTAGGGCTCCTTGCCGTCGACTACCTGAGCCTTGATCTTGCCCATGTTCCACGACATGAACTGGTAGCCGGCCTGGCGGGTTTCGACCATCTCTTCCGGTTTCATCTGCGCCTGGACGGCAGTGCTGGCCAGCAGGACGGCGGCCACGGCGCCTGTCATCAATGCTTTCACGGTAACTCCTTATCGATCCTTGGTTGTTCGGCGGCTGTGCCGCTCGCGCGCAACTATACCCCGACCCGTACCCGGGTTTGGGTAACAAGGCGTGACAGGCCGCGCAGGCATCAGGCTGGTCAATGGCACGACAATGCCAAGCGCCATGAGCTTGCCGGCCGGCCGGCTGCGGTCCTAGCATGGTCGTTCGAAGTGCAATGCGGCGGCAGGAACCGGGCGGCGAAGGACGGTTCAGATGATCGTCGCGTTCGCCAAACTTTCCGCAGCGGGCCTGCCGCTACGATGCCCGAGGAGACTGCCATGCAACTCAAAGACACCGCGCTGTTCCGCCAGCAGGCCTATATCGATGGCGCCTGGGTCGATGCCGACAGTGGCCAGACCATCAGCGTGAACAACCCGGCCACCGGCGAGATTCTCGGTACGGTGCCGAAGATGGGCGCCGCCGAAACCCGCCGCGCCATCGATGCCGCCGAGCGGGCGCTGCCGGCCTGGCGTGATCTGACCGCCAAGGAGCGCTCGCAGAAGTTGCGTCGCTGGTTCGAGCTGCTGATGGAGAATCAGGACGACCTGGGTCGGCTGATGACGCTGGAGCAGGGCAAGCCGTTGGCCGAAGCCAAGGGCGAGATCGCCTATGCGGCGTCCTTCATCGAGTGGTTCGCCGAGGAAGCCAAGCGCATCTACGGCGACACCATCCCCGGTCACCAGAAGGACAAGCGCATCCTCGTCATCAAGCAGCCGATCGGCGTGACCGCGGCGATCACCCCGTGGAATTTCCCGGCGGCGATGATCACCCGCAAGGCCGGCCCGGCGCTGGCGGCTGGTTGCACCATGGTGATCAAGCCCGCCTCGCAGACGCCGTTCTCGGCGCTGGCGATGGTCGAGCTGGCCGAGCGCGCCGGGATTCCCAAGGGCGTGCTCAGCGTCGTCACCGGCTCGGCCGGTGACATTGGCAACGAGCTGACCGCCAACCCCAAGGTCCGCAAGATTTCCTTCACCGGCTCCACCGAAGTGGGCGCCAAGCTGATGGAGCAGTGCGCGCCGGGGATCAAGAAGGTGTCCCTGGAGCTGGGCGGCAACGCGCCATTTATCGTCTTCGATGACGCCGACCTGGACGAGGCGGTGAAGGGCGCCATGCAGTCCAAGTACCGCAACGCCGGGCAGACCTGTGTGTGCGTCAACCGCATCTACGTGCAGGACGGCGTTTACGACGCCTTTGCCGAGAAATTCCAGGCGGCGGTGGCCAAGCTGCGGGTTGGCAACGGCCTGGAGGAGGGCACTGACATTGGCCCGCTGATCGATGATCGCGCCGCCGCCAAGGTCCGTGAGCACATCGAGGATGCCGTCGCCCAGGGCGCAAGGCTGGTAGCCGGTGGCCAGGCGCACCAGATGGGTGGCAGTTATTTCGAGCCCACCGTGCTGGTGGACGTGCCGGACAGTGCCAAGGTGGCCAAGGAGGAAACCTTCGGCCCGCTGGCGCCGCTGTTCCGCTTCAAGGACGAGGCCGAAGCGATCGCCAAGGCCAATGACACCGAGTTCGGTCTGGCGTCCTATTTCTATGCTCGCGATCTGGGCCGGGTGTTCCGCGTCGCCGAGGCGCTGGAGTACGGCATGGTCGGCATCAACACCGGGCTGATCTCCACCGAGGTGGCGCCGTTCGGAGGGGTCAAGTCGTCCGGCCTGGGCCGTGAGGGCTCCAAGTACGGCATCGAGGACTACCTGGAAATCAAGTACCTCTGCATGGGCATCTGACGCCCCCTGCGACAGTCGGTCTCAGGGGCTGGCTGTCGCGTTCTCCTGCGGTCAGAATCGCGCCCCCAGCGGCGTGCCCATTTCTTGCGGAGCAGTCGTCGCCCTGGCCATCTGGCCAGGCTGTAGTGACCTGTTCAGCGAGTAATGCAGTGAGCGTCTCGGCCCAAGTCTCCTTCGTACTGGTCGCCTACAACGAACCGTGGCGGGCGGACCAGCTTTGTCAGCTGGTACGCGAGCTACGTCCCGGCATGCGCGTGCAACCGGCAGCCGATGGCCATGCTGCCCTGGCGGCGTGCCAGCGCCAGGTGCCCAGCCTGCTGATCGTCGATGGCGAACTGGACGGGCTTGATGGTCGGCAGCTCCTGCGCGAGCTGCGTCGCCATGGTCCGACCCAGCGCCTGCCCTGCGTGCTGATCAGTGCCCGTACCGATACCGCCAGCGTGCGCACCGTGCTGCCGCTCGCACCGGCCGCCTATCTCGGCAAACCCTACGATCTGGCTGACCTGCGCGAGCGCCTGGACAAGCTGCTGCCGCGTTCGGCGGGTCACGCCGGCGCGCCGCGCCGCGCCGCGCCGTGGTCGATGACCTCGACAGCTTTCTCGAACGCATGCGTCCGCACAATCGCGGCGCGCCGCTGCTGGAGACCGTGCTGAGTGCACTGCAACGCCTGCAGGGCGGCGATCAGGACTATGCCCAGCTCGAGGAGCTGCTGGCTCGCGATCCGCAGGTGACGGCGCGGCTGATCAGCGTCGCCAGCAGCGCAACACAGCCGCCGAAGTCCTGTCTGAGCCTGGCGCAGGCGCAACGGCAGCTGGGCTTGGCGCGCAGTCTGCAACTGGTGACCGAGCTGGCTCTGCAGCACAACGCCCGGCTGGTCGAGCCGCGTCTCGCCGAGCTGGCGGCGCAGCTCAGCGCCCAGGCCCTGCGCACGGCGCGTCTGGCGAGCTGGTTGGCACGCCAGCTGAAGTTGGATGTCGAGCTCTGTTTCAGCGCCGGGTTGCTGCAGAACATCGGCGAGCTGGCGCTCCTGCGCAGCCTGCAAGAATGGCTCGACAGCGGCGGCGCGCTGGATGAGGCGCAGCTGCAGCGCTGCCTGCGTGAGCGTGCAGCCGGCTTCGGCTCGGCGCTGCGGGCGCAGTGGGCGCTGCCACTGGAGCTGCGCCAGGTGATCAGCGCCTACTACGCGCTGGGTGCCGGTGTACTGCGCCGCGAAGCGCTGGCGCTCAACCTGACGCGGCTGCTGATCGAACTGCCCGCCGATGCCGAGCCGGCCAGTCTGGCCGGCGAGCGGACGGTGCGCCTGCTGCGCATCGATCCTGATCTGCTGGCGCGCGCGCCTCGCCATGCCGTCGCGGGCTAACCTGCGTCTGATCCGACATTCCCTGTATTGATAGCCGCGACCGATCGCCCCTGGGTCGCGCACCATCCCTTGTCTGGCGCGGCTCTGCGCCTTCTTTTCGCTCGAATGCGCTGGCCGTGTGGTGCTATCGACACGCGGAAATGAGTCATTTATTCTGCAGTGCGAAACATGATTCCGTGAAATTACAATTCCAATCAGCATTTCACACAGCGGAGGCCAGTCATGACAGATGTCGTACGGCTCGAAGTTCAGGGCGATATCGCGCTGATCACGGTCAACAATCCACCGGTCAACGCTCTCGGCCAGTCGGTGCGCGAGGGGCTGCTGAAGGCCTTTCAGCGTGCCGAAGCGGACCAGCAGGTGCGCGCCGTGGCGCTGGTGTGCGAGGGCAACACCTTTATCGCCGGCGCTGACATCAAGGAGTTCGGCAAGCCGCCGCAGGCGCCGAGCCTGCCGGAGGTGATTGAGGTCATCGAAGGCTGCAGCAAGCCGAGCGTCGCAGTCATTCATGGCACCGCGCTCGGCGGCGGGCTGGAAGTGGCGCTGGGTTGTCATTACCGCATCGCGCGCAAGGACGCCAAGGTCGGCCTGCCGGAAGTGAAGCTGGGTTTGTTGCCGGGCGCCGGCGGCACCCAGCGGCTACCGCGTCTGGCCGGCGTCGAGAAGGCGCTGGAGATGATCGTCAGCGGCACGCCGATCAGTGCCGCCGAGGCGGTCGAGCACAGCATCGTCGACGAGCTGTTCGAGGGTGATCTGGTGAACGCTGGCCTGGCCTATGCCCGTCGTATGGTCGATGAAGGCCGCGCACCGCGACGCACTGGCGAGCAGACCAGAGGCCTTGAGGGCGCCGACAACGAGGCGCTGATTCGCGCCAAGCACGCCGAGGTGGCCAAGCGCATGCCGGGGCTGTTCTCGCCGCTGCGCTGCATTGCTGCGGTGGAAGCCGCCACCAGGCTGCCGCTGGCCGAAGGCCTCAAGCGCGAGCGCGAGCTGTTCACCGAGTGCCTGAATTCGCCGCAGCGCGGCGCGCTGATCCATTCGTTCTTCGCCGAGCGTCAGGCCGGCAAGATCGACGACCTGCCATCCGACGTCAAACCCCGTCCGATCAGGACCGCCGCGGTGATCGGCGGCGGCACCATGGGCGTCGGCATCGCCTTGAGCTTCGCCAATGCCGGGGTGCCGGTGAAGCTGCTGGAAATCAATGACGAGGCGTTGCAACGCGGCCTGCAGCGTGCCCGCGAAACCTACGCGGCGAGCGTCAAGCGCGGCAGCCTGACCGAGGATGCGATGGAGCAGCGCCTCGCGCTGATCGCTGGCGTCACCGACTACGGCGCCCTGGCTGATGCCGACGTGGTGGTCGAGGCCGTGTTCGAAGAGATGGGCGTCAAGCAGCAGGTCTTCGAGCAACTGGACGCCGTGTGCAAGCCGGGTGCGATTCTCGCCTCCAACACCTCGTCGCTGGACCTGAATGCCATCGCCGCCTTCACCAAACGTCCCGAGGACGTGGTCGGCCTGCATTTCTTCAGCCCAGCCAACGTCATGCGCCTGCTGGAAGTGGTGCGCGGCGAGAAGACCAGCAATGAAGTGCTCGCCACCGCCATGGCGATCGGCAAGCAGCTGAAGAAGGTCTCGGTGGTGGTCGGCGTTTGCGACGGCTTCGTCGGCAACCGCATGGTCTTCCAGTACGGCCGCGAGGCGGAATTCCTCCTGGAGGAAGGTGCCACGCCGCAGCAGGTCGATGGTGCGCTGCGCAACTTCGGCATGGCCATGGGACCGTTCGCCATGCGCGATCTGTCCGGTCTCGACATCGGCCAGGCGATCCGCAAGCGCCAGCGCGCGACGCTGCCGGCGCACCTGGATTTCCCCACCGTCTCGGACAAGCTCTGCGCCGCCGGCATGCTCGGGCAGAAGACCGGCGCCGGCTACTACCGCTACGAACCCGGCAACCGCACGCCGCAGGAGAACCCCGACCTCGCGCCCATGCTGGAAGCCGCGTCGCGGGAAAAGGGCATCGAGCGAAAGGCGCTGGACGAGCAGTACATCGTCGAGCGCTGCATCTTCGCGCTGGTCAACGAGGGCGCGAAGATTCTCGAGGAAGGCATTGCCCAGCGCTCCAGCGACATCGACGTCATCTACCTCAACGGCTACGGCTTCCCGGCCTTCCGCGGCGGGCCGATGTACTACGCCGACAGCGTCGGCCTGGACAAGGTGCTGGCGCGAGTAAAAGAACTGCACGCGCGTTGCGGCGACTGGTGGAAGCCGGCGCCGCTGCTGGAAAAACTGGCCGCCGAAGGCCGCACCTTTACCGAATGGCAGGCCGGGCAGTGAGCCCCGCCGACCTGCATTCCGAACGCACCATGAGGACCTTCCCATGAACGTCAACTACACGGCCGAAGAGCTCGCCTTCCGCGATGAAGTACGCGCCTTTCTGAAAAGCGAGCTGCCGGCGGACATCGCCACCAAGGTCAAGCTCGGCAAGCACATGTCCAAGGAAGATCACCAGCGCTGGCAGCAGATCCTGGTCAAGCGCGGCTGGTATGCGCCGGGCTGGCCGGTGGAGCTGGGCGGCACCACCTGGGGCCCGGTGGAAAAGCACATCTTCGACGAGGAGTGCTCCGCCTTCGGCGCACCGCGTACCGTGCCCTTCGGCGTCAACATGGTCGCCCCGGTGATCATCAAGTTTGGCACCCAGCAGCAGATCGACCATTACCTGCCACGCATCCTGTCCGGCGAAGACTGGTGGTGCCAGGGCTATTCCGAGCCCGGTGCCGGCTCCGACCTCGCCAGCCTCAAGACCCGCGCCGTGCGTGACGGCGACCACTACGTGGTCAACGGCCAGAAGACCTGGACCACCCTTGGTCAGCACGCCAACATGATCTTCTGCCTGGTGCGCACCGACCCCGAGGCCCAGCAGCAGCGCGGCATCAGCTTCCTGCTGATCGACATGAAGAGCCCGGGCATCAGTGTGCGGCCGATCATCACCTTAGACGGCGACCACGAGGTCAACGAGGTCTTCTTCGACAATGTCCGCGTGCCGGTGGAAAACCTTGTCGGCGAGGAAAACCAGGGTTGGACCTGCGCCAAGTACCTGCTGACCCACGAGCGCACGGGCCTGGCCGGCATCGGCTCGTCCAAGGCGGTGCTGGCGCACCTCAAGCGCATCGCCATGAAGGAAGTCTGCGACGGCAAGCCGATGCTCGAAGACCCGCTGTTCCGCGCTCAGGTCGCCGAGGTCGAGATGCAGCTGATGGCCATCGAGATGAGCACCCTGCGCATCCTCGCGGCGGCGAAAGAGGGCGGCGTACCCGGCGCCGAGTCGTCGATCCTCAAGATCAAGGGCACCGAGATCCGTCAGGCGATCACTCACCTCTTGCGCAAGGTCATCGGCCCCTACGCGTTGCCGTTCCTCGAAGAGGAGCTGCAGCTGGACTACGAAGGCGAGCTCTTGCACGCCGACTACAGCGCGTCGCTGGCCGGCGATTACTTCAACATGCGCAAGCTGTCGATCTTCGGCGGCTCCAACGAAATCCAGAAGAACATCGTCTCGAAGATGATTCTCGAGCTGTAAGGGGACAACGCCATGGACTTCAAACTGACCGAAGAGCAGCAGATGCTGCAAGACACCGCGGCGCGCCTGGTGCGCGACGCCTATCCGTTCGAACAGCGCGAGAAGTTCAGCGAGTCCGAGCTGGGCTTTTCCGCCGAATTCTGGTCGCAGCTGGGCGAACTGGGCCTGACCGCGGTGCCGTTCTCCGAGGACATCGGCGGCTTTGGTGGTAGCGGCGTGGAAACCATGCTGGTCATGACCGAGCTGGGCCGCGGCCTGACGCTGGAGCCGTATCTGCAATCGGTGATCCTCGCGGGTGGCCTGATCAACCAGCTCGGTTCCGACGCGCAGAAGCAGGACCTGCTGCCGCAGGTCGCCGCCGGTTCGCTGCAACTGGCGGTCGCGTTCGACGAGCCGCAGAGCCACTACAACCTCCACGACGTACAGACTAAAGCGGAGGCGGTCGACGGCGGCTATCGGCTCTCCGGACGCAAGGCTGTGGTCATCGGCGGGCACAGCGCCGGGCAGATCATCGTGTCGGCGCGCAGCGCCGGCGACAGTCGCGACGAAACGGGCGTCAGCCTGTTCCTTATCGATCCGAGCGCCCAGGGCGTCAGCCGTCGCGTCTACCCGACCATCGATGGGCGTAAGGGCTGCGACTTGTTCCTCGACAACGTGCAGGTGGGTGCCGAGGCGCTGCTTGGCGAGCTGGGTAGTGCCTTGCCCGCGATGCGCTACCAGCAGGGCCGCGCCATCGCCGCGCAGTGCGCCGATGCCCTCGGCAGCATGGATGAGGCCTGCAAGCTGACCCTCGATTACCTGAAGACGCGCAAGCAGTTCGGCGTGCCGATCGGCAAGTTCCAGGTCCTGCAGCACCGCATGGTGGACATGCAGACCGAGCTGGAGCAGGCCACCAGCATGGCGATCCTCGCCGCGACCTTTGCCGATGGCGAAGACAACGACGAGCGTAGCCGTATCATCGCCGCCGCCAAATACATCTGCGCCCGCGCGGCGCGCAAGGTGGCGGAGGAAGCCATCCAGCTGCACGGTGGCATCGGCATG
Organism: Stutzerimonas sp. Brlt_14; assembly: GCF_051948915.1. Classification (NCBI taxonomy): domain Bacteria; kingdom Pseudomonadati; phylum Pseudomonadota; class Gammaproteobacteria; order Pseudomonadales; family Pseudomonadaceae; genus Stutzerimonas; species Stutzerimonas sp. Brlt_14. The sequence continues at coordinate 555,351 of NZ_JAYJLM010000003.1, forward strand.
ACCTGGGAATACAACCTTGCCCATCACGCCAAGCGGCTGGTGATGATCGCCCACCAGTTCGGTGACGATGACCACCACCTGAAGGCCTATGCGAAGCTGATGCAGGTGGCCTGATCGCCCCGCCTGCAGCATGTAAAAAACCCGCTCTCAGGAGCGGGTTTTTTTTATGGCCCGATGGTTGTGCGAGGTTCGAGAGTTCCGAGGGTGGAGTGTGGGCGGGGTCGGGTCGGTGTCCCTGGGTGGATCGATAAGGCGTAATCCACTCCAGGGGCATGTCGGATCAGACCGGTTTGGGCTGCGCGTCGCTCCCCGCTGCGCTCTGCGGCTTCCATTCCTGCAAGCGATCCAGGCTGCCGCGGTAGTGCTTGAGCCCCATGCCGAGCAGGATCATCGCACCGACAAGGGCGATGCCGGTGACGATCAGCAGCGAATAGCGCAGGGCGTTGTCGTCGCCGAAGACGAAATCGGTACCCAGCGCCACCGCGGTCGGGCCGATGCCCAGGCCGACCATGGTGATGACGAACAGGTATACCGCCGACGCCTGGCCGCGCATGGAGTTGGGCATGATCTCCTGGATCGCCGCCGGGCCCACGCCGAAGGGCATGGCGATGGTGAAGACATGCAGGGCGATCAGCGCCAGCGCCAGTTCGCCGGTGCCGGCCAGGTAGGCGAGATTGAGCGGCAGGGTCAGGGCGGCGGAGATGATGCCCACGCGCAGTGGCGCGTCGCGATAACCGCGCCGGTGCAGCAGGTCCGACAGTCGCCCGCCGGCGATGATGCCGATCGAGCCGGCCACCGCGACGACCGAGCCGTAGAGCACGCCGACGTCGCTGGCCGACCAGCCGTAGGTGCGGATAAAGAAGGTCGGAATCCATGCCGAACTGCCATAGGCGGCGAAGGCCAGGCAGGCGAAGCCGAAGTTGTGGCAGAGCACGGTACGGCGGTTCTGGCGGATGTAGCCGGCCACTTCGCTCAACGGCACCTCGACGCCGGCGCCGACGCCCTTGCGCGATGGCTCGCGAATCAGCAGCAGGACGGCGGCGAAGAGCACACCGGCCGCGCCGAGCACGAGAAAGATCAGCTGCCACGGGCGCACCATGCCGAGCACCGGCAGTTCGACGTCGCCCTGTGCCGAGGCGAACTTGACCACCAGCCCGCCGAGCAGGAACGCCAGACCCGAGCCGATGTAGATGCCCATGGAGTAAACGCTCATCGCGGTACCGCGCAGCTTCGGCGGGAAGCTGTCGGCGATCAGCGAGTAGGCCGAGGGCGAGAGCGCCGCCTCGCCGACCCCGACGCCGATGCGGAACACGAGAAAGTGCCAGAAGGTCTTGGCCGTGCCGCATAGCGCGGTCATCAGACTCCAGACCAGCACGCCGATGGCGATGATGCCGCGGCGGCTCTTGCGGTCGGCCAAGCGCCCGATGGGCACGCCGCAGATGGTGTAGAACACTGCGAAGGAAAAGCCCATGAGCAGGCTCATGTGGGTGTCTGTGATATCCAGATCGCGGCGGATCGGCTCCACCAGCAGGTTGAGAATCTGCCGGTCGACGAAGGACAGCACGTAGGCGAGCATCAGGATCGCGACCGTCATCCAGGCGCGGGTGCTCGAGGGATAGCCGTTATTGTTGTTGTGCATGGCAAGCTCCGATTAGCGAGGGGGGCTGCTGCCCATCCTCACTTTTGTCGGAGATTTCCGATCCGGCAAGCGGAATAACTCTCACATATGTTTCGAAATATGCTTGATATGTTCCGCTCTGCGAAACTGCATCTGTGTCTATTACGCGACAGCGCCCTGCTTGTCTGCCACCAGTTCCGGTAGAAGATGCCGCGTCCAGAGGCTGTCGGCGAATTGCCGGCGGAAGAAGCCGAAGTGGCCTATGCGTGTGGCGCCGATTTCTGCCGGGGCGATGCGCTGCATGGTCTTTGGCGCCGAGCTGTAGAACCCGTGGAGGGATTCGGTGTTTCGCGCCGACATCATCTCGTCGTCGCTGAAGGACAGTGAGGTCAGCGGAGTCCGCACTGCGGCGAAGGCCTGACGCACGGGCTCGCCCTCGACACCGACCAGGTATTGCGGGTGCAGACACCAGCGTCGCCACTGGCGAATCACCCCGGCGGGCAGGTCGCCGACTGCGCCGATGCGACCGCCTGGGAAGTAGCCTGCCACCGCGGTCAGCAGGGGCGCCAGGCCATGCCAGAGCAGCCAGGCCTTGTTGCGGATCTGCGGGCTGTTCTCGCGCCAGTAGCCGCTGCCGGCGGCGATGGTGACGATGCGGGTCAGGCGTTCGTGGCCGTCGACCAGTGGCAGGATCTGCGCACCGACGCTGTGTCCGATCCAGTACAGATGCAACCCGCCGGCGACCTCGGCCGCCGCGGCGAGCACGGCGCTGCAGTCGTGACGGCCCCAGTCGAGGATGTCCACGTTCAGCTGCCGCAGCGGCATCCGACGCGAGCGCCCCATGCCCAGGTAATCGAAGGTCACCGCCAGGTAGCCCTGGCCGGCCAGCCAGTTGGCGAAATCGGTATAGAAGCGCTGCGGTACGCCCATTGCCGGGGCGATCAGCACGACGCCGGCTGGCTCCTGGTCGGGCTGGTACCAGCAGCTGGACAGGACATGGCCGTTGCCGTTGTCGATGAAGCGTTCTTCAACCTGTATCGTCGCCATCTTGTTGTTCTCCGCACTGTTGCGATTGCCACGTCGGTGCAGTATACGAGCAGTAGAAGATAATTCTAGAAAAATATTCTAGTCAGACGGGAGGCCGGATGGCCCGCAGTAGCCGCAAGCAGGAAATCCTTCAGGCCGCGCTCGCTTGTTTCACCGAATTCGGTGTCGAGGCGACGACCATCGAGATGATTCGTGATCGCTCCGGCGCCAGCATCGGCAGCCTCTATCACCACTTCGGCAATCGCGAGCGGATCATCGCCGCGCTGTATCTGGAGGGCATTGGCGAGTACGCCGCGCTGCTCGAGGCCGGGCTGATCGAGACGCTGGATGCCGAGGCCTGCGTCCGGCTGTTCGTCACCAGCTATATCGACTGGGTGGTGGCGAATCCGGACTGGGCGCGTTTCGTCCTGCACAACCGCGGGCGGGTCGAGGCGGGGGAAATGGGCGAGCAGCTACGCGAGGTCAACCGCGTGCATGGCGAACGGGTCGGAGCGATCCTGCGTCGGCATCGCGAAAGCGGGTCATTCAGACGCATGCCGGGCGACTGCTTCCTGGCAGTGGTGATCGGCCCCTGCCACGACATGGCGCGCAACTGGCTGGCCGGACGTTCGCGCACCTCGCTGGCCGACTGCCGCGAGCTGCTGGCGGATATCGCCTGGGTCAGCGTCAGGGCCTAATCAGGCGGGCAGGCTAGACGCCCAGGCTCTCGATATCGCGGGCCAGCATCTCCAGCTGATGCGCCAGCGAGCCCTTGAGGGTCTCCTCGCTGAGCTGGAACGACGGGGCACCGCAGGTCAACGCCATGATGCTGCCATCGGCCAGGTGCAGCGGCACGCCGGCGGCCATCACGTTGCGGTCCCAGTCACCCAGTGACAGGCAGAAGCCGTGCCGGGCGAACTCCTCGAACGAGGCCTGCAGGGAGTCGCGGATCGCCACCCAGCCCTCTCCATATTTGGCCGCCAGCGCCGCCATCAGGTGCTCACGCTCTTTTTCCGGGGTGGCGGCGAGAAAGGCGCGGCCGGCTGCGGTGGTGGCCAGCGGCAGACGCACGCCGGCGTCCATACGCAGGGTGGTGACCTCGGCCGGGCGGCAGTTCTCCACGTAGATCATCGACAGCCGGTCGCGGCAGGTCAGACCCACCGTGGTGTTGGTACGGCGGGCGAACTCATCCATGTACGGCTTGGCCAGCTGACGCACGCGCAGGTTGGAGACGTAGGCATAACCCAGCGCCAGCACGCCGGAGTCGAGCTGGTATTTCTCCAGCTGCTGGGAGTAGCTGAGGTAGCCGAGCTTGGTCAGGGTATAGGTCATGCGCGACACGGTGGGCTTGGGCAGCCCGGTGATGCGCGCGATGTCCTGGTTGCCCATCACCACCGAGCCGTGGGTGAAGGCGCGCAGCACGTCCAGCCCGCGGGCCAGGGCCTCGACGAACTTGCGGTCCTTGGGTGTGCCGGTGTCTTCGATGTCGTCGCTCATGGTCTCGGTCTGTCTGGCTAGTGGGCAGCGGTGGCGAACGATAGCAGATCGCCCGACGCCGGGCAGTGCGGCCATTGGCGATCATTGCGAGGGCAAAACCGTTCTACTACTATCGGATTCGACATCCAGTTTCGCACAGTAAAACAATAATTCATTTTGGAGAATGTCGATGTCCGCTTCCGTGCAAGGCTACGTGGCTGCTGAACTGGCCCGTGGCGGCTACCAGAACGTCCATGACCTGCTCGCTCAGGCCTGCGCGAAGCATCCGCAGCGCTTGGCCTTTTCCTGCGGCGACGACTGCCTCAGCTATGCCGAACTGGGCAGCCGCGCCGACGCCTTCGCCCGCTACCTCCGGTATCACGCGGGTCTGCAACCCGGTGACCGCCTGGCGCTGCAGCTGCCCAACTCGTTGCAGTACCCCATCGCCACCTTCGGCGCGCTCAAGGCGGGGCTGGTGATCGTCAACACCAATCCGCAATACACCGCGGCCGAAGCGCGCCACCAGTTCCGCGACTCCGGTGCCAGGGCGATTCTCGTGCTCGACCGGCTGTTGCCGCTGGTGCGGGCGGTGCAGGCCGACACCGCACTGGAACGGATCATCCTCACCAGCGTCGAGGATCTGCAGGCGCCGGTCTATGACAGCCTGGAGCCGGCAACAGAGCGCTTCATGCAGGCGCTGCGGCTGGGTGAACAGAGCCCGGCGCTGGACTGCGTGGTCGGGCTCGAGCGGCTGGCGCTGCTGCAATACACCGGCGGTACCACCGGTGTGTCCAAGGGCGCGATGCTCAGTCACCGCAACCTGCTGGCCAACGTGCTGCAGACCATCGAGCTGTTCGACAAGCCGGGCCTGCTGGAGCCGGAAAAGGATGTGCGCATCGCGCCGTTGCCGCTGTATCACATCATGGCTTTCGCCACGAACTGCCTGAGCTCGGTGGGCATGGGGCTGCACACCGTGTTCATTCGCGACGGGCGCAACCTGGACGAAACCATCGGCGCCATGCAGCGTCACCCATTCAGCCTGCTCAGCGGCATCAACACGCTGTTCGTCGGTCTGATGAACCACCCGCAATTTCGCAGCATCGATTTCTCGCACCTCAAATGGGCGACCTCCGGCGGTGCGCCGCTCAACAGTGAGGTCGGGCGTCGCTGGCAGGTGTTGACCGGCGCGCCGATCCGCGAGGGCTTCGGTCTCACCGAGGCGTCACCGGTGGTAGCCACCGGGACCGCGCTGAGCCCCTACCGCGAGGGTTACATCGGCCAGGCACTGATCGACACCGAGCTGCGCACCGTGGACGACGACGGCAATGACGTGCCGGCAGAAAGCCCCGGCGAGCTCTGGTTACGCGGCCCGCAGGTGATGCAGGGCTACTGGCAGCGACCGGAGGAGACGGCCAAGGTCATCACCGCGGACGGCTGGCTCAAGACCGGTGACATCGCGCTGCTGGATGCCGAGGGTTTCGTGAAGATCGTCGATCGCAAGAAGGACATGATCCTGGTGTCTGGCTTCAACGTGTTCCCTAACGAGATCGAGGATGTGCTGATGCAGCACCCGTCGGTACGCGAATGCGTGGCGGTGGGGATCCCTGATGCGCGCAAGGGCGAGGCGGTGAAGGTCTTCGTCAGCCTGCGGGAGGCAACCGATGATCAGGCTCTGCTCGAGCATTGCCGCCAGTTCCTGACCGGCTACAAGCTGCCGAGCGCCATCGAGATCCGCGACGAGCTGCCGAAGACGGCGGTGGGCAAGCTGCTGCGCCGTCAGCTGCGTGACGAGGCGCGGGCAGCGGGCTGATCGCTGCCTATATATATGTTGCGAGGCGACGAGCGGGGCTGTTGCAGCGGGCGCCCCACGGGCTTGCCGGCGGGGCTCGGCGAGCCCAGCGCAGCCGGGCGGAAAAATTAATCCGCGCTTGTTGCTCCTGGGCCTTTCTGATATAAAGCAGCGCTCTTTTCTAGGGGCCCGGTATCTTCGCTCGCAGCGTGACCGGTAAGACCCCCATGAATCGTGGCGCTGAGCGCCGAACTGACAAGTGAATTCAAGCGGCCAACCCATGCCGGGTTGGGCATGTGGTTTTAGAGGGCTGAGGCATGTCGAGAGTCTGTCAAGTTACCGGTAAGGGTCCGGTAACCGGGAACAACATTTCCCACGCGAACAACAAAACCCGTCGTCGTTTCCTGCCGAACCTGCAGCATCATCGCTTCTGGGTCGAGTCCGAGAAGCGCTTCGTGCGTCTGCGCGTCTCCGCCAAGGGCATGCGCGTTATCGATAAGCGTGGCATCGACGTCGTTCTGGCCGAGCTGCGCGCCCGCGGCGAAAAGGTTTAAGGAGAGCAATCATGCGTGACCTGATCCGTTTGGTGTCCAGCGCCGGTACCGGCCACTTCTACACCACCGACAAGAACAAGCGCACCACCCCCGACAAGATCGAAATCAAGAAATTCGATCCGGTCGTTCGCAAGCACGTGATCTACAAGGAAGCCAAGATCAAGTAATTGATCGGCCCTTGAAGGAAGAACCCGCCTCACGGCGGGTTTTTTCGTTTATGGGCCGGCGCCTGGCGCACCGTTCGTCAGCGCTCCTGGTAATTTGACAAGAGTCATATGCTCCCCACGGAAATTCGCTATCGTACGAGCTTCCCTTTCTCCCACTTTTCGGCACGAGGATGCGCAGCGCATGGCGAAGACGGACGGGCCCATCGCGGCAGACAGCAAGAGCACTTCCAGCATCGCCCTGCAGGCGGCTTCCGAGGACATCTGGTCGCAGAAATACCGCCTGAGCAGCAAGGACGGCACGCCCATCGACCAGACCGTCGATGACACCTGGCAGCGAGTCGCCCGTGCCCTGGCCGACGTCGAACCGGCCAAGCAGCGTGAGCACTGGTACGAGCGCTTCCTCTGGGCGCTGCGCAATGGCGCCATCCCGGCCGGGCGGATCATTTCCAACGCCGGCGCGCAGGACTACAAGCCGGCCACCTCGACCATTAACTGCACCGTCTCCGGTTCGATCACCGACTCGATGGACGACATTCTCGGCAAGGTCCACGAGGCCGGGCTGACGCTCAAGGCCGGCTGCGGCATCGGCTACGAGTTCAGCACCTTGCGCCCGCGCGGCTCGTTCGTTTCCGGCGCCGGCGCGCACACCAGCGGCCCGCTGTCGTTCATGGATATCTTCGACAAGATGTGCTTCACCGTGAGTTCGGCCGGCGGCCGCCGCGGCGCGCAGATGGGCACCTTCGACGTCGGCCATCCGGACGTGCGCGAGTTCATCCGCGCCAAGCGCGAGGACGGCCGCCTGCGTCAGTTCAACCTGAGCCTGCTGATCACCGACGAGTTCATGCAGACCGTCGAGGCCGACGGCGAATGGCCGCTGATCTTCCCGGTGCATGCCAAGGAAGCCGCCGAGCTGGATCTGGCCGACGATGCCCAGGTGGTCTGGCGCGAATGGCCGGTGCATGACGGCTATATCGTGCGCGACGATGGCCTGGTGGCCTGCAAGATCTACGGGCGGGTCAAGGCTCGGCATCTGTGGGACATGATCATGGTCTCCACCTACGACTACGCCGAGCCGGGCTTCATCCTCATCGACCGGGTCAACCAGCTGAACAACAACTGGTGGTGCGAGGCGATCCGCGCGACCAACCCCTGCGGTGAGCAGCCGCTGCCGCCATACGGCTCCTGCCTGCTGGGCTCGATCAACCTGACCCACTTCGTCATCGACCCGTTCGGCGTCGAAGCGCGCTTCGACTGGGACAAGTACCGCGAAGTGGTGCGCGTCTTCACCCGCATGCTGGACAACGTCGTCGAGATCAACGGCCTGCCGCTGGAGCAGCAGCGCCACGAGATCGAGAGCAAGCGCCGCCATGGCATGGGCTTCCTCGGTCTCGGCTCGACCCTGACCCTGCTCAAGCTGCGCTATGGCAGCCCGGAAGCCTGCGTGTTCACCGAGGAAGTTTCCCGCGAGATGGCGCTGGTCGGCTGGGAGCAGGCGCTGGAGCTGTCGAAGGAGAAGGGCCCGGCGCCGCTGTTGAGCCAGAACTTCGAGGTTACCGCAGAGATGCTGCGCAAGCGTCCGGAGATGGCCAAGGACGGCTACAAGGTTGGCGACCAGATTGCCGGCCGTGTGCTGCACGCCAAATACTCGCGGTATATGCAGAAGATCGCCGAATACGCGCCCGATCTGATCGAGGCACTGGCCGAGCAGGGCGCGCGCTTCACCCACCACAGCTCCATCGCGCCCACCGGCACCATCAGCCTCAGCCTGGCCAACAACGCCTCCAACGGCATCGAGCCGAGCTTCGCCCATCACTACTCGCGCAACCTGATCCGTCCGGGCCGCAAGGCCAAGGAGAAGATCGAGGTGTTCAGCTACGAGCTGCTGGCCTATCGCACGCTGATCAATGCACGCGCCAAGCCCGGCTCCGACGAGCCGGGCGAGAAGCTGCCGGACTACTTCATCACCGCCGATGACGTCAGCCCGACCCAGCATGTGGACATCCAGGCCGCGGCGCAGAAGTGGGTCGACTCATCGATCTCCAAGACCGCCAACGTGCCGACCGACTACCCGTTCGAAGCGTTCAAGGACATCTATCGCTACGCCTGGCGCCAGGGCCTCAAGGGCTGCACCACCTTCCGCTTCAACCCTGCGGCATTCCAGGGCGTGCTGGTCAAGGAGGCCGACCTGGAGAAGACCCTGTACCGCTTCACCCTTGAAGACGGCAGCGTGGTCGAGCTCAAGGGCAACCAGGAAGTCGAGTACGACGGCGAGGTGAACACCGCCGCCAACCTCTTCGACGCCCTCAAAGAAGGCTACTACGGCAAGTACTGATTCCGCCTGAACCGCTTGTACGCCGGGCCGTTCATGGCCCGGCAGGAGAGATTGCACAATGACCGTAAAGATCACCCAGCGCATCAAGGGCTTCAAGGTCGTCGACGAGACCCTCGAGCGTCCCGCGACCGCCACCAGCGGCAGCGATGGCACGGCGAGCAAGGCCGTCAACGTGGTGGAGATGGACGAGAGCCTGCAGCGCCCGGAAACCCTGATCGGCATGACCTACAAGATCAAGTCGCCGCTGTTCGAACATGCGCTGTACGTCACCGTGAACGACATCGTGCTCAACGCCGGCACGCCGCACGAGCAGCGCCGGCCGTTCGAGATCTTCATCAACTCGAAGAACATGGACCACTTCCAGTGGATCGTCGCGCTTACCCGGATCATGTCCGCAGTGTTCCGCAAGGGTGGTGACTGCACCTTCCTCGTCGAGGAGCTCAAGGCGGTGTTCGATCCGCGTGGCGGCTACCTGAAGAAAGGTGGCGTCTACATGCCCTCGATCGTTGCCGAGATCGGCGCGGTGCTGGAGCGCCATCTGATCGCCATCGGCATGCTCGAAGGCCATGCGCTGGACGAAACCCAGCTCAAATACCTGGCCGAGAAGCGCGCCGCCTACGAGGCCAGCCAGGGTGCGGTGGCGGTGGAGCCGGGCGAAGGCTTCCCGGCCGGCGCGCAGCTGTGCAACAAGTGCAACACCCAGGCCGTGGTGCAGATGGATGGCTGCGCCACCTGCCTGAACTGCGGCAACTCCAAATGCGGCTGACCGCTCACGCGGTGGGATAAAAAAGCCCGGGCTGATGCCACGGGCCTTTTTCGTTGGTGCGAGGCGAGGCGCGCTCAGGTCACCACGCGATAGCAGGGCGTGTACGGCACGCCTCCCGGCAGTTTCATGCGGTGCTGCTCGACGAAGGCCTGCAAAAGCTTGTCCAGCGGCTGCATGATCGCCGCGTCGCCATGGATCTCGTAACGGCCGTACTGCTCGATGCGGCGAATGCCCTTGTCCTTGACGTTGCCGGCGACGATGCCGGAGAACGCCCGGCGCAGATTGGCGGCCAGCTCGTGGGCCGGCAGGTCGCGACGCAGCTGCAGGTTGGCCATCGCCTCGTGGGTGGGATCGAAGGGCCGCTGGAAGCTTTCCTCGATCTTCAACAACCAGTTGAAATGGAACGCGTCGTTGCGTTCGCGGCGAAAGCGGCGCACCTCGCGCAGGCCCTCGGTCATCTGCCGCGCCACCTCGGTGGGGTCGTTGAAGATGATCTGATAGCGCTGCTGCGCTTCTTCGCCGAGGGTGGCGCCGACGAAATCGTGCAGCTGCTGCAGATAGTCCGCTGCGTCGCTCGGGCCGGTGAGGATGACCGGGAAAGGCACGTCGCGATTGGCCGGGTGCAGCAGGATGCCGAGCAGGTAGAGGAACTCTTCGGCGGTGCCGACCCCGCCGGGAAAGATGATGATGCCATGGCCGACCCGGACGAAGGCTTCCAGGCGCTTCTCGATGTCCGGCAGGATCACCAGCTCGTTGACGATCGGGTTTGGCGCCTCGGCGGCGATGATGCCCGGCTCGGTCAGCCCCAGGTAGCGGCTGCCGACGCGGCGCTGCTTGGCATGGCCGATGGTGGCGCCCTTCATCGGACCCTTCATCACGCCGGGGCCGCAGCCGGTGCAGACATCCAGGCTGCGCAGCCCCAGTTCATGGCCGACGCGCTTGCTGTACTTGTATTCCTCGGTGCTGATCGAGTGGCCGCCCCAGCACACCACCATGTTCGGCTCGACACCCGGGCGCAGCGTGCGGGCATTGCGCAGCAGGTGGAAGACGTAGTCGGTGATGCCCTGCGAGCTGTCCAGGTCGATGCGTGCACTGCTCAGCTCGCTCTCGGTGTAGACGATGTCGCGCAGCGCGCTGAATAGCATCTCGCGGGTGCTGGCGATCATCTCGCCGTCGACGAAGGCGTCGGCCGGTGCATTGAACAGCTCCAGGCGTACGCCGCGGTCCTGCTGCAGGATGCGCACCTCGAAGTCCTCATAGGCTTCGAGAATGGTCTTGGCGTTATCGATGCGGGTGCCGGTGTTGAGGATGGCCAGCGCACACTGGCGGAAGAGTTTGTGCGTGCGTCCCGAGCCGACTTCACTCAGCTGCTGCACTTCGCGCTGGGACAGGGTTTCCAGGCTGCCCTTGGGGCTAACCGAGGCGTTGATTACATAGCGTTGGGTCATTCGTCGTTCCCTGAAATGCCACCGGATCGGCTGCATTGCGATGGTGAGCCCGGGGGCTGCAAGACTACGGGGTCGCCGGTTCATGGCGTGTCGAGGCACTCGCATGGCGAGCGGCCGTGAACACGGCAGGAAAAAGGTGCGCCATCTTACCTGTGATGCGCGGCATTGCGGGTTGGCGCTTGGTCGAGCCATCGACCAGGCACTGCCTGGTCAGGTGGCTTCGCCCCTTCAGGCCGCGGCGTCAGAACGCAAAAGGTAAGACACTCTGAGGGCGCTGGCGTGCGGCGAGCAGGCGATGAAATTCGCCGGGGTCTTTCACCTGCACGTCCGCCTTGCCTTCGTGACGCTGCGCCGCGATCAGCCGCGACAACCAGAAGCGCACGCAGGCGACCCGCAGCATCGGCTGCCAGAGTTCGGCTTCGGCCGGGGTAAATCGGCGCAGGGCCGAGTAGGCCGCCAGCAGCGGCTCGCTGCGTTCACCGTCGATCTCGCCGTTGGGGTGCGAGCACCAGTCGTTCACGGCAATTGCCAGGTCGTAGAGCATCGGCCCGGAGCAGGCGTTGTAGAAGTCGATCACCCCGGTCAGGTGGCTGCCTTCGAACAGCACGTTGTCGCGGAACAGGTCGGCGTGCAGGTTGGCGCGGGGCAGGGCGAGGAGTTTCGGTCGCAGCTCGGCGATTTCCGCCAGGCCGTCGCGCAGCAGCGGCAGCTGATCCTCGGGCAGGCTCAGCGCCAGGCTCGGCCCCTGCTCCTGCATCCAATCCAGGCCGCGGTCGCTGGCGCGTTCGAGGATGTGGTCGCGGGTGGCCAGATGCAGACGCGCCAGCAGCCGACCGACTTCGGCGCAATGGTGCGGGTTGGGCTCGACCACGTGCTTGCCGGGCAGTCGCGGCTGCAACAGCGCGGGCTTCTCCGCCAGCTCGCGCAGGGCCTCGCCCTGTTCGGTGCGCAGCGCATAGGGCACTGGCAGGCCGGCGCGGTGCAGCACGTCGAGCAGTTCGATGAAGAACGGCAGGTCCTGGCGCGGGCCGCGCTCGATCAGGGTCAGCACGTATTCGCCCTGCTCCAGGCTGATGAAGAAGTTGCTGTTCTCGCTGCCTGCGGCGATGCCCTGGAAGTCGCGCAGCCGGCCGAGCCGGTAGGGCGCCAGAAAGGCCTCCAGTTCATCGCGTTGCAGGGGCGTGAATACCGACATGTTGTCCTCCGGCGGATGTCTGGATTACCAGCTGAAGATCTTCCACGCGGGGATCAGCATGTCCGGCTGGTCGGAGCGCACGAAGTTGCCGTCATTTCCGTCCGCCCGCACCAGGAAGTAGGGCTTGCCGTGCTTGGGCGTGACTTTCACGGCGTAGAGGAAGCCGTTGACGCGATATTCCTCGACGGTGCGATCGCCTTCCTGACGGATGGTTACGTCCGGCTCACCTTCGACCGACTCCTGGGCGAAGCCGGCCAGAGGGGCGCATGCCAGCAGGCTGGCCAGCATCAGGTGTTTGAGAGCGCGCATGGTAACCTTGTCCCTTTGTCGATAAGTGGTCCTTCGCATTCTAGCTCCGGGCCCGCCGAAAAGGTTGATTCCGCTCATGAGCCAAGCCCCCCTCGTCCTGGTGGACGGTTCGTCCTACCTGTACCGCGCCTTCCACGCGCTGCCTCCGCTGACCACCTCTACCGGCAAGCCGACCGGTGCGGTCAAGGGTGTGCTGAACATGTTGCTTAGCCTGCGCAGGCAGTATCCGGACAGCCCGTTCGCAGTGGTTTTCGATGCCAAGGGTCCGACCTTCCGCGACGCGCTGTTCGAGAACTACAAGTCGCACCGCCCGCCGATGCCCGACGACCTGCGCGTGCAGGTCGAGCCGCTGCATGCCAGCGTCCGTGCACTGGGGCTGCCGCTGCTGTGCGTGGAAGGGGTCGAGGCAGACGACGTCATCGGCACCCTGGCGCGGCAATGCGCGGCGCTGGGCCGTGATGTGGTGATCTCCACCGGCGACAAGGACATGGCCCAGCTGGTCTGCCCGCACGTCACCCTGGTCAACACCATGACCGGCAGCGTCTATGACATCGAGGGCGTGAAGGCCAAGTTCGGCGTCGGCCCGGAACTGATCATCGACTTCCTCGCGCTGATGGGCGACAAGGTCGACAACATTCCTGGCGTGCCAGGCGTGGGCGAGAAGACGGCATGTGGCCTGCTCAACGGCATCCCGGGCGGGCTCAAGGGGCTCTACGAGCACCTCGACCAGGTCGCCGGGCTGCCTATTCGCGGTGCCAAGTCGTTGGGCGCCAAGCTGGAGGAGCATCGCGATGCCGCCTTCATGTCCTACGAGCTGGCTACGATCAAGATCGACGTGGCGCTGGACGTCGAGGTCGGTGACCTGATGCCCGGTGAACCGCACCGCGAGGCGCTGATCGCCCTTTATCGCGAGCTGGAGTTCAAGCAGTGGCTGGACGAGCTGCTGCGCGAGGCCAAGGCGGCGGGGGAGAACTGCGAGGTGCAGCCAGAAGGCTGTTCGATCCAGGCCGAGGCCCAGTACGAGACCCTGCTGGAGCAGGCCGATTTCGAGCGCTGGCTGGCGCGTCTGAAGGCGGCCGAATGTTTTGCCTTCGATACCGAAACCACCAGCCTTGATGCGCAGCGCGCCGAGCTGGTCGGCGTGTCTTTCGCCGTAGAGCCGGGCCAGGCGGCTTACGTGCCGCTGCGCCATTCCTACATGGGCGTTCCGCAGCAGCTCGAGCTGGATGCCGTGCTCGGCGCGCTCAAGCCGCTGCTGGAAGATCCGGCCAAGACCAAGATCTGCCAGCACGGCAAATACGACATGAACGTGCTGATGCACTACGGCATCGAGATGCGCGGCATGGCTTTCGACACCATGCTCGAATCCTACGTGCTGGACGCCACCGCCACTCGCCACGACATGGACAGTCTGGCGCTCAAGTACCTCGGCCGCGGCACCATCCGCTTCGAAGACATTGCCGGCAAGGGCGCCAAGCAGCTGACCTTCGACCAGATCGCCATCGAGCAGGCCGGCCCGTATGCCGCCGAGGACGCCGACGTCACCCTGCGCCTGCACCAGACCCTGCTCGGCAAGCTGGAGCAGACGCCATCGCTGCTCAAGGTGCTGACCGAGATCGAGATGCCGCTGGTGCCGGTGCTGGCGCGCATCGAGCGCAACGGCGCGCTGGTCGATGCACAGTTGCTTGGCCAGCAGAGCGTCGAGCTGGGCGACAAGCTGGTGCAGCTGGAACGCGAGGCGTTCGACATCGCTGGCGAGGAGTTCAACCTCGGCTCGCCCAAGCAGCTCTGCGCGATTCTCTACGACAAGCTCGGCTGCCCGGTGATCTCCAAGACCGCCGGCGGCCAGCCGTCAACGGCCGAGAGCGTGCTGGCCGAACTGGCCGAGCAGGATTACCCGCTGCCAAAGGTCATCATGCAGCACCGCAGCCTGAGCAAGCTCAAGGGCACCTACACCGATAAGCTGCCGCAGCAGATCAACCCGCGCACCGGGCGCATCCACACCAGCTACCACCAGGCGGTGACCGCCACCGGCCGGCTGTCCTCCAGCGACCCGAACCTGCAGAACATCCCGATCCGCACCGCCGAGGGGCGGCGCATTCGCCAGGCCTTCGTCGCGGCGCCGGGCTACAAGCTACTGGCGGCGGACTACTCGCAGATCGAGCTGCGCATCATGGCCCACCTGGCTCAGGATGCCGGCCTCTTGCACGCGTTCCAGAACGACCTGGACGTGCACCGCGCCACGGCCGCCGAGGTGTTCGGCGTACCGCTGGAGCAGGTCAGCAACGACCAGCGCCGCAGCGCCAAGGCCATCAACTTCGGCCTTATCTACGGTATGAGCGCCTTCGGCCTGGCCAAGCAGATCGACGTCGGCCGCAAGGAAGCGCAGGAGTACATCGACCGCTATTTCGCCCGCTACCCCGGCGTGCTCGCCTACATGGAGCGCACCCGCACCCAGGCCGCGGAGCAGGGCTATGTCGAGACACTGTTCGGTCGGCGGCTGTACCTGCCGGAGATCAATTCGAAGAACGGCGCCATGCGCAAGGGCGCCGAGCGCACCGCGATCAACGCGCCGATGCAGGGCACCGCAGCGGACATCATCAAGCGCGCCATGATCGCCGTGGACGGCTGGCTGCAGGACAGCGGGCTGGATGCGCGGGTGATCCTGCAGGTCCACGATGAATTGGTGCTGGAAGTGCGCGAAGACCTGGTCGAGCAGGTCCGCGAAGCCATCTGCCCGCTCATGAGCGGGGCCGCCCAGCTGGACGTGCCGCTGCTGGTCGAGGCGGGCGTTGGCAACAACTGGGACGAGGCGCACTGATCGAGCTGCCGAAAAATGTCGGTAGTCGACGAAATTTTTTTTCGTTCGCGTTGAACTTACGGCGCAACGCTCCGGTCAGAGCATGCGAAGGGTGTCAAAGCCCTTCGATGCTCCTTGTTGTGTTAAGTGTTGGCAGATCTCTGGACCCCGCCCTAGCGGTCCGGATTCGACCTCGAACTTCCCCCTCCCCCAATGAAGTTCGAGGTTTTTTTTGCCTGGAGAAAAGTGGAAAGACGCTGAGCAGCAGTAATGGGCCTGCGCAAGTTCTTGCGCAGGTGTTCTGTGGATAACCTTGTGAGTAAGCTGTTCGCAGCGCGATCTGCCAGCGTTGGGGCGGCGTTGCGCAAGTTGTTGCCGCGGCTGCGCAGGTTCTTGCACAGCTTTCTGTGCTGGGCATCACGCCTGCTGTTTAATGCGTATGCTATTTCTCTATATCTTATTGAAAAATAAGAGTTTTTCGTAAATGGCACGGTGCTTGTTGTTATGAAATGGCCATTCGGCACTCATTTCAGACAAGGAGAGCACCCATGCCAACACCCGCGTATCTGTCCCTCGAAGGCACCAAGCAAGGCCTGATCACCGCTGGCACCTTCACCGAGGACTCGGTTGGCAACATTTTCCAGGAAGGCCATGAGGACCAGATCCTGGTGCAGGCCTTCCAGCATCAGGTCATCATTCCGCGTGACCCGCAGTCCGGCCAGCCGACTGGCCAGCGCGTGCACAAGCCTCTGATGATCACCAAGGTGTTCGACAAGTCGTCGCCGCTGATCTTCAACGCACTGACGTCCGGCGAGCGCCTGAACAAGTGCCGTCTGGAGTGGTATCGCACCTCGTCCACCGGTACTCAGGAACACTACTTCACCATCGAGCTGGAAGATGCGGTGATCGTCGACGTGCAGTCGCGCATGCCCAACTGCCAAGACCCGAACATGTCGCACTTCACCCATCTGGAAGACGTGTACTTCACCTATCGCAAGATCGTCTGGACCCACGAGGTATCCGGCACCTCCGGCTCCGATGACTGGCGCACCCCGATCGCCGGCTGATTCGCCGCGGTCCCGCTTCGGCCAGGCTCGCCTGGCCGAACGCTTTTTTGCGAAGCACTGAACAGATTCCGTCAACGTCGCTCCGGAATGCGCGAACCACGCATTCTAGAGCGGACGGCCTGTGTTAAACGGGGCTCCGCAAGCGCCCATGCGCTGATACATGGACTGAACAGGAGGAACATGGATGTTCGCCCCAGCCAACCAGGCCCACTTCACGCTTTCCCTCGAAGGCATCGAGCACGACTTCAAGGTGCTCGAATTCCGCGGCCGTGAAGCCATCAGCCAGCCCTATCGCTTCGACCTGGAACTGGTCAGCGAGCGCCCCGACCTGGATCTGGAAAGCCTGCTGCATCGCCCGGCCTTCCTCGCCTTCGCGCCGGATGGCAGCGGTGTTCATGGGCTGGTGCATCAGGCGGCCCAGGGTGAATCCGGTAAGCGCCTGACCCGCTATCGCCTCACGCTCGTGCCGCAACTGGCCTACCTCGCCCATCGCACCAACCAGCGCGTCTTCCAGCACCTGACGGTGCCGCAGATCATCGCCCAGGTGCTCGAAGAGCATGGTATCCAAGCCGATGCCTACCGCTTCGGGCTCGGCCCGGTGGTCTACCCGCCGCGCGAGTACTGCGTGCAGTACGACGAAACCGACCTGCACTTCATCCAGCGCCTGTGCGAGGAAGAGGGCATCCACTATCACTTCCAGCACGGTGCGAGCGGTCATGTGCTGGTCTTCGGCGATGACCAGACCGTCTTCCCCAGGCTCGCGGCCACCGCCTATCAGCAGGACAGCGGCCTGGTCGCCGACCAACCGGTGATCAAGCGCTTCGGCCTGCGCCTGGAAACCCGTACCAGCCGGGTCACGCGTCGCGATTACGATTTCGAGAAGCCACGTCTGACCATGGAGGCCGCGTTCCACAGCGATTTCCAGCCGGATCTCGAGGACTACGACTACCCCGGCCGCTTCACCGAGCGCGCCCGCGGCAAGCACCTGTCGCAGCGCGCCCTGGAGCGCCACCGCCACGACTACGAACTGGCCGAAGGAGAAAGCGACCAGCCGAGGCTGGTAAGCGGGCATTTCCTCCCGCTCACCGAACACCCACGCAGCGACTGGAACCAGCTCTGGCTACTTACCGAAGTGCTGCACGAAGGAAAACAGCCGCAGGTGTTGGAGGAGTCCGTCACCAGTCATGTCGGTAGCGGTGACGGCTTCGTCCAGGGCTACCGCAACCGCTTCAGCGCCACCCCCTGGGCCATCCCCTTCCGCCCGGCGCTTCGCCATCCGAAACCGAAGGTGCTCGGCAGCCAGACCGCCGTGATTACCGGCCCCGCTGGCGAAGAGATCCACTGCGACGAGTACGGCCGCGTAAAAATCCAGTTTCACTGGGACCGCGAAGGCCAGGCCGATGACAAGACCAGCTGCTGGCTGCGCGTCAGCTCCAGCTGGGCGGGTGACCGCTATGGAGGCATCGCCATCCCGCGGGTCGGCATGGAAGTGCTGGTGACCTTCCTCGAAGGCGATCCCGATCAACCGCTGGTGACCGGCTGCCTGTACCACAAGGAGCATCAGGTCCCCTACGACCTGCCAGCGAACAAGACCCGCACGGTGTTCAAGACCCTGAGCAGTCCGGGTGGTGGTGGCTACAACGAATTGCGCATCGAAGACCGCAAGGGCGCCGAACAGATCTACATTCACGCCCAGCGCGACTGGGACGAAAACATCGAGCACGACCAGACGATCCGCGTCGGCCACGAGCGCCACGACACGGTGGAAGCCAACAGCTACAGCGAATTCCGCGCCGAAGAACACCGCACCACCCACGCCGACCGCAAGACCGAAATCCGCGCCAACGACCACCTCACCGTGGGTAACACCCAACACCTGAAGATCGGCACCGGGCAGTTCATAGAGGCGGGCAATGAAATTCACCTTTCCAGTGGCCTCAAGGTGGTGCTCGAAGCCGGCAGCGAGCTGACCTTCAAGGCTGGTGGCAGTTTTATCAAACTCGATGCCAGCGGCATCACCATGGTCGGGCCTTTGGTCAGGATGAACTCGGGTGGAAGTCCGGGAAAGGGATCGGCCGCGGCGCCGATATTGCCGGGCAAGGTAAAGGCTGCGGATACGGATAAGGCGGGCATGCTGCTGGAACCTGCTCAGCGGCAGGCGCTGTTACGAGCGACGCCACGGTGCGAAATCTGCGAGAGAGTCAACCAGGAAGCCGAAGCATGAGTCGTGACTTCCTGCTCGTGGATGGAGTGCTTCGTCAGGACGCTCTGCAATGGCTTTATGGGGCAGGCGACTCTATTGATGTCATTCCTCTCTACAACGGCACCCGCTGGGATGGCGTCAAAGAGCTCGGTCCAATTCTAGTTGGGCTGGACAGCCATGCATCCTTACTGAGTGAATGGCGAAGCAGCCCCTCTCTTCAGCGTCAGGCCAGCAAACTACAAAGTTCGGCAACGCTGAACGATGTCGCCGACCACCTGAGCCAGTTCATCACTATCACGGACAATCTGGGTAGCTACAGCCTCTTTCGCTTCGCAGATCCACTGGTGACCGCTTACTGGCTAAGCAGCTACCCCCCATCCGCTTATCAAAGCCTCCTGGGACCCATAAGCGAATGGCTAGTACCCTTGAACCCGCCCAGTTGGGCCCCCTCGCAGGCAGTCGAATGGCAGTCCTATCGCCCACAGCCAAACAGCCCCAGATTGGAAGGCAAGCTCAACCATCTCGCCAATGATCAGGTTCAGGCGCTTGAACAGGCCTATCGGCGCAGCTTCAAGGAAAGGCTATACGACTGGATGGTCGCAGATTACCCACAAGCTCTCACAGGGCTTGGCGAACAGGAACGAGGCCAATGGCTGGAACAACGCCTACTCGACGCCGAGGCCTGGGGACTGGTCAACGAGCGGAGCATTGCGATCTGGCTCGAGCGCTGCGCCTGCTGGGGCAACGACTTCGCTATGCGCTCCGACAGCCCCTACCAGGCCTGGCTAGCCAGGACACCAGACGCCCAGAAGCTAGCGCCAGAACAACGTATCCAGGCCCTGGATGAAGACTGCCTTGCCGGCTAAAGGAACGGATCTCCATGAGCACGACAACGTCCGACAAAACCTTGCAACAAGCCAAGCGCAACCAGGCCTTTGAAAACAAGCCGGCCACTGCGAATGGTCAGTGCCCGCTGAAAGCGGGTGAAATTGCCATCCACCCCGTTCGCTATGCGATAGACGAGTCACCGGCTCGCGGCAGTGCACAAGGTCCAAACCCGTTACCCAAGGGCTGGAACGCCGGCCATCTACCAAAGCTCAAGACGCGCAGCTACACCCTGCGTCAACTGCGCGACGGCTGGCTATACGTGTGGGATGAAACGGATCGCACGCTTCACGAGTATCAGGTCAAGGGCCACCAATTCATCCGCCATCAGTGGGGTAATGCGCAACTGGGCAAGGATGGGCGAAACAACCCCGGTGACAGCAAACCCTACCTGCTATACCCGAAACGCAGCCGCCTGCTCCTCGCCTACTCCCCCATGCAGTGGACCTGGCGGCTGTGCGAAAAAATGCGCAGCAACCCCCAGGAGCAAAAGCGCTGGATGCGCGCGCTTAACCTGCCGCAATACTGCACCCAGATGCAGGCAGCACATGCCGCACCGATCCGTGAAATAGGCAGTGCGGTCGCCGATATCCTGGCCGGAGGAGAAGCCCCAACCTTCAAGAGCTGCCTGGTAGCGACGAACAAAGACGATTCGTCCCGCCCCTGCAAACAGTCGATCGACCAGGCCCTAATACTCGGCAGCGTACCCGATCAGGACAGCGTCCTCTTCGTTGCCCTGGACGACCCTATGGCCATCGTCGACGACCTGGCCATGAATTTACAGGGCCGCTGGCTGGAGCTGGCAGCAGCAGAAAAACAGCATGCCAACAAGCTCAATAGCGCCGAGAACGTTCAACGCCTTTGCGGTGTCAACCTAGATCCTTTGATCCCCAAGTCGGTGTCAGCCAACCCAAGCCGCAAACAAGCTTTCATCAAGGAGGCTCATAGCCTGCTCGATAGCGAAGCTCAGCTACTCAATCACAGCGGCAGTGACGCGACCCTGACTCTCAAATTCCTTCAAGTACAGCAGGCCCAAAAGCAGTTCCGCACAAACTGGGGCACCTTACCGTCGGGGCCGGAATGGCGCGCGCTGGTAGAAGAATGGCAGCAGAAAAAGATCTGGCGCGAGGATGTTCGCTTCGATGAGGTCTGGACTTACCTCCAGGAGCGAGCCAATGAAAAGGATCGCTTGAATACCCACATCCAACGCAGCGAAAGCGACCTGCTCGACTGGCTTAAGAACCTCAGCCCGAAAGCAGAAGAGGTTTTCTATGACCCCTGCCACCCGCAGCAATCGACAGATCTGCTGGACACCATGGCCAATCTATATGAGCAGTTGGGCGCGAGCGACACGGGTCAGCAATGGCTCTGTAAGCAGTACGGCAACCCCTCCACGCTGGCAGGCCTGGCGCTGTTCAATTTCAGCACGGAGCTTTCCACGCTGATTGAGCAAATCTCTACGAACTTCACCACCTACGGCACCATCGACAATCTGGGGCGGCAGAGCGACGGTAGTGGGCAAGCCCACGGCGGACTCTCCGACACCACCAGTGAAGTCAGCCGAGCCAACGAGGTGAAATCGGTACTTGACCTGCCGAGCGTACAGGCTAGCAACCTGTACAAGAGCCTTTCCGAGCCAGGCAAGCGTGCCTTCGAGACCCTGCGCAACGTAGTGGGGCAAAAAGCCAAGGACAGCTGGAACCTGATGGCTTTTGTTTTGCTACCTGCCTTGAGCGAGAAATTCGTACCCACGGTTCGAATCTTTGCTTTCAGCGTCACCCAGGTTTTGGTGTCCACGGAAATATCGACGCAAACCCGCTTGATTCTTGACCCCGAGTTCGCGAAGAAGAACCGTAAATGGCAAATGCAGGTTGCCCAGCTCGAGAAAAACATCAAGGGCCTGCAGCGTACTCTTTCTCTACCCGGTAAAGGCCCCGACAAACGCTCGGCGCGCATACAGTTGCTCGGACTGGAACAAAAGCGCGAGACACTGAACCTGCAAAGGCCTAACGAGGTAATCGGTAGTGTCGTCACCGAATCCAAGATAACCAAGGTACAAACCCGCCAAGTGAACATGTGGCTCGCGACACTGGGCCAATCAGAACTGCTTGATCAGTTGCAGCTCAAAGCAAAAAATTCGGCAGGCTATGCAGCCCGCAGCCGTCAGTGGATAAACCAAGAGCTCGGCGGCAGCTTGCCGGTGCTGGTCGCAGGGCTGAATATTTGGAATTTCATCAATAGCCTGGACAAAGCACGCAATGACGGCATTTTCAGTGAGGATGAGCTGCGCACGATCGGCGCCAATGCCGCCTATACCGCCAACGCACTGATGGCGCTCTGGACGGTGCCGGCGTGGAACAAGTGGGCGAACATGCAGGGAACCCTCAGAACACGAACAACACAGCTAGCAAAAGCAGGGGCCAGTACTTGGCTGAAAGCTGGAAGCACAGAGTTTTCAGTCTTGGCTCGACAGCTAGTTTTGCGCACCATGGGTATGGCCGCATTCGGTGCTATCGCTGCGGGGGTAGAAGCTTGGCAGGTTTCAAAGGATGTGGATAAGGCCACGAGTAAAGCCGAAGAAACTGCATTGAACGTGAAAATGTATGCCTTGATGGGAATGACAGCAGTGGCCGGCGTGCAATTAGTAGGCAGCGCTTTGGGCTTCTGGTTCGGCTTTGCCTGGGTCATGTCCAACCCGGTGACCATCATCATCGCGTTACTTGGCGTGATCTACCTGATCGCCAGCATGGTCGCCAACCAATACAAACGTGAGGGTTTACGGCTCTGGCTGTATCGCAGCAGTTGGGGCAAATCTCCTACCTGGACGCACAGTGACGAAGATCACAAGAAGGAACTGCGCACCCTGACGGAAATCTGTCTGCGCCCCAGCCTGGCGGCTCGCGCCTCCACCTTGCCTTACTACGGGCGTGGCCCGCGTATCTATACCGGGTTCTGGCTACAGCTCTTACTACCATCCAAGCTGGAGGGAACAGCCGTAAAACTGCAACCGGCCATGGTCGACAGCGGCTGGTTCTCCGACAGCCTGATGCAAGGCATGGCAGACAAGTTCTATGACCAGTTCCTCGAAGGCCACTGGGCGCCCATCGAACAATTTGGCCAGCCCCCCGCACAGCGCCCGAACGGGCCGCTGCCTGGTGACACCCTCTACCCCGAGGGCACACAGCACCGTCTTTGGCAAACCTGGATCGCCTACCAGCGCCCCCCCGTGCTGGAACTGGAAGTTCGTTACCCGGAGCAAATTCTGGAAAGCGCCAACGGCCAGGGCTACATGTTCCGCGTGGATATAGGCACCTCGTCCTCCGAGGCGGATCTGAAAAGCGATGCGTTCAGCAAGGAACCCAATAACGATATGGTGCTCTCTTCACAAAGCACCCGCCTGCTCTCCTTACAGGTGCCACATACGAGTAAATAATTATTTATGGGCAGTACCTTGAACAAACTTATCCAGGCTCTTCCCTGGAACCAGTCCATCGAACTTCCAGAGCAACATCAGTGGAAGCACGCCAATCAACATGCGTTCCTAGAGTGGAAAATCAAGGCAAGGCCTTATAATACAGCAGTTGCCAATAGCATGTTTATTTGCCTCTTCCTATTCACTACTATATTTTTTGGGTGGATGGGCGAGATATTTAACCCTAATTCTTCAAAACCCATAGCAATAGGAATACCTTTTTACATATTAACCATGACGGCCATTTACGGCACAACTCATCAAAAAACAAAATTCGCTTATCGCCTAACCGAAACAAGCATAGAGGTCTGCGAGTGGAAAGCGCCAAGTAAAGGCTGGATGATCGCTTTGAAATGGCTGACGGTTATTGCCGCTATCGCCGTTCTATTCGTTATTGCACTTGACCCATCGGCCTTTTGGATAGCACTCGCCGGGCCCGGCGGAATAGGCTTGCTTTATCTAGGCCTAGCTAACTCAAAGCAATTCCAAGAATTACATACAAGCTACCATACGTATGAATATCAATGGAGCGAGTTCAAAAATATCACATTGGATCGATCTAAGAAGATAATTTGCCTTGAGGCACCTTGGCTTAGCCCGCACTCGAATGAATATGTGGATTGGCCGTTCTACATTTTCTCGGACAAACGCAACTTCGACAAACACGTTACCCTCATCCGTGAGCAGCTAAAAGAACTCCCCCTAAAAGAAGAGAGCGTCTCAGTGCTGCAATTCTAGCCGCCAAGCCCAACCCTACTATTTTGCTCTCTTCACAAAATACGTGCTTACGCCACCCTGCAGATGCCACATACGAGTGAATGATTGCTTATGAGCAGTACCTTGAACAGATTCCTACAGGCTCTACCCTGGAACCAGTCCATCGAACTTCCAGACCACCACAACTGGAAGTGCGCCAATCAAAACGCACTGTTGGAATGGGAAATCAAGGCAAGGCCTTATAACACAACAATAGCCAATGGCATGTTTTGGTTCATGATGAGCATAGCCTTAGGCGCCTGCTATTTGATGTTTTTCAAGAATGATAACTCTCCTTTGATTGAAAAACTGTCCTGGAGCGCAATGTTTCTTTCTGTTTTCTTTTTAGCTCTATATGGCACAACTCATCAAAAAACAAAATTTGTTTATCGCCTGACCGAAACAGGCATAGAAGTCTGCGAGTGGAAAGCACCAAGTAAAGGCTGGATGATCGCTTTGAAATGGCTGACAGGTATCGCCGCTATCGCCGTGATATTCGTTGTTGCACTTGACCCATCGACCTTTTGGGTAGCGCTCGTCGGGCCTGGTGGCATGGGCTTGCTTTATCTAGGTCTAGCTAATTCAAAGCATTTCCAAGAAATGCACACCCTCTACAGACACAATGTATTTGCCTGGGTTGAAATAAAACATATCTACATAGACAAATCACGTCACCTGATCAGCCTGGAATACGAGTGGATTAACGAGAACATCAACAAGAAACTACCATGGTGGACATATATTTTCTGTCACAAAAAAAATTTTGAAACCACTGCTGAAATCATACTTTCAAAAAATACAGGCACTCCTCACAGTCGCGAAAAAATAGAGGTCTTACAGTTTTAAAATCAATAGGATCCAATACCGATATGGCTCCATTTTTACAAAGCACCTATCTATAGTCGCACTTGACCCATCGGCCTTTGGGTAGCGCTCGTCGGGCCTGGTGGCATGGGCTTGCTCTAGGCTTAGCTAACTCAAAGCAATTCCAAGAGTTACACACAAGCTACCACACGTATGAGTATCAATGGGACGAGTTTAAAGATATAACTTTGGACTGACCTGAGAAGATAATTTGCCTTGAGGCGCTTTGGCTCAGCCCGCACTCAAATGAATATGTGGATTCGCCGGTCTATATTTTCTCGGACAAAACGCAACTTCGAGAAACACGTCGCTCTCATCCGAGAACGGCTAAAAGAGCTCCCCCCTAAAAGAAGAGAGCGTCTCAGTGCTGCAATTCTAGATTCAGAATAAAACAGTGCTTTTGCTTTCTTCACGAAGCACTCAATCACTCCCTGGGTGCGAGAACGACCTTGGCTAATCGTATTACCATTGCAGAGTCACTTCTCACGGCAACTCCAACCCACCCCCAGCCTTGTGCAACCCGCGCAGTCGCTCGCCGATCTGCGCCAGGTTCACTTCGATCGCTTCGAGTTCCTCGCGGCGCTCATCGCCCAGCAGCACCCGGACTTCCTGGTCCAGCTCTTCGGTCAGCTGATTCAGGTGCAGTTGGCGTTGTTCGCTTTCGCGTTCCAGGCGGGTCCATTCGCGGGTTTGGGGCAGGCCGTAGCCGTCGCCGTCGAGCAGTTCGGCCGGGCGGCTGAGGTAGCCGCTGCTGGCGAGGATTTCCTGCAGCGCGCCGTCAGCCTTGTTCAGGCTGGCGTCGCGGCCGCGGCCGCCGAGGTAGCGGTTCTTCAGCTCGTCCTGGGCCAGGAGCAGCTGGCGGCGCAGGGCGGCCTGTTCGACCAGCAGCAGGGCGGCGGCGGCACGCAGGTCGGCGCGGTCGATCCATGGCTGGCGTTCGGCCGCGTCGAGCTCGAGCCACTGCTCGACACTGTGCTGTGGTAGGCCCAGGCGTTCCTTGAGCACGGCGAACATGGCCTGGTAGCGGTCGCGGTAGGAGTCGAAGCGGTAGCCCAGGCGCAGCGCCTCGCGGGCGTCGTCGAGCACGCTGGCGTCGGCCAGGCCGCGGTGGATCAGCACTTCCAGCAGCCCGTTGGGCATGATGCTGTCCAGTGCGACCAGATCACTGCGTGCCGTGCCGCTGCGCAGCAGTTTCAGGGTTTCCACCGCGCAGTTGTTGGACAGGAAGTAGTAGTCGCCGTCGTAGCTCCAGTGCAGTTCGGCGCTGCGCTCGACCAGCTGGCGAATCTCTTCGGGGTGCAGTCTCAAGGGCACCGAGGCCAGCCCGCGCAGCTCCACCTTGGTGTATTCGTCGATCACCTGGCCCAGCGGCAGAATGAACAGCCGCGAGGGGTAGACGCCGGTGAGGCCGTCCCAGCTGGAGAGCTGAACGTCATCGACGAAGGCGCGGAAGGACAACACCAGATGGTGGTCCAGATCCAGTCGACAAGCGGGGCCGGGCTCGCGGCCGGGCGCGCAGATGACCAGGCGCAGCATGCTATGGCCCCAGCGGCTTACCCAGGCGTCGTTGGCTTCGGCGAACAGGTAGTCGACCTCGTAGACACGCGCAGGGTCAAGGCTCAGCAGGGGCGTGCGGCCGAACTCGCGACCGGCGTTGAGGAAGGGGTAGCCCGGCGTGCAGTCCGCAGGCTCCGGTGCCCAGCCGAAGTGCTCGCTGAAATAGCGGTGCAGGGATGGGCGGCGGCAGGCGTAGCTGGGGTCGAGCAGGAAGTACTCGAGGTTCACCGCGACGAACTCCAGCGGGCTGGTCAGCTCGTACGGGTCGGGACTGCGCGCCAGCTGCGCGTTGTCCTGTTCGCGCAGGCCGCGCTTGCCGACCCGTTGCGGCCAGCCGGCCAGGTCGAGCAGGCGCGGGTCATCGCTGAGGGTGAAGCGGCGGTCGGTCTGCCCGCGGCAGTCGTCCGGCAGGCCGATCTGCCCGAGATTGCTGGCGCGCTGACGGCAATGGCCCTGCAGCAGGTGTTGATCCGGCGACCACAGGCGCGCGCGATCGTACAGATGCGCCACTTCATGAATGACGGTGGCGAGCAGCTCGCGGCGTACCGTGCCGTGGGGACGATTGGTCTTTTCCTCGGCAGCGCTGCCGTCGGTGAGCGCCGGCAGCAAGCGGCGGTTGAGTTCCAGGCGCTTGCCGCCGGCGCGGCCATAGGCCTGTTCCGGCAGGTTGTCGCGCCATTGCACGCGCACCTCGCGATCGAGGCTCTGCACCAGGCGCGGGGGCAGTGCGGCCATGGCTTCGTCCAGCAGCGCCTGGCTGGCGGCGCGTTGCTCGGCGTCCAGCGTGCGTGAGTCGAGAACCAGGCGCAGCTCGGCATGAGCCGCGATGCTGGCCAGGCTCAGGCCGCTCGCCAGCAGCCAGGCGCCGAGGCGGGTCACAGCGCGAGGATGGCTTCGGCCAGTTGCAGATCGCTGGCGTTGCGCGCCGCGGGGAACTCGCTGCGCAGGGTGCCGATCGCCGCTTCCAGATGGGCACCGCGGATCTCGCCGGCGCTGGCGACGAAGCTGGCGGCGTCTTCGCGGGCCTCGACGACGACCTTCATGTCACTGATGCGGCTGGTCACGTCGGAGGTGAAGTTGATGCTGCGGTCCAGGGCACGCACGACGATGTTGCTGGTGGCCACGAGGGTCTGCGCCTGGGCTGCGCCCGCGGCGACGGCCAGCGCCAGCGGGGCGGCGAGCAATAGCTTGTTCATCGATGAATCTCTCACGGGTCTGGGCACCGGCAGGCGGTGCGGTTATTGGACGAGGATGGCTTCGGCCAGTTCCAGGTCGCTGGCGGCAAGCTCCGGATGTTCCTGGCGCAGACGCGACAGGGCGGCCTGCAGGCGTGCCGCAACGAGCTGCCCCTCGCTGGCTACGAAGCCCGCCGCATCTTCACGGGCCTCGGCGATCAGCTTGTTGTCGAAGGGAGCGCTGGTGAGCTGGCTGCTGACGTAGCTGGTACGCACGACGGCGGCGGTGGTGACATCGAACGCCATGGCGGAGCCGGCGCTGCAGCCGAACAGCAGAAGGGCGATGGAAAACGAACGCATGGGCAACCTGTAGCCGGGAAAAACGGCGCCAAGGCTAGCGAAACGCCTGCCCCAGAGCCAGTGCCCGGTTGCATCCGCAGGTTTCGGCAGCGTCCGCTGCCGGGCTCGTCAAAGGGCGAGTATCGCCTCGGCCAGCTGCAGATCGCTGGCCTGCAATTGCGGCTGCTGGCTGCGAATGTGCTGCAGCGCCGCCTCGAGATGGGCGCCGCGCAGATCGCCACGGCTGGCGACAAAGCGTGCGGCGTCGTCACGGGCGTCGAGCACCAGCTTGTCGTCACGCAGGGATGAAGTGAGGTCCGAGGTGGCATCGACGGTATTGATCAGGCCTCCGACCACCACGTCGGTGGTGGCGGTGAAGCTGGCCGCCGAAGCAGCGCCACTCAGCAGCAGGCCGGCGGCGAGGAAGGGAAGCAGGATTCGGGACATGGCAGATCTCCAGTAATGAGGCTCTAGACCGTGCCATGGGCGTTGCGTTCCGCCGCCAGGGCAGTGCCGGTCAGGCTAGGCGACAGACTCTAGAGCGCGAACCGCTTCAGCGCCAGAACGGCTTGTCCAGTTCGGCGGCGCGCTCGCTGTGACTGATGCCGACATCGGCGAGCTGGCGGTCATCGAGCTGCGCCAGTTGCTGGCGGGTACGGTAGTTGCGTTGCCAGCGCTGCAGCAGCCGCAACAGTTGCTGCCAGCTGCGGCTATGGAGGGTGGCCTGATATGGACGGGTCAGCGAGCGGTCCATGAGCGCGTTCCTTCCCGGCAAGCGGGTGCGGGTTATGGGCAGACAGGATCGCGCGCGGCCAGCGGCTGTTACAGCCACAGGGGAAGTCAATTGTGCCGGTGCAGTTTGATGGCGAGCGTAACTGTACTGCTCGCGCGACGAGCAACTGTTCGCTTACGGGCGCGGCGACCTCGCCAGCGCACCCGGCGTAGTGCCGAACTGTTGGCCGAATGCGGCGATGAACGCCGAAGTGGAGTCGTAGCCGCAGGCCAGAGCGACGTCGGTGACCGGTTGGCCCCGCTCCAGCAACGGCAGCGCGCTGAGCAGGCGCAAACGCTGGCGCCAGGCGCGGAAGCTGAGGCCGGTGTCGCGCTGGAACTGGCGGGTCAGGGTCTTCTCGGATATGTGCAGTTGCTCGCTCCACTGCGCCAGGCTGAAGGACAGGTCCGGCTGTTCATACAGTGCCTCGCAGATGCCGCGCAGGCGTACGTCATCGGGCCAGGGCAGCGAGTAGCCGAGCTCCGGGGCGGCGCGTAACTGGTCGAGGATGACGGCGGCCAGACGGCCATCTGCGCCCTGTTCGTCGTAGTCCACCGGCAGCGTGCCGAATGCTCGGATCAGTTCGCGCAGCAACGGACTCACCGCCAGCACCTGGCAATGCGCAGGCGCCCAGGGCATGGCGCGCTGGTCGATGTACAGGCTGCGCATCTCGGTCTGCGGCGAACTGATTACCTCATGCAGCAGGCCCGGCGGAATCAGGATGGCGCGCTGCGGCGGGGCGAGAAAACGCCCGCGCTCGGTATGCACGCGCAGCACGCCGCTGATGGCGTAGGACAGCTGTGCCCAGGGATGGCTGTGGCGCGGTGTGGTGGTCCGTTCGGCGAGGGATTCACTGCGTGCGAACAGCGGTCGCGGCAGCGCATCCATGACCGGGATGCTGCGCTGGGCGAGGCTGGCCTGTCCTTTTCTCGACATTTGTCTGGCCAATGGCGTTAGTCGGATGTTCAAGCCGACAGTAGACTCCAGAGCCATTCGCTGCAAGCCACACGCATCAGGAGCACCCATGGCCAGACCCCGCCTGCTACCGGACAATTTCACCCTCGCGCTGCTCGGCGCAGTGGCCATCGCCACGCTGCTGCCGGCGCGCGGGCAGGGCGTGGTGGTGTTCGAGTGGATCACCAATCTGGCCATTGGCCTGCTGTTCTTCATGCATGGCGCCAAGCTGTCGGGCAGCGCGATTCTCGCCGGCATGGGGCACTGGCGCCTGCATCTTTTGGTTTTCAGCTGCACGTTCGTGCTGTTCCCGCTGCTCGGCCTGGCGCTGCGCCCGCTGCTGACGCCGATGATCGGCGCCGAGCTCTACCTGGGCATGCTCTACCTATGCGCGCTGCCGGCCACGGTGCAGTCGGCCATCGCCTTCACATCGCTGGCGCGCGGCAATATCCCGGCGGCGGTATGCAGCGCGGCGGCTTCGAGCCTCATTGGCATCTTCCTCACGCCGCTGCTGGTGCTGCTGCTGATGGGCGCCCAGGGCGAAGGCGGCTCGACGCTGGATGCCATCGGCAAGATCGTCGTGCAGCTGCTGCTGCCGTTCATAGCCGGGCAGATCGCGCGGCGCTGGATTGGTGACTGGGTGGCGCGCAACAAGGGCTGGCTGAAGAACGTCGATCAGAGTTCCATCCTGCTGGTGGTCTATACCGCCTTCAGCCATGCGGTGGTCGAGGGCATCTGGCAGCAGGTGCCGCTGCCGCAGCTGCTGGGCCTGGTGCTGGCCTGCTGTCTGCTGCTGGCGCTGGCGTTGCTCAGCACCTGGTTGATCGCCCGCTGGCTGGGCTTCGACCTGGAAGACCGCATCACCATCCTCTTCGCCGGCTCGAAGAAGAGCCTCGCCACCGGCATCCCCATGGCGCAGGTGCTGTTCGCCGGCGGCGCGCTGGGCACGCTGATCCTGCCGTTGATGCTGTTCCACCAGATCCAGCTGATGGTCTGCGCGGTACTAGCGCAGCGCTATGCATCGCGACCGGAGACAGCAACGGTCGCAAAAGCCGGCTGAACCCGAAGCAAATCAGTGACAGATTCGTGACCGGTGAGCAAAGATGATTTGCCTGTCAGGGGCTGGGTGCGGTGCGCAGGCGTGGCTAAGCTGCGCGCCATTCTGTTGCTGAGGCGTTCCCATGAAGAAGATTCTGCTACTCAACGGCGGCAAGGCCTTCGCCCATTCCGCCGGCCAGTACAACGCAACGCTGCACCAGGCAGCCATCGAAACCCTCATGGCTGCCGGCTTCGAGGTGCGCACCACCGAGATCGATGCCGGTTACGACGTGCAGCAGGAGGTCGAAAAGATCCTCTGGGCCGACGCGCTGATCTATCAGATGCCCGGCTGGTGGATGGGCGCACCCTGGACGGTGAAGAAATACCTGGACGAGGTGTTCACCGCCGGCCACGGCAGTCTTTACGCCAACGACGGCCGCACCCGCTCCGACGCCTCGCAGAAGTACGGCAGCGGCGGTCTGCTTCAGGGCAAACGCTACATGATCTCCGCCACCTGGAATGCGCCGCAGCAGGCCTTCGACGACCCCAGCGATTTCTTCGCCGGCAAGGGCGTGGATTCCGTCTACCTGCCGTTTCACAAGGCCAACGAGTTTCTCGGCATGCAGGGTCTGCCGACCTTCCTGTGTGTCGACGTGATGAAGCGGCCGCAGGTCGAGGCGGATGTCGAGCGCTATCGCCGGCACCTGGGTGAGGTGTTCGGCTTCAGCGTCTGACCTTCGACCGGCAAAGAAAAACCCCTCGCGGCATGGCCGGGAGGGGTTTTTCGTTTCAGTACGAGGCGATCAGTCCACGGCCTTGACCATGTCCTCGACGACCTTCTTGGCGTCGCCGAAGACCATCATGGTCTTGTCCATGTAGAACAGCTCGTTGTCCAGGCCGGCGTAGCCGCTGGCCATGGAGCGCTTGTTGACGATGACCGTCTTGGCCTTGTACGCCTCGAGGATCGGCATGCCGGCGATCGGCGACTTCGGATCGTTCTTGGCCGCCGGGTTGACCACGTCGTTGGCGCCGAGCACCAGCACCACGTCGGCCTGGCCGAACTCGGAGTTGATGTCCTCCATCTCGAAGACCTGCTCGTAGGGCACCTCGGCTTCGGCCAGCAGCACGTTCATGTGCCCCGGCATGCGGCCGGCGACCGGGTGGATCGCGTACTTCACGGTCACGCCCATGTGCGTCAGCTTCTCGGCCAGCTCCATCAGCGCATGCTGCGCGCGGGCCACCGCCAGGCCGTAGCCGGGCACGATGATCACGGTGTCGGCGTTGGTCAGCAGGAAGGCGGCGTCGTCGGCCGAACCGGACTTCACGTTGCGCTCCAGCTGTGCGCCCGCCGGGCCGCCGGCATCCGCGTCGGCGCCAAAGCCGCCGAGGATCACATTGAAAAACGAGCGGTTCATCGCCTTGCACATGATGTACGAGAGGATCGCGCCGCTCGAGCCTACCAGCGAACCGGCGATGATCAGCATCGAGTTGTTCAGCGAGAAGCCGATACCGGCGGCCGCCCAGCCCGAATACGAGTTGAGCATCGACACCACCACCGGCATGTCCGCACCGCCGATGGGGATGATGATCAGCACGCCGATGACGAAGGCCAGCGCCACCAGGATGGCGAAGGCGCCGAGGTTGCCGGTGAAGGTGTAGACCAGGCCCAGGCCGACGATCGCCAGGCCCACGGCCAGGTTGACCATGTGCTGGCCCTTGAACACCACCGGAGCGCCCTGGAACAGGCGGAACTTGTACTTGCCGGACAGCTTGCCGAAGGCGATCACCGAACCGGAGAAGGTGATGGCGCCGATGGCCGCACCGAGGAACAGCTCCAGGCGGTTGCCCACCGGAATGGCGTAGCCCATGTGCTCGACGATGCCCAGCGACTGCGGCTCGACCACCGCCGCGATGGCGATGAACACCGCGGCCAGGCCGATCATGCTGTGCATGAAGGCGACCAGCTCGGGCATCTTGGTCATCTCGACGCGCTTGGCCATGACGGTGCCGACGCTGCCGCCGATCAGCAGACCGACGATCACGTAGCCGATGCCGGCGGTGGCCAGCTCGCTGCCGAGCTTGAAGATCAGGCCCACGGTGGTGAGCACCGCGATGCCCATGCCGATCATGCCGAACAGGTTGCCGCGGCGTGAGGTGGTGGGGTGGGAGAGGCCCTTCAGCGCCTGGATGAAGCACACCGAGGCGACCAGATAGAGCAGGGTGATCAGGTTCATGCTCATGGCTTACTTGCCCTCCGCCTTGGCCGCGCTGCGGTCCTTCTTCTTGAACATTTCCAGCATGCGACGGGTGACCAGGAAGCCCCCGAACACGTTGACCGCGGCCAGCGCCACGGCGAGCGTGCCCATGGCCTTGCCCAGCGGGGTAACGGTGAGCGCGGCGGCCAGCATGGCGCCGACGATGACGATTGCCGAGATCGCGTTGGTGACCGCCATCAGCGGCGTGTGCAGGGCCGGGGTGACGTTCCAGACCACGTGGTAGCCGACGTAGATCGCCAGCACGAAGATGATCAGGTTGTAGATGCCGTCCGAAATCAGATCCATGTTCGCGTCTCCCTTAACCGTTGGTCCGCACGACCTGGCCGTCGCGGCACATCAGGCACGCGGCGACGATGTCGTCTTCGAGGTTGAGCTGGAACTGGCCGTCCTTGTCGATGACCAGCTTGAGGAAATCCAGCAGGTTGCGGGCGTACAGCGCCGAGGCGTCGGCCGGCACCAGCGTCGCCAGGTTGGCGTGGCCGACGATGGTCACGCCGTGGCGCACCACCACCTGGTCGATCTCGGTCAGCGGGCAGTTACCGCCATGCCCGGCCGCCAGGTCGACGATCACCGAGCCGGGCTTCATCTGCTCGACGGTGGCTTCCTGCAGCAGTGTCGGCGCCTTGCGGCCCGGGATCAGCGCGGTGGTGATGACGATGTCCGACTGCAGCGCGCGCTCGTGCACCGCCTGCGCCTGACGCGCCATCCACGAGGCCGGCATCGGCCGCGCATAGCCGCCGACGCCTTCGGCGCATTCGCGCTCCTCGTCGGTCTCCAGCGGCACGTCGACGAACTTGGCGCCGAGCGATTCGATCTGCTCCTTCACCGCCGGGCGCACGTCCGAAGCCTCGACCACCGCACCCAGGCGCTTGGCCGTGGCGATGGCCTGCAGCCCGGCGACGCCGGCGCCGAGGATCAGCACGCGCGCGGCCTTCACCGTACCGGCGGCGGTCATCAGCATCGGCATGAAGCGCGGGTAGTGATGGGCACCGACCAGCACCGCCTTGTAGCCGGCGATGTTGGCCTGCGACGAGAGCACGTCCAGGCTCTGTGCACGGGACGTACGCGGCGCGGCCTCCAGGGCGAAGGCGGTGATACCGCGGGCAGCCATGCGCGCGATGCAGTCATTGTCGAACGGGTTGAGCATGCCCAGCAGCACGCTGCCGGACTGCATCTGCGCCAGTTCGGCCTCGTCCGGCGCATTGACCTTCAGCACCAGCTCGGCGGCAAATGCCGCGGCCGCATCGCCGATGGTCGCGCCGACCGCTTCATAGGCGCTGTCCGGCACGCTGGAAAGCAACCCGGCGCCGCTTTGCAGCGTCACCCGGTGCCCTTGGCCGATCAGTTTCTTGACGGTTTCCGGGGTCGCGGCGACGCGCGTTTCCCCGGAGTGGGTTTCGAGAGGAACACCGATGTGCATTGTTGTTGTTCTCCTGCGTGATCATGACCGGTGCTGCGGCGGACCGCGCACCGACGTGTTTTTCACCCACCCGCTGCTCTGGCGGACGGGGTTGGACCGGATGGAGCAGGCCGGACGGCCCGAAAACGAACTGCCCGGCGCGGCATTCTGCAAGCCCTGAAAAAATCAAACAACTGTTTCAATCAAACGATTGTATTTGACGCATCGGTCGCAGGATGACTGCCTGTTTTCCGCGCTTCGCTGCAGATTGCGTCCTGTTTGGCTCTGCGCAGCCTTGGTCAGCCTCTGTCAGGCAGACGAAGCGGCCGCATCATGAATGACGCGCCATTGACGTGGTATTCGTCAGCGGTGCCGGGCGTCTGCGACCTTGGTGCCGGGTTAAGTCGGCTAATCAGGAAAAACGCACGCACGTTGAAATGTCATCCAATCCTTGTAGTCCAACTAGGCTGGTTGGACCCGATTGGAGTGTTTCGAGCGCGGCGACGTCGGGTCGTTGCGTATCGCCGGTGGAGCTCACGATGCCCGAACTCGATGTAAACGACGTGACCACGCTGCTCGAGCAGCCCGCGCAACGCCGCCTGCCGTTCGCCTTCGCTCGTCGCCACGGCGTGCTGCTGCTCGAGCGCGGCGGCGAGCTGCGCCTCGGCCTGCGCGAGGGCGCCGCACTGACGGCGGTGCAGGAGGCGCAGCGGGTGGTCGGCATGCGCTTGCCCATGCAGTGGCTGGCCCAGGCGGATTTCGACCAGGCGCTCGGTGCGGCGTACCAGCATGATTCGTCGGCGGCGATGCTGATGGTCGAGGGGCTGGGCAACGACCTCGACCTGGCCAGTCTGGCCGACCAGATCCAGGAAACCGAGGACCTGCTGGAGCAGGAGGACGACGCGCCGATCATTCGTCTGATCAACGCGATCCTCGGCGAGGCAATTGCCGAGAACGCCTCGGATATCCATATCGAAACCTTCGAAAAGCGCCTGGTGATCCGCTTTCGCGTCGACGGCATCCTCCGCGAAGTGGTGCAGCCCAAGCGCGAGCTGGCGGCGCTGCTGGTCTCGCGGATCAAGGTCATGGCCAAGCTGGACATCGCCGAGAAGCGCATTCCGCAGGACGGGCGTATTTCGCTGCGGGTCGGCGGTCGCGAGGTGGACATCCGCGTGTCCACGCTGCCCTCGGCCAATGGCGAGCGGGTGGTACTGCGCCTGCTGGACAAGCAGGCCGGGCGCCTGACCCTGCGTCATCTCGGCATGAACGAGCAGGACCGCCGCCAGCTGGAGCAGGCGGTGAAGAAGCCCCACGGCATCATCCTGGTCACCGGGCCCACCGGTTCGGGCAAGACCACCACGCTGTATGCCGCGCTGACCACCCTCAACGACCGTACCCGCAACATCCTCACCGTCGAGGACCCCATCGAGTACCACCTCGAGGGCATCGGTCAGACCCAGGTCAACACCAAGGTCGACATGACCTTCGCCCGCGGCCTGCGTGCCATCCTGCGTCAGGACCCGGACGTAGTGATGGTCGGCGAGATCCGCGACCAGGAAACCGCCGACATGGCCGTGCAGGCCTCGCTCACCGGTCACCTGGTGCTCTCCACGCTGCACACCAACAGCGCCATCGGCGCCGTCACGCGCCTAGTGGACATGGGCGTCGAGCCGTTTCTGATCTCCTCGTCGCTGCTCGGCGTGCTGGCCCAGCGCCTCGTGCGGGTGCTGTGTAATGACTGCAAACGCGCCTACATCGCCGATGCCGCCGAGTGCGAGCTGCTCGGCGTCAGCCCAGCCGAGGCGCCGACGCTGTACCACGCCGAAGGCTGCGAGCAATGCCGTGGCCTCGGTTACCGCGGGCGTACCGGCATCTATGAGCTGGTGCTGTTCGACGACACCCTGCGCACCATGGTGCACACCCGTGCCAGCGAGCAGGACATGCTGCGCCATGCCCGGGTACTGGGCCCGAGCATCCGCGAGGACGGGCTGCGCAAGGTGCGCGAGGGGGTGACCACCATCGAGGAAGTGCTGAGGGTGACGCGTGAGGAGTGAGGGGATGAGGTTGCTTCCGACGCGCCTGCAGAGGCATCCGCAGCCTGACCGACGTCGCATGGTGGCGCCATTCGCGGCCGCTCCCTCGGCTGTGCGGTATCTGTGTAGAGGCGCTCTCGAGCGCGGATCGCCGCTGTTGGAGACCGCCTGATGGCTGCCTTCGAATACCTCGCCCTCGACCCCCGTGGCCGTGAGCAGAAGGGCCTGATCGAGGCCGACAGCCCGCGTCAGGCGCGGCAGTTGCTGCGCGAGAAGCAGTGGGCGCCGCTGGAGGTGAAGCAGGCCAAGTCCAAGGAAGACGTCAGCCGTGGCGGCTTCAGTTTCGGCCGCGGCCTGTCGGCGCGTGATCTGGCATTGGTCACCCGGCAGCTGGCGACGCTGGTGCAGGCCGCGCTGCCCATCGAGGAAGCGCTGCGCGCGGCGGCCGCGCAGTCCACCTCGGCGAAGATCAAGTCGATGCTGCTGGCGGTGCGCGCGCGGGTGATGGAAGGCCACAGCCTGGCCGCGGCACTGCGCGAATATCCGTCGGCCTTTCCCGAGCTTTACCGCGCCACCGTGGCGGCCGGGGAGCACGCCGGCCATCTCGGGCTGGTGCTCGACCAGCTGGCCGACTACACCGACCAGCGTCAGCAATCGCGGCAGAAGATCCAGCTGGCGCTGCTCTATCCGGTGATCCTGATGGTCGCCTCGCTCGCCATCGTCGTGCTGCTGCTCGGCTACGTGGTGCCGGACGTGGTCAAGGTATTCGTCAACACCGGGCAGGAACTGCCGGCGCTGACCCGCGGCCTGATCGCCACCAGCGACGTGGTGAAGAACTGGGGCTGGCTGATCGTGCTCGGCCTTATCGGCGCCTTCCTGGCCATGCGTGCGGCCCTGCGCGACCCGGCGCTGCGCCTGCGCTGGCATGCGTTCATCCTGCGGATACCGCTGATCGGTCGGCTGAGCCGGGCGACCAATACCGCGCGCTTCGCCTCCACCCTGGCGATCCTGACGCGCAGCGGCGTGCCGCTGGTGGAAGCGCTGTCCATCGCCGCTGCGGTGATCGCCAACCTGCGCATCCGCGAGCGGGTGGTCGAGGCGGCGCAGAAGGTGCGCGAGGGCAGCAGCCTGACCCGTGCGCTGGATGCCACCGGGGAATTTCCGCCGATGATGCTGCACATGATCGCCAGCGGGGAGAAATCCGGTGAGCTGGATCAGATGCTGGCGCGAACCGCGCGCAATCAGGAGAACGACCTGGCCGCCCAGGTGTCTCTGCTGGTCGGCCTGTTCGAGCCGTTCATGCTGGTGTTCATGGGGGCGGTGGTGCTGGTCATCGTGCTGGCCATCCTGATGCCGATCCTCTCTCTCAACCAACTGGTGGGTTAACGACCATGACAACAAGACTGCAGCGCCGCACCCAGGGCGGTTTCACCCTTATCGAGATCATGGTGGTGGTGGTCATCCTCGGTATCCTCGCCGCGCTGGTGGTGCCGCAGGTGATGAGCCGGCCGGACCAGGCCAAGGTCACCGTGGCCAAGGGCGACATCAAGGCCATCGCCGCCGCGCTGGACATGTACAAGCTGGACAATTTCGCCTACCCGAGCACCCAGCAGGGGCTGGATGCATTGGTGAAGAAGCCTTCCGGCAACCCGCAGCCGAAGAACTGGAACCGCGACGGTTACCTCAAGCGTCTGCCGAAGGACCCATGGGGCAACGACTACCAGTACCTGTCGCCGGGCACCCAGGGTCAGTTCGACCTGTATTCCTTCGGTGCCGACGGCAAGCCCGGCGGCAGCGATCTCAACGCCGATATCGGGAACTGGGACCTGTAACCGATGCGGCAGCGCGCCCGCGCCTTCACGCTGATCGAGCTGCTGGTGGTGATCGTCCTGCTGGGCATTCTGGTCAGCGTGGCGGTGCTCAGCGTCGGTGGCTCCAGTACCTCGCGCGAACTGCGTGACGAGGCGCGGCGGCTGGCGGCGCTGATCGGCGTGATGAGCGACGAGGCGGTGCTCGACAGCCGCGAGTACGGTCTGCTGATCAACAGCGAGGGGTATCGCGTGCTGCGCTATGACGAGACGGCCATGCGCTGGTTGGAGGTCGAGCGGCGCAAGACGCACAAGGTGCCGGCGTGGATGCGTCTGGATCTGGAACTGGACGGCACGCCGCTTGAACTGGTGGCGCCGACCCGGCGTGAGGACGACCGTGCAGGGCTGTCGCGCGAGGGCGAGCGGACTGAACGGCGCGCACCGCAACTGGAGCCTCAGTTGCTGATACTGTCCAGCGGCGAGCTGTCGCCGTTCAGTCTGCGCCTGTCCGAGCGCAAGCCGGGCGGCGACGCCTGGCTGATCGCCAGCGACGGCTTCCGCCTGCCCGAGGCCGAGCCGCTCGGAGACAGGCGATGAGAGCATCTCTGGCCAGGGCCGGCCGCGGTTTCACCCTGCTCGAAGTGCTGGTGGCGCTGGCAATCTTTGCCAGCGTTTCGGCGGTGGTGCTCACCGCCGCCGGGCGCAGCCTGAGCAATGCCGGACGCCTGGAAGAACTGACCCTGGCCGGCTGGATCGCCGACAACCGCATCAGCGAACTGCAGTTGCAACAGGTTCCGCCTGCCATCGGCCGCGAGACACGGGAACTGGAGTTCGGCGGCCGCCAGTGGCAGACCCTCAGCGAAGTCGAGGCCAGCGCCGACCCGGGCCTGCTGCGCGTCACCGTCTGGGTCGCGCTGCAGACACCGCGCGCTCGCAGCGGCTCGCCGGCCGAGCGCGCGGTCACCAGCCTGACCGGCTTCATCGGCGTCGAGCCGGGAGCCGCGCCCTGATGATCGATCGCATGCGCGCCGACGCCGGCTTCACCCTGCTGGAACTGCTGATCGCCATCGCCCTGTTCGCGCTGCTGGGGCTGGGCACCTATCGCATGCTCGAAGCGGTGTTGCAGAGCGACGAGGCGGTGCGTGCGCAGGAACTGCAGCTGCGTGAGCTGAGCCGGGCGGTGTGGGCCTTCGAACGTGACCTGCAGCAGGTGGTCGGGCGGCCGATCCGCGACGGTTTCGGCGACGAGCGCAGTGCCTTGATCGGCCAGCTGGGTGGTGAGGATGGCGCGCCGGTACTGGAGTTGACCCGCGCCGGCTGGCGCAACCCCACCGGCCTGCGCCGTGCCAATCTGCAGCGGGTGCGCTGGCGACTGGCCGGCGACAACCTCGAGCGCGTCTACTGGGTGGTGCTGGACCGCGACATCGACAGCGAACCGCGCGTGCAGCGCGTGCTGGACAACGTCCAGGGCCTGCAGCTGCGCTACCTCGACGAGGAGGCCGTGTGGCACGAGGAATGGCCGCCGTTCGATTTCGGCCGCGGCAGCCCGGAGAACGCCGCCGAACGCCTGCCGGTCGCCGTGGAGCTGAGTGTCGATCACGCCCGCTACGGCCGCATCACCCGTCTGCTGCGCCTGCCCGATGCCGCCGAGCAGACGATGCAGCAGGCATTGCCCGGCGCCGAGGGTGTGCCCGAGCCGTTCGAAGGGGAGCTGCCACAATGAGTCGCCAGCGCGGCGTGGCGCTGGTCACCGTGCTGCTGGTGGTGGCCATCGTCACCGTGGTCAGCGCGGCAATGGTGGCGCGCCAGCAGCTGAGCATCCGCGCTACCAGCAATCAGTTGCAGGCGCGTCAGGCCTGGCATTACGCGCTGGGCGGCGAGGCGCTGGCGCAGGCCATCCTGGCCCGTGACCTGCGGTCCGCCGCCGGTGCTGACCCGGGCCCCGGTGGTGAGGCAGCGGCCGTCGATCATTTGCTGGAACCCTGGGCCCAGCCGCTGCCGGCGTTCGAGATCGATCAGGGCGAGATTCTGGTGCGCATCGAGGATCTGGCCGGACGCTTCAACCTCAACGACCTGCTGCGCGATCAGCAGCCCAATCCCGCCGCCGTCGAGCAGTTCCGCCGGCTGCTGCTGCGCCTGCAGATCAGCGCGCCCTATCCGGAGCGCCTGCTCGACTGGCTCGACCCCGACCAGCAGCCCAGTGGCGAGCTGGGCGCCGAAGACAACGCCTACCTCAGCCTCGACCCGCCGTATCGCAGCGCCGGACGCCGGCTCCACGACCTCTCCGAGCTGCGCCTGCTGCTGGACATGCGCGAGGAAGATTTCCAGCGTCTGGCGCCCTACGTGGCCGTGCTGCCGAGTGGCGTGCCACTGAACGTCAACACCGCCAGCGCGATGGTGCTCTCCAGCCTCAGCGACAACCTCAGCCTGGGTGCCGCCGAGTCGCTGGTCGAGCTGCGGCGCAGCGCGCCGTTTCGCAACAGCGCCGCCTTCCTCGCGCAGCCGGCCATGGCCGGAACCACGCTGCAGGGCACTGCGCTGGCGGTTGGCAGTCAATTCTTCCAGGCCACCAGCGAAGTGCGCCTGGGCGACCGCCGGCTGGCGCTGGTCAGCCTGCTGCAACGCGAGCAGGACGGCAGCGTCCGCGTGCTCGCGCGAAACCTCGGTCAGCCCGCCCGGCTGGCCTCACCGAACCGGAGCAGACCCTAACCATGGATTGCCTTTTCCTGCCCGCCGATTGCCCGGCCCGGCTCGACGCCGAGACCCGCGTGTACTGGCTGCCCAAGGACGAGCCCGGGCGCTGGCAAGCGCTGGGCGACTGCAGCGCGGCCGGCGCCATCAGCCTGATCCTGCCGACGGAGGTCTGCAGCTTCTTCGCCATCAGCCTGCCGACCCGCAAGGCGCGCTGGATGCAGCAGGCGCTGGCCTATGCCGCCGAGGAACTGCTGGCCGAGAACGTCGACGAGCTGCATCTGGCCGTGGGCGAGACGCTCCCGGATGGCCGCCAGCGCGTCGTGGCGATCCGCCGCCAGCTGCTGGCCGGCTGGCTGGAGCAGTTGCGCGAACTGGGGCTGATGATCGTGGCGATCCATGTCGACGCCGACCTGTTGCCGCGCGAGGCGACGCAGCTGCTATTCATCGGCGAGCGCGGCCTGCTCGGTGGCGAAGGCGAGACCCGGCTGGCCTTCGCCGCCGTGGACTGGCCGCAGCTCGCCACGCTCTGCCCGGCACCCTGGCACGCCCAGGGCAACGTGGCCGAGCCGCCGCTGGCACTGGACGACTATCGCCAGCTGGACGACCCCTATGCCTTTCTCGCCGCGCAGCGTGCGGCGGCACTCAACCTCGCCCAGGGTGATTTCGCGGTGGAGGTCGGCAATACCGGCCTCGGTTACTGGAAACCGCTGTTCGCCGTCGCCGGGCTGATCCTGCTGGTGCAGCTGGGCTTCAACCTGGGCCAGGCCTGGTACTTCCAGCGCCAGGGCGACGCCTACGCCGAGGCCAGCCTGGCGCTGTATCGCGAGCTGTTCCCGGAGGACATCCGCATCGTCAACATGCGCGCCCAGTTCGATGATCATCTGGCTCGCGGCAGCGGTGGACAGGCGGGCTTTCTGCGCCTGCTCGATCACGCCGCCGCGGCACTGGAAGACGGCATTCCGGTGACCATCGGCCAGCTCGACTACAACCAGGACCGCGGTGATCTGGCGCTGCAGGTGCAGGCGATGGACTTCGCCACCCTGGAAACCCTGCGCCGGCGCCTGGGCGATGCGGGGCAGAGTGTGCAGCTGGGCTCGGCTAGCCGCGAAGGTGATGGCGTCAGTGCGCGCGTGGTGATCGGAGGCTGATGATGAATCTCAAGCAGCAACTGGCCGTACGTCTTGCCGACTCGCCGCTGTGGCAGCGCTGGCAACGCCTGGCGCCGCGCGAGCGCACCTCGCTGAGCCTGCTCGGCGCCTTTCTGCTCGCCGTGCTGTTCTACCTCTGGCTGTGGCTGCCGGCGCAGCGCCAGGCGGCCGCGGCGCGCGACTACTATCAGGCGCAGCGCGAGCTGCACGCCTACATGGAGCAGAACACCGAACTGGCGCGGCAGATGGAGCGCAGCAATCAGGTCGAACTGGCGCCCGAGCAGCTGCAGGGCGTGATCACCGAAAGCGCGCAGCAGGGCAACCTGTCCATCGAAAGCTTCGACAACGGCAGCGACGGCAGCCTGCAGGTGAGCCTGCCCGGGGCCTCCTATGCCTTGCTGCTGCGCTGGTTCGACACCCTGCAGGGGCAGGGGGTGAGCGTCACCGAGGTCAGCCTGGAGCGCGCCGGCGAGGGGCTGGTCAACGCGCGGGTGAGCTTTCGTGCCGGCAACGGTTGAGGCCGCGGGGCAGCGGCGCCTGCGCGCGGGTAGCCGGTCAGTGCGAGGGGTTGAACTGCATGGCCAGCGCGCGTAGTGCGGCTTCGGCGGCGAGCACCTTGGCGATGGCGTCGTTGGCCTTCTCGCGGGTGATACCCAGGCGATCGAACAGCTGCTGCGGCACCTCGGCGTCCGGCCCGCTGCCGATACCGCGGTTGCGCAGCATGCGCACCGCCAGGCAGACCAGGTTCGGATAGGCCGCATCCTCGCCGTCATAGCCCGGGTCGTTCTGGAAGCGCAGGGCGGCCGCCAGTTCTTCGGGCATGCCCCACAGGCGCATCAGCCAGGCGCCGATCTGTTCGCGGGTGATGCCCAGCAGATGCTGCTCGACATGGCCGTGCGAAAGGTGCGGGTTGGCTTCCAGGTGGCGGCAGATCAGCGAGAAATGCGGCGGGAAGACGTGCGCCAGCACCAGATAGCCGAAGTTGTGCAGCAGCCCGGCGAGGTAGCTCAGGCCCGGCTCTGGACGCTGCTCGCGGGGGATGGCGCGGGTCAGCCCTTCGATCACCGCGGCGGTGTAGATCGCCTGTTGCCAGTAGGGCGTGGCGTCCTGCGGCTTGTCGTTCGGCAGGCTGATGGTCTTGCCCAGCGCCAGGCCGAGGGCGAGGTTGATCACCAGGTCGAAGCCGAGCACGCGGACAATGGCGTCTTCCACCGAGCGGATGCGCCCGGGCGCGGCGTAGTAGGGCGAGGCGGCCCAGCTGATCACCTGCGCCGCCAGTGCCGGGTCGGTTTCCACCACGCCGGTGATGTCGTCGACCGTGGCTTCCGGGTTGACTCGCAGCTTGATGATCTTTTGCGCCGTATGCGGCAGCGGCGGAATCTCGATGGTTTCTTCCAGACGCTTCTGGATGCGCCGCGCAGTGAAGCTCTGCACGGCCTGAGTGATTTCCGCACGGTCGTCGTGCGGGCGGTCCAGGTTCGGCCGGATGTCGCTCAGCGGCACGGCGAAGTTGCCGGCGCTGGCCTTGCTCAGCAGGCGCTTGAAGTCGGCGCCGGCGACTTCCACCAGCAGGCCGGGCTGACCGGACTCGACCAGCAGCCGCGGCTGCTGCAGCAGGCGTTCTTCGTACAGGCAGGGCGAGCTGGTCAGCGGCGGCAGGCCGGGCAGGCGGCTCAGCTCGTGCTTGGCGAGCATGCGCGCCAGTCGCTCCGGCTTGACCGCCGCCAGCTCGCGGCCGGTGAGCTCGGTCAGGCGGGTGAGATCGAGCAGATGGTCCTGGGGGAACAGCACCAGCATGGC
Source organism: Stutzerimonas sp. Brlt_14 (assembly GCF_051948915.1). Taxonomy (NCBI): domain Bacteria; kingdom Pseudomonadati; phylum Pseudomonadota; class Gammaproteobacteria; order Pseudomonadales; family Pseudomonadaceae; genus Stutzerimonas; species Stutzerimonas sp. Brlt_14. The sequence continues at coordinate 599,071 of NZ_JAYJLM010000003.1, forward strand.
GCCGATGCTGTCATCCAGCAGCACTGCCTGGACCCGCTGGGCCGCCGGAATATTGGGGCGGTCGCGCTGGATCTGGTAGTCCACACCGAGGTCTTTCAACAGCTTGGTGATCAGCAGGGGCAGTTCGGAGCAGCTTTCGGTGTCGACAGCAGTATTCATAAGCGGACCTGTTGTAGTGACCTGCCGGAGTATAGCGAAGCCGTCACGCGTGGACGCTGCGGCGACGGATGGTTGTCATACCTGGCCGTATTCCTGGCCGTGACGCAGCCAGCGCTCGAGCAGTGGGCTGACGTGCTGCGGCCAGCGTGCCAGCAGTGTCTGGGCGGCGTCGCGCACCGCCGGTAGCAGCTCGGCGTCGCGCATCAGGTCGGCGACCTTGAACTGCAGGAGGCCGGTCTGACGAGTACCGAGCATCTCGCCGGGGCCGCGCAGCTCCAGGTCCTTTTCGGCAATCAGGAAGCCGTCGCAGGTTTCGCGCATGATCGCCAGGCGTTCGCGGCCCAGCTGCGACAGCGGCGGGTGGTAGAGCAGCACGCAGTGGCTCGCCGCGCTGCCGCGGCCGACCCGCCCGCGCAGCTGGTGCAGCTGCGCCAGGCCCAGGCGTTCGGGGTTCTCGATGATCATCAGGCTGGCGTTGGGCACGTCGACGCCCACCTCGATGACGGTGGTGGCCACCAGCAGCTGCAGTTCGCCGCGCTTGAACTGCTCCATCACCGCGGCCTTCTCGGCCGGCTTCATGCGCCCGTGGATCAGCCCCACGCGCAGCCCGATGAGCGCTGCGGAAAGGTCCTCGAACGTGGTTTCCGCGGCCTGGCAGGTGAGTTCCTCGGATTCCTCGATCAGCGTGCATACCCAGTAGGCCTGGCGGCCCTCGTTGCAGGCGATGCGCACCCGCTCGATGACTTCCAGGCGCCGGCTGTCGGCGATCACCAGGGTGTTCACCGGCGTACGTCCCGGCGGCAGCTCGTCGAGGATCGAGGTATCGAGGTCGGCATAGGCGCTCATCGCCAGGGTGCGAGGAATAGGCGTGGCGGTCATGATCAGCTGATGCGGGCAGAGCCGGCCGTCGATGCCCTTCTGGCGCAGGGCCAGGCGCTGCTGCACGCCGAAGCGGTGCTGCTCGTCGATGATCACCAGGGCCAGGCGCTTGAAGACCACCTCGTCCTGGAACAGCGCATGGGTGCCGACCACCATCGGGCAGCCGCCGGCGATCTGCTCCAGCGCCGCGGCGCGGGCCTTGCCCTTGAGCTTGCCGGCCAGCCAGGCGACCTCGATGCCAAGCGGTTCCAGCCACTTGCTGAAGTTGAGAAAGTGCTGCTCGGCGAGGATTTCCGTGGGCGCCATCAGCGCCACCTGATAGCCGGCTTCCAATGCCTGCAGCGCAGCAAGGGCGGCGACCACGGTCTTGCCGGCACCGACGTCGCCCTGCACCAGGCGCAGCATGGGTTCGTCCTGGGCCAGGTCATAGGCGATCTCGGCGCCGACGCGCTGCTGCGCGCCAGTGGGGCTGAAGCCGAGGTTGGCGAGAAAGCGCTGCGGCAGCCTTTTCGCCGGCGGCAGTTGTGGTGCCTGCTGGGCGCGTACCCGCTCGCGCAGGCGCTGCAGCGACAGCTGATGGGTCAGCAGCTCTTCGAAGGCCAGGCGATGCTGGGCCCAGTGGCGGCCCTCGGCGAGCTCCTCCAGATCGGCGTCCGGTGGCGGCCGGTGCAGGTAGCGCAGGGCCTGATCCAGCGGGCCGAGCCGGTACTCGCGGGCCAGCTCCGCCGGCAGCCAGTCCGGCAGACTGTGCGGGCCGAGTCGGCTCAGCGCCTGCTCGCTGAGGTTGCGCAGGCGCTGTTGGGTCAGGCCCTCGGTGGTCGGGTAGATCGGCGTCAGGGTCTGTTCCACCGGCGCCGGCTCGCCGGTCAGCGCGCGGTATTCGGGATGGTAGATCTCCAGTCCCGAGGCCCCGGGACGGGCTTCGCCGTAGCAGCGCAGCTGGGTGCCGCGCTTCATCGCTTCCTTTTGCGCCTGACTGAAGTGATAGAAGCGCAGGCTCAGCGTGCCGCTGCCGTCCTGCAGGCGCACCAGCAGGCTGCGCCGACGGCCCATGACGATATCCGCGCCGGCGACGATGCCTTCGATCACCGCGTCCTGCCCCGGTCTCAGCGAGCCGATGGGCACCACGCGGGTGCGGTCCTGGTAGCGCAGCGGCAGGTGGAAAAGCACGTCCTGCAGGGTTTCCAGGCCGACCCTGGCCAGCTTTTCTGCCAGCGCGGCGCCGACGCCCTTGAGTGCGGTGACCGGAATGGTCGCCAGTTCGCTCATGGCCTCAGGCTTTCGCCGACGGCGGCTTGCCTACCGAACACAGGCGGATCGAGTCGGCGAGGATCTCGATGGCCTTGGGCCGCGGGAAGCTGGCACGCCAGGCGATCGCCACGGTGCGGAACGGCACCGGCGGCGTCAGCGGGCGGATCTCCAGCACGCCGGGGGAGTAGTGATGGCTCTCTACCGCCGACAACGGCAGGATCGACACACCCAGGCCCGAGGCGACCATGTGGCGGATGGTTTCCAGCGAGCTGGATTCCACCGTGGTATGGCTGGCCGCTTCGCCCTTGCGCACGGTCGGGCAGGCCTCGAGCACCTGGTCGCGGAAGCAGTGCCCCTCGCCGAGCAGCAGCAGGCTCTTGTCGTTGAGCATCTCCGCGTCGATGGTTTCCTTGGCGGTCCAGGGATGGTCGGCGGGCATCAGCACGTAGAACGGCTCGTCATACAGCGGCTTGGTCAGCACATCGGCTTCCTGGAACGGCAGCGCGATGATGATCGCGTCCAGCTCGCCGGTGCGCAGCTTGTCGCGCAGGACGTGGGTGAAGTTCTCTTCGATGTACAGCGGCATGTCCGGCGCCACGCGGTGCAGCTGCGGGATCAGGTGCGGGAACATGTAGGGGCCGACGGTATAGATGGCACCGACCTTGAGCGGTGCGGCCAGCTGGTTCTTGCCGACCTGGGCCAGCTCGCGAATGCTCTGCGCCTGCTCCAGCACCTTCTGCGCCTGGGTGACGATGCCTTCGCCCACGGGGGTCAGGCGCACGGCGCTCTTGGTGCGTTCGAAGATCAGTACACCCAGCTCGTCCTCGAGCTTCTTCACGCCAACCGAAAGGGTCGGCTGACTGACGTGGCAGCGCTCGGCGGCACGGCCGAAGTGCTGTTCCTGGGCGAGGGTGACGATGTAGCGCAGTTCGGTCAGAGTCATAGTCAGCATCCATCAGATTGCCGGCAAGCATAGCCTTTTGCGTAGCCCTTAACCAACCAGTGGCATGCGTGGAAAGCCGGTACACTCCAATGCATACGGCCCGCGTTCGGGTACCACTGAGGGAGCAGAAGATGGGCAAGCGCCTTAGCGTATTGATCGCCGGTTGCGGCGACGTGGGCAGTCGTCTGGGCCTGCAGCTCGGCCGTGACGGCTGGCGGGTGTACGGTCTGCGGCGCAACGCCGCCGAGCTGCCGGTGCCGATCCTGCCGGTCAAGGGCGACCTGACCGATCCCACCTGTCCGCGCTGCTGGCCCAACGGCGGGCTGGATTATCTGGTGTATGCCGCATCCGCCACCGAGCATGATGAGGCCGGCTATCGCCAGGCCTATGTCGAGGGGCTGCGCAACGTGCTTCGCTGGCTGCGACAGCACGAACAGCAGCCGCGCCGTCTGCTGTTCGTTTCCAGCACCGGCGTCTATGCCCAGCGCGACGGCGAATGGATCGACGAGGATTCGCCCACCGAGCCGACCGGCTTCACCGGGCAGGTCATGCTCGAGGCCGAGCAACTGGCCCTCGGCTGCGGCCTGCCGGCCACCTGCGTGCGCATGGGCGGGCTGTACGACCCGAGTCGCCCCTGGCTGCAGAACCAGGTGCGTGCCGGCCTGCGGGTCGAGCGCGATCCGCCGCAGTACAGCAACCGCATTCACCGCGACGATGCCGCCGCGCTTCTTTCCTTCCTGCTGCAGGCGGACGCCAGCGGCACCGCGTTGCAGTCCTGCTACCTGGGGGTCGACGACGAGCCGGCGCCGCTGCACGAGGTGGTCGACTGGCTGCGCGAGCGGCTGGGTGTCACCCACTGGGCCGAGCAGAGCATGACCCGACGCGCCGGCAGCAAGCGCTGCAGCAATGCCCGCGCCCGCGCGCTGGGCTGGAAGCCGAGGTTCGCCAGTTACCGCGACGGCTATGCCTCGCTCGGGCGCAATCGGCACTAGTCAGCCGCCGTTGCGCTCGTGTTCTGGCGGTGCGGCGGGCATGCATCCCGTCGGTAACCGGGCACTCTCGTGCGGCGCTGCTTACTAAAACCTTGACAGCACGCCGCACCGACAGAGGAGCAACAGCGAGGCAGAAGGAGAATCACCGAGACGGCGTTTCCGAAACCCGACAGGAGATTGTCCATGAGAGCCCTTCGCTGGCACGGCAAGCACGACATCCGCTGCGACAACCACGTCCCCGATCCCTCCATCGAGGACCCGCGCGACGCCATCATCAAGGTCAGTTCCTGCGCCATCTGCGGCTCCGACCTGCACCTGTACGACGGCTTCATGCCCGGCATGCAGCACGGCGACATCATGGGCCACGAGTTCATGGGCGAAGTGATGGAGGTCGGCTCGGCGAACAAGAAGCTGAAGGTCGGCGACCGCGTGGTGGTGCCCTTCACCATCGTCTGCGGCGAATGCGACCAGTGTCGGCGCGGCAATTTCTCGGTCTGCGAGCGTACCAACCGCAACAAGGACATCGCCGACAAGGTGTTCGGCCATACCACCGCCGGGCTCTATGGTTATACCCATCTCACCGGCGGCTATGCCGGCGGCCAGGCCGAGTATGTGCGCGTGCCCTACGCCGATGTCGGCCCGGTGGTGATCCCCAATGGCCTGACCGACGAGCAGGTGCTGTTTCTCGGCGACATCCTGCCCACCGGCTGGCAGGCCGCGGCGCAGTGCGATATCCAGCCCACCGACACGGTGGCGATATGGGGCGCCGGCCCGGTCGGCCAGTTCGCCATCCGCAGCGCGATCATGATGGGCGCCGAGCAGGTCATCTGCATCGACAACGTGCCCGAGCGGCTGTCCATGGCCCGCGCCGGCGGCGCCATCACCATCAACTTCGACGAGGAAAGCGTGCTCGAGCGGCTCAAGGAGCTGACCCGCGGCAAGGGTCCGGAGAAGTGCATCGACTCGGTGGGCATGGAGGCGCACGCGGCGCGTTCGATCGATTCGATGTACGACCGCGCCAAGCAGGCGCTGATGCTCGAGAGCGACCGGCCGCACGTGCTGCGCGAAATGATCTACGTCTGCCGCCCGGCCGGGATCATCTCGATTCCCGGCGTCTACGGCGGGCTGATCGACAAGATTCCGTTCGGTGCCGCGATGAACAAGGGCCTGACCTTCCGCATGGGCCAGACCCATGTCAACCGCTGGACCGACGACCTGCTCAACCGCATCCAGGAGGGGCAGATCGATCCGAGCTTCGTCATCACCCACAGCGTCAGCCTCGAGCAGGGCCCGGAGATGTACAAGACCTTCCGCGACAAGCATGACGGCTGCATCAAGGTGGTCCTGAAGCCATGAACCGGTCGCCGATCCTGCAGTAGGGATCGGCCGAGCCACGATATCGAGCGAGGAGTCTTATGAGCATTCCACGTCAAGTCACCCGGCCCAACCATTCGGCGCGCTCGCTGGCGCGGGGACTGGGCTGGTTCAGCATCGGCCTGGGCGTCGTCCAGCTGGTGGCGCCGCGTCAGGTCGCGCGTTTCATCGGCATGCCCGGCAGCGATGGAGTGATCCGTGCCTGCGGTCTGCGCGAAATCGCCACCGGCGTCGGCATTCTGCTGGCGGATGATCCCAAGCCCTGGATCTACGGCCGTATCGGCGGTGACGCGCTGGACCTGGCCGGCCTCGGCTGGAGCATCGAACACGGCAACGAGCCGGCTAATGCGGCCATTGCCGCCGGGGCGGTGGCCGGCATCACCGCACTGGACCTGAGCTGCGCCAAGGGTCTGGATGCCGAACGGGTGCCAGCGGTCGAGTGGGACTACAGCGATCGCAGCGGTTTTCCCGCAGGCACGCAGCAGGCTCGCGGCTGCGTCGAGGCGGAATTCGCTGCGGCCCGCGCCGAACCCAACGGCTACTCGCCCTCGCTGCACTGACGTACTGCGCCGAGCCGGGGCGCCTGCGCTCTCGGTTCGGCGAAGTTTTTGTTAAGGTGGCCGGCCGTTCCGGTCGTCCGCCCGCTGGGCTCAGCGACGACGCTTCAGATGAGAGCCCATGTCTTCGGTCATCAACGTTGTCCTGCCCGTCTTCGCCCTGATCCTGCTCGGCTACCTGTGCCGCCGCAGTGGGCGCATGGGGCCGACCGGCGCTTCGGAACTCAACCGTTTCGTGGTCTGGCTGGGCCTGCCGGCGCTGCTGTTCAGCGTCGTCGCCACCTCCACCTGGGAGCAGCTCTGGCAACCGGGGTTCATCGCCGCCTTCGCCATCGGCTGCCTCGGCGTGTTCGCCTTCACTCTTGCGTATCGCCTGCTGCAGAAGCAGCCGCTGGTCGATGCCAGCCTGGATGCGCTGGGCGCGTCCTATGCCAATACCGGCTATGTCGGGATTCCGCTATGCATGCTGGTGCTCGGCGACGAGGCACTGCAGCCGGCGATGGTCGCTTCGATCATTGTCGTCTGCGTGCTGTTCGCCATCGCCCTGGCCTGCGTGGAGACCGGGCTGCACGCAGGCCAGGGCCTGCTGCGCACGCTGGGCAAGGTGAGCGGGGCGCTGGTGCGCAACCCCCTGGTGATCGCGCCCATGCTCGGCGCGCTATGGGCTGCCAGCGGTCTACAGCTGCCGGTGCCGCTGGCCACCCTGCTCAAGTTGTTGGGCGCAGCGGCGGCGCCCTGCGCGCTGGTCTCGCTGGGCCTGTTCCTCGCCCAGCCGCAGCCGGCCGGTCGGGTGCAGGGCGTCTGGCCGCTGGTGGGGTTGAAGCTGGTGGTACAGCCGCTGATCACCTGGTACCTGGCGTTTCAGGTGTTCGAACTACCGACCCTGTGGGCCTATTCGGCGCTGCTGCTGAGTGCGCTACCGACCGGCACCGGGCCGTACATGCTTGCCGAGTTCTATGGCCGCGAGGGCTCGCGGGTATCGCGGGTGGTGCTGTACTCGACGCTCGGCTCGCTGCTGACCCTGTCGCTGATCCTGCTGCTGTTGCCGGTCTGAACTGCGTGCGTTTGCTTGTTGCGTGGATAAGCCTGGCGGGGTTATCCACGGGCCACCCTTCGCCCTGCTGTCAGCACGCTGGTCGCGTCACTTCCAGCACCACGGCGGCGATGCGGTCGCATTTGATGTAGGCGCCGCCGAGCAGCTCCTCGCCGAACACGTCCGGGTCCACTTCGCGATAGGTCCAGCTGAAGGCGCCGCCCTGCAGGCGCCGGCGCACCTCGGCGAGGAAGGGGTCCTGGTTGTCCAGCATTGCCACGCCGGTATACAGCAGCAGCGTGCCGCCCGGCGCCAGGCGCTGCAGCGCCGCATCGAGGATCGCCAGCGACAGCCCGGCGCCCAGCGGTCCACCGCCGTGGCGATAGGCGCGCTGGTCGGCGTCGATCAGATAGGGCGGGTTGGCCAGGATCAGGTCGAACTCGCCGTCCACCGCGCTCAGCAGGTCGCTGTGCAGGGCGCGCAGGTTGTCGGCACCGGCCAGCGCCGCGTTGATGTGCGTCAGGCGCAGCGCCTCGGGGTTGATGTCCACCGCCAGTACCTCGGCCTGCGGCCGCGCCAGCGCGGTGAGAATCGCCCCGGCGCCGGAGCCGCAGCCAATGTCCACCGCGCGGCGGATCATCCCGGTGTGCTGGTTCAGATGGCAGCGGATGGCGTTGGCGAAACGGTAGGTATCCGGGCCGAAGAACACCGCGTCGCTGGCGCTGGTGGGAAATGCCGAGTGCAGGAACAGCTGGCCGTCGAGGCTCGACAGCCGCACCTTCGAGCGCCAGCGCGAACCGCAGGCTTCCAGTACCTGCGCCTGGTCCATCAGACTGAACAACGCGCCCGGCAACAGCTCGTGCTGGAAGGGCCGGCTCCAGCCGAACACCCCGTGCAGGTCGTCGGCCAGCGCGTTCTCCGGGCGCTGGTTGACCCGTTCGTGGGTCAGCGGGGTGGGCGTGATGAAGTGATAGCCGCGATCGCGCAGGGCCTGGCCCAGGTGCAGCAATGCGCGGTCCTGCGCAGTTTCCATGGTCATGGTGCTTTCCTTGATCGATCTCGTCAGTTGAACAGTCCGTTGAACAGCCGCGTGGCCAGCAGGCCGGCGGCGCTATGGTGGCGCTGCGGTGCCAGCAGTGGCAGCAGCAGGCGCATGCGCGCGGCGCGGTCGGGCAGACGGGCGACTTGCTGCTCCAGCAGCTGCAACTCCTCATCAAAATCGTTGCCACTGGCGTGCTCGGCGGGTTGCGGCATGGCCGGCGCAGGCGCGGCGCGCCGTGCGTTGAACGCCGCCTGGCGTTGCAGCAGCGCACCGCGCGGGCTGCGCTTGCCCTCGGCCTGCCAGTCGGCGGCGATCCAGTCATGGATCATCTGCTGTTCGTAGGCGCTGAACACTCCGAACATGGGCGCCTGTTCGCCGACGATGAGTTGCCAGAAACGACTTTCCTGCGGGTCGTGGCCGCGCTTGATCCAGCCGCGCTTGTCCAGCACCGCGAGGAACTGCTCGACGTCGTCACCGAGCCACTGGTTGACCGTGCGGCCTTCGAAGCGGCAGTAGTCGGAATGGACGAACTGGCCGACCGCGGCCTTCTTCTCGAAGATGCGCTGCACCTCGCGGCCGAGGTCGAAGTTGCCGATCACCGAGACGGTGCTGGCGCCCAGGTCGTTGAGGCGATAGCCATCGCGCACGCGGCGATAGAACTCGGCGCTGTCGCCCACCTGCGGCCAGGCATCCAGCAGACCTTGCACGGCTTTCTTCGCGTGGCCGTTGTCGGCGTTGTCGACGGTGACGTGCAGGGTGAAGTAGTAGGGGTCGACGCCCAGTTCGGTCAGCTCATAGGAGGTGATCAGCAGGTGCAGTGGCAGCTGCTCGTAACCGAGATTGAAGCCGATGATTTCCGGCAGGAACTGCTCGGCGTGCTCGGCCAGCGCCAGCTGGATGGCACCCTGGACGAAGTGTTCGTCGTCCAGCTCCTGCCAGTCGTCGCAACCCTGACTCGCCAGCAGCTTGCGGTAGAGCACCACGTGGTTCTTCTCCGGCAGCCCGTCGCCGAGCTCCTCCAGGTAGGTCTGGATCAGCGCGGTGAAACGCACATCGTCCCACCGCTGCAACAGGCCGTAGAGCCAGGCACCGTCCACCAGCTTGGTCGGCGCCACGCCACGCAGAAAGTGCAGCGCATGGGCCTTGCTCGGGAAATAGCGGCGCGGCCCGCCGGCCCGGCGCTGTTCCAGGTAGGCCTGGTACTGATGGCCGACCGCCTCGGTACGCTGCAGCACCCAGGCGTCCAGATCGGCGGGGTCCGCCGGCAGGTCGCAGGGCAGGGCAGCGGCCGCTTCGAGCTGCGTGCGCAGGTAATCGGCGGCGTTCTCCCGCGCGTGCTCGTCGACCTCGCGGACGAGGGCGAAATACAGCGCCCGTGACGGCTGATCCGGCTCCGGGGTGATGGCAGGGGTGATCGGCAGGCTGCGGGAAGTCAGTTGCATGATTCTGTTCTATGGCAGTTCCAGTTGAGTTTTGGCTGCCCCGCCACTGGATTAGTTCAGCTGCGCCGCCGAGCGGCCATTGGTCCAGAAATGGCCTTACGGCCCTGCACCTTCTGCCGGCCCCGCCATCCTAAAAACCATGGCGCTCCGGATCGGCCGGGGTGCGGCGACGAACGAGGAACCGCTGATGAGCCAGAGCGAACCGGGCCGCGAGAGCATCGAGTCCATCGATCAGAGCGGCGATGCCCACGAACAGAATCCCGAAACCACCACCACTCATGGCGATGTCGCCGGCGGTAGCGAAAGCGACGTGCCGGGCGGCGCCTACAACGTGCCGTCGGGTATGGCCGAGGAGGTGAGCGACGAAGAGGCACTGCCCGATGGCGAGCAGCCGGAGCGCTGAACGCGCGCGGAGTGATCGACGTCACGCTCGACGCATTTGCCGGGCGTTGATGCCGCCATCGGCTTAATTCACGGCGCGATCGGGTCGCCTGCTGGCTGTCCTGAAATGGCGCGGATCAGTTCGGCGTGAGCAGCTTGATATCCGAAGGCCGCCCGACCGCCAGGGTCTGCAACGTCTCGCCGAGCTTCCCGCTCTCCGGGTCGCGGCGGATCACCACCAGCGCATCGCTAAGCTGATTGGCTATCAGCATGAAGCGACCGTCCGGCGTGATGGCGAACTCCCGCGGTTCGCGGCCTTCGCTCGGGCGGCGCTGGATTTCGCGCAGCGTGCCGTCGGCCTCGATGGCGAAGACGATGATGTGGTTGTAGTCGCCGCGGTCGCTGACATAGAGAAAGCGGCCATCGGCCGAGGTGTGGATCGCGCCGGGTGAATGACGCACTTCGCTATCGGCCTCTTTGAGGTCCAGCAGTTGCCGGCGGGTCAAGGTGCCATTGGTGTAATCGAAGCCAGCCACCTGGGCGCTCAGTTCAAGGGCGAGGTAGGCGTGTTTGCCATTGGGATGGAACACCAGATGGCGCGGGCCGCTGCCCGCGGGCAGCTCGATGCTGGCTGGCTCATCCGGCCGCAGCGGGCGTTCGGCATGGCTCGGGTCGTAGCGGTAGACGAACACCCGGTCGGCGCCCAGGTCGCTGACCAGAAGGCGCGTGCCGTCCGGGCTGGGCACCGCCGAATGCACGTGAGGCGATGCCTGGCGTTCGGGGTGCACGCCGCTGGCCTGATGCGCAGCGATCTGCGTGACCGGCAAGGGGCGGCCATCCTCGTCCAGCGGCAGCACCGCCAGGCTGCCGCCGGGGTTGGGTCGCGAGCCATAGTTGCTGACGAACAGGTAGCGGCCATCGGCGCTCAGGCTGGCGTGGGTGGGCTCATCGCCGAGGCTGATGGCCTGGCCGATGGGCTGGTAGTCGCCCTTGGCGTCGCGCTGCCAGGCGCCGACGCGACCGACCGGATCGGCATGGGCCGGGCCGTTCTCATGGGTGGCATAGAGCCGCCCGCGTCGCTCGTCCAGCACCAGCCAGGAGGGGTTGTGGCTCGTCAGCGCCTGCAGCGGCTCCGGCTCGAGCCGTCCCTGCGAGGGGTCGAAGCGCAGGCGCAGCACGCCGGGGCTGTCGCTGTCATGCGTGTAGCTGCCGATCAGGATATGCATGTCGTTGCTCTCGGCCTGGGCGCCATTGGCCAGCAATGCCCCGGCCAGCAGAGCCAGTGCGAGTCGAAGGCGCATGGGTCGCTTGCCCTTTGTCGAAGAAGTCATGCCACTATGACCGCCAATCTCACGTGGCGCTCCCCACATGGAGCCGCCGCGTTCGAACAAGATCCGACCAAAACGGTCAGATATTCGGCTGGGTGGATGCCGGCCTCCCCAAGATTCCAGGAAGACTCATGGACCATTTGCTCCCCGTTCAGCTGGTCGAATTGCAGAGCATCGCCACCGATCTGGCAGAAAATGTCATCGCGCCCCTGGCCGCCGAGGTCGACGCCGAGTGTCGCTGGCCGGCCCATTCCATGCGCGCGCTCGCCGAGGCCGGCCTGCTCGGCCTGCAGGTTCCGGTGGATCAGGGCGGGCTGGGTCAGGGACTGCTGGGCCTGTGCGTGCTCACCGAAGCCATTGCCCGTGCCTGTCCGTCCTCTGCCTTGTGCTATGGCATGCATTGCGTGGCCACTGCGGTGATCGCCGCCAAGGCCACCGACCATCAGCGCGAGCACTACCTGAAGGAAATTGCCGCGGGCCGGCATGTCACCACCCTGGCGCTGTCCGAGCAGGGCACCGGTGCGCATTTCTATCTGCCGGAGACCCGCCTGGATGCCAATGGCGAGGATTTCATCGTCGAGGGCACCAAGCAGTTCGTCACCAATGGCGGGCATGCCGATTCCTACGTGGTATCCACCGTGGCGGCCGGCGCCGAAGCCGGGGATTTCAGCTGCCTGATCGTCGACAAGGGCGGGGAGGGTATGCACTGGCTGGATGCCTGGGCCGGTTTCGGCATGCGCGGCAACTCGTCGCGACCGCTGCAGCTCGATCGGGTACGGGTGCCGGCGCGCAACCTGCTGGGCGAGCCTGGCGACCAGGTCTGGTATGTCTTCGAGGTGGTGGCACCGTTCTTTCTCATGGCCATGGCCGGCACCTACCTGGGTATCGCCCAGGCGGCGCTGGACGAGGCGAGTGTGCATCTGCGTTCGCGCCGCTACAGCCATTCCGGCGAGGCCCTGCGCGACGTGGAAAGCCTGCAGGTGCGGTACGGCGAACTCTGGACCGCCCTGGTCAAGAGCCGCGCGCTGGTGCGCGAAGCGGCACGGCGCGGCGATGGCGCGCATCCCGAGGCGCTGTCGTTCATCCTGGCGTGCAAGGCGGATGCGGCGGAAACCGCAGTGCAGCTGGCCAACGAGGCGATGACGCTTTGCGGTGGCGCGGCCTATCGGGAAAACAGCCGTGCTGCCCGGCTGCTGCGGGATGCCCGCGCCGGCCACGTGATGACGCCCACCACCGGTCTGCTCAAACTCTGGACAGGCCGCAGTCTGCTGGGGGTGCCGCTGCTATGAGCGCCCTGCTGCTCGATCGGGTCGCGCTGCTGGAGGCCGATGACAGCGGCCTGCATGAGCAGGTCGCCCGGTGGGCGGCGGCGCACGGCCTGCAGCTGAGCCGTCTGGATGCAGGTGCATTGCCGCCGGACGACGAACAGCCGGCGCTGGTGCTGTTGGCGGCCGCCCTGCCGCGCCCGGTGACCCTGGCGCGACAGCTGCGCAACCACTGGAAAACCGCGCAGATCCTCTTTCTCAGCGAGGATGGCGAAGCCGACGCGCTGCACCGCGCGCAGGGCCCGGCGCCCTTGCTTGGACCCCACTGGTCCATCGTCAACCTGGGTGCCAATCCACAGCAGCAGCTCGATCAGGCGCTGGCCAGCGTGCGGCGACGGGCGCGTCTGCGGACCACGCTGGACCGGGCCAATGCCACGGTGCACGGCAGTCAGTCGAGCAGGCGGCCGCTGCCAACGGCGGAGCTCTATCTGCATCACTTCATCGATGCCGCGCGCGATGCGATCGTCGGCCTCGACCGGGCCGGCGCGGTGCTCTACTGGAGTGCCGGCGCGGCCGAGCTGTTCGGCCTTGCGCGCGCCGAGGTGCTGGGTCGTACCGCGAGTGGTCTGCCGTTCTGGAGCCCGGAGCTGGGCCAGGCGCTGGCACGCGCGCTGGACTGCGACACGACGCAGACGCTGCAGCACGAGGACGCCGTCAGCGGCCGCGCCCTGGAGATCGTCGTGGCCGCGGTCTGTGCGGCGGATGGTGCCGTGGTGGGCGCTGCCCTGACCCTGCGCGATGTGTCGGCACTGGTGGCCGAGCGCCGCGCCAGCGAGCTGCACGGGCGCCGACTCGACGAGGAGCGCGCGCATCTGCAGCGGCTGTTCGACCAGGCACCGGGCTTCATCGCCATCACCGAAGGGCCGCGCCACGAACTGAAGATCGCCAACCGCGCCTTCCATCAGCTGGTTGGTGCCCGCGAACTGCTCGGCCGCCCGGCATTCAAGGCCTTTCCGCAGCTGGAGAGCCGTGCGCTGTCCGAGCTGCTGCAGCAGGTCTACGTTACCGGGCGGCCCTATCTCGGCCGTGACCTCGCCGTGCGCGTGCGCCCGCAGACCGGTGGCAAGGCCGAGCGACGCTACCTCAACTTCGTTTTCCAGCCGGTATTCAGCGAGGACGAGCGGGTCACCGGTATTTTCTGCCAGGGTCATGACGTCACCGCCCAGGTGCTGGCGCAGCAGGCCTTGCAGCGCTCCAGCGAGCGGCTGCAGGAACTGGTCGAGGAACGCACTCGCGAACTGGAGCTGAGCCGGCAGGCGTTGTACCAGTCGCAGAAGCTCGAGGCCATCGGCAAGCTCACGGGCGGCGTGGCCCATGATTTCAACAACGTGCTGCAGGTAATCGCCGGCAATCTGCAGTTGCTGCAGCCGCTGGTGGAGGAGCACCGCAGCGCGGCCAAGCGCGTCGATGCTGCCAGCTCGGCAGTCGAACGCGGTGCCAAGCTGGCGCGCCAGCTGCTGGCCTTTGCCCGTCGCCAGCCGCTGCGGCCGCAACCGACCAACCTTGGCCGGCTATTGCGCGATCTCGACGAGCTGCTGCGCCAGGCCATCGGCGAGCACATCGAGATCGAAACCGTGGTCGCCGGCGGCCTGTGGACCACCATGGTCGATCCGCATCAGCTCGAGCAGGTGGTGCTCAACCTGGCGATCAATGCCCGCGATGCCATGCCCGAGGGCGGCAAGCTGACCCTGGAATTGGGCAACGCCATGCTCGACGAACTCTATGCGGGCACCCAGGCCGATGTGACGCCCGGTCAGTACGTGCTGCTGGCGGTGTCCGACACTGGCATCGGCATGCCTGCCGAGATCATCGAGCAGGCCTTCGAACCCTTTTTCACCACCAAGCCGGAAGGCCACGGTACCGGCCTGGGCCTGAGCATGGCTTACGGTTTCGCCAAGCAGAGTGGCGGGCATATCCGCCTCTACAGCGAGCCGGGCTCGGGTACCACGGTCAAGCTCTACCTGCCGCGTACCGAGCAGCCCGAAGTACAGGCGCTGCCAGCCACCGTCGGCCCGGTGGTGGGCGGCAGCGAAACCATTCTGGTGGTGGAGGACGACCTGCCCGTACAGGCCACGGTGATCGAACTGCTCACTGGTCTCGGCTATTCGGTGTTGCGTGCCAACGATGCGCAGAGCGCCCTGAGCATCCTGCAGAGCGGCATCGGTATCGACCTGCTGTTCACCGATGTGGTCATGCCCGGGCCGCTGAGCAGCACCGAACTGGCGCGCCAGGCACGGCTGCTGCAGCCGGACGTCGCGGTGCTGTTCACGTCCGGCTACACGCGCAATGCGGTGGTTCATGGCGGGCGCCTGGACCCGGGCGTGGAGCTGCTGAGCAAGCCCTACCGGCAGGAAGACCTGGCGCGCAAGGTGCGTCAGCTGCTGGGTGCCCAGCTTGGGGACGACAAGACCGCGCCGCGGCAGTGGGTGATGGTCGTGGAGGACCAGCCGCAGCTGCTGACGCTGACCTGCGAGATGGTCGAGGAGCTGGGTTACGGCGTGCGCGGCTATCCGGACGCGGAAACGGCGGCAAAGGCGCTGCACGAGCAGCGTTTCGACCAGCTGCTGCTGGACGTCAACCTGCCCGGTCGCTCGGGCCCGGAATTCGCAGCCGAGGCGCTGAAGACCCAGCCGTGGCTGCGACTGGTCTTCGTCTCCGGCGAGGGCCGTATCGACAGCCGCCTGCCGGCGCGTTCGTTACCCAAGCCGTTCAGCTTCGATCAGCTCGCCGAGGTGCTGCGCCCCTGAAATCGTTGCTGCGCGCCTGAGCCCGGGCGCCGCAGCGGGTCAGGCCATGCACGCCGACGGCGACCGGTGCTGCCAGGGCCAGCCAGCTCAGCCAGTCGCCGGCGCCTTCGGAAACCAGGCCGGCGATCAGTCCGGCGGCGGACAACACGGCGATCACCACCGGCCACAACCAGATGCGCATCATGTCCGCACCTCGGTCGCGCCGCGCTTGAGCCAGAGGTACAGGCCGCTGCCCAGCACGACGATGGTGAGAATATCCAGCAGCGCCCAGAGCACCTTCAGCGGCAGGCCGCCGTAGTCGCCGAAGTGCAGCGGCTCGGACAGCTGCAGCGCGGTGACGTACCAGGGCCGCGCGCTGGCCTCCAGCACCTCGCCGTTGGCGGGGTCGACCAGCAGCGCCTGGCTCAGGCGCGAGGTTAGCGGCGTGTCGCCGTGCAGCATCACCGCGACATGCTCCGGCGTGGCGCGCAGGGTACCGGGGTAGGCGATCATTGCCACCGCCATGCCCGGCGCGGCGGCCAGCACGCGATCCACCGCGGTCTGCAGCGAGCCGTCCGCGGCCGGTGCATCACTGGCGTCCTTCGGCAGCAACACGCGGGTCTTGCCGGCCTGCAGGGCGGCGACCTGTTCGGCCTGCCAGGCCTGGAAGATCAGGTCCGCCCAGGTGTTGATCACCCCGGTGAAGCCCACCGCCAGCGCCCAGACCAGAGTGACGATGCCAAGCAGGTTGTGCAGGTCCAGCCAGCGGGTGCGGGCGGTGCGTTCCTGACGCACTTCGCCGAAGCGCAGCTTGCGCATGAAGGGCGCGTAGAGCACCACGCCGGAGATGATCGCCACCATCAGCAGCAGGCCCATGAAGCCGAGGAACAGCTTGCCCGCCAGCCCCGCGTAGAGGTCGACGTGCAGGCGGTACATGACGCTCATGAACCCCTCGTCGAAGTTCGGCGCGCCCAGTACCTCGGCCGTGCGGGCGTCGGAGAGGATCAGCGTCGACCCGCTTTCATCGGTGTCGACGCGGGTATCGAGTTTGACGTACCAGACATCCGGATCGTCTTCTTCGGCGAAGAAATACAGCGGCACCAGCCCCGGATAGGCCTCGACCGCCTTGGCGGCCACCTGATCGACCGGAGCGCGCGGCGTGCCTTCGGGCATCGCCGGCGCCTCGATCTCGTTGCCGGTCAGGTGATCGATCTCATGCGAGAAGATCAACGGCAGGCCGGTCAGGCACAGCATCAGGATAAACAGCGTGCAGACCAGACTGGACCACTTGTGGACCCAGCCCCAGCGACGAAGCGTGGCTGCCTGCATCAGAAGTCGACCGTGGCGCTGACCGACAGCGTGCGCGGGGCGCCGAGGACGAGGTAGTTGGCGCCCGGATAGCCGCCGGCAGAGGCCCAGTAGTCACGGCCAGTGGCGTTGTCGAGACGGGCGCGGAGCGTCACGTCGCGGTCCTGCACTTTCATCCCGTAGCGCGCGCCGAGGTCCAGACGAGTCCAGGACGGGATTTCCCGGTCATTGTCGATATCGGTGTACTGGCTGCCGGTATAGACGACGCGACTGGTCAGCGTGAGGCCGGCAAACCCGGGCACATCCCATTCTCCGCCAACGTTGGCTTGGGTCTTAGGCACTCCGATAGCGTGGTTACCGTCGTAATCGCCATTGTTGGTGTCGCTCAGCTCGGTATCGAGGAGGGTGACGCCGCCCAGCAGACGGATCCCGGAGGCCGGTTCGCCGAACAGCAACAGTTCGATCCCGCGATTGATCTGATCGCCTCCTTCGCGGAAGACGGAGTCGGTCACTACGCCGATAGGGCGTTCGGTGCGGAACACCGCCAGGCTGCCGCCCAGGTTGATGCTGTCGTACTTCAAGCCGATCTCGGTTTGCTTGGCGATGTGTGGTGCCAGCGTCTGCCCGGCGTTGCTAACTGCCTCGATCGTTCCGTCTGGCCGCCTGGTGGTCCATGGGGCGGTGTCACCTTTGGCGAGTCCTTCGATGTAGTTGGCATAGATCGATACGTCATCGGTCAGCTTGTAGAGCACACCACCAACTGGAGTGGTCTCGTAGCGGTTGATTCGTGAATCGCGATCTCCAGTCGCTGCAGAGTAGTTCTTGGTCTCGATCCCTTGTCGACGTGCGCCCAGGGTTACAAGTAGCCGATCTTCCATGAACCCAAGCGTGTCTGCGATCGCCAGACTCTGAGTGGAGGTGCGGCCAATCACATTGGGATCGGAAAACGAACCGTTGATGTTTTTCGGCAGCAAGTCGGGGATAGGGACGTCATACGGGTTATCGAGGCTACCGGCCAAAAGGTTGTCGTAAGCTGATCCACCGAACGCATTGCGTTCCTCGGCCCGAAAGGTCGCGGCAGACATTACCCATTGATGTGAGACCTGCCCGGTCAATGCACGGCCGCGCAGGCCAATTTCACCTGTAGATATTTCTTCCTTGCGTCGGTTATCGAAGCGATATGCAGTCGTGGTGTCGGCGCCGACGTAAGTCGGGTTGGCCAAGCGGTTTTCTTCCTCTCCGCGGCGCGCGCCTACGGCTAGCCAGCCCGTGACCGAGTCAGAAAAGTCATATTCGCCCCGGACGGTGCCAAACGTCTGCATTTCCTTGGAGAACGTCCATGGCTGAGCAAAGTTATCTTTGGCGGCTGGTGCGCTTGGTAGCGGTATACCGGTGGCGATGCTCACGCTGGGGCGAGGCGCATCTATGAAGTGGTATTGATGACCGATATCAGCAGATAGGCGGAAGTTGTCGCCCTGATAGTCGAGGCCGAGGGCGAACATATCCAGAGTACGGTCTTCGTTGTCGACTGACGTCTCGCCGGCATGCTTGGCAGCGTTAAGACGCAAGCCGAAGCGCTCCTCTTCACCGAAGCGGCGGCCCAGATCGACGGCTGCCGAACCTTGACCGCCATTTTCGGCACCCACTGTCAGTCTCGTGAGCGGCTCATTCGGAGCACGCTTGGGTACGAGGTTGATCATGCCGCCAACACCTGAGCCTCCCGGTGCCGCACCATTAAGAAAGGCGCTGGCGCCACGGAAGACTTCGGCGCGCTCAATGAATTCGGCCGCTACGTACTGACGCGGCAGCAAGCCGTAAAGCCCGTTGTATGAAATATCGTCGGAAAACAGCGTGAAGCCGCGCACGACGTACAGCTCCTGCATGTTGCCGAAGCCCCGTGCCACACGCACCGACGGATCGTTCTGTACGATGTCCGACACGCTACGCGCCTGCTGATCTTGAATCAGCTTGGAGGTGTATGCGGTTGAGGTGAACGGCGTCTCCATATAGTCCTGGTTGCCGAGAATACCCACGCGCCCGCCGCGGGCGACCTGTTCGCCGGCGTAGGGTTGGGTCAGCCCGTCTGCAGAGGCGTCGGCGCTGGCGGTGATCTCCACCGATTGCAGCTCGACCGGCTCGGCCGCACTGCTCTGTGCTCCCTCTTCGAGTTGTTCCTGGGCCATGAGCGGCGAGCCAGCGAAGCTGGCGGCAAGGCAAACGGGCAGCAGTGCGGTTTTACGCGAGAAGCGAAGAGTGGGCATGACGGACCTGACCGGGCATTGAACTGTAGGTGGCGGAGGACGGCTCGGCTGGCGATGCGAGCCTGTGCCATCTGAGAGCCACTATCGTATATAAAGGATAACAATTCGCAACTGTATTCCGCTTGGCGGTGCCGTGTCATGGCGGCGCGCTAGGTATGCCAAGGCGTCTGGCCCGCGGCCCGTCGCCTGTCGGTCTTCTGAAAAAAAAAGATTCGCCCGGCCTGTCGATCCATGTGCGCGCCGAACGACTACTGGCTGAACCCACCCGTTCAACCCGATCACAGGAGACGGACATGAGCACCGAAACCCGCCAGGATGAAACCGCCATTCGCCAGCTGCACGAAGACTTCGAGCAGGCCATTGGCGCCAAGGATCTCGACCGGATCATGGCGCAGTACGCGCCGGAGGTGGTCGCCTTCGATGCTGTGGGCGCGTTGCAGTTCAAGGGCGTGGCCGAGTACCGCGCGCACTGGCAGCGCTGCTTCGAGTTCTGCCAGGGCGAAGGCTTCTTCGAGACTCACGAGCTGCACGTGGACGTCGGCGGCGAGTTGGCCTGTAGCCGCATGCTCACCCATTGCGGCGGGCCGAACGCCGAAGGCGAGATGCAGACAGCGTGGATGCGCGGCACGCGGGTCTGGGCGCGGCGCGACGGCGAATGGAAAGTGATTCACGAGCACTTCTCGATGCCCTTCGACATGGAGACCGGCCAGGTATGCATGTCGTCGACACCTCCGGCGGCGCAGCAGGCCGGTTGAGCGCTGCGGAGCTTCGTCGTTCGATCGGGCAGGCTTTGCTCCCGGCTGCTAGCTTTTCTGCGTCCCCAGCAGCCGGAGCCTCGCCATGAAATACCTGTGTCTGATCTATTACGACGAGCAGCGCGTGGATGCGCTGACCGATGAACAGTGGCAGGCGCTGGTTGCGCGCTGCCTGAGCTGTGGCGAGGAGCTGCGTGCCAGCGGGCATATGCTCGCCGGGGAACCGCTGCAGTCGGTGCGTACGGCTCGCACGGTGCGCGTGCGCGATGGCATCACTTCGGTGGTCGATGGTCCTTTTGCCGAAACCCGCGAGCAGCTGGCCGGCTTCTACCTGATCGAGGCGGCTGACCAGCGGGAGGCAGAGGCCATCGCGGCGAAGATTCCGCCAGCCAGCCTCGGTTGTGTCGAGGTCCGGCCTTTGCGCCAGCTGCCGCAGCGCTGAGCATGCCGCTCACTGGAGCCATTGCGGCGGCGCAGGTCGAGGCGGTCTACCGCCGCGAATCGCGTCGGGTCCTGGCCACGCTGATCCGCCTGCTGGGTGATTTCGATCGTGCCGAGGAAGCACTGCAAGACGCCTTCGCCGCCGCGCTGCAGCAATGGCCACGCGATGGCGTCCCGGACAACCCGCGCGCCTGGCTGGTGTCCACCGGTCGCTTCAAGGCCATCGATGCCCTGCGCCGGCGGGCGCGCTTCGATGCCTCGCTGCGGTTGCTGGCCGAGCAGCTGGAAGACGCAGCCGAGGCGGCGGAGGTGGACGAGATGGAAGACGACCGTCTGCGGCTGATCTTCACCTGCTGCCATCCGGCCTTGCCGGCCGATGGTCGCGTGGCGCTGACCCTGCGTGAGGTCTGCGATCTGACCACCGAGGAGATCGCCCGGGCCTTTCTGGCGCCGCCCAGCACCATCGCCCAGCGCATCGTGCGAGCCAAGGCGAAGATCCGCGATGCCCAGCTGCCCTATCGGGTGCCGGAGCGCGCGGAACTGCCGGCACGCCTGGAGAGCGTGCTGCGGGTGATCTACCTGGTGTTCAACGAAGGGTATTCGGCATCGGCCGGGGCATCGTTGACCCGCGCCGACCTCTGCGCCGAGGCCATTCGGCTGGGTCGCCTGCTCTACGAGCTGCTGCCCGACGTGGAGGTCGCCGGGCTGCTGGCGCTGATGCTGCTGCATGATGCCCGGCGCGCCGCACGCACGGATGCCTCCGGCGAGCTGGTGCGGCTGGACGAGCAGGATCGCAGCCTGTGGGATCGGCAGCAGATCGCCGAAGGCGCATTGCTGGTGCAGCGTGCCCTGAGCACGCGTGCCTTCGGCCCCTACGCATTGCAGGCAGCCATCGTTGCCGTGCATGCCGAGGCGCCGAGCGCCGCGCAGACGGACTGGACGCAGATCGTGCGGCTCTACGATGTGTTGCTGCAGTTCAGCCCGTCAGCCGTGGTGGAGCTGAACCGCGCGGTGGCCGTAGCCATGCGCGACGGCGCCGAAGCGGGATTACTGCTGGTGGATGCGCTGTTGGCCCAGGGGCACCTGCAGGACTATCACCTCAGCCACGCCACCCGCGCCGACCTGCTGCGCCAGCTGGCGCGCCTCGACGAGGCTCGCGAGGCGTACCGCAGCGCCTTGCGGCTGGTGCAGCTGGAGCCGGAGCGCCGTTTTCTGCAGAGGCAGCTGGATGGGCTGGACAGTTGACTCGACGGGCTCGACGCTTGCGGATGCGTGCGCTCAACGCCCGCAAGGCTCCCATTCGGAGCTGACGACCTATGCTACATGGCGTCGCGCTGCGACGGTTTGCAGAGGCGACGAGGGCGGCGCCGTGATCAGTTGTCGCAACTTCCGGCCGGCAAATAGTCACTGCGGCTCAAGCCGTGGCGCTGCATCTTTTCGTTGAGGGTTCGGCGCGGCAGCTGCAGCAGGGTCATCACCTCGGCAATGTTGCCTTTGCATTGCTGCAACGCATTGTGCAGGCACTGCGCCTCGAAGGCTTCCATCTGCTCGGCCAGCGACTGTCCGCCGCTGCTCGCCGGGGCCGGCGCGCTGAGGCCGAGGGCGTGGCGTTCGGCGGCGTTGATCAGTTCGCGCACGTTGCCCGGCCAGTCGTGGGCGAGCAGCTGCGCCAGTTCGCCGGGCGTCACCGGTGGCGCGGCACGGCCGTGGCGCTGGGCGGCCTGGCTGGCGAAGTGTTCGAATAGCAGCGGAATGTCCTCGCGCCTCTCGCGCAGCGGCGGGATATGCAGCTCGGCGACGTTCAGCCGGTACAGCAGGTCCTCACGGAAGCGCCCGCCACGCACCTCTTCCAGCAAATCCGGCTTGGCCGCGCTGATCACCCGCAGGTCGACCTCGATGCTGCGGTTGGAGCCCAACCGCTCCAGGGTCTTCTCCTGCAGCACGCGCAGCAGCTTGACCTGCTGTGCCAGCGGCATGCTTTCGATCTCGTCGAGGAACAGCGTGCCGCCGGCGGCGTGTTCGATGCGGCCGATGCGCTTGCCCTGGGCGCCGGTGAAGGCGCCGCTTTCATGGCCGAACAGCTCGCTCTCGAAGATGGTTTCCGGGATCGCCGCGCAGTTCAGCGCCACGAACGGCCCGCCGGCGCGCGGGCTGAAGTCGTGCAGGCAGCGCGCCACCTGCTCCTTGCCGCTGCCGGTTTCGCCGCGGATCAGCACGTTGACGTCGGTCCCGGCCAGCTCAAGCACCTGGCGTCGCAGGTTATCCATGGCGCGGGACACGCCCAGCAGCTGCGATTCGATACGCCCCTTGCGGGCGAACTGCTCGCGCAGCTGACGGTTCTCGCAGACCAGCCGGCGCTTGTCCATCGCGCGGCGCACGCTGTCCAGCAGGCGCTCGGGGGTGAAGGGCTTCTCGATGAAGTCGTAGGCGCCCTGACGCAGCGCCTGCACGGCCATGGGCACGTCACCGTGGCCGGTGACCATGATCACCGGCAGGTCGACATCCAGTTCGATCAGCCGTTCGAGCAGGCCGAGGCCGTCGAGGTCTGGCATGCGCACGTCGCTGATCAGCACACCGGGAAAGTCGCGATCCAGTACCGACAGCGCTTCCCGCGCGCGGGAAAAGGTGCGCACCTGGAAGCCGGAGAGCTCCAGCCATTGCTGCACGGCCTGACGGATCGCCGCCTCGTCATCGATGAAGATTACCTGCCCGCTCATTGCCAGCTCCTCGCGCTCGCGTCGCCGCAGTTTACTCGGCGGCGTGCACTTCGGCAGCCGGCAGCGTCAGGGTGAACACCGCGCCCTGTTCGTCGTTGCTCACCTCCAGGGTGCCGCCCATGTCGCGCACGATGCCGTAGGACACCGCCAGGCCCAGGCCCAGGCCCTGACCGACCGGCTTGGTGGTGAAGAAGGGCTCGAACACCTGATCCAGATGCTCGCTGGCAATGCCGCCGCCATTGTCGGCAACGCTGAGCTGCCAGGCGTCGCCGACGCGCCGACAGAGGATGCGCAGGCGCCGTTGCGGTCGCTCGGCCATGGCGTCCAGCGCGTTGTGCAGCAGATTGATCAGCACCTGCTCCAGGCGGATCGCATCGCCACGCACCGTGGCCTCGGCCGGCACCTGGCGGAATACCTCCACCTGCTCGCTGCGAATGCGCGGCGACAGCAGCTGCAGCGCCTGTTCCAGCACATCGGCCAGCGCCAGGTGCTGTTGCAGGCCGGCAGGGCTCTTGCGGGCAAAGGTCTTCAGATGGCCAGTCAGCGCGGCCATGCGCTCGAGCAGGCCTTCCACGTGCCCGAGCCCTTCGCGCACTTCGCCCTCGCGGCCGTTGTCGAGCAGCAGGCGCAGGCTGGCCAGCTGCATGCGCAGGGCGGTAAGCGGCTGGTTGATTTCGTGGGCCAGCGCGGCGGACATCTGCCCCAGTGCCGCCATGCGCGCAGCATGCACCAGCTCGTCCTGGGCGGTGTGCAGCTCGCGGGTGCGTTCCTGCACCAGGCGCTCCAGCTCACTGCGGCTGCGCAGTTCGAGGCGGCGGGTCTTGCGTCGCTGTGCCAGGTAGAGCAACAGGAACGCCAGCGTCATCCATACGCCGGCCGCGGCCAGACGATAGCTGCGCACACTGGCGGCGATCGACTGCGGGTCATGCAGCAGGTGCAGGGTCCAGTCTTCCTCGGGCAACGCCAGGCGCTGCCAGAGGTACTCGCGGCGCCCATCCGGGCCGTCCACCAGGCGGCGCTCGCTGCCCTCGTCGAGCTGCTGCACCCGGCTGCTCTGCAGCGGCTGCAGGGTCTGCTCGGCATAGCGGCGCACATCCACCAACCGGCTGCGCACCTCGTCGCTCAGCGGGCGCAGGTAGCGAAAGCGCCAGGCCGGGCGGTTGGTGAGGATGACGATGTCCAGCGAGTCGGCGATCAGCAGGATACCCGGCTGGCCGACCCAGTCGCGCTGCATGTCCTCCAGTTCGAGCTTGACCACCAGTACGCCGAGCAGCTCGCCGGCAGTGTTCTTCACCGAACTTGAAAGGAAATAGCCGGGAATGCCGGTGGTCACGCCGACCGCGAAGTAACGCCCGCTGCCATTGGCCACGGCGTCGCGGAAATAGGGGCGAAAGGCATAGTTGTTGCCGACGAAGCTGCTCCAGTCACGCCAGTTGCTGGCTGCGATGGTCTCGCCGTTACGATCCAGCAGGTACAGCACCGAGGAGCCCGCGGCGTGGTTCTGCTGCTCAAGCCGCTGGTTGAGCTGGCCGCGCAGCTGGCGGTTGCCCGGGTCGGCGAGTAATGCCTGGATGTCGCTGTCCAGCGCCAGCAACGCCGGCACCGATCGGAAG
Organism: Stutzerimonas sp. Brlt_14; assembly: GCF_051948915.1. NCBI lineage: Bacteria > Pseudomonadati > Pseudomonadota > Gammaproteobacteria > Pseudomonadales > Pseudomonadaceae > Stutzerimonas > Stutzerimonas sp. Brlt_14. Next base: position 623,598 of record NZ_JAYJLM010000003.1, read on the forward strand.
CGCTCGACCTGGGTGTGGATGGCCTGCGCATAGAGCTCCAGCTGCCCCTGCGATTCTTGCCCGCGCTCGGCCCAGGCGCGCTGCTCGGCCAGCCGCCCGGCCCAGTACATGCTGAGCAGCAGACCGACGAGGATCAACGCCACGATCAGGCTGACGCGGCTGCGGTTGGAGATGACAGGCATTGGCGACGCTCGCGAAAGGACGCGACGATGGTAAGCGAAAGCCGTCGTCCCTGTGGACCGACCGGCGAGCCGATCGACACCAAAGTCTTGATCCAGACATGTAGAGGCAAAGTGCCATCACACATATACTGTGGGGAGTTCTTGTAGTGGCGAGCATGGAACGCTTGCGCGGCTACCAGCGCCGCTCACGAATCGAGGTGCGCCTTGCTCAGAAAAATCCTTGTCAGTCAGCTTCGCTTCGGCATGTACGTACACGCTCTGGAGGGCAGCTGGTTCGACCATCCGTTCTGGCGCAGCAAGTTCCTGCTGACCGATCCCGCCGACCTGCAGACGCTGCGCGGCAGTGGCGTCAAGGCGCTGTGGATCGACGTGGAGAAGGGCGTGGATGTCGAAACGGCAACGCCGGCCGCCGCCGATGCGCCACCGCTGGTGCAACCACCGGAGCCCTCCAGCCTGCCGTCGGACGCCACCACCTCGACGCAGCAGTGCAGCGTGGATGACGAGTTGCAGCGCGCGAGCCGGCTGCTCAAGCGCTCCAAGGAGCAGGTGACCTCGATGTTCAACGAGGCTCGTCTGGGCAAAGCCGTCGATCCGCAACAGTGCCAGCCCCTGGTGGAGCAGATATCCGCCTCGCTGGCGCGCAACGGTTCGGCGCTGCTGAGCCTGGCGCGCCTGAAGACCAAGGACGAATACACCTACATGCATTCGGTGGCGGTGTGCGCGCTGATGGTCGCGCTCGCCCGTCAGCTGGACCTGCCCGAGGATCAGGTGCACGAAGCCGGGATGGCCGGGTTGCTGCACGACATCGGCAAGATGGCCATGCCGCTGGATGTGCTCAACAAGCCGGGCAAGCTGAGCGACGACGAGTACGCCATCATGCGCAGCCACCCGGAGCGCGGCCATGCCATGCTGCTCGCCGCGCAGACCGCCGTATCCGACGCGGTGCTGGACGTCTGCCTGCATCACCATGAAAAGGTCGACGGCACCGGCTACCCGCACCGGCTGGCGGGCGAAGAGATCAGCCTGCTGGCTCGCATGGGTGCGATCTGCGATGTGTACGACGCCATCGCTTCTAACCGCCCGTACAAGACGGCCTGGGATGCCTCGGGCTCGCTGGCACGCATGGCCCAGTGGCAAGGGCATTTCGATACGCAGCTGCTGCACGCCTTCGTCCGTACCGTGGGCATTTATCCGCTGGGCTCGCTGGTGCGGCTGCAGTCGGGTCGGCTCGGCGTGGTCATCGAGCATCATCCGCAGCAACTGACCGCGCCGCGGCTGAAACTGTTCTATTCGGTGCGCACCCGGGCGGCGATTCCCGCCCAGGAGCTGGATCTCTCCAACCCCCAATGCGGCGACCGCATCGTCGGCCGGGAAGATCCCGCCGCCTGGGGGTTCAACAACCTGGACGAGCTCTGGACCTAGCTCGGCAGCCCGGCTCGCCAGTCGAGCCTTCGTCGTTCCCGATGGCCAGACGACTGCCGTCCTGGCGGTGGTCATCCCCTGCGCCCTGGCCTACCGTGTTCGGGTAGACGAGCCGTTGGTGAGCAGGCTGCAATGACCGCCGCGACGGCACCGATGCCCGGGTGCCGGGTCTCAACAAGCGAGCGCGACGATCGCCTTGGCGTGCATGGCAAACCCGCGGCCATCGACCTGATCGTGAGCCACTGACCAGGAGAAGCACCATGACTCATGTAATGGCTTGTATCGACGGCTCTCCGCAGGCCGCGGCGGTCTGTGATTGCGCGGCCTGGGCCAGCCGGCGGCTGGGCGCGCCGCTGACGCTGCTGCACGTGCTGGATCGCCAGCAGTACCCGATGTCGGGCGACCTCAGCGGCATCATCGGGCTCGGCAGCCGCGAGTTCCTGCTGCAGGAGCTGGCGACGCTGGACGAAAAGCGCGCCAAGCTCGCCCTTGAGGAGGGCCGCATGATGCTCGATGCGGCGCGCCAGCGGGCGATTGCCGCCGGTGTCGCCCAGCCGGAATGCCGGCAGCGTCATGGCGACCTGGTCGAAGCCCTGCGCGATCTGCAGAACGAAACGCGCCTGCTGGTGATCGGCCGCCAGGGTGAGGACAGCGACGATGCCCTCCAGCACATCGGCAGCCAGCTGGAGAATGTCATCCGCACCATGCAGCGACCGATCCTGGTGGTACCCGGCGAATTCAGTGCGCCGCAGAGCGTGATGCTCGCCTTCGACGGCAGTGCCACCAGTCGCAAGGGCATGGAAATGCTGGCCGGCAGCCCGCTGTTCAAAGGCATGCCGATCCATCTGGTGATGGTTGGGCAGGATGGCACCGAGCACCGCGCGCAACTGGAAGATGCGCGCGCCGTACTGGCGTCGGCCGGTTTCGCGGTGCAGATCGCCATCCGCGACGGTGAGGTCGAGCCGACCCTTCATGCCTATCAGGCCGAGCACGGCATCGATCTGCTGGTGATGGGCGCCTACGGTCATTCGCGCATTCGCCAGTTCTTCGTCGGCAGCACCACCACCAACATGATCCGCACCACCCGCACGCCGCTGCTGTTGCTGCGTTGACGGCAGCACGCCGCGCCCATCGACGTCGGGCGCAGCGGCCAGCCTCTTCAGCGGTACAGGTCGGCGCGCGTCCAGGGCAGCTCGTGGGAGCCGTCCGGCAGCGGCTTGGTCGCCAGAATCTGATGCAGGTCGATCCAGTCGCGGCGGAAACCATAGGAGCAACCCGCCAGATACAGCCGCCAGATACGCAGCGCCCGCTCGGGCACCAGCGCCTGGGCCTCGGCGAGCCGGGCTTCCAGCCGCTCGCTCCACAGCTGCAGCGTACGTGCGTAATGCAGGCGCAGGCTTTCCACGTCGACGATCTCCAGCCCCGCTTCGCTGATGCAGCCGCTGATGTTCACCAGGTGCGGCAGCTCGCCATGGGGAAACACGTAGCGATCGATGAACTCGCCGGCGCCATGGCCCACCGGCCGGCCATCGAGATGGCGCGAGGTGATGCCGTGGTTGAGTACCAAGCCACCCGGACGCACCGCGCTGAACAGCCGCTGGCAGTACAGCGGCAGATTGGCGTGGCCGACGTGCTCGAACATGCCGACGCTGACCACCTTGTCGAAGCGCTCGTCCTGCGGCAGGTCGCGGTAATCCATCAGCTCCAGTTGTACCTGATCCTGCAGCCCCTCGGCCGCCACGCGCTCGCGGGCCAGCGCCAGCTGCTCGCGGCTGAGGGTGATGCCAAACACCCGGGCGCCGAACTCGCGGGCGGCGAAGCGGGCCAATCCGCCCCAACCGCATCCGACATCCAGCAGGCGGTCGCCGGGCTTGAGCCGCAGCTTGCGGCAGATCAGGCGCAGCTTGGCCTGCTGCGCCTGGTCGATAGCCTCTTCGCCGGTCTCGAAGTAGGCACAGGAATAGACCATGTCGCGGTCCAGCCAGAGCTGGTAGAAGTCGTTGGACAGGTCATAGTGGTAGGAGATGGCCTCGGCATCGGTCGCCTTGTCATGGGCCTCGCGTGCCGGTGTCGAGAAATCGTCCTGGCTCATTGCCCGACTGATCACGTCGCCGATACGGATGACCTCATCCACCGGCCCGTGCAGGTCGATCTGACCTTCGACATAGGCGGCGCCAAGCACATCCAGGCTGGGACTGGCCAACTGAGTGACGAGGCTGGGGTCCCTGATGACCAGCGTGACGGAAGGGGCGGGGCCGATGTCGATCTCCTTGCCATCCCACAGCTGCAGTTTCAGTGGCACGGCGAGTTCTTTCAGGGCCGGTAGCAATGTCGCCAGCATGCTCGATCTCCTATCTGTGCATCCGTGAAAAATCCTAGACCATGAAATCGAAACTGTAGGCTATGGTGATGATAGTTTCATGCAATGGCCCGAACGGCGGCGAACGTGCGCTTGACGGCTTAACTCGTCGGCCTGGTCCAGAAGAGGCGTCATGCAGCAGTCTCCCTCACCCCGCGTGCTGATCCTGGTAGCCAGCGGCCCCAGTACCCCCGCCCGTTGCGCCGCGCCGTTCCACATCGCGACGCTGCTCGCCTGCATGGATGCCGAGGTCACCCTCTACCTCACCGGAGAGGCCACGCAGCTGGCGCACCCCGAGGTCGCCGCAACGCTGTGCGCGGTGGACGGGGGCGAACCGTTGCTGCACTTTATACGCAATGCCAAAGCGGCGGGCGCGCGGCTGCTGATGTGCCGCCAGCCCGGCGCCCAGTTGGAGGCCTCCGCGCTGATCGCCGAGCTGGACGACATCTCCAGCGGTGGCGAGCTGGCGCAGATGATCCTGGAGTACGAGCGGGTGCTGACCCTATGAATGTGCAGGGCCTGGAATTTCCCGACACGCTGCGTTACGCGCCGGAGCACAGCCTGTGGCTGCGCGAGGAAGCCGACGGCAGCGTCACCCTCGGCCTGACTGCCTACGGTTGCGCGCTCTACGGCCAGATATTCGCCTTTACTCCCAAGCGCGTCGGCGCCCGCATCGAGCGCGACCGCAGCTTCGGCGTGGTGGAATTCGCCAAGGCCGCGTCCTCGGCACGCTGTCCACTTAGCGGCACACTGTTGGCGGTGAACGAAGCGCTGCTGAAGCGCCCCGGGCTGATCAACCAGGACTGTTACGACGAAGGTTGGATGGTCCGCCTGCAACCCGAGATGTGGGCTGCTGTGCGCGACGCCTTCCCACTGGGTGAAGCAGCCCAGCCGGCAATCGCCGAACGCATGCGCCTGGACAACTTCGACCCGGCCAACGCCCATGTGCAGGCGTTGCAGTGGAAGTAACGGTGCTGCAGGCTGCTCGGTACGGTGGGCTTCAGCCCACCCTCAACAACATGCCCAGGCGCAATCTCAGGATTTATCGGGCGTCGAACAACCCAGTACCTTGTCGCAGCTTTCCTTGATCGCCTGATCGAGCTGGCGGATACAGAGTTCGATCGCCATATCGCGGGTGCGCTTGTTCGACCATTCCAGCTCGGCCAGCGTCTCGATCAGGTCCTGATGACCATTCTCGTTGACCAGCATTCCATGCCGTACCGTCAACGTGCGGCCCTGCAGGCTCAGCTGCACCGGGTCCCGGCCCACCAGCGAAGCACCTGCCGCCAACAGGCAATCGATATGGTCTCGCAGCGCGTGAAACGCACGCCGCTCATCGATCCGATCGTTCACAAGGGTCTCTCCCATCCCTGGAAAGAAAAACGCCGATTGTGACGCGCTTCGCATGATAAGGCGATGGCTTTTTGATATCGCGATATGGGTCAGACTGTCGCAGACCGACTTGGCGGCTGGAGAGAGGGTTGAGGCGAGGAAGATTGGCGGAAGGCAGTGAGAGTCGAACTCACCCGGGAGCGGCTGCCGCCCCCAACCGGGTTTGAAGCCCGGCCGCACCACCGGGTGCGATTGCCTTCCTTATCTGGTCTTGATCTGGGAAAGGAAGCCGCGACCAGCCTACCCCAGGCCTGACTGGATCGCCAAGGCGCTGTCCTGGCGGACTTTGCGTTCGTTGCCGAAGCGGCGGGTGAGGCCGATGCGGTCGAAGTGTTCGAGCAGCTGGATGCTGCGTTTGCGGCCGAGCTGGATGCGGTCGCGGAAGGCGGCGGCGCGGATTACGCCGCTTTGCGCTTCCAGTTGCAGTACATGCCCCGCGAGTTGGCGAATGGTGAACTCGGGGTAGAACAAATCTTTCACCACCTGTTGCAGCAGGCCGAGACGGGCGAGCTTGCGTAGCAGGTTGCGCATCTGCATTTCGTCGACACCGAGGTCGCGGGCCAGGTCGCGGACCCAGGGTGGGTCGAAATGGCCGGCTTCGAGCAGTGGCCACAGGCGCGCTTTCAAATCTTCTTCCGCATCGCTCAGGCGCACCCGGTGATCGGGGCGGTGCAGCCACGGGCCGCTGGTTTCGATGCGGCCGGCGGCCAGTGCCTGTTCCAGCAGGGCGATGAACACCGGCCGCTCCAGCTGCGGCAGGGCGTAGCGACGCAGGCGGTCGCGGTCGGGGCCAAGTTCGTCGGGTTGTTCTTCGTGAAAACGCTGGAGTGCGTCGAGCAGCTCGGTTTCGAGTTCGCGCCAGCGGGCCTGGTCGAACAGCCGTGGGCCGAGTCGGGTGCCGACTTCCAATACGCCGTGGGGGAGCTGCCAGCCTTCGCGCGGGCGGTTGAACTGGCGTTCCAGGCCTTGCGGGTCGATGCCATTGGTGGCGCTGGCGAGCAGTGGCGGCAATGCCTGCTCCAGGCTCGGCTGGTTTAGGGCGCGAAGTTGCTCCAGCCGCGCGGCACGACGGCGATTGCGTGGCGGTGCAAAGGGGTCGAGCACACGGCCACCGCCAAGGGTGCGCCGGGCGGACTGGTCGCGCAGGACGATGCGGTCGCCATGTACCGCGTGGCTCGGTGCGTTGAGCAGTAGCTGGGCGAAGGCGTGTTCGCCCGGCGCCAGGCTCGTGCCTTCGAGCAGGGCGACCCGGGCGGTGACGTCCTGGGCGCCGAGGTGCACGTGCACGGGCGTCCAGTGCTTGAGTTCGTGGGCTTCGCCGGGCAGCAGCTGGAAGTCGACGTCGACGCGTTGGGTCGGCGCGTGCAGCAGTGGGTGCAGCAGCCAGTCGCCGCGATGGATCTGCTCCACTGCCAGCCGCTCGCCGGCAAGATTCAGGGCCACGCGCTGGCCGGCATGGGCTTCGTCCGCTTCGCGGTTCTGCGCGTGCAGGCCGCGGACGCGCACGCGTTTGCCGGCGGGGCCGAGAAGCAGTTCGTCGCCGATTCGCACGCGCCCGGCAAAGGCGGTGCCGGTGACCACCACGCCAGCGCCGGTGACGCTGAAGGCGCGGTCGATGGCCAGGCGGAAGTGGCCGCTGTCGCTGCGGGCGGCGGTATGCGCGGCTTCGTCGATCAGCGCGGCGCGCAGGGCGTCGATGCCATCGCCGCGGATGCTGGAAACCGGAAAGATCGGCGCTCCGGCCAGTGCTCCGGCGGCCAGCAGGTTTTCGATCTGTTGCTCGACTTCGGCGATGCGCGCCGGCTCGACGCGATCGATCTTGGTCAGCGCCACCAGTGCCCGGCGGATGCCGAGCAACTCGACGATGGCCAGGTGTTCGCGGGTCTGCGGCATCACGCCGTCATCGGCGGCTACCACCAGCAGTACGCAGTCGATGCCGCTGGCGCCGGCCAGCATGTTGTGCACGAAGCGCTCGTGGCCCGGCACGTCGATAAAACCGGTGAGGCTGCCTTCGCCGAGGTCGGCGTAGAGGTAGCCGAGGTCGATGGTGATGCCACGCTCGCGCTCCTCGCGGCGGCGGTCGCCCTGTTGCCCGGTGAGGGCGTGGAGCAGTGCGGTCTTGCCATGATCGATATGGCCGGCGGTCCCGACGATCAACGGGCCAGCTCCTCTTGCAGGTGCGCCAGTTGCTGGAGGAAGGCCGGTTCGTCGTCCAGTTGGCGCAGGTCGAGCCAGAGGGCGTCGTCGTCGATGCGCCCGAGGACCGGAATCGGCAGGCAGCGCAGCGCTTCTTCAAGCTGGCGCAGGCTGCGGCCGCGCAGGCGCTTGGGCTGCTGCGGGCGGATGCACAGGGCGGCGCTGGGCAGACGGGCCACCGGCTGCGCGCCGCTGCCGATCATGCCCAGGGCATCGGTTACTGCGACATGCCAGCTCTCGCCGAGCACGGCGGCCAGCGCCGGAGCGATGCGTTCAGCCTGGGCGCGGATCTCCGCCTGCGGGCGGCTGAGCAGGCGCAGGCTGGTGAGGCGTTCGGCCAGGCGGTCGGGGTCGCGATAGAGGTTAAGCACCGCTTCCAGCGCCGCAAGGGTCAGTTTGTCGACGCGCAGGGCGCGCTTGAGCGGGTTCTTCTTGATCTTCTGGATCAGCGCCTTGCTGCCGACGATCAGCCCGGCCTGCGGGCCGCCGAGCAGCTTGTCGCCGCTGAAGGTGACGATGTCGGCGCCGTCGCGCAGCGCTTCCTGCACCGTCGGCTCCTTGGGCAGGCCCCAGCGCGAGAGGTCGAGCAGGCTGCCGCTGCCGAGATCTTCCAGCAACGGCAGATCGTGGGCATGGGCGATGCGCGCCAGTTCGGCGGTGGCGACGCTGGCGGTGAAACCCTGCACGCTGTAGTTGCTGGTGTGCACGCGCATCAACAGCCCTGAGCGAGGGTTGATGGCCGCTTCGTAATCCTTGGCGTGGGTGCGGTTGGTGGTACCGACTTCATGCAGCTTCACGCCGGCGCGGGCCATGATGTCCGGGATGCGGAAGGCGCCACCGATCTCGATCAGCTCGCCACGGGAAATGATGCCTTCCTTGCGTGCGCCGAGGCTGTTCAAGGCCAGTAGCACGGCGGCGGCGTTGTTGTTGACCACGGTGACCGCCTCGGCGCCGGTCAGCTCGCGGATCAGTCCTTCGATGAGGTCGTCGCGATCGCCGCGCTTGCCGGTGGCGAGATCGAATTCCAGGTTGAGCGGGTAGCGCGCCGCAAGGGTGATCGCCTCGATGGCCTCATCCGGCAACAGGGCGCGACCGAGGTTGGTGTGCAGCACTGTGCCGGTGAGGTTGAACACTCGGCGCACGCGGCTCTTGTGCTGGCTGGCCAGGCGTTCGCCGGCGCGCCCGGCGAGCACCGCTTCGGACAGTTCCAGCGCGGCCAGCTGGCCACGGCGAGCTGGTTCGCGCAGTTCGTCGAGCAGGTCGCGCAGCGTCGCCAGCAGCGCCTGACGACCATAGCGCTGCTGCAGTGGCTGGCAGGCCGGATCGCGCAGCAGCTTGTCCACCGAGGGCAGATGGCTGCTGCTCATGCCTCGTTCCCCGGTGCCAGCAGCAGGTTGGGTGCCTGGCGGTTGTAGCCCTGATCGGCCAGCAGCAGGTCGAGGTCCAGCGTCGCCAGGTCGGCGGACAGGCTTTCGCCGTCCGGTGCCAATTCGAGATAGAGCTGCTTGAGGTAGCCGTTGCATTCCGGGCAGGCCTCGGCCTTGATGCCGTTGGGCGAGCCTTCGAAGTGCAGGTAGTCGAGCTTCTTGGTGCTGCGGCAGTGGCTGCATTTCAGGCGCACGTAGTGCCATTCGCAGGCGCACAGGGAGCAGACCAGGTAGCGCAGGCCGTTGAGCTGCCCGCGGTGGCGAATCACCCCGGCCATGGGCGGTGCGCCGCAGCAGGGGCAGAGCGTCTGGTCTTCGCGTTCGCGCAGGTCGGAGAGGTCGAGCTGGAGCAGCCAGTGGGTCCAGGCAAGTTGCAGCGCGGCGCCGAGAAAGGGCACCAGCGCCGGCGGCAGGCTGTCGTACTGGCCACTGACCAGCGCCACGGCCCAGGCCTTGCGCTGGCCGCTGTCGGCGCGGCGCAGCTGGTCGATGGCAGCGATGACCGACAGGTTGTCCGGCACCGCGAAGGCATCCAGCCAGGCATCGAGCAGCGGCAGCCACGCCCCTTCGCGCACCAGGGTGTCGGCGGCCAGCGGCGGCATGGCGTGCTTGAAGCATTCGCGGGTGCGCGCAGGGTCGAGCGGTGCGCTGGCAGGCGGGTTGTCCAGCACCTGCTGCTGCGCCTGGCATACGCCGGCGAGCAGGCGCAGGTAGTCGGCCAGCGGATGATCTTCGGCGAGCTTGGCGAGGCGCGCGCTGCGCAGGGCGAACAGATCTCGCGGCGGCAGGTTGGTGAAGGGTGGTTTGCTGGCAGCGGCTTCGATCTGCCCGGGCTCGAGAATGGTGCCTGCCACGCAGGACTCCTTTTCTTGTGGTTATGCCGAACAGCATAGTCCGTCACGGTTATAGCTCGGCTTTCGATGGCATGCACGGGCGAAGATTCCCGCGGCGGCGGGAATCTCCGGCGTGCTTGGCGGCGCTTACTTGCGCTGGTTGATCTCCCGGTACCAGGCCGGATGGTGCTTGCGCGCCCAGGCCCGGCTGACGGTGCCGTAGAGCATCGAGCCCATCGACCCCTTGATCCAGATGGCTGCGTAGATGTGCACGATGATGCTGACGATCAGCACGAAGGCGGCGGCCGCATGCAGCAGGCTGGCCCAGCGCAGCGAGACGATGCCGAAGAAGCTGCTGAAGTACTCGCGCCAGATGACGATGCCGCTGAGCAGCAGCACTAGCATGCTGAGGATCAGCACCCAGAACAGCACCTTCTGCCCGGCGTTGTAGCGGCCGACTTCCGGCAGCTTTTCCTCGCGGTTGTGCACCACGTCGTTGATCTGCCGGAGCCACTGGCGGTCGCGTGCTTCGATGCGGTTGTGCCCAGCGAAGCGGATCGCCAGCCAGAGGAAGAAGACGAACATCGCGACCCCGATGAAGGGGTGCAGGATGCGCGTCCAGGTGCCGCCGCCGAACAGCCCGGAGAGGCCGAACAGCGCCGGATGGAACAGTGCCAGGCCGGACAGCGCGGCGAGCACGAAGAGAATCGCGACGATCCAGTGGTTGGTCCGTTGCGAGGGGTTGTAGCGTTCGATCTCGTTGTTGTTCATCGTTGACTCCTTGAGCGAGCGGACACCGAAGGCGGCCCCGCGAACGGGGCCGCGCGGTCAGGGTCGCGGCTCCTTGGGATCGACCACATGCACCGAAGGATCGACCTGATGCACCACGGGCTCGCTGAGCTCGGCCCTGTCGTCCTCTTCCTCGACGCGAATCGGGCCGACCCGCGTGTAGTGGAAGAAGCCGGCCAGCACCGCCGCGCCCATGCCCAGCAGGGCGAGAGGCTTGGTCACGCCCTTCCACAGGCTGACCAGCGGGCTGATGGTGGGCTCGTTCGGCAGGTCGTTGTACAGCGAGGGCTGATCGGCATGGTGCAGCACGTACATCACGTGCGTACCGCCGACGCCATCGGGGTCGTACAGGCCGGCCTGGTCGAAACCGCGCTCCTTGAGGTCGGCGATGCGCCCGGCGGCATGCTCCTTCATGTCCTCCTTGCTGCCGAAGACGATGGCGCCGGTGGGGCAGGTCTTCACGCAGGCCGGCTCCAGCCCGACCGACACGCGGTCGGAACAGAGCGTGCACTTGTAGGCCTTCTTGTCCTTCTCGGAGATGCGCGGGATGTCGAACGGGCAACCGGTGATGCAATAGCCGCAGCCGATGCAGTGGTCCTGGTTGAAGTCGACGATACCGTTGGCGTACTTCACGATCGCCCCCGGCGCCGGGCAGGCCTTGAGGCAACCCGGGTCGGCGCAATGCATGCAGCCGTCCTTGCGGATCAGCCATTCGAGGTTGCCGCTGCCGGGGTTCTCGTACTCGGCGAACTTCATCACCGTCCAGGATTCAGCGGTGAGGTCGATCGGGTTGTCGTAGGTCCCGTGGCTGGTGCCGACCTCGTCGCGCAGGTCGTTCCATTCCGAACACGCCACCTGGCAGGCCTTGCAGCCGATGCACTTGGAGGTGTCGATCAGTTTCGCCACTTCGCCGATCTCGCGGATCGACGGCCGCTCGGTGGTCGTGGCGGAGCGGGCAATCACGTCTTGAGTAGCCATCATGCCTTCTCCACGTTGACCAGGAACGACTTGAACTCCGGCGTCTGGGTGTTGGCGTCACCGACGAACGGCGTCAGCGTGTTGGTCAGGTAACCGTTGCGCGCCACGCCGGCGAAGCCCCAGTGCAGCGGGATGCCGATCTGGTGCACGGTCTTGCCGTCCACCGTCAGCGGCTTGATGCGCTTGGTCACCACCGCCACCGCCTTGATATAGCCGCGGTTGGACGACACCTTGACCCGCTCGCCGGCGGCGATGCCGAGCTCCTTGGCCAGCACCTCGCCGATCTCGACGAACTGCTCGGGCTGGGTGATCGCGTTGAGCCGGCAGTGCTTGGTCCAGAAGTGGAAGTGCTCGGTGAGACGGTAAGTGGTCGCTGCGTAGGGGAACTCGTCGGCGCTGCCGAACAACTCCATGTCGTTCTTGAACACCCGTGCGGCGGGGTTGCTGATCGCCTGGCGATTGTCCGGATGCAGCGGGTTGCGCCCGATCGGCGTCTCGAACGGCTCGTAGTGCTCGGGGAATGGCCCCTCGTTCATCTTGTCCACGGCGAACAGCCGCGCCACCCCTTCGGGGTTCATGATGAAGGGGTTCATGCCATCTTCCGGACGTGAATCGACCTTGAAGTCCGGCACGTCAGTGCCGCCCCACTTGCCGCCGTCCCACCAGACCAGGCGCTTCTTCTGCGCATCCCATGGATTGCCGGCCGGATCGGCCGAGGCGCGGTTGTAGAGGATGCGCCGGTTGGCCGGCCAGGCCCAGGCCCAGCCAAGCGTCTGGCCCATGCCGTAAGGGTCGGCGTTGTCGCGACGGGCCATCTGGTTGCCGGCCTGGGTCCAGGAGCCGCAGAAGATCCAGCAGCCACTCGAGGTGGTGCCGTCGGCGCGCAGCAGGCCGAAGCCCGGCAGCAACTCGCCGGCCTTGGCCAGCTGGGCGCCGGTCTGCAGGTCGAAGACGTCGGCCAGTGCCTTGCCGTTGTACTCCTGGGCGATTTCCTCTGCGGTCGGTTCTTCCGGCTGGCGATAGGCCCAGTCGATGTTCAGCAGCGGTTCGGCATAGGCACCGCCTTCCTTGCTGTAGAGCTCGCGCAGGCGATGGAACAGCCCGCCCATGATCACCACGTCGGTCTTCGCCTGGCCTGGCGGCTCGGCGGCCTTCCAGTGCCATTGCAGCCAGCGGCCGCTGTTCACCAGCGAGCCGTCCTCCTCGGCGAAGCAGGTGGTCGGCAGGCGGAACACCGTGGTCTGGATGCTGGCGGTGTCGACGTCGTTGTACTCACCGGCGTTGCGCCAGAACTCCGAGGTCTCGGTGGCCAACGGGTCCATGATCACCAGGTACTTGAGCTTGGCCAGCGCCGCGCTCACCTTGGCCTTGTTGGGGAACGAGGCGATGGGGTTGAAGCCTTGGCAGAAATAGCCGTTGACCTGCCCCTGATACATCATGTCGAACACCTTGAGCACGTCGTAGCCGGGGATGTCCAGCTTCGGCAGCCAGTCGTAGCCCCAGTTGTTCTCCGCCGTGGCGTTCTTGCCATACCAGGCCTTCATCAGGCTGACATGGAATTTCTCGTAGTGCTGCCAGTAGGACAGCTGTCCCGGGCGCAGCGGCTTGGCGGTGCGTTTGGCGATGTACGCGGTGTAGTCCTGCTCGGCCTCCAGCGGCAGCGTCATGTAGCCCGGCAACAGGTTGGAGAGCAGTCCCAGGTCGGTGAGGCCCTGGATGTTGGAGTGCCCGCGCAGGGCATTCATGCCGCCACCGGGCATGCCGATGTTGCCGAGCAGCAGCTGCACCATGGCGCCGGTCCGGATCATCTGCGAGCCCACCGAGTGCTGCGTCCAGCCCAGGGCATACATGATGGTCATGACCTTGCCCGGGGCCGAGGTCTCGGCGATGGTTTCCCAGATCTGCAGCATCCTGTCCTGCGGCGTGCCGCAGATGTTGCTGACCACCTCCGGTGTATAGCGGCTGTAGTGCTGCTTGAGGAGGTTATAGACGCAGCGCGGATGGGTGAGGCTCTTGTCGACGCGAGCGAAGCCGTCCTCGTCCAGCTCGTAGCTCCAGGTGGATTTGTCCGGGTAACTGCGCTTCTCGGCGTCATAGCCATTGAACAGGCCGTCCTCGAAACCGAAGCCTTCCTTCACGATGAACGAGACGTCGGTGTAATTGACCACGTACTCGTGCTGGATCTTGTCGTTCTCCAGCAGGTAGTTGATCAGCCCGCCGAGGAAGGCGATGTCGGTACCGGTGCGGATCGGCGCATACATGTCAGCCACCGAGGCCGAACGGGTGAAGCGCGGATCGACCACGATCAGCCGCGCCTTGTTGCGCGCCTTGGCTTCGGTGACCCATTTGAAGCCGCACGGGTGCGCTTCGGCGGCATTACCGCCCATGATCAGGATCAGATCGGCGTTCTGGATATCGCTCCAGTGATTGGTCATGGCGCCGCGGCCAAACGTCGGGGCAAGACTTGCCACCGTCGGGCCGTGTCAGACACGTGCCTGGTTGTCGAATCCCAGCATGCCGAGCGAGCGCACCACCTTGTGGGTGATGTAACCGGCCTCGTTGGAGGACGCCGAAGCGGCGAGGAAGCCCGTGCTCAGCCAGCGGTTGACGGTCTGGCCCTTGTCGTTGCGCTCGATGAAGTTGGCGTCGCGGTCGTCCTTCATCAGTCGGGCGATGCGGTCGAGGGCTTCGCTCCACTCGATGCGCTTCCACTCGTTGCTGCCGGCTTCGCGGACTTCCGGATGGGTCAGGCGGTTGGGGCTGTGAACGAAGTCCAGCAGGCCGGCGCCCTTCGGGCAGAGCGTGCCGCGGTTGACCGGGTGATCGGAGTCGCCTTCGATGTGGATGATGTTCTGTGCGACGTTCTTGCCGCCGCTGCCCTGGCTGTAGAGGATCAGCCCGCAGCCGACGGAGCAGTAGGGGCAGGTGTTGCGGGTTTCACGGGTGTTGGTCAGTTTGAAATGCCGGATCGACTCGGCATACGCCGTCGGCGGGGCCATGCCCAATGCCGCCATGCTCGACGCCCCAAGGCCCACACCGCAGACCTTGAAGAACTGTCGACGGTTCATGTCCATCGGAGGTTCTCCTTCTTATCAGGCTGAAACGCCGATGCTTTGCCGGCGTCTGCTAAAGCAGCTTAGCCAAGCTTTCGGAAAGTGAAGGATTAATTCCGGGTGCCGCCGCTGCCCTTGCAGCCAGCCGATCGGTCACATGGCGGTTTCAGGCGCCGGTCGAGGCGGCAAGCTGGTTTTTCCATTCCCGCGGCGATTGCCCGGCTTGGGCCTTGAATGCGCGCGAAAGCGCCGCTTCGCTGCCGTAGCCGACCTCGGTGGCGATCACCTTCAGCGGCCGCCCGCGCTGCAGCGCCTTCTGCGCCAGGCGGACGCGCCAGCCCTGCAGATACTGGCCGGGCGTCTGCCCGAGCGTTTCGCGGAAGGTGGTGGCGAAGGCGCTACGCGACATTCCGGCGACGCCGGCGAGGTTGTCGAGCGTCCAGTCCTGTGCGGGCGCTTCGTGCATCGCCACCAGCGCGTTGCGCAGACGCGGATGGGCGAGGCCGGAGAGCAGGCCGCCGCTGACCTCGTCGCTTTCCATCAGCTGACGCAGGATCTGGATCATCACCACCTCCACCAGCCGCTCCACCAGCGCCATGCGCCCGCAGCGCTGTTCGAAGGCTTCCTCGAACAGCAGTGAGAGCACCGGCTCGGCGCCCCATACGCCATCCAGCGGCAGGCAGACCAGATCGGCCAGGGCAGAGGCGATCGGGTTGGCCCTGCCCCCCTCGAACGTCAGGTTCGCGCAGACCATGTCTACCTCGCAGTCCGGCGCGGTGATGAAGCGATGCGTCAGCGGTCGCGGGAACAGCAGCAGGCTCGGCTGCGTGACGTGCAGTGTTTCCCGGCCGTAGCGGACCTCCACCGCACCGCGGCGAATCAGGTGCAGTTGCCCGTGCACGCCATCGCTCTGCAACGTGTTGATGCCGCACAGCGGCCCGGTGTTGAACACCAGGGCGCGCATCGGGAAGTGCGTCATCAGTGCGGCGAGGCGGTCAGCCATCTTTGTACTCCTGATCAATTTTCAGAGACTTTACGTCATCAATAGTTTTTCGTGCTGAGGAGAATAGCGCTTACCGGGCAACACCGCTCCGGCAACCCGAAACAGGAGTCACCATCATGTCCATCGAGAAGATTCTCTACACCGCTACTGCCACCGCCACCGGCGGCCGCGAAGGCCGCGCCAGCTCCTCCGACCAGGCGCTCGACGTGCAGCTGTCCACGCCGCGCGAGCTGGGCGGCGCCGGTGGTGCCGGGACCAATCCCGAGCAGCTGTTCGCCGCCGGATACTCGGCCTGCTTTCTCGGGGCGCTGAAGTTCGTCGCCGGCAAGCAGAAGGTCACTCTGCCGGTGGATACGCGCATCACCGGCAAGGTCGGCATCGGCCAGATCCCCACCGGCTTCGGTATCGAGGCCGAGCTGATCATCAGTGCCCCCGGCGTTGCCCGCGACCTGCTGCGGAACCTGGTCGAGCAGGCCCACATCGTCTGCCCCTATTCCAACGCTACCCGCGGAAACATCGACGTCACGCTGGTCATCGCCGACTGAGCCGGACCGCCACCCTTTCGTACAGGAGACCCATGCCATGAATCCGATCACCCGTACCCTCGCCATGCCGCTGCTGGCCATCGCGCTGCAGCCCGCCTTCGCCGCCCAGGCCGCACAACCGGCGAAGCCCGGCAGCGCCGCTGTTGCCGCACATACAGCCAGCACCATCACTACCGCCGATGGCGTGCAGCTCTACTACAAGGACTGGGGCCCGAAGGACGGCCCGGTGGTGACCTTCAGCCACGGCTGGCCGCTGAGTTCCGACAGCTGGGAATCGCAGATGCTGTTTCTCGCATCCGAGGGCTACCGCGTGGTCGCCCATGACCGCCGCGGCCATGGCCGGTCCAGCCAGCCCTGGGAAGGCAACGACATGGATCACTACGCCGACGACCTGGCGGCGGTGATCGACGCGCTCGACCTGCAGGACGTGACCCTGGTGGGTTTCTCCACCGGAGGCGGGGAGGTGGCGCGCTACATTGGTCGCCACGGCACCGGGCGGGTAAAGAAGGCCGTGCTGGTCAGCGCCGTGCCGCCGATGATGCTGCGCACCGAGGACAATCCTGACGGTCTGCCGCTGGAGGTGTTCGACGGCATTCGCAAGGCCTCGCTGGAAGATCGTGCGCAGCTCTACCTGGACCTTGCCTCCGGCCCGTTCTACGGCTTCAACCGGCCGGGCGCGAAGGTTTCCCAGGGGCTGATCGACAACTGGCGAGCGCAGGGCATGCAGGCCGGGCACAAGAACACCTATGACTCCATCGCCGCCTTCTCGGCCACCGACTTCCGCGAGGACCTGAAGAAGTTCGACGTGCCGACCCTGGTGATCCATGGTGACGACGACCAGATCGTGCCGCTGGACATCTCCGGCAAGGCATCCGCAGCGCAGATCAAGGACGCGAAGCTGATCGTCTACTCCGGTGCACCGCACGGCCTGACCGACACCCACAAGGCGCGCTTCAATCAGGACCTGCTGGACTTCCTCAGGAAATGATCGGATGCGTCGCTGTGCCGGCCGCGGTTTGCTCCGCGGCCGGTTTTTTTTGCGCAGCAAAAGGTCGAGGAGGGCGCGGCAGAAACGAAAAACCCCGCCGGGGCGGGGTTATCGTGGCCTGTCCGGAGGCAGGCCGGTGTGGGTTCCGGAACGGTGCCGATCAGGCGTTCTGACGGATACCGGCCACCAGCCAGGGCTGGTTCTCGCCCTGCACACGCTCCATGCGCCAGCTCTCGCTGAAGGGTTCGCCCTGGTCGAAGCGCGAGGTCTTGGCCACGCCGCTGAAGGTCAGCGTTGCGGTGGTCTTCTCGGCGTTGTCGTCGACGCCGTCGAGCTGGATCTGCAGATCGTCGATGTAGGTCGACTGATAGGCATCACCGATCTCGGCGCGCTCCTGCTTGAGGAAACCCAGCAGCTGCGGGGTAACGAACTCGGCGATCTTGTCCATCTCGTTGGCGTCCCAGTGCTGCTGCAGCGAGAGGAAGTGCTCGCGCGCGGCCGCAACGAAGTTCTGCTCGTTGAACCAGGCCGGCGCATTGATCACCGGAGCGGCGGCGACCGGGGCGGCGCTGCCACCGAAGATGGAGGTCGCGGGTTGCTGCGGCATCTCGCGCTGCATTGGAGCGTGACCGGCCATGGCTGGTTGCTGCTGGCGGCGACGGGCGGCGAGGAAGCGGAACAGCAGGAAGGCGATCAGGCCGAAGATCAGGATATCCATGAACTGGATGCCCTCGAAGCCGTCGCCCATGAACATCGAGGCGAGCAGGCCGCCGGCGGCCAGACCGGCCAGCGGGCCGAGCCAGCGCGAGGCACCACTGGGCGCAGCCGCAGCCTGCTTGCCGGCCTGGGACGGTGCGGCCTGGGTCTGCTGGGGCGCCTGGCGGGTCTGGTGGCTCGGTGCCGAGCCGAAGCTCTTGCCGCCGCCAAAGCGCTTGGCGTGGGCATCCAGCGCGAAGGTCAGGCTGATACACAGCGCCATGAAAATGCTAAGCACAGGTTGCATTGAGTGTTCCCGCTTGAATTAAGTGGAGGTACGCGCGCCATCCTGCCGAGCCGGGCAGGGGTTGGCGAGGGGCAGTATGTTACGAGCTTTTGCTTGCGACCGTTGGTCGCCTCCGGCGGTGCCGGCAGACGCTTGCGCTGGTCCTGGAAAGCGAACGGAGCCCGGTGCTCCGTTCGTCAGGGCAGTCAACGCCAGTTGTACAGTTCCTTCTCGGAAATCTCGTGCATCGGCTTGACCTGCTCCTGGAAGGCTTTCATCGAGGCCCAGATGCGGCCGTTCAGCTCGCTCTGCGCGGCCAGCTCGCCGAGCACCAGCTCCGACTGCTTCTGCATGGCGTCCAGCACTTCGTCGGGGAAGCGCTTGAGCTCCACACCCTGCTGCTTGAGCTGATCGAGCGCCAGTGCGTTGTTGTAGACGTAGTCATCCATCATGTCGCGGCTGGCGGCACGGGTCGCCTCGGTGAGGATGGCCTGCAGGTCCTCGGGCAGGGTATCGAGCGCCTTCTGGTTGACCAGCAGTTCCAGCACCGCCTGCGGCTCCTGCCAGCCCGGGTAGTAGTAGTACTTCGCGGCCTTGTGCAGGCCGAAGGCCAGGTCGTTGTACGGGCTGACCCAGTCGGTGGCGTCGATGGCACCGGTCTGCAGCGCGGTGAACACCTCGCCGCCGGGCAGGTTCACGGTGGTCGCGCCGAGACGCGCCAGCACTTCGCCGCCCAGGCCCGGCATGCGGATCTTCAGGCCGCGCAGGTCGCCCAGCGAATTGATCTCCTTGTTGTACCAGCCGCCCATCTGCATGCCGGTGTTGCCGACCACCATGGGCTTCACGCCGAACGGGGCATAGGCCTCGTCCCAGAATTTCTGGCCTTCGCCCTTGCTCAGCCAGGCGTTCATCTCGATGGCCGACAGGCCGAACGGCACGGAGGTGAAGAATTGCGCGGTGGGCACCTTGCCCTTCCAGTAATAGGCAGCGCCATGGCCCAGTTCGGCGGTGCCGCGGGAGACGGCATCGAACACTTCCAGCGCCGGCACCAGTTCGCCGGCGGCGTAGACCTTGATGGTCAGGCGACCGTCACTCATCACCTTGACGCGCTCGGCCAGGCGTTCGGCGGCGGTGCCCAGCCCCGGGTAGTTCTTCGGCCAGGCGGTGACCATCTTCCAGGTGTACGTCTTGGCGGGTTCGCTGGCGGCCTGCTGGCCAGTGGTTTCGACTTTCTTGTCATCGTTGCAACCGGCGAGGCCGAGGGTGGCAAGCAAGGCAGCGGCAGCACCGAACAGATGGCGGCGTTTCATGGGTCGGTATCCTTGGAAGATTCTTCTTATAGGAATGACTGGTTGGTATGGCGGATTGACGTTAGCGTCAACCTCACAGGGCTTCAAGTTTTGCGTAGCTGAGCATCAGCCATTTGCTGCCCTCGTCCTCGAAATTCACCTGCACCCGAGCCTGGGCGCCGGAGCCTTCGAAGTTGAGGATGGTGCCTTCGCCGAACAGCGAATGGCGCACGCGTTGGCCGAGGTTGAACGGTGTTTCCGGCACGCCGGCGCCGTCGAACAGCGACGAGCCGCTCATACTCTTGCCGCTGAACGAGCGCGTCACCGTGTTGCTCAGCCGCACTTCCTGCACCAGCGCCGGTGGAATTTCGCGGACGAAGCGCGAGACCTTGTTGTAGGTCTCGCTGCCGTACAGCCGGCGCGTTTCGGCGTAGGTGATCACCAGCTGCTGCATGGCGCGGGTGATGCCCACGTAAGCCAGGCGGCGTTCCTCTTCCAGACGGCCGGACTCCTCCAGGCTCATCTTGTGCGGGAACAGGCCTTCTTCCATGCCGACCAGGAACACCAGCGGAAACTCCAGACCCTTGGCGCTGTGCAGGGTCATCAGCTGCACGCTGTCCTCGTGGTCGCCGGCCTGCTGTTCGCCGGCCTCCAGCGAGGCGTGGTCGAGGAAGGCGGCCAGGGGCGACTGGATGTCGTCTTCCTCTTCGCTGTAACTGTCGAAAGCGCGGGCGGCGGACACCAGTTCCTCAAGGTTTTCCACTCGCGCCTGGGCCTTCTCGCCCTTCTCGTCGCGGTGGTAGGCCAGCAGCCCGGATTCCTCGATGACCAGTTGCGCCATGCTGTGCAGCGGCAGTTTCTCGACCTTCAGCGCCAGGGTGTCGACCAGTTCGACGAAGCCGTTCAGCGCGCTGGCGGCGCGCCCGGACACCGCCTTGGTGCCGACCGCCTGGTGCAGCGCCGCCCACATCGACAGGCCCTGCTCACGCGCCAGCTGGCGCAGGCATTCAACGGTCTTCTCGCCGATGCCGCGGGCCGGCACGTTGATCACCCGTTCCAGCGCCGCGTCGTTGTCGCGTGTCTGGATCAGGCGCAGGTAGGCCATGGCGTTCTTGATCTCGGCACGCTCGAAGAAGCGCTGGCCGCCGTAGATGCGGTAGGGGATCTTCTCGCGCAGCAGCGCCTCTTCCAGCACCCGCGACTGGGCGTTGGAGCGGTAGAGGATGGCGATCTCGCTGCGGCTCATGCCGTCGCGGATGGCCTTCTCGATGCTCTCGACCACGTAGCGCGCTTCGTCGTGCTCGTTGAACGCGGCGTACAGGCTGATCGGCTCGCCTTCGCAGCCGGAGGTCCAGAGTTCCTTGCCGAGGCGACCCTGGTTGTTGGCGATCAGCGCGTTGGCGGCCTTGAGAATGCAGGCGGTGGAGCGGTAGTTCTGTTCCAGGCGGATGGTTTCGGCATCCGGGAAGTCCGCGCTGAACTGGTGCAGGTTCTCGATGCGCGCGCCGCGCCAGCCATAGATCGACTGGTCGTCGTCGCCGACCACCATCAGGCTCTCGCCGCCCTTGGCCAGCAGTCGCAGCCAGGCGTACTGGACGGCGTTGGTGTCCTGGAACTCGTCCACCAGCACGTGGCGGAAGCGCCGCTGGTAGTGCTCGAGCAGGCCGGGGTGGTCGCGCCACAGATCCAGCGCACGCAGCAGCAGCTCGGAGAAGTCGATGACGCCGGCGCGGGCGCAGGCCTCTTCATAGGCTTCGTAGATCTTCAGCTGGGTGGCGAGGAACAGATCACCGCCGGCCTGGATGTTGCGTGGGCGCAGCCCTTCGTCCTTCTGCGCATTGATCCACCACTGTGCCTGGCGCGCCGGCCAGCGCTGCTCGTCGAGGCCGAGCTCGCGGATCACCCGCTTGACCAGGCGCTGCTGGTCGTCGGAATCGAGAATCTGAAAATTCTCCGCCAGCTTCGCCTCGCGCCAGTGCGCGCGCAGCAGGCGATGGGCCAGGCCGTGGAAGGTGCCGACCCACATGCCCTGCGGGTTGACGTGCAGCAGCTGCTCGATACGCTGGCGCATCTCCGCGGCGGCCTTGTTGGTAAAGGTCACCGACAGGATCGAGTGCAATGATGCGCGCTCGACCTGGTGCAGCCAGGCGATGCGGTGCACCAGTACACGGGTCTTGCCCGAGCCGGCGCCGGCCAGCACCAGTTGCCGGCCCAGCGGCGCGGCCACGGCCTGGCGCTGGGCATCGTTGAGGGAATTCAGGAGAAGGGAGAGATCGTCATGCATCGCGGCATTCTATTGGAAATGCCCGCGCTGCGCTCGCCCTGTGGTCCGTTCGGGCGCGGCATTTGCGGCAATCCGGCGCAGCTGCAGCAAAGGCGGCATCACGTCTGGTGCCGACGATCCGCTGGTCGGTTCGGACGGCGATCATGGCATTTCCGACACAGCGCGATATGACGTGAGGCTAGCAACGTGCCATTATCGGCCGTGTTGTGGTTCCGCCGGAACCTGATTCGGGTGCAGTTACTACTAGAACAATATTCATGACCGATTCCATTCGAGCCGCCTGCCCGGCGTCAACGCAGCATGTCACTGACGAGGCTTCGGCGGTCGAGCAGGCTGCCGAGCACACGCGGTTGCTGTATCGCGGTTCGCGCACTCCCGCCCTGCTGTTGCTGCTCACCACGCTGATCTGCGGGGTGGTGCTCTGGCCCGAACAGGGCGGTATCGAACTCGGCGTCTGGCTGGGCTGGATGGCCACGCTCGGGCTGCTGCGCCTGCAGCAGGTCGGAGCCTTCAATCGAGCCAGCCCCGAGGCGCAGGCGGCGCCGCACTGGCGCTGGCGCTTCCTGCTGGGCAGCAGTGCCTCGGCGTTGAGCCTGTCCTACGCCATGGTGGCGCTGGTGCCGGCCGATACCTTTGTCACCCAGGCCTTGCTCTACGGCTTGATGGGCTCCGTGGTGCTGGCCGCCAGTGTCGCCTATGGCGTCAGCCTGCCGGCCTTTTTCAGTTTCGCCGTGCCCTGTCTGTTGCCGGCGGGACTGCTGCTGATGACCAGCGGCGAGCCGCTGCAGCAGGGCTGGGGCGTGCTGGCGATGATCGTGCTGGCGACGCTCAGTCTGATCGCCTGGCAGATCAGCCGGCTGGTTACCGACAGCATCGAACAACGCCTGCACCGGCAGCGGCTGATCGAGCGGCTGGAGAAGGCCGGCCGCGAAGCCGACCTGCTCAATGGCCGCCTGGCCACCGAGGTCGAGCAGCGCCGGCATGCCGAACAGCAGCTGCGCAGCGCCTACGACGGCCTCGAACAGCGCGTCGCCGAGCGCACCGCCGAACTCGGCGAGAGCGAGGCGCGGCTGACCCTGGCGCTGGAGGCCAGTGACCTCGGCCTGTGGGATTGGGATCTGCAGTACAACCGTGTACATCACTCGCGCATGCAGGTGGTGTTCGGCATCGGCCTGGAAAATCGCTACGGCAAAGACGGTTCGCGACTGCCGGATATCCATCCCGACGACCTGCAGCGCGTGCGTGCCACCCTGATCGCCCATCTGAAGGGCGAAACCGAATCCTTCGTCATCGAGTACCGTGCCCTGTGCGCCGATGGCAGCGAGCTATGCCTGGAAGACCGCGGGCGGGTGATCCAGCGTGACGCCAATGGCCGTGCGCTGCGCATGATCGGCACGCGCCGTGACATCAGCGAGCTGCGCAGTCAGGCCGAGCAGCAGCGCCTGGCCGCCACGGTGTTCGAGGCCGCCAGCGAAGGCATCGTGATCATGAATGATCGCTACCGTGTCCTGGCGGTGAATGACGCCTGCTGCACGCTGTCCGGCTACAGCCGCGAAGAACTGCTCGGCCACAGCGTGGCGCGTATCGCCGGCTCGCCGGAGAGCCAGCGGCAGTACGAGACCATGCGCGAGGCGCTGGAGCGGCACGGCCACTGGCAGGGCGAGCTGATCGAGACGCGCAAGAGCGGCGAGGTCTATCCGCAGTGGGTGCAGCTGCGCGAGGTGCGTGATGCCAACGGCAGCGTCACCCATGTGGTCGCCTTCGTCTCCGACCTCAGCGTGCGGCGCAAGATCGAGGAGCGCTTGCGCTACCTGACCCATTACGACGACCTCACCGGGTTGGCCAACCGCGGCCTGCTGAAGGAGCGGCTGCAGGAAGCCTGTCAGCGGGTTCGCCGCAACGGCCGCAACATGGCGGTGCTGTATATCGATCTGGACCGTTTCAAGCTGCTCAATGAAAGCCTCGGCCACGAGGCGGCCGATGCGTTGCTGCGCGAGGTGTCTCGACGGCTGAGCCAGACCCTCGGTGAGGCCGACACCATTGCCCGCCTGTCCGGCGACGAATTCGTCGTGCTGCTCGATGCCTACGGCAGCCTCAGCGGTCTGGCGCACCTGGGCAGTCGTCTGCTGCAGCGCATCCGCAAGCCGATCGTCATCGGCGAACAGGAGCTGGTGATCAGCGCTTCCATCGGTGTCAGCCTGCTGCCGGACAACAGCCGCGATGCCGAGGTCCTGCTGCGCCAGGCCAGCACCGCCATGCAGCAGGCCAAGCACCTGGGCGGCAACACCCTGCAGTTCTTCACCGACCGCCCGCAGGCATCCGGCATGCACTACCTGCAACTGGAGAACCAGCTGCGCAAGGCGCTGGAAGTCGGCCAGTTGGAAGTCTTCTACCAGCCGCGCCTGAGTCTGGCCGACGACAGCCTGGAAGCCGCCGAGGCATTGGTGCGCTGGCGCCACCCGCAGCGCGGACTGGTCACGCCGGCGGACTTCATTCCGCTGGCCGAGGAAACCGGGCTGATCATTCCGCTGGGCGAGTTCGTCCTGCGCGAGGCCTGCCGCCAGGCACGCCGCTGGCAGCAGGAAGGGCTGGCGGACATCCGCGTGTCGGTGAACCTCTCCGTGAAGCAGCTGCGTCAGGGCAACTTCGTCAGTCTGGTGCGCCAGGTGCTGGAAGAGACCGGGCTGCCGCCAGCGATGCTGGAACTGGAGCTGACCGAGAGTCAGCTGCTGGACGACATCGATAACGCCATCAGCATCAGCGAGCAATTGCGTGCCTTGGGCGTGAAGCTGGCGATCGACGACTTCGGCACCGGTTTCTCGTCGCTGAGCTACCTCAAGCGCTTCCCGGTGGACTACGTGAAGATCGACCGCTCGTTCATCAGCGAGGTGGAGCATTCCACCCAGGATGCGGCGATCACCCGTGCCATCATCGCCATGGTTCACAGCCTGGAACGGCGAGTGGTGGCCGAGGGCGTGGAAACCCAGGCGCAGATGGACTTCCTCAAGGCCAACCTGTGCGACGAAATCCAGGGCTACCTGCTCAGCCCGCCGGTGCCGGCCGAGCAGTTCGCCGAGCTGCTGCGCTAGCGGGGGGTTGCCCGCCCAGCTTCAGCCGCGGGTGCTGCTGCCGCCCTCCAGCTCGCGCATCAGCAGGCCGAAGTGCAGGTCCACGTCCTGCGGGACCGGCAGATAGACGGTGTGGCCGTCGCCCGGCGCAACCTCGATGGCCTCGCCGCGGCTGCTTTCCAGGGTCTCCAGGCGCAGGTTGAGATTGCCTTGCGGTGTCATCAGCTCCAGCCTGTCGCCGACCGCGAAGCGGTTTTTCACTTTCACCTCGGCCAGGCCGTTGCGCCGCTCGCCGGTCAGCTCGCCGACGAACTGCTGGCGCTCGGAGAGCGAGAAGCCGCGCTCGTAGTTCTGGTATTCGTCGTGCACGTGACGGCGCAGGAAACCCTCGGTATAGCCGCGGTGGGCCAGGGATTCGAGGGTGTCCATCAACGACTTGTCGAACGGCCGGCCGGCCAGTGCATCATCGATGGCCTTGCGGTAGACCTGCGCGGTACGCGCCACGTAGTAGTGGCTCTTGGTGCGGCCTTCGATCTTCAGCGAGTGCACGCCCATCTGCACCAACCGCTCGACATGCTGCACGGCGCGCAGATCCTTGGAGTTCATGATGTAAGTGCCGTGCTCGTCCTCGGTCGCCTCCATGAACTCGCCGGGCCGCGAGACATCCTCGAGCAGGAACACCTTGTCGGTGGGCGCTCCGACGCCCAGGGTCGGGTTGCCCTGCGCCTCGACCTGCTGCACGGCGATGGGCTCGTAGAGGTGCACCGAGTTGCCCAGTTCGTCCTCCTTGGCCTCGTGGGTCTTGTATTCCCAGCGGCAGGCATTGGTGCAGGTGCCCTGGTTGGGATCGCGCTTGTTGATGTAGCCCGACAGCAGGCAGCGACCGGAATAGGCCATGCACAACGCACCATGGACGAACACTTCCAGCTCCATGCCCGGCACCTGCTCGCGTATCTCGCCGATCTCCTCCAGCGACAGCTCGCGGGAAAGGATCACCCGGGAGACGCCCTGGCTTTCCCAGAACTTCACCGTCGCCCAGTTCACCGCATTGGCCTGTACCGAGAGGTGGATGGTCTGCTGCGGAAAATGCTGGCGCACCAGCATGATCAGGCCCGGGTCGGACATGATCAGCGCGTCCGGCCCCATGCCCACCACCGGCTCCAGGTCCTTGATGAAGGTCTTGAGCTTGGCGTTGTGCGGGGCGATGTTGACCACCACGTAGAACTGCTTGCCCAGCGCGTGGGCCTCGTCGATGCCGACCTTCAGGTTGGCGTGGTCGAACTCGTTGTTGCGTACGCGCAGGCTGTAGCGTGGCTGCCCGGCGTACACCGCATCGGCGCCGTAGGCGAAGGCGTAGCGCATGGATTTCAGCGTGCCGGCAGGCGACAGCAGCTCGGTGCGGTTGGGGGTGTTCATGGCGCGGGACTCGCAGGGGTATCGAAAGCGCGGCATTTTACTGCGCTTGCCGGGCGATTGCGCGTCGAGCGTTGTCCGCAACGACGCGGCAGGCAGCGCCCAGCGAGCGGGGCGCGCAGGGGGTCAGGCGACAGATGCCTCCTTGAGCATGTCGTAGAGGCGATCCTTGAGCTGCAGCTTCTGCTTCTTCAGGTTTTCCACCTCGCTGTCGGTGCCCGGCACGATGTGCGCCTCGATGTTCTTCACCCGCTGGTCGAAGTCGTTGTGCTCGTCGAACAGGCGGGCAAAGGTCTTGTTTTCAGCCTTGAGACGGGTGATCAGATCGCGGTACTCGGGGAACATGGCAACTCCTGCTTCATGGGGGAGCGATGGGGCGCCTCGCGCGTCTTGCGACCGGCAGGCGCCGCTTGCAGCCATGGTCCTCCCGCCCCGAGCGGGCGGTATTGATCGGCGTCATACGGGATGGGCGGTCGCGCAGACAACAAAACGCCGGGACGAGCCCGGCGTTTTGTGTTGCAAGCCCGAATCAGGCTGCGGCGATCACGTCGCCATGGTTTTCCGGCTCGATCAGTGCGCGGTGCAGCGCGGCGATGGCGGCGTCGTAGTCTTCCTCGTTGACCACGCACTGCATCTCCACCTGACGGATCGACTGGTGGATCGCCTGGATGCTGATGCCGGCCTCGGCCAGAGCGGCCACGGTCTTGGCCAGAATGCCCTTGACCTTGAGGTCGGAGCCGATGGCCGAAACGATGGCCAGGTTGTGCACTGTGACCTCGGCGGCCGGGTACTGCTCCTCGATCAGCCGCGCGGCGCGGTTGATCAGCTTGCGCGAACCGGAGGCGTAGTAGGTGATGCTGTTGGCGTCGGAATCCTTGTTCACCACATAGAGCTTGAGCTGCTTGAGCAGCTTGCTGATCTCCATGTCGTAGCCGATGTCGCCGAGCATGTCCTGGTCGAACACCTCGATGCCGAAGACGTCCTTGCGCCCGGCGATGATCTCGACGCAGGGCTTCTCGGACTTGTAGTCCTGGCTGATCAGCGTGCCGCCATGCTCGGGCTCGAAGGCATTCTTGATGCGCAGTTCGACGCCGGCGCGACGCAGGGTCTTGGCGGCGCGCGGGTGGATCGCCTCCATGCCGAGGTTCGACAGCTGGTCGGCGACGTCGTAGTTGGTGCGGCCGATGGTGACCACTTTGTCGGCACCCACCAGATTCGGGTCGGCCGAGGAGAGGTGAAATTCCTTGTGGATGATGGCCTCGCGTGCGCCGGTGGCGGCGGCGATCTGGGCGAAGGTGATCTCGCTGTAGCCGCGATCGAAGGTGTTCATCAGGCCTTCGGCGCAATGGGTGTAACCGGTGGCGACCACCAGTTCGCGGCTGAAGTCGAAGCCGGCGAAGTGGCTGGAAATCATCTCCTCGAACGGCAGCGGTGCTTCCTGCTGCCAGCCGGTGAGGTCGGCCAGGCGCGCGTTGACGCCGCGCTGCTTGAGCGCCAGCACCGAGTTGAAGGCGCTGTGGGCTTCGCCGAGGGAAGCGAGCATCTCGCGCACCTTCATCAGGTGTTCGGAGAGCTGGAAGTGGCCGTAGGCGCAAAGCTTCTGCAGGCTGTGCATGCACTCGCTGGCATCGTCGATGCGCGAGTTGATGAACTGGTTGGCGGCGTGCAGTTCGTACTCGGAACTGAACAGCTCGGCGTTCTTGGCGAGCATGCGCTGGCGCACACCCTCCAGCGCTTCGCGCCAGGCACCTTCGCTCTGCGCATCGGCGAAGCGTTGGTAGACGCCGGGCTCGCCGGTCTTCTTGTGCTCCAGCAGCAGGTTGGTCATGCCGCTGTAGGCCGAGACGACGAAGATACGCTGGTACAGCGCTGCGCCTTCCCGGCGGCCGATGAAGATATTGTCGAGAACTTCCTCGAAGCGGCTCATCGACGTGCCGCCGATCTTTTCCACGGTATGCATCTTTTTATAGCGTCCGAATCTGGCAGGCCGTTGACGGGCCCGGCGCGCAGCTGGCGCACCTGTCGATCAACGAGCTGGAGTGAATTTCCCTGGGCCGGTAGCGATCGGCCAAGCCGGGGGAAGGGGCCCGTCATCAGACGCGCCCCATCGCCTCAGAGATACTGTTGCGGCCGAATGTCCAGCGGCTTGAAATTCTCGCGTTCGGCGACAAAGGCCGGGCGCGGTTTCTGCTCGCAGAACGGAGCCTGCACGGCATTATCCACGTGGTTGTAGACGTAGAACAGATTGCTCCGCGCGCTGGGCGTGATGTTGCCGTTGGAGCCGTGCATGGTGTTGCAGTCGAAGAACACCACGCTGCCGGCGGGGCCGGTGGCGCAGTCGATGCCGAAGCGGCTGGCCAGCTCGCTCAGGCTGTTCTGGTCGGGGATGCCGATCTCCTGCTTGCGCAAGGACTTCTCGTAGTGATTTTCCGGTGTGGCTCCGACACAGCGCACGTAGTGCTTGTGCGAGCCGGGCATCAGCATCAGCGGGCCGTTGTGCGGCTCGTTGTCGGTCAAGAGGATCGAGCAGGACAGGCAGCGCATGCGCGGCATGCCGTCCTCGATGTGCCAGGTCTCGAAATCCGAGTGCCAGTAGAACTCCTTGCCGGTGAAGCCGGGCTTGAAGTTCATTCGCGACTGGTGCACGTACAGGTCGCCGCCAAGGATGAAGCGGGCGATGCCGGCGGTGCGCTCGTCGGCTGCGACGCGGGCGAACAGCTCGTTGTCCTTGTGGATGGCGAACACCGAGCGGATCGCACCGCTGTCGGGTTCCTTGATGGTCTTGCCCGAACCGGCGACGGCCGGGTCCTGGCGCATGCGCTCGAGTTCGGCGCGAAACAGCGCGACTTCGTCGGCGCTGAACAGATTGGGGATGACCAGGTAGCCGTCGCGTTCGAAGCGTTCGACCAGCTCTGCCGCGATCGGCGCATTCTCCAGGTCGCTGCGGTAGACGACCGGATCCAGGCGTTCCTGCCAGCTGGGCTGGTCTTCCTGGCGCGAGGGATACAGGTCGGCTTGCATAGGGTTCACGCTTACCTCCTTTCTTGTAATGGCGGGGCGGCGCGGTGGCCGCCCCGGTTAACCGGTATCAGACGGTTTCGGCCTCCAGCGGATAGACGCCGCTTTCGTCATGCACTTCGCGCCCGTTGAGCGGCGGGTTGAAGACGCAGGCCAGCTTCATGTCTTCGCTGCCACCGCGCAGCAGGTGCTCGTCATGCTTGTCCAGCACGTACAGCGTGCCCGGCTCGATCTTGTAGATCTTGCCGTCGGCGATGGTTTCGATCTCGCCATTGCCGCTGATGCAGTACACCGACTCGAAGTGGTTCTGGTAGTGGATGTGCGTCTCGCTGCCGGCGTAGATGGTGGTGATGTGGAAGGAGAATCCCACCTTGTCGTCCTTGAGCAGCATGCGCGTGCTGTCCCAGGTGCCGGTCTGGCTGTGGACCTTGCGGTCGGTCTTTTCGCACTCGGCGAGGGTTCTGACGATCATGGCGGATACCTCAGGAAGCTTGGTTCTCGGTCTGCTCGCTCATCACGGCGGCAAAGGCCTTGTCGAGGATGGAAAGTGCCTTGTCGATCTGCTCATCGCTGATGATCAGCGGGCAGAGGCACTTGACCACTTCGCTGTGGGCGCCGCTGGTCTCGATCACCAGGCCGTTTTCGAAGGCGTGGCGGCACACTGCGGCGGCAATCTCGCCATCGGGGCAGCTGATGCCGATCATCATCCCGCGGCCCTTGAGGAACAGCGAATCCGGGCCGTGGCGACGGATGATGCGCTGCATGCCGTCGGCGATGCGCTTGCCCTTGGCCTTCACGCTGTTGGCGAACGTGTCGTTCTGCCAGAAGTGCTCGACTGCCGCGGCCGCCGTGACGAATGCATGGTTGTTGCCGCGGAAGGTGCCGTTGTGTTCGCCGGGCTTCCACTGGTCCAGCTCCTGGCGCAGCAACACCATGGCGAACGGCAGGCCGTAGCCGGACAGCGACTTGGACAGCGTGACGATATCCGGCTGGATGCCCATCTCTTCGAAGCTGAAGAAAGTCCCGGTGCGGCCGCAGCCGGCCTGGATGTCATCGACGATCAGCAGCATCTCGTGCTTGCGGCAGAGCTTCTCGAGCTTGCGCATCCACTCGGCCGATGCTGTGTTCAGACCGCCTTCGCCCTGGACCACCTCGACGATCACCGCGGCGGGCTTGTCGATCCCGCTGGATGGGTCGGACAAGAGCTTGTCCATCATGCCGATGGTGTTGGTCTTGTCGCCGAAATAGTTGGCGTAGGGCATGCGGCTGACGTCGGAGAGGCCGATGCCGGAGCCGCCGCGGTGATGCTGGTTGCCGGTGGCGGCCAGCGCGCCAATGCTGCAGCCGTGGAAGCCGTTGGTGAAACTGATGATGTTGTTGCGCCCGGTGACCTTGCGCGCCAGCTTCATCGCCGCCTCGACCGCGTTGGTGCCGGTCGGGCCGGTGAACTGCATGCGGTAGTCGCCCATGCCGCGTGGCTCGAGGATCAGCCGGTTGAAGGTTTCGAGGAAACGCTCCTTGGCTTCGGTGTACATGTCCAGGCCGTGGGTGATGCCGTCGCTCTCGATGTACTCGAGCAGCGCCTGCTTGAGCACCGGGTGGTTGTGCCCGTAGTTGAGCGTGCCGGCACCAGCGAGGAAGTCGATGTAGCGCTTGCCGTCCTGGGTGACCAGTTCGGCGCCCTGGGCCTGCTTGAAGACCACGGGGAAGGAACGGCAGTAGCTGCGAACCCTGGATTCATTCAGTTCAAAAGTTTTCATGCGTGCTCCTTGAGCTCTTCTTCTAGATGGGAAACGGTGAACGGGCCGGCGCGGTAGAGCACCTCGTCCTCGTGCTGACCGGCGAAATGTGTGTCGCGGGCGAACAGCGTGCGCGTCGTGCAGTTGGCATCGAGGCGGTCGAAGGCCCGCTTGAACAGCGCCTGTGACGCCCCGTTGTCCGGCGAGATGGTGGTTTCCATGTAACGCACGCCGTACTCGCGAGCGACCCGGGCGGTCAGTGCCAGCAGCATGCGCAGGGCCAGCCCCTGACCGCGCATCGAGCTGTCGACGGCGACCTGCCAGACGAACAGCGTGTCCGGCCGCGAAGGGGGGCGGTAACCCGAGATGAAACCGACCAGCTCGCCTTGGGCGTTCTCTGCGGCGATGGCGGTATCAGCGAAATCGGAACACTGCAGCAGGTTGCAGTAGACCGAATTGGTGTCGAGGGGCTGGCAGCGCGCCACCAGCTGATGAAGGTTGTAACCGTCGCCGTCGGTTGGGCGACGGAGCATTACGGTGGGGAAACTCAAAACAATGCCTTTGGGGTTGTTGATTGAATTCCTTTTTAGGGTAGGCATATCCGCACAAGTTTCTCAACCCATGTAACGGAATATGGGAAGTGTGCGTCGCTGTTGCCGCTGAAACCCGCATGATAACTGCGCTGGCGCGCAGAATGTTTCTGTGTATTGCGATGGTCAGCTTGCCGGGCAACTTAGCTGTCACCGAAATGCAATTTGAATTCAGGCTGGAAGTTCGAGCGCAAAGCGCGTCAGAAGTTCTCTGACTGGCGGTCTGTCTGGCTGAAAGCCACGCCGGGCGAGGGCTGTGGCGGTACTTGGCGCGGCGGATTGGTAGCTTGCGCGGGGCGTCTGGGAAAAACGAAGGGGCTGGGCGGATAAGGCCGCGCTGGGCGATTCGATATTCGTAAGACTTCTGTGATCGAGTCCGGAATATATGGCGCTAGTGTGACGCCCATATATTCCGCAGTTCTCCCGGCTCCCGCTCTTAATTGTTTGAGTCACGCTTCGTAGTCGCCGCAAAGTTCTCGCTGCCCTCTAGCGCGCATTATTCGGGCGCTCCGGGCTAATTCGCGAGAGAGCAATTGCGGGCATCTCATCCGGTAACTTTCTGGTCACGAAAAAGGATCATTGCCACCAGCTGTGGCCTTGCCGTTCGATGAACTGGTGTGCCTGTTCCGGACCGTCCTCGCCGGCCGGGTAGGGTCGCGGTTTGCGGTAGTAGCTGCTCCAGCCGCGCAGGATCGGATCGACCCAGTTCCAGGCGGCTTCCACCTCGTCGCGGCGCATGAACAGCGTCGAATCGCCTTCGATGACATCCAGCAGCAGGCGCTCGTAGGCCTCCCAGCGGCGGGTGCTGCTGAAGGCATGGGCCAGGTTGAGGTCCAGTTCCACCGGCTCGAGCTGCATGCCCTTGCCGGGTGCCTTGGCCATCAGTTGCAGGCTGATGCTTTCTTCCGGCTGCAGGCTGATGACCAGGCGGTTGACCTCGCCCTTGGCGAACAGCAGGTGCGGCACCTGCTTGAAGGTGATGATGATCTCCGAGCGCTTGCGCGCCATGCGCTTGCCGGTGCGAAGGTAGAAGGGCACGCCGGCCCAGCGCCAGTTGTCGATCTCGGCCTTCACCGCGACGAAGGTTTCGGTGTCGCTGTCGTTGTCGATGTTGGGCTCGAAGTAGTAGGCCGGCACGTCGTGACCGCCGATGCGCCCGGCGCCGTATTGGCCGCGTACGGTCTTGTCCAGCACGTCGTTGCCGGTGATCGGCTTGAGCGCTTCGAGCACCTTCACCTTCTCGCCGCGGATGTGCTTGGCATCGAAACGCACCGGCGCCTCCATCGCTACCAGGCAGAGCAGCTGCAGCAGATGGTTCTGCAGCATGTCGCGCATGGCGCCGGCATTGTCGTAGTAGCCGCCGCGGTTCTCCACGCCAAGGGTTTCGGCCACGGTGATCTGCACGTGGTCGATATGCCCGGCGCGCCAGATCGGTTCGAACAGGGCGTTGGCGAAGCGCAGCGCCATGAGGTTCTGCACCGTTTCCTTGCCCAGGTAGTGGTCGATCCGGTAGATGCGCGCTTCGGGGAACACCGCACCGATGGCTTCGTTGATCTCCAGCGCCGAATCCAGCGAATGGCCGATGGGCTTCTCCAGCACGATGCGCGCATCGTCACCGGCAAGCCCTGCGCTTTCCAGGTTGGCGGCGATGGGTTCGAACAGATCGGGCGCAGTGGCCAGGTAGTAGACCCGCACGCGGCCGTTGGCCTGGCCGAGGTGCTGGGCCAGACGCAGGTAGTCGCTGCGCTGGGAGGCGTCCATGGCGAAGTAGTCGACGCGCTGGGCGAAGGCCTGCCAGGTGTCCGGGCTGAAGTCGCCGCGTGCGACCTGCGCGCGGCAGTGACGCTCGGCCAGGGCCAGGTAGCCGTCGCGGTCAAGCTTCTTGCGCGCCAGGGCGAGAATCCGCACGTCGGCATGCAGGCGGCCGTCGCGGTGCAGGTGATACAGCGCCGGAAGCAGTTTGTGCAGCGTCAGGTCACCGGTCCCGCCGAACACGAGCATGTCACAGGAAATCGACATCGAATCTCTCCCAGGGGCAAAAAATGGGCGTCATGGCGAGGCTTGTAGTATAACTACCGCCCCACTACAACCCGCTGATGGCCGAGCGGTGCCTGTCGCGCCCGAACGAGCCCTCAGTCGTGAGCATAGCGAGCCCGCCACGTGAATCTGCTGCAACACATCGCCCAGTCGAGAAGCCTGCTACGGAAGTCGGAGTTGAAGGTGGCCGACCATGTCCTGCTCGATCCGGCCTCGGTGATGCACAGTTCCATGGCCGACCTGGCGCACACCGTCGGCGTCAGCGAGCCGACCATCGTGCGCTTCTGCCGGGCCATCGGCTGCCTCGGCTTCCAGGACCTCAAGCTCAAGCTGGCGCAGAGCCTGGCCGCCGGCGCCAGCTTCGGCCAGTTCGCCATCAGCGAGAACGACTCGGTGGCTGACTTCGCGCTGAAGATCTTCGACACCACGCTGCACACCCTGATGGAGGTGCGTGAGCGCCTCGACCCGGATGCCCTGCAGCGCGCCATCACCGCCATGGCCAAGGCCGAGCGGGTCGAGTTCTACGGCTTCGGCGCGTCCGGTGCGGTGGCCACCGATGCGCAGCACAAGTTCTTCCGTCTGCTGCTGTCGGCCGCGGCCTATTCCGATCCGCACATGCAGGCGATGTCAGCGGTCACGCTCAAGCCCACCGATGTAGCGATCTGCATTTCCCAGTCCGGCCGCTCCAAGGACCTGCTGATCACTGCCAACGTGGTGCGTGAGTCGGGCGCTACCCTGATCACCCTGTGCCCGAGCCAGACGCCGCTGGCCGAGCTGGCCACGATCAACCTGGCCATCGACGTGCAGGAAGACACCGAGATCTATACCCCGTTGACCTCGCGCATCGCCCACCTGGTGGTGATCGACGTGCTGGCGATGGGGGTGGCCATGGCTCGCGGGCCGAGCCTGGTCAACCACCTCAAGAGCGTCAAGCGCAGCCTGCGCAGCCTGCGTCTGTCGCCGAAGACGGTGAAGACGCACGAGGAGTGAGCCGCGGCGGCTTCATGGACGCGTCATCGCGCTGACTTCAGGCTGTCATCCGCAGCGCCGATGCTGGTCTCCCGTTACCTGATCTGGGAGACCGCCCATGCTCCGGCACAACGACGTCACCGCGCCACTCGACAGCAAGGCTCGTCGCAAGCAGCAGGATGAGCGCCGCATGCGCTTCCGCCGCGCCATCGAAAGCTACACCGAGCAGCGCCAGCTGCACGCCGAACTGGACGACTATGCCGATACGCTGGTGTTCAACTCGCTGATCGAGTCGTCGGCGGGCCGGCGAAGCGCTCCGCCAGCGCACTGATCTGCGCGCGTTCTTCACGGAGGAAGGCGAAGAATGCCTGGGCCACCGGGCTCAGGCGCTTGCCGCGCGGATGCACCACACACCAGCTGCGATACAGCGGCAATTCCGCTACCGGCAATTCCCGCAGCAGGCCGGCGGCCAGCTCAAGATGTACCGCGTGGCGCGGCAGCAGTGCCAGCCCGAGGCCGGCCACCACGCATTCGCGCAGCGCATCCAGCGAGGCGACCTGAAGGGTCTGGGTGAAGTGCGCGCGTTTCTGCCGCAGGTAGTCCTCGGCGGCCTTGCGCGTGCCGGAGCCCGGTTCGCGTACCAGCAGCGGATAGCTCGTCAGGTCCTGCAGCGACAGCGTCGCCGCGTGGCAAAGCGGGTGCTCGGCGGGCGCCACGGCGATGATCGGATTGTTGAGGAAGGGCATGAACTCCAGGTCCATGTCGGTGGGTACCTGGGACATGATCAGCAGGTCGTCACGGCTGACCGACAGGCGTTTCACCGCCTGGGCATGATTGACCACCACCAGCTGCAGGCTGACTTCCGGATGCAGGCGCTTGAACGCGGCGAACAGATGCGGCGTGACGTACTTGGCGCTGGACTCCACGGCGAGGTTGAGCTGGCCCTGCAGCGAGCCCTGCAAGTCGGAGAGCTGCATGTCGAGGCTGTCCAGCCGACCGAAGATGTCGGTGCTGGCGCGCTGCAGCGCCTCGGCCGCGTCGGTGAGGTAGAGCTTCTTGCCGACATATTCGAATAGCGGCTGGCCGACCAGTTCTTCCAACTGGCGGATCTGCAGACTCACCGCCGGTTGGGTCAGCGCCATCTCCTCCGCTGCGCGGCTGTAGGAAAGCGTCTCGCAGACCGCGCGGAACACCTGAAGCTGGCGCAATGTCATGCGCATCAATGATTTTCGCATCTTTTTACCAGTAGTTCGCCTGCATTTCGCGGAACAGTCAAACCTGCGGCGTTTCTGTCTGACTGGTCAAGAAACAGTCATTCCTGACACACATATAAGTAAATACTTATCCCAAAGAAAACAATTATTCATTTTCAGTAATCCCCCTCACGGGCGTAGGGTGAAACGAATCGCCAGCAAGGCGAGTGATCCTGACCCGCTCGCGGGTCGCCTGCTCAACGATCCGAGGGAAGACAGCGTGATCAAGAAGCTGCTGATCGCCAATCGCGGGGAGATCGCGGTGCGCATCGTCCGCGCCTGTGCCGAAATGGGCGTCCGCTCGGTGGCGGTGTTCTCCGAAGCCGACCGCCATGCGCTGCACGTCAAGCGCGCCGACGAGGCCTATTTCATCGGCGAGGACCCGCTGGCCGGCTACCTGAACCCGCGCAAGCTGGTGAACCTGGCGGTAGAGACCGGCTGCGATGCCCTGCATCCGGGCTATGGATTCCTTTCCGAGAACGCCGAACTGGCGGAAATCTGCGCCGAGCGCGGGATCAAGTTCGTCGGGCCTTCGGCAGACGTGATTCGCCGCATGGGCGACAAGACCGAAGCCCGTCGCAGCATGATCAAGGCCGGCGTGCCGGTCACGCCGGGCACCGAAGGCAACGTCAAGGACCTCGCCGAGGCGCTGCGCGAAGCCGAGCGCATCGGTTATCCGGTGATGCTCAAGGCCACCTCCGGTGGTGGTGGCCGCGGCATTCGTCGCTGCAACTCGCAGGCAGAGCTCGAGTCGGCTTACCCGCGGGTGATCTCCGAAGCGACCAAGGCCTTCGGCAGTGCCGAGGTGTTCCTGGAAAAGTGCATCGTCGAGCCCAAGCACATCGAGGCGCAGGTACTGGCTGACAGTTTCGGCAACACCGTGCACCTGTTCGAGCGCGACTGCTCGATCCAGCGGCGCAACCAGAAGCTCATCGAGATCGCCCCCAGCCCGCAGCTCACCCCCGAGCAGCGCGCCTATATCGGCGACCTGGCCGTGCGTGCCGCCAAGGCGGTGGGTTACGAGAACGCCGGTACCGTGGAGTTCCTGCTCGCCGATGGCGAGGTGTACTTCATGGAGATGAACACCCGGGTGCAGGTGGAGCACACCATCACCGAGGAAATCACCGGCATCGACATCGTGCGCGAGCAGATCCGCATCGCTTCGGGCCAGCCGCTGTCGGTCAAGCAGGAAGACATCCAGCATCGTGGCTTCTCCCTGCAGTTCCGCATCAACGCCGAGGATCCGCGCAACAACTTCCTGCCCTGCTTCGGCAAGATCACCCGCTACTACGCTCCCGGCGGGCCGGGCGTGCGCACCGACACGGCGATCTACACCGGTTACACCATTCCACCGTATTACGACTCCATGTGCCTGAAGCTGGTGGTCTGGGCGTTGACCTGGGAAGAGGCGCTGGCCCGCGGCTCGCGCGCGCTGGATGACATGCGCGTGCAGGGTGTGAAGACCACTGCCACCTACTACCAGCAGATTCTCGCCAATCCGGATTTCCGCAGCGGCCAGTTCAATACCAGCTTCGTCGACAACCATCCGGAACTGCTGAACTACTCGATCAAACGCAAGCCGGGCGAACTGGCCCTGGCCATCGCCGCCGCCATCGCCGCCCACGCAGGCCTGTGAGGAACGCACCATGACTGCCCAGAAGAAAATCACCGTCACCGACACCATCCTGCGTGACGCCCACCAGTCGCTGCTGGCCACCCGCATGCGCACCGAAGACATGCTGCCGATCTGCGACAAGCTCGACCGTGTCGGCTACTGGTCGCTGGAAGTCTGGGGTGGCGCCACCTTCGACGCCTGCGTGCGCTTCCTCAAGGAGGACCCATGGGAGCGCCTGCGCCAGCTCAAGGCAGCGCTGCCCAATACCCGCCTGCAGATGCTGCTGCGTGGCCAGAACCTGCTCGGCTACCGCCACTACAGCGACGATGTGGTCGAGGCATTCGTCGCCAAGGCGGCAGAGAACGGCATCGACGTGTTCCGCATCTTCGACGCGATGAACGACGTGCGGAATCTGGAAACCGCCATCCGTGCGGTGAAGAAGAGCGGCAAGCACGCCCAGGGCACCATCGCTTACACCACCAGTCCGGTGCACACCACCGAGGCGTTCGTCGAGCAGGCGCGGCAGATGGCGGCCATGGGCGTCGACTCCATCGCCATCAAGGACATGGCCGGCCTGCTGACCCCTTATGCCACGGGCGAACTGGTCAAGGCGCTGAAGGCCGCACTGCCCGAGCTGGATGTGGTGATCCACTCCCACGACACCGCTGGCGTCGCCAGCATGTGCCAGCTCAAGGCCATCGAGAATGGTGCCGACCACATCGACACCGCCATTTCTTCCATGGCCTGGGGCACCAGCCATCCGGGCACCGAGTCCATGGTCGCCGCGCTCAAGGGCACGCCGTACGACACCGGCCTCGACCTCGAGCTGCTGCAGGAGATCGGCCTGTACTTCTACGCCGTGCGCAAGAAGTATCACCAGTTCGAAAGCGAGTTCACCGGCGTCGACACCCGCGTGCAGGTCAACCAGGTGCCCGGCGGGATGATTTCCAACCTCGCCAACCAGCTCAAGGAGCAGGGTGCGCTGCACCGCATGGACGAAGTGCTGGCGGAGATTCCCAAGGTGCGCAAGGACCTCGGCTACCCGCCGCTGGTCACGCCGACCTCGCAGATCGTCGGCACCCAGGCGTTCTTCAACGTGCTCGCCGGTGAGCGCTACAAGACCATCACCACCGAGGTGAAGTACTACCTGCAGGGCCGTTACGGCAAGGCGCCGGCACCGGTCTGCGAGCACCTGCGCTTCCAGGCCATCGGCAGCGAGGAGGTCATCGAGTGCCGCCCGGCCGACCTGCTGGCGCCGGAACTGGACAAGCTGCGCAAGGACATCGGCGAGCTGGCCAAGAGCGAGGAAGACGTGCTGACCTTCGCCATGTTCCCGGACATCGGCCGCAAGTTCCTCGAGGAGCGCGAGGCCGGCACGCTGCAGCCCGAGGTGCTGCTGCCGATCCCCGACGGCAAGGCCGCGGCCGCCAGCGTCGAGGGCACGCCGACCGAGTTCGTCATCGATGTGCACGGCGAGACCTACCGCGTCGACATCACCGGCGTCGGCGTCAAGGGCGAGGGCAAGCGGCACTTCTATCTCTCCATCGACGGCATGCCCGAGGAAGTGGTGTTCGAACCGCTGAACGCGTTTGTCGGCGGTGGCGGCAGCCAGCGCAAGCAGGCCAGCGCGCCGGGCGACGTCAGCACCACCATGCCGGGCAACGTGGTCGACGTGCTGGTCGCCGTCGGCGACGTGGTGAAGGCCGGGCAGACCGTACTGGTCAGCGAGGCGATGAAGATGGAGACCGAGATCCAGGCGCCCATCGCCGGCACGGTGAAAGCCGTTCACGTCGCCAAAGGTGACCGGGTGAACCCGGGAGAAGTCTTGATAGAGATCGAGGGCTGAGTGAAGGGTGGCGTGGCGATTCGATCGCGCCACGCCAGCGTCGTTTCGATCCATCTGCTCGCGCTGTGCAGCGGGCGGCGGAACGCAAGGCGCTGGCAATGTGTCCCCTTTGGGAGCCCCAGCGGCTCCTTTTTTTCGAGCCAGTGTCTGCCAGGGAGCGGTTCAATTTCCGAGCTGTGGAGAATCTAGATGGGTATCGACCCGGTAGTGCTGTTCTTCGTCTTCGGCCTGTTCGCCGGACTGGTGAAGAGCGAGTTGAAGTTGCCACCAGCGCTCTACGAGACGCTGTCGATCGTGCTGCTGCTGGCGATCGGTCTGCATGGCGGGGTGGAGCTGGCCGAGCAGGCCAGTGCCGCGTTGCTCGGCCAGTCGCTGCTGGTGCTGGCGCTGGGCGTGCTGCTGCCGATCCTGGCGTTCGTCCTGCTGCGCAGCCTGCGCTTCGACCGGGTCAACGCCGCGGCGGTGGCGGCGCACTACGGTTCGGTGAGTGCCGGTACCTTCGCCGTGGTGGTGGCGTACCTGGCGGCGCGCGAGGTGTTCTTCGAAAGCTACATGCCGCTGTTCGTGGCGATCCTCGAGATCCCGGCGATCCTGGTGGGCATCCTGCTGGCCAAGGGTGTGTCGAAGGACACCGACTGGAAGGAGCTGGGCCGCGAGATCTTCCTCGGCAAGAGCATCATGCTGCTGCTCGGCGGCCTGCTGATCGGCGCCATTGCCGGCAAGGAGGCGATCAAGCCCCTCGAACCGCTGTACACCAGCATGTTCAAACCGGTACTGGCGTTCTTCCTGCTGGAGATGGGCCTGATCGCCTCCGGCCAGCTCGGCTCGCTCAAGCGTTACGGCGTCAAGCTTGCCGCCTTCGCCCTGGTAATGCCGCTGATCGGTGCGCTGATCGGCGCGCTGCTGGCGCGCTTCATGGGGCTTTCGCTGGGCGGCACGGCAATGCTCGCCACGCTGGCGGCGAGTGCGTCCTACATCGCGGTGCCGGCGGCGATGCGTCTGGCGGTGCCGGAGGCCAATCC
This sequence comes from Stutzerimonas sp. Brlt_14, assembly GCF_051948915.1. Taxonomy (NCBI): domain Bacteria; kingdom Pseudomonadati; phylum Pseudomonadota; class Gammaproteobacteria; order Pseudomonadales; family Pseudomonadaceae; genus Stutzerimonas; species Stutzerimonas sp. Brlt_14. The sequence continues at coordinate 663,890 of NZ_JAYJLM010000003.1, forward strand.
GTCGCTGTCGCTGACCGCATCGCTGGGCATCACCTTTCCGTTCAACATCCTGATCGGCATTCCGCTCTACCTGGCCCTGGCCGAGCGGCTGATCGCCTGGGGGTTCTGACATGAACGCGCACAACCGAACACTGCTGACCGTGATCTGCGAGGCGGCTCTGGAACACAAGCTGGAAGCCGACCTGAAAACCCTGGGTGCCCCGGGCTGGACCCTGTCCGACGCTCGCGGCAGCGGCAGCCGCGGGGTACGCAGCGCCGGCTGGGACACCGATGGCAACATCCGCCTGGAAGTGATCTGCAACCGCGAGCTGGCCGAGCGGATCGCCGAGCACCTGCAGGCGCGCTACTACGCGAACTTCGCCATGGTCTGCTACCTGGCCGAGGTGGAAGTGCTGCGCCCGGAGAAGTTCTGAGCCGCGCTGTGATGCCATGGCCCGCGCGGGCGTCCATCCTCCACCAGGACCGATGGAGCTGACGATGCACGCGCTGTTGCAGGAGATTCTCGACGGGGTGCGCCCGCTGCTCGGGCAGGGCCGTGTGGCCAGCTACATCCCGGCCTTGGCCGACGTGGCGCCCGATCAGCTGGGCATCGCCGTGTGCAGCGCCGACGGCGAGCTGTTCCACGCCGGCGACGCGCAGACGCCGTTCTCGATCCAGAGCATTTCCAAGGTGTTCAGCCTGGTGCAGGCCATCGGCCATCGCGGCGAATCGCTATGGGAGCGCCTCGGCCACGAACCCTCCGGGCAACCGTTTAATTCGCTGGTGCAGCTGGAGTTCGAACGCGGCCGGCCGCGCAATCCGTTCATCAACGCCGGCGCGCTGGTGATCTGCGACGTCAACCAGTCGCGCTTCGCCACGCCCGAACTGTCGATGCGCGACTTCGTCCGGCACCTGTCCGGCAACCCGCTGGTCATCTCCGACACCCGGGTGGCCGAGTCCGAGTACCAGCATCGCGCACGCAATGCCGCCATGGCCTACCTGATGCAGTCGTTCGGCAACTTCCACAACGACGTCGAGGCGGTACTGCGCAGCTACTTCCACCACTGCGCGCTGCGTATGAGCTGCGTCGATCTGGCCCGTGCGTTCGGCTTCCTCGCCCGCGACGGCGTCTGCCCGCAGGGCGGCGAGGCCGTGCTCACGCCGCGCCAGGCCAAGCAGGTCAACGCCATCATGGCCACCAGCGGCCTCTACGACGAGGCCGGCAACTTCGCCTACCGGGTCGGGCTGCCCGGCAAGAGCGGTGTCGGCGGCGGCATCGTCGCGGTGGTGCCGGGGCGCTTCACCGTCTGCGTCTGGTCGCCCGAACTGAACGCCGCCGGCAACTCGCTGATCGGCATGGCCGCGCTGGAGGCGCTGTCGCAGCGCATTGGCTGGTCCGTATTCTGACGCGCCGTGATGGCGCCTACCCTTGCAACTGGAGAGAAGTGAACATGAGCGACGACAAGACGGGCGAAACCGCCCAGGAGGCCCTCGACCACATCGTCTCAGGCGTCAAGCGCTTCCGCGAAGAGGTGTATCCGCAGCAGCGCGAACTGTTCGAGAAGCTCGCCTACGAGCAGAAACCCCGGGCGATGTTCATCACCTGTGCCGACTCGCGGATCATCCCGGAGCTGATCACCCAGAGTTCGCCCGGCGACCTGTTCGTCACCCGCAACGTCGGCAACGTGGTCCCGCCGTACGGGCAAATGAACGGCGGCGTGTCGACCGCCATCGAATTCGCCGTGATGGCCCTCGGCGTACAGCACATCATCGTCTGCGGCCATTCCGACTGCGGTGCCATGAAGGCGGTGCTCAATCCCGCGCAGCTGGAGCGGATGCCGACGGTCAAGGGCTGGCTGCGACATGCCGAGGTGGCCAAGATCGTCGTGGAGCAGAACTGCGGCTGTGCCGACCACAACACCCTGGGCATCCTCACCGAGGAGAACGTGGTCGCGCAGCTCGACCACCTGCGCACCCATCCTTCGGTGGCGGCGCGGTTGGCCAGCGGTCAGCTGTTCATCCATGGCTGGATCTACAACATCGGCACCAGCGAGATCCGCGCCTACGACGCCGAGAAAGGCGAGTTCCGCATGATCGGCGACGGCCCACTGCCAATGGCCACGCCACGCGCCCGCTATCAGGCGAGCTGAGGGCTCAGCGGCTGCCGGCCAGCGTCTTGCCGCGGTTCTGGATCAGGTAGCAGAGGTCCGGTGTCTTGCTGCAGCCGGCGTAACCTTCGGCGATCACCTCGTCGAGGGCTTTCTGCAGACGGTTCACCACGGCATCGGGGGTATCCGGACTCAGCGCCAGGTACAGCGGTTCGCTGCGAAAGCTCAGCGCCACCTGCAGCTGGCCTTCCTCGACGCCCTGCTGCCGGGCGAAGTAGCGCCACACCGGATCGGCCACGGCCCAGAGGTCGATGCGCCCGGTCAGCAACTTGCGCAGGTTTTCGGCATCGTTGAGGCTGTTGCTGGTGCGGATGCCCTGACTCTCCAGAAACAGGCTGACGGTGCCGTTGGCATGTCCACCGATCTGGTAGCCCTGGGCCTGGGTCAGGCTGTCGAACTTCAGGCCCTTGCCGGCCGGCGCCAGCAGTACGCTGTCATGGTGTGCCAGCGGCCCGACCCATTTGAACTGACCGGCGTTCTGCGGCGTGCGCGCCACCGAGAACAGACCGTGGGCGGGCTGCTGCTGGGTCTGTTCGTAGAGCCGGCTCCAGGGGCCACGCAGGGTCAGGTTGTAGGAGACGCCGGCGCGCCGGAAGATGTCGCGCACCGTATCGGCAGCGATTCCCTGCACGTCGTCGCCGCGGGCGAAGCCCTTGCTGTTGGGCCCCATGTTGAAAGGCGGGAAACTGTCGGTCTGCAGGGTGATCGGGTAGTTGGCGGGCAGTTCGGCCCGGACGCTGAACGCAGCACTGACGAGCAGGGCGAACAGCGCCCGGGCAGTTCGGGATCTGGCCATGGCATCGGCTCCTTGACGCATTTTTTTGTAGTTGTTGGCGCATCAGAGAGTAGCGGTGCCGGGCGGGTCTCGCCAGTCAACAGTGCGGCTGCCGATCGGCGCCGCAGGCGTTTCACCGGGGGCTGGCGTCAGCCCGCCATTTCGCCGCACAGGTCACGGCAGAACCAGTGTTCCACCTGGGCCTGGTCGAGGCCGGCGGCGAGCAGGGCGAACAGCTTGCCCAGAGCCGCTTCGCGAGTCATGCCGCCGCCGGAGACCAGCCCGGCATCACGCAGCGCGCTGCCGGCAGCATAGACCCCGAAATCCACATGGCCGCCCGGGCACTGGCTGATCGCCGCCAGCACCACGCCCTGGCGGTGTGCCTGGCGCAGCGCCGCGACGAACTCGGCGTCGTCCGCCGGCCCGGTGCCGCTGCCGTAGCATTCCAGCAGCAGCGCCTGGGCGCCGCTGGCCACCAGCGCCCGGACCTGTGCCGCGCCGACGCCGGGATACAGCGGCAGCACCATGACCTGCGCCAAGTGCTGCGGCAGCAATGCCGGCGCTCGCTCGGCGGTGGCGTTCGCCAGGCGCTGGCGCGGCGCTTCGGCGAAGGCATCAAAGGCGTCGCTGCGCAGCTTGCTGACCCGCGCACCGTGCAGCAGCGCACCGTTGAAGTACAGCTGCACACCGCTCACCCGGCCGGCCTGCAGGGCGCGCATGGCGCCGAACAGATTGGGCCAGGCATCACTGCTCTCGCTACCGGCCGGCAGCATGGCGCCAGTGAGCAGTACCGGTACGGGCAGGTCGAGCAGCAGAAACGACAGCGCGGCGGCACTGTAGGCCAGGGTGTCGGTGCCATGCAGCAGCAGGACGGCATCGCAGCCCCCCGCAGTCACCGCGCTGCGGATGCGCTCGGCCATTTGCTGCCAGTGGCGTGGATGCATGTTGGCGCTGTCCAGCAGCGGCTGCAGCTCGTCGAAGGTCCAGTCCGGCAGCGGCCCGGCCTCGTGCGCCTGCTGTTCGCGCATGCGGGCTTCGAAGCCGGAGGCCGGCATCAGCCCGGCGGCGCTTTGCTGCATGCCAATGGTGCCGCCAGTGTAGAGGACCAGCAGGCGTTGGATAAATGGGTTCACGCGCGCTCCTCGCTGGTCGGCGCAGGTCGTCGGGAAATCGGGCGGGTGGGCTGGCCACCCGCCGTCGCATGTTAACGGAGCGGCGGGTGACCGGCCTGTCGCGTCGCGGTCAGCGCCGCGCGGAGGCGTCCGTCGTGGCAGAGGCATTGGCCTGCCACACGGCCGGATCGAGGTCCAGATCGGCGTAGTTCTTCGGATCGAGCACGGGCTGCTCGATGCCGGCGCGGATCTGGCTGTCGTAGTCGCGCATCAGGCGCAGGCCGACCTTGAACAGCAGGGCCACGGCGATCAGGTTGGCGATGGCCAGCAGGCCCATGGTGACGTCGGCGAAGGCGAACACGGTGCCCAGGTCCTGCACCGACCCCCACAGCACGAGGATGATCACCAGCACGCGGTAGATCACCACCGGGGTGCGCTTCTCGGTGAAGAAGCCCAGCGCGTTTTCGCCCAGGTAGTAGTTGTAGATCAGCGTGGTGAACACGAACAGCAGCAGTGCGACGCTGACAAACACCCGGCCCCACTCGCCAACGACGGCAGCGACGGCGGTCTGGGTCAGCACCACGCCGGCCTGGTCCATGCCCGGCTCGTAGACGCCGGAGAGCAGGATGATCAGCGCGGTGCAGCTGCACAGGATGATGGTGTCGATGAACACCGACAGCGACTGCACGATACCCTGCGCCACCGGGTGCTTGACCTCGGCCACCGCAGCGACGTTCGGCGCACTGCCCAGGCCCGCCTCGTTGGAGAACAGGCCGCGCTTGACGCCCATCAGAATGGCCGCGCCGATACCGCCGGCGAAGGCCTGCTCGAGGCCGAAGGCGCTACGGAAGATCAGGCCGAAGGTTTCCGGAATCGCGCTGAAGTTGCTGCCGATGACGAACAGCGCCATGCCCAGGTAGGAAAACGCCATGACCGGCACCAGCACGTCGGCCCACTTGGCGATGCGACGGATGCCGCCGAAGATGATGCCGCCGATCACCAGGGTCAGGGCGATGCCGCTGGCCACGGTGGGTACGCCGAAGGTGTCGTGCAGCGAGCTGGCGACGGTGAACGACTGCACGGCGTTGAAGCCGAAGCCGAAGGTCATCAGCAGCAGGATCGACACCAGGATGCCCAGCCAGCGCTGGCCGAGGCCGTGCTGGATGTAGAACGCCGGGCCGCCGCGATAGGTGCCGTCGGGCTCGCGACGCTTGTACAGCTGTGCCAGCGAGCATTCGAAATAGCTGGTGGCCATGCCCACCAGCGCCACCACCCACATCCAGAAGATCGCGCCCGGGCCGCCGAGCATGATCGCCACGGACACGCCGGCGATGTTGCCCGCGCCGACCCGGCCGGCTACCGAGAGCATCAGCGCCTGGAAGGAAGAGAGCTGTCCCGGCTGCCGCTCGAAGGCGTGGCCGAAGATCGTGAACATGTTGCCGAAATAGCGGAACTGGACGAAGCCGGAACGGATGGTGAAGAGCAGACCCAGACCGATCAGCATGACGATCAGCAGTTTGCTCCAGATAAGGTCGTTGAGAAGGTCGAGCATGGCGATGTTCACCTTGTTGTCGTTGTTAGGGCGTCCGGCGCGCGCCGCTGCGCCGTGCAAGCGGGGGATGTTTCAACAGCAGGGCGTGCGGAGCAATTTCGCGGCTGGCCGCGATGTGGCGCGACCTGATGCTACAATGGCGACACTCGCGCCAGATCAGGGCCATCTCCTGTGACCTCCCACCTTGCTGAAAATCTCAAGCTGCTGTGCAGCCACTACCGGTCCATCGCCGAGGTGTGCCGCAAGCTCGCCATCAATCGCGCCCAGTTCAACAAGTACCTGGGCGGGCAGAGCCGGCCGACGCCGTTCAACCTCAAGCGCATCGGCGACTTCTTCGGGGTCGAAGGCTACGAGCTGGAAATGCCGCCCGAGCAGTTCGCTCGGCTGATCGGCGCCCGCCATCCGGAAGCCCAGGCAATGCCGCGCAGCGACCCGCTGCTGAGCCTGCTGCAGCCGTTGCGCGAGCACGCCTCCAGCCTGTCGCGCTACTGCGGCTACTACTTCGAATACGCCAACTGCATGTCGGTACCGGGCAGCGTGCTGATCTCCCTGGTGCATCTGCGCGAGGAGGACGGCCTGTACCTGTTCGAGCGCCAGGAGCGCCAGGAGCGCGCCAGCCCGACGCTCGGCCAGGCCGAGGACTGGGTTCGCTGTCGTTACTTGGGTGCTGCGTTCGGCCTGCAGGACCGCCTGTTCCTGATCGACTACGAGTCGCTGACGCTCAACGAGATGAGCCAGACCATCCTCATTCCCAGCTTCAAGAGCCGCATCACCCGCCTCAACGGGCTGAAGACCGGCGTCTCCTCCGGTGACCGCCGTACCCCGGCCAGCACGCCGGTGGTGTGGGAATATCTGGGCAGCGAGATCAACCGCGTCAGTGCCTACCGCCAGGTGATGCTCTACAGCCCGGACGACCCGCGTATCGACCCGGACATCCGCGAGCGTCTGGCGACGCCGCGTGTGGAGAACGGGCTGTTCGGCATCGAGTGAGTCGTGCGTCCTCACTCCTTGTTGCTGCTGTCGTATACCGCGCGGTCGAGTTCGGCTTCGCTGCGACCGACCAGGGTGGTGGTCATCAGGTCGCCGGCGACGTTCACCGTGGTGCGCGCCATGTCGAGGATGCGGTCGATCCCGGCGATCAGCGCCACGCCTTCGAGCGGCAGGCCGGCGGCGGTGAGCACCAGGCCGAGCATGATCAGCCCGGCGCCGGGAATGCCGGCGGTGCCGATGGAGGCCAGCGTCGCGGTGAGGATGATCATCGCGTACTGCCCGGCACTGAGGTCGATGCCGAAGGCCTGGGCGATGAACAGTGCGAGCACGCCCTGGTAGATCGCCGTGCCGTCCATGTTGATCGTGGCGCCCACCGGCAGTACGAAACCGGCCACACCCTCGGACACGCCGAGGTTCTTGCGTGCGCATTCGATGGACACCGGCAGCGTGCCGGAGCTGCTGGACGTACTGAAAGCCACTGCCAGCGCCGGGGCGATGCCCTGGAAGAAACGCAGCGGGTTGAGCCGCCCCAGAAGGCCGAGCAGCCCGCCGTAAACCAGCAGCACATGGGCGATGCTGGCCAGGTAGATCACGCCGATCACGCCCGCCAGCGGCAGCAGCACTTCGGCGCCATGGCTGCCGACCACGCCGGCGGTCAGGGCGAAGACGCCGATCGGCGCGACGCGCATCACCAGGTCGGTGAGCTTGTAGAAGGTCTCGGCCAGCGCATCGAACAGGCGCACCGCCGGCGCGCCGCGCTCGCCGATCAGGTTGATGCTCACACCCAGGGCAATGGCGAAAACGATGATCTGCAGAATGTTGCCTTCGGCAAAGGCGGTGACCGGGTTGGATGGCACCAGGCCGACCAGGATCGACACCAGCGAGGGCGCCTGCTTGGCCTCCTGGGTGCCGCTGGCGACCATGTTCATCCCTTCGCCGGGGCTGAACAGCGCGCCGAACAGCAGGCCGATGCTCACCGCAAAGGCGGTGGTCACCAGATAGATGGCGATGGTCTTGAGGCTGATGCGCCCGAGCTTGGCGCTGTCCTGCATCGAGGTGATGCCAGCCACCAGCGAAACGAACACCAGCGGCACGATGAGCATCTTGATCGCGTTGAGAAACAGCGTGCCGACGGGGGCCAGCAGCTGCGCATCCGCGCCGAAGGCCATGCCGGCGGCGACGCCGAGGGCCAGGCCGATGAGAATCTGCTGCCAGAGCGGCAGGCGGACGAGCAGGCGCAGGGGAGCGGAGAGGGTCGTACTCTGAGTCATGGGTCTTCCTGTTGTTTTTATTGTGCGAACGGGCCGGGCTGGCGGCCCGTAAAGCAAGCGCCCGGCTATATGCCGGGCGCAGGGAGCGATCACACCGCCAGCGGGGCCAGGCGTGGCGCGATCATGTTTTCAGGGCGCAGGATCTCGGCCAGCATGGCCTCGTCCAGCAGCCGCTCTTCGCGCACCAGCTCCAGCACGCTGCGGCCGCCGAGCAGGGCCTCACGGGCCAGGCGAGTGCTGTTGTCGTAGCCGATGTAGGGATTGAGCGCGGTGATCAGGCCGATGGAGCTTTCCATCAGCTCGCGGCAGCGCGCTTCGTTGGCGGTGATGCCTTCGATGCAATGCTCGCGCAGCATGTCCATGGCGCGCTGCAGCAGGCGGATCGAATCGAACAGCCTGTAGGCGATCAACGGTTCCATGACGTTGAGCTGCAGCTGCCCGCCTTCGGCTGCCATGGTCAGCGCCAAGTCGTTGCCGATCACTTCGAAAGCGACCTGGTTGACCGCCTCGGGGATCACCGGGTTGACCTTGCCCGGCATGATCGAGCTGCCCGGCTGGCGCGGTGGCAGGTTGATCTCGTTGAAGCCGGTGCGCGGGCCGCTGGAGAGCAGGCGCAGGTCGTTGCAGATCTTCGACAGCTTCACCGCCAGGCGCTTGAGCATGCCGGAGAACAGCACGAACGAACCCATGTCCGAGGTGGCCTCGATCAGGTCGGCGGCCTGGCGCAGCGGCTGGCCGCTGATCTGGGCCAGGCGCTGCACGGCGATGGCCTGGTAGCGCGGGTCGGCATTGATGCCGGTGCCGATGGCGGTGCCGCCGAGGTTCACTTCCAGCAGCAGCTCCGGGGCGAAGCGGCGCAGGTGCTGCAGGTCTTCGCCCAGGGTGGTGGCGAAGGCATGGAATTCCTGACCGAGGGTCATCGGCACCGCGTCCTGCAGCTGGGTGCGGCCCATCTTCAGCACATGGGCAAAGGCGTGGCCCTTGCCGGTCAGCGCCTCGCAAAGGCTCTCCAGGCTGGCCAGCAGCGTGTCATGGCCGAGCAACAGGCCCAGGCGAATGGCGGTGGGATAGGCATCGTTGGTGGACTGCGCCATGTTCACGTCGTTGTTCGGGTGCAGGTACTGGTATTCACCCTTGGCGTGGCCCATGGCCTCAAGACCCAGGTTGGCGATCACCTCGTTGGCATTCATGTTGGTCGAGGTGCCGGCGCCGCCCTGGATCATGTCCACAACGAACTGCTCGTGGAACTCGCCGCGAATCAGTCGCGCGCAGCCCTGGCTGATGGCCACGTGCTTGGCTTCGGGCAGGTAGCCCAGCTCGCGATTGGCATCCGCCGCCGCCTGCTTGACCATCGCCAGGGCCACGATCAGCTTCGGGTAGTGCGACAGCGGCACGCCGGACAGGCGGAAGTTGTGCAGTGCGCGCAGGGTCTGGATGCCGTAATAGGCCTCGGAGGGAACGGGGAGGGTGCCAAGCAGGTCTTTTTCGATTCGCGATGATGCAACTTCGGACATGATGGTAACGTGGCTCGGATAGGCGCAGGCAGTGCTGCAGTGGCCCTAAAATAAGGCCTGCGGGGCGTGTGCGGCCAATGCCGTTGCTGGCTGTCCCATGCCGAAACGGCATAATGAGCGTGTGACTTCCCGTTCGTCGCCATCGTATCGAGGAGCTTCATATTGAATCTGGAAACCAAGTGGCTGGAAGACTTCGTCGCCCTCGCGGCAACCCGCAGCTTCTCCCAGGCGGCGCAGCGCCGCTTCGTCACCCAACCGGCGTTCAGTCGGCGCATCCGTTCGCTGGAAGAGGCCCTGGGCCTGCAACTGATCAACCGTTCGCGCACGCCCATCGAACTGACCGAGGCCGGCCAGCTGTTTCTGGTCAGTGCGCGCAACATGGTCGAGCAGCTCGGCGAGGTGGTGCGTCACCTGCACCATGTCGAAGGCCAGCAGGGCGAGGTGCTGCAGATTTCCGCGGCGCACTCGCTGGCGCTGGGCTTCTTCCCGGCGTGGATCGCCGGTCTGCGCAACGATGGGCTGAATCTGGCCACCCGACTGATCGCCACCAACGTCGGCGAGGCGGTGCATGTGCTGCGCGAGGGCGGCTGCGACCTGATCCTCGCCTACTACGATCCGGATGCCGCGCTGCAGCTCGACCCGGAACTGTTTCCCTCGCTGCACCTGGGCCGTACCGAGATGCTGCCGGTCTGTGCAGTCGGCGCCGACGGCATGCCGCTGTATGACGTCGACAGTGGCCAGACCGTGCCCTTGCTGGCCTACAGCGCTGGTGCCTTTCTTGGCCGTTCGGTGAACCTGCTGCTGCGCCAGCGCGCGTTGCGCTCGACTACCGTCTACGAGACAGCCATGGCCGACAGCCTGAAAAGCATGGCGCTGCAGGGGCTGGGGATCGCCTGGGTGCCGCGGTTGAGTGTGGAGCCGGAACTCGAGCGCGGCGAGCTGGCGATCTGTGGCGGCGAGCAGTGGCGAGTGCCGCTGGAAATTCGCCTGTATCGCTGCTCGCTGATGCGCAAGGGGGCGGTGCGCCTGCTTTGGCGACGACTGGAGAGCCGGGTACCCGGGGGTGAATAGAGCCGGGGCAGAGCGGGACAAGGGGCGATTTAACGAATGCATATGACGAAAAGTTGGCGCGATCGAGTATTTACGGCAACTTTTTGTTGATAGTTGAGTGGTAACTTTTCGCATTCACGCTGTCTTAGGTCTGCAATCCGTGCCATGGCCAGGCCGGATCCCTAGCCAAGGAAAGACAGCCGTGAACCACGACTTCGACGCCGCCGTGCCCCAATCGGGGTCGGCTTGCCCTGCGCCCGACTCCGACTCTGTCAGCGCCGAGTCCACCACCCTGTATGCGGCATTCGCCCAGCTGGCGAGCCGCGTACCGGAGCAGCCCGCCGTGCTCTCCACGCGCTACGCAGCGCTGGATCACCGCGGCCTGCAACAGGTGATCGAGCAGACCCGCCGGCAGCTGCGCCAGGCCGGTTTCGGCCGCGATGCGCGCATCGGTGTAATGCTGCCGGAAGCGCCGCAGGCCGCGGTCGCCATCATCGCCATCGCCTGTTCGGCGGTCGCCGTACCGCTCGATCCGCGCCTCGGCACGGCCGAGCTGGACCAGTTCCTCCAGCAGCTTCCGCTCGATGCGTTGCTGATTGCCAGCGATGGCGACCAGCAGGGGCGACGCGCCGCCGAACGCCACGGCCTGCCATTGATCAGCGCCGAGGCGGCGGAAGACGGCTCGCCGGCGCTGCAACTCGCGATGCCGGTCGCGGCACAGCCTGCACCGGATGAGCTGCCGGAACCGGACGCCCCGGCGTTCATCCTGCGCAGCTCGGGCACCACCGCGCTGCCCAAGCTGATTCCCTTCACCCATCGCAACATGCTGACCGCCGCGCGCAAGTGGCAGCGCTGGTTCGGCCTGAATGACGGCGATCGTTGCCTGTGCGTTTCGGCGCCTTACTACTCCCACGGCCTGAAGGTCACCATCCTCACGCCGCTGCTCGGCGGCGGTAGCGTGGCCTTTCCGCTCAGTCCGGCGGTGGTGGACGTGCATGAATGGTTCGAGACGCTGCGGCCGAGCTGGTATTCCGCCGGGCCGGCGTTGCACCTGGCGATCCTCGAGGCGGCCCGCGCGCATCCCGAGGGCCTGGGGCGGCAGCGGCCGCGTTTCGCTTCTTCCGGCGGCGCCCCGCTGGGGCAGGAGATCATCGACAGCTTCGAGCGCACCCTGGGCTTCCCGCTGCTGGAACACTACGGCTCCAGCGAGGCCGCGCAGATCGCCGCCAACACCCCGGACGCGCGCAAGCCCGGCACGGTCGGGCGTCCCTGGCCGGAGACCCTGAGCATCGTCGGCGAGGACGGTCAGCCGGTCGCCCCTGGCGAGCGCGGCGAGATCCGCGTGCGCGGCGCCACGGTGATGCCTGGCTACCTCGGCGACGAGACACTCAACCACGAGGCGCTGCGTGACGGCTGGTTCCACACCGGCGACATCGGCAGCCTCGATGAAGAAGGCTTCCTGCACCTGCACGGGCGTCTGCGCGAGGTGATCAACCGCGGTGGCGAGAAGGTCAGCCTTTCGGAAGTCGATGCCGCGCTGCTGCGCCATCCGGCCGTGGCCGAAGCCGCGGCGTTCGGCGTACCCCATCAGCGCCTCGGCCAGGACGTCGCCGCGGCCGTGGTACTGCGTCCGGCAATGGCGGTGACGGGCGCCGAGCTGCAGCGTTTCCTGCGCGACGAGCTGGTCTACTTCAAGGTGCCGCGGCGTGTGCAGATCGTCGAGGCATTGCCGCGCGGGCTGACCGGCAAGGTGCTGCGCCATCGCCTGGCCGACGACTACGTCCAGCAGCGCAGCGAGCGTGCCCGGCTGGCGACCGGCGCGGTCGCGGCTTCGCAGCTGGAACAGGACGTGCTGGCCATCTGGAGGCGCCTGCTGAAGACCGATGCGGTCGGCCCTGAGGACAACTTTCTCGACAGCGGCGGTGATTCGCTGCTGGCCACCGAGATGCTCACCGAACTGGAACAGATGCTCGGTCGGGTGATTCCCGAGTCGGTGCTGGTGGACGCCGAGACGGCCCGCGAGCTGGCGCTGCGCCTGGAAAACCTGGCTTCGCACGTCATCCCGGTGATCGACTTCAACGCCCAGGCCGGACGGCAGTCGCTGTTCTGGTTCCACGGCGATTTCGCCCACGGTGGCTATTACATCCGGCGCCTGGCGCGCCTGCTCGGGCCGCAGCAGCCGCTGACCGCCATCGCGCCGCATGGCATGGGCGACGAGGCGATCCCCGAGTCGGTGCAGCAGATGGCCCGCGAGCGCCTGCCACTGATCCTCGAACGCCAACCGCAGGGGCCATATCGCATCGGTGGCTACTGCAACGGCGCGCTGGTGGCCTTCGAGGCCGCGCGCATGCTTCGCGAGGCCGGCCACAGCGTGGAGATCGTCGCGCTGATCGATCCGCCGACGGCCAACGTGCGGCCCTGGTCGCGGGTGATCCTGCGCAGCCTCGATCGCGTCCTGCCGGACATGTACCTGGCGCGGGCCTACGAGGCCCTCAGCCGCTTCGGTGAAACCAGCAAGTGGCCCTATCCCAAGCGCATCGCCAACCTGGCCTGGAAGGTCGCGCGGCGCAGCGTGCGCATGGTGCGCGAGCGCCTGGCCGGCCATGTGCCGACGCCGCCCACCGCGCGTGACCGCGAGGTGCGCGCGCGCTTCCTGCGCTACTCGCTGGTGATGGCGCGCTACCTGCCCGAGCGCATCGACGCACCGGTGGTGTACTTCTCCGCCGATTACACCAGCCGCGCCTGGCGCAACATGGGCACCAGCTTCGAGAGCTACGACGTGCTCGGCGACCACCACCGCTGCGTGAAGGACTACACCGCCTCCATCGCCACGCCACTGCGCGCGTTGCTGGAGGATTCGGCTGCGGCGATGCCTGGTCAGAGTGGCTTGATGTTGCCGCTGACCGAGCCGGGTGAGCGCGATGGCCTGGTGCCCTGATCATGCACGTGTCGAGCCCGCTGCTGCCGCACAGCTTCCCGCGTCCCTCGGTAACAGGAGTAACCGCATGAAACGCTCGATCGCCACCGTATCCCTGAGCGGTACCTTGCCGGAGAAACTGGAAGCCGTGGCCGCCGCCGGCTTCGATGGCATCGAGCTGTTCGAGAATGACCTGCTCTATCACTCCGGCAGCCCGCAGGACATTCGTCGACGCTGCGAGGACCTGGGGCTCGAGATCACCCTGTTCCAGCCGTTTCGCGATTTCGAGGGCTGCCCGCGCGAGCGCCTGCAGCGCAACCTCGACCGCGCCGAGCGCAAGTTCGATCTGATGCAGGAGCTCGGCGCCGAACTCATGCTGCTGTGCAGCAACGTGCAGGCCGACGCGCTGGGCGACCGCGAAACGCTACTCGGCGACCTCGCCCTCATCGCCGAGCGCGCCGGCGCTCGCGGGCTGCGGGTCGGCTACGAAGCGCTGGCCTGGGGCCGCCACGTGAAGACCTGGCGCGATGTCTGGACGCTGGTGCGGCAGGTCGATCATCCGGCGCTGGGGGTGATTCTCGACAGTTTCCATACCCTGGCCCTGGGCGACGATCCGAGCGGCATCGTCGAGATTCCCGGCGAGCGGATCTTCTTCGTGCAGCTGGCCGATGCGCCCGTGCTGGCCATGGACGTGCTGGAGTGGAGCCGGCACTTCCGCTGTTTCCCCGGTCAGGGCGAATTCGACCTGGCAGGGTTCCTCGCGCCGGTGCTGCAGGCCGGCTACAGCGGGCCGCTGTCGCTGGAGGTGTTCAACGACGGGTTTCGCGCCGCGCCGCCCAGGGGCATCGCCGCCGATGGTCTGCGTGCGCTGTTGCACCTGGAGGAGCTGACCGGCCAGCGTCTGGCGACCAGCGCCAGCTCGGCGCCAGCCGCCCAGGCGCTGTTCGCACCGCCACCCGCGCCCCGTTACGAGGGTATCGACTTTCTCGAGTTCGCCGTCGACGAGCCTCATGCCGCGCGCCTGGGCAACTGGCTGCAGCAGCTGGGCTTCGCCCACGTCGGCCAGCACCGCTCGAAGGAGGTACAGCTGTACCGCCAGGGCGAGATCAACATCGTGCTCAACGCCGAGCCGTATTCCTTCGCGCACAACTACTTCGAGGCGCACGGCCCCTCGGTGTGCGCCATGGCGCTGAAGATCGATGACGAGGCCTCGGCCCTGGCGCGCGCCTGCGCCTTCGGTGGTCAGCCCTATCGTGGGCTGATCGGGCCGAACGAGCGGCAGATTCCGGCCGTGCGTGCGCCGGACGGCAGCCTGATCTATCTGCTCGAGTCCGGCGCGCCGGGGCAGAGCAACTACGACATCGACTTCCGCCTGCACGCCGTCGCGTCAGCAGGCACTGGCCTGCAGCGCATCGATCACATGGCCACCGCACTGCCGGCCGAGAGTTTGGCCAGCTGGGTGCTGTTTTACCGCAGTCTGTTCGACTTCGAGGCCGACGACGAGCTGCTGCTGCCCGATCCCTACGGCCTGATGAAGTGCCGCGCCATGCGCAGTCCCTGCGGACGGGTGCGGCTGCCGCTCAACACCTCGCAGGACCGCGACACGGTGATCGCCCAGGCGCTGTCCAGTTACCGCGGCGCCGGCGTGCACCATGTGGCATTCGCCTGCGACGACATCTTCGCCGAGGTCGCGCGGGCGCAGGCGGCCGGAGTGCCGCTGCTGAAGATTCCGCGCAACTACTACGATGATCTGGCCGCGCGCTTCGATTTCGACGACGCTTTGCTCGCCGAGCTCGCCCGCTACAACGTGCTGTACGACCGCGATGCCGACGGCGGCGAACTGTTCCACGTCTACACCGAGCCGTTCGAGGGGCGTTTCTTCTTCGAGATCCTGCAGCGCTGCAACGACTACGCCGGTTACGGAACGGCCAACGTGGCGGTACGCCTGGCCGCCATGGCCAAGCAATGCCGCCGCGCTGCCCCGGCCACACGTGTCATGGCCAGCGCCGGCTGATGGTTCATTAGCCAAAGGCCCTAGCTTGTGGCCGCGGCAGCGATGCTATGATCGCGAGCGGCCCGCCCCCTTGCGGATTGCCTGTTTCGTGCGGCCGCTGGAGCCCTGTCGTGCCCACCCCAAAACCAATCGGCCTGCGTCAATGGATCTGGCGGGCTTTCGTTCGCAGTGCGCTGATTCCACTGGTGTTGGTGGAGGCGGGGCTGATTGCCATCTACCTGCTGACCAACAGCGCGATCCGCGACGCCCAGATCGAGCACCTGCGCGAGACTGCGCTGAACGACCTGCAGGCGTCGGCCAGCCTCGAATCGCGCCTGGTCAGCGAGCAGCTCAGCCAGATCGGCGCGCTCACTCAGGTGTATCGCAACCTCACGGCCCAGGCGCTGCACAGCGGCGAGCCAGCGGCACTGCCAGAGCTGGCGCTGAGCGCCGATGGCGTGCGCTACAGCCCGGAAAACAATGGCGGTGCCGCGGTCTTCTACTCCGGAGCGACGCCCGCCGAGCGCCACGATCTGGAGAAGATCGCGCGGCTGCGACAGCTCGAGCCGCTGATGAAGGAGATCGAGGCGCGCAATCCGCTGATCGCCAGCCTCTACTTCAACAGCTGGGACAGCTTCAACCATATCTACCCGTGGTTCTTCACCCTCGACCAGTACCCGGCGGACATGGATATCCCCAAGTACAACTTCTATTACCTCGCCGATGCCGAGCACAACCCGGAGCGCGGCGTGGTCTGGACCGATGTGTACCTCGACCCGGCCGGACATGGCTGGATGATGTCGGCGATCGCACCGGTCTACCGCGACGATTTCCTCGAAGGCGTGGTGGGCATCGACATCACCGTCAGCGGCATTCTCGAACAGATCGGCCAGCTGCAGGTGCCTTGGGGCGGCTATGCCATGCTGGTCAGCGACGACCTCACGATCATGGCCCTGCCGGAGCCCGGGGAGACGGATTTCGGCCTGGCCGAGCTGACCAACCATTCCTACCTGGATGCGATCCGCAGCGAGATGTTCAAGCCCGAGGACTTTCGCCTCGATCGACGTCCCGAAACGGCCGAGCTGGCCGCGGCGATATCCGGCGCCGCCAGCGGCGTGCAGCAGGTGATGCTCGGCGGCAGGCCGCAGCGGGTGGCCTGGACCACCGTGGCGCAGACCGGCTGGCATCTGCTGACGGTGGTCGACGAGGCCGCGGTGTTCCGTCAGACCAATGCCCTGGCCAGCCGCTATCGGCAGATCGGCTACCTGCTGATCGCCGGCCTGGTGCTGTTCTACATCGGCTTCTTTGCCCTCATGTGGCTGCGTGCGCGCCAGCTCAGCCAGGCGCTGCTGACGCCCATCGCCGGCATCTCGCGGATGCTCGGCGAGATCGGCCTGGGTCGCTGGCGGCCTGAGCCGCTGCAGGCGCAGATCCGTGAACTCGACGAGATGTCGCGGCACACCCAGGAGATCGGCAGCCGCCTGGCCTACAGCGAGTCCGAGCGCTGGGAAGCGCAGCGGCGCCTGGAACTGGTGCTGGAAAGCGCCACCGAGAGCCTCTGGGAGTACGACATGGCGAACCATTCGCTGCGCGTACGTGGCGCGATGGTGGCGCGCTTCGGCCTTCCGTCCGGGCAGCTCAGCGACAGCGATTTCCGTCAGCGCATCCACCCGGACGACCTGCCCCAGGCGCTGGCGCAGATCGAGCGGGTGCGCGAGGGGCTGCAGCAGCGCTACGAGGCCAAGTACCGCTTCGCCGACAGCATGGGCGGATACCACTGGCTGCTCAGTCGCGGGCGCGTGCTCGAGCATGATCCGGACACCGGCGCGGCGCGCGTGCTGGCCGGCACCCATGTGGACATCGATGCACTCAAGCGGGTCGAGGAGGAGCTGCGCGAGGCAACGCTGCAGGCCCAGGCTGCCAGCGAAGCCAAGGGCCGGCTGCTGTCGGGCATCAGCCATGAGCTGCGCACGCCGCTCAACGCCATCCTCGGCTTCGCCCAGCTGATGCGCATGGACTGCGACGATGAAAGCCAGGCCGAGGCGGCCGAGTACCTCGACGAGATCCTGCTGGCCAGCCGGCACCTCAATCAGCTGCTGGGGGAAATCCTCGAATGGTCGAGCCTGCAGAACGAGCCGGCGCAGCTCGAGCTGCAGCCGGTGAACGTCTGCGAGCTGATGCGCGAATGCGCCGAGCTGGTCTCGCTGGACATCCAGCAGCGTGGGCTGCGGCTCGACCTAAGCCTGCCGGACGAGCGCCTGCTGGTGCTCGCCGAGCCGCGGCGGCTGCGCCAGGTGCTGTTGAATCTGTTGTCCAACGCCATGAAGTACAACGTGCCCGAGGGGCACATCAGCCTGCGTGCCGAGACCAGCCCGAGCCATGTACGGCTGCTGGTGGAGGACACCGGTCTGGGCATCGACCCCGCGCAGCAGGCGCAGGTGTTCGAGCCCTTCCAGCGGCTCGGACGGGAGAACAGCATGATCCAGGGCACCGGTATCGGCCTGTCGCTGTGCCTGGAGTTCGCCAGGCTGATGAACGGCCAGATGGGTCTGCACAGCGAGCCGGGCGTCGGCAGCCGTTTCTGGATCGAGCTGCCACGGCTGGCGCCGGCCGCATCGAGCTAGCGGCCCGACCATGCGGGGTACTGGCCGGTCACGCCTTGCGCTATACTGCGCGGCTTTCGCGCGGGCGGCCTGTGGCTGGTTCGCGCCCATCCAGGCCACGCTCTTTTGCGTGGTTTGTTGTTATTGACGCGCCCGCGGGCGCCCGACGAGAGGCACGACGATGAGCGCACTGGTAGGCGTGATCATGGGCTCCAAGTCCGACTGGTCCACCCTGAGCCACACCGCCGACATGCTGGAAAAGCTGGGCATTCCCCATGAAGTGACGGTGGTGTCCGCCCACCGCACCCCGGATCTGCTCTTCCAGTACGCCGAACAGGCCGAAGCGCGCGGCCTGCGCGTGATCATCGCCGGTGCCGGCGGTGCCGCCCACCTGCCGGGCATGTGCGCCGCCAAGACCCATCTGCCGGTGCTCGGCGTGCCGGTGCAGTCGTCGATGCTCTCCGGGGTCGATTCGCTGCTGTCCATCGTGCAGATGCCGGCCGGCGTGCCGGTCGCCACCCTGGCCATCGGCAAGGCCGGCGCGATCAACGCCGCGCTGCTCTCGGCGAGCATCCTCGGCCACGAATTCCCCGAGTATCACCAGGCGC
This sequence comes from Stutzerimonas sp. Brlt_14, assembly GCF_051948915.1. Classification (NCBI taxonomy): domain Bacteria; kingdom Pseudomonadati; phylum Pseudomonadota; class Gammaproteobacteria; order Pseudomonadales; family Pseudomonadaceae; genus Stutzerimonas; species Stutzerimonas sp. Brlt_14. The sequence goes on from NZ_JAYJLM010000003.1 coordinate 682,422, forward strand.
TGAAGAAATTCCGTGACGAGCAGACCCAGACCGTGCTCGACAATCCGGACCCGCGCGGTTGAGCCGGGACTAAACTCTGCTTCCCAGCGACGCGCCCGTCGCGCGCTGAATCTGCCGCCTAGAAGGGCCGTTGATATGAAAATTGGTGTGATCGGTGGCGGCCAGCTGGGCCGCATGCTGGCCCTGGCGGGCACTCCGCTGGGCATGAGCTTCGCCTTCCTCGACCCGGCGCCGGATGCCTGCGCCCAGGCCCTCGGCGAGCACATCCGCGCCGACTACGACGACAAGGACCACCTGCGCCGGCTGGCCGACGAGGTGGACCTGGTCACCTTCGAGTTCGAGAGCGTGCCGGCCGAGACGGTGGCCTTCCTCTCGCAGTTCGTGCCGGTCTACCCGAGCGCCGAATCGCTGCGCATCGCCCGCGATCGCTGGTTCGAAAAATCCATGTTCAAGGACCTCGGCATTCCCACCCCGGATTTCGCCGATATCCAGTCCCAGGCCGATCTCGACGCCGCGGTGGCCAGCATCGGCCTGCCTGCGGTGCTCAAGACCCGCACCTTGGGCTATGACGGCAAGGGCCAGAAACTGCTGCGCAAGCCAGCCGACGTCGGCAATGCCTTCGCCGAACTGGGCAGCGTGCCGTGCATCCTCGAGGGCTTCGTACCGTTCACCGGTGAAGTCTCGCTGATCGCCGTGCGTGGCCGCGATGGTGAAACCTGTTTCTATCCGCTGGTGCACAACAGCCACGAGAGCGGCATCCTGCGGTTGTCGGTGGCCAGCAGCAACCATCCGCTGCAGGCGCTGGCCGAGGACTATGTCGGTCGCGTGCTCGCGAAGCTCGACTACGTCGGCGTGCTGGCCTTCGAATTCTTCGAGGTGGACGGCGGCCTGAAGGCCAACGAAATCGCTCCGCGCGTGCACAACTCCGGCCACTGGACCATCGAAGGTGCCGAGTGCAGCCAGTTCGAGAACCACCTGCGTGCCGTCGCCGGCCTGCCGCTGGGCTCGACCGCCAAGCTGGGCGAGAGCGCCATGCTCAACTTCATCGGCGAAGTGCCGCCGGTGGACAAGGTGATCGCCATCGAGGATTGCCACCTGCACCACTACGGCAAGGCCTTCAAGGCCGGGCGCAAGGTCGGCCACGCCACGCTGCGCTGCCCGGATCGCGCCACCCTCGACCGGCAGATCACCGCCGTGGAAAGCCTGATCCCGCATTCCTGACGGCCGACCGTCCGGCGCCGGCGAACGGCGACGGCGCCCTCCGGTCCATTGGTTACCCACCTTTCGGACCTGAGGAGCACAACCATGGGCATCATCGGCACCATCATCATCGGCCTGATCGTCGGCCTCGTTGCGCGTTTCCTGAAGCCGGGCGACGACAGCATGGGCTGGATCATGACCATCCTGCTGGGTATCGGCGGCTCGCTGCTGGCGACCTACGGCGGCCAGGCGCTCGGCCTGTACCAGGCGGGCGAGGGCGCAGGCTTTATCGGCGCCGTGGTCGGTGCGATCATCCTGCTGGTGATCTACGGCATGGTCACCAGCCGCAAGCACTGACCCGCCGCGGGGCCGCGCCCTGCGGCCCCGTTCCCTTCTCACGTAGTAACCTCATGCGTTCATTTCTCGCCTCGTTGTTCTGCTGTTTCGCCCTCGTTGCCACCGTTCATGCCGCGCCATCGGAACTCGACTGGCTGGAACTGATGCCGCCCGAGGATCGCCAGGCGCTGGAGGAGATGCCGGAGATCGACCATGCGACGCCCGAGGACCTGGGCTTCAGCGATCAGGGCGGGCTCAGGCAGGAGGCCGGACTGCCGGCGGTGATGTATTCGGCCAAGACGGTCGCCGAGCTGAACGGCCGCGAGATCCGTCTCGGTGGCTACCCGGTGCCGCTGGAAAGCGATGCCCGCGGGCGCAGCACCGAGTTTTTCCTTGTCCCTTATCCCGGTGCCTGCATCCACGTGCCGCCGCCACCGCCGAACCAGATCGTGCTGGTGCGTTACCCCAAGGGCATCGCCCTGGAGGACATCTACGCGCCGCTGTGGGTCGACGGCCGCCTGCAGATCGAGCCGGTCAGCAACGATATGGCCGATGCCGCCTATGCCCTGGACGCCGCGGCGGTCGAACTGGTCGAAGAAGACGACTATTGAACGGCGTGCCTGCATCGCTGCGCCAGGCGCTGCGTGACCTCGCTGCCGACACCGACGGCATCGATACGGCGATCTATGCAACCTACGACCGTGATCCGCTGGAGCCGATCATCGGCCTCGGTGATGCCGATGCGCCGCTCTGCTTCTTTGGCCGCGACCCGGGCCGCGAGGAAGTGCGTCACGGCGAGCCCTTCATCGGCGCCGGCGGGCAAATCGTCCGGCGCGTGCTCTATCGCCACCTGAACGGCGCAGAGATGCCGGACTTCGAGGCGGGCCGGGCGCTGGGCCGGCACTACTTCTGGATCAACACCGTGCCGTACAAGCCCATCGGCAACAAGGCCTGGTCCATGGCGGTGAAGCGCCGCTTCCAGCCGCTGATGCGCCAGTTGCTGATCGACAGCTGGCATGGCCGGCATATCGTCACTCTCGGTCGCGAGGCCTTTCTCTGGTTCGCCATCGACCAGCCGCGCGAGGCGCGCCAGCGCCTGGAGGCGTTCTGGCAGCGTGAGGATCGCTTTACGGCCAACCTCGATATCGACCTGCAGGACGCGCAAGGCCATGCACGAACCTTCACCCTGCACCCGCTGCCGCACCCCTCACCGCTGAACCAGACCTGGTTCAAACGCTTCCCCGCGTTGCTGGAAGCGCGCCTGCGCCAGCTCGACGCTAGTCGCTGACCTGATTGGCGAGCTGCCCGGCCTGCCAGGCAGCGACGTTGCCCAGGGTGGTGCCGGCGATGGCTGCCAGCGCCTCCTCGGTGAGGAAGGCCTGGTGGGCGGTGACGATCACGTTGGGGAACGACAGCAGCCGCGCCAGCACATCGTCCTGCAGCGGCAGGCCGGAGTGATCCTCGAAGAACAGCCCGGCTTCTTCCTCGTAGACATCCAGCCCCAGATAGCCAAGCTGGCCGCTCTTCAGCGCGCCGATCAGCGCCGGCGTGTCGATCAGCGCGCCGCGGCCGGTGTTGATCAGCATGGCGTGCGGTTTCATGGTTGCCAGGCTCTGCTGGTTGATCAGGTGACGGGTCTCTTCGGTGAGCGGGCAGTGCAGGCTGACGATATCGCTGCCGGCCAGTAGCTCGTCGATCGCCACGTAACGCATGCCGAGGCGCTCCAGCTCCGGGTTGGGGTAGGGGTCATAGAGCTGCACCTCGCAGCCGAAGCCCTGCATGATCCGCGCGAACACCGCGCCGATCTGCCCACTGCCGACCACACCGACGCGCTTGCCGACCAGATCGAAGCCGGTCAGCCCCTGCAGCGAGAAGTTGCCTTCGCGGGTGCGGTTGTAGGCACGCGGCAGACGGCGGTTGAGCGCCAGGATCAGTGCCACGGTGTGCTCGGCCACGGCATGCGGCGAGTAGGCCGGCACCCGCACCACCGGCAGACCGAGACGCCTGGCGCAGGGCAGATCGACATGGTTGTAGCCGGCCGAGCGCAGTGCGATCAGCTGCGTGCCGCCGGCCGCGAGCTGCTCCAGCACGGGGGCGGAGAGCACGTCGTTGACGAACGGGCAGACCACTTCGGCGCCCGTCGCCAGGGCCGCGGTGTCAGGGTCCAGGCGGGTCTCGAGAAAGTGCAGCTCGAAGCCGTGGGAGCGGTTGGCGGCCTGGAAGCTGTCACGGTCATAGGGCTTGCTGCTGAACAGGGTGATGCGCATGGGGGCCTCGCGATAAGGGGCGACTGCCGACAGGGTGCGACAGTTGCCCGCCGCGGCCAAGTCGCTTCTGTCGCCCGATATGACCGGCGGCACGCATCAGCCTGCGCGCAGTGCCTGCCCCTTGGGCTGGAAGTACAGCGTGCTGCCGCGTTGCACGCCCACCAGGCTGGCGTGGTCGTTGCCGACCTCCGCTTCGATCGGCTCGGCTTGCCCTGCGACTTTCAGCGTGACGCGGGTCAGCGCGCCGAGCGGGCGGATGTCGCGCACCTCGCCGGCCAGGTGCTCGGCCAGCGCTTCACGGCTCAGAGAAACCTCATGCGGGCGGAACAGCACGCTGCGCTGTTCGTCCAGCTGCAGCCGATTGGCGTCGCCGAGGAAGTGGTAGACGAACTCGCTGGCGGGGTTGGCGTACACCTCCGCCGGCGTGCCGATCTGCTCGATCACACCCTTGTTCATCACCACGATGCGATCGGCGACCTCCATCGCCTCCTCCTGGTCGTGGGTAACGAATACGGAGGTCAGGTGCACGTCCTCGTGCAGCCGCGCCAGCCAGCGGCGCAGTTCCTTGCGCACCTTGGCGTCCAGCGCGCCGAACGGCTCATCGAGCAGCAACACCTTGGGCTCCACTGCCAGCGCGCGGGCCAGGGCGATGCGCTGGCGCTGGCCACCGGAGAGCTGTTCGGGGTAACGGTCCGCGAGCCAGTCCAACTGCACCAGATTCAGTAACTCGTGCACCTTGGCGGCGATCACCGCTTCGCTCGGGCGCAGCTTCTTCGGCTTCATGCGCAGGCCGAAGGCCACGTTGTCGAACACCGTCATGTGGCGGAACAGTGCGTAATGCTGGAAGACAAAGCCGACGTTGCGGTCGCGCACATCGCGGCTGGAGACATCCTCGCCATGGAACACGATGCTGCCGCTGTCCGGCGTTTCCAGCCCGGCGATGATGCGCAGCAGGCTGGTCTTGCCGCAGCCGGACGGGCCGAGCAGGGCGACCAGTTCGCCGCTCTGGATGTGCAGGCCGATCGCCTGCAGCGCCTGGAACTGGCCGAAGCGCTTGTTGACGTCACGGACTTCGATACTCATGGCTGTGCTCCGGTTTTCAGGCGCGCGATACGCGATTCGCTCCACTGCTTGAGCAGCAGGATCACCAGCGCCAGGGCCAGCAGCAGGCTGGCCACGCTGAACGCGGCGACGTGGTTGTATTCGTTGTAGAGAATCTCGACGTGCAGCGGCAGGGTGTTGGTCAGCCCGCGGATATGCCCGGAGACCACCGACACCGCGCCGAACTCGCCCATCGCCCGCGCGGTGCAGAGGACCACGCCGTAGATCAGGCCCCATTTGATGTTCGGCAGGGTGATGTGCCAGAACATCTGCCAGCCGCTGGCGCCGAGTAGCCGCGCGGCTTCTTCCTCGGTGCTGCCCTGTTCCTGCATCAGCGGGATCAGCTCGCGGGCGACGAAGGGCACGGTGACGAACAGCGTCGCCAGGACGATGCCCGGCACGGCGAAGACGATCTGGATATCGCGATCACTCAGCCACTCGCCGAAATAGCCTTGGGCGCCGAACAAGAGCACGTAGATCAGGCCGGCAATGACCGGGGAGACCGAGAACGGCAGGTCTATCAGGGTCACCAGCAGGCTCTTGCCGCGGAACTCGTACTTGCTCACGCACCAGGCGGCGGCGATGCCGAACACCAGATTGAGCGGCACCGAGATGCCCACGGCAAGCAGGGTGAGCTTGAGCGCGGCCAGGGCATCGGGCTCAAGGATCGCCGTGAAGAAGGTGCCGACCCCTTGCTTGAAGGCTTCGCCGAGGACGATCAACAGCGGCAGCAGAAGGAACAGCGCGAAGGTCAACCAGGCCGCGCCGATCAACAGGCGGCGGGCCGTTTGCTTGCCGCGACGGGTAGTGGCGGCGCGGGCATTCGCCGACACGGGCAGGGAAGCGGTAGTCATGCTGGCCTCCTCAGCCGTGGGCAATGCGGCGCTGCAGCAGGTTGATCGCCAGCAGCAGGATGAAAGACACCACCAGCATCAGCACGCCGATGGCCGTGGCGCCGGCGTAGTCGTACTGGTCCAGCTTGACCATGATCAGCAGCGGCAGGATCTCGGTCTTCATCGGCATGTTGCCGGCGATGAAGATGACCGAGCCGTACTCGCCGACGCCGCGGGCAAAGGCCAGGGCGAAGCCGGTCAGCCAGGCGGGCAGCAGCGCTGGCAGCAGCACATGGCGAACCACCTGCAGCGGACGCGCGCCGAGGCAGGCCGCGGCTTCTTCCACTTCACGCGGGATATCGGCGAGCACCGGCTGGAGGGTGCGCACCACGAAGGGCAGGGTGACGAAGGTCAGTGCCAGGGTGATGCCCAGCGGACTGTAGGCGATCTTGAAGCCCAGCTCGGTAGCGAACTGGCCGATCGGTCCGTTCGGCGCGTACAGCGCGGTGAGGGCAATGCCTGCCACCGCGGTCGGCAGGGCGAAGGGCAGGTCGATCATCGCCTCGATGATCTTGCGGCCGGGGAAGCGATAGCGCACCAGCACCCAGGCCAGCAGCGTGCCGATCACGCCATTGAGCATGGCGGCCGCGAAGGCGGTGCCAAAGCTCAGCTTGAGCGCCGCCAGCACGCGCGGCGCGCTGACGATGCCGATGAACTGCGCCCAGGAGAGTTCGGTGGTCTTGAGAAACAGCGCACCCAGGGGAAGCAGCACCAACAGGCTGAGGTACACCAGGGTGTAGCCCAGCGTCAGCCCGAAGCCGGGTATGACGGGGGTAGATCGGGACATGGACGTTGCCTTTTATTCGAGCGTCTGGCGGCTGAAGTGTCACGAGCGCAGCGTGCAGGGAGGACGCCCACCACCGCTTTACTCACGGAAGGCAGCGGTGGACCGGTGAAGCCTGGTCCACCCTGCGAAGCCAAGGGCTACTGCGCCTGATAGATCTGGTCGAAAACGCCGCCATCATTGAAGAACTTCGGTTGTGCGGCCTTCCAGCCACCAAAGTCCCCGTCGATGGTGACCAGCTTCAGCGCCGGGAACTGATCCTTGAATTCGGCCGCCACGGCCTCGTTGCGTGGCCGGTAGAAGTTCTTCGCCGCGATGCGCTGGCCTTCCTCGCTGTACAGGTAGTTCAGATAGCCCTCGGCTAGCGCCCGCGTGCCCTTGCGCTCGACGTTCTTGTCCACCACTGCCACCGGTGGCTCGGCAAGGATCGACAGCGAAGGCGCGATGATCTCGAAATCTTCACCGCCCTGTTCCTTCAGGGCCAGGAAGGCCTCGTTCTCCCAGGCCAGCAGCACGTCGCCGATGCCGTTGTTGACGAAGGTGACAGTCGAGCCGCGGGCGCCGGTATCGAGCACCGGCACATTCTTGTAGAGCTTCTCGACAAAGGCCTGGGCCTGCTGCTCGTCGCCGAATTTCTGCTGGGCGTAGGCCCAGGCGGCGAGGAAATTCCAGCGCGCACCGCCGGAGGTCTTCGGGTTCGGCGTGATCACCTCTACGCCCGGCTTGACCAGGTCGTCCCAGTCCTTGATGCCCTTCGGATTGCCCTTGCGAACGAGGAACACGATGGTCGAGGTATAGGGCGTGCTGGCGTCCGGCAGGCGGGTCTGCCAATCCTCGGGGATCAGCTTGCCGAGGCGATGCAGCTCGTCGATATCGCCCGCCAGTGCCAGGGTCACCACATCGGCGCGCAGGCCGTCGATCACCGCGCGGGCCTGCTTGCCCGAGCCGCCATGGGATTGCTGGATCTTGATCGGCTCATGGCCCTGGGCCTGCCAGTGCTTGTTGAAGGCGTCGTTGAATTCCACATAGAGCTCGCGCGTCGGATCGTAGGACACGTTGAGCAGGGTATCGGCGGCCAGTGCGGGGCCGGCGATCAGCGCGCTCGCCAGGGCGGCGAGGGCGAAGCGACGAATGGACATGGTGCAGCTCCTGAAAAAACTAATTTGGTATGTGTTGGCGCTTCAGGGGCGGTCGCTGAAATCACGCTGGAAGACAGGCAGGGCGAGGCAGAAGCAGCCTGGCGGGTTGCAACCTGGTCTAGCGGTGTCAGGTGGTTTTCAGTGACTCGATTAATTAGCTCCGCATTCGCGGGCGACAGCTGCAGTACCGGTGCGTGTTCATGGTCTCGGCTCGTTTCATGGTCACGCCCTCCGGTGGTCCAGTCGGGCTGATGGATGGGGTAGTCGGGGTCAGGCGTTCTTGCCGGTCGGCTGCAGGCGGAACTTCTCCTTGCGCTCGATCTGCACGACCTGGCCGTTGTGCACGGTGATTTCAACCGAGCCGAACTTGAGGCCGCTCAGGGCACTGTGGATCTCGCGCAGGATGCTGGCTTCGTCCTGCCCCTCGAGGTTGCGAATGGTCGCGGTCATTGCTGTTCTCCGTGAAAGCCTTTCGTGACGACCGGAACGGCCGTAGCCAGCAAGGCGTGGAGCGGATGATAAGTTCGGCCGAAATATTCTTAAAAATATTGTTTAAGAACATTTATAGATTCTTATGGAATAAGGAAGCGGCTCGTTATCAGGTGGTCTTATAGATGAAAAAAATATAAATAAAGAATTCTTTATTCTTTTTAAGTGAATCGATCTGCTGTCTAGACTGGCCGCCATGAATCACAGGAGGCGCCGATATGCGCAGCATCCGATATCTGATCGTGCCGGGCTGGCACGGCTCGCCCGATGAGCATTGGCAGAGCCATTGGCAACGCACCCTGCCGGGCAGCGCCCGAGTAGAGCAGCAGGACTGGCTCCTTCCGCGTCGTGAAGACTGGGTCGCCGAGCTGCAGCGCAGCATTGCCGCCCATGCCGAACCGGTCATTCTGGTGGCGCACAGCCTGGGTTGCATCACGGTTGCGCACTGGGCGGCTCAGGCGCCTGCGCAGCTGCTGCAACGGGTGCGCGGCGCCCTGCTGGTGGCCCCCGCGGATGTCGAACGCAGCGGCTGCCCGGAACCCTTGCGCAACTTCGCCCCGATCCCTCGCCAGCCTTTGCCATTCGCCAGCCTGCTGATCGGCTCGGACAACGACACTGCCGCCAGTGCCGCGCGTGCCGTCGAGATGGGCCACGCCTGGGGCAGCGAGACCACGATCCTGGCCGGCGCCGGGCATATCAATGTGGCCTCCGGACATCGGCGCTGGGAGCAGGGCTTCGCCAGCCTGTACCGCTTGCAGAGCCGGATCGAGCGACAGGCGCAACGGCGCGCCTGAATCGCTATCAACCAATGCCGCAACCCACGCAAGAAAGGAGAACGAAGATGAGCATCCGCCTCGGCGACATCGCCCCCGATTTCGAACAGGATTCCAGCGAAGGCCGCATCCGCTTCCACGAGTGGCTGGGTGACAGCTGGGGTGTGCTGTTCTCGCACCCGGCCGACTTCACCCCGGTGTGCACCACCGAGCTGGGCTTCACCGCCAAGCTGAAGGACGAGTTCGCCAAGCGCAACGTCAAGGCCATAGCCCTGTCCGTGGACCCGGTGGATTCGCACATCAAGTGGATCGACGATATCAACGAGACGCAGAACACCCGCGTCAACTTCCCGATCCTGGCTGACGCCGATCGCAAGGTCTCCGAGCTGTACGACCTGATTCATCCCAATGCCAACGACACCCTGACGGTGCGCTCATTGTTCGTCATCGACCCGAACAAGAAGGTGCGTCTGACCATCACCTACCCGGCGAGCACCGGGCGCAACTTCCACGAGATCCTGCGGGTGATCGATTCGCTGCAGCTCACCGACAACCACAAGGTCGCGACCCCGGCCAACTGGCAGGACGGCGACGAGGTGGTGATCGTGCCCTCGCTCAAGGACGAGGAGGAGATCAAGCAGCGCTTTCCCAAGGGCTATCGCGCGGTCAAGCCGTACCTGCGCCTGACGCCGCAACCTAACCGCTGAGCGAGGACGATCACCGATGATGGTCGTTTCCCTGGCCGGCAGCCCCAGCCAGCGCTCGCGCTCCGGCGTGCTGCTGGATGCGGCGGGTGGCTGGCTGCAGCGCCACGGCGTGGAGGTGGTGCGCTACGCCGTACGCGATTTCGAGCCGGCCGACCTGATCCACGCCCGCTTCGACAGCCCGGTGGTGCAGCGTTTTGCCGAGCACGTCGAGCAAGCCGATGGTCTGCTGGTGGCCACGCCGGTGTACAAGGCGTCGTTCGCCGGTGCGCTCAAGACGCTGCTGGACCTGCTGCCGGAGCGGGCGCTGGCGAACAAGGCGGTGCTGCCGCTGGCCAGCGGTGGCAGCGCGGCGCACATGCTGGCGCTGGACTACGCGCTCAAGCCGGTGCTGGCGGCGCTCAAGGCACAGGAGATCCTGCACGGCGTGTACGCCGTGGACTGGCAGATCGCCTATGCCGAGGGCAACCAGCCGGCGCGACTGGATGACGAGCTGCGTGAGCGCCTCGACGCCGCCGCGTCGCAGCTGCTCGCGGCGCTGGCGCGATGTCCGCGGCCACTCGATCCGCACCTGCTTAACGACCGGCTGGCCAACGCCCGCTGGAGTATCTGAAAACCCGGGCTCCGGCCCCTGACGCTTCACCCCGCCTTACTCCCCCGCCAACGGGTGAGCAGGTCGCTTCCCAATCCGATCGCAGAGGAGCGTGCCCATGAGCACTCGCAACCTGCGTCGAGGACTGGTCGCCCTGCTTGCCGCGACCCTGTCCATCGGCGCTTTCCATGTCCAGGCCGAAACCCTACGGATCGGCTACCAGAAATACGGCACGCTGGTGCTGCTCAAGGCCCGTGGCACGCTGGAGCAGCGGCTTGCCGGGCAGGGCTTCGACGTTCAGTGGACGGAGTTCCCTGGTGGTCCGCAGCTGCTGGAAGGGCTCAACGTCGGCTCCATCGACTTCGGCGTGACCGGTGAAACCCCTCCGGTGTTCGCCCAGGCCGCCGGTGCCGATCTGCTCTACGTCGCCCATGAGCCGCCGGCGCCCAGTGGCGAGGCGATCCTGGTGCCGAAGGACTCGCCGATCCGCTCGGTGGCCGAGCTCAAGGACAAGAAGATCGCGCTGAACAAGGGCTCCAATGTGCACTACCTGCTGGTCCGCGCGCTGGAATCGGCGGGGCTGCAGTACCGCGACATCCAGCCGGTGTACCTGCCGCCAGCCGATGCCCGCGCCGCCTTCGAGCGCGGCAGCGTCGATGCCTGGGTGATCTGGGATCCGTTCCAGGCCGCCGCCGAGGCGCAGCTGCAGGCGCGCACCCTGCGCGACGGCCAGGGGCTGGTCAGCAACCATCAGTTCTACCTCGCGGCGCGCCCGTTCGCCGAGCGCAATCCCGCGGTCATCAGCACCCTGATCGGTGAAATCCGTGATATCGGCCGCTGGGTCGAGGCCAATCCGGACCAGGCCACCGAGCAGGTGGCGCCGCTGCTCGGCCTGTCCCGCGAAATCACCCGCAAGGCGGTGATCCGCCAGGGATACGGCGCCCGGCCGATCACGCCAGAGGTGGTTCGTGCCCAGCAGCGCATCGCCGACACCTTCGCCGAACTCAGGTTGATTCCACGAAAGCTGGTCATCCAGGACGCGGTCTGGGCGGCGCCGAAGAGCATCGCCCAGTACCCGGAATAACCCTCCTTGCCCTCGGTTCGCCCGACGAACAAAACGGAGTTCTACCCATGAGCATCAACATCTTCTGGTTCCTGCCCACCCATGGCGACGGCAAGTACCTCGGCACCAGCGAAGGCGCCCGCGCCGTCGACCACGGCTACCTCGGCCAGATCGCCCAGGCCGCCGACCGCCTCGGTTTTGGCGGCGTGCTGATTCCCACCGGCCGCTCCTGCGAGGATTCCTGGCTGGTGGCCGCCTCGCTGATCCCGCTCACCCAGCGCCTGAAATTCCTCGTCGCGTTGCGCCCGGGGATCATTTCGCCCACCGTGGCGGCGCGCCAGGCGGCAACGCTGGATCGGCTCTCGGGCGGTCGCGCGCTGTTCAACCTGGTCACCGGCGGCGACCCGGACGAGCTGGCCGCCGACGGCCTGCACCTGTCCCACGCCGAACGCTACGAGGCTTCGGTCGAGTTCACCCGCATCTGGCGTCGCGTGCTGGAAGGCGAAACCGTCGATTACAACGGCAAGCACCTGCAGGTCAAAGGCGCCAAGCTGCTCTACCCGCCGATCCAGCAGCCACGCCCGCCGCTGTACTTCGGCGGCTCGTCCGAAGCGGCGCAGGACCTGGCTGCCGAGCAGGTCGAGCTGTACCTGACCTGGGGCGAGCCGCCGGCCGCGGTGGCCGAGAAGATCGCCCAGGTACGCGAGAAGGCCGCCAGGCTCGGACGCACGGTGCGTTTCGGCATTCGCCTGCACGTGATCGTGCGCGAGACCAATGCCGAAGCCTGGGCCGCCGCCGAGCGCCTGATCAGCCACCTCGACCAGGACACCATCGACCGCGCCCAGGCCTCCCTGGCGCGCTTCGATTCGGTCGGCCAGCAACGCATGGCTGCACTGCACGGCGGCAAGAAGGACAACCTCGAAGTCAGCCCCAATCTCTGGGCCGGGGTCGGCCTGGTGCGTGGCGGCGCGGGTACCGCCCTGGTCGGCGACGGTCCGACCGTGGCCGCGCGGGTCAGGGAATACGCCGATCTCGGCATCGATACCTTCGTCTTCTCCGGCTATCCGCACCTGGAAGAGAGCTACCGCGTCGCCGAACTGCTGTTCCCGCACCTGGACGTCGCCCAGCCGCAACGCCCGGAAAGCCGCGGTTATGTCAGCCCGTTCGGTGAAATGATCTCCAGCGACATCCTGCCCAAGGCGGCGTCGGCGAGTTGAGCGCAAACCGTAGGGTGGATGGCCGAAGCCATCCACGCGGGTGCGGAGCCGGGTCTGGCGCGCCTGCGTGGGAAGTGCTGCGCGTTTTCCACCCTGCGCACTGCGAGCAGTTGAGGACGACAAGTGTCCTGTAGGAGCCAGCCTGCGCGTCTTCGATGCAGCGCTGTCGGGCAGCAAACAGGGTGCAGCCCCGAGAAAGGCGCATGCGTAGGAGCCGGCTTGCCGGCGGTCATCGGCGTTGCGGCCGATCGCCCGCAAGCGGGCGCCTAGCGGTGGGGCAAAAGGATAATCCGCGTTCATATCCGGCAGACGCGTGGGCAAGGCTTCGCCGTTGCCCACCCTACGGAAAGGCACTCATGCATGACAATCCAACCGGAGGGCAAATGAGCTTCATATCCACACGACAACTCGCCTTGCGCCTGGCGCCCTGGGCACTGCCCGTCGCGCTGCTGGTGGCTTGGCAGGGGGCGGTGGTCTTCGGGCTGCTGTCCACGCGCATTCTGCCGGCACCCAGCGCCGTGCTCTCGGCCGGCTGGGAATTGCTGGCCAGCGGCGAGATCTGGACGCACCTGGCCATCAGCGGCTGGCGCGCCGGCGTCGGCTTCGCCATCGGCGGCGGCCTCGGCCTGCTGCTGGGCTTCATCACCGGCCTGTCGAAATGGGGCGAACGCTTCCTCGACAGCTCGGTACAGATGATCCGCAACGTGCCGCACCTGGCGCTGATCCCGCTGGTGATCCTCTGGTTCGGCATCGACGAGAGCGCGAAGATCTTCCTGGTCGCCCTCGGCACGCTGTTCCCGATCTACCTGAACACCTACCACGGCATCCGCAACGTCGACCCGGCGCTGGTGGAAATGGCGCGCAGCTACGGATTGTCCGGCTTCGCGCTGTTCCGCCAAGTGATCCTGCCCGGCGCGTTGCCGTCGATCCTCGTCGGCGTGCGTTTCGCCCTCGGCTTCATGTGGCTGACGCTGATCGTCGCCGAAACCATCTCCGCCAGCGCCGGCATTGGCTACCTGGCGATGAACGCCCGCGAATTCCTGCAGACCGACGTGGTGGTGCTGGCGATCCTGCTGTACGCCGTGCTCGGCAAGCTGGCCGACGTCGCCGCCCGTGGGCTGGAGCGCGTCTGGTTGCGCTGGCATCCGGCCTACCAGGCCAGGGGAGGTGCGCAATGACCGCGCTGCACAGCATCCGTCAGGGCATCCCGCTGGCGATCGAAGGCATCGGCAAGGCCTTCGGCGCGCGCGAAGTAATCCGGGGCATCGATCTGAACATCCCGGCCGGCCAGTTCGTCGCCGTGGTCGGCCGCAGCGGCTGCGGCAAGAGCACCCTGCTGCGCCTGCTGGCCGGCCTCGACCAGCCGAGCCGGGGCGCGTTGCTGGCCGGCAACGGTCCGCTGTCCGCCGCCCATGACGATACCCGGCTGATGTTCCAGGACGCCCGTCTGCTGCCCTGGAAGCGGGTGATCGACAACGTCGGCCTGGGCCTTTCCGGCGACTGGCGGCCCAGGGCGCGCGAGGCACTGGCCGCGGTCGGCCTGGCCGATCGCGCCGGCGAATGGCCGGCGGCCCTGTCCGGTGGGCAGAAGCAGCGCGTAGCCCTGGCCCGCGCGCTGATCCACCAGCCGCGCCTGCTGCTGCTCGACGAACCGCTCGGCGCCCTGGATGCGCTGACCCGCATCGAGATGCAGCAACTGATCGAGCGGCTCTGGCAGCAGCACGGCTTCACCGTGCTGCTGGTGACCCATGATGTGGCCGAGGCGGTGGCCGTGGCCGACCGGGTGATCCTCATCGAGGACGGCCGCATCGGCCTCGACCTGCCGGTCGACCTGGCGCGCCCGCGGCACCGCGGCTCGGCGCGCCTGGCCGCGCTGGAAGCCGAAGTGCTCGACCGCGTCCTGCAGCGCCCGGCATTGCCGGAACAACCCGATCCCGTATCCCCTTGCCCATGCAATTGCGCTGGGCGCTTTAGAGCAGCGGCAAGCGGCAAGCCACAAGCTTCAAGCAAGAGCAGCGCGCTTCTACTTAGAGCTTGCAGCTCGAGGCTTGCCGCTAATTGCGACCCCAGGAGAAATACCATGACCATCAAGGCCATCAACGTACGCAACCAGTTCAAGGGCACCATCGAGGCCATCATCCTCGGCGACGTGCTGTCGGAAATCGACGTGCAGACCGCTGCCGGCATCGTCACGTCGGTGATCACCACGCGCTCGGTGAAAGAGCTGGAACTCGGTGTCGGCAGCGAAGTGATCGCCTTCGTCAAATCCACCGAGGTCTCGATCGCCAAGCTGTAGCATTTTTGTCCGATGGGTTCGCACCGCCGGTCGCAGCTGAGACCCGCGGTACCTGCCGGTGGATGCGAGCCATGACGCGCATGCCTGCTTCGGCGAGCGGGCGACCGCCTTGTCGTTCAGCGGTGGCTGCTGCACAGGCGTTCGGCGACGTGATTCTGTTCATGCACTAGCAGTGAGGCCGCAGACGCATCCTGGCGACATGCTGTCTTGAGGTCGGGGCGTTTCTCGACGCGTTTGTCGGTAACATGCGCGTCACGCTTACCGAGCTTTTATCGAGCAGTCGCTATGGCAAAATCCGGAACGACCGGCACAATCGGCAAGGAACGCCCCGAGGCGACCGACCCCCTGTTCAATCAATCCCTGGAAAAGGGGCTTGCCGTGCTGCGGGCGTTCGATCCCGCGCATCGAACCCTGACCCTGGCGGACATCGCGCGCATCGCCGACATGAGCAAGGCGTCCGCGCAGCGTGCCGTGCACACCCTGACGGTGCTGGGCTACATCGGCCGCGACCCGTACAGCCGGCGCTTGCGCCTGCTGCCGAAGGTGATCGAACTCGGCTTCAACTACCTGGCATCCCACCCCCTGGTACGCCTGGCTCATCCGTATCTCGCCCAACTGGCCAGAACCAGCGGGGAAACCGCCAGCCTGACCGAGCCGGTGGATCAATACATGGTCTACATGTCGCAGATCATGACGACCCAGTCCATCCCGGTACTGACGCCGGTCGGCATGCGGATCCCCATGTATTGCACCAGTTCGGGGCGCGCCTATCTCAGTCGCCACACGGACCAGCAGGCCCGCGAACTGCTCGAGGCGTCGATCCGCGAGGCACGAACCCCGGCGACGCTCACGGACGTGGACGACATTCTGCAGACCATTCGCACCTGCCGGCAGGTGGGTTATGCGCTCAATTGCGAAGAGCTGTTCCTGGGCGACATGGGCATCGCGGCGCCGATCATCGATCGCTACGGCGAGGCAGTCGGCGCCGTGCACCTGGCGCCGCCGACCAGCCGCTGGAGCCTGGAGGAGGTGACCTCGCGCCTCGCTCCATTGGTAATCGAGTGTGCCCGGGGCATTTCCGAGTCGCTCGCGCACTGATGAGGGGCATGGGCGGGGCCTGACGAAGCGCCACTTGCGCGATCACCCCTTGGGTACGGCGGGGCTGTCCACGTCGATTCGGCTCGGAAGGGCCGGATTCCCTCGTTTTTGGATCGATAATCGATAACTCAAAATCGATTGGCATATAGGTTGCTTCGGCAGATGTCGGTTAGGTTCCCTTTTGATGAGGTCTTCCGATGAGCATGAAGCTGCCGAAACAAACCCCGGCGACCGCGCTTTCCCGATTCGCACTGGCACTATCCCTGGCGATTGGTTGCACCACCGCTGCCGAGGCCGCGGAAAAGGTCCTTCGCATCGGCATGACGGCCGGCGACATCCCCCGCACCCTGGGCCAGCCGGACCAAGGCTACGAAGGTAACCGCTTCACCGGCATCACCCTGTACGATTCGCTGACCCAATGGGACCTGAGCTCCGGCGACAAGGCGAGCGTGCTGATCCCGGGGCTGGCCGAGTCCTGGTCGGTCGACCCGGCAGACCAGACCAAGTGGATCTTCAAGCTGCGTCCCGACGTGACCTTCCATGACGGCTCGCCGTTCAACGCCGACGCGGTGGTGTGGAACGTGGACAAGGTGCTGAACAAGGATGCGCCGCAATACGACCCTTCGCAGATCGGTGTCACCGCCTCGCGCATGCCGACGCTACGCTCGGCGCGCAAGGTCGATGAACTCACCGTCGAGCTCACCACCTCCGAGCCGGACTCCTTCCTGCCCTACAACCTGACCAACCTGTTCATGGCCTCGCCGAGCCACTGGCAGGCCAAGGCAGACGCACTGCCGGCCTCGGTCGCCGACCCGGCCGCACGCAGTCAGCAGGCCTGGGCGGCCTTCGCCGCCGACTCGTCCGGCACCGGGCCGTTCAAACAGGCCAGGTTCGTACCCCGCGAACGCCTGGAGATCGTGGCCAACACCGATTATTGGGACGCCAAGCGTCGGCCGCAGATCGACCGCGTCGTACTGCTGCCGCTTCCCGAGGCCAGCGCCCGCACTGCCGCACTGATGTCCGGCCAGGTCGACTGGATCGAGGCGCCCGCGCCGGATTCGATCGATGCGATCAAGGCGCGCGGCTACAAGCTTTATTCCAATCTCCAGCCACACCTGTGGCCCTGGCAATTCTCGCTGTTGCCCGAGTCGCCTTTCCATGACAAGCAGGTACGCCAGGCCGCCAATCTCTGCGTCAACCGGGAGGAGTTGAAGGCGCTGCTCAGCGGCCAGATGGAACCGGCCACCGGCGTCGTCGAACCGGGCGACCCCTGGCGCGGCAACCCGAGTTTCCAGGTTCGCTATGACGTCGCCGCCGGCCAGAAGCTGATGCAGGCCGCCGGCTATTCGGCGTCCAAACCGGCGAAGGTGAAGGTGCAGACCTCGGCCTCGGGTTCCGGCCAGATGCAGCCGCTGCCGATGAACGAGTACATCCAGCAGAACCTCAGGGACTGTTATTTCGATGTCGAATTCGACGTGCTGGAATGGAACACGCTGTACTCCAGCTGGCGTCTGGGTGCCAAGGACCCGGCCGCCCACGGTGCCGACGCCACCAATGTCAGCGCCGCGGTCATGGATCCATTCTTCGCCATGGTCCGCTTCGTCAGCAGCAAGGCGCTGCCGCCGGTTTCCAACAATTGGGGGTATTACATCGACGAGAAGACCGACGCCCTGGTCGAGAAGGCCCGCACCACCTTCGACGAGCAGGCGCGCAACGAAGCCCTGGGTGAACTGCACGCGAACATCGTCGACGAGGCGCCGTTCCTGTTCGTTGCCCATGACGTCGGGCCGCGTGCGCTCTCGGCGAAGATCGGCAATGTGGTGCAGCCCAGGAGCTGGTTCATCGACATCGCCACCATGACCCTGGACTGATCGCCGCCAGGCGACGTCCAGTCCGCGCTGCGGCACAGGGAGCAGCCGCAGCGCCCCCATCGAGAGGCCCCCACGATGATTGGCTATCTTCTTCGCCGGCTGGGCTATGCGCTGCCCATCATGCTCGGCGTGTCCTTCCTGTGCTTCATGCTGGTCTATCTGGCACCGGGCGACCCGCTGGTTTCCATCCTGCCGGCCGATGCTTCCGCCGAGCTGCAGAAACAGATGATGCAGCTCTATGGTTTCGACAGGCCCCTGATCGAGCAATTCGTACGCTGGTTGTGGCGGGCGCTGCAGGGTGACCTGGGCCATTCGATCGCCACCAGCCGGCCGGTGGTCGACGAGGTGTTCAAGGCGGTGGGCAATACCCTGATGATCGCCGTGCTGGCGACTCTGATCGGCTTCACGCTGGGCGCGCTGTTCGGCTTCGTTGCCGGCTATTTCCGCAACTCCTGGGGCGATCGGCTGGCGTCGTTCGTCTCGGTGATCGGTGTCAGCCTGCCGAACTACTGGCTGGGCATGGTGCTGGTGATCGTGTTCTCCGCGCAATTGATGTGGCTGCCGGCCACCGGCGCCGGGCCGGGCGGCTCGGGTAGCTGGACGTGGGACTGGGAACACGTCCAGTACCTGATCCTGCCGGCGCTGACCATGTCCTTCATTCCCATGGGCATCGTCGCCCGTACCGTCCGGGCGCTGGTCGCCGACATCCTGTCGCAGGAGTTCGTCGTCGGCCTGCGGGCCCGGGGGCTCGGCGAGTGGGGCGTGTTCAAGCACGTGGTGAAGAATTGCGCACCCACGGCCCTGGCGGTGATGGGCCTGCAGCTCGGCTATCTGCTGGGCGGCTCGATTCTCATCGAGACGGTGTTTTCCTGGCCGGGAACCGGCTTTCTGCTCAATCAGGCGATCTTCCAGCGCGACCTGCCGCTGTTGCAGGGGACCATCCTGGTCCTGGCGCTGTTCTTCGTGGCGCTCAACCTGCTGGTGGACGTGCTGCAAACCATCTTCGATCCACGCATCGAGAGGGGCTGACCATGACCGCTGCCACGTTTACCGACACCCGCGGCAGAACGCCGGTGGTGCGCTCGCGCGGACACGGCGCCAACGTGCTGCGCCGCTTGCTGCGCAACCCCGTGGCGATGATCGCCGCCACCATCATCCTGCTTCTGGTGCTGATGGCGATCTTCGCGCCCTGGCTCATGCCGGCCGACCCTTACGCCACTTCCATGCTCAAGCGCCTGAAGCCGATCGGCACCGAGGGCCTGCCGCTCGGCTCCGATGAGCTGGGGCGCGACCTGCTGTCGCGGCTGATGCTCGGCGGCCGCCTGTCGCTGTTCATGGGCATCGCCCCGGTGGTCATGGCTTTCATCATCGGCGGCGGCATCGGCATCCTCGCCGGTTACGCCGGCGGCTGGCTCAACACGGCGATCATGCGCTGCATCGACGTGCTCTATGCCTTCCCTTCGGTGCTGCTGGCCATCGCCCTGTCCGGTGCGCTGGGCGCCGGCATCACCAACGCGTTGGTGTCGCTGACCGTCGTGTTCATCCCGCAGATCGCGCGGATCGCCGAAAGCGTCACCACGCAGGTGCGCCGCAGCGACTACGTCGATGCCGCACGCGCCTCTGGCGCATCGTCGCTGCTGATCATCCGCAAGCACGTGCTCGGCAACGTAATCGGCCCGATCTTCGTCTACGCCACCAGCCTGATCTCGGTCTCGATGATCCTCGCTTCGGGCCTGTCCTTCCTCGGCCTGGGAGTCAAGCCGCCACAACCGGAATGGGGACTGATGCTCAACACCCTGCGCACCGCCATCTACACCCAGCCCTGGGTCGCGGCGCTGCCGGGGCTGATGATCTTCATCACCTCGGTGTCCTTCAACATGCTGGCCGATGGCCTGCGCTCGGCGATGGAGGTCAAGCAATGAAGCCAACGCATTCGGCAAGGGACCCGCGAGACCTGGGCGGACCACGCCAACCGCTGCTCAGCGTGCGCGAACTGAAGAAACATTTCCCCCTGAAGAAGACCGGCCTCGGCCTGCGCGGCCCGCGCCTGGCGGTGCGTGCGGTGGATGGCATCAGCTTCGACATCCTCAAGGGCGAGACCCTCGGCGTGGTGGGCGAGTCGGGCTGCGGCAAATCCACCACCGCCCGGCTGCTGATGCAGTTGACCCCGCAGGATAGCGGCGAGCTGGTGTTCGACGGACTCAGCCTGGGCTCGCCGGGACTGTCGTTGCGCGATTACCGGCGGCAGACGCAGATGGTCTTCCAGGACAGCTATTCCTCGCTCAACCCGCGCATGACCGTCGAGGACTCCATCGCCTTCGGGCCGACGGTGCACGGCGTGTCGCAGCGTGAGGCCCTGTCCCGCGCCCATGACCTGCTGGCGCGGGTCGGGCTGGAGCCGGCGCGCTTCGCCGGCCGCTATCCCCACGAACTGTCTGGCGGCCAGCGCCAGCGGGTGAACATCGCCCGCGCCCTGGCGCTGGAGCCGCGCCTGATCATTCTCGACGAATCGGTGTCGGCGCTGGACAAGTCGGTCGAAGCCCAGGTGCTCAACCTGCTGCAGGACCTCAAGCAGGCCTTCGGGTTGACCTACGTGTTCATCAGCCACGATCTGAACGTGGTGCGCTATATGTCCGACCGGGTGCTGGTGATGTACCTCGGCGAGGTGGTGGAAGTGGCGAGTGCCGACGCGCTGTTCGAACAGCCGCTGCACCCCTACACCGCTGCACTGTTGCGTTCGATGCCCACTACCGACCCGCTGCGGCGTACCGAACAGGCACCGCTGTCCGGCGATCCGCCGAACCCCATCGACCCGCCGTCCGGTTGCCGCTTCCATACCCGCTGCCCGGACGCCCAGGCGATCTGCCGTACGCGCACGCCGGTGTTCGGCGAGGCCATGCCGGGGCGCAGTGTCGCCTGCCTGAAATACGAACCCGGCTCCGGTTACGCAGCCTCGACCATTGCGCTGAAGGAGGTGACCCATGCCTGACATGCAGACGGCACACAGCCCGATGATCCGCTTGCACGATCTGCAGGTGGAGTTTCGCGTGCCTGGCAAACGCGTCCAGGCGGTCAATGGGGTGAACCTCGAAGTCGGCCCGGGCGAGGTGGTTGCCCTGATCGGCGAATCCGGTTCCGGCAAGAGCGTGACCCTGCGCGCCCTGATGCGTCTGCATCCCGAGCGCACCACCCATTACGCCGGCACCCTGGAAGTCGCCGGCCGCGACGTGCTGAAAATGGGCAAGCGCGAGCTGGCGCAACTGCGCGGCAGCAGCGTCGCGATGATTTTCCAGGAGCCGTTGCTCGCCCTGGACCCGGTGTACACCCTGGGTCAGCAGATCACCGAGGCGATCCGCCAGCATGCGCCGGTAAGCAGGGCCGAAGCCCGGGCACGCGCCCTGCGGCTGTTCGAGAAGGTCCGCATTCCGAGTCCCGAGCGGCGCCTCGATGCCTACCCCCACGAGATGTCCGGCGGCATGCGCCAGCGGGCGATGATCGCCCTGGCCCTGGCCTGCGAACCGCAGGTGCTGCTGGCGGACGAACCCACCACCGCGCTGGATGCCACGGTGCAGATCCAGATCCTGCTGCTGCTGCGCGAACTGCAGCGGGAGCTGGGGTTGTCCATCGTCTTCGTCACCCATGACATCGGTGCTGCGGCGGAGATCGCCGATCGCATGGCGGTGATGTATGCCGGGCGCATCATCGAGCAGGGGCCGGCCGCCGAACTCCTGACCCGGCCGCGCCACCCCTATACCCGCGCACTGCTGAAGAGCCGCAGCGAGGGCGCCATGCAGAAAGGTCGCCGGCTGGACACCATCCAGGGCGCGCCGCCGGACCTGTCCCGGCTGCCGGCCGGCTGCGCCTTCGCCGAACGCTGCGCCTTTGCCGCCGAGACCTGTCTGGGGGGACAGCCCGAGGAGACCCGCGTCGGCCCCGAACACAGCGTGCGGTGCTGGCGGCTGGACGAGCTGCCCGCGCAGGGCGGTCCCGTCCAGCGGGCCGAACCGGTGAACGGATGATCCCTTCCGGCGGCCGGCAACGGCCGCTGCCCCTTTCCCTGACAGCCTGACGGTGCGACTGCCATGACGACCCCTGCACACTGCTACCTGCCTTACCCCGACGCGCCGGTCGCCTCCGGTGACGGTCCCCTGGCGGACCTGGAATTTTCCGTCAAGGACATCTTCGACCTGGCCGGCTACCCTACCGGCTGCGGCAACCCGCACGCGCTGGCGCGCTCCGGGATCAAGACCACCACCGCACCGACCGTGCAAAGGCTGCTCGACAGCGGCGCGCGCTTCACCGGCAAGACGCTGACCGATGAGCTGGCGTTCTCGATGAACGGCAAGAACGCCCATTTCGGCACCCCGCGCAATGGCGCGGCGCCGACCCGTATTCCTGGCGGCTCCAGCTCGGGCTCGGCCTCGGCGGTCTCCAACCGTCTCTGCGACTTCGCGATCGGCACCGATACCGGCGGCTCGGTGCGGGCGCCGGCCAGCCACTGCGGCCTGATCGGCCTGCGTCCGACCCATGCCCGCATCAGTCTCGAAGGCTGCATGCCGCTGGCGCCCAGCTTCGACACCTGCGGCTGGTTCGCCCGCGAGATCGACTTGTTCGCCCGTGTCGGCGAGGTGCTGCTCGGCGAGGACAGCATGCCGCTGCCCGCGTCACCGCGCCTGCTGCTCGCCGCCGACGTCATGGAGCAGGTCACGGTCAGCGCGCGGGCGACCACCGCCGAACTGCTGGGTCAGCTGGCGGCGGCCTTCGATACCGGGCTCGAGCCGGTCGCGAGCGCCTTGTTGCCGGCCAACGAGCTGTACTGGGCGTTCCGCCATATCCAGGGCATCGAGGCCTGGCAGAGCCAGGGCGAGTTCCTCTGTCGGCACGACGTGCAGCTCGGCCCGGGAGTGAAGGAGCGCTTCGCCTGGTCCAGCACGCTCGACGAGGAACAAGTGGCGCCGTATCGAACTATCCGCGCCGAATTCAGCCGCCGCTTCGATGAGCTGCTTGGCCACGATGGCGTACTGGTGATGCCGACCATGCCCGACGTGGCCCCGCTGCTGAGCAGCGACGAGGCCACGCTGGAGGACTATCGCAACCAATCCATCCGCATGCTCTGCCTGGCGGGACTCGCCGGCTGCCCGCAGATATCCCTGCCGCTGATGCAGCTGTCCGGTGCACCGCTGGGGCTGTCGCTGATCGGCCCGCGCGGCTCGGACCAATCCCTGATCGCTCTGGCCCGCCGCTTCACGGCCTGAGCGGCGCGCTTTTCATTTGCCCTATCACCTGGAAGACTCCCATGACCCCGCACATCGATTCCAACCGTCTCTGGCAATCCCTCATGGACCTGGCGAAAATCGGCGCCACCGACAAAGGCGGTGTCTGTCGCCTGGCGCTGACCGAGCTCGACCGCCAGGGCCGCGAACTGTTCGTCGGCTGGTGCCGCGAGGCCGGCCTCTCTGTCCGGGTAGACGCCATCGGAAACATCTTCGCCCGGCGTGAAGGCACCGACCCGACACGGCGCGCCATCGCCATGGGCAGCCACATCGACACCCAGCCGACCGGCGGCAAGTTCGACGGCAATTTCGGTGTGCTCGCCGGCCTCGAGGTGCTGCGCACACTCAACGATCACTGTATCCAGACCGCGGCGCCGCTTGAGGTGGTGGTCTGGACCAACGAGGAAGGTTCGCGCTTCGTGCCGGTGATGATGGGCTCGGGCGTATTCACCGGCGCCTTCGGTCTCGAGCACGCGCTGGTGCAGAAGGACATCGACGGCGTGAGCGTAGCCGACGCACTGACGCGCATCGGCTACGCCGGCACGCAGATGCCCGGCGAGGTACCGGGCGGCATGTTCGCCGCCTATTTCGAGGCACACATCGAACAGGGCCCGGTGCTGGAGGCGCACGGCCTGCCCATCGGCGTGGTCCCCGGCGCGCTGGGCCAGCGCTGGTACGACGTTACCGTGACCGGCATGGAGGCGCATGCCGGCCCGACCCCGATGCAGCAGCGTCACGACGCCCTGCTGGCCAGTGCCCACCTGATCCAACGCATCAACCGGATTGCCCTGGAGCACGCCCCGCATGGCCGGGCCACGGTTGGTTTCATGCAGGTATCGCCCAACTCGCGTAACACCATCCCCGGTAGCGTGACCTTTTCGGTCGATTTCCGGGCGCTCGACGACGACGCCCTTTCCGCCATGGATGCCGAATTGCGCGATGCCTGCACGACCCTGGAAGCCAGCGATGAGCGCCTGACGATCCAGGTCGAGCAGGTGGTGTACTTCCCGCCCTGCCATTTCGACCCGGCGTGCATCGCCAGCGTGCGCGAAGCGGCCGAGGCGCTGGGGCTGGACAACATGGAAGTGGTCAGCGGCGCCGGCCACGACGCGGTCTACCTGGCCGACGTGACGCCCACCGCGATGATCTTCGTACCGTGCCGGGACGGTATCAGCCACAACGAGATCGAGCATGCCGAGCAGGCGCACATCGCCGCGGGTGCCGACGTGCTGCTCAACGCAGTGCTCAGGCACGCGCGCTAGGGGTTGTTCCCCGTTTCATCGCGAACTGCGTTGCAGCGCCAAATGGCGCCAGGTCGGACGGCGTTCCGCAGGCGCGGGACGCCGCTGGGGCTGAATCTAGCCCATGATGAGGTGCTCGGCCATCGGAGCTCGAAGGCGCCGATCAGCGCAAGAGAAGCGGTGACCAAAAAGCCCACAAATGAAAAAGGCCCACCTTGCGGTGAGCCTAAGTCGTTGATTTCTATGGTGCGGCACCAGGAGTCGAACAGTAGGGCTTAAGACCGCGTAGATACGGCGATAAAGACTGTTTATGTCGTTCATGTATACCCAAACGTATACCCATCGGTTGACGCACATCAGTACTCGAAGGATCCGGCGTCCGGATTAGATAAAGGGACTTGAGTGGTGTCATTGTGCCGCTATTAGCATTTGTATATAAGGGCGCGGAACTGTCAATCGAAGTGGCCTAAGGCCTACGTACTGACAAATATGCCAAGGAGGCGATCCGATGAAATGTTTCACCATCCTATGTGCACTCGCAGCGGCCATGCTGCTTTCAGGATGTGTCTCCGACCCTTGGATGAAAGACGTTTCGGTGAGGTTGCCGGCGACTTCGTTTGATAACCAAGACGAGCAAATTCGCATTGGCTACCTAGCACGGTATCTGGCGGACGCGGATGCGCGGGCCCGCTTAGAGAGCCGTGTCTTAGAAACGGAGTATGTGCGGCAATGGGATGCAGTTGATCATTCAACATTCACATCCATGTCGGCAGATTTGGCTGTGGGGCAGTTTGGCTCGGCAGCAGGTGATGCGTTGGGCGCCTCTGTTCTAGTGCTCGGAATGCTGAGCGGAGACGGAAGCCTGAAGTATATCAGCCAGGCATTTATGCCTGATGAATTCGATGGCAAGCCGTTACGTACCTCTGAAGAGGTACGGGGCGCGCTGATGACAATGATGGATCGCCGCCTGCAGTCGGTTGCTGGAGCGCTGAACGCTAAGCTCGCTTGCTTCTACGGGTGTGAATCATCAAGCCGGATTTACCGCATGGTCCTCGGTGGGCAAGTGTTGGCGAGCCGTTATCCGTACCTGCCAGAGCAATTTCTTGTGGCGGTGAATATCGGAGAAGTTGAAGCTGTTACGTCGACCGACCCTATCAGCGCATTGGTCGGCTTCCCTGTGAAGTGGAAGACCCAGCAGGGAAACAGTGCTTCTGTTCGGATGTTCGACAAACCGGCCTTGCTGACCAGGGGGGCTCTCGAAATCGCTAGGGACAGTAATGGGTTTGTTAGTCCAGTAGGTTGGCGATCCATGGACCATACGACGATTGGCACGCAAATTATAGCGACGCTTTACGCCTCTCCTCATTTGATATGGGGCGCGCAGCGTGGGCTTCCGAACCGGATCTTCTACAACGGCCACGCGTACGGCTTCATATCTAATGGGCGCCCTGAGTTCGTTAACAAGCGCCTCTCAGTGCCACTCCTCCCAGTCACCGGGCCCGCACTTGATACGAAGCGATAGTCTCACGACTTGCTAGTTCATCTTGATAGGCCACCATCCGCTTGAATCGCTTGTCGGGAGAGGATACATGCGGGATTTTTCATTGCGGCTCAATGAGATTTTGGAGATGGCCGAGCGGACCCCAGGCTTCTTCGAGGTGGAAATAAGGTTCATCGCGCTTTCCCGGGGAAGGCGGCCTTGATTTTCAGGAAGAAGTATTCCGAGTCCCGGAATCCATAGGCCATGCGCTTGATCACCTTGATGCGGTTGTTAACACCCTCAAGGACGCTGGTATGCATGTGGAAGCGAGCACTGGCAAGGATGCCTCGGGCGTATTTGCGCAGGTTGCGAGCAAAGCGTTGCAGCGGTGCGAGGCCGCTCTCGCGAGCATGTCGCAGCCAGGTTCGCCAGCGTCGCCAACCCTCTCGTACGCTGGGGGCGTACCAGACATCCTTCAGGGCATCCTTGAGTACATAGACCGTAGCCAGCGGCTGGTTGGCCGCGAGCAGTTCCTGTAACTGCACGGCCTGTCCGTCCTTCAGGTTGTCGCGATTGCGCAGCAGCAGCCAACGACTCTGTTTGACCGCCTTTCGTGCCGGCTTGTCTTCGCGCAGGAGGTTGGCCTGGTCGACCCGGATTCGGTCGATCACATCTCGCCCGTAGCGCGCCACCACATGAAACAAGTCGTACACCACTTCGGCTTGAGGGCAATGTTGCTTCACCTCCAGGTCGAAAGCCGTGTTCATGTCCATGGCCACCGCTTCGATCCGTTGGCAGTGCTCGCCGAGCAATTCAAAGAACGGGCGGATCGCCTCGCGGCTGTTGCCGTGGCCGACCCACAGCACCCGTGTTCGCTCGGCATCCATGATTACCGTGGCGTAGCGATGCCCCTTGTGCAAGGCGAATTCGTCCATCACCAAGCGGCGGACGTCGCTCGAATTGAAGGTGCCTACCTCAGCTTCCAAGCGGCGTTTGTCGAGCGTTTTGAGGGTGTGCCAGTGCAGGCCGCTGAGGCGGCTGACGTGGCTAATCGGCAGCAGTCGCAGCAAGCTTTCGAGCCAGATCCGTAACCGCTGGGTCAGGCGAGATGCAGGCTCCAGCCAGTCGACCCGCTCGGTCACCCGACCACAGTTCAGGCAATCGACTCGGCGCACTGGTAGTTGAAGCAGGACGCGCTGATCGAACAAATCACGATCGCGCACCAGACGAATCCGGCGCTCATGAATCAAAGGGCTGAGCTGGCCACAACGCCCGCATTTGGGAACCGAGCCGGCTTGAGGCTCAAGCTCAATCAGAAGGGAGTTGTTGGCGGATGAGCGACAGGCAACGGCTTCATAGCCTGGCCAGAAAGCAGCAAGATCAATAGGATGCACGGCGACAGCAGGGACAGGTGAAGGGTGTGTTTGGCGACTGCCAATTTACCTGCTTCCCTGACTGTCAACTCGCTCTTCCCCCAGAATCCGCGAAGAACCGGAAATAAGCTTTTGCATCAGGCTGCACGAGGGGAACGAGAGTTATTTTCTGCGCCTGGTCTCTGACGCTGATAGCTTGGAAGTGCCACATCAAGCTTGCTTGGCTTCGCCGTCTACCAATAGCTGGTTCTAGGAGCTGGCATGATTAAGCAGCTATTAAGAGCATGGCTACGGCCTAAAAGTATCGGTGAAGGATATATAACAATCATTTACCCTCAGCGAGGTCGAGGCGTGGTCATCCATGACACGCTTACCAAGGGGGCAACGTACAGCGGGTCCGGCATCGCCTACGCTGAAGAGCTTGAAGAGCTTGAAGAGCTTGAAGAGCTTGAAGAGCTTGAAGAGCTTGAAGAGCTTGAAGAGCTTGAAGAGCTTGAAGTACTCAAACCAATGTTTGAGTTCAACCCGGCGACAGGCCTCCCAATGGTCAGCGATTGCTTCGATGCTGGAGGGAACGCGTTCGGCTTCGGGGATGATTGAGGGATGGTCTGAAGTAGCCATGCATTTCCGGCTGACTTCAGCCTCCGCCGATTTTGAAAGCGGCAAACCGATCAAAAACGATCAGATAACCAGCTCATTTCGGTGTTTCTAGCCGCCGAGAACACCTCGCGGCGGCCATTTCCTGCATTACAGGCGCACCTCTCCTGCATTGGTCAGCAAATGTCGGCGTGCCATCCACAGGTTCGACAACGCGAACAGCGTCACCAGTTGCGCAGTATTCTTGGCCAAGCCACGGAAGCGCGTCTTCACATAACCGAACTGCCGCTTGATCACCCTAAACGGGTGCTCAACCTTGGCCCGTACCTGAGCCTTGGCTTTCTCGATCTTGCGTCTGGCTTTGTACAGCGCGCTGCTCTTGCCCAGCTTTTTGTAAGTGCTGCGCCGTGCTGCCACCTGCCAAATCACTTCGCGGCCATCATGCTCGGCACGCTTCTCGACGCCGGTATAACCCGCATCGGCGCAGACCACGTTTTCCTCGCCATGCAGCAACTTGTCGACCTGGGTGACGTCCGCCACGTTAGCCGCCGTACCTACCACGCTATGCACCAGGCCCGATTCGTCATCGACGCCGATGTGGGCCTTCAGTCGGGTAAAGCAGGAGTGTTACCACTCCTGCCTCCCCTAAGAACCGTACTTGAGAGTCACCCCTCATACGGCTCAAGCCTTCCAGCAGCCTGAGTGAGACTGGGTAACCTGACGATGCGCTCTTCGGCGCTCAAGGTAAAACGTCCATGCCGGATCGAACGGGTTCGCTGCACTGCATATTTTGATATGCCGCACGATCGAAACACTGGCGGCGGCATACAGCCAAGCGGGTTGACTCATGCCGCGCGCTTTCTCCTGGGTGGCGAAAACCCAGTGCCGTTGACCCACGACACGAAAGTAGCGTTGTTTTACCCAATGGGCACTTTTCATGGCGTGCCGGCGAACTGCCCAGCGCCATAACACTTGCCAAATCTGATGGTCGATCCATGCGAAACGCTTGGCGGCGACAACATGGCGATGATACATGGCCCATCCTCGGATCACCGGGTTCAGGGTCAAGATCAAGTTAGCTTGAGTCGCCGTCTTGTTTGCGTTCGCGATTTCCCGCACCTTATCCAGCAATGCCTTCACACTCTTGCGAGCCGGAGTGATGAGTAGCTTGCCGGCGTACTTGCGTACGTTCTGGCCCAGAAAATCGAAGCCTTGCGAGATATGCGTTATCTGAGTCTTTTCATCAGAGAGTTCCAAGCCTCGCTCTTTCAGGAACGCCTCAATTGCAGGACGAACCTGATGTTGCAAAACAGCTTTCGTGGCCCCTGTGATGATGAAGTCATCGGCATATCGTACGACGTGTATCTTGAATGGCTTACGCTTGCGCGCTGTCGAAGCCACGCTTGCATGGACGACATCTTCCAGGCCATCCAGCGTCCAATTCGCAAGTACCGGAGAGATGATTCCCCCTTGCGGGGTTCCTGCCTCCGTTGCGAACAAGGCTCCCTGATCGACATACCCCGCTCGAAGCCATTTGCGCAGAACCACCTTATCCATGGGCACGTTGGTGAGCAGCCAATCGTGACTGATATTGTCGAAACAGCCTCGAATGTCAGCTTCCAGTACCCAATGCGCCGAACCACGTTTCGCCAGTGCATTGAAGCAATGTGCGATTGCATCGGCAGTGGATCGCTGCGGCCGAAATCCATAGGAGTTGGGGTCTGCACGCGTTTCGGCAACCGGCTCAAGTGCCAGTTTCCACAGCGCCTGCATCGCACGATCCCGCATCGTTGGAATTCCCAGCGGACGCTTCTTGCCATTGCTTTTGGGTATGTAGATGCGTCTCAGCGGTTGAGGCCGATAGCCCCGATGCTGTAACGCTTGTGCTCCCGTCGATTTAGCCACCGGAGTCGACCAGATCTTGCCATCAACGCCCGGTGTTCTCTTGCCTCTGTTTTCCGTCACTCGTTTCACGGCCAACAGTTTGCCGCTGAACGAGCGAGTCAGCAGTCGTTGCAAGGCTTGCACCTTGCCCCACCTGCCTTCTCGTGTTGCCTTGGCGATACGTACCTGGAGTCGTTTCACTTGCGACTCGATCTGGTTCCAGTGTTGGGGCCAGGCCGATATGAAGTTCGAAGGCGCACCAATGCTCGCCGTTGCTTGCGCATTGGGTGCGAACACTGCCATCTGCTTTCCTCCGTACAACGATTGATCAGGTTTTCTCGCCATGGAAGACCGTGTGGAAGTCTGCTCGCTTTCGCGCCAGATGATGTTTCAATCTGTATTCACCCCATTACAGGGTGACCTTCGCTTTTTCCACATTCCTTTACCCGCAGCATCAACAGCTTGCTTTACAGCTCACCTGCCGAAATCGGCAACGCTACGGGCTTACCCTGTTCCGCATGGATTTCCGAACGGGTCGGGCTCCTCGATTTCGCCGGCGGCACCACATCCACGAGGGGCTATCGGTAAGAGCCCCTGCCTGGCCGCGCACCTTTTGGTTCAAGCCTGTCAGCATCTTTGGCTTGGCTACTATGACGACGTTTATATGAGATTCACTTGTGTTAGCCGTACCCGTTCATCCCTAGCACCTCTCCGCCTTGATGCTGGCAGATTCAGTCTGGCCTCGCGGTTCGACCTACCGAAATATCGGCGGTTACATTGTCCCCAGAGCTTCAGACCCGGCTGTTGCCGGCCACGCCTGTCTGGGTAGGGAACGAGTGGTGGAACAGTCGGTTCCGTCGGGCGTTAACCTGCGGAACAGAAACCCATGCGACTTTCAGGTCGCACTGCCAAAGTAATACTGGTTGCCCTTCTTGGTCTGGTGCATCTCTGGGTCGCGCTTGCCGTCTTTGTTCTTGGTCGAACTCGGCGCATTGATCAGCGTGGCATCGACGATGGTGCCTTGGCGCAGCGACAGGCCACGGTCACCCAGGTAGCCATTGATCACGGCCAGGATGCCAGCAGCCAGTTCGTGTTTCTCCAGCAGGCGACGGAAGTTGAGGATGGTGGTTTCGTCGGGGATACGCTCCAGGCTCAGCCCCGCGAACTGCCGCAGGATGGTGGTCTCGTACAGTGCCTCCTCCATCGCTGGATCGCTATAACCGAACCAGTTTTGCATTAGATGAACCCGCAGCATTGCCATCAACGGGTACGCCGGACGGCCACCTTCACCCTTGGGGTAATGCGGCTCGATCAGGGCAATCAACCCCTTCCACGGCACCACCCGATCCATCTCGATCAGGAACAGCTCTTTGCGGGTCTGCTTGCGCTTGCCGGCGTACTCGGCATCGGCGAAGGTCATCTGCTTCATCAGAAAACTCGGTGGGTGGCGTTCGGCTATTTTGCCAAAATCAGAAAGTCTTTTTCAGACTGTCCTGAGCAGTAGTCTGTGAAGACACAGTCCGAAGCCGACAGTAAGAACGTGAAGTTCCTCTTGTTCTTAGTGATAATCCGAGCCTGCTCTGCTTGGATGGTTACGTCTCATGGAACTGATCGACAACATCAACGCGCTGCTCGGCGAGGATCTCAAGGGCCAGCTCAAGCCCGGTGCCAAGCTGAAGATCGCCGCCTCCTGCTTTTCCATATACGCCTATGTGGCATTGAAGAAGGAGCTGGAGTGCATCGACTCCCTGGAGTTCGTCTTCACCTCGCCAACCTTCGTGCCCGGCGAAGCCAGTGACAAGCTGAAGAAGGAGCAGCGCGAGTTCCACATCCCCAAGGCCGAACGCGAACGCAGCATCACCGGCAGTGAGTTCGAGATCCAGCTGAAGAACAAGCTCACCCAGAAGGCCATTGCTCGCGAGTGCGCAGACTGGATTCGGCGCAAGGCGACCTTTCGCTCCAACCGAGGCCAGGCGCCGATGCAGCCTTTCATCGGAGTGAAAGGGCAGGCGGAAGATGCCGTCTACATGCCGGTGCAGGGCTTCACCGCCGTGGACCTGGGCTACCAGAGAGGCAACGCGCTCTCCAACATCGTCACCCGTTTCGACGAGCCATCCCACACGGGCATGTTCCTCAACCTGTTCGAGCAGATCTGGAACGACCCGGACAAGCTGGAAGATGTCACCGCGCGCCTCTGCGAGCACATCGCCTCGGTCTATCAGGAGAACGCGCCCGAGCGAATTTACTTCCTGATGCTCTACAACATCTTCCGCGAGTTCTTGGACGACGTCAGCGAGGACGTGCTGCCCAATGAGCTCACCGGCTACCAGGACACCCTGATCTGGCAGAAGCTGTTCAACTTCCAGCGTGATGCGGCGACCGGGCTGATCAACAAGCTGGAAACCTACAACGGCTGCATCCTGGCCGACAGCGTGGGCCTGGGCAAAACCTTCACCGCGCTGGCTGTGATCAAGTACTACGAGCTGCGCAACAAATCCGTCCTGGTGCTCTGCCCGAAGAAGCTGGCCGACAACTGGCTGAACTACAACCAGAACCTCAAGACCAACATCTTCGCCAAGGACCGCTTCAACTACGACGTGCTGTGTCACACCGACCTCAGCCGTACCCGCGGAACCTCGCTGGGCATCCCGCTGGACCGGGTCAACTGGGGCAATTACGACCTGGTGGTGATCGACGAGTCGCACAACTTCCGCAACAACGACGCCTACAAGGACAAGGAAACCCGCTACCAGCGGCTGATGAACCAGGTCATCCGCCAGGGGGTGAAGACCAAGGTACTGATGCTCTCGGCCACCCCGGTCAACAACCGCTTCAACGACCTGAAGAACCAGCTGGCCCTGGCCTACGAAGGCGACAGCGAGGCGCTGAGCAAACGCCTGCGCGGCGACCAGGACATCGAGCAGATCTTCCGTCGCGCCCAAGCCGCCTTCAACGCCTGGTCCAACCTGCCAGCGGAGAAGCGCACCGCCACGGCGATCCTCAACAGCCTAGATTTCGACTTCTTCGAGCTGCTCGACAGCGTGACCATCGCCCGCTCGCGCCGGCATATCGAGACGTTCTACAACACCGCTGACATCGGTCGCTTCCCCGAGCGCCGCAAGCCGCTGTCCTTCCACTGCCCGCTGACCCAGCGCAGTGACGTGATCGGCTTCAACGAGATCTTCGACCAGCTCTCGCTGCTCAAGCTCGCCGTGTATGCGCCGGTCAGCTACATCCTGCCCAGCCGGCTGAGGAAATACGAAGAGCTGTACGACACCCAGACCGAAGGCGGGCGCGGCAAGCTCAAACAGGCCGACCGCGAGAAGAGCCTGCAGGCGCTGATGACCACCAACCTGCTCAAGCGCCTGGAAAGCTCGGTGGAAGCCTTCCGCCTGACCCTGGAAAGCCTGCAGGCCAGCCACCGCAACGCGCTGGAGAAGATCGCCAACTTCCGCAAGACCGGCCTGGAGAGCGGCTTTGCCGACGTCTCGGCGGCCTTCGAGGATGTCGATTTCGACGCTGACAGCCTGCCGGTGCCGGGCGACTTCAGCATCGGCAAGAAGATCACCATCAACCTGGCCGACATGGATCTGCCCTCCTGGGAGCAGGACCTGCAGACCGACCTCTTGTACATCGACGAACTGCTCGGCGAGATGCACAAGGTCACCCCGGCCGATGATGCCAAGCTGCAGCACCTGAAAACCCAGATCGCCAGCAAGCTCGCCTCACCGATCAACCCCGGCAACCGCAAGGTGCTGATCTTCACCGCCTTCGCCGACACCGCCAATTACCTCTACGACAACCTGGCCAGCGACCTGCAGCGCCACCACCAGGTGCATACCGGCAAGGTCACCGGCAGCGATGCGCCCAAGTCGACCCTCGGCAACATGCCCGGCAGCCGGCAGAGCTATGACTTCCAGGGCCTGCTGACCCTGTTCTCGCCGCGCTCCAAGGAAAAGGCCGCGATCTACCCGGAAGAGCCGCGGGAGATCGACATCCTGATCGGCACCGACTGCATCTCCGAAGGCCAGAACCTGCAGGACTGCGACTACCTGATCAACTACGACATCCACTGGAACCCGGTGCGCATCATCCAGCGCTTCGGCCGGGTCGACCGGATCGGTTCGCAGAACGCCAGCATCCAGCTGGTCAACTACTGGCCGGACATCAGTCTCGACGAGTACATCAACCTCAAGGAGCGGGTGGAAAACCGCATGATGATCGCCGACGTCACTGCGACCGGCGACGACAACGTGCTCAACGCCCAGGCCAACGATGTGGCCTACCGCAAGGAGCAGCTGCGCCGCCTGCAGGACGAAGTGATCGAGATGGAAGACCTCAAGACCGGCGTCTCCATCACCGATCTCGGCCTCAACGACTTCCGCATGGACCTGCTCAATTACATCAAGCAGCACGGCGAGCTGGACCACCTGCCCAATGGTCTGCATGCCGTAGTGCCGGCGCGCCCCGAGATGGGCCTGCTGCCCGGCGTGATCTTCACCCTGCGCAACCGCAACCATGGGGTGGACATCAACCAGCAGAACCGCCTCTACCCCTACTACCTGATCTACATCGGCACCGATGGCCGGGTCATCAGCGACCACACCGAAGCCAAGCGCCTGCTGGACCTGGCCCGTAGCGCCTGCAAGGGTTACAACCAGCCGATTGCCGAAGCCTACCAACGCTTCAACCAGGCCACCGATGATGGCCGCCAGATGCAGGCCTACTCCAACCTGCTCGATCAGGCCATTCGCGCCATGATCGAGGTGCAGGAAGAGAAGGACATCGACAGCCTGTTCAGTGGCGGCCGGACCACCGCGCTGTGTGACAGCATTACCGGCCTTGACGACTTCGAGCTCATCGCTTTCGTCGTGGTCATCTGAACCCCGCTCCTTGCCTTCATGGATGAATCCAAATGAAAAAAACACTCGCCGCAGCCATTCTTTCCGGCCTGTTCGCCACGGCGGCGACCGCCAGCACCGTGCCGTCCGAAGCGGACATCAAGCGCCAGGCCCTCGCGGTTGCCTACAAGCATGCCGAGAGTATTGGCTGCACGGACCCCGAGTACGTGAATCAGGAATTCATGACCCTGGTACCCTGGGCGGACTTGTACGACAGGGAGCTGGCCGAGTATGCCGTCATCTGGAACGGTGACATTGGCTGTGCCGGAGGCAGCGGCACGACCGGCGTCCACCTGTCGATCGTCAAGGTCGGCGCAGGCAACACCTTCTATGTAGACCCACACAAGTCTTCGCCGGTTACCGAGTTCGAGTTCTACTCCAGCACGGGTTACGATGCCGTCGTGGCCAACACCGGGGATGTGATCGTCATCGATGGTCGGGACTATGCCGAGAACGATGGCCGCTGCTGTCCAAGCCTGAAGGTGCGCTACACCCTCAAGCGCAATGAGGAAGGGCATTGGAAGCTGTTCAACAAGAAGGCCCTCTAGGCCTGTTCGTCGGCATGAGCCTCATGAGCTGCGGACAACTGTTCAAATTCCCGGAAAAGGCCAGGTTCGACCGGGTGATACCCAAGTCGAAGATCTACGAGCGCGCCAAGCCGGACAGCGCCCTGCGTGACACCTTCGTCAGCCAGGTCGAGCAGATCCGCTGGGCCTACAAGCTGGCTCCCGAGACCCTCAATCTGCCGGCGACCCGCACGGTCAGCGAGATTCAGGTGTTCCACATCGAGCTGCGCAGCGCAGGGCTGGATCATGCCGTGCTGCGTGCCATCGACAAGGCCATTCCGTTTCCGTTGCTCTTCGAGCTGACCTACGGTGGCCGGGTCAAGCTGGCCGCGGCCTGGAAGCGACCGAGCGAAGCCAATAGCAGCCACTGGGGGGTGGGCAACTACTTCGAGAGCAAGTGGCTGCCGGAAGACTCGCCCCGCCAGCCACTGCCCATTGTGCTGGACATGGCCGCTCTCTACGAGCAACTACTGAGCCCATTGGTGGCAGGCCAGAGCCAACCGGAGTCCGTGTCTGTCTCCACCGGAGAAGCGCCTGCCCCGTACTCAACCACAGTGCAGGTCGCTGCTGGCTCGGTCAGCCTCAGCCTGGAGCAGCGTATTGCTCTGGCCGAGCGCATCGCCGCCCAGAGCAAGGAGATCGAGCGGATCAAGGCGCGCCTTGGCCGCGAAAAACAGTTCAACAAGCGCGTAGCCATCAATGCCGAGCTGCGCGATGCCAGACAGGAATTGGAGCGGCTGACCCGCCAGCAGGCCGCTGCCGCACAACATTGAGAGAGACCCGATGGACAAACTGAAGATGCACAGCCCCGACCTGAGCCAGGAGAACATCGCGAAGATTCGCGAGCTGTTTCCCGGCTGCGTGACCGAGGCGCGCGACGAAAAGACCGGCAAGCTGCGTCTGGCGGTGGACTTCGATCAGCTCAGACAGGAGCTGAGTGGTCAGATCGTGGAAGGCCCACAGGAGAGGTATCGATTGGATTGGCCAGGTAAGCGTGAGGCGCTAGCTACTGCCAATGCACCGATTGCGAAAGCGTTGAGACCGTGCATAAGTAAAAGCTCTGACTTTGAAACGACCCAAAACTTATTCATAGAGGGGGACAATCTTGAGGCGCTGAAGCTTGTTCAAGAGTCCTATCTGGGGAAGGTAGGAATGATTTTTATCGACCCTCCCTACAATACAGGCAACGACTTCGTTTACGACGATGATTTCGTAGAAAGCTACGATGATTACCTCATAAGATCCAATCAACGCGACGCGACAGGAAGTCGTCTATTGGCTAACCCGGATACAAATGGCCGCTTCCATTCGGATTGGCTGTCGATGATGTACCCGCGCCTTAGGCTCGCACGTAATCTCTTGCGTGATGACGGGGTCATATTTATTACAATTGACGATGGGGAAGTTCATGGCCTGAAGCAAGTATGCGACGAAGTCTTTGGTGAAAACAACTTTATAGCCAATTTGATCTGGCAAAAGAAGTTCTCTCGTGCAAATGATGCCGCCTACTTCTCGACCATGCATGATCACATACTGTGTTATGCAAAAAACTCAAAACGAAATGGCAACGGCATGAAGTCTTGGGAGCTGCAGCTGCTGCCAAGAGGTGAGGATCTGCCTGCAGGATATGGGAATCCAGACAATGACACACGAGGGCATTGGACGTCCGTAGTTCTTTCCGCAAAGTCAGGCACGGAAAAATTGAAATATGAAATTATTACGCCTAGCGGGAGGAAATGCTTGCCACCGGACGGGCGTTACTGGGGGGTTAGCGAAGATAAGTTTGCTCAACTCGCAGCTGACAATAGAATCTGGTTTGGGAAGAGCGGCGATGGTACTCCTCGTTTAAAAACATTTTTGAGCGAAGTGCAAGATGGACTGCGCCCAAACACTATCTGGTTGCATAGCGACGTAGGTCACAATCAAGAAGGCCGACAAGAGCTCAAGAAGCTTTTTGAAGATAAGGCCTTCTTTGATAGCCCCAAGCCCGTTCGTTTGCTTAAAACAATAGTGAAACTCTGCCCTCCCGAAGATGATTTCATTGTGATGGATTTCTTCGCTGGGTCGGGCACAACGGCGCATGCTGTCATGGAAGCAAACGCAGAGGACGGTGCTAAAAGACGCTATGTAGTGATCCAGCTGCCAGAAGCGCTGGATGAAAATTCTGATGCATATCGAGAAGGATTTCAGAGCATTGCAGACGTGTGCAGGGAGCGTATTCGTCGTGCAGGGCAAAAAGTCCTGGGTGGTGACAGTCATCCCAGTTGGAACCGCGACGTTGGCTTCCGCGTCCTCAAGGTCGATACCTCCAATATGAAGGACGTCTACTACCGCCCGGATCAGCTGTCGCAGGCCGACCTGTTCGAGTCGGTGGACAACGTCAAGCCTGACCGTACCGCAGAAGACCTGCTGTTCCAGGTGCTGGTGGACTGGGGCGTGGACCTGACCCTGCCGATCCGCCGCGAAACCCTGCACGGCAAGACGGTGTTCTTCGTCGACGACAATGCGCTGGTCGCCTGCTTCGACCAAGGCATCAGCGAGGAGCTGGTCAAGGAACTGGCCAAGGCCGAACCGCTGCGCGTGGTATTCCGTGACAACGGCTTTGCTTCCGATGCGCTGAAGATCAACGTCGAACAGATCTTCCGCCAGCTGTCGCCGAGCACTGAAGTCAGGACGCTTTGACGGAGGCCGTAATGGATCATCAGGCTTTGCAGGCGTTGCTGGAGTCACTGGTCGAGCGCTGGGAAGGTGAGGTGGTGGAGTTCAAGCGCGCTGGTAATGACTATTCCAGCGACAAGATCGGCCGCTACTTCTCTGCCCTGGCCAACGAGGCGAACCTGCGTAATCAGGACCGTGCCTGGCTGGTGTTCGGTGTGGACAACCGCACCCGTTGGGTGGCGGATGGAGGTACTGACTACCGCCCGCAGCCCGAGCGTTTGCACAACCTGAAGATGGAAGTTTCCGACTCTACGGAGCCGAGCGTCACCCTGCGTGAAATCCATGAGTTGAAGCTGGACGAGGGTCGGGTACTGCTTTTCGAGATCCCCGCAGCACCGCTTGGCTTGCCGATTGCCTGGAAGGGGCATTATTACGCCCGCTCCGGGGAGAGCCTGACCCACCTGGGGCTCGATAAGCTCGACGAGATCCGCGCTCAGGTGGGCGCCGCCGATTGGTCGGCCCAGTTGGTGCCGGGCGCGAAGTTATCCCACCTGGACAGCGTTGCCCTGAATACGGCTCGCGAATCCTTTGCCAAGAAATACGCCAACCGGTTCGACCTGGACGAGGTGATGGGCTGGCCGGTTACTACTTTCCTCGACCGCGCCAAGTTGACGCGTGACGGGCAGATCACGCGGACGACCTTGCTGTTGCTTGGCAAGCTGGAGGCCGCCCATCTTTTGTCGCCCCACCCCGCGCAAATGACCTGGAGGCTGGAGGGGCCGGAGCGGGCCTACGAGCATTTTGACCCGCCGTTCCTGCTCGCCAGCAGCGACTTGTATCGCAGGATTCGCAACATTCAGGTGCGCCTATTGCCGGATGACCAATTGCTGGCGGTGGAACTGGCCAAGTACGACCAGAAGATTGTCCTCGAAGCTCTGCACAACTGCATTGCCCACCAGGATTACAGCCGCAATGGCCGAATCGTGGTGACGGAGTTTCCTGATCGTTTGGTGTTGGAGAATGAAGGTGGCTTTTTCGAGGGACAGCCTGCCGACTACATTGCTGGCACCCGCACGCCACGGCGCTACCGTAATCCTTTCCTGGCCCAGGCGATGGCTGAGCTGAACATGATCGACACCATGGGCTACGGCATCCATGACATGCACGCCCGCCAGGCCCGGCGCTTCTTTCCCATGCCGGATTACGACCTGAGTGAACCGCAGATGGTGCGGCTGACCATCCATGGTCAGGTGGTGGACCCGGCTTATAGCCGTCTGTTGATCCAAAAAACAGACCTGCCGCTGGAGGACGTGCTCGCCCTCGATCGAGTCCAGAAGAAGCTGGCGATTCCGGACGATGCGGTTTCGCGCCTCAAGCGCGCCGGGCTGATTGAAGGCCGCAAGCCTAACTTCCATGTCTCCGCAAGCGTTGCCAAAGTCACTGCCAGTAAGGCGGACTACATCCGTACCCGCGCCCAAGACGACGAGTTCTACGCCAAGCTGCTTACAGATTATCTGGAGCGCTTCGAGCAAGCCAGCCGTGCAGAGATCAACCAGCTCCTGCTCGACAAGCTTAGTGATGCGCTGGACCCGCAGCAAAAATACAACAAGATCAGCACGTTGCTGACGAAGCTGAGGCGCCGCGGGGTCATTGTGAACACGGGTTCAGATACCGCATCTTGCTGGAAAATTGCAGAGAGCTTCAAAAGAGAAAAATAGAGAGCCTGCAAAGAGATCTTGGTAAAGCCATTAAAAATCAATAGGTTACAGTTATTTGTAGGCTGCAGCCTGCAGAGAGCTTGCAGAGAAGGTCAGTGGTGAGATGAAACTCAAATTCAAAGTACAGCCCTACCAGACCCATGCTGTCGAGTCCGTGGTGGACTGCTTTGCCGGCCAGCCACTGAGCAATGGCTTGACCTATCGCATTGATCCTGGCCAGCAAAGCCAGGCGAACGCTTTCGAGGATGGCTTCAAGAACGTCGACCTTGTCTTGAGCGACATGCAGTTGCTGGAGAACATCCAGAAGGTTCAGCGTCGGCAGAACCTGCCGGTATCCCAGACTCTAGTCGAGTTCACCACGTTCGATGCCAAGGGTGCCCGCGTGCCGGTCAAGGCGACCTACAAGAAGGAGGCACTGGCGGCTTCGCGGATCCACCTCGATGTAGAAATGGAGACCGGCACCGGAAAAACTTACTGCTACATCAAGACGATTTTCGAACTGAACAAGCGCTACGGTTGGTCGAAGTTCATCATCATGGTGCCGTCGATTGCCATCCGCGAAGGTGTGCAGAAGTCGCTGCAGATCACCGCCGACCATTTCACTGAAGGCTACGGCAAGAAGGCTCGGTTTTTTACCTACAACTCTAAGCGGCTGCATGAGCTGGAGAGCTACTCCTCAGATGCCGGCATCAACGTGATGGTGATGAACATCCAGGCATTCAATGCCCGTGGTGCTGACAATCGCCGCATCTACGACGAGCTGGATGACTTCCAGTCGCGCAAGCCCATCGACGTGATCGCCGCCAACCGTCCGATCCTGATTCTGGATGAGCCGCAGAAGATGGAAGGTGCCGCCACCATGGAGGCTTTGCCCAAGTTCAAGCCGCTAATGATTCTGCGCTACTCGGCCACCCACCGTACGCTGCACAACCGTATTCACCGCCTCGACGCACTGGATGCCTACAACCAGAAGCTCGTAAAGAAGATCGCCGTGCGTGGTATCCAGACGCGCGGGCAGGCCGGCACCAATAGTTATCTGTACCTGGAGGGCATCGACATCTCCAGCAAGGCGCCAGTGGCGCGCATCGAGCTTGAGGTGAAACTGAAGTCTGGAGAGATCAAACGCCAGCTGCGCCGCCTGGCATTTCGCGATGATTTGTTTGTGCTATCCGGCGAGCTGGACCAGTACCGCGACGGTTTTGTCATCAGCCAGATCGACGCCAATAGCGATACCGTGGAGTTCACCAACGGCCTGGTGCTGAAGGCCGGTGAGGCCAATGGTGATGTGTCCGAGCGCGACATCCGCCGCATTCAGATTCGCGAAACCATCAAGGCCCACCTGGACCGGGAGAAACAGCTGTTCGCCCAGGGCATCAAGGTGCTGTCCCTGTTCTTTATCGATGAGGTGGTGAAGTACCGTGACTACAGCCAAGCCGATGAGAAGGGCGATTATGCTCGGACCTTTGAAGAGGAATACCAGCAGCTGAAAGACGAGTACCTGTCGGAGCTGGACCTGGACAATCATGCTTATCGCCAGTACCTCTCAGGAATCGACGCGCAGGCCACCCACAATGGCTATTTCTCCATCGACAAGAAAACCAACCGCCTGAAAGACCCGGCCGTAGGGGCCAGGGCGGTCGATTCGGATGATGTAGACGCCTATGACCTGATACTCAAGGACAAGGAGCGGCTGCTGTCGTTTGCCGAGCCTACCCGCTTCATTTTCTCTCATTCCGCGTTGCGCGAAGGTTGGGACAATCCGAACGTTTTCGTCATGTGCATGCTCAAGCACAGCGACAACAGCATCTCCCGCCGTCAGGAAGTGGGGCGCGGCTTGCGGCTATGTGTAGACCAGCATGGCGACCGTGTAGACCATCCGGCCGTGGTACACGACGTTAACGTGCTCACGGTGATTGCCAGCGAAAGCTATCAGAGCTTCGTGGCCGGGCTGCAGCAGGAGATCGCCGAAACCCTCACGGCACGGCCTCGCCAGGCTACCGAAAGCTACTTCACCGGCAAGGTGTTGAGCACCGAGCAAGGGCCGGTCGAAGTGACGCCGGCCATGGCTAAGCAGATCTATCGGTACCTGGCGAAAAATGACTACACCGACGATACGGACCAGATCGCAGAGGCATACCACCAGGATAAAGCCGCTGGCACGCTGGCATCCTTGCCGGCAGAGCTGCAGCCGTATGCCGATCATATTTTCGAGCTGATCGACAGCGTGTTCAGCGATGGGCAGTTGCCCAGGGTGGACGACGGCCGCAAGCCCAAGACCAATCCGCGCAACGCGAATTTCGACAAGAAGGAGTTCCAGGAGCTCTGGAACCGGATCAACCGCAGGGCGGTGTACCGCGTCGAGTTCGACTCGCCCGAGCTGGTGCGCAAGTGCATCGCTGCGCTCGACAGCAAGCTGCGTGTTACCCCACTGCAATACTCGGTGCACAAGGGCATCCAGCACAGCGGCCTGACGGATGAGCAACTGCGTGCTGGCGATGGCTTCAAGGTGGAAGAAACGGCGACCGAGTACGCCGACTCCATTCATTCGACGGTTCGCTATGACCTGCTAGGCAAGGTTTCCGCGGCTTCACAGCTGACCCGCCAGACCACAGCTGAGATTCTGCAAGGTATTCAGCCTGCGGTGTTCAAGCAGTTCAGCCAGAACCCGGAGCATTTCATTGCCGAAGCGTCGCGACTGATCATCGAGCAGAAAGCCGCGATGGTCATTGAGCGGCTGGTGTATGACGAGCTGGATCAGCAGCACGACGTGTCGATCTTCACTGCCAACCAGGTAGGCCAGGACTTCTCCCGTGCCTCGGCAAAGCTGAGCAAACATATTTACGACTACGCCATCGTTGACTCCGATATCGAGCGCCGTTTTGTGCAGGAGCTGGATACCAGCAGCGAGGTGGTGGTGTACGCCAAACTCCCGCGCGGCTTCCTGATTCCGACCCCGGTGGGCGATTACAACCCGGACTGGGCAATTTCGTTCCGCGAGGGTAGCGTGCGGCATATTTATTTCGTGGCTGAAACCAAGGGGTCCATGTCCTCGCTGAAGCTGCGAGAGATCGAAAAGACCAAGATCGAATGCGCGCGCAGGTTCTTCGATGAGATTAGCCAGCGTGTCACGCAGGACCGCGTCAGGTACGACGTGGTGACCGATTACGCACAGCTGATGGACATCGTGGCGCCTGTAGTTTGCTGATAGTCCGAGCCGCCCGACTTGGGCCAGTTTGGGTTCGCGCGCCCCAATTAAGCCCCAAGATGGCAAAGGTAGGGGGTGTTGCTTTGCAATTCTCCCCGTCTCTGCTACCCCCACTCGGCACTATATTATCTAGTTGCCGCATGGGGGCGACTCGGCACAAGGGAAATTTCCTGCCGACTCCCCCTCCACTCGGCATATGTTCACGCATCTTCATCACTTGGCTTCTTTATCGAGCCTGATTAGCCGGAGCATTACTCCGGTAAGTGCCTTTCAAGCCGAGTTCCGTTCCCTGCACTGTCTGTAATAACCGCAACGCGCCCGTAGTCTGGCCAGCGGATCCTGGAAGTTCGGAATGTCGCGGAAAGCTGAGTAAT